>CAVWOZ010000001.1:0-47173 GCA_963756595.1 uncultured Acidobacteriota bacterium
TCCTGGACGGCGCCGGCGGGGGGGTGGAGGCGCAGCGGCTCGTGCGGCGTCTCGGCGGGGAGGGCGAGCGGACGGGTGGGGGTGCCGGACGGCCGCTGGTCCCGCGTTCCCGTGTCCACCGCGCGGCCGGCGAGCTCGGCGGGGAGGCGCTCTCCCTCCCGCCAGAGGAAGACGGTGAAGCAGGCGCCCTCCCCTTCCGTGCTCTCGACGGTGATCGCGCCGCCGTGCAGGTCGGCGAGCTGGCGCGCCAGGGCGAGGCCGATCCCCGCTCCCGGCCAGCGCCGCCGGGCGGTCGCTTCCACCTGGTAGAAGCGCTCGAAGATCCGCTCCCGCTGGTCGGCGGGGATGCCGGGGCCGCTGTCGCGCACGCTCACCCCGACCTGTCCCTCCGGCGACGCTTCCGAGGAATGGACGAAGGCGACCGAGACCCGCCCGCCGCGCGGGGTGAACTTCAGGGCGTTGCCGAGCAGGTTGTCGAGCACCTTCTCGATCTGCACCTCGTCGAACCAGGCCCCCACCCGCTCGGCGGGCGCCGCCAGCGACAGCTCGATCCCGCGGCGCTCGGCGAGCGGCAGGAAGGCCTCGACGCGCTGGCGCACCATCGCCGCGAGATCGCCGCGGCGTAGCTGGAGGTCGAGGCGCCCGGCGTTGATGCGGGCGACGTCGAGGAGCTGGTCGACCAGGCCGAGCAGGCGTTGCGCGTTGCGCTGCGCCAGCTCGATCTGCTGCGCGAGGTCGGCGCGCAGCGGGCCGAAGCGGCCGTCGAGCGCGTCCTGCAAGGGGCCGAGGGTGAGGGTGAGGGGGGTGCGCAGCTCGTGCGAGACGTTGGCGAAGAACTGCGACTTGAGATCGTCGAGCTCGCGCAGCTTCTCGGCCTGGGCGGCGATCGTCGCCGTCCGCTCCTCGACCAGCCGCTCGAGCTGCCGCCGGCGGGCGCGCTGGCGGACGTCCCACCCCTGGATCAGCCCGACCACCGCCACGGCGGCGAGCAGCGCGGCGAGAGCGCGGAACCCGCCGGTCTCCCAGAAGCGGGGGACCACCTCGACCGGCAGGGTGGCGGCCGGGCTCCAGCCTCCGTCCGGCCCCGCCGCCCGCACCTCGAAGCGGTAGCGCCCCGGCGGCACGTTGGTGTAGGACGCCTCGCGGCTGGCGCCCGCCTCGCTCCAGCCGTGGTCGTAGGGGACCAGCCGGTAGCGGAAGCGCTGGCGCTCGGGCGCCAGGAACGACGGCGCGGTGAGCTCGAGGACGAAGCTGCGCCGCGGCGGCGGCAGCACGAGGGGGCCGCCGAGCGGGCGCTCCTCCTTCCCCGTCCGCACCCCCTCGATGTAGACCGGCGGCGGAGGAGTGGGCGCGAGCAGCGCGCGCGGGTCGAGGCGCACCAGCCCCCCCTGCGTCGGGAACCAGATCCGCCCCATGCGGTCGCGGAAGCCGGCGTCCTGCACGCTGCCGTTGGCCTCCCGCGTCGGCATGCCGTCGCGCTCGGTGTAGGCGACCGTGTCGAGCCGCGCGAGCCGGCCGTCCGCCACCGCGTCGAGGTCGGCGAGGCGGGCCCGGAAGAGGCCGCGGTTGCTGCTCATCCAGAGGTTGCCGAGGCCGTCGGCGACGATCTGGTGGATGCCGTTGGCGTAGAGCCCCTGCCGCTCACCGACGACGGCGATCCTCGCGACCCCGTTCGCCGCTTTGGGGTCGAGGGTGAGGCGGCTCAACCCCCGGTTCTCGGTCCCCACCCAGAGGTGGCCGTCGGGGGCGACATAGAGCGAGCGCACGAGGTCGCTCGCCAGCCCCTGGGCGCGGGTGACCGAGGTGAAGTGTCCGTCCCGGTAGCGGATCACACCGCCGCCGTTGGTGCCGATCCACAGCGCGCCGTCCGGCGTCTCGCGGATCACCCGGATCCAGAGGAAGGGGAGGCCGTCCGCCGTCCCCAGCCACCGCCATTTTCCGCCAGGGCCTCCCGAGGTGGCCGGCTCACGGTGGAAGAGCCCCGCTTCGGTCCCCACCCACAGCCCACCGCGCGAGTCCTCGAAGAGCGCCGCGGCGGCATGGCCGCGCAGGCGCTCGTCGCCGGCCGGGACGAATCTCGCCGGGCCTTGCGTCCCCCGCTGATAGAGGCCGCGCGAGGTGCCGATCCAGAAGGCCCCAGAGCGGTCGCGCAGGAAGGAGTAGACGCTCCCCCCCGTCCCCGCCGGGTTGGGGAGGGGGCGGAAGCGCTCGCCGCCGGGGGGGAGCACGGCCAGCGAATCGGTGCCGCCGGCCCAGATCGTGCCGTCGCGGTCCTCGTAGATCGGATAGACGTTGGCGCTCGGCAGCCCGTCGGCGAAGGCGGCGAGGCGCGCCGGGCGCAGGGCGTGCAGCTTGCCGCCGCGCAGGGTGGCGACCCACACCGTGCCGTCGCGGCTGACCGAGACCGAGCTGATGCCGCCGGTCTCCTCCTCCCGCAGCGCGAGCACCGGCCGGCCGTCGCGGGTCAGGGTGGTGGAGGAGACGGCCCACGCCTCGCCCCCCGGCCCCAAAGCCCTCCGGTTGCGAACCGGATCGTGCACCGGGGCCGCCGCGGCGTCCGCGGAGGAGACCGCGCGCAGCCCGCGCCCCGCGACGCGGTAAGCGCCGCCCGGCCCGCGGGCCCAGAGCGCGCCGCCGGCGTCCGCCTCCAGGAGGGTGTAGCCGGGGAAGCCATCCTGGGTGAGCGAGCAGTCCGCGCGCCCGCCAGTCACCTGCGGGCAGGCGGTGAAGGCGCCGCCCGCGTAGCGCACGAGGTGCCCCTGCTCGGTGCGGATCCACAAGGCGCCGTCGCGCGCCTCGCGCAGGTCGAAGATCCGGTTGCTCCCCAGCGCCGGCACCCGCTCGCTGTCGAACACCTCGAAATGAGCGCCGTCGAAGCGCACCAGGCCGTCGAAGGTGGCGAGCCAGAGGAAGCCGTCGCGCGTCTGCAGGGTCTGGCAGATCCCGGCGACCGGCAGCCCGTCGTCGGTGGAGAAGACCTCGTGGACGTAGCCCGGCGTCCCCGGCGTCTGCGGAAGGCGCTCGAGCGTGCTCGCCCGGGCGACGCTGCCGGCATCGGCGCTCCCCATGGCGAGGAGGCCGAGGATCGCGATCCCGCGGAGCGCGAGGGCGAGTGAGGCTTTGTTCATTGCAAGGGACGCATTTTGAAACTTGCGCGAGCCCATTGTAGCGGGGAAGGGGGACGGCGGCGAGAGGGCCGCGGCGAAACGTCTGGCTCGCTTCCGCCACTAGCCTAAAGACAAACGACACGCTCTCCGGTCCGGCCCGGGGAGAAATGGCGACGGTCCGGGGCGCCGCCGTGCTCGCGACGGCGCCGGATCTCGGCAACTCGAAAGGAGAAGCATGTGCGCAAGTTTCATCTCGCATTCAACCTCGCAGCAATGATTCCCTGGCTCTGGCTGGCGGTGGCCGCGGCGGGGCAGGCTCAACCGGCGCCGGAGACGGCGGCGAAGCCTCCCCAACCGACGCCCCCCCTCCTGATCAAGAACATCCCGAGCCCCGCGCCGGTGACGAGGCTCGTCGTCCCGCCGCGGAGGTCTTCCCGGCAGGCTCCTGCCTGGGCGACCTATGCGTTCTTCTTCCGCCACCTCGGCAACCTCGACCAGGTCGCCGACGAGCAGGAGGCGCTCGGGCACGCGGAGACCGCCACCGCCTGGCGGACCCACGAGAAGCTCGCCGCGGGGCTCGACGACCGTGAAGGCGACGCGCTGAGGCGGGTGGCCGCCGACTGTGTCAAGGCCCTCGCGGCCAAGGACGCGGAGCTCCGGGCGGCCGCCGCCGCCCTGCACGCGCAGCATCCGCACGAGGGTCGGAAGACTCCCGTCCCCGCGGAATTCCACGCGCTCTGGCAGGAGCGCGTCCAGCTCATCCAGGCGCGGATCGACGAGCTCCGCACCCTGTTCGGCGAGGAGCGCTTCCTGGCCCTCGACCGCTACGTCCGGACGAGCTTCCTCCCGGGCGTGAAGCAGCCGGTCATCGCCGAGGACGGCAAGCCCGCGGGAGGTGCCCGATGAGGCGCGCTCTCCTCGCCCTCGCTCTCCTCGTGCTGGGGACGGCCGCCGCCGCCCCGGCGCAGCCGTCGGTCACCGTCTACTCGAAGACCACCATCGCGCAGGGTCAGCAGGCGATGGCCGAGTGCGACACCACGATGGACGATGACGAGACCTACTACTGGTATCCCAACGTGGCGGCCGATTGCACCTTCCTCCACCAGGGCCAGACCGTCGCGACCTTCGGCTGCGAAGACGGCATCGAAGCCAATTGCCGGAGATTCTTTCCCACCGTTCCCGGCGACACCTACTCGACCACCGGTGTGCATTGGATCGGTATGGATCCGTACGACGTGCCCGACGACCCCTTTGTCTGCGAGGTCGCCTACGACATCTTTTCGTATTGCGCGATCGGCGGCATCCCGAGCTATCCCAACACGCAGACGATCGAGGGGGTGTTCGGCGACCGATGCCTGGGAGTCACCTCCTGCGTGATCGCGACCACCTACGGCGACGACACGACGACGTTCTTCCTCATCCCGTCGAGCACGACCCTGGGGCCAGGTGAGCAGTTCACGTTCGGCGCCATCGATCAGGTTCCCCTGTGCACTCTGATCTCGGGGCCGGGCCACGTCACCCCCGGAACCTGCACCTACGTCGCCCCGGCGTCGATCTCCGGCACGCAGACCGCGGTGGTCCAGGGGTGCAACATCTTCGGCGTCGCCGACTGCGCCAACTCCATCGTGACCCTGCAGAACTCGAGCGTGACCGTCGCCCCTGGCGACGTGGAGGTGCTGCCGGGGCAGTCCCAGACCTTCACCGCCACGCTCACCCCGAGCAATCCCTCCCAGACCTTCACCTGGAGCGTGACGCCGGCGGGCTACGGCACCATCGACAGCGCCACCGGAGTCTTCCTGGCGACGCCCAACAACGACGCGCTCCCCGGCCCGGTGACCCTCACCGTGAAGGGCTGCAAGGCCAACACCACGGTCTGCGGCACCGCCACGCTCCACGTGCCCAAGGTCCTGGTCACCATCGTCGGCGGCAATACCCTCCTGGCGACCGTCGGGGCCAGCGAGACCTTGAGCGCCAACGTCGTCGGCCCGAGCACCTCGGAAGAGGTGGACTGGAACCCGACGACTCTGCCGAAGATCGGGTTCAACACCACCCAGTACACGGTGCAGGCGCCGGCCCCGACCTCGGCCCAGACGGTCCCGATCAAGGCCTGCCTCCATCGCAACATCAACATCTGCGGGACTCTGGACCTGCAGCTGATCCCCCCTGCCGTCATCCTCTCGGCCGGCACCTGGAACGCGGGGCAGACGAGCCTCGTGGTCATCTCGGGGACGGGATTCGGCAACAGTCCGGTGGTGCGGGTCAGCGACCCGAGCATCGCGCTCTCGGTGGTCGCGGCGTCCAGCAACACGATCAACCTCAACGCCACCGTTCCGGTCGCCGCCGGGGGACATCCCTTGACGGTGACGGTGGACAGCGGGGGTGCCGGCGGCGCGGCGAGCGCCAGCGTCACGGTGACCTCGGCGACTTTCACCATCTCGCCCACCTCCGCCTCGCTCCGCGAGTCGCAGCAGCAGCCGTTCACGGCGGCGTGCCGGGCGCCCAACGGTTCCGCCTGCACGGGAGCGACGCTCTCCTGGATCCCCTCCGTCGGCACCGTCGACGGCAGCGGCCTCTACACGGCGCCCGCCTCGGTGGCCACCACCACCACGGGCACGGTCAAGGCGTGCTGGTCCCCGTTCCCGGAGCATTGCGCCACGGCCGCGGTCACCATCACCCCCCTGACCGTCACCCTGTCGCCGACGAGCGCCAACGTCAACGGCTGCACCACCAAGCCGTTCACCGCGCAGGTGACCAACGCGGCCGTGACCACGGTCACCTGGTCGCTGTCGCCGGCCACCGGCAGCCTCGACTCGACCGGCCTCTACACGGCTCCCTGCCCGGTCACCGCGCCGGCCACGGTCCAGGTCAAGGCGTGCAGCACGGTCAACAGCCTGAAGTGCGCCACGGCGCCGGTGACGCTGGTGCCGATCTCGGTCGCCGTCAGCCCGTCCTCGGCGAGCCTGCTGGCGGGCGGCTCCCAGCAGTTCGCCAGCGTGGTGCAGGGGACCACCAACCTCGCGGTCGCCTGGACGATCACGCCGCCGACGGGAGCCGGGAAGATCGACGCCACCAGCGGCCTCTACTCCGCCCCCAACCAGATCGGATCCGTGACCTCCGTCCTGGTCACCGCCACCAGCAAGGCGGACAACACCACCTACGGGACGGCGACGGTGACCCTCTCCACCCAGCGCATCACCGTCACGCCGGGCTCCCTCACCTTCGCCGCCCAGAACACCGGCACCACCAGCGCCGCCCAGACCGTCACCGTCGCCAACACGGGGACGGCCGCGGTGTCGCTGTCGGGACTCTCGGCGACCGGTGACTTCCTCCTCGTCAACAACACCTGCGGCGCCTCGCTGAGCCCCGGCGCCAGCTGCACGGCCGGCGTCCAGTTCCGGCCCACCGCCGGCGGCACGCGGACCGGCGCCCTGCAGGTCGCCGACTCCGCGCCGGGAAGCCCGCAGACCGCCACCCTGACCGGCACCGGGCTCGGCCCGGCGGTGGTCTTCACCCCCTCCAGCCTCGACTTCGGCGGCCAGCGGGCCGGCTTCGCCACGGCGCCGAGGACGATCACGCTCACCAACTCGGGCTCCGGGCCGCTGACCATCACCAGCGTCAGCGTCGACAGCGGCGAGTTCCCCATCCAGGGGAACACCTGCCCCTCCTCCCTGGCGGCCGGGGTCAGTTGCGTGATCACCCTGAGCTTCAGCCCCGCGGCGTCCAGCGCAGGGCTGCGCACCGGCACCCTGACGGTCGTCGACAGCGCCGGCGGCAGCCCGCACACCGCCGGCCTGCAGGGGAGCGTCTTCGGCGGCTACCACGACACCGCGGCCTGCAGCAACATCGCCGGCTGGGTGTGGAACTCCGCGCAACCGAACACCCCCATCAACGTCTACCTCTTCGAAGGGAGCAATCTGCTGGCAACCGTGCTGGCCAACCTCTACCGCGCGGACCTGGCGGGCGCCGGCATCGGCAACGGCAATCACGGCTTCGTCTGGCCGACGCCGGCGAGCCTGCAGGACGGCCTGTCGCACACCCTGACCCTGCGGTTCACCCCGGACGTCACCTCGGTGCCGATCCCCGGCAGCCCCAAGTCGTTCACCTGCCCGGTCGCCACGACCAGCTACAACGGCTATCACGACACCGCGACCTGCCAGGGTCTCTCCGGCTGGGGATGGGATTCGAACCAGCCGAGCGCCCCGGTCACCCTCTACATCTTCCAGGGCACCCAGCTCCTGGACTCCACCTACGCCAACCTCTTCCGCCAGGACCTGCTGGACGCCGGCATCGGCAACGGCAACCATGCCTTCGTCTGGCCGATCCCGTCGAGCCTCGTCGACGGCCAGCCCCACAGCCTGACCGTCCGCTTCGGCAGCTCGTCCACCTCGCAGGCGCTCAACGGCAGCCCGCGGTCCATCACCTGCTCGCCCGCGCCGGCTTCGGCGACCATCGTCTGGATCCAGAAGGCCGAGAGCTCCTGGGGGCAGGCCGGCACGCTCACCGCGGCAGGCTACGCCGCCAACGGCACCGGCGGCGTCCAACTCGTCTGGCGGGAGCGCAACGACGCCGGCGTCTGGGGCTCCTGGACGACGGTCGGCTACCTGGCGCCGACCCTCGCGGACACCTCGTGGTCGAACACCATCTCGAGCGGCAGCCCGACCAACGCCTGCCACTGGTTCGACGCCTACGTGGTCTACTCGGGGGTGACCTCCGCCACGTACCACTACACCGGCGCCCCGGGCTGCCCGTAGCCCTTTAATCCGCCGGGCAAAACCACGGCGCGGGGCCGAGGCCCCGCGCCGTTTTCTTTTCGAGCGGATCAGGCGGCCGGCGGCACCCCGCCCAGCCGCCGCACCTCCGCCTCGACCGCGGTGGCGACGGCGGTCCAGCCGTCCTTGTCGTTGGGCGTGTCTGGAAAGCGTAGCGGCGCTCCCACGGTCAGGATCAGCTTGCGCGGGCGGGGGACGCGCCGGTGCGAGGGGAAGGCGGCGAACGCCCCTTCCAGGTGGCAGGGGACGACCGCCACGTCGGTCGCGGCCACCAGGGCGCCGATGCCGCGCTTGAACCTCCCCATCTCGCCCGTCCGGCTGCGCGTCCCCTCCGGGAAGAGCACGTAGGCGCAGCGCTCCTCGACGAGCCGGCGCCGCAGCTCCTCGAGGTCGCGCGGGTCGCAGTGCTTCCGCCAGAGCGGCAGCGCGTTCAAGGCATAGGCCGCGAAGGCGGCGACCGGGACGCTCTCGAAGAAGGTGTCGCCGGCGGCGATCGGAAACAGCCGGTCGCGCAGCCGCATCGGGCAGCGCGCGGCGAGCGCCAGCACGTCGAGATGGCTCGCGTGATTGGCCACCAGGATGAACGGCGCCTCGCGGGGGAAGTTCTCGGCGCCGCGCACCGACAGGCGGTGAAAGACGAGGAGATAGCCGCGGATGAAAGTCCACCAGAGGTTGTGCAGGAGCGTCCCGGCGATCCCGGTCTCGCGCTTGAGGCTCTTCAGCCGGTCGGGGAGGGGGAGCCCGAGGTCGTGGGCCGGCTCGAACTTCCAGTCCTCCATCGGATTTCCCGGGGGGCTACGGACCGGTGAGGATGCGGACCGGCTGGCCGACGGCGAGGCCGACGTAGAAGTGGACGAAGTGGAACACCGCCGGGGCGGCGAGCAGCAGGCTGTTGACGCGGTCGAGCACGCCGCCGTGCCCGGGGATCATCACCCCCATGTCCTTGATTCCCAGGTCGCGCTTGATCGACGACAGCATGAGGTCGCCGAGCTGCCCGGCGACGCTGACGATCACCCCCAGCAGGATGAGCTGGAGCGGATGGTCGAGTGGCGTGCCGGGGAAGATGAAGTGCGCGAGCGTGGCGACCAGCGGCGTGGTCAGCACCAGGGCCCCCAGGTGCCCGGCCACCGTCTTGTTGGGGCTGGTGTTGGGGACGATCTTCCGGCGGCCGAGCGTCTTTCCCGCCACGAAGGCGAAGACGTCGTTGAGCTGCACGCCGAGGAGGAGCATGAGGAGGATCGGCCGGTAGTTCGGATCGTTGGCGATGAACGAGACGTGGGCGAGCGCCGAGCCGAAGAGCATGAACGCCAGCACGCCGAGCGCCACCCGCTGGAGATACCCCTGCGGGTGGTCGGGGAGGATGGCGACCGACGCGATCGTGATCACGGTGAGCGGGAAGAGGGCGACGAAGAAGCCGTACCAGTCGTCGAGCGCCGTGAAGTTGACCGCCAGGATCCCAAGCACCACCACCAGGCTCACCAGCTTCTCGCGGAATTGGCCGGTCGCCCGCGACAGCTCGCGGAAGCAGGCGAGGCTGAGGATCGTGACCCCCAGGATGGTCCACCCCGGCCCGAGGAGGACCGGCGCGATCAGGATCGGCGCCATCACCGCCCAGGCGAGCGTCCGCTTCCAGAGTTCCCCGCGCAGCGGCGGCTTCACCCGCCCGGTGAGCGAGAGGAGCGCGATGACCACCATGGCGAGGACGAGCACCGCCCCGACGCCGATCGTGATCCACCGCGTCACCGGATGGTCGAAGGCGTGCGCCGCGCCGAGGAAGCGTTCGCGGATCATCGGGCGCCTCCCTGCCGGCCGGACAGAGAGGTGGCGATCCGCGACAGCCGGCGCAAGGCGCCGGCGAGCGATCCGACCAGGATGAAGAGTAGCGCGGCGGCGGGGAGCCCCACCGTCCAGGCGCCGAGCGAGACCTGCTGCCACGCCGCTGGGGCGAGGGCGCAGTAGACGGCCACCACCGTCGCCGTGAACATCCGCTGCTGCTTGGCCATCGGCCCGCAGAACTCGCTGGGCGCGCCGGCCCCCTTGCCCACCGCGCGCACGTACGCCGTCATCACCGCCGCCAGCGCCGCCGCCAGCCCCAGCCGCACGTCGCCGCCCGCCGCCCACCCCAGCCCGATCAGCGTCGCCGCGTCGGACACCCGGTCGGGCACCTCGTTGAACAGCTCGCCCATCTTCGACGCCGTCCCCCGCTCGATCGCCACCATGCCGTCGAACATGTTCGCCATCAGCCGGCATTGGACGCAGAACGCTCCCGCGAGCCAGCACAGCCGCGAGAGCTCCGGGAGGCGGGACGTCAGGAAGAAGCAGACCCCCGCCAGCACGCCAAAGACCATCCCCGCGACCGAGATCCCGTTCGCCGAGAATCCCCGCCGCGCCATCCAGGAAGCCACCGCTTGCACGATCCGCAGCTCCCGCGCCGCGATCGGACGCCGGTCTCCCACGGCTTCACGCTCTGCTTCGCTCATCGGTGTAGCGCCTCTACGCAGACGGCGAGACGCGTAGCGGGACGGGGAAGTCGGAGCGGAGAGCGCATGAGCAGGTCGGGGGAGCCGGGGAAGGAGATTACTACAAGGCGGCTCCGGTGCCACGCTTCGTGGAACCGGCAAACTGTCTCGCCGACCCGGTGCAATGGCTCGTCGAACCTGGACGATGTCGCGTTGCACAGGTTCCTCGTCTCGTTGCACAGGTTCGCTGTCGCGTTGAGCTAGTTCACTGTCGCGAAGACCCAGGCCGGCGTCGCGTTGCACCGGTTCCCCGAGCCGTGGAACCTGTGCACCGTCACGAAGAACTACATCGCCGTCGCGTGTCCCAGGTTGAACGTCGCGTTCTCCGTGGTCGCCGTCGCATACAACCGGGGATCTGTCGCGACGAACCGGATCGCTGTTGCGTATACCCAGTTGCTTGTCGCGAATACGGTGTGCATTGTCGCGTTTCACCAGTTCTTCGTTGCATAAGGCGTGTGACATGGAACGAATACCGTGTTCATCGTCGAGTTCGGCCGGTTCGTCGTCACGAAAAACCAGTTCGCTGAAGCGTTGAAGAGGTTAGCTGGCGCATTGTCCCGCCGGATTGCGCCATTGGGCTGGCGAAATCCGTGACTGGGTTCTCGTTCCCAGCCGAAGAACAGCTCCTTGCGACCGATTCCGCGAGGACGCTTCGCGCTTTACGACAACCGAGGGGAAGCCGAGAGGAGAAGACCCATGAGCTCAGAGTTGTCCGTCGCGCAGGTATTGGCAAATCTGGAGGCGCAGATGGCCTACCACCGCGAGCGCGAGGCCCATCATGCGGAGCAGGAGTCCTTCCACCAGGAGCGGCGGTCCTACCACGCCGCCGAGTACGAGACCGTGGCTCACCACTACGACGCCTTCAAGGCGACCGCCGGAGCCGCCGCCGAGATCGCCACCCGGTCGACCGTTCCCGCATCCCCGCCTCCGGAGCCGCCCGCCCCGGAACCGGAGGACGAGGAGCCCGCCGAGGTCCTCCAGTCCAGCCGCCTGGTCGCCCGCGCCGTCGCCCAGTGGCCGGCAGGGGAGCCCTTCACCGCCACCCAGGTCGCGGATGAGGTCAACCGCCTCTACCCGCGCGAACTGCGCCAGCCCGTTCCCCCCCGCCTCGCCGCGACCGCCCTCCGTCGCCTGTGCAGCCATCGCCGTATCCGCCTCGTTCAGCGGGGTGTTCCGTACCACGAGGCGGTTTACAGCCGGGGGTGAGAGAAGCCGGAGGATCTCCTTGGGTGAAAGTTGCAATCCGCGCCCCGCACGGGAGGCGATTGCTCGGGGAATGTCGCCTCGGCTTCGTCAAGCGAGTTTCAATCCACGCCTCTGCGTCGCGCTTCCAGGGCCACCTTGCTGTTCCATGCTCGGCCCATCGACCTCCATCCTCCAGCCCTGAAAGGGCGACAGCGTAAAGCCTGGGGCGTGAGCCCCAGGAATCCGGTCTCCCAACCTACTAAAGCCCTGAAAGGGCGGCAGCAGACTGCTTGATGAAGACGGCAATAGGCGCCGAGGCGGTGAGAACAGCCCCCGGAGAGCCAGCCGAGTTTCAGCTACGCCTCCGCGCGGGAGGCGACCCGCAGCAAGCTTCTTCTGTAGCTCGACACCTTTGTTTCAATCCACGCCTCCGCGCGGGAGGCGACCAGACCGTCTTTACCGGGCCGCCGTACCTCGCATTGTTTCAATCCACGCCTCCGCGCGGGAGGCGACTGGGGTGACCCAGACGTCGGTGTTGCTCATGAGCATGTTTCAATCCACGCCTCCGCACTGGAGGCGACCGCGTCGCCTTCGGCCTTCACCTCGGCGGCGGGAGTTTCAATCCACGCCTCCGCGCGGGAGGCGACGGGGAGCCACAGCCACCAGGTGCCAGAGAGCATGTTTCAATCCACGCCTCCGCGCGGGAGGCGACGTGCTCTCGCCAGAACGCCGCAGGATCGTCTCCGTTGTTTCAATCCACGCCTCCGCGCGGGAGGCGACCGGCGGCGCCTGCGGGATGAGGACGCGCATCCGGTTTCAATCCACGCCTCCGCGCGGGAGGCGACGATTACTTCGCCTCGGGCCGAGTGCGCGCCATGACGTTTCAATCCACGCCTCCGCGCGGGAGGCGACACTCCGGAGGCCACCGCAGCCCCTCCCAGCTTGAGGTTTCAATCCACGCCTCCGCGCGGGAGGCGACGGTCGCCGAGGGCTGAGACCACGTCCGCCACCGAGTTTCAATCCACGCCTCCGCGCGGGAGGCGACAAGCGCAGGAGACCGCGACCAGGAGGGCGAGGAGGTTTCAATCCACGCCTCCGCGCGGGAGGCGACGCCCACGGCTGGCAGGTGTCGGCGCCGAGGTTGCGGTTTCAATCCACGCCTCCGCGCGGGAGGCGACTAGATGAGGGTCTCGCAGTCCTCCTCGCAGGTGTAGTTTCAATCCACGCCTCCGCGCGGGAGGCGACGTCCTGCGAACAACGGGAGCAACGCCGTTGTTCGGTTTCAATCCACGCCTCCGCGCGGGAGGCGACCCGCCGAGCTTCAGGAAGAGCGCCAGGAAGTTGTCGTTTCAATCCACGCCTCCGCGCGGGAGGCGACGCCGTACCTCGCGTTGAAGGCGGCGATGCACTTCGAGTTTCAATCCACGCCTCCGCGCGGGAGGCGACCATTGCTGAGGTCCGCAAGGGCGGCAAGGTCACCCACGTTTCAATCCACGCCTCCGCGCGGGAGGCGACGGAGGTGCCGTCCGCCGTGGTGACATTCACCAAGTTTCAATCCACGCCTCCGCGCGGGAGGCGACGGAGGTGCCGTCCGCCGTGGTGACATTCACCAAGTTTCAATCCACGCCTCCGCGCGGGAGGCGACGCTCACGTCTTTTTCTTTGCTGAGGTAGATCTGGTTTCAATCCACGCCTCCGCGCGGGAGGCGACGAAGGCTGGACACCCGCGGGGGAGCTCCATCCGGTTTCAATCCACGCCTCCGCGCGGGAGGCGACTCCAGAGCGACGCCAGTAGCTCCGCTCCAGTCCTGGTTTCAATCCACGCCTCCGCGCGGGAGGCGACACGCGGGAGGGCGAGGAGGCGATGCAGCCTCCCCAGTTTCAATCCACGCCTCCGCGCGGGAGGCGACAAGGGGTTGCTGCGGTCGTGGATCGCGGAGACGAGTTTCAATCCACGCCTCCGCGCGGGAGGCGACGTGGAACAGCTTACCTCTCTGGCCCTCGCGGCCTGGTTTCAATCCACGCCTCCGCGCGGGAGGCGACCGGGAGGATGATCAGATTTAGCTGTCCCGTGCTCAGTTTCAATCCACGCCTCCGCGCGGGAGGCGACCCGCCGCGTCGCGGTTGAGAGAGCCCGTTCGTAGTTTCAATCCACGCCTCCGCGCGGGAGGCGACGGGGTATGGAGCCGTCGAGCACCTGTGCAGCGCGTTTCAATCCACGCCTCCGCGCGGGAGGCGACAAGGGGTTGCTGCGGTCGTGGATCGCGGAGACGAGTTTCAATCCACGCCTCCGCGCGGGAGGCGACGTGGAACAGCTTACCTCTCTGGCCCTCGCGGCCTGGTTTCAATCCACGCCTCCGCGCGGGAGGCGACCGGGAGGATGATCAGATTTAGCTGTCCCGTGCTCAGTTTCAATCCACGCCTCCGCGCGGGAGGCGACCCGCCGCGTCGCGGTTGAGAGAGCCCGTTCGTAGTTTCAATCCACGCCTCCGCGCGGGAGGCGACGGGGTATGGAGCCGTCGAGCACCTGTGCAGCGCGTTTCAATCCACGCCTCCGCGCGGGAGGCGACGTCGGCGGTCCCGTCGCCCTTCGTGTTCCAGCACTCGTTTCAATCCACGCCTCCGCGCGGGAGGCGACTCCAACTCGCGCCACGTCCTCAGCCCGTGCTGGTGGTTTCAATCCACGCCTCCGCGCGGGAGGCGACGCTCGTGATGCTGCTCGTGGTAGGCCCGCCAGAAGCGGTTTCAATCCACGCCTCCGCGCGGGAGGCGACGTAGGGTGGAGCTTTCGTTGACCTGCGGGATGCTGTTTCAATCCACGCCTCCGCGCGGGAGGCGACTCCGGTTTTTCCACGCCCCAGGTCGTGCAGTTGCTGGTTTCAATCCACGCCTCCGCGCGGAGGCGACCGGACGTCGCCCGCGCCAAGATCGCCGAGCAGTTGTTTCAATCCACGCCTCCGCGCGGGAGGCGACGCGAGTACAAGGCTCGCCCTCCGTCTTCACCGAGTTTCAATCCACGCCTCCGCGCGGGAGGCGACCACGCACGGTCCCCTCGAGGTCGTGCATTTTCTGTTTCAATCCACGCCTCCGCGCGGGAGGCGACGTGATGATCGGATACCGGTGCACCCCCGTCGACGTGTTTCAATCCACGCCTCCGCGCGGGAGGCGACCGCGGCCTGCTCAAGCTGCTGATTCTACGCGCCCTGCGAGCTCATTTCCGCGAACCCAACCCATCAGGACGGCCTAGGCACGGCTCCCCTCCTGGAAGGCCCGCGTTAAGTCTTGGCTCCATAGGGGTTATCGCCAGCGCGAACCGTCCCTGGGGAGAGCTGGGCGCTTGGGGTTCGCGCGCGGCTTCGGGGTCACGCGATCAGCGGGCCCTCGAGGTCGAGCACGGTCTTGATGCCGTGGTGCTCGACGCGCCCCTTCCAGTTCGAGCCCAGGAAGTAGAAGCGGAGGCTGTCCTCGTCGTCCTGGTACTCCTTCAGCAGACGAAGGCGGAATTGCGCCCATTGAGTCGGATCGACGACGCACTCGAAGACCGAGTTCTGCACCCGTTGTCCGTAGTCCAGGCAGACCTTGGCGACCCTGCGGAGGCGACGGCGCCCGGCCAGAGTGGTGGTGGAGACATCGTAACTGACGAGGACCATCATCGGGAACGCTCCCTATTTCCAAAAAAAGGACGGATACCCATCGAGGTCCCCCCGAAGCGCTCGGGCGAGGAGAGCGGCCTGGAGATGAGGGAGCAGGCCGAGGGTGGTTTTTTCACCCAGGAAAGGATGAACGATCTCTTCCTCCTTCCTTTTTTGATAGGCGACCAGCACGATCTTTCGAGTCTCGGCGTCCATTGCGATCCCGCCGGATTCGCCGCGCAGGAAGCCACTGGGCCGCACCTGATTCAGGTTGACCAGGGAGAGGGCGAGACGGTCGGCGAGGTAGGCGCGGAATTCCTCCATGAGGTCCAGGGCGAGCCCCGGACGGCCCGGCCGGTCCCGATGAAGGAAGCCGACGGCGGGATCCAGCCCCACGCTCTCGAGGGCGGCTTCCACGTCATGGCGCAGCAGGGTGTAGAGGAAGGAGAGGAGGGCGTTCATGTTGTCGAGCGGCGGCCTCCGGTTGCGGCGGTGCAGAAAGAAATCGGTCTTCTGCTGGACGATGAGTGAGTCGAAGGCTTCAAAGTAGGTCCGCGCCGCCATCCCTTCGAGTCCGCGGAGAGTGTCGAGCGGAAGACCTTCGGCGAGAGCGCCCAGAGACTCCGCAAGGCGGCGGGCTGCCTCGCGGAGGGGCTCCGAGTCGGAATGGCCGGGTCGATCTCGCGCGGCACGCAGAAGGACGGTCCGGCTGTTGGCGATCTTGGCGGCGAGGAGGGAGCGGACGATGGCGGAACAGGCGGCCTCGTCGTCGGCGCGGCGGTACTGCTCCCGGCGCAGCAGGACGTTTCCGGAGGTCGGGCCCTGGACACGGGCAAGGAAGCGGCCGTTCTCCGAGAGGAACGAGACGGCGACGCCGCGCTCCCCGCAAAAGCCGAGCAGGAAGGGGCTGACGCTGATCTGCCCAAAGCAGACGATGCCGCCGAGAGTATGGATCGGCACCCGCATGCGGGTCTCCTTCTCGACCCGAACGGCGACCGCTTCACCGTCTTTCGACAAGAAGGCTCCCTGCGTGGTGACGAAAAGGGTGTTCTGATGATGTTTCACGAAGAGTCTCCCGCGGCGATCTGAGTCAGGAAACGGGAAAGATACTGTCGGGCGGAGTGGCGGGGAGCCGCCGGCAGGCAGAGATCGATCAGCGAGCAGCGATCGCATTTCGGCTCGCGAAAGGCCGGCGGGGTGTACCCCGCGGCGAAGAGGTGGTGCATCCGCGCCGCCGCCTCTTCGGTGATGCGGCGAAGGCCGCTGTCGAAGCAGACCTCCAGCCGCCGCCGGGTCTGGCCGTAGAAAAGGGCGCCGGCGGGTACGGCAACGCCGAGCATCTCTTCCAGGCAGAGGGCCTGGGCGCAGAGCTGGGCTTCGTCGGCGCGGTGGGCCTTGGGCTGTCCCCGCTTGTACTCGACGGGAAAGGGGAGCCAGAGGCCGGGGAAGCCCGGGAAGGTGGCCCCCGCCGTCTCCGGGGGAGCTTCCTCCGGAAGCCGGTGGAGCTCGACGGCGTCCGACTTGCCCGACAGCCCAAGACGAAGGCAACGCAGGGGGAGGCTGCGCGCGATCCGGACGTCGCCTCGCGACTCGGAGTCACCGGCGTCCGCGCGTTCGTGGAGGTGAGTGCCGTCCACGGTCAGCGGGTTGTCGGCCCAGAGCCGCTCGATGTGGATGAGCGCGGCCTGCCGCTCGCAGAACAGCAGGTGCTGCAGCGCGGAGAGCGGCAGGAGCTCGTCTTCCTCGTACACCTCTACCGCAGCTCCAGCAGGCTGACGCCGGCCGGGAGACGGTCGCGATGGACGGAGACTTCATAGTCCGTGAAGCTTCGCGGCGCCTCGACGCCGTCCTTCTTACGGACCTCGATGAGATCGAACAGCTCGTGGGCCGGCGCGCAGCCGAGCATGGCCTGGCGGCGGCGCTGCTCGGGGTCGGTATCGGTGCCGTCGTGCCGGAAGACGAAGAGAGGACGCTGGACGGTCATCACTCCCTTGCTGGCGGAGCGGTCGTGCTCGTACATGTTGAGCAGGGCCTCCCAGAGAAGGGCGAGGTCGGCTTCCGAAAAGCCGGTTTCGTGGGCGAGGTGGGCGCTGACGAAGCCCCGGCCGAGAAAGAGCCCGTAAGGGATCAGAGACTTGCGCCCCATGGTGCGCAGCTTGTCCTCGGGCTGCTCGGCTTCCCATTGCGCGATGTCCGCGCTGGAGGTTTTTCCCTTGACGTTTTCCGCGACGGCCATGCGGGTGATCGAAACGTCGAGAGCCAGAACGGGATCGAGCGAGCGGGCGAAGGCGATCTGCACGGGGCCGCGGACCTGGCCGGCGTTGGCGCCGGTGCTCATCACGGCGCCGAAGGCCCGCACGTCGAAGAAGCTCTCGCACATCCACCGCCGCGCGGCCTGCACCTGGCCCTTGGAAGCTCCCTTCTTGGGATCGGGGAGGCCGCCGGTCTCCTCATGGGCGCGGGCGATGGCCCGGTTCAGGTTGGTGGCGTGCTCCACGAAGATGGCGTTCGGCATCTGGTTGCCGCGGGCGATCTGGACGTAGTTGCGGACGCGGCGCTTGAGGGCGACGTCCGAAACCAGGCCGAGCATCGTCTCGGGATCGAGCCGGGGCGCGTTGCCGGCGTCGGGGTCGCCGTTGGGGTTGCCGTTCTCGCAATCGAAGAGGAAGAGGAACTCGTAACGGTTCTGGAGCGGCTCAGTCATGGTGGACCTCCTGGGCGTCGGTCGGAGTTTCGGCGGAAGCTCCGGCCGGGGCGTCCTGCCGGGTCCTGGAGCGGTCGAAGGCGATCTGCTGGTAGTAGCCGAGGGCGAAGAGGCTCTGCTCCTCGAGCTTGAGGGTGCGCGGGACGCTGTCATGGATGCGTCCCCAGACATCCGCGATCCGCCCTTCGTACCAGCGGGCGAGGCCGCGGTCCAGCTTGTCGAGATGGAATTGGGAGGTCCGCATCAGGCGGCCGAGGACGAGGGCGGGCGTGGTGCTGGTGGCGGCGTAATAGCGCTGCACGACGCCGGCTCCGACGTCGCCCAGAGCACGAAACTGCAGGGCGGCGAGCAGCGCCATGAGCCGGCCGCAGTGGTAGGCCGGATGCGGATGGTCTTCGTTCAGATAGGGTTGCATGAAGCGGTCTCCTGCGTTGGATTTCCGGAGGTGGAAGGCCTTGAGCAGGCCCATGCGGGCGTGGTTGAACGGCTGATCCGTGACGATGTCGATCCGGGTGCGGGCCAGGGCCCGGGCGTGCACCTCGCCGGGGATTGCTTCCTGGCGGACGGCGACGCGCCAGAGCCGGCTCTCGAGGGGCGCCGGCAGATCGCGGAGGTCGCGGACCAGGCAGCCGAGGACGGCGAACAGCTTCGGGGGAGGAGCGAGCGCGTTCCCCTCGCGGCGGACGATCGAGAGGTCCTGGAACCAGGCGTTGATCTGGCGGACCAGCTCGGGGAACTGCCCTTCCATCCAGTCGCGGACCATCACCCGGCCGGAGGCGCCGGAGAGGGTGAGGGCGTAGTAGTGATTGTCGGCGAGATCGGGCCGCTCCCCGGACTCGATCGCGTTGAGCAGAGTCTGGGCGCGGCTGTCGGCATAGCCCTCCTCGTCCGGCTCGACCAGGAAGGAGAAGGGGTCCTCCTCCACGGGGACTCGTTTGTCGAACCAGGGGACGACCTTAGAGCCGGTCAGCCGCTTTCCGTGCTCCGTGATCAGTTGGTTGAGGGCTGCCCGGTACGCCGCGGCGTTCTCGGCGGACACGGGAGCGTTGGCGGCCTGGGCGAGGCCGTAGGAGCCGAAGGATTCCTGCTTGAAGGACGCCAGGACGTCGCCCATGGCGAGTCCTCCCACGTCCGAGAGGCCGGCGATCTTGGGATGCGTGGCGGCGGGCTCGACGAGCTCGCCGGTGGCGAGGCAGCGAACTCGGGACGGAGCCTCCCCGCTCCCGGGCCGGGCCGCGGCCTTCTTCTCGCCCAGCGTGCTCCGGAACCGGCGCCACCAGTCGTGCCAGGCGGCGGACTCCACCGGGAAGGCGGGCGAAGCGCCGAGAACGGAGAAGGTCACCTTGTCGGTGGGACGAGCCTTCTGCTCTTGCAGCCGGCCGCGGATCTCGGCGAGTTGGGCGTCGTCCTCGAGCAGATCGGCGAGGCCCGCGAGGAGGGGCATCACGGTTGCGGCCTGGCGGAGCAGGCTGGTGAAGTAGCGATGCTTGGCGAGGAGCTTCGCGTCCGGCTCGCCGTCGGTCAGCAGGGTCACGACGTCCGCCGAATCGATCAGGAAGTGACGGCAGCCCGGGCCGCCGCCCTTGAGCTCCGGTTGGGAGAGCTCGGGAGCGCGACCGAAGGTGCGGCCGCGGAGGTCGTCGCCGGCGAGGTCCAGGACCTCCAGGAAGCGGCCGTTGCCGTCGCAGATCAGCGCCCAGCGGACGGCCTTGGGGGCGAAGCCCGGCTCGGCGGCGAGCTCACGCCGCCGCGCGTAGTCGAGAAGCGCGCCGAGCATCAGGCCGGCCCTCCGGCCGTCTTCAGGACCTCGGGGCTCGCGTAGTCGGGAACCGTGAGCACGCCGCCGTGCAAGGCGGCGCGGAAGAGGCTGACCGCGGGACCGTCCTGCGCCGTCCCCGGCCGGGAGAGGTCGAAGACGTCATAGAGCATGTAGCCGAGATCCTGATCGAGAGACGCGGGAAGCGGTTCGTCTCCCGGTGCCGCGAGGGCGAAAAAGGCGGGGAACTCGCGGCAGCCGAAGTAGGGCTGCTGAAAGCATTTTCCCCGTTCGGCCCGGCGGCGGAACTGGGCTTCCAGGGCAGCTTGCCGCCCCTCGTGCCCGGGCCACGGGCGGATCTCAGCGTGGAGGCGGTAGTGCACGTCCTTGAGGGCCATGGTCTGACGCTGGGTGCGCCCCTTCTCGTCGGAGCCGAGCAGGTCGCGGTCGCCGTCGGCCCACAACGGCTCCGGTTCCCGCTTGCCGCTCATCCAGTCCTTGACCGCGTGAACATTGACCTTCTCCTTCACCTCGTTGCGCCGCAGAGCGATGTAGGAAGGGGGAGAGAGCACTTCGATGCGGGTCACCGCCCAGCGGAACTCGGCCGGCTTGGCGTAGACGGCATCGAAGATCCCGCGCGCCGCGGAAGGGGTGATGACCGGATAGCTGAACCGCTCGACCTTCAGCTCGGGACGGGTGAAGCAGGCGAAGTCTCCCCAGACCTCGAGCGTTTGGGGATTGGAGGGCATCAAAGGCTCCTTTCGGAATCTCGGGGGTCGGAGGGACGCCCGATAGGAACGCGCGAGAGATGGAGCTGCCGTGCCTATCGCCTAGGCGATCCAGACGGTGGGCGCGGCGACGAGCCCCAGCAGAGCGGAGTCGTAGAGGGAGGCGTCGAGCAGGAAGAACCAGTCGCCCGGCTTCTGCTCGTTCGCAGGCCGTACGGCAGGCTCCAGGAAGGACCAGATCGGGTTGTCGAGTCTCGGCCGGTAAAGGTTCACCGCGTGGGGCCGCGCGCGCTGGAGCCAGCTCGCGGGAATCCGGCGGCCTTCGTGCAGCTCGCTGCGAAGGCGTTGAAAGGCCGAGGGATCGTAAGGCACGAGAACGTTGATGGCGTCCTGATCGATCAGGCGGTAGAGCTCGGCGGTCTCGAGGAACTCATGCCGGGAGAGGGCTGTTTCCAGCTCTTTGGCCTTGCCCTGCGCGCCGGCGGCGATCCCGGTCAACTGGTAGAGGTGCTGGTAGTACAGGCGGAACAGATCCAGATCCTGGAGGTCCATCCGTTCGGGCCCGCGTTCTTTCAGGAGAGCCCAACTGACCCTGGCCGCCTCCTGGTAACCGCCCGGCGGATAGGCCTCCTCGTCCGGACGGAACACGCGCACGATCCCCGGCTCCGGCTGAAGCCCGTTGCGGTTGCACCGGCCGGCCGCCTGGGCGATCGAATCGAGCGGACCGAAGGCGCGGAGAACGAGAGGAAAATCCACGTCCACGCCGGCCTCGACGCACTGGGTGGAAATCAGCAGACAGGGCCGGTGCTCCCTCAAACCCTGGCGGACTTCGGAGAGCACCCGC
Source organism: uncultured Acidobacteriota bacterium (assembly GCA_963756595.1). GTDB lineage: Bacteria > Acidobacteriota > Thermoanaerobaculia > Multivoradales > UBA5704 > DATARR01. The sequence continues at coordinate 21,244 of CAVWOZ010000001.1, forward strand.
TCGCGATGCGCGGCGCAGAGGTTCGTCGAGAGGTGGAACAGCCCCGAGACGCCGCGCTCCTGGAGGCGGGAGACCAGCGCCGCGGCGTGCCGCTTCAGATTGACGATGCAGAGCGCCGTGCCGGCCGCCGCCAGCTCGTCGGCCAGGGAATCCCAGGAGCGGGGGGAGTCCGTGTCCCAGTCGATCCGCGTGCGGCGGGCGCGCTCGAAGAGATTGAGGGCTGGGTCGACGATCTCCCGCGGCTTCCAGCCGGAGCGGGCGAGCGGGAGGACGCGGTGATCGAGACAATCGAAAGCGGGCTGGGTCGCGGTGGCAAAGACGACCGAGGAGCCGTAGCGGCTCGCCAGATGGGAGAGAGTGGCGAGCGTCGGCGCCGCGAGCCAGGGAGGAAGCGTCTGGACCTCGTCGAGAAGGATCACGCTCTCCGCCAGGCGATGCAGCTTGCGGCAGGCGGAGGGGCGGTTGGCGAACAGCGATTCGAGGAGCTGGACGGTGGTGGTGAGGACGAGAGGGGCATCCCAATTCTCCGCCAGGGGTCGGCGGGGCCGGTCCACTTCCTCGGGCCGGTCACCCTCCGGGCCGCGCGTCCCCGCCAGGCTGTGGTGCTCGAGCACGAACGGCTCGCCGAACAGGTCGCGATAGATCTTCGCCGTCTGCTCGATGATGCTGAGAAACGGTACGGCGATCACGATCCGCCGGAGGCCGTGAGCGCGGGCGTGATGGAGGGCGAAGGCGAGCATCGCGAGCGTCTTGCCGGCGCCGGTGGGGGCGGAAAGGGTGAAGCATCCTCGCTCCCAGGACCCCGCCGACCGGCAGGCCGTGAGCAGGTCGGACCGCAGGAGGTTGACCGCCTCGGCCGCCGACCTCTGGCGGGCCAACCTCGCCAGCTCCTTGTCGAGCACGGCCAGCGCCGCAACGGGATCGAGGACAGGGCCGGCCTCCCGATGGACCTTCCGGCCCGCCGCATCGCGCGCGAAGTGGGCCTCGGTCTCCAGGAAGTCGGCATCGACGAGCGTCGAGAAGAGCATCCGCACGTCGAGCATGCCCGCCGCCGGAGGGCCCTTGGGCTCGAAGAGAGAGCGGTCGAGGGCGGGGAGCGCGAGGGAGTCCTCGCCGAGCCGCATCAGCAGGGCGGAAAAATCGACCTCGGTCAGCTCCAGGCCCAGGGGATGGTGGAGAGCGTACTCGGCCGGCTTGGCGAGCCCACGGAGCGCGTCCGGGCTTTGCAGGCCGATGTGATGCCCCTGGACGGCGAGCGCCGCGGCGATCCCTTTGGCCTTGAGCGCGGAAAGGGCCGCCCAGGCTCCCGCCGACCAGTGATCGAGCCCGCGTTCCAGCCCTTCGAGGCGCCGGGTGAACCGCTCGCTATACTTTCCGAGATCGTGGAGCAGCCCGGCGAGCCGGGCTTCGTCCTGAGCATCGAACGGCTGAGCGAACGACGCCGCCCGTTCGGCGACATCCCGAAGATGATCGTGGAGAGGCTCCCACCCTTGGCGGGAGGCTGCTGAATGAGCGTAGTACATCGTAGTCTTCCGTCCAGAGTACCGATGAAGGAGACTCGGCAAGCGAGCATTGGAGCTGAAGCTTGAGTATCCCATAATCCTCCAGGCCCAAGGTCTGCTGCCGCCCCTTCAGGGCTCCGGGTTGCGCTGAGCTTCGAATTCCTGGGGCTGACGCCCCAGGCTCTATGCTGTCGCCCCTTTGGGGCTGGGCCGGTCCCGTGAGCGGCGCGAGTGCCTACGATGTCGAGAGGAGCCGTGCCATGACGCTATCCCCGTTCCTCCTTGTGACCCTCGCCGCTCTGGCCTCGATCTGTGGTGCGTCTAGGGACGACCAGCTTCAGGCCTTGAGGCCCGATCAGGTCTGGGTGCACCTCGATTCCCCTTGGCGGGAAGCGCCCGCCGGGGCGGAGGTGCGCGAGGCGACGGCCTGGGCGAAGCTCGCGACCTTTCGAGCGGGAGGAGACTTCGTCTGGCTCACTGGCCTCTTGATCAAGCAGGGGGACGCGGTGCGGGTGAGCCAAGGGGACCCCGTCGAGGTCTATCGCGGCCATTGGGAGATCGAGGATTCGGGCACCGAGGTCGATTACGCTCTCTCCTTTCGCACGATCGGCGTCAGAGGCTCGAGCCCTGCGAAGACCGAGAAGCAGCCGGTCAGAGCGGGCGGGCATACGTTGTACTTTCTCGACCAGCCTTTCCATCTGCTGAGCGGGCTGGAGAGGGGAAGCTTCGAATCTGCCCTATCTCAGGGCTCGGACGGAAAGGTTCCCTGACGCTGCCGAGGCCCCCCCAGAATCTGCGACGATCTTTCCTCACCCGGTGTGTCGATTCCCGGGCCCTTCGTTCGTCATCAGAGCGAAAGGAGACACACATGGCAGAAACGATGGTAGAGACCAAGGTTTTGGGGAAGTTCGTCTGGCGCGACCTGATGACCACCGATCCGGCGCGGGCGCGGGAGTTCTACTCGGCGCTGGTGGGGTGGAGCTACAACGAGGTGGACATGGGGAGCTCCAAGTACCCGATGATCCACGCGGCGGGGGAGGATCACGGGGGGATCGTGAGCGCGCCGACGGGGTTGCCGTCGCACTGGGTGTGCTACGTGACGGTGGACGACGTGGACGCGGCGGCGGCGAAGGCGGCGGAGCTCGGGGGGCGGGTGCCGGAGGGGGGGCGGGACATCCCGGGGGTGGGGCGCTTCGCGGCGATCGTGTCGCCCGGCGGGGCGGCGATCTGCCCGTACAAGCCGAACACGTGGGGGGGCGAGGGGTATGCCGGGCCGGCGCGGCCGGGGACGTTCGTGTGGCACGAGCTGGTGGCGCTCGATCCGGAGGCGGAGGGGCGCTTCTTCGGCGCCATCTTCGGGTGGACGACGCGGGCGATGGACATGGGGCCGATGGGGACCTACACCCTGTTCAAGCGGCCGGACCGTCCGGAGAAGGACGCCGCCGGGATGATGAAGAAGTCCGACGGCGCCGGCCCCTCGGCCTGGCTCCCCTATATCGGGGTGGAGGACGTCGACGCAACGTTTGCCAGGGTCGAGCCGCTGGGCGGCACGGTGTGCGTGCCACCGACCGACATCCCCAACGTCGGCCGCTTCGCCGTGGTGAGCGATCCCACGGGGGCGATGTTCGCTCTCTATCGTTGAAGACCCGCTGAGGCCACAAAGAACGGCGGGCTCCCGCAACTCGGGAGCCCGCCGGGTTCGAATCGGGATGGATCGCGAGGAGCGGGGCCTACTCGTCGCCCGCGGTGGCCTGGCCGGTCGTGGGGTTGAGGAAGACGGGGCCGGCGGGGTGACGGCCGCTGAAGTCGAACAGGTTGTCGAGCGAGCCGGCGAGGGCGTCGAAGGAGCCGCCGCCGATGCGGCCGAGGCTCCAGTTGTCCTCGATGAAGCGGAGGATCGACGACTGGTCGGTCACCGAGTGGTCGACGAAGTTCACCTTGCTGAACGGGGAGACCACCAGGAGCGGCAGGCGCGGGCCGTGGCCGCAGCGCCCTTCGATGCCGGCGAGCGGCTCGCCCGAGCCGCAGCTGCCGGCGCCGGTCAGCGCGTCGGCGGAGGTGGTCGAGGGGTTGACCAGCGGCGGCATCACGTGGTCGTACCAGCCGTCCGAGTCGTCCCAGTTGATGATCACCGCGGTCGAGCCCCACTCGGGGGTGTGCTGGAGGGTGTTGAGGACCGTGGTGAGGAAGACCTGCTCGTCGAGCGGCGAGGAGTAGCCGGCGTGGCCGTCCTGGCTCTTGGTGGCCTTGAGGAAGGTCACCGCCGGCAGGTTGTGGGCGCGGAGGGCGTTGTAGAAGTCGGCGAGGTCATATTGGTGGTTGGCCGGGTCGGTGTGGCCGATCGCCGCCACCGAGGAGGGCGGCAGGTGGTGGGGGTTGGCGGTCGAGGCATAGTACTGGAACGGCTGGTGGTGCGCGCTGTAGGCGCTGTTCATCACGCCGCCGAGGTTCGGGGTCTTGACGCCGCAGGTGGCGATGCCGACGCCCGAGCGCGAGCTGGGGGCGAAGCCGCCCTGGAACCAGCCCCAGGTGAGGCCGGCGGCGTTGAGCAGGTCGCCGATGTTCCTGCCGGTCATCGACACCTGGCTCGAGCCGCTGCAGTCGTCGTAGAACGGATCGGGATCGCCGATGACGCTCCCCGCGACCACCGCCTCGCTGAGGTCCCCCTTGGTGTGGGCGGCGTCGACGCCGCCGCTCTGGCCGGAGACCAGGTTGAGGACGCCGGGGGTCGACGGGCCGTAGGTAGTGTTGAAGGAGTTGTCGCTCATCGCGAAGCGCTGGGCGAGGTTCCAGACGGCGGTCACCGTGTTGCCGTCGTAGTACCCCATCACCAGCCCCTTGCCGTGGCCGTAGTCGGGGCAGCCGGGGGAGCCGACGCCGACCGTCTCCACGAACTTGTTCATCTGCCCCTCGCCGATCGCCTGCTGCTCGGGGGTGTAGTCGTGGTCCTGGTCGCAGGTGTAGTTCTGCGCCGGGGTGAGGCGGAAGGGGGCGACCGAGTTCGGGTTGGCGCCCCGCAGGACGTCGTTGAGGCCGTTGACCGACGCGGCGACCGACCCGCGGAGGGGGGTGAAGCGGGTCTCCCCCTTGAGGTTGGCGGCGTGCGGGTAGGTGGCAAAGTAGTGGTCGAAGGAGACGTTCTCCTGGAAGATCACCACGACGTGCTTGATCGGGGTGGTGGTGGCGGGGGCGGCCGTGTGGTCCGCGGCGAACGCGGGGACGGTGGCGAGCAAGGCGGTGATTCCGAGAGTGGCGGCGAACGACGGGGCGATCCGGGATCTGGACGTCGGTTGCAATTTCATCAAGGGCTCCTCCTGGGTGTGGGACGGATGGGAGTCGGACGGACGACCTACGGGAGCCACGATAGAAAGGGGCGATGTCGCGGGCGTGACGGGGGGGTGAAAGGCGTCGCGCAAGGCGGCGCGGCCATGTGACAGGGTTGGCAGGGGGGGACCGGCGCGAGCCGCAGCGCGGCGAAAGAGGATGCCGCAACCTCCCGAAGAGGAGGCGGCCTGGCCGAAAGTAGCACTACTCTGTCATTCCCTTGCAAGGGTTTGACGCTGGAGTCTGGCGTCGAGCGCGCGGCCCTGCTATCATTGTCGCAGTGCGGCATAGCCCGGATCGGGCGCCCACGCTCAAGTCAAGCAAAGGGGAGAGACCATGTCGAAGGATCTGCAGATCAGCGAGCTGGAATCGAGGAAGGTGGCAGAGGCCTCCCGCGAGACCGAGTGGAAGCAGCCGAGCTTCCTGCGGGAGACGTTCCTGGGCAATTTCCGTCTCGACCTGATCCACCCATATCCGCTGCCGGCGGAGGAGCGGCCGGAATTCGCCGCCTTCTACAACGCCATCAAGGAGTTCCTGCGCGACCAGGTGGATTCGATCGCGATCGACGCCACGGGGGAGTACCCCGAGCAGGTGGTGGACGGCCTGCGCAAGCTCGGCGCCTTCGGCATGAAGATCCCCAAGAAATACGGCGGCCTGGGGTTCAGCAACGCCGAGTACCAGAAGGTGATGCAGCTGCTCGGCTCGATCGACGGCAACCTGTCGGCGCTGCTCTCGGCCCACCAGTCGATCGGCGTGCCGCAGCCGCTCAAGCTGTTCGGCTCGGACGCGCTGAAGAAGAAGTACCTGCCGCGCTGCGCGGCCGGCGAGATCTCCGCCTTCGCGCTCACCGAGACGCAGGTCGGCTCCGACCCGGCGCGGGTGCAGACGCGGGCCGAGAAGGCCCCCGAGGGCGACGGCTACGTCCTCAACGGCGAGAAGCTCTGGTGCACCAACGGCACCATCGCCAAGCTCCTGGTGGTGATGGCGGTCGATCCGAAGTCGAAGAAGATCAGCGCCTTCGTGGTCGAGACGAGCTGGCCCGGGGTGAAGGTCGAGCACCGCTGCCACTTCATGGGGCTGCGCGCGCTGGCCAACGCCGTGATCAGCTTCAAGAACGTCCACATCCCCGCCGAGAACCTGATCGGCGAGGAGGGGAAGGGGCTGAAGATCGCCCTCACGACCCTGAACGACGGGCGCCTGTCGATCCCCAACGGCTCGGTCGGCACCTCGAAGCTCTGCCTCGAGATCTGCCGCACCTGGGCGAGCGAGCGGGTGCAGTGGGGGCGGCCGGTCGGGAAGCACGAGGCGATCGCGCACAAGATCGCCGACATGGCGGCCACCACCTTCGCCATGGAGTCGATCGCGGCGCTGGCGACCGAGATGTCCGACCGCGGCGGCTACGACATCCGCCTGGAGGCGGCGGCCTGCAAGGAGTGGAACTCCGACCGCACCTGGGAGATCGTCGACGAGACGATGCAGATCCGCGGCGGGCGTGGCTACGAGACGGCGACCTCGCTCAAGGCGCGCGGCGAGGCGCCGATCGCCGTCGAGCAGATCATGCGCGACTATCGGATCAACAAGATCTTCGAGGGGTCGTCCGAGATCATGCACCTGTTCATGGCCCGCGAGGCGGTGGACAAGCACCTCCAGGTGGCCGGCGCGATGATCGATCCCGAGCGCAGCATGGCCGACAAGCTGGCCGAGCTGCCGAAGATCTCCTCGTTCTACGCCTCGTGGTACCCCACCCGCTGGCTGGGCTGGGGGCAGTGGCCGCGGTATCAGGAGTTCGGGGAGCTGGCGAGCCATCTGCGCTTCGTCGAGCGCAACACGCGGCGGCTGTCGCGCCAGATCTTCCACGGCATGATCGCCTACCAGGGGAAGCTGCAGAACAAGCAGGCCTTCCTGTTCCGCCTGGTCGACGTCGCCAACGAGCTGTTCGCCCAGGCCTCGTCGGTCTGCCGCGCGCAGGCGATGGAGGCCGCCGGCCATCCGGACGCGGCGAACGCCGTCGAGCTGGCCGACCTCTTCTGCCGCAACTCGCGGCGCCACGTCCTCCAGCTCTTCCACGACCTGTGGTCGAACGACGACGTCCGCAAGTACAAGGTCGCCCTGCGGGTGCTCGACGGCAAGCACGCCTGGCTCGAGGAGGGGATCCTCAAGCTGAGCGAGCGGCCGGCGCTGGCGGAGCCCAAGCCGGCCGAGCCCACCAAGGGGGACACGCAGACGCCGCAGGCGGCGCCGGCCATCCCCAAGGCGCGGGCCCTCGGCTCGCACTAGCTCCGGCCGCCCGGGCATGAATGCCCGGGCTACGCTGCGACCGAAAAGCCGGGTGAACCCGGCTCCTGAAGGAACGATCCTGACTTCGGAGCCGGCTTTAGCCGGCTTTTCGTTTTGGACGTAGCCCGGGGCATTCATGCCACCCTCTTATACACATCTATCTCAATTGCCTCGACGCGAGCCCGCAGGGCGGCATTCCTGTAGCCCAGGGTGGCAACCCTGGGAATGTCGGCGTGCCCCTCTCCCTTCTTCGAGGCATGCCACGCCAGCCCAGGGCTCACGGCCTGGGCTACAGGAATGCCGCCCTGCGGGCTCGCGTCAGTCGCTCGCGGGAAGTTATGTATAAGAGGGTGGCATTCATGCCCGGGCGGGGCCGGAGCGCCAGCACCCCGCTCCGACCTCCATCCCCTCCTGGAGTAGGATTCCCCCCATGCGCGCCATCCTCCCCCTCGACCGTGACGCCCGGGATCACTCCAACCCCATCGTCGGCGACCTCCCCGATCCGTCTCCCGGGCAGGGGGAGGTGCTGGTCGCCGTCGAGGCGGCGGGGCTCAACCATGCCGACCTCCACCAGCTGCGCGGCAACTATCCGCCGCCGGCGGGGGAGAGCGACGTCCCGGGGCTCGAGCTGGCGGGGGTGGTGATCGAAGGGGAGATGGGGAGCCCCTGGCTGCCGGGCACCCGGGTGATGGCGCTGGTGGGAGGCGGGGCGCACGCCACGCGCGCCGCGGTCCCCTCCGGGCTGCTGATGCCGCTGCCGGACAACCTGTCGTTCGTCGAGGGGGCGGCGATCCCGGAGGCGGCGCTCACCGCCTGGGTGAACCTGGTGGTCGAGGGGGGCTTGCAGGCGGGGGAGACGGTGCTGGTCACCGGGGCCACCGGCGGCATGGGGAGCTTCACGGTGCAGCTCGCCCGCGAGCTGGGCGCCCGCGTGCTCGCCGCGGGGCGCGATCCGAAGCGGCTCGAGATGCTGCGCGACCTGGGGATCGACGAGATCTGCCTCGACGGCGCCAACCTCGCGGGGCAGATCCGCGACGCCACCGGCGGCCACGGGGTCGACCTGGTGATCGACTTCACGGCCGGGGCGGAGATCGGCAATCACCTGGGGGCGCTCAAGGCGCGCGGGCGGCTGGTGGTGGTGGGGACGGTCGGCAGCCGCAAGGGGGAGATCGACCTCGGCTTCGTGATGAGCCGGCGGCTGAAGATGATCGGCTCGGTGCTGCGCGCCCGCCCCCGCGAGGAGAAGGCGCGGCTGACCGCCGACTTCGCGGCCTTCGCCCTGCCGCGGCTGCGCGACGGCCGCCTCCGTCCGGTGGTCGACCGCACCTTTCCGCTGGCGAACGCCGCGGAGGCCTACCGGGCGCTCGAGCGCGGCGGCGCCTTCGGCAAGATCGTCCTCGCCACGGCCTGAGTCAGTCGAGCTTCAGCGGGACCAGTACAGCACGCGCAGGCGCGGCGGCCGGCCGTTGGGGGCCGTTGCCACCGGCCCCACCAGCGCGGCCTCACCAGGAGCGCGGTCGAGGCGCACCCGTTCGGTGAGCCCGCGGCGGTCGCGGTTGCCGCCGGGGAAGAGCGGCAGCTGCCGGCCGTCGACCGCGAGCGCCGCCGGGAGATCGACGCCGGCCGCCACTACCACCTCGAAGGACACCACCTCGAACGGCGCAGAGGCCGGCAACGGCGGGCCGGGCGGCAGAGCGGCCGTCCAGGCGCCTTGCGGACCCTGTTGCATCAACACCTCGACCGGCTCGACCAGCGGGCGCCAGGGGTGGAGGAGGAGGGTCAGCGTCTCGCCGTGAGCGGTGAACGGGCGGGGCTCGACGCGCAGCACGGCGAGCGGCGAGGCGGCGATCCGCGCCGCGGCCGCGGGGCTCGCCAGCGCCTCCGGGGTGTAGAGCTCGGCGTCCGCGAGGTCGAGCCCCGGGGCCGGGGCCTTGTCGATCGTGGCGAAGTCCCGCACCAGCGCCCGGCCGTCGTCGTTCCCGACCCAGACCAGGCGGTCGAGCTCCCCCACCTGATAGAGCACGCGCGAGCCGGCGAGCGGCTCGAGCCGGGTGCCGAGGGTGTCCTCGGCGACGTCGAGGGTGGCGGGGATCGTAGCCTCGTAAGCGTAGGCCATCGGCCGCCAGACCAGGGTGAGACCCCAGAGGAGGACGGCGAGCGCGAAGATCCGCCGCGGCGTCCCGTGGAGAGAACCCCAGGCGGCGGTGACCAGGGCGGCGGCGCCGAGGGCGAGGAAGGGGCTGACCGGCAGGTAGTTGTTGGTCTTCGCGTAGGTGGTCGACGCCGCGTAGACGGCGACGTAGGAGAGGGGGAACAGGGGGATCAGCGCCAGAAGCCGGTCGCGGCGGCGGAGGGCCCAGAACGCCGTGGCGAGGAGCCCCGCGAAGCCCAGCACCCCCGTGACGACGCCGTGGAAGCTCTCCGACAGCATCTCGGGGCCGGTCGCCGCCAGCACGTCGAGATGGGTGGGCGGGGTGTCGCCGGCGCTCGACTTCGTCTTGTAGTGCTCGATCGTGTAGGAGAAGTCGTGGCGGAACTTCTCCTGCATCGAGAAGAAGTAGGGATCGAAGAGGGCGAAGACGAGGAGCGAGGCGGCCCCCGCCGCCGCCAGCCGGGCGAGGACCGCGGGGTCGCGGCGCAGGCTCGGCAGGGTGAGCAGGGCGAGGGGGAGCGCCGCCGTGACGCCGTTGTACTTCGCCGAGGTGGCGAGCCCCACCGCGGCGCCGGCGCCGAGGAACTGGCGCAGCTTGCCGGACACGCCCGAGGATAGCGCGGCGGCCGTCGCCTCCGCCGCGATCAGCAGGCCGAGGAGGAGGAGGATGTCCGGCTTGATGACGGCCGACTGGCGCACGTGGAGGGGGACGGCGGCGAGCGCCAGCGCGGCGAGCAGGCCGGCCCGCGGCGACAGCAGACGGCGGCCGAGGCGCCAGGTCCAGTAGATCGTGAGCACGCCGATCGCCGCCTGGAGGGCGCGCCCCAGGAAGTAGGCGGTGGGGGTGAAGCGCCCGTCGTGGAGGATCGTCTCGCCGCCGTGGCCGGTCCAGCGCGCGAGGAGGTCGGCGGTGCCGAGGAGGAGCGACTGGAGGAGGCTGCCGAGCCCCGGATAGAAGAGGTTGACCGGCCGCAGCGAGCCGTCCGCGAGGACGCCGCGGACGTTGTCGAGCACGAAGCGCTCGTCCACGAAACGGCTGGGGTCGAGGCCGGTGCGGGCGAACCAGAGGCGCACGCCGAACGCCCAGGCGAGCAGCGCGCCGAGGAGCCAGCGCTCCCCGGCGGACAGGCTACGCCCCGGAGGTGGCGGCGGGGCGGCGGCGGGATCGGTCATGGCGCGGCGGGAGCCTACCGCAGATCACCGCAGATCACGGACTGGCACGGACGAGCACGGACCTTCACGGACAGGGAAGAGGTAGCTTCGCTGATACCTCGGCGCCGTCCCTGTTCGTCCGTGTGGGTCCGTGTTCGTCCGTGGTCAGATCAGGGGTGCGCGCTCGCCGACGCCGCTCCCGGGCCGACGGTCAGCGGCCGGGAGAGGTAGCTCGAGGTCGCGGCGAGCTCGTCGCGCACGGCGACGGCGACGTGCTGGGGGCCCGCCTTCATCTTCAGGGTCAGGGTGTAGAGGTAGTACTGCCCCATGGCGTTGAGCACCTCCTTGCGCGGGATGTCGAGCGGCACCTCGACCTGGCGCACCGGCGAGGTCCCCCCCTGCTCGTCGCGCGTCGCCACCAGGATGCGCAGCTTCCCCTTGAAGGAGTCGTCGCGCTGGTTGAGGATGGCGAGCTTGAAGAGGGGGATCCGGAGCTGCACAGGCACGGCGTACTGGTTCCCCTCGGCGACCGGCTCGCCGATCTCGATCGTGAGGTCGAGCGGGTTGTCGTCGATGCCGTAGAAGAGAGCGGCGAGGGTGCGGTCCATCACCTTCTCCATCGTGGTCTTGTCGCGGTAGCTCTGCCGGTAGCGCAGGTGGACCCCGGCGGTCTTGACCTTCACCTCGAGATGGTGCTCGCGGCCGTCGCTCGCGTGCGGGGGGGTGAAGCCGAGCGAGTAGAAGCTCGCGAGGTCCGCCCGCATGCGGGTGAGGTCGGGGAGGGGATCGTTGGCGTCGAGGATCGCCCGGCCGCCGGTGGCGTCGGCGAGCAGCGAAAGGGAGTCCCGCCGGTTGGAGCGTTCGACGGTGCCGACCGACTGGAACTGGTAGAACCGCTCGTTGGGCGCGTAGCTGGCGTCGGAGGCCTCGGTCGTCTCGGCCCCGGAGGCCTGCAGCGTGTAGAGGGTCACGCGGTGGGCGTTGGCGTGCGCGGCGAGCGTCTCGAGGTTCTTGGCGACGCTGTAGCGCTGGGCGTCGAGCGGCGCCTGCGAGGCCGCCTGGTACGACCTGGCGTCGAGCGAGGCGGCGTCATAGACCTGCGGCACGTCCGGGTCGTCCCGGGTGCCGCCATGATTGGTCCCCCCCCCGGAGCGGTTCTCCTGGCTGCCACTGGGCTTGCCGGCGGTGCCCATGCCCGAGGTGCCGTTGCCGCCGCAGAGCTCGGCCAGGTACTGGAACGCCTCCTCGCCGGGCTGCAGGGGCAGGCCGTCGCTGACGTGGAGGACCGCCTTGCGGCCGGGGACGCCGGAGAGCGAATTGACCAGCAGGGTGAGGGCGCCGACCGCCTGCAGGACCTCGTGCCGCCGCGAGGAGGCGTAGGCTTCGGCCGGGGAGACGATGTTCATCGGACAGGGGATCGGATCGGGATCGAGCAGGGAGTTGCGCTGGATCGCCATCATCGCGTCGAAGGCCCCGCGGCGGTCGCGGTCGCTCTCGTCGCCGTGGGTGACCAGCGTCTCGAGCGTTTTCAGGCCGGCCGCGATCGCCGCCGGATCGCCGGTGAACGGGACGCGGACGTGGAGCCCGCCGTCGTAGCTGACCACCATCACCCGGTCGGCCGGCCCGAGCTGGCGGGCGAGGAACTCGTGGAGCTGCCGCAGCACCCGCGCGCGATGGGGGGGGCGGAGGTTGAAGTTGTCGAAGAAGACGACGAGGTTCAGCGCGTCGTCCGGGGAAGGCGGCGACGCCGGGGAAGCGGCACCCGCGGCAGCCGGAGCGCCGGACGCGGCGGCGGCCGCGGTTACCGTCTCGAAATTGCTCACCGCGACCGCCTTGCCGTCCTCCAGCAGCTCGAAATCCCCCTTCTTGAGGCCGGCCACGGGGCGCCCCTTGTCGTCCGTCGCCGTGACGTCGACGTTGACCACGTTGACCTCGATCACGTCGGCGAAGGGGGAGTTGTTGCCGGACGTCTTGGCGGGCGCGGCCGGCCGCGCTTCCTTCGCCCGCAACGCCGGCGTGCCGGCGCCCAGCCCGATGGTCAGCAGGAGAATTCCTGAAAGTGGAAGAAACTTCATGGTCCGGTTCCCCTCCTCGACGAAGTCTTGTCGATTTCCTGTCGCTTTTTCAAACGCTTTTTCCCAAAAGGACTGCAAAGTACGGGCCATTCGCCTCTCCTGGAGAGACGGAGCGCCGGCGTCACCCCGGAAGGACGGATCACGGCGAAAGCGCCCCGGGAACGTCCTCCGGAGCTGACACCGCCGCCATCGCCGCCGTCCCCGCCGTCGCGTCCCGCCCCTCGGGCTCGCGGCGCCACATTCCCCGCCAGAGAGCGACCGTCAGCCCGACCCCGAGGAGGGTCAGCACGGCGCTCCCCTCGGGGCCGAAGCCGCCGCCGGTCACCTCCGGATTGCCGGCGGTCGCCACGCGCAGCAGGTGGAACAGCGAGACGCCGCTCACCGGCAGCGAGAGCAGGCAGGCGACCGCGAAGTTCCAGACCCCGTGGGCGATGGCCGGGCTCCACAGGCTGCCGGTGCGCTCGGCGAGCGCGGCGAGGACCATGCCGGCGAGCGCGATGTTGGCGAGCGCCAGCCAGGAGAAGCCGGGATTTCCGAGGTGGAGGAGGGCGAAGAGGAGCGCGGAGGAGAGCGCCGAGGCCCAGGCCGGCCAGCGCTCGCGCAGCGTCCGGTAGACGTAGCCGCGCATCACCCACTCCTCGAGCCCGCCCTGGAGCAGGAAGGCGGGGAGGAGCAGGGCGAGCAGCAGGAGCGGCGGGAAGGGCCACCAGGCGGGGCCGCGCGCGAGCCCCGGGCTGATGCCGCCGAAGCGGATCGTGGCCACGCTGTCCGGCAGGAGGAGGACCAGCGCCAGCCAGCCGCCGAGGACGGCGAGGGCGCCGACGGTGGAAGCGGCGAGCTGCCGCCGGGCCGTCGTCTTGCTGCCGCCGGCTCCCGCGGGCCAGCGCGCGCCGAGGCTGGCGAGGGTGCGCCGGTCGAGGTAGCGGGCGAACAGCCAGGTCACCAGGATCTGCGGTGGGATCGTCGCCAGGACGGCGAGCAGCGAGAGCTCGACCGAGCGGCCGAAGCCTCCCGAGCCGGCGGAGCGGAGCGGATCGCCGCCATGGATCGCAGGGTAGACGACCAGCAGCGCGACCGCGAGCTGGACGAAGAGATAGGCCACCAGATAGAGCCCGGCGCGCAGCGCCGGCACCAGCAGGCGGAGCCACGGCGCCTCGCGCGGCGGCGGGTCGACCGCCGGCGGTTCCGGATTTGGTTCGCTGATCGGTTCCAAAGAGCTCCTCCGGAGTCGCCTCCGGGTTCGGCGCGGCGATTCTATCTCCGCTCTGCGCCGGTGGAGGCGTGTTTGGCACGCCCGTTGCTATGAGCAGAAAGCAGGGAGAACGCAAAGAGAAACCAACTCAAAGCAGCTCAAACCTAAGGAGGATCGTCATGAATCTCATTCTCGTACTGATCGTCGGTGGTCTCATCGGATGGGTAGCCAGCATCGTCATGCGCACCAACGCCCAGCAGGGGATCCTGCTCAACGTGGTGGTCGGCATCGTCGGCGCCCTGCTCGCCGGTTTCCTGCTCGCGCCGCTGTTCGGCACGGGCACCATCACCCAGGGCGCCTTCAGCCTGCCGGCTCTGCTGGTCTCGCTGCTCGGCTCGGTGATCCTGCTCGCGATCGTCAACCTGTTCCGCCGCGGCTCCGTGCGCTGAACGGCATAGCTCACATCCTCATCATCCCACGGCGGGGGTCGCGGACCGGAAGGTCCCGGCCCCCGTTCCACGTCTGGTAAGCTCCCGCCGTCATGTCCGGCGCCCCGTCCCTCCCGGTGGTCATCACCGGCATGCACCGCTCCGGAACCTCGCTGGTCGCCTCGTTTCTCGGCGCGCTCGGGGTTCATCTCGGCGACCGCCTGCTCGCTCCCGACCGCCAGAACCCGCGCGGCTATTTCGAGGACGCCGACTTCGTCGAGCTGCAATGGCGGATGCTCGAGGACGCCACCGCCGCCGGGGACGGCGGGCATCGCGACTGGGGATGGACGGAGAGCGAGCGCCTCGACCGCGGCCGCTTCGCCCGCCACGCCGAGGCCGCGCGGGGGCTCGTGGCGGCGCGCGCCGGCCGCTCCGGGCTGTGGGGGTGGAAAGACCCGCGCACCAGCGTGCTGCTCGACTTCTGGGACGAGATCCTCGGCGGCCAGGCGCTCTACGTGCTGCTCTACCGCTTTCCCTGGGAGGTGGCCGACTCGATCCAGCGGGTCGGCGGCGGCGAGTTCCTCGACAACCCCGAATATGCGTTCCGCATCTGGGCTTTTTACAACCGCCAGCTGCTCGATTTTCATCGCCGCCACCCCGGCCGCTCGGTGCTGGCGAGCGCCAACGCCGTGGTCCGCGACGCCGGCCGCTTCGTGGCCCTGCTGCGCGACAAGCTGGGGCTCGCGGTCACCGACGCGCCGCTCGACAGCGTCTGGCAGCCCGGGCTGTTCGGCTCCTTCCCTGCCGACGATCCGCTGATCGCGCTCACCCTCGCCACCTCGCCTGACTGCGCCGAGCTGCTCGCCGCGCTCGACGCGGCGGCCGACCTGCCGGCGGCCGGGCTGTGGCACGACCTCGGCGCGTCCCCGCTGCGCCCGCGCCTCACCCCCACTCCCGGCGCCGCGGTCGACCTCTCGGTGGTCATCCCCTGCTACGACTACGGCCAGCTCCTGATCGACGCCGTCGCCAGCGCCGAGCGCAACGCGCCGCCGGGGAGCGAGCTGCTGGTGGTCAACGACGGCTCGACCCAGCCGCGCACCCTCGAGGTGCTCGACGTCCTGCGCCGGGCGGGGTACTCGATCCTCGACCAGGAGAACGGCGGCCTCGCCGCGGCGCGCAACCGCGGCGTGCGCGAGGCGCGCGGGCGCCACATCCTGCCGCTCGACGCCGACAACCGGATGGTCCCCGATTTCGCCGCGGCGGCGATCCGCGCGCTCGACGCCGATCCGCGGCTGGGGGTGGTCTACGGCGACCGGATCGACTTCGGCGCCCGCTCCGGCCGGCTGCGGGTCCCCGACTTCGACCTCGACACCCTGCTGTGGTCCAACTTCATCGACGCCTGCGCGATCTACCGCCGCGAGGTGTGGACGCAAGGGGACGGCTACGACGCCGGCGCGGCGGTGTGGGAGGACTGGGAGCTGTGGATCTCGGCGGCCGAGCGGGGGTGGGGCTTCCTGCGGCTCGACCGGCCCGGCTTCGAGTACCGCGTGCGCCCGAACTCGATGCTGGTCGTCGCCGAGCGGGACGGGCGCTTCCGCACCGCCTGCGACCACGTCTACCGCAAGCACCGCGCGCTCTACCTGGAGCGCTTCGAGTCGGTCCTGCGCGCCGGGCGGGCCAACCTGCTCGAGGTGGCTGAGGACGCCACCGCCCTGCGCGCCGCGCGCGACCGCCTGCAGGTCGAGGTCGATCTGCTCGCCGCGGCCGCGGCGTCCGCCTCCCCGGACGCTCCGGTCACCGTTCAGGAGCTGATGGAGCGCCACGCCGCCGCGGCCGACCGCGACGCGGCGGTCTCGGCGCTCGACGACGCCAACGCCGCGGCGGCGGTGGCGGCGGATGCCGCGGCGTCCGCTCTCGACGAGGCGCAGCGCGACGCCGCGGCGCTGCGGGCCGAGCGGGAGGCGCTGTACCGCGAGCTCGCGGCCTGGCAGGAGCGCGCCGCTTTCACCGAAGGGACGCGGGCCTTCCGGCTCCGCGGCCGGCTGCTGCGCTGGAAAAACCGCCGTCGTTGATCTCGGCCGGGTTTCCTACTAAAATTGCGCGGAGCAAATAAGGAGCTCCGCATGCAGCCTCGTCCCAAGATCCGGCGTTTCCCCCGCGTCCCTGCCGAGCACGCCGTCATGGTCCGCCTCCTCGGCGTGAGGCCCTTCGAAGAGTTCGCCCGCACCCGGATCATCGGACCGGGGGGGTGCATGTTCGTCAGCGAGGAGTCGCTCGGCTTCGGCTCGCTGATGGAGCTCTCGATCGCGGTGCAGGGGCGGGTGCTGAAGACCGACGGCCGCGTGGTCTACGAGATCCGCAAGAGCCCGACGGAGCACCAGGTCGGCGTCGAGTTCCTGCGCATCACCCCCGCGGACCGCGCCTTCCTCGAGTCCGTGGTGGGGAGCCGCCGCCCCGCCGGCGCCGGCTCGGCCGCCGCGTTCAACTGACCGCCGCGCCGCCACCGTCTCTGCCCGGATCTACCGCGGCGGCAGCCCGCGCTCCGTCATCAGATAGGTCGCGAAGCTCCCCAGCCAGTGCCCCCCCTCGTAGTGCGCGCCGGTCACCGCGGCGAGGCCGGCGTCGCGGTGCGCCGCGGCGGTGGCGAGCAGGCCCGCCCGGCGCGGGTCGCCGGCGGGGAGGCCGGCGGCGATCCCCGCGAGCATCCAGGCCCGTGAGAGATTCAACCCGTCGAGATGGGCGAGCTTGCCGTCGGAGGGGTCGGGGCTGACCGCCGGGGCGAGCCACTCACTGCCGCGGGTGCCGCGGATGCCGCCGATCTGCGGCAGGAACGCCGACA
The DNA here is from genome assembly GCA_963756595.1 of uncultured Acidobacteriota bacterium. GTDB lineage: Bacteria > Acidobacteriota > Thermoanaerobaculia > Multivoradales > UBA5704 > DATARR01. The sequence continues at coordinate 38,185 of CAVWOZ010000001.1, forward strand.
GCCAGGCCGCGTAGTCGCCCGGGGCGAGGATGCGGCGCATCAGGTCGGCCTCGGCCAGGCAGGGGGAGAGGAAGTCCTCCCCCGAGGGCTCGTAGGCGAGCGGGCAGGCGCGGTCCTGAAGGTAGAGCGCGCGGGCCCGGGCCGCGAAGAACTCCGCGGCCTCGCGGTCGCCGGCGCCGCGCGCCCAGTCGAGGATCAGGCCGAGCGAGAAGGCGGTCTGGTTGTGCTCGCCGATGCGGATCGGATGCGACAGCTTGGGGAGCCAGGTGCGCAGCCTGCCGAGGGCCGTCCGGACCAGCGGATCGAGGGCCGCGGCCCACTCCTTCGCCTGCGGGTCGTCCCACTCGTGGAGCTCGGCCGCGAGCTGGAGCAGCCAGGCGAGGCCGTACGGGCGCTCGAAGGTCCCCCGCCCCTCGGCCGCCATGTACCTCACCTCGGCGGCGACGTGCTCCGGCGTCAGGCTCTGGGCGAGCGCCGCCCGCGCCCGGGGCGCGAAGGGGGCGGCGGGGAACTGCCGCGCCAGGCGGGCGAGCAGCCAGTGCCCGTGCACCGCCGAGTGCCAGTCGTAGCAGCCGTAGAAGGCGGGGGTGAGGCTGCGCGGCGGCTTCGCGTCGGCGTCGCTCGCCATCGTGTGGGCGATCTTGTTCGGGTACTCCTGGTGGACGCAGGCGAGCGCCAGGTTGGCGAAGCGCTCCGCGGTCGCCGCGTCGGGGCGCGGCGCCGGGGACGGAGGAGGCGGCGGGACCACGGCGGCGGCGAGCGGGGCCACGGCGAGCAAGGCGAGGAGCGTTGGGGTGAGCATGGCGAGGATGGTATCTGAAGTTGTCTCCGCCTCGAGGTAAGGAACGTGTAGGACCCGCGGCAACTGATCTCACAGGGAGCTTTGTTCCTCCCCTGTACTCGGGGGAGGTTAGGAGGGGGCCGCAACGTCCCAACCAAGGAAGCGTCTCGGCCTGCGAGCACCCCCTCCTGGCCTCCCCCGAGTACAGGGGAGGAAAAAGGCTCCCGGGATCGGTCCGATCGCGACTCCGGCCGTCTTCTCCCCGAGCAGGTAGGCTCGAGTCACCACCGCCGGCTTCCTCGGCTACAATCGGCGCGGAGGTGGCATGAGCGGTAGCAGCAGCATGAGCGGGGAGCCGCCGCAGGCCGGGGGAGGGTATTCGGTCCGCGAGGAGATCGCGCACAGCGCCATCCACGGGCTGGGGATCGCCCTCAGCGTCGCCGGGCTGATCGCCCTGGTGCTCACCGCCAGCCGCACCGGCGACGTCTGGAACATCGCCTCCTCGGCGGTCTTCGGGATCACCCTGATCCTCCTCTACGTCGCCTCGACCCTCTACCACAGCGTCCCGTCCACCCGCGCCAAGGCGGTCCTGCGGATGCTCGACCACGCCGCCATCTACCTGCTGATCGCCGGCACCTACACCCCGTTCACCCTGATCAGCCTGCGCGGCCCCTGGGGGTGGACGCTGTTCGCCCTGATCTGGGGGCTCGCCCTGGTCGGCATCGCCCTCAAGGTGACGGCGATGGGGCGCTTCCGGGGGGTGTCGCTCGCCCTCTACCTCGGCATGGGGTGGCTGGTGGTGGTCGCGCTCAAGCCGCTGATCGCGGCGGTGGGGAAGGGGGGACTCCTGCTCCTCGTCCTCGGCGGGCTCTCCTACACGCTGGGAGTCGCCTTCTACGTCTGGCGCCGGCTGCCGTACCACCACGCGGTGTGGCACGTCTTCGTGCTCGCCGGCAGCATCTTCCACTTCTTCGCGATCCTCCTCTACGTCGCGCCCCGCCCTCCCCACTGACGGCGGCGAGCGGCCCGCGAGCGCCCCCCGTAACCCTGAGGCCGTTCGGCCGTATAGAGGGGGCCCGCAGTAGAGAGGGGCCATAAAGGAGATTCCCCGATGCGTTTGAAATTCTTGCTGGCCGGCCTGCTGCTGGCCTCCGTTCCCGTCTGGGCGGCGCCCGCCGACCTCAAGGAGCGCCGTGCCGCGCTCGACAAGCTCCTCGCCGAGCAGTGGGAGTACACCCTCTCCCATCAGCCGGAGTTCGCCTCGATCCTCGGCGACAAGCGCTGGAACGACAAGCTCTCCGACCTTTCGCAGGCCGCCATCGACGCCGATCTGGCCAAGACGGCCGACTTCCTGAAGCGTTTCGAGGCGATCGACACCGCCGGCTTTCCCGAGCAGGAGAGGCTCAACCAGGAGCTGATGGTGCGCGGCCTCAAGGAGACGCTCGAAGGGGCCCGGTTCAAGGACTGGCTGATGCCGGTCAACCAGATCTCGGGCCTCCACCTGCTCGCCGCCCAGTTCCCCTCGATGCTGACGTTCACCACGGTCAAGGACTACGACGACCTGATCACCCGCTACAAGCTGATCCCGCACGCCTTCGATCAGACCATGGACCTGATGCGGCAAGGGATGGCGACCGGCGTCATGCCGCCGAAGTTCCTGCTCGAGAAGGTGGCCGTGCAGGTGGACGGGATGGCCTCGACGCCGGCCGACAAGTCCCCCTTCGCCCAGCCGCTCGCCAAGTTCCCGGAGACGGTCTCCGCGGCCGAGCAGAAGCGCATCCGCGAGCAGATGACGGCCGCGATCAACGATTCGGTGCTGCCGGCCTACGTCAAGTTCGGCAAGTTCGTGAAGGAGGAGTACGCCCCCAAGGGACGGAGCGAGCCCGGCATGTGGTCGCTCCCCGACGGCGAGGCGCGCTACGCCTACAACGTCAAGGCGATCACCACCTCGAACCTGACGCCGGAGGAGATCCACCAGCTCGGCCTGCGCGAGGTGGCGCGGATCGAGGGGGAGATGCTGGTGATCGCCAGGAAGCTCGGCTACTCCGACCTCAAGAGCCTGAACGCGGCGATCGAGAAGAACCCCAAGCTGCACGCCCAGTCGCGCCAGCAGATCCTCGACCTCTACAAGAAGTACATCGACCAGATGTACGCCAAGCTGCCGCAGCTCTTCGGCCGCCTGCCGAAGGCGAAGGTCGAGGTGGTGCCGACCGAGGCGTTCCGCGAGAAGGAGGCCTCGTCGGCCGAGTACCAGACCGGCTCGCCGGACGGCGCCCGCCCGGGGCGCGTGCAGGTGAACACCAGCAACCCCGAGCAGCGCAAGATCATCACCTGCGAGTCGACCGCCTATCACGAGGGGGTCCCCGGCCATCACATGCAGCTGTCGATCGCCCAGGAGCTGCCGACCCTGCCGCCGTTCCGCCAGCAGGGGGGGTACACCGGCTTCATCGAGGGGTGGGCCCTCTATGCCGAGCGGCTCGGCAAGGAGGTCGGCTTCTATCAGGACCCGTGGAGCGACTACGGCCACCTCCAGGACGAGATGCTGCGCGCCATCCGCCTGGTGGTCGACACCGGCTTCCACCACAAGCGCTGGAGCCGCGACCAGGTGGTGCAGTACTTCCACGACCACTCGGGGGTCGACGAGGTCGAGGTGCAGAGCGAGACCGACCGCTACATCGTCTGGCCCGGGCAGGCGCTCGCCTACAAGATCGGCCAGCTCAAGATCCTCGAGCTGCGCGAGCGCGCCAGGCGGGAGCTCGGCGCGAAGTTCGACATCCGCAAGTTCCACGACGAGGTGCTGGGCGCCGGCGCCCTGCCGCTCGACGTCCTCGAGGAGCGCATCGACCACTGGATCGCCGCCGAGAAGGGGATGAAGAAGGCGGCGTAGGCGAATCGATCCGGGGGCGGGGACAAGCCCCGCCCCCTGCGTTTAGAATCCTCCGCCAGGAGGCAACGACCATGTCCGAGACCGTGGATCTGAAGCAGGTGGTGGAAGGCAACGACGGGATCTCCGTGATCCGCAACGGCGAAACGTGTCGCGGCTGGAACAACATCCGGTACAAGGCCGGCCTCTCGGCCAAGAACGTCAACGCCACGAAGCTGTCGATGAACGTCGCCACCATCCCGCCGGGAGGGGTGGCCTACGCCCACATCCACGTCGACTTCGAGGTGATGCTCTACATCCTCCAGGGGAGGGTGCGCCACGAGTACGGCCCGGGGCTCAGGCAGGCGGTCGAGAACGGCGCCGGCGACTTCATCTTCATCGAGCCCGGGGTGCCGCACGAGGTGTTCAACCTCAGCGACAGCGAGCCGGTGGTGGCGGTGGTCGCCCGCTCGGACGCCTCCGAGTGGGAGAACATCGTCAACTACGACCGAAATAGCGATCGCGACGGCGAAGCGTAAGCGGCGCGCTGCGACGATCCTCCCCCTCGTCCCACTGAGCTTGCAGCAGCGCGACCGCGGGGCCGTGGTCAGCACGGACTACGGTCGGATGTGCAGTTTTATATTAGACTTCCCTCAACTCTTCCTGGTAGCCTGTCCCTACACTCTTGGGGCAAAAGTCTCCCGGCGGCAGCCTGCCGCCGGTACGCCTTTTCCCTCGGCTCGACAAACACGGGTTCGTCCACCCCGATGAGGCGTCATGAAGAAACAGGTTCTGGCGATTCTCTCTGCCCTGGCAGCGCTTCCGGCATCGGCCGAGGTGAAAGGCCAGGCGAAAACCTTCAGCGTTCCCGGCAAGACGAGCGAACAATGCATCGCGCTGGAACGCTTTCCGGATGGCGTCTATAAGAAAAAGGATGACGACAAAGAGGAAGAGTTCTGCAAGATCGATCTCAACGACGGCAAGACCGCGATGTGCCCGAAGACCTGGAGCACCAGCCCCGGCACGATCATGGTCTCCACCGAGAAGTCCGGCCTGTCGGTTCCGGCGTACGAGGCCAAGCGTTGCGGCGGCAAGAGCGGTCACGACAAGCTCGCCAAGTTCAAGAATACGATGAACGGCCCGAAGACGAGCGGCACCTTTTCGACCGCTTCTCTCCTCTATTACCACTTCTCCCGCTACTTCGACACGACCGTCATCGTCCCGCCGGCGGTCTACCGGACGATCGACCGGTCGGCTCACTACGAGCGGGTCTCCTCCCATGCCAAGGGGACCGGCATGAACGCCGCCGGCTGGGCCTTGCAGAGAGCTGCCGAGCAGAACCCCGAGTCCTACAAGCCGACGGACGAGCTCTTCACCGCCGACCGCCGCCAGATCTACGGCGTGCTGCTCGACGAATCGGGGACCCGTTACGGCCCTGAGTTCAACGGTACGCGCGCCAGTGGCTGGGGCAACGGGCAGAACAATGACTTCCAGAAGACGCCGGGTTTCTTGGCTCTGCGCTCGAGCCAGCCCTTGAGCCAAGCGATCCGGGAGGGTCTGACCCAATCGAAAAAGGACCCGAAGATCGCGGCTGCCCTTGGCTCGTCGCCAGTCCCGGACGCGCAGATGGTGTACTGGATGCAGGAGATTACCGAGATCACCCTTCTCGACTACATCTTCCAGCAGCAGGACCGCATTGGCAACATCGATGCCATCTGGTATTGGGTTTATGTGGTCGATGGCAAAGTGCACGACAGCAAGGTGAAGGACAAGAGCCTGGAAGATCTCCCGCGCACGAAAATGGCCGCGATCAAACCGCCGGCCGACCTCGCGCCGAACAACCCGATCCTCCTCCAGCGCACCAGCATCGGCGACAACGATGCCGGCGGGCGAAATTACGCAAACTTTACGGCCAGCACGAAGATGCTGGAGAAGATCCGCCATTACAACCCTGACACCTACCGCCGGCTGATGCTGCTGGCCGCGGATTTCAAAGCTCAGGGAAAGCTCTACCAATACGTCCAGTCGACCTTCGGCCTCACCTCGTCCCAGCTCGCCCAGGCGGTGAAGAACACGCTCGGCGCGGCGCAGATCCTGCGGGACATCTGCGCCTCGGGCGAGATGCGTTTTGACCTCGATCCGGAGGGCTTCCTGCGCGGCCAGGCGAAGGATCAGCCGGTGGACTGCGAGCACCCCTAGCCGAGGGAGCCGGGGGGCGAGGCAAGAAAGCGAGGCCGTAAAGGCTCTCGCCGCGCGTCACGCGTGCTGGAGAGGCGGCAGCGCATGCGGATTGGGGCCGAGAATCTGCAGGCCGACGTCGTGTTTACCGGCCCAGTTGAACAGCCACTCGGCGTCCTTCGGCTCGAGGTGGATGCAGCCGTGAGATTCAACGTCGGGATTGCCCGCGTGGAAGGCACAGCCCGAGCCGTGGGCGAAAAACAGTGCGAACGGCATGGCGGCGGGCTTGCCGTTCGAATCCTTGTAGGTGTGGCTGTAATGCATGCGCTCACGACGTTTGGGATCGAGGCTGCCATGGCTCAACAGGGGAGTGAGATGCCCCTGTCTTCCCGTTGAAAACCGGGTGATCGTGCGCACGACCTGGTCGTCTTCGAAGACGTTGATGGTGTTCGCGGGAAGCGACACGACGATCTTCCTCGCCTTGGGCGCTTCGTTGGGGGGGGTAGCCTGGCCTGTCATACGTTCTCCTGATCTGTCGTCATGACCTCTCTGCCCGGACGTGTGCTCTCTATTGTAAAGACTTGCGCGATGCGCGCAAGCTAATTGTTTGATCACTAAATCTTCCTATGTTGATAATAGAAAGCGGGAGCCCGACCGGTCCGCATGCGGCTCTCGGGGAGGGGTGGAATATCCGTCCAACAAAGGTCGTTGGAACGGGCGATGAGCTCCACCGCCGCCACCCTCGACCGCGAGATCCGTCAGCGCAAACCGTTCGTCAGCCTGGAGGAGGAGGTCTTCCTCGGCCTGCAGCGGACGGCGAGCCTGCTCCTCCAGGCGCTCGGGCGCGAGCTCAAGGGGCACGACCTGACCCCCGCCCAGTACAACGCGCTGCGCATCCTGCGCGGCGCGGAGCCCGACGCCGCGGCCTCGGGCGGCCTCACCTGCAGCGAGATCGGCGAGCGGCTGGTCAGCCCGGGCCCGGACGTCACCCGCCTGCTCGACCGGCTGGAGCAGCGGGGGCTGGTGGCGCGGCAACGCGACGCCGACGACCGGCGGGTGGTGCGGGCGCGCATCACCGCCGCCGGGCTCTCTCTCCTGGCGGAGCTCGACGGGCCGGTGGGGGAGACCCTCACCCATCTCCTCGGCGGGCTCGGCGAGCCGCGGCTGCGCGGCTTCGTCAAGCTGCTCGGCGCGGCGCGCGAGCGGGCCTGAACTTTTTTTCGGATGATCGTTGTTGTAACGGACATCGTCAAGACACGGAACGCACGGAAAGGACACTCACCCTCATGCGCAAACCGATCGCAGGTCTCCATCACGTCACCGCCATGGCTTCCGATCCGCAGCGGAACGTCGATTTCTATACCGGCGTCCTGGGGCTGCGGCTGGTCAAGAAGACGGTGAACTTCGACGATCCCGGCACCTACCATCTCTACTACGGCGACGAGGTCGGGCACCCGGGGACGATCCTCACCTTCTTCCCCTGGCCGCTCGCCCGCCGGGGCGTGCAGGGGGCGGGGCAGGCGACCGTCACCTCCTTCGCCGTCCCCGCGGGATCGCTCGGCTACTGGACGGAGCGTCTCTCCCGCCTCGGCGTGGCCACCGAATCTCCGCGGCGCCGCTTCAACGACGAGGTGCTGACCGTGCTCGATCCGGACGGCCTGCGCCTCGAGCTGGTGGCCCGCGATGTCCGCGATGCCGACCCGCGCGCCCCCTGGTCCGGCGGGCCGGTCCCCGCCGAGCACGCGGTGCGCGGCTTCGACGGCGTCACCCTCACCGAGTGGAATCTCGACGTCACCGCCGAGGTGCTCGAGAGCACCCTGGGCTTCCGGCGGGTGGGGGAGGAGGGGGACCGCGTGCGCTTCGCGGCGGCCTCTGGGAGTGGAGCGACGCGGGTCGACGTTCTCGCCGCGCCGGCCGCGGTGCGCGGCCACGTCTCGGCGGGGACGGTGCACCACGTCGCCTTCCGCGCCGCCGACGAGGCGGATCAGCTCGCCTGGCGCGCGGCGGTCGAAGACTCCGGGCTCCACGTGACGCAGGTCCTCGACCGCCAGTACTTCCGTTCGATCTACTTCCGCGAGCCGGGGGGCGTCCTGTTCGAGATCGCGACCGATCCGCCGGGGTTCACCCGCGACGAGACGGTGGCGGAGCTCGGCACGGCCCTGAAGCTCCCGGACTGGCTGGAGCCGAGCCGCGAAAGGATCGAGGCCGAGCTGCCGCCGCTCGCCGCGCATGCCGCGCACGTTCCGGTGGCCGCCGGAGGCGCGGCATGACGGCGACCCTGCATCAGGGCCCCCATCAGGGACAACCGCTGGTGTGGGCCGGCCGCCGCCCCGCGGAGGCGAGGGCGGCGATGGTGATGGTGCACGGGCGCGGCGCCACGGCGGAGAGCATCCTCGAGCTGCGCGAGGAGTGGGGGTACCCCGAGCTCGCCTACGTGGCGCCGCAGGCGGCGGGCTTCTCCTGGTATCCCAACCGCTTCCTGGCGCCGATCGCCGCCAACGAGCCGTGGCTCTCCTCGGCCCTCGCCCGCCTCGGCGAGACGCTCGGGGAGCTCGCGGCGGCCGGCGTCCCGCCCGAGCGTACGATCCTCCTCGGCTTTTCGCAGGGAGCTTGCCTGGTCACCGAATTCGCCGCCCGCAACCCGCGCCGCTACGGCGGCATCGCCGCCCTCTCGGGAGCGCTGATCGGCCCGCCGGACGAGCCCCGCCAGCTCACCGGCTCGCTCGCCGGCACCCCCGTCTTCCTCGGCTGCAGCGACCGCGACCCGCACATCCCGCGGCCGAGCGTCGACCAGACCGCCGAACGCCTGCGCGCCCTCGGCGCCGAGGTCACCGAGCGGATCTATCCGCGGATGGGTCACACCGTCAACGGGGACGAGGTGGAGGAGGTGCGGGCGATGATCGGGAGGGTGCTGGGCTCCGCGGCCCTTTAGACCCCCCCGGGATTTTCCGCAGCAGGAGCCTTTTTCCTCCCCCGTACTCGGGGGAGGTCAGGAGGGGGCCCGCAGCCTCCCAACCAAGGAAGCGTTCCGGCCTTCGGAACGCCCCCTCCCGGCCTCCCCCGAGTACGGGGGAGGAGAAAGGCAAGCTACGGCTTGGCGGCTCCCGCTCCCGGCTTCGCGCCCTCGGGCTTCTCCCCCTCCGCCGGCCGGTTCTTCACATATTTAT
>CAVWOZ010000002.1:0-36572 GCA_963756595.1 uncultured Acidobacteriota bacterium
CGTCGGGCACGCACAGGATCGTTCATCGGAACCCCTTTCACCAGAGAACAGCGCCGAAAGCTGCCCCGATTGTAGCCGATCCGCCCCAGCGCCGGGACCGGAAGGCACCCTCTTACGGCAACCCTTCTCGCAGGGGGGCTTTGTTCCTCCCCCGTACTCGGGGGAGGTCAGGAGGGGGCCCGCAGCTTACCGGACAAGGAAGCGTTCCGGACTCCGGAACACCCCCTCCTGGCCGCCTCGGCGGCCCTTACAAATCCTTACACGCGCCGACCGATTTCCAAAATTTTGGAGCGGAGAAAACTCGCCACTCTTCGAGAAACCTCTTCCCCCCCTTGCGGGAGTTATGGTAGCTTGCCACGTCTCTGCCCCAAATCGTTCATTTCTTCGATGTTCAGGAGATGGCCCGCATGTTGAATCTCGCCCGAAGCTGCGTCGTGTCCGCCGGCTTCCTCGCCCTCGCCAGCGTCTCTCCCGTCACCGCCGTCATGGCGCCGCCCGCGCTGCTCGCCAGGCCGGCGCTGGGGACCATGGTCGACGCCCGCGTCAACCTGAAGGAATCCTTCGTGCGCGCCACCGCGGCGCGCGCCGGGATGGAGAAGTCGGGACGGACGGCCACCCAGCGCCAGGTGTCGGCGCTCGCCGCCCGCTACAAGGCGCTCAAGCGGAGCATGCCGGCGCTCGAGGTGAAGGTGTCGAACCTCACCGGCGGGCCGGAGTCGGTGGTCAACCAGGCGGGCGCGCTCACCCAGGCGGCTCCGGGGCGGGCCAGCGAGGAGATCGTGCGCCAGTTCCTCGGCGAGCAGGGGGACCTCTACGGGCTGTCGGCGGCCGACCTCGGCGACCTCGTGGCCCTCGGCGACAGCCCGGGCGGCACCAGCGGCCTGCGCATGCTCCGCATGGAGCAGCAGATCGACGGCCTGCCGGTGTTCCAGAGCGAGACCCGCTTCCTCCTCGACCGCGACGGCCGCCTGATCAAGTCGGTCGGCCTGATGGTGCCGCACGCGCGGTCGCTGGCGCCGGCGCTCAAGTCGGCGCGGCTGATCGCCCCCGAGGAGGCGGTGGTCCGCCTGCTGGCGGCCGACGGCAAGGCGGCGAGCGCCGCCTCCTTCAAGGTCGCCGGCGAGAAGGACGGCCGCCTCGAGCTGGCCGAGACCGACGACTTCGTGGCCGGGCCGGTCACCGCCCGCAAGGTGCTCTTCCCGCTCGCCCCCGGCATGCTGGTGCCGGCGTGGTCGCTGGTCGTTTTCACCACCGGCGATCAGGACTACTACGCGATCGTCGACGCCGAGACCGGCGACCTGCTCTGGCGCAAGGGGATCCGCGACTACGCCTCGGCCCACGACGCCCGCTTCCGGGTCTACGTGCAGGCCGACGGCGTCACCCCGGCCGACAGCCCGGCGCCGCAGTCGCCGAACACGGCGGCCCCCGGCTCCGGCATGCAGTTTCCGGAGATCGCGCCGGTCATCGTCAGCATGCACACCGCCTACGACCCGGTGGCCAGCCAGAACGGCTGGATCAACGACTGCCCGGGCGGCGGCTGCACCGCCAACGAGACCCAGACGCTCGGCAACAACACGCTGGTCTGCATGGACGCGGTGGGCGGGGCCAACGCCAACATCTGCGACACCAGCGCCGCCTTCGTGATCGACGGCAACGGCCGGCCGACCGGCAACCCGGACGCCAACGGCCGCAACCGCGACTTCCTCGGCACCACGCCGCGCGACTTCCAGACCAACTTCCTGCCCGCCCCCCAGGGCGGCAACCCGGAGGCCGGCCAGACCGCGACGGGCAACGGCAGCAACGGCACGCTGCCGATCGACCAGTACCGCCGCGGCATGCTGACCGACATGTTCTACATGGTCAACTGGTACCACGACAAGCTCTACCGGCTCGGCTTCGACGAGGCCTCCGGCAACTTCCAGCAGACCAACTTCACCGGCATGGGCCTCGGAGGCGACCGTGTCCTCGGTGACGCCCAGGACAACTCGGGAACCAACAACGCCAACTTCGGGACGCCTCCGGACGGCACCTCGGGACGGGCGCAGATGTACCGCTTCACCGGCCCGACGATCGACCGCGACGGCGCCATCGACGCCGAGATCCTCCTCCACGAGCTGACCCACGGCACCAGCAACCGGCTGGTCGGCAACGCCGCCGGCTTGAACTGGGATCCGGCGCGCGGCATGGGCGAGGGATGGAGCGACTTCTTCGCCCTCTCGCTGCTCAACAACACCAACGCCGACGACCCCAACGGCCACTACGCCAGCGGCGGCTGGGCCACCTACAAGCTCGCCGGCCTCGCCTACACCGACAACTACGTCTACGGCATCCGCCGCTTCCCGTACACCACCGACCACAGCGTCAACCCGATGACCTGGGCGGACGTCGACGACGTCACCAACAACCTGTCGGGCGGCATCGCCCCCGACCCGCTCGGCTTCAACAACAACGGCGGCATGGAGGTCCACAACTCGGGCGAGATCTGGGCGCTGACCCTCTGGGGGGTGCGGGCGCGGATCATCGGCGACCCCGCCGGCGCCAACGGCGACGTGCCGACCGGCAACCACACCTCCCTGCAGCTGATCACCGACGCCCTCAAGATGACGCCGGTCAACCCGACCTTCATCGACGCCCGCGACGCCATCCTGCAGGCCGACTGCGCCACCAACGCCTGCGCCAACGAGACCTCGATCTGGGCCGGCTTCGCCGACCGCGGCCTCGGCTACGGCGCCGCGGCCCCCTACAAGGTGATGGGGCGCTACGTCCCCAGCCACGAGGGGATCCACGAGTCGTTCACCTCCCCCGTCCTCGCCGTGGTCAATCCGCTGACCGACGTCACCATCGACGACAGCGCCGCCAACAACAACGGCGTCATCGATCCGGGCGAGCCGGTCAAGCTGACCGTCAAGCTGACCAACCCGTGGCGCGGCGCGAGCAAGGGGGTGGCCAGCGCCACGGCCACCCTCTCGACCACCACCCCGGGGATCACCATCTACGACAACACCTCGACCTACGGCGCCATCGCGCCGCAGGGGAGCGCCACCGGCGACACCTTCCTGATCGGCGTCGCCCCCTCCGTCGCCTGCGGCAGCGCGATCGACTTCACGCTGACCACGACCTCGAGCCTGAGCACCACCTCCACCACCTTCCGGGTGCGCGTCGGCAACCGCAACGGCACCGATCCGGTCGTCACCTATACGGGCGACCCGAACCCCGACCTCACCATCACCAACAACCGGCCGCGCGGCGTCTTCCACCAGATCAACGTCACCGACGACTTCGAGATCGCCGACGTCAACTTCCGTCTCGACAGCGTGACCTCTCCGGCGGTGGGCGACCTCTCGGCCATGCTGCGGTCGCCCGGCGGCATCGGCACCGACCTCGTGGTGCTGATCGACGGCCTCAACGACCTCGGCGGCACCAGCATCGTCAACATGGTGATCGACGACGACGTCCCGGCGATCGCCACCAACGACATGGTGCAGGCGACGACGGCCGACGCCCCGTACACCAAGTCGTGGCTGCCGGTCTACAACTCGCCCTGGGCGGCCCTGGTCAACCCGGCGCTGCCGGCCGATCCCATCGGCTCGCTGTCGCGCCTCGACGGCAGCAGCACCAAGGGGACCTGGTCGGCGCTGATGGCCGACCTGTTCTCGGCGGCCACCGGCGGCGCCGACGGCAACAGCACCTTGAACGCCTGGTCGATCCAGGTCACCCCGGTCCACTTCGACTGCACCGCCTTCGCGGCGGCAACCAGCCTGACGGCGACCAAGACGGTCTCCGGCTCGTTCACGGTCGGCGGCACGCTGACCTACACCGTGACGATCACCAACAACGGCACCGGCGCCCAGAACGACAACACCGGGCATGAATTCACCGACACCCTGCCGTCCGGCCTCACCCTGGTGAGCGCCACGGCGAGCAGCGGCACGGCGGCGACCGCTGGCAACACCGTCAACTGGGACGGCACCCTGGCGCCGCTCGGCGGCAGCGTGACGATCACCATCACCGCGACGGTGAACTCCGGCACGCAGGGGACGACGATCAGCAACCAGGGGACGGTCTCCTACGACAGCAACAACGACAACGTCAACGACGCCACCCTGCTGACGGACGACCCGAGCGTCGGCGGCGCGGCCGATCCGACCACCTTCACGGTGGCGAGCGCCATGCTCACCGGCACCAAGACGGCGAGTGGCACCTTCAAGCCCGGCGGCACGGTCACCTACACGATCGTGCTCTCCAACTCGGGGAGCTCGGCGACGCCGGACAACCCCGGCAACGAGCTCACCGACGTCCTCCCCTCCAGCCTGACGCCGGTCAGCGCCACGGCGTCGAGCGGCACCGCGCTGCTCACCGGCAACACCGTCACCTGGAACGGCAGCGTTCCGGCCGGCGGCAGCGTCACCATCACGATCGTCGCGACGATCAAGGCGAGCGCCGCGGACAGCGTGATCACCAACCAGGCGACCTTCGCCTACGACGCCGACCTGAACGGCACCAACGAGTCGACCGGCACCACCGACGATCCGACGAAGCCGGGAGCCAACGACCCGACCACGATCACCGTCGCCCCGGCGGGGATCGCCGACATCCCGACGCTGTCGGATCTCGGCCTGCTGGCGCTCGGCCTCGGCCTCGCGCTCGCCGCCTGGATCACGCTGCGCCGGCGGACGGTCAACCCCTAGACCGTCGCGGATCGCAGGTTGCGAAGCGCTCCATCCCGATCGGGGTGGGGCGCTTTTCTTTGTGGCGCTTTTCTTTGTGGCGCTTTTCTTTGTGGGATACTTGCCCTCCCTTGAACCCTAAGGAGAGCCAAACATGAAGAGAGCCCGCAAGCTGAGCCTGAACCGCGAGACCCTGGCGCAGATCGACACCCAGAAGGACGTGACCGTCCGCGGTTTCGATTCCTGCATCGACAGCTGCTACCTCGTCTCGTGCGGCGGCGGCTGCACGATCTCGACGGGGCTGCAGACCCAGACCGGCTAGACGTTCGAACCCGGGAGGGGGAGGCTCAGGCCTTCTCCTCCCAGATCGTGCCGAGGTGGACGATCACCTCGACGGCCTTCTCCATGTCCTGCACGGAGACCCATTCGAGGCGGGAGTGGAAGTTCTGCTCGCCGGCGAAGAGGTTGGGGGTGGGGAGCCCCATGAAGCTGAGCTTCGAGCCGTCGGTGCCGCCGCGGATGGGGCGCTCGCGGGTCTCGAGGCCGGCGCGGCGGATCGCCTCGCGGGCGTTCTCGACCACCTCGGGGTGGTGGTCGAGCACCTCGCGCATGTTGCGGTAGCTCTCCTCGACCCGGGTCTCGACGGCGGCGCCGGGGAAGGCGGCGACCGTCTCCTCGGCCAGCCGCGCCAGGAACTCCTCCTTCTCCTTCAGCCCCGCGGTCTGGAAATCACGGATCAGCAGCTTGACTGCCGTGCGCTCGACGCCGGCGTTCACCACGTAGGGGTGGACGAACCCCTCGTAGCCGTCGGTCGTCTCCGGCGACAGCTCCCCCTCGGGGAGGCGGGCGATGAACTCGGCGGCGACCTTGATCGAGTTGATCATCTTCCCCTTGGCGTACCCCGGGTGCGTGTTGAAGCCGACGAAGGTGATCGTCATCGCGTCGGCCGAGAAGGTCTCCATCTCGATCTCGCCGCGCTGGCCGCCGTCCATCGTGTAGGCGTACTTGGCGCCGAACTTCGGCACGTCGAAGAACTTGGTGCCGGCGCCGACCTCCTCGTCGGGGGTGAAGCCGATGCGGATCGTGCCGTGGGGGATCTCGGGGTGCGCCGTCAGGTATTCGGCCGCGGCCATGATCTCGGCCACCCCGGACTTGTTGTCGGCGCCGAGGAGGGTGGTCCCCGAGGCGGTGACGATGTCGTCGCCGATCCGCTCGCGCAGGTAGGGGACGTCGGCGACGCGGATCACCGCCGTCGGATCGTCCGGCAGCACCAGGTCCCCCCCCTGATAGCCGCGATGGACGATCGGCTTGACCCCGGCGCCGCTCATCTCGGGGGAGGTGTCGACGTGGGCGATGAAGCCGATCACCGGCACGCCGGCCTTCTGCGTGGTGGCTGGGATCGTCGCCGTCACGTAGCCGTGCCCGTCGATCGCGGCGTCGGCGAGGCCGATCGCCTTCAGCTCGTCGACCAGGACCCGCAGCAGGTCGAGCTGCTTCAGCGTGCTGGGGTAGGTCTCCGAGGTCTCGCTCGCCTGGGTATCGAAGGTCACGTAGCGCAGGAAGCGCTCGAGGACGGACGTCGAAAGGGGGGCTGCGGGAGGCGTGGGCATGGCGGATCTCCTTCGGTTCTCCGGCTCGCAGGCGCCGGGGCTGGCGGGAGATCGTATCGGATTCGACACCGGCCGGACCGGCGGACCGTTTTTGCGCTGCCGCGCACCTAGGATTGCAGGAGCGGTTACGACGAAACGACAGACTCGAATTGGAGACGACGATGAAAAAAATGATCCTCTGTCTCGGCGGTTTCCTGCTGGTCCTCTCCCTGGCTCCGCGCCTTCACGCGGAGACCCTTCCGGCGCCGGCCGCGCAGGCGGTGCAGGTGGATCTCGCGGCAGCGATCTTCGCGCCGGCCGCGAGCGCCGCCCAGCCGGGCACGGTCAAGCTGCCGGACCTCTCCGTTCCGGCGCCCAAGCCGACGTCCTGCACCGTCAAGGAGTGCATCAGCTACTGCAACGATTGCCCCTGGGGGCATACCAACTACTGCGCCGACCGGGACGCCTGCATCTGCGGCTGCCACTGAGAGCCCGGCGTCGATCCCTCACGCACCGCTAGAGGTGAACGGAGAACGAAATGAGACGAACCGCCACCAAGCTCCTCCTCGCCACGATCCTGCTGATCGCCACCGCCTTCCTGCCGCGGGCCGGAAAGGCGACCACCTGCTGCGGCTACTGTGTGGACAGGCTGTTCGCTTGCCAGGACGCCTGCACGACCAACGCGTGTCTCGCGAGGTGCAACACCATCTTCGCAGGCTGCGGGAAATCCTGCGGCCCCGGCGGCTGCGGGTCCTGATCTCGCCGCCGTCCACGGGGCGGCCACGAACCTCAAGCTCAACCACTCGGGAGACACGACGATGAAGCGCAAAATCACCAAGCTGATCCTGGCCGGCCTCATCCTGATCGGCACCGCCTTCCTGCCGCGCAGCGGCCAGGCGATCACCTGTTGCTACGCCTGTACGATGACCTTCGACGCCTGCATCTCGAGCTGCGCCGGCACCCCGAACCAGACGACCTGCGACAACGGCTGCAACTCCCGGTACTTCACCTGCCAGCACGGCTGCGGCCCCCACGTCACCTGCGAGGTCTGAGCGGACCGACCGTAGCCCGCCGGCCGGTGGGAGGCCGGCGGGATCGGTATTTCATCTTCGCGTACCAAGGGTTGGGGAGCACGGTCTCCATTTCTCGCGGGGTAGCGGGATCGGCAGTCTCGTCCCAGCGCGCGAGCGGCGCCAGGCCAGCCATGCGGTGAGGCGTGGAGGGCGGAATCGCCGCCTTTCATTTATCAGTCGTGATTGCTAAACTATCGATGGGGACGCCGGTGTCAATTTTGGAACGTAAAATCAACACGGAGAAATACGATGAGAAAACTGATGGTCGCTCTCGTCTGCTGTGTGCTTTTCGCAACTTTGGCCACCACTCTTCATGCGGCGCAGCCCGCATCTGCCGCTCCGGCGGATCTCGCGGCCCAGATCTTCGCGCCGGTCAGCTCGCCGGCCGTCGCGGCACCGGCGGCTCCCACCGTCGCGGCACCGGCGGCTTTCCTGCTGCCGGATCCCAGGCTGACGACCTGCTCGTTTACGGTTTGCATCAGTGAGTGCAACGACTGTCCGAGCGGGAAGCACCCCTTCTGCATGACCACTACCTGCACCTGCGGCTGCCGCTGAACCTCACCGGCGCCCCCGCCGTTACGCCCTCCTCACCGCGTGACCGGCGCCAGGCCGGCCGCGCGGAGCCTGGCGTCGAGGTCGCGGAGCTCGCCGTCGACGAGGGCCTGCCAGTGGGCGAGGGCGCTCTCCAGCCGCTTGCCGTAGAGCTCGAAGACCTCGCGTTGGGGGCCGGTGGGGGCGCGGTCGACGGCTTCGAGGTCGGTCGCCAGCGGGGTGAGGACGCCGGCGACGGCGGCGAGGCTGTCCTCGCCTCCGCGCCGTCCCTGGAAGCGGGCGAGGCCATCGGCGGCGTGCTGGGCGGCCTCGCGGGCCCTCGCGGGGGTCTTGGGGTCGGCGAGGAGCGCCTTGAGGCGGCTGGCGATCTCCTGCTCCCGCTCCTGGGCCGCGGTCACCCGCGCCAGCGTCTTGGAGACCGCGGCGTACATCTCGTGCTGTGTGGCCAGCTCCGGCAAAGGCGTCGTCACCCGCGGGTCCATGGCGACGGTGAGCGGCTGGGTGGTGGCCTGGCCGTCGACGGTGAGGCGGACCTGGTACGTCCCCGGCAGGATGAAGAGCCCCTGCGGCAGCTCGGGTGTGTCGGCGCCGGGGACGGCCGCGATCGAGTATTCGTAGTCGAGGGCGACCGGCCGCGGGCCGCGGAGGTCCCAGGCGAAACGGTTGTGGCCCGGGCGGGCCGGCAGCGCGGCCGGCGGCTGCAGCCACTCCCCGGCGAAGTACTGCCCGGCCTCGGGGCGCTTCGCCGCATCGTCGCTGGCGAAGCGGCGCACCACCTCCCCCTTGGCGTCCAGGATCTCGAGGGTGACCGCCCCGCGCGGGGCGGCGGGGAGCACGTAGTCGAAGACGGCGCCGGCCGGCGGGTTGAGCGCCCGCGGCTCGTCGAGCGGCAGCGGCGTGTCGCGGTTCTGGTTGTTGCTCACCCGGTAGGCGGTGGCCGGCGGGAAGAGCACCGCGACGGCCGGGGCCGTGGCGGCGTTCAGGTGGCGCAGCGGCGAGTAGCCGTCGAGCACCCAGAGCGAGCGCCCTTCGGTCGCGGCGATCAGGTCGTCGCCGTGGATCGTGAGGTCGTTGATCCCGGTCGTCGGCAGGTTGAGCTGCAACGGCTGCCAGGCGGCGCCGTCGTCGAAGGAGACGAAGGCGCCGCGGCTGGTGCCGGCGAACAGCAAGCCTTCCTTCTTCGGGTCTTGGCGCACCACCCCCACCCAGGCGTCGTCCGGCAGGCCGGCGGTCGCGGCGCGCCAGGTCTTGCCGAAGTCGTGGGTGACGAAGGCGTAGGGACGGAAGTCGTCGAGCCGGTGGCGGTCGACGGCGGCATAGGCGGTGCCGGCCGAGGTCGCCGAGGCGTCGATCTGGGCGAGGCGGCTCCACTCGGCGAGGCCGGGCGGGGTGACGTTCTGCCAGCTCCTGCCGCCGTCGCGGGTGAGGCGGATCAGGCCGTCGTCGGTGCCGACCCAGATCTGGTCGGCGGCGAGCGGCGACGGCGCGATCGTCGAGATGGTGCCGAAGCCGCAGGCCCGGGCGCGGGCGAGCGTCAGGTCGCCGGTCGCGCAGTCCGGGGTGCCGGCGGCGCCGGCGGTAGCCCCCGAGAGGTCGGGGCTCACCGTCCGCCAGCTCGCGCCGCCGTCGTCCGAGCGGAAGAGCACCTGGGCGCCGAGGTAGATCGCGTGCGGCGCGAGGGGCGAGATGGCGATCGGGGTGATCCAGGTGCTGCGGTAGCGGACCCCGGTCGCCCGCTGGCCGTAGCTCGACACCGGCCACGGGGCGACGTTCTGCACCTGGCCGGTCTTCGCGTCCCAGCGCGACAGGCGCCCGCCGAGGCCGCTGCCGTAGACGATGTCGGGATCGCCGGGAAAGGGGAGGTCGTAGTCGCGCTCGTCCCCCCCGACGGGGTGCCAGTCGCGGAAGGTGAGCTGCCCGTAATCGCTGCGGCTCGCCACCGCCACCGTGCCGCTGTCCTGCTGGCCGCTGTAGATCCAGTAGGGAAAACGGTCGTCGGTCGCCGCGTGGTAGAACTGGCCGGTCGGCTGGTTGTACCAGCTGCTCCAGCTCGCTCCGTCGTTGACGGTGACCACCGTCCCCTGGTCGCTGCCGACCACCATCCGCTCCGGGCGCTCGGGGTCGATCCACAGGAAGTGATAGTCGTCCCCGCCGGGCGCGCCGCGGAAGAACTGGAAGGTCTTGCCGCCGTCGGTCGAGCGGCGGATCGACTGCCCCATCACGTAGAGGACGTCCGGGCGCTTGGGATCGACGGTGACGCTCGCCGTGTAGTCGCCGGTGAGCGCCGGGTCGGCGTTCGTCCGCTGCCAGCTGGCGCCGCCGTCGTCCGAGCGGTAGAGGCCGACCCCGGGGCCCGCGGTGTGGATCGAGGCGTAGACGCGCATCCCCCGGCTGCCGGGGGCGACGGCGAGGCCGATGCGCCCCATCGCCTCTTCGGGGAGGCCGTGGCCCGTCAGGCGCGTCCAGGTCTTGCCGCCGTCGGCCGACTTGAAGATGCCGCTCCCCGGTCCGACGTTGGGGGTGAAGTAGGAGAGCCAGGGGTAGTAGCGGACCTGCCAGGTCGAGGCGAAGAGGACGTCCGGCGCGGCCGGATCGGCGGCGAGGTCGGTGGCGCCGCTGTTCTCGTCGACGAAGAGGACCCGCTGCCAGCTCTTGCCGCCGTCCGTGGTGCGGAAGACGCCGCGCTCGGGGTTGGGGCCGAAGAAGTGTCCCTGCGCGGCGGCGACCACCACGTCGGCATTGCGCGGATCGATCCACAGCCGGCCGATGTGGCGGCTCGCCTCGAGGCCGCGCAGCTCCCAGCTCTTGCCGCCGTCCCCCGAGCGGTAGACGCCGGCGCCGGCGGCGATGTCCCAGCGCGAGGTGACTTGGCCCGTCCCCACGTAGAGCACCCTGGGATCGCTGGGGGCGATCGCCAGGGCGCCGATCGAGGCCACCTTCTCGTGGTCGAACAGGGGGCTCCAGGAGCGCCCGGCGTCGGTCGTCTTCCACACCCCGCCGTCGGCGGCCCCGAAGTAGAAGCTCTCCGGCTCTCCCGGCACCCCGGCGGCGCAGGTCCCCCAGCCGCCGCGCAGCGGGCCGACGAGGCGCCAGCGCAGCGCCGAGAAGTCCTCCGGCGGGACGGCCGCGACGGCGGCGGCGGAGAGCGCGAGGGCGAGGAGGACGGCGAGGCTCGGACCGAGGCGGCGGCGATGCATGGAAGACCCCTCCAAAGGCAGCGGCATGGTTTACCGGCCCGGAGTGTATCGCGCCCGATGAAGGCGGAAAATCGGGCCGTGTCCTGATTGAGTGTGCGGTGTTCGCTGCTCCGCGCGGGGCCGGCCCCTTTTTACCGGCCTCTCATCGGTAGGCTCTTCCGCGTGGCTGAACTGCCTGGACGTACAGCACGCGAGCCTCGACCGTGAAGCGCACGCGCCACTCTCCCACGCGGAGACGATACTGCGGTGGGTCGTAATCGGCGAGGCGCTTGACGTCGCCGTTACCCGTTGTAGCGTAGGTTTCAAGGGCCGCGAGGACGCGGCGATTTATCGGTGGGTCAAGGCGACTGGCCTCCCGCACGGCCTTCGCCGTCCACCGAACCTCTAGACTCATCCCAAGCCCAGACGGCGCTTGACCTCTTCCTGCGAGAAAGTTCGCCCCTCGCGGATATCGCGCAATCCTTCCGCTGCTGCGTCCTTCTCCTCCGGCGTCTCGGGCTCATCGTCGATAGGCGCAAGGAGCAAGCTGCGCTCGATACGCTCATCGGCCAGGTCGCTCTGCTCCTTGCGCCGGCGGGCTGTAATAGACATCGCGTATTCTCCAACTCGCTTTCGGGCCAGGCTCTTCGTCTCGTGTATCTACCCGGTAGCGATCATACCTCAAACCGAATCAGGCGGCCGGCGACGGCGTTTTCGGCGCCTCGGGCGGCGGCGGCCCGGCGGTCTCCACCTTGCCGCGCCGCTGGAGCTGGCGCGCCACCAGCCAGCAGGTCAGCGCCCAGAGGCCGCCCAGGGTCCAGCCCGCCAGTACGTCGGTCGGCCAGTGCACCGCGAGGTAGACGCGGCTCACCCCCACCAGCAGGGTGATCAGGATGGCGAAGCCGAGCAGGAAGACCTTGATCCGCCGCTTCGCCTGCACCCGCGCCAGCAGCGCGCCGAGGGTGAGGTAGGTGGCGGCGGCCAGGGTCGAGTGGCCGCTGGGGAAGCTCGAGGTGTAGACGTAAGCGCCGTGCGGGACGAGGTCCGGCCGAGGGCGCTCGAAGTCGTGCTTGAGGACGGAGCTCAGGAGCAGGCCGCCGCCGACCGCGGCGAGGACCAGCAGGGCCGCCCGGTTCTTGCGGTCGAGCAGCAGGAAGCCGACGACTCCGCAGGTCAGCAGCGACATCACGGCGACGCCGCCGAGGGCCGTGAAGTCGCGCTCGCTCTCCTCCACCCAGGCGGGCCCCAGGGGGTCCGCGCGGTCGGCGGGATTGCGCAGGGCGAGCAGCACCCGCTCGTCGAAGCGGCGGGTCTCCCCCTCCTTCACCTCGCCGGCGAGCCCGGCGAACGCCCAGATGCCGCCGGCGATCGCCACCAGCAGGATGAGAGGGAGCACTTCGGCATAGCGGCTCTTCGGGCTGTTGGCCATGACCGTCGTCCCTTGCGAGCCCGGTGCCAGCTATGATCGTCGCGAGGAACGGAAAGGAGAGCCGAGATGCGGATCGCGATCCTGGGGGCGGGAGGAGTCGGCGGCTACTACGGCGCGATCCTCGCCCGTGCCGGCCACCCAGTGGTTTTCTTGGCGCGGGGGGCGACGCTCGAGGCGCTGCGGGCGCGCGGGATCGAGGCACGGACTCCCGAGGGCACTTTCGTCGCCGGGGTCGAAGCGGTGGACGACGCGGCGCGGATGGGCGCCGTCGAGCTGGCGGTGATCGCCGTCAAGAGCTACTCGCTCGCCGAGGTGGCGCCGGCGGCCCGGATTCTGGCCGCGGCCGGGGCGATCGTCCTGCCGCTGCTCAATGGGGTCGAGGCCGCCGAGCGCCTGATCGCAAGCGGCGTGGCGGAAGGTCAGGTGCTCGGCGGGCTCACCGAGATCAGTGCGGCGCGGATCGCGCCAGGGGTGGTCGAGCGTCGCAGCCCGTTCCAGCGGGTGGTGGTGGGGGAGAGGAGAGGAGGGATCTCGGCGCGCGCCGAGCGGATCGCCGCCACTTTCCGGGAGGCCGGGGTCGAGGCGCGGGCGACGGACGACATCACCGCCGACCTGTGGCGGAAATTCGCCTTCATCTCGACGATGGCCGCCGGCTGCGGCCTCGCCCGCTCGGCGATCGGCCCACTCCGCGAGTCGCCGCTCGGCCATCAGGTGCTGGCGCGGGCGCTCGCCGAGGTCGTGGCGGTGGCGCGCGCCCGCGGCGTCGCCCTGGCGGCGGACGAGGCGGCGCGGCTGCTCGGCTTCATCGACGGCCTGCCGGCGGCGATGAAGCCGAGCTTTCTGCTCGATCTGGAAGCGGGAGGGCCGACGGAGATCGACGATTTGAGCGGAGCGGTGGCGCGTCTCGGCCGTCTCGCCGGCGTCGAGACCCCGGTGCACGACGTGGCCGCCGCGGCGCTGGGGATCGCGCCGCCGGCGGCCGATCCGGCCGGCTAGCTCCGGCGCCGGTCGCGGACCGTCGAGACGATCAGCCAGATCCCCAGGGCGACCAGGGCGAACGGCCAGAGGTCGAAGATCCAGTCGAGGCGGATCTCGAAGTAGCGGTCGGCGAGCGCCGTGACCCCCACCAGGCTGAGCAGGACGCCGGCGATCATCCCCCCTTGCCCGGCGCGGGGAACCTTCGGCATGTCGAGCAGGCCGAGGTCCTGGGCGTAGCCGTAGTTGATCAGCGTCGCCTGCCGGTAGGCGTCGATCAGGTTGAACAGCCAGAAGAAGGCGATCCCCAGGCCGAACAGGGGGTGGTGGCCTTCGGACACGATGCCGATCAGGCAGGCGATGACCAGGAAGAAGGTCAGGCCGCGCGTGTAGAGGCCGTTGTAGACGTTCCCCATCCCCGGGAAGAGCGACAGCACGAGGGCGAGGCCGGGGTTCTTGCGGCTGAGCGCCGCGGGCGGCACGCCGGCCGCGGCCGGCGACGGAGCGAGCTCGGGGGCCCTCGGGTCGGCGGCGAGATTCGGGTCCATGGGTCCGGCGTGGGTCTGCCAGGCTTCTGCGGGTGCGGGTGCGGGATTCATCACGGTCTCCTCACGGACCCCTGGGCGCGCGGCTCGGGGTCCCGGTTGATGTCCAGGTTCTTGGCGACGACGTCCGTCAGACGGACGGAAAAATCGGTGATCCCGGCGTCGAGACGCCCGAGCGAGCTCTCGACCGACCGGCCGGCGGAACGGCAGGCGGCGGCGGCCCGCGCCGCCGACGCGCGCAGCTCGCCGGCTCCCTCGCGCCCCTTCTCGCCCCCCTGGGCGAGGAGCGGGGCGACCTCGGCGTCGACGGCGCCGAGCCACTGCCGGCCGTGGTCCATGGCCGGCGCGAGCAGCGGCGCCAGCAGCAGGGCGAGCAGCGCGCTCGCCGCCACGGCGTACCGGGGGTGGAGGATCCAGAAAGGGGGTGCCGGCCGGGACGGCCTGGAGGCTCCGGGCGCCGCCGCCGCGGTGGCCGCAGCCAGGCCGCGCAGGCGTCCGGCGAGAGCCGCCGGCACGGCCAGCCGCGGAACGGCGAACGGCAGCGCGGCTCCCGGCTCCGGCGCGGCGATCGCGCGAAGGTTGCCGCGCAGCGAGGTGGAGAGGGGCAGGCGGACGCCGGCCGCGCTCTCGAGAGCGGCGGCGAAGGCCTCGCACTCCGCGCAGGCGCGGCGGTGCGGATGGGCCGGTCCCGGCCCCGACCCCGGATGGAAGGCGGACCGGAAGCGGCGGCAGGCGGCGCTCAGCATGACGTCACCTCCAGGGCGGCGACCGGCAGCGGGGCCGGGCCGCGCGCGCCGAGGCGGGCGGTGACGCGGGCGGCGAGCTCGAGGCGGCCGCGGTGCAGGCGCGACTTCACGGTCCCCACCGGCACGTCGAGCCAGGTGGCGGTCTCCTCCAGGCTCCATCCCTGGAGGTCGCGGAGCAGCACCACCTCGGCCAGCTCCTCGCTCATCTCCTCGAGCTCGCGGTAGACGGTGCGCAGCTGCTGGCGCTTGAGCGCCGCGGCCTGCGGGTCGTCGCCGGCGGGGAGGTTGGCCAGCACCTCGTCCGAGACGCCGACGGCGCGGCGCTCCCGGCGGGTGCGGCGGTAGTTGTCGATGCAGAGGTTGCGAGACAGGCGTAGCGCCCAGGCGGCGAGCGGCACGTCGCCGCGGTAGAGGCGGAGGTTCTGGTAGAGCCGGAGGAAGATCTCCTGGGTGAGGTCCTCGGCGTCCGCGGCCGAGCCGGCGAAGTGGAACGCCAGGTTGTAGATCCGCTCGCCGTAGAGCGCCAGCAGCTCGTCCCAGGCGTCCGCCCGTCCGCGGGCCGCGAGGCGGGCGAGCAGCAGGTCGGGGGAGGTGGCGGTGGTCGTCGCGGCGTTCATGGCTCTCTCCTTCCCTAGACGAAGACGGGAGCCAAAAGGTTCGCGGCGCCTTTTCCGGACCGCCTCAGTGCGGCGGCCGGCGCTGCGCCAGCAGCCAGTCGAGGAAGGCGGGATCGGCGTAGGTGCGGGTCCAGGCGTCGTGGCCGGCGTCCGGGTAGACGGTGAGCCGCACCTTGCCGCCGCAGCGCTCGAGCCGCTGCGCGAGGCTCTCCGCCCAGGCGACCGGGATGACGTCGTCCTTGCGGCCATGGGCGATCCACACCGGCACGTTCTTCAGGCGGCAGACCTCGACCGGGTTGCCGCCGCCGCTGATCGCGACCAGCGCCGCGAAGCGGTCCGGCTGGGCGGTGGCGAGGTCCCAGGCGCCGAAGGCCCCCATGCTGAGGCCGGTCAGGTAGATGCGGTCGGGGTCGACCCGCAGCGTCGCCTGGAGCTCGTCGAGGAGCGCCTTGAGGGCGTCGGCCGACCACACCTCCCCCTCCGGCAGCTGCGGCGCGGCGAGGAGGAAGGGGAAATTCCGTTCGGCGGCGAGCTTCGGCAGCCCCTGGCGGGCGAGGAGGCTGAGGTCGCTCCCCCGTTCGCCGGAGCCGTGGAGGAAGAGGACGAGCGGCCACCGGCTGTCGGTGGGGGAGTACCCTTCCGGGATGTAGAGGAGATAGCGGAGGGTCAGCCGCTTGGCGACCGTGGTGTCGAGGACGCGGGAGGTGGAGGGCATGGCGCTGTTTTGAGAGCGATCCTGCGGGCGCTCGGCGGGCTTGGCGTGCAGCCGGCCCGCGGCGAGCAGGAGACCGGCGGAGAGCAGGGGAGAGAGACGGCGGTGCAAGGGGACCTCCGGGGGTAGGCCGGGAGCGCCCGGCTCGTGGAAGTCTACTCCCAGCGATCAGGTCGCGGCGAGCATCCCTCGGCCTTCCTGAATTCACTTTAGGGGTATACTTCGCGCGATAGAACAAGCCAAGGATTTCCACTCATGCGATCGCGCGTCTCTATGGATGGGCTCGACACTCTGTCGATCCGCGATCTGCGCGCGGTGGTCGCCCTGGCGGAGCGGCTGCACTTCGGGCGGGCGGCGGAGGACCTGTCGATCGCCCAGCCTTCGCTGAGCGCGGCGGTCAAGAAGGTCGAGGAGGCGCTGGGGGAGCTCCTCTTCGAGCGCACGTCGCGGCACGTGGCGCTCACCCCCGCCGGGCAGCGGACGGTGCAGCGGATCCGCTCGGCGCTCGAGGAGATGTCCGGCCTCGGCCGCGGCGGCGCCCGTCCCGATCTCCTCTGCGGGCGGTTCCGCCTGGGTCTGGTCCCCACCATCGGCCCCTACTACGCCCCCCGCTTCCTGGCCCGCCTGCGCACCGAGTACCCGCGGCTCGAGCTGGTGCTCACCGAGGCGTTGACCGAGGCGCTCCTCCAGATGCTCCGCCAGCGCGCCCTCGACGCCGCCGTCATCTGCCTCCCGACGGGGGAGCAGGGGTTGACCGAGACCCCGCTGTTCCGCGAGTCGTTCGTGCTGGCGGTCCCCGCCTCCCACCCCCTGGCGGAGCAGGCGGAGGTCAGCCTGGGGCAGCTCGAATCGCGCGAGATGCTGCTGATGGAGCGCGGCCACTGCCTGCGCGAGCAGACCCTCGAGGCCTGCGGCACCACGCCGGACGCCACGCTCAGCCCCCTGCAGGCGGCGAGCATCGAGACCCTGCGCCATCTGGTGGCGGCGGGGAACGGCTGCGCCCTGGTGCCGCAGATGACCCTGGTCGCCGGCGCGGACTGCTCGGGGCTGGTGCGCTACATCCCGCTCGAGGAGCCGGCGCCCGGCCGCACCGTCGGCTTCGTCTTCCACGAGCGCTGCGCCCGGGTGGAGGACGCCGCCGAGCTGGCCGCCTTCCTCACCCGCCTGCACCAGCCTGCCGCCTGACGGGAGATTGCAAAGGCCCGCCCCCGGGTGGGCCTGCCGGATGCTGGCAGCCGATCCTGCAGGGCGCTTTTTTCCTCCCCCGTACTCGAGTACGGGGGAGGAGAAAAGCCTCAGCGATCGCTAAGCTCAGGACTCCGGCCGAGCGCAGCCGTTCAGCTCTCAGGTCGGTTTGACGCTGGGCCGTTGCGCGTTTAGAGTTCCGTCGACTCTTAGGCCAACATTCGCCAACGCTATGCCCGCGCCCAGCCGAACCGATCCGGTCCGCGTCGCCCGCTGGGGACTCTTCGTCCTCACGCTGGTCAATCTGTTCAACTACCTCGACCGCTTCGTCGTCGCCTCGCTGGTCGAGAGCCTGAAGCGCTCGGAGCTCCACCTCACCGACGCCCAACTCGGCTGGCTGGCCACCGGCTTCATCCTGGTCTACATGCTGACCTCGCCGATCTTCGGCACCCTCGGCGACCGCGGCAAGCGCCCGCGGCTGATCGCGGCCGGCGTCGCCATCTGGAGCCTGGCGACCGCCCTCGGCGGGCTGGCGAGGAACTACGGCAGCCTGTTTTTCGCCCGCTCGACGGTGGGGGTGGGGGAGGCGGCCTATGGCACCGTGTCGCCGGCCCTGCTCGCCGACTACTTCCCGGCCGAGCAGCGGGGGCGGGTGTTCGCCGTCTTCTCGGCGGCGATCCCGATCGGCTCGGCGGCCGGCTACGTGCTGGGCGGCCTGGTCGACCACTACTTCGGCTGGCGGGCGGCGTTCTTCGTAGCCGGCATCCCCGGCCTCCTCCTCGCCTACCTCACCTCGCGGCTCTTCGACCCGCCGCGGGGAGGGCAAGACGGCCCGGCCGCGGCGGATGCGGGGGGCGGGGTGGTCGGGCATGGATCCGTGTCGGTCGGCCGGCAGGCCCTCCGGGCCTACGGCTCGCTGCTCCGCAACGTCCCCTACACGCTGACCGTCCTCGGCTACGCCGCCTATACCTTCGCGCTCGGCGCCCTCGCCTTCTGGACCCCGGCCTTTCTCGAGCGGGAGCGCGGGCTCGCGCGCACCGACGCGACGGTGCAGTTCGGAGCGATCGTGGTGGTGACCGGGTTCGTCGGCACCTTCTTCGGCGGCTGGCTCGGCGACCGCCTGCTGCCGCGCTTCCGCGAGTCCTATCTCTGGGTCTCCGGGTGGAGCACGCTCGCCGCCGTGCCGTTCGCCTGGCTGGCCTTCACGGCGCACGACCGCGCCGTCTACACCGCCGCCATCGTCGCCGCCGAGGTGCTGATCTTCATGTCGACCGGGCCGATCAACTCGGCGATCATCAACGTGGTGGCGCCGGACCGCCGCGCCACCGCCGTCGCCCTTTCGATCCTCGCCATCCACCTGCTGGGCGATGTCCCGTCGCCGCCGCTGATCGGTTACGTCTCCGACCTCTCCTCGCTCTCCCGCGCCATGCTGATCCTCCCCGTGGCCTTCGGCCTCAGCGGCCTGATCTGGCTGTTCGCCGCCTGGCACGGCGGCCGCACTCCAGTCTCCTGATCCGGCCTTCCCTCCGTTCTCGCGTCCCCTCCGTTTGCGTAGGATGGCCCGAAGCTTGCAAATGCCAGATTGCGCTGGATGAACGCAACGAGCGGCGATCCACCGCCAAGGAGAATAGCGATGGGAATCGGTGAGCACGGCGACGACAACGTAGTGAAGGGAGTTGGACACCAGGTCGCGGGCAAGGTCAACGAAGTCGCCGGTGCCGTCACCGGTGATCTCGGCCAGGAGCTGAAGGGCAAGGCGGAGAAGAACGTCGGCAAGCTTCAGGAGACGTTGGGACGCACCGAAGAGAAAGCAGCGGAATAACGAAGTTCAACTGCCATAACGAGGAGAAACATTTATGTTACTGATCATCGGTCTGGTTCTTTTGGTCCTCTGGGCCCTCGGCCTCTTCGCGTTTCACGTCGGCGGCGGTCTGATCCATATCCTGCTGGTCATCGCCGTCATCGTGGTGGTCGTCCACCTCATCCAGGGCCGAAGAGTCGTCTGACGCCTCGCTTCTGGATCGGTTCTAGATAGATCGCCCTGCCGGCACAGCCGGCGGGGCGATCGCGTATTGCAAGGTTTTTGCTTCAGGCCCAGAGCGGCACGCGCACGTTGCCGGAAGGTCGATAACCCGCGGGCTCCCGCCACCGCGCGGGACTCGCGGGATTCGCGGGATCGCCGCCGGAGAGCAGGAGGCGCTCGACCCCGGCGGCGGCGATCGTCAGGGCGAGCTCCTGGCCGGGACAGGCATGGACCCCGGCGCCGCCGCTGAACGTCCGGCGGTCCGGCCGCGCCACGGCGAAGCGGTGCGGGTCGGGATTGGCCGCCGGATCGCGGTTGGCGGCGGCCAGCACGACCAGGACGGCGTCCCCCGCTTGCATTTCCTGCCCCGCGACCTCGGCGGCCTGCGCCAAAAAGCGCCGGGTGTTCTGCACCGGCGAGTCGAAACGCAGGACCTCCCGGATCACGCCGCCCATCCTCCCGGGCTCCGCCCGCACCCAATCGTACAAATCGGGCTGGCCGGCCAGGGCGAGGAGCGTGTTGCCGATCAGCCCCGCCGTCGCCTCGTACCCCTGGGACAGGAACCCGATCCCGTTGGCGACGATCAGATCGGAGGCCGGGCGCCCGGCTTGCCGCGCCAGGGCGGCGAGCAGGCCGTCCGAGCCGGGCAGCGAGCTGAACAGCTCCAGCAGGGAAGCCGCCGCGGAGTTGGCGTCCGCCACCGCGGCGGCTCCGGCGCCCGGCGCGATGCCGGCCACGAAAGCGCGCGTCCATTCCGCTGTCCGCGCCAGCCTCCCGGCCGGGACGCCGAGCAGGCTCGCGGTGACATAGACGGGGAGGCGGAAGGCGAAGTCGGCCTCGCCGGCCAGGGCTTCGGCCCACTGGCGGCTCGCCGCCGCGGCCTCCCGCTCGCCGATGGAGTCGAGGGCTGCCTCCACCGCGCCCTTGAACGGACAGTGCCCCGCGCCGTCGTTCATCCGCACCAGGCGGCGAAAGACCTCGCCGGCCGGCGAGCCCGCGATCGCCCGCGGCACCGGCTCCGCCGGCGGGCGCACCCGGCAGTCCGGATGGCTCAGCACGGCGGTCACCGCCGCGGCGCCCGTCGCCACCCAGAGCCCCAGCGCCTCGTCGCGGCAGAGGGGGCGCTCCGCCACCAGCCGCGCGTAGTAGGGGTAGGGGTCGCGGTGCGTCACCGCCGCGATGGGATCGATGGGCTCGTCCTGGTTTTCGGTCATCGTCCGGTCCTCCTCGTCGGTCGAACCGTATCCACTTGCCTCGCCGAAATGTTTCACTTACGATCGAAGTATGGATGCAGACCCGGACATCGCCCGCGTCGCCGCGCTGATCGGAGATCCGGCGCGCAGCGCCATCCTGCAGAGCCTGCTCGGCGGCCTCGCGCTCCCCGCGACCGAGCTCGCCCTGCGGGCCGGGGTGTCGGCGCAGACCGCGAGCTCCCACCTGCAGAAGCTCACGGAGAGCGGGCTGCTGGCGGTGGAGCGGTCGGGACGCCACCGCTATTACAGGCTGGGGAGCCCCGAGGTGGCACACTGCCTCGAGGCGCTCGGCGCGCTCGCGGCGCCGCCGCGGGACCGTGCGGCCCGCGTGGCCCGCGTGGCCGATGACGAGCCCACCCGCGCGCTGCGGCTCGCCCGCAGCTGCTACGACCATCTGGCGGGACGGGTCGGGGTGGCGGTGAACGACGCGCTGCTCGGCGGGGAGTATCTGCGTCCCGCCGCTGCCGCGGACGGCGGGCTCGAGCTCACCCCCGCCGGCGCCGGCTGGTTCGCGGCCGCCCTGGGGGTCGAGGTGGAGGCGTTGACCGGAGGGGGCCGCGGGCGCCGGGCGTTCGCCCGCCCCTGCCTCGACTGGAGCGAACGGCGCCCCCACCTCGCCGGCGCGCTAGGCGCCGCCCTGCTCTCCCGCCTCCTTGCCCTCGACTGGCTGGCGCGCCGCCCCGACGGCCGGGCGCTCCGCCTCACCGTCGCCGGGCGCCAGGGGCTGCGCCGCGAGCTGGCGCTCGATCTTTGAGCGCCGGTGCCCTCACGGTGGTTGAGAATATTCGTCACCAAGGATTCCGGGTGAGACAACTTGGGGGTAGGCATGAGAGCACCGCGGTGCTAGAGTCTTCACCGCGGTGACAGACAAAACTGGTGCACCTAATGGCGCCAACCGACGCTCCCCTTTTGATCGGTGGTTTCGGTATGCCGCAGGCTTTTCTTCGGCCACTCTGGACCGTTGTTTCGAGGTGTTTGCCTCTGAAGAGGGCCTGCTTATAGACCCTTTTGCAGGTGTCGCAACTACTGGCACGCGATCAGTGACGGAGGGCCACGCGTACAGGGGGATCGAAACACACCCCCTGATCGCCGAGATCGCATCACTAAAGTTCCGTAGCTTTGACGAGAAAATGGCTCGGGACTTATGCCTTACTTCAACCGAATTAATGAGTTCTGTTGAGATTGGGTGCATCAGTGTCCAAGCCGAAACGCTGCTCGTAAGACGATCTTTCGATGAGGAAGTACTAAAGCAGTTGGTTGCACTCAGGGAGATGATCGAGGTCGCTGAGGATCGCTTGGTACCGTACTTGCGCTGCGCGCTCGTTGGAACCTTGCGAGATGTCGCCTCAGTGAAAGTCGGCTGGCCCTATCAACAACCAGGATCAGCACGTAGACCGCCCTACCGTTCTCCGATAAAGCGGTTTCACGATCGCGTGAAGTGGCTGGCCGAGGACCTAGCCACGCTTCCGGCAAGTAGGGATGCCAACATTACCATTGGCGACTCACGAGCCACAGCTTCTTGGCAAATGGCATTAGGCGACACAAAGGCGAGGCTCTGTCTTTCTTCTCCTCCCTATCTTAACAACTTCGATTATGCAGACGCCACTCGGCTCGAGCTTTATTTTCTTGGCAAAGTTCGCAGTTGGGGTGAGCTTTGCAGCGCGGTCCGCGTCAACATGGTTGCCGCTACGACGCAGCAAAGCACACAAAGCCGAGCAAGAGCAGGGTGGATGATTCTCGATAAACTACCGACGACTGCGAAGATTGCGCGAGAACTGGCCACGAACCTGAGTGAGAAGCGAAGGGAGCGTTCGCGTGGTAAGGAGTACGATCAGATGTTGCCCGCCTATCTTGCTGATATCTCTGAGGTTCTTAGGAGGGCGTATGAACATTTGGACACCGGTGCCTTGCTGGCGTGGGTTGTGGGTGACAGCGCTCCATACGGAGTCTATATTGATACTCCAGCGATCATTTCCAAAATGGCAGTTGAGATCGGATTTACTCCGATTCAAGATGTAAACCTTCGGCTGCGTGGAAAGCGCTGGGCACAAAACGGCACGCGTCATCAAGTTGCGCTATCGGAGCGCCTCATCGTTTTCCGCCGAGAGAGCTAGGAGCCGTAGGCCATTCCTTGGCGAGAGCAGTAAGGAAAGTATCCGCGGTCTCTGTGATCTGACGCTCATGAAGTCCAGCTCTCGCTGCGTTCTGCCATCGTGCGGCGCGGCAATCGTCCACGAAGGGGAATACCGCAGGGTCCGGAAATGGGCTGACCCACCATTCGTCGAGACCGTCTGCAAACTCACCGGAGCCGATGACTTGGGTTATATCAGGATCACGCATGCTTGCTCCAATATAGACCCATGGCGTCCGCTGGCTTGGTTCGCCTCGGAGACGCTGAAGTGCTTCAGCAGCTCCGGAGGGAAGTCCGAGCGAACGGGTGTCAACGTCCGCGACAATAGTCTTTGTAAGATTCAAGGAACCGTGAAGCTTGAGTACCGGGACTCTCGTTTTTCTCTCGCTTGATAGATAGTGATCAAGGTAGTCTTTGGCGGAGGGAAAGTCCTCCGGGCTAGCGAAGACGCGCACGCTCTCACCAAGCTCGTCTTCTAGAATCGTGTCAAAATTAACTGTCACTATTACTAGGCCATGCGGATTTTTAATAATTGTGCGTAGCGCTCTCCGAACCTGAGTCTCCTTTCGTTCAATCGCATTGTCGTTTTTCTCAAGTAGATAGCGCAACGTGGGACTCTCCTCGCGCCCATGTCTAAATTCTTCCCGTAACACGCGCTCCAGAGTCAGTCGTGATGCGAAAGCTAACGAATCCAAACCTTCTTCACTGGCTAGTAGTCGGTCATTCTCTCGTACCCATTGATGAAACAGATCGGGAAGCTCAGTAATCGGCAGAGGTACAGAGCGGCTAAAAAATTGCTCAAGAGCATAGTCTCGCACGTCATTCCCGAGTGGCATTCGTGCAGAGGCACTAGATCCTGCGCCGAGAAACAACACGAAGGGTCGCTCTCGTTGACGGATTAGATTCCCGACAGCCTTTTCTAGGGACAAGCGCCCTTTTCTTTTGAGGAGAGCCCGTTCAGTAAGTAGGAATCGTACCGAAGGCTCTCGTTCACAGTGGAGTTCTGGCTCAATTCGACCCCCGGCGATAAAGATGAGCGTCGTCAAAGTCCCGAGGCGACGCCCGGCAACCTGTGCGCGAATTAGCTGCCAGAGAGCCTCTTTACCTAAAACCTCCAGCCGATTGTCAGTCCAGGAAATCGCAGCAACGGAATGGGTCGATAATTCCTCGGAAAATAGAGCGGCAATAAAAGAGAGTATCAGGCGTTCGCTTTCATTAACTGGGTCGATACCATTGGCTTGGCCAACTACGACATCTTTGTTTTCCTGCTGGATGAGCAGTTCCATTCCAAGTGGTGAAATCCGTAGCCCTTCTATGAGTCGATCTCTGAGCTGTAAATCTAGAGTTCCTTTGACGCGAGGCTCACTCATTCGATCAACAGCTATGTAAGCACCTCCTATCCGCCGGAGGGCCGCGTCGTAGATCTCGTGGTTCTGATCAAGCTCATTGTCGAGAACCATGGCTAGGTGTGAGCTTGACCTAGGAGAAGCGTTGTGCTCCTCGATTAGAGCAACGGCTAGCTGTAAGGCACCACTTGCGCTCACGGCTCAGTATGCGCCTCTTGCGCCTTATCGAAAGAAGCTAGCAGCAACTTTCTAAGAGATCGAGTCTCGCCCGAACGCTCGTGGGCAAGACCTCGGGATGCGAGTGCAGGCCGGGCGGTAGCATAAGCTCGAACTAAAGCATCAAAGGCCTGAGCGACGTCCGATGCTTCGCAAGCCTTGTCGCGCGCCAACTCGCGTGCAAGACGGTCAATAAGCTGTTTCGTTCGGCTACGTCCAATCCATATGGCTTTGGTGGTGTAGGTGACGTAATCGAACAAATGACGACTGGTTTCAGTGACCACCCATCCGCCGCGTAGTCGAAAAGATTCGCTTCTTGTCCTCTGGGGACGCAACGAGTCGACAAAGGCGTCGATCACGGGACCGAGGACGCTGCTCAACTCCTGTTCTTGTCGCTTGTCGGCAGGAATCGGCAACTCGCTGGCCTCCCCGATTGAGCCATTTACGAGAAGCATGAGGTTGAAAGCGATAACGGGAATTCGAAGAGCGCTCTCTCTAATCCCTAGAGCCTCGAGCAAGCGATCTCGCCCCCAGCTTCGGTATAGATCAGCTACAATGCGATAGGCCCACGCAACTTCATCCGTTTGAAAGGCGATTAGTTCTTGGGATCTATGTTCGTCAAGCAGGTGCAGGGTAACTCGGCCCTCAGGAGTAACGAGACCCCGGCCCGTGGGAGAGGCTAAGAAAATCTCTTGAGGGATAAATGAGGGGCGCGGAGCGTCGATCTTTGGGAGTTTTGTGAGGATTTCGCGCAACCTGCGGCCCGTCGAGGTCGGAGAGAAAAAACCTTCAAGGTGCGCAAGGTCACCTTCAAGGTGGGCCGGAGGTCGCCCGCTTTGACATGCCCAAGCCGCATTTAAAAAGGATGTAAGCGAGCGGCCCTCGTCTCGACTGAGAGCACGAGATAATCCAAAAAGCGTGTCTGGAGGAGCAACGTTCATACTAGCTCCCGCTGAGTGGCATCTTCGGCGAAGTATCGGCGGCTTTTGATTTCTTCTGCGCGACGAGCAAACCGCTCTCCTAAGTCGCCGCGAGTAACCTTCGCTTGTGATGCGTAATTCGCGGCAAGCGGCACTACAATAATAACCTGATCTGCGATGGAACCAAGAACCGCATCTCGTAAATACCGTGCGAGTCTCTCTAGTCGGTCCCGAGCAAGGAAAGCTCCAAATTCGTCAAGTGCAATTACTTTGTGCTTAGCCCCTTGGGAGGCAACGCGTTGTATCCGTGCACGAGTGTAGGCAAAAACTTGTTCGCCGCTCGAGAAGGCCTCAAATGGACGACTCCTGAGTGTCCCATCGTTTGTAATCCACCGAGCCTCGAGAGTTCTTAAGTCGATCGACCTGAGCTGCCCTCCGTCAAACAGCGCACTGCTGATTTCCTCTTGATTGAACTCCTTTTGGAGTTGGTCGCCCATCACTGCCGCTAGTTCTGTCTGAAGTTTGCCTTCGCTTTGCATTCTGTCCCGCTGCCCCACCTCATTTGCAAGATTTCGCGAGGCGGCAAGAAGTTGATCAAAAAGATTCCGCATGCTGTAAAGTGATGCGCGCAGCGACTCGGCGATATTCCGAAGAGTCAGCAATGATTGGCCGCTTTGTTGCCCTGCATCTCTTGCAAGGGCTTGCCTTATGGATATGGGCAGCCAGGTGAGCGCTGCCACGCGTCCGGAAGCTCTTCCGATCTCGGCCGCCAGAAAAGCGAGAGTGCCTTGAAGTTCTATGTGTTCGGCTCGGAGTTGCCGAACGCGGACGCGATGTTCTTCCTCGGCAGATTTGGCAGTCTGAAGGCGTTGATCCAAATTGCTAGTTTCCTCAAGGTGTAGATTGCTTAGTGCCAGGTTCAAGTCTTCATTGATTTCTTCCTCTGATTTGCCAGCACTTAACTGGTCGGCTTGAACGCGCAACCTTGCCTCTGCCGAGAGTCTCAACCGCGATTCAGTTTCCAATGCTGTAATTTCCGCAGATATAGTTCCGTATTCCGCACGGAGTTCAGCCGTAGCCTCAGCTCGGCCGACGAGCGCTGCAATCTCGCCATCGCTGGCACCAAGCAAATCATGAGCGCGCTTATGGCTTTGTACCAGTACGCGTAAGGCCCCAAGGGCATTTAAGCGGAGTGATAGCTCCCTGTCACGCTGAGTTAGGCCCCGCCGAAGAGGATCGTCCTCTACCTCCGTTAGCTCCACTTGGCGGCGCTGGATGCCGGTTCTCAGTTCGCGTGCGCTCAGGCGTAGCTCCTCTTCGGTATCGAACGTGAGCACTGCGACTACTTCCGGGTCGAGCTCGCGATGAACATCGAGGTCCCCTACGACTCTGGACGTAAATGCACGAACCGATGCATTATGGCCAGCTGACGCTAGATCAGACTGAATTTGCCGACGATCTGTTTTGATTTTGATAGTTTCAGCGGCGATAGCTTCAATTTCTGCAGTTATCTCAAGTTGTGCCGCAGCCCGTTGAACCTTGCTGGCTAGGTTCTGGAACCGTTTCAGGCGCGCGTCGCGCGTCTTTCGTGTTTTTTTAATGAGGTCTTCGACCTGCGATCCCCGTGCTAGGTCACCAAGGAGTCGTGCCTGTCGATCCTGAGCAGATCGTAGAGATTTGTCGATCTCCTGTGACTCCCGCATCACTCGTTCGAGTTGATTCTCAATGTTCGGCAGCTGACCGGTGAGCGCAGTGAGGCGCTGCTTGGCGAGCAATGCTTCGTTCAGGAGGCCGATGTCTTTTTGGCATAACCGTAAATCATCCTCTGATTTTGCAAGTTCCCTCGTTACGCTCTCGATGCGCTGCTGGGCGCGCCGCTCAGGATCGACGGCAGTGGTGGCTTCCGCAAGCTCATCGAGTACTCGCTCTAGCTGGGAGAGTTGCTCTACAAACCGATCATGGGCTCGTGCAATGCTTACGCTTTCCGCCTCGAGGCGGCGTCGAATCGTGCGCTCGAAAGTCTCATCTCCTGCGATTCGGACAACCTGCAATAGAGAACGAATTGCAGTGACGGCTATGGGCTCTTCGTCAAGGAATGCATCGCCAAGCCAATCTCCCACAGGCTCCGGACTGAGGGCCCATTGTTTGGGCATGAGAGCGATTCGTAAAATGTGACCATTGAGGTTGGTGATTGTTACAGTGGTGTCTCCGAGATTCTCCCGGAGAGAGGTCCAAGCGCCCGGGGTCGTCGTGTATGGCTGTTCTCCAGAGATCAATTCAAGAAGGCGTATGGCAAGACTTTTTCCGGCCCCATTACGCCCTTCTATATGGCAGATCGGGTAGTTGGGAATCTCGCCTATTAGGCGAAGCCCGCCTGTGCGCTCGCCGCTTGGTTCAAATCGGAAATGCACGTTCGATCTGGCCCGCTAGGACAGACATCAGGTCCACGTCGCTCTTGGCCAAGGGCAATAGCCAATCTCGGATGCCCCGATGCACTTCGGAGCCTTCACGACTGTCCACAACTGCCCGGTCAACTACGGCTGAAAGCAACTCGGCTACTTGGCGCAACTCTGCATCTTCTTGCATAGAAATCCACATCGCCTGGAGGCGTAAGAAGGTAGACTTAGCAAGCCTACCATACTAGCGACCATGCTCGGACGAGGATGCTTACTCGTGTAGTCGTCAAGGCGGCGGCATCGAGGCGGGAATTCCTTCCCGGGGTGGCGGCGTTTGGTTCGCCGGGACCACCCCTGGTCCCCCCTCCCTCTGGTAGGATGACCGGTCCCATGGATAGCATTTCCGTCCGCGGTGCGCGCGAGCACAACCTCAAGAACATCAGCCTGGAGATCCCCCGCAACCAGCTGGTGGTGATCACCGGCGTCTCCGGCTCCGGCAAGTCGTCGCTGGCTTTCGACACCCTGTTCGCCGAGGGGCAGCGGCGCTACGTCGAGTCGCTCTCCTCCTACGCCCGGCAGTTCCTCCAGCAGATGGAGAAGCCGGACGTCGACTCGATCGAGGGGCTGTCGCCGGCGATCTCGATCGAGCAGAAGTCGGTCTCCAAGAACCCGCGCTCGACGGTCGGCACGGTGACCGAGATCCACGACTACCTGCGCCTCCTCTATGCCTCGGTGGGGATCCCGCACTGCCCGACCTGCGGCAAGACGATCCGCCCGCAGACGGTGCAGCAGATGGTCGACCGCGTCACCGAGCTCCCCGAGGGGACCCGCCTGGTCATCTACGCCCCCTATGTCCGCGGCAAGAAGGGGGAGTACAAGAAGCAGCTCCAGCAGATGGCGCGCGAGGGTTTCCTGCGCGCCCGGATCGACGGCCAGATGGTCGAGCTGGCGGGCGATCCGCCCACCCTCGACAAACAGAAGAAGCACTCGATCGACATCGTCATCGACCGCATCGTGGTCAAGGCCGGCATCGAGAAGCGCCTGGCCGATTCGATCGAGACGGCGCTCAAGGTGGCGGAGGGGCTGGTGGTGCTGGCTCCCGAAGGAGCGGCCGAGGAGACCCTGTCGCAGAACTACTCGTGCTCGGATTGCGGCACCAGCCTGACCGAGATCACGCCGCGGCTCTTCTCCTTCAACAGCCCCTACGGCGCCTGCCCGACCTGCTCGGGGCTCGGCACGCTGATGGGGGTCGACCCGGACAAGGTGGTGCCCGACCCCGAGCGCTCGATCCTCGCCGGCGCCGTCGCCCCCTGGCCCGAAGGGTCGAAGTCGTGGCGCCTCAAGATGGTCGAGACCCTGTCGAAGGCGATGGGCTTCTCGCTCTCGACGCCGTGGAAGAAGCTGCCGGCCGAGGCGCGGCGGGTGATCCTCCAGGGGAGCGGCGAGGAGGAGCTGAGCTTCAACCTGGCGGGGAAGAAGTCGAGCTACTCCTGGACCGGCAAGTTCGAGGGGGTGATCCCGATGCTCGACCGGCGCTACAAGGAGACCGACTCGGTCTCGATCCGCGGCGAGATCGAGAAGTACATGTCGGTCCACCTCTGCCCGACCTGCGAGGGGCGGCGGCTGCGGCCGGAGGCGCTGGCGGTCACCCTGCACGACAAGGCGATCGACGAGCTGTCGCGCCTGCCGGTGTCGGACCTGCGCCTGTGGATGGGGACCGTGCCGCTCGACAAGCGGGAGCGGGCGATCGCCGAGAAGGTGGTGACCGAGATCCAGGACCGCCTGTCGTTCCTCGACGACGTCGGGGTCGGCTACCTGACCCTCGACCGCTCGTCGGCCACCCTGTCGGGAGGGGAGAGCCAGCGCATCCGCCTCGCCACGCAGATCGGCAGCAAGCTGATGGGGGTGCTCTACGTGCTCGACGAGCCGTCGATCGGCCTCCACCAGCGCGACAACGCCCGCCTGCTCGCCACCCTCCAGGGGATGCGCGACCTCGGCAACTCGGTGCTGGTGGTGGAGCACGACGAGGAGACGATCCGCGCCGCCGACTGGGTGATCGACCTGGGCCCCGGCGCCGGCGTCCACGGCGGCGAGATCGTGGCGCAGGGGACGCCGAAGCAGATCGAGAAATCGAAGGAGTCGCTCACCGGCCAGTACCTCACCGGCACCCTCGAGGTGCCGGTGCCGGAGGTGCGTCGGGAGGGGCGGGGCGAGATCGTGATCGAGGGGGCGCGGCAGAACAACCTGAAGGACCTCGACGTCGAGTTTCCCGTCGGCGCCTTCACGGTGGTCACCGGCGTCTCGGGGTCGGGGAAGAGCACGCTGGTCAACGACATCCTCCACAAGGCCCTGGCGCGCCACTTCTACCGCGCCTCGGACAAGCCCGGCGAGCACGACCGGATCACCGGCCTCGACCAGCTCGACAAGGTGATCGCGATCGACCAGAGCCCGATCGGCCGCACGCCGCGCTCGAACCCGGCGACCTACACCAACGTCTTCAATCCGATCCGCAACCTGATGGCGATGACCCCGGAGGCGCGGATGCGCGGCTACGGGCCGGGGCGCTTCAGCTTCAACGTCCCGGGGGGGCGCTGCGAGGCGTGCAAGGGGGACGGGCAGATCAAGATCGAGATGCACTTCCTCCCCGACATCTACGTCACCTGCGAGGTCTGCGGCGGCAAGCGCTACGACCGCGAGACCCTCGCCGTCCACTTCAAGGGGCTGAACATCGCCGAGATCCTCGACCTGCCGGTCGAGCAGGCGCACGAGATCTTCCGCAACATCCCGGCCGTCGAGCGGGTGCTCGAGACGCTCGTCGAGGTGGGGCTCGGCTACATCCGCTTAGGGCAGCCGGCGACCACCCTCTCCGGCGGCGAGGCGCAGCGGGTAAAGCTCGCCCGCGAGCTCTGCAAGCGCTCGACCGGCCGCACCCTCTACCTGCTCGACGAGCCGACCACCGGCCTCCACTTCGACGACGTCGGCAAGCTGCTCAAGCTGCTGCACCGCTTGGTCGAGCTGGGGAACACCGTGGTGGTGATCGAGCACAACCTCGACGTCATCAAGACCGCCGACTGGGTGATCGACCTCGGGCCCGAAGGGGGAGCCGGCGGCGGCCGCCTGCTCGCCGAGGGGACTCCCGAGGAGATCGCCGCGGTCGCCGAGAGTTATACCGGCCGCTATCTGCGCCAGGTGCTACCGTCGCCCAAGACGAAGAAGCGGGCGGGGGGGCGGCGGTAGGGGCGCAGACTAGGTTATCCTTGCCCCATGGCTGAGACGGTCTACCGGATTCATGCAGGCTGGGACCCCGAGGCGGGAGTCTGGGTCGCAGAGAGCGACGACGTACCTGGATTGGCGACCGAGGCCGAGACGATCGAGAAGCTTTCTGAGAGGCTCCGTATCTTGATCCCCGAGCTCCTGGAAGCCAATCACCTCATCGCACCGGGAGCCTCCAAGGAGATCTCCTTCGAGCTCACCAGCCAGCGTCAGGAACGGGTCCGTCTGGCCTCCTAGATGGGCTCCTCCTATACCCCGCAGGTGAAGAAGCTTCTGCTCGCCGGCGGCTGCCGATTCGAGCGCCAGGGCAAAGGCGATCACGAGATCTGGTACAGCCCGCTTTCCGAGCGCTCCTTCGTCGTCGACAGTGAAATCAAATCTCGTCATACCGCGAACGGGGTCTTGAAGCAGGCCGGGCTCGGCAAGAGCTTCTAAAGGCACCTCGGCTCGTTTTCTCCTTTTCAAACACCTCTTAGGGTGAGAGATGCGGATCTCCGTCCTGTGGAGATCCGCGCCTTGAAAAAGGAGAACCCGATGAGAAAGAAGCTTCTCGCCCTCACCGCCCTGCTCGGAATCACCGCCCTCGCCGCCTCCGTGCCGCAGGCCGAGGCGATCGGTTACTGCAGCTCCACCTACTGCGCCGGCAAGCCCGGCTCCACCCGCTGCGCCTGCCCGCCGGGAACCGACAAGGTCGGCCAGGCGAACTTCTGCGACGGCTACCAGACGAGCTGCTGGTACTTCTAGGAGGAGAAACGATGAAGACGAAGCTCGCTCTGCTCCTGCTGCTCCTCGCCGCCCTTGTCCTGGCCTTGCCGGCGATGGCCTTTCCACCTCCCTGCACCTGCTCGTATTGCTCCCTGCACACCACGAGCTGCACCCTCATCAGCACCTCGGGCAATACCGTCATCTCCTGCGGGTACTACTACCCGCATTACTGCGAGGGGCCGGCCTAGGAGCAACCCTTGCGGGGCGTAGTCGTACAATGAGGTCGATGGCACGCCACGACGCCCAACTCGCCGAGAAGCGGCGGATCCTCCAGCTCGAGACGCTCTACGACCTGGCGATCGCGCTCCACGCGCAGCGCCCGGAGCAGGAGCTGGTCGACGAGCTGCTGCAGCGGGTCTGCGCCGTGCTCGACCCGGGGGCGGCCGTGGCGGTCTCCCGCGACGCCTACGGCGGCGCGCGCGGGGTGGCCTCGGTCGGCTGGCTGGACGATCTGCCGGCGGGGGATGCCCTCCTCGCGGCGCCCATCTGGCGGGAGCTGCTCACCGAAGGGCACACCCTCTCGCGCTCGCAGGGGGTGCTCGCCGGGCGCCCCTACGAGCAGCTCCTCGCCGCGCCGCTCGCCTATCGCGGCGTCTTCCTCGGCTACGTCGCCGTGCTCGACAAGGAGGTGCGCGGCGACTCGGATCCTTCCTTCACCCCCGACGACCGCCGCTTCCTCGACTCCGTGGCCGCCCTCGCCGCCGCGGCGCTCGACGCCGCCCGCCAGGTCGAGCGCCTGGAGACCCAGCGCGAGCGCCTCGAAGAGGAGAACAAGGCTCTCAAGGGACGGCTCGCCGAGGACGTCGCCGGCCGCCGCATCGTGGCTCACGCGCCGCCGATGCGCCGCGTGCTCGACGTCATCGAGCGGGTGGCGCCGCGCGGCGTCAGCGTCCTGGTGCGCGGCGAGAGCGGCACCGGCAAGGAGCTGGTGGCGAAGATGCTCCATCACCTCTCGGGGCGCGAAGGGGCCCTGATCGCCGTCAACTGCGCGGCGCTCCCCGAGGGGCTGCTCGAGAGCGAGCTCTTCGGCATCGAGGGGGGGGTGGCGACGGGGGTGCAGGCGCGGCCGGGGAAGTTCGAGCTGGCCGACCACGGCACCCTCTTCCTCGACGAGATCGGCGACATGCAGACCTCCCTCCAGGTGCGGTTGCTGCGCGCCCTCCAGGAGCGCGAGGTCACCCGGGTCGGCGGCCGGCGGCCCATCCCGGTCGACGTGCGGCTGGTGGCCGCCACCCATCAGGACCTCGAGAAGCTGATCGGCGAGTCGCGCTTCCGGGAGGACCTCTACTACCGCCTCAAGGGGGTGGAGATCGAGCTCCCCCCCTGCGCGACCGCCGGCCCGACATCCCTCACCTGGTGCGCGCCTTCCTCGAGGAGTTCTGCCGCCGCGAGGCGATCCCGGTGCCCACCCTGCGTTCCGAGGCGCTCGCCCTGCTCCTCGGCTACGACTTCCCCGGCAACGTCCGCGAGCTCCAGAACGTCGTCGAGGGGGCCGTCTCGCTCGCCGATGGAGAGATCGACGCCGAGCTGATCCGCTCCCTCCTCGCCGCCCCCACGCAAAGCTCCCCCGAGGCGCTCGACCTCGCCACCCTCGAGCGGCGGCACATCGCCCGCGTCCTCAAGCTGACCGCCGGCAACAAGAGCGAGGCCGCGAAGATCCTGGGGCTCGACCGCAAGACGTTGCAGCGGAAGGGCTTCTGAGTCGTTCAATCGTTGAATCAAACGATCTGCGACAAATCCTCCCGCGCGAGACTTTTTGTCTCAAACCCCTCAGAACCGCGACAAAATAGGCGTTCTGTTCCAACGGGTCGCGGCGCGACGTTTCCGCCTGGGGCATAATGTCGCGACGGCGGCTGCGACAGTTTGCTCACAAGGTTGCGTCGGAACGGTTAAGTTATTGTAAACAATGGGTCTCAGATGTTAGGGTGCGGTTTCCCGGGGGGCTGGCAGCGGCCTTGCGATAGGCGAGGGGCGGATGAGGAGGAACGTCATGCTAGACTCCGTTCGGAAGCACGTAGCCGTCCCGTATGTGCCGGTCAAGGTGTTGCTCTCCGTGGGCTCCCTGGCCAGCTTTGGTTGGCTGCTGTCTCACGACCTGGTCCATCCCATCGTGATCTACGCTCTCCAGCTCTATCTCTCTCTCTGATCGCAACCTGACGGCCGGTACTGGTTAAGGACATGGCTGAAGGCGTTCTGAGGGAGGTCATGCTGGCGCTGCCGATGGTCCCCGAGATGGAGCTCGAGGCGAGCAAGACCGCGGCCGCCATCTCCGAGTCGATCCGGATGAGTCCGGATAGAATCGACGAGGTGCGGCTGGCGGTGGTGGAGGCTTGCATCAACGCTCTGGAGCACAGCCACGCCACCGACCAGGAGGTCTACGTGACGTTCCAGGTGGTGGGTTTGCCGGGGGACCCGGAGAAGCTGCGCATCATGGTCCGCGACAACGGTGTAGGCTTCCCTCCGGAGCTCCTCCAGGAGCCCGCGGTGACGGGGGGCGTGAGCCCCTTGCGCAAGCGCAAGCACGGCCTCAGGATCATGCAGGGGCTGATGGACGAGGTGGAGATCGTTTCGGGCTCCGAAGGGACTACGATCGTGATGAGCAAGAAGCTGCGATGAAAGCGGGGGCGAGCCGATGACCGAGAGCCTCAACATCACCGTGGATCGCCGCGAGGGGCTGGCGGTGATCTACACGGAGGGGTACATCAACAACCAGGGGGGCGAGGAGATCGCCAAGGCCGCCTACAAGCTCCTCGACGAGGGGTTCAAGACCCTCCTCCTCAACCTGGCGGGGACGAAGATCGTCAACTCGATCGGCATCTCGATCCTCATCGAGATCATCGAGAAGATGATCGAGATCGACGGCAAGCTGGGTTTCTGCTGCCTGACTCCGACCATCGAAAAGACCTTCCATATCATGGGCCTCGCGCAGTACGCTCCGATCTTCAGCGACGAAGCGGCCGCGGTGTCCCAGCTTCGCCCCTGAGTCCCGAGCGGACTCCGCATCCAGACACCCGTAGGAGACAGCCATGGAGGGCATCGGGCGGGCCGGCGCGCAGGCCTGGAACGATTTGCTGATCCTCTCGCGCGACGAGGCGGGCGAGCGCCCCATGATGGAGCGCCTGCTCGACCTCTGGCGGCGGGAGCACGGCGTCGAAGCGGCGGGTCTCTACCTCGAGCGCGGCGGCCGGCTCGAGCAGGAGGCCGCGGCGGGTGACGGCCTCCCCGACGTCCTCGAGGGGGACGTACCCCAAGGGGACGGTGGCCTCGGCAGCCTCCAGTTCCCCGGTGGGCGTCTCGTTTTCCTCCCGGCCGTGCCGGTGGCGCCGGCCGGCGACGGCTCCGTGGGCACCGCGGAGGGCATGGACGGCATGGAGAATCCGCTGACCCTCCTCCTCGCCGCCGCGCTCAAGAGCTGCCGGCTGAAGTACGACCTCAAAGACCAGCAGGTGCCGGTCAACTACCGGGTGGTCGAGCTCGAGGCCCTCTACGACGTGGGGCTCGCGGTCGCCTCGACCCTCGACCTCGACCGCCTGCTGGAGGAGATCCTGCTGCGCGCCGTGTCGCTGCTCGACGCGCGGCGCGGCGCCCTCTACATCCTGGAGGACGGCCGCTACCGGCTGGAGGGGACCTTCGGCGGCGAGGCGGCGCCC
Source organism: uncultured Acidobacteriota bacterium (assembly GCA_963756595.1). GTDB lineage: Bacteria > Acidobacteriota > Thermoanaerobaculia > Multivoradales > UBA5704 > DATARR01. Next base: position 35,240 of record CAVWOZ010000002.1, read on the forward strand.
TCCTTCGCAGGGGGGGACGGGGAGCTGCGCCAGTTCCTGGTGGCGGGGGGCGAGGCGCCGGCCCACCTGCTCCCCGGCGCCCGCTATCTCCCAGGGGGTGCCGATCGAGGTGGAGAGCGGCCCGCGGGGGCTGATCGCGGTGGGGGACAAGGAGAGCCGCCGCGGGGTCGGCCCCTTCCTCGCCTCGGACCGCCGCACCCTCTCGCTGTTCGCCAACCAGGCCGCGCTGGCGCTCGAGAACGCGCGCCTCCACCTCCCAGGCCCTGGAGAAGGAGCGCCTCGAGCGGGAGATGCACCTCGCCGCCGAGATCCAGCGCCAGATCCTCCCCAAGGGGGCCCCCGTGGTCGCCGGCTTCGAGCTGATCGGCTGGTACCGGCCGGCGCGCCAGGTGGGCGGCGGGGACTACGATCTCTTCCGGCGCGAGGACGGACGGATCGGGCTGGTGGTGGGGGACGTCTCGGGGAAGGGGATGCCGGCGGCGCTGATGGTCTCGATCCTCCATTCGGCCCTCCGCCTCCTCCTCGACCAGACCGGCTTCGGCCCGGTGATGCTCGAGCGGCTGAACCGGCACGTCGGCAACTCAGCGCCTCCAACAAGTTCATCACCATGCTCCTCGCCGAGCTCGACCCGGCGACGGGGGTGCTGCACTACATGAACGCCGGCCACAACCCCGCGATCCTGCTGCGGGCCGACGGCCGGGCCGAGGAGCTGCCGGCCGGCGGCATGCCGATTGGCCTGATGCCGGAGGCCCGCTTCCAGTCCCGCGCCCTGACCATGGAGCCGGGCGACCTGCTCTGCATCTACAGCGACGGCATCACCGAGGCCGCGGCCCCCGACGACGAGGAGTTCGGGATGGGGCGGCTGACCGAGCACCTGCGCGCCGGCCACGACCGCCCGCTCGCCGAGCTCGTGGAGTCGATCCCGCACGCCATCGGCGAGTTCTACCAGGGGCTGCCGCAGGGGGACGACCAGACGCTCGTGCTGCTGCGCCGGAGCTGAAGCCCACGGAAGAAGCTTTACTTTAAATGTAGGGGCGGGGCTCGTCCCCACCCGGGTGGGGCCGGCCGGAGTCGTGGGCCTACTGATCCCGGGAGCCTTTTTCCTCCCCTGTACTCGGGGGAGGCCGGAGGGGGTGTTCCGAATCCCGCGACGCTTCCTTGTCTGGGAGGTTGAGGCCCCCTCCTGACCTCCCCCGAGTACGGGGGAGGAACGAAGCGCCCTGCGAGGGCGGTTGCCGAAGCTCGGCCGCCTGCGAAAAGGGCGGGGACAAGCCCCGCCCCTACGTTTTTGTGGGGAGGAAAGGATGGAGGAGGAGGAACGGAAGGCCTCGCA
>CAVWOZ010000003.1:0-48432 GCA_963756595.1 uncultured Acidobacteriota bacterium
GATTGGCGCGGGTGAACTGGCGCCAGGCCCGGTTGGTGAGCAGGATCGTGCCGTCGACGTCCAGGATGGCGATGTGCTGCGGTAGCGCATCGAGCATCGACCGGCTGGTCAGGTCCTCCGCCGGCCCGTGCCGCGGCGGCAAGCGGGGAGCCGTCTCGCGGACCATGGCCTCACCGGGGATCCGCCACCACCGGCAGCGCCACCCGCTGCTCCAGCTCGGCGACCCGCCGGCGCAGCTCGACGAGCTCGCCGGCCTTGCCGGGGCGGGCACCGCCGGCAACGGCCGCGAGGTGAGGTCGGGGTTGCGCAGCCACCAGTCCATCCCCATCTCCCGCGCCTTGTCCACGGAGGAGATGAGGAGGCGGATCTGGATGCTCAGCAGCTCGATGTCCACGAGCTTGATCTTGATGTCGCCGGCGATGACGATGCCCTTGTCGAGGACGCGCTCGAGGATGTCGGCCAGGTTGCTGGTCTCGGTCGCGTGCATCATCTTCTGTCGCGATTGCATGGTGGAATCCCCCCTCCCCGGGAGGCGTCGGAGTGTTCGGTTACGACCGCGGCGATCTCGAAAAGGGCTCTTCGTCGAGCAGGCTGCCCAGCGGGCCGAGGTCGATGTTGAGATCGTCGATCTGGAAGTGTTTCTTGAGCACGCCCATCTGCTCTTCGAGGCGCATCAGGGTGGTGCCGAGCTGCTCGACCTGCACGCTGTCGAGGCTCCCGCCCTCGATCCGGCGCAGGGCCTGCTTTTCCATCAGCTGGCGCAGCAGCTCGATGACGGAGAGGACGAGCTGGACGAGCCCCTGCTCGACCCGCGCCGGATCGAGGTTGACCCGTTGCGGGAGCCTGGGTTGAGGAGTCGCCGCGGTGGCGGCGAACAGCTCCAGGTCCTCCGGCCGGCCGCGGACCTCGCCGTAGCGCACGGCGCTAGCTCGCTTCCTTGGCGGGCCCCGGCGAGGCGGCGGCGCCGGTCGCAGGCTCGTCCCAGTGGCGCAGGGTCTCGACCGAGGTCACCATGAGGTGGATGCCGAGGTAGAGGAGATCGACGTCCGCGATCGAGATCACGATGTCCCCGGCGATCACCGCTCCCTTGTTGAGCACGCGGTCGAGCGTTTCGCAGAGGCTGACCCGGCGCTCCTGCGAGGAGAGGCGGACGGCGAGGCTGGCCCGCGTCGGCCGGCGGAGAGGGGACTGCGAGCTAGTGGGTTCCATGGCCGCGCCGTTTCTGCCGCTGCTCGATGGCGGTCAGCCGCGCCACCAGCTCCGTTTCGCGGCGGTCGAACTCCGCCTCGGAGATCGAATTTCCCTCCAGGCACTTGTAGAGATCGGTCAGCTCGTCGCGGACCGGCCCGTCGTCGTTGAGCTCCTCTTCCGCGATCCTGGTGATCTCCCGGAAGATGAACATCAGCGCCTGGACGGGGGCGTTCAGCAGTCCCATGGCCACCTCATACCGCCGCGCTCCGCAGGTCGAGCTCGGCGAAGTTGAACGGCGCCCAGGGGCCGCCATAGTCGAACAGGTACTGCGGGGGGAAGGTGCCGGCGATCTGATAGACCTGCTCCTCGAAGACCTTCAACTGTTCGCGCTCGACCAGGAAGGCGAGGTCCATCACCATCTTCTCGTCCTTCGGCGGATTGACCTTGAGCTCGCTGAAATAGGGGCGGAACGCGGCGACGACGCGGTCGGTCTGCTCGTCGCGCTCCTGGGTCAGACGCTGGTCGAACTGGCGCCCGAGCTCGATCTTCTCGGCCGGCGCGGGAGCCTGCGAGCGGCCGAAGATCGCATCGCGCAGCGCCGCGAGGTCCGGGTCGGCGCCGATGAAGTACTCGAAGATGTTGTCGACGTCCCAGCGCACCTTGAGCCCCATCTCCACCTTGCCGTCGACGCGGTCGAGCTCCGCCTCGATCTCCCCGCGGTTGTCGCGCAGCGCCCGCTCGACCGCCGCCGCGTTCTTCGCCACGTGGCCGAAGGTCATCGGGATGATGGTCGTCGTCTTCATCACCTCGCGGATCACCCGGTGATGCGGCTCCAGGTTCCGCCGCACGGGAAGGACCTTCTCGCGCGGCGAGTATTCGCTGACCACCGCGGCGAGCGAGTCGACGCGGAGGGTCGAGACCCGCCCCGGCTTGCTGCTGTGCTCGAGGCCGATGCAGCCGTAATCCCGGTCCTCGGCGGCGCGGATCAGCCCATAGATGTAACGCCCTGGAGTCACCATGGCTTCACCGCGCTTTCCTCACCTTCTTCTCCTCCGTGACGACGACGACTTCGATCCCGGGCTGGGCGGAGACCACCACGGGCTGGGCGGAGAGCATCACGGGCTGGGGGGAGAGCAGGGGCGCGGGGCCCTCCGGGATCTCGCCGTGCAGCTGCATCGACTGCAGCCTTCCCTCGATGATCGAGACGTCGAGGGCGGTGCTGCAACCCCAGCAACGGATCTGTCCCTGGTAGTTCTCGTAAGCATCGCTCAGATCCTGGGTATGTCCGCAAGAGATACAGCTCAGTTTGATTGCCATGGCAGGTTGACCTTTCTTGACTCGCTCGTTCGAACCGGTGGTTTGATTCGCCCGTCGCGCGGACGGGCGCGGCACTGTGCTAATAGCGGAGGACGCGGTTGCGTGGCGGCGCTTCCTCCGCGGAGGGCGTGGCTCTCTCGGGGACGCTGAGCCCCAGGATCTCGTGGTTCCGGCGCATGATCTCCTCGATCTCGAGGAGCATGCGGTCGATGTCGCGCACCCGCCGGAGCGCGGCGTCCTTCTCCCGGTTGCGGCGGGTGCGCTCGAGCTCCAGGGCGGCGAGCTGGAACTGGATGACGTGCCGTTCGTTGGAATGGCTGCAGCTCCCCTGAACGGCGGCATGGGTGCGGATCTCCTGGGCCCCGCGGGCGCGAGCGATCATGATTTGACTCCTGTCTTGGCGGCCTTTGACGCCGGCGGCGGCACGGCGAGATCGTCGATCCGCGGCGTCCGGTGGGCCTGGTCGAGATGCTTGCGGATCACCTGGTCGACCCTGGGATGGAGCCCTTCGGCGCCGTCGCGCACGATCTTGGCGGAGAGGCCGGTCAAGACGTCCCGGCAGACGTCGGGGAAGATCGTATCCCCCCGGCGCGCCCGGGCTCCCTCCCCGGAGAGCACGCGCGCGATCATGATGCAGGCGCGCAGGCTGGGCCCCTGTTTGGCCACCCCCAGCTCCCGCAGCTCGCGCACGATGTCCACGACCACCTCGGCATCCTCGCGCGTCACCCCCGATTTGGCGCGGGTGATGGCGACCTCGGTCTCGCGGTCGTAGTAGTCGAGGCGGATGGTGATCAGCCGGTCGAGGAGCGCGTCCTGCGTGCGGTGAACGCCCGCGTACTCCTCCGGGTTGGAGGTGAAGATGGCGCGGAAATCCGCGTGCACCTCGAGGAAGCCCCCCCCTTGCGGACGGCGCATCGGCAGGGTGAGGAGCCGCTCCTCGAGCACCGAGAGGAGGGCGTTGTTCGCCTCGGGGCGGGAGCGGGTGAACTCGTCGTAGATCAGCGTGTCCCCCTTACGGCACGCCAGGGTCAGCCGGTTGTCGGCCCATAGCGTGTTCATCGTCTCCTCGGTCTTGACGACCGAATGGATGAAGTTGTCGATCAGCTTGCTCTTGCGGTAGCCGGTGTCGGAGCCGATCAGATCCGAGGAGCCGAGCTCGTCGTCGCCATGCATCAGGGTGACGGGACGGCCGCGCAGCGCCGCCAGATGGAGGGCGAGCGTCGTCTTCCCGGTCCCCGCGGGGCCGGAAAAATGGACCGGATAACCGGCCTTGAGATAGCTGAGGGCCCGCTCGGCCAGCCGCTTGACCGGGGGAGCCATCACGAAACCATCGCTCGCTTCGACCGCCAGGCTGACGGACGTGGAGGCGTCGGGCGTGACCGCCAGACTCTGCCCATTGCCGTTCATCGCTCTCTCCTCTGGGTGCCGCTCGGGCAGAGGCGGTGCGGGTCGTGCCGCCCGCCCCGTCCCCGTGATGAAACGTTCTGTGCTCGGGCCGGTCCTAGGCATGGCGTTTCTTCGCCGCGTCGGTCCTGTCGTCGTGCGCCTTCTCGGCGTGCCGCTCTTCGTTGCGCGGCTTCTCGTTGTGGGTGGCCGGCGAGTGCGTGGAGGCGGCATGGGTGGAGGCCGGCTTGACGCTCTCGTAGGCGGCGTGCCCCGGCGCATGCGGCCGCGGCGCGGCGGGGGAGTAGGGCGTGCGGTTGGCGCGCTGCGGCGGGTTGGCGCCACGCTTCTGGAAGGACTGGCGCGCGGCGCGCAGCTCGCTCGCCATCTGCTGGAAATCCGTCACTACGTCGCGGCGGGCGAGCTCGAAGCGGTTGCGCAGCGCATGGACTCCGGAGCGCAGCTCGCTGACGAACAGGCGGCGGGTGTCCGCATCCTGCGCCGCGACGTTGCGGCGCAGGCGCTCGTTCGAGAACAGCGCCGCCACGAACTCGCGGCGCTGCGCGGCGTCGGTGGTGAGCGTCTGGCGGAACGCCGCCATCCTCTCGGGGGTGAAGGTGGTGAAGTGTGACATCGCGTTGTCTCCTTTTTCTGATTGGTGCAAGTCGAGTAATTTATGCGTGAGCCCAAAACGGGCCCCCCGGGTCCGACCAGCCGAATCGAGCCCCGGGGAGCGAAATCTGTTCTACCTTGCGGTTAAGCGGTCGGAGCCGCCGCCGTCGCACACAGACCAATCGCCTCGGCATACTTGAGATAGGTTTCGACCGACGCGATGACGATACGTGCTTCGATCGAGAGAAGCTCAATGCCGACCAGGGAGACCTTCGCCCACGCATCGATGACGATGCCCTTGTCGAGAATCCGGTCGACGACCTCTGCCAGGCTCGACGAATCCGTCGAATTCATTACTTTAGCCATTTTCTTTTCACCTCCTTTCACGAGCCACATTTCCGCGGCCTGGAATAGGTGATTGCAAGGACAATGCCGAGTATTAAGAGATATCTAAAATAATAGCTTATGGTGAATTCAACGGTTGCCGCGTGAGATCCTAGCCGTCCGGCGGCGGCTAGGGCTCGACCACCGCGCGGCCGGGAAACCGCGTCCGGGCAACGTTTCCCGGGGCGGGGGAATCCTCTCCCGGCTGGGCGTCACGGATCGCGTCCTCGATGGTGCGGATCATCAGATCGTTGTTGAACGGTTTGTCGAAGTAGGCGTACAGCCCCTCGTCGGTGGCGCTCTGCCGCAGCGAGGCGCTGCCGTACGAGGTCATCAGGATGGCGCGCAACCGCGGCAGGCGGGCGGCCAGGCGGGCCACCAGCTCGATGCCGTCCGTATCGGGGAGGCGATAGTCGACGACGGCGACCTGGCAGTCGTACGCCGCCAGGGCGGCGAGCGCCGCCGCACCGTTGCACGCGGTGCGCACCTCGTGGTCGCGTTCCGACAAAATTTTCGAAAGCACCCAGCACATGTTGGGCTGGTCGTCGACGATCAGGATACGGCCTCTCAACGGGTGTTCCTCCTTGCTGGCGGGTCCGGGTTCGACCCCGTACCTGCGGAGCTTGGCTCGCAAGGTCTTGGGGTCGACCCCCAGGAGTCTCGCCATCTTGGAGCCGCTCATCCGGCGGCGGCGGAGCAGAGTGTGGAGGAGCGTGCGCTCCGCCAGCTCCGCCGCCTGCGCACCGAAGGCTTTGAGATCGATCTGGGCCGCCTCGGGCTCGATCTCGATCTCGAGCCGCAGCAGCCGGCCGTTCTCCTCGGGCTCGGGCGCGCTGAGAGCGACCGGCCGGAAGCTCGCCGGGCCGCAGACCTCGGGAGGAAGATGCTCGGGGAGCACCCAATCGGTGGCGAGGACGACGGCGGATTTGACCGCGTTCTCGAGCTCGCGGACGTTGCCCGGCCAGGCGTAGCTCTCGAGCGCCCGCCGGGCGCTCCCGGAGAACCCCTGGACGACGGAGCCGATGCTCCGCGTGTAGAGGGCGAGCAGGTTTTCCGCGATGCGCCAGACGTCGCCGTCCCGCTCGCGCAGCGGCGGCAGATCGATCGTCATTCCCTGCAGGCGATAGTAGAGGTCTTTGCGGAAGGTGCCGGCGCGGATCGCCTCCTTGAGGTTCACGTGGGTCGCCGACACCAGGCGCACGTCGAGATTGATCACCTTGCGGCCGCCCACCCGCTCGATCTGACGCTCCTGGAGGACGCGCAGGAGCTTGGCCTGGAATTCGAGCGGCAGGTTGCCGATCTCGTCGAGGAAGAGGGTGCCGCCCTGGGCCAGCTCGAGGCGGCCGATGCGCGTCGTGGTGGCGCCGGTGAAGGCACCCTTCTCGTGGCCGAACAGCTCGCTCTCGATCAGGTTTTCGGCGAGGATCGAGCAATCGACCGCCACGAACGGCCCGTTGCGGCGCTTGCTGGCGGAGTGGATGGTGCGCGCGAAGAGCTCCTTGCCGGTGCCGGTCTCGCCGGTGAGCAGCACGCTGATGTCGGGCACGGCGAACTTCAACGCCAGGTCGATGGCATGGCGGAAGACCGTGCTCTCGCCGATCAGCGCCGGCGCCTCGCCGCGCACCTCGCGCCCGAGGGCGAGGATGGTCTCGATGCTGGCGAGCAGCACCTGGTTGTTGAACGGCTTGCTGATGAAGTCGGTGGCGCCCAGCCGCATCGCCTTCACCGCCGCCTGGACGTTGCCGAAGGCGGTGAGGATGACGATCGGCGCGTGGGGAGCGCTCGCCCGCAACTGGCGCAGCGTCTCCATGCCGTCGATCCCATCGAGGTGGAGGTCGAGGAGGACGAGGTCCGGCTGCCGCCCGTCGGCCACGCTGAGCGCCGCCTCGCCGGAGGCGACGCACTGGGTGCTGTGCCCGCGCTCCACGAGGAGCGTCGAGACGATGTCGCGGAGCTCGCGCTCGTCATCGACGATCAGGACGTTGGCCACGCTCCTCTTCCTTTCGTAGATCGAGGGGCAGGGTCAGGGTGAAGCGCACCCCTCCGACCAGGTTCTCGGCGCTGAGCTCGCCGTCGTGCCCCTTGGCGATCTGCCGCGACAGGTAGAGGCCGAGCCCGGTCCCGCCGTTGCGCGTCGTATAGAAGGGGCGGAAAAGGTTCGGCAGGACGTTGGCCTGGATGACGGCGCCGTTGTTCTCGACCTCGACGACCGCCTGCCCCTTGGCGTCCAGGCGGGTGCACAGGCGGATGGTGTTGCCGCCACCCCCCTCGCTGATCGCGTCGAGGGCGTTCTTCACCAGGTTCAGGAGGATCTGCTTGACGCCGAAGGGGTCTCCCCAGACGCGGGGGAGGCCCGGATCGAAGGAGACCTCGGCGGCGATGCCGCGCTGGGCGAACTCTCCCGAGGTGAAGCGCAGCACCTCGGAGACCGCCTCCTTGAGGTCGATGAGCTCGAAGTGCGGCTTCTTGGAGCCGGCCGAATCGAGCATGCTCTGCAGGATGCCGTGCATCCGCTCGACGTTGAGCAGCGCGGCCATCGCGAAGTCGCTCGCCGGGTCGTTGTTGGCGGCGAGCCGCTGATAGAGGTACTGCAGGCTCGAGCTGATGATCGACAGCGGATTGCCCAGCTCGTGGGCGAACCCCGCCCCGATCTGCCCGATGGCCGCCAGCTTGTCGGCGGCGAACGGGGTGAAGATCGACTCGGCGCCGTGATCCGCCGCCGCCATGGGCGCCGGCGGCCCGAGCTCGTTCTTCGGCGAGAGGAGCCAGACCGGGCAGCGCGGCAGGAGCATCTTGGCGTTCACCAGGGCGTTCGAGCTCTCGAGGATGGTGAACAGGGCAGGGGCCGAGGCGTCGCCCAGCCGGAAGGCGTTGACGATCGTCACCGCCTTGGGGGCGAGGGCGGTGAGCGCCTCGTGATAGTCGCGCAGCGCCAGCTCCCGGGTGCCGCCGTGGGCGAGCAGCGGCGACTCGACCCAGGCCACGATCGGGCTGCCGACGCCGGAGGTCTCGATCAGCGCCGTCTTGATGATCTCGATGGTGTCGGTCCAGGCCTGATCGCTCGCCTCGCCGTCGACGGGAAATTTGATCGATCGGAAGGTGAGCTCCGGCAGCGGCGAGGCCTCGATCTGCCAGACCGCCTCGCGGGTCGACTCGCAGATCTCCGCCGAGGAGAGGAAGCAGAGCCGCGAGTCGAGCCACTGGCAGCCGCGCGCCATCGCGATCAGCGTCTGGGCGCGCTCACCTTCGTCGCGGTAGTTGAGCCAGATCATCGTTCCCTCAAGGCGGTGAGCAACTGGTCGCGCGCCACCCTGAACGGCGACGGATCGGAGCCGTTCGCCTCGTAGGTGGCGATGAAGTCGCGCACCCCGAGCAGCGTCGCCCGCTGGCAGAGCCGCTCGATGTCGGCCCCGGAGAGTCCCGCCGTCTGAGCCGCGAGCTCGGCGGGGTCGACGTCCGCGCCCACCGGCTTGCCGGCGAGGTGGATGCGGAAGATCGCTTCGCGGTCGGCGGTGTCGGGGAGCGGCAGCTCGAGGAGGAGGTCGAAGCGCCCGGGGCGCAGGAGGGCGGGGTCGAGCATGTCCTTGCGGTTGGTGGCGGCGATGATCAGCACCCCCTTGAGCTCCTCGACGCCGTCCATCTCGGTCAGCAGCTGGCTCATCACGCCGCGCGACACCCCCGAGTCGGAGGATTCGCCGCTGCGCACCGGCGCCAGGCCGTCGATCTCGTCGAAGAACAGGATGCAGGGGGAGGCCTGGCGCGCCTTCTTGAACACCTCGCGGATCCCCCGCTCGCTCTCGCCGACGAACTTGGAGAGCAGCGCCGGCCCCTTGACCGAGATGAAGTTGAGCCCGCCCTGCGAGGCGACGGCCTTGGCGAGCAGGGTCTTGCCGGTCCCCGGCGTGCCGTAGAGCAGGATCCCCTTGACCGGCTTGAGGCCGGCGTGGCGCAGCAGGTCGCCGTACTTGAACGGCCACTCGACCGCCTCGCGCAGCTCGCGCTTCAGGCTCTCGAGCCCGCCCACCTCCTCCCACTTGACGTCGGGGACCTCGACGAAGACCTCGCGGATCGCCGACGGCTCGACCTCGGTGAGGGCGGCCAGGAAGTGGTCCATGGTCACCCGCAGCGAGACCAGGAGGTCGTAGGGGAGCTCGTCGTTGGCGAGGTCGATCTCGGGCATGGCGAGACGCAGGGTGGTCATCGCCGCCTCGCGGCAGAGCGACTCGAGGTCGGCGCCGACGAAGCCGTGGGTGATGGCGGCGAGGCGCGCCACGTCGACGTCCTCGGCGAGCGGCATGCCGCGGGTGTGGATCTCCAGGATCTCGCCGCGGGCGACCGCGTCGGGGATGCCGATCTCGATCTCGCGGTCGAAGCGCCCCGGCCGGCGCAGCGCCGGGTCGAGCAGGTTCGGCAGGTTGGTGGCGCCGATGACGATCACCTGGCCGCGCGCCTCGAGGCCGTCCATCAGCGCCAGCAGCTGGGCGACCACCCGCTTCTCGACCTCCCCCTGCACGGTCTCGCGCTTGGGGGCGATGGCGTCGAGCTCGTCGAGAAAGATGATGCAGGGGGCGTTCTTGGCGGCCTGCTCGAAGATCCCGCGCAGCTTCGCCTCGCTCTCGCCGTAGAACTTGTGGATCACCTCGGGGCCGGAGACCGAGATGAACATCGATTCGGTCTCGTGCGCCACGGCGCGGGCGAGCAGGGTCTTGCCGGTGCCGGGCGGGCCGTGCAGCAACACCCCCTTCGGCGCGTCGATCCCCAGCTGCTTGAACAGCTGCGGATAGCGCAACGGCAGCTCGATCATCTCGCGGACGCGGCGGATCTCCTTGCGCAGGCCGCCGACCTCCTCGTAGGAGATGCCGGTGGGTTTGACCCCCTTCTTGGGCTCGGTCTCCATCGTGATCTGGGTCTGCGGATGGATCACCACGACCGCATCGCGGGGAAAGGTCTGGACGACCTCGAAGTCCTGGTAGCGCGAGGCGAAGAGCGCCACCTTGACGCGGTCGCCGACCACCAGCGGCAACCCCTCGAAGAGGCGCCCCAGATAGCGGTTGTCGTCCCCCTTGCGGGGAGCCGGCATCTCGCCCAGCGGGCGCAGCACCAGCTTGCTCGCCGGCACGGCGACGACCTTCTTGACCTTCACCCGCTGATCGAGCGCGACCTTGGCGTTGACGCGAGCCACGCCGTCGATCTGCAAGGTCCCCTGGCCGCGGCTCTCGCTGAAGGCGGGCATCGCCTTGGCGACGGTCGTCCGTTCGCCGGTGATGGCGAGGATGTCGCCCACCGTCGCGCCCAGCTGGGCCAGGTCCTTGGGGTCGATGCGGGCGATCCCCCTCCCGACGTCGCGAACCAGCGCCTCCGCGACCCGCAGGGAGATCTCTTCCGTCGCGGGCTCGGTCTTCTTCGCAGGCAGCACTCGACTCTCAGGCATGACTCTGCTCCTTCAGCTTTCGCCACGGGTCGGCCCCGAACGGCAGGTTGTGGATCAGGTGTCGGACGTCGAACTTCCCCTCCAGGAGCTCGTCGACGCGGTGGAGGAGGCCGAGGAAGAGGATCCCCGTCTCGCCCTCCTGGAGGGTGGTGTCGATGCGCCGGGCGATGAAGGCGTCGCGCTGGCGCAGGATCGCCTCCCCCTCCTCGCGCAGCGCGGCGACGACGGCGTCGGGCGCCTGCCGCTTGGCGGCCTGGAGCAGCTTCGGGATGCGCCGATATTCCGCCAGCATCAGCGCCGGGTCCTCGGTCCCCATCAGGAGGGCGCCGCGCTCCATCAGCTCGACCAGCAGCTGGTGGTTGCGCCCTCCCTTGGCGGCGAGCTCATGCACGATCGCCGACTCCCGGCCGCAGACGGGGAGGCCGTCCTGGTAGACGCGCGTCCGCTCCCAGGAGAGCGGCAGGGCGAAGAGCTTGTTGCGCAGCCCGTCCCACATCGCCTCGACCGAGCTGTGCCGGCGCGTCCATTCCGCCTCGCCGAAGGCCTCCGCGAAGCGCTGCTTGAGCTCCGTGGCCATGCTGCCCAGGTCCACCTCCGAGTGGACGATGGGCACATAGATCAGTGCGCGCACACATCGTCCCTTTCCTCTTCCTCCGGACGATCCTTCAGGCCGTCGCGCAGCACGGCTTTCAGAAATTCGAGGCGGAACGGTTTGGTGATGTAGTCGAAGGCGCCGAGCGCCATCGCCTCGCGGGCCGTCCCCAGCGTGCCGTGGGCGGTGAGCAGGATGACGGTGCCCCGGTGGTGCTGCTGACGCAGCTCGCGCAGCGTCGCCATGCCGTCGAGGTCGGGCATCACGATGTCGAGGAGGATGATGTCCGGCGGTGCCGCCGCGGCCATCGCTAGGGCCCGCCGGCCACTCGTCGTGGTCGCCACCCGGTACCCCTCTTCGGAGAGGATCTTCTCGAACAGCAGGCCGACCCGCGGCTCGTCGTCGACGACCAGAACGGTGGCTCGATGGTGCGCAGGGGAGGGGGCGCCTTGGGACGGCGGCAAAATGTCTCTCGGCTCGGTACCCATGAAGTTCCTCTCCAAGACATTGATAGGTGGGGGTGTCGCGCCGGGATATGCCCGGCCAGAAGAGCGGAACCCAGAACCTGCTCCTGATCGACTCGATCAGTGTATCAGAAATTTATTTAAAACAGATGATTCGCGCGGGAAGCCGCGGGCCCACCCCGCCGGGTGGGGAAGGGGTTACCCCGTCTCCGGCCTCAGATCTCCAGCGGCTCGTCTCCGGGCTCGAGCAGGTCCAGGCCGTCCGGTTCCTGGACCGGACTCTGCGCCAGTCCGTGCGGCACCAGACTGAGCAGGATCGCCGCTCGTTCCGCCTCCTCGTAGATGATCTGCAGCTCGGCCATTCCGGGCGCTTCCTGGGCCAGCTTGCCGAGGAGATACTGCGAATGGCTCGAGATCAGGGTGAGCGAGTTGGTCGCCGCGTGGAGGACGTCTTCCAGGGTCTCGACCCGCCGCACGTCAGGGCTCGCTCTCGGGCGGCGCTCCGGCGCGCCGCAGCGGCACGTCGCAGAAGCTGTAGGCCGCCCAGGGCCCGCTGCCGACGAGCGGGAGGTCGGGGGCGAGGCGGCGGATCCCTTCGGTCGCCCGCCAGAAGTCGTCGACGGCGTGCCGCGCGACCAGGTAGCTGGCGGCGAAGAGCTTCCCCTCCCCCTCCCCGGCACGGGAAAAGCCGAGCCGCTCGTAGCGGTCGGCCGGCTCCGGAGCGAGCCCCCGCACGCGGTCGAGGCCGCGGGGGAGCGGGAACGAGGGGTCGGCGGACGACGCCGGCAGCCTCACCTTGAGCCCCATCTCCACCCGGTCGCGGAACCTCTCCAGCTGGTCGGCGAGCGCCCTGGCGTTGAGCCGGCAGAGGGCGTCGAGCTCCGCCACCGAGGCGAGCTCCAGCGCCAGCCGGAAGGGGACCACCGAAGAGCAGGCGGCGAGGGCGAGCCCCACGATCCGGTCGTGCCGGAGGGCGGCGCGCAGGGCATGGGCGCCGGAGAGGGCGGGGCGTGGCGAGCCGAAGAGCGCCGCGGCGGACCCGCAGAGGTGAACGGAAAAGCTCCGCCGCACGGGGAGCTTCGACGCCTCTTCCGCGGGCACGACGGCGTAGAGATGGACGGCCGCGGGATTCGCCGGCAGCATGTCTAGAGGCTCTCCGTGTGCGTCGCGAAGGCGCCGGTCCTCGGGTCGTCCTCGTCCTGAGCGCAGAAGTTGTAGGGCGGCCAGGGGCCGCTCAGCTCGAACCGGAACCCCTCGTCCCGGAAGCGGGCCGCGAGCTCGGCCACCACCGCGTCGAAGGCTTCGTAGGCCGCCTCGTCGACCAGCGCGGCAAGGTTCAGAACCATGGTCTCGGGGAGCTCGGCGGTCGCGCCGGCGGGCTCGTCGCCATGGCGCAAGGGGAGGAACCGGAGGTCGACCACCGCGCGCTCGAGCGCCGCGCCGGCCTCGTCGAGGACCTCGTAGATGCGCGCCCCGGCGAGCTCCGCCAGCCGCGCGTCGCGCTGCTTGCGCAGCACGAAGGCATACCCCGGGGCCGCGGTGGCGAGCGCCGTGTTCAAGGATCGCACCCTGTCGTCCCCCTGGTCCGCCTGGGCGCGGATCCGGCTCTCGACGCAGAAGGCCTTGATCCCCCATTCCTGGCGCCCCCGCATCCGTTGCAGCGCGGCGCGGAAGCGCTCCTCGTTGGCGGCGAGCGACTGGCGCAGGGCGAGGGCGCTGCTGAACAGGGTGCACAGGCGCGCCGGGGCGACCGCCCCGTGGCGCATCACCCCTTCGAGGACGCTCTCGTGCCGGCGCGCCAGCAGGCCGACCCAGGCGAGGTCCTCGAGACGGGTGTCGAGGGCTTCGGACGAGAACTCCCGGGCGCAGACCGGCTCGACCAGCGCGACCAGGTCCGCGTGCGCGACGGCCTCGAGCGTCACCCCCTCCGCGCTGGGATAGGGCTGCCCCTTGGGGATCACCCCGTAGAGATAGAACACCCGCTCTCCCCCCTCCGCCGCTGCGCTCGCCGCCGGCTCCATGGCTGGGCTCCCCTAGGCCTTCTTGAGCTTGAGCTCGAAGACACCGTTGCGGAACGAGGGCGAGGCCCCCTCCTTCAGCACCGCCGTGGGGAGCAGGACCTCCTTGCGATATTTGCGCTCCCCCTTGGTCGCGTTCAGGGTCAGCACGTCCCCCTCGACCTCGAACTGGATGTCGCCGGAGTCGACGCCGGGGAGCTCGGCGATCAGCAGCAGGTAGCCCTCCTCGTCGAAGACATCGACCAGCGGCTCGCGCGTCTCCTCGACCACCGCCCCCTGGCCGAAGTCCTTGACGTTTCCGAAGTGCTCGACCTGCGGCTTGCCGCCGCTCCCCATCTTGACCGAGAAGCCGTAGACTGCCTTGACTCCCTTGCTGTTGGCGAATTCGCCGGTGCGGTTGATCTCCCCCCCGTCCTGCTTCTCGAGATCCGAGAGCAGCTCGAGGAACCCGCCCAGGCTCTTGAAGATCCCGCCCAGCCCGCCCTCGCCGCCCAACTCCACCCTGTCCTTGCCGGCCATCCCGTCCTCCTTCTGTCCTCACGGAAAAGCCCGGCACGCCAAGCGGCCAGCCTCGCCGCGCCGCCGGAGAGCAACCCTCCGCGCACGCGTCCGATCCCAGGGACTGGGGGGCTCACTTGTTACTGAAGCAATTACTGTGCCTTTGCGGGGAAAGCGTGAGAGGCATGGAGCCGAGAGGGGAAAGGGGAACGCTCGCCCGGGTCCGCGCTCCCCGGTGGGGAGCAGGGTTCGCGGCTGCGGCGGGGCGTCCGCCCTACGGGGCCGCCGGCAGCCGCCCGCCCCGGTGCTGCGAGGGGTCGGTGCCGTGCTCGCGCAGGTAGAGGGCGATGACTTCGGAGGCGTCGCCGTCGGCCTTCATCTCGCCGTCGTCGAGCCAGACGGCGCGGGTGCAGTTCTTGGTGATCGCCTGGGTGGCGTGGGAGACCATCAGCACCGTGGCTCCGGCGTCGTGGAAGGTGCGCAGGCGGTCCTCGCACTTCTGGGTGAAGGTGGCGTCGCCCACCGAGAGGACCTCGTCGAGGATCAGGATGTCGGGCACCCAGGCGGTGGCGATCGAGAAGCCGAGGCGCGCCTGCATGCCGGAGGAGTAGTTGCGCAGCGGCGCGCGGATGAAGTCGCCGAGGCCGCTGAAGTCGACGATCTCGTCGACCCGCTCCTCGATCTCCCGCTTGCTGTGGCCGAGCAGGAGGGCGTTCAGGTAGACGTTCTCGAGGCCGGTCAACTCGTAGTCGAAGCCGCTGCCGAGCTCGAGGATCGGCGCGATGGTGCCGCTGACCCGCGCCGTCCCTTCAGTCGGCTTCATCACCTTCGAGATCACCTTGAGCAGCGTGCTCTTGCCGGCGCCGTTCCGGCCGATGATCCCCACCGTCTCGCCGCGCCGCACCGTGAGGTCGATGCCGCGCAGCGCCCAGAGCTGCTCGTAGGCGAGCGAGCCGCGCAGGAAGTGGATGGCGTACTCCTTGAGCGACGGGATGCGCTGCTTGGCCAGCCGGTAGCAGAGGGAGACCCCCTCGAGGCGGATGCTGAGGTCCTCCATCAGATGTAGAACGGGATGCGGTCGCTGCTGCGGCGGAAGGCCCAGACGCCGAGCGCCAGCGCCACGACGGCGATGCCGACCGAGACGCTCAGGTGGCTGAGCGGCGGCACCTTGCCGCGGAAGATCGGATCGCGGAAGACCTCGAGGATCGAGCGCACCGGATTGAAGCGGACGAGCGGCAGGTACTTCGAGTGCTCGAGGATCTTCATCGGGTAGAAGATCGGCGTCAGGTACATGAGGATCGAGAGGAGCACGCTGATCATCTCGACCACGTCGCTGAAGAAGACGGCGAGGGGGGAGAGCAGCAGCCCGGCGCCGAGGGTGAAGAGGGCGGCGATCAGGATCGACACCGGCAGGAAGAGGAGCGACAGCCCCATCGGCTGCCGGGTGATCAGCAGGATCAGCAGCAGCGGCACCAGCGCCAGCAGGAGGTTGATCACCCCGGAGATCACGGTCGCCAGCGGAAAGACCTCCTTGGGGACCGGCAACTTGCGCAGGATCGGCGAGTTGGCCTTCAGGCTGTTCATCGACGCCACGATGCTCTGGCTGAAGAAGTTCCAGAACAGGATGCCGGCGAGGGCGTAGACCGGGTAGTTGTTGTTCTGCTCGTCGAGCTTGAAGCGGAAGAGGGAGCTGAACACCACCTGCAGGACGAGCATGGTCAGCAGCGGCTGCAGCATCGTCCAGGTGAAGCCGATGGCCGACCGCCGGTAGCGGACTTTGAGCTCGCGGGCCACCAGGGCGGCGATGAGATCGCGGTAACGGAAGATTTCGCGCATTCGGGAGTTTTCGTCTCGGCCTTCGCGGGCGCTTCGCAGGCGGGATTCGCCCGCAGGGCTTTCTACACTCTATGGGGGAGGATGGCAAGGGCGGATCGCCGCCAGGGCCTGCCGCACGGCGCCGTCGTCCGCCCTCCAGGCCTGGGCGCGAGCGGGTGCGAGGAATGGCCGGGCGAGGAGCCGGGCGGCGAGCCGCAGGCGGGCGCCGAGCCGCAGGACGGCCGCGGCCCGGTTCCCCCACGCCTCGCCATGATGCTTGCGCGCCCAGCGCAGGAGGTCGCTCCACAGCAGCTCGAGGTGCTGGCGGTCGCGGGCTCGCGGGTCGCGGCCGATCGTCGCGCCGTGATGGTGGAGGACGGGAAAGGCGGGGAGGATCTCGATTCCCCAGCCGGCCCGCCGGGCGCGCAGGCAGACGTCGAGGTCCTGGGCATAGAACTGGAACCCCTCGTCGAGTGGACCGGCCATCTCCCAGGCCTGGCGCCGGATCGCCATCGCCGCGCCGGTCACCCAGTCGACGGCGGTGGGACGGTTGAGCGCGAGCGGCCGGGCCCGGCGATAGAAGGGGAGGCGGGAGAGCAGCGCGGGGAGGCCGGTCGCCAGGGCGAAGAACCAGAGGAGGCTGGGCGCGCGCCCGCCGCTCCACTGCGGCGAGCCGTCCGGGTAGTGGAGGAGGGCGCCGGCGATGCCGAGGCGTGAGTCGCGAGCGAAAGCATCGGCCAGCCGCGCGAGGCCCCCCGGCGCCACCTCGGTGTCGCTGTTGAGGAGGAGCAGGAGCTCGCCGCGCGCCCGCGCCAGCCCCGCGTTGGCGGCGCGGGTGAAGCGCTCCGCCGTCTCGTGGCGGAGGACGACGACGCCGGGGTGGCGGCGCCGCACCGCCTCGGCCGTGCCGTCCCGGCTGGCGTCGTCGACCAGGACCACCTCCATCGTTTCCCTCGGGGCACCCGCGGACCACGGGTCGGCGAAGAGGGAATCCAGGCATTTCAGTGTCAGCTCCCGCGTGTCGTGCGTAGGAATGACGACCGAGAGCGAGGGGGGAGCCATGGAGGGGGCCATTCTATCGCTCCCGATTCCCTCCTGCCGGGGGTGGTCCCGTTCTGGCCATGCACGGACACCTATAAGAGACAAGCACGCACGGTCCGGGCGCGGCATCCACCCGAAGGATAAGGGGGTACGGTTTGGCAATGAGGACGATCACCTACGAAGAGATCCGCAACCTGGTCCGGCTCGAGGATGTCATCGACCCGGTCCGGGAATCGTTCAAGAGCTATTCGCTGGGACGGGCCAACATCCCTCCCGTGCAGCACCTCGAGATGCCGGCCCGCAAGGGGGGCGCCCTGCACATCAAGACGGGGCACGTCGAGCCGTTCGATTTCTGCCTGGTCAAGGTGGCGTCGACCTTCCCCGAGAACACCCGCCGGGTGCCGCCGACGCCGTCGATCAACGGCGTGATCATGGTCTTCTCCGCCCTCGACGGCGAGCCGCTGGCGGTGATCGAGGACCGCGCCTGGATCACCCAGCTGCGCACCGCCGGCGCCGGCGCGGTGGCCGCCGAGGCGTGCGCCCGGCCGGATGTCCACACCCTCGGCGTCCTCGGCTCGGGAACGCAGGCGCGCCTGCAGACCCAGGCCGTGCTCCACGTCTGCCCGACGATCGGCGAGCTGCTCGTCTGGGGGCGGACCCCCGAGAACGTGCGCCGCTTCGTCGAGACGATGCGCGCCGACTATCCGCACCTGAAAGTCGAGGCCAAGGGCTCTCCCGAGGAGGTGGCGCGGCCGGCGGACGTCCTGGTGACGGCGACCTACGCCATTGAGCCGATCGTGCGCGCCGAGTGGCTGGCCGAGGGGGTGCTGGTGATCGGCATGGGGGCCGACTCGATCCACAAGCGGGAGCTCGATCCGGAGACCCTGATCCTGGCCGACAAGGTCTACGTCGACAGCCGCTCGCAGAACCTGATCCTCGCCGAGGTCGGCCACGGCCTGCGCGAGGGATTGTTCAACGAGCACCGCATCGACGCCGAGATCGGCGACGTGCTGATCGCCGCGGCAGAGGGGAAGCCGGGGCGCTCCTCGGCGAGCCAGCGGATCGTCTGCAAGCTGACCGGCGTCGCCGTGCAGGAGATCTTCGTCTGCGATTTCCTGTTGCGCTCGTTCGGGGTGCTGGCCCGCGACCCCTACATGGACGACCTCAAGGTCGCTTCCAACACCACGGTCGGCTGAGCGGCTGAGCCGGGTCCTGGTCGACCCTGCTCGCCTCCTTCGGACTACGCTCGCTTCGCTCGCTGCCAGTCGGCTGCGCGGGTCGACCAGGCCCCGGTCCGCCGCTCAGCCTGCCCCTACCTCTCCAGGCCGCGGTCGATCTCCTGGATGCTGGGGGCGAGGCGCCGGATCTCCTCGAGGTGGAGGGCGGAGAGCTGTTGCAGGATGCCGGCGCCGGCCGCGGTGAGCCGCAGCCGGACCACCCTCCGGTCGCCCGGGTCCTCGCGCCGCTCGACCAGCTCGGCCCGCACCGCGCGGTCGACCAGCCCCACCGCGCTGTGGTGGCGCAGCATCAGATAGCCGGCGACCTCGCCGATCGTGGGGCCCTGATCGCCGTCGTGGCCGCGCACGGCGAGCAGGAGCTGGTGCTGGGCCGGCGTCAATCCCACCTTCTCGGCCTGCTCCTCGCTCCAGTGCAGAAACCGGCGCAGGCCGGTGCGGAACTGTAAGAGCCGCCGGTAGTCCCCATCCTCCAGGTCGTGCGGGTCGTGAGCCATGGCGAAAGTCTATCGCAACGGATCGGCGTGTTAAGATTTGTCGTGTCGCGATATGTAGTCGCGTCGACTGACCGCTTCCGCTGATTTCAGGAGATCGCCGCTTGTTCGCTTCCACCTCGCCGCGCCGGCTGCTGTTCCTGTCGATCCTCGCCGCTCTGCTGGGTGCCGCGGGAGGCGGCGCGGCGTGGGTGCTCCTGCGTCTGATCGCGCTGCTGACCAACCTCGCCCTCTTCCACCGCTTCGGCTGGGACCTGCCGTCGTTCACGGCGCTGGCGCCCAGCCCGTGGATCGTGGTGGCGGCGGTCGCCGGCGCCTTCGCGGTGGCGCTGCTCGCCCGCTGGTCGCCGGTGATCAAGGGGCACGGCATCCCGGAGACCATGGAGGCGGTGCTGCTGCGGCAGAGCCGGATCGCGCCGCGGGCGGCGCTCGCCAAGCCGCTGTCGGCGGCGCTCGCCATCGGCACCGGCGGGCCGTTCGGCGCCGAGGGACCGATCATCGTCACCGGCGGCGCGCTGGGGTCGCTGCTCGGCCAGGTGCTCCACGTCTCCCCGGCCGAGCGCAAGATCCTGCTCGCCTGCGGCGCCGCGGCGGGGATGTCGGCCACCTTCGGGGCGCCGCTCGCCTCGGTGGTGCTGGCGATCGAGCTGCTCCTCTTCGAGTTTTCCACCCGCGCCTTCGTGCCGCTGGTGGTGGCGGCGAGCGTGGCGGCGGGGATCCACTCGGCGCTCTTCGGCTCGGGGCCGCTGTTCGGCGTGCCGGCGCACGACTTCGCGGGGCTCGCGATCCTCCCCTGGTTCGTGGTGCTGGGGGTGGTCTGCGGCCTGCTGGCGGTGGTGGTGAGCCGCGGCCTGTTCAAGGTCGAGGACCTCTTCCGCCGCCTGCCGGTCGACGAATTCTGGCACCCGGTGATCGGGGCGCTCGGCTTCTCCCTGGTGGGATTGCTGGTGCCGCGCGCCCTCGGGGTGGGGTACGACGCGATCGGCGACGTGCTCAACGACCGGCTGGCCGTCGGCGCCATCGTGATCCTCGCCGTGGCCAAGCTGGTCGCCTGGTGGATCGCGCTCGGCTCCGGAACTTCGGGCGGCACGCTGGCGCCCCTGCTGCTGATCGGCGGCTCGTTCGGCAGCCTGGTCGGCTCGCTCGCCCTCGCGGCGATGCCGGGCCTCGGCATCTCGCCGGGCGCCTTCGCGGTGGTCGGCATGGCGGCGACCTTCGGCGCCTCGACGCGCGCCACCTTCACCTCGATCGTCTTCCTCTTCGAGCTCACCCGCGACTACCAGGTGATCGTGCCGCTGATGCTGGCGGCGGTGGTCGCCGACCTGATCGCCGGCTCGCTGATGCACGATTCGCTGATGACCGAGAAGCTCGCCCGCCGCGGTTTGCGGGTGCGCACCGAGTACGAGGTGGACGTGCTGCGCACGACGCGGGTGGCCGACGTGATGACCCGCGCCGTCGAGACCCTGCGCGAGGACGTCACGGTGGGGGAGGCGCGGCGCCGCTTCGAGGCCGGACGCCATGGCGCCTACCCGCTGGTGGACGCGGCGGGGAGCTGCACGGGGATCGTCGCCCGCGGCGACCTGCTGCGCCGGCCGGCGGAGGAGGGCGAGCCGGTCGCCGCCGTGGCGAGCCGCGACGTCGTCTCGGTCAAGCCGGACGACATGGTGTTCCACGCCCTCCAGATCCTGCTCGAAGAGGAGGTCGAGCACCTGCCGGTGATCGACCCCGCCAGCGACCGGCTGATCGGTATCTGCACCCGCACCGACGTGCTGCGCGCCCGCCGCTGGCAGCTCGACTCCGAACGGCGTGAGCCGGGGTGGAGGTGGCTGAAGGCGCGGGCGGCCTCCGATTCCTAGCCCGGCCACCTCTTCTGCTGCGCCAGCGTCGCTTCCCAGTGGGCCTTCAGCTCGGTCATCGAGTCGCCGCCGATCTTCTCGAGGACGGCGTCGGCGAGGATCAGGGCGACCATCGCCTCGGCGATGACGCCGGCGGCGGGGAGGGCGGTGACGTCGCTGCGCTCGTACTGCGAGGTGCGCGCCTCGAGGGTGTCGAGGTCGACGCTCGGCAAGCCCTTGCGCAGGGTGGCGATCGGCTTCTTGTAGGCGGTGAGGACGACGTCCTCGCCGTTGGTGACGCCGCCCTCGAGGCCGCCGGCGCGGTTGGTGGGGCGCGTCCAGCGCCCGTCCGCGGCGCGTTCGATGGCGTCGTGGGCGGCGCTGCCGAAGCCGGCGGACGCCGTCAGGCCGGCGCCGATCTCGACCGCCTTGACGGCGTGGATCGACAGCAGCGCCTGGGCGAGCCGGCCGTCGAGCTTCTCGTCCCACTGCACGTGCGAGCCGAGCCCCGGCGGCACGCCGTGGGCGATCACCGTCACCGCGCCCCCCAGCGTGTCCCCCTCCTCCTTCGCCCGCTCGACCAGGCGGACCATCTCGGGCTCGAGCTCGCGGTCGATGGCGCGCAGCGGCGAGGTCTCGTCCACCTTGAGGAGGTCGTCCCAGGTCGGGACCGGCCGGTCGGTGCCGAGGGGGCCGAGCGAGCGGACGCCGCTCCGGATCTCGATCCCGAGCTCGGCGAGGAGCATGCGGGCGAAGGCGCCGGCGGCGACCCGCGCGGTCGTCTCGCGGGCCGAGGCGCGCTCGAGGATGTCGCGCAGGTCGCGGCGGTCGTACTTGATGCCGCCGGCGAGGTCGGTGTGCCCCGGCCGCGGCGACTTCAGCCGCCGCAGCTCCACGGAGTGGGGGTCGACCGTCTCGGGCCCCATCACCTTCTCCCAGTTGGCGTAGTCGCGGTTGGCGATCCACAGGACGACGGGGGAGCCGAGCGTCTCGCTGCCGCGGACGCCGCCGCGGACCTCCGCGGCGTCGGTCTCGATCTGCATCCGCCGGCCGCGGCCGAAGCCGTGCTGGCGGCGGGCGAGGTCGCGGGCGAGGAGGGCGAAGTCCACCCGCAACCCAGCGGGCAGTCCGGTGAGCAGCGCGGTGAGCCCCGGACCATGGCTCTCACCGCCGGTCGTGAGATGAAGCCGGCGCATGGCGCAGAGGATATCAGCGGAGATAGGATTCCCGCCCTATGAGCAACCACTCCTCTCCCGCTCCCTGGACCCCGCTCCTCACCGGCGAGGGCGCCGAGCGCGCCGCCGCCGTCATCGATGCCATCGCCACGGACCTCCGGCAGGGGGTGGATCGACCGGCCGCGGAACCGCACACCTGGACGCGCAGCGGCCCTTCGCTGGCGGGCGGCGACGCGGGGCAGGCCTTCTTCTTCTCCTACCTCGACCAGGCGCGGCCGGGCGAGGGGTGGGACGACATCGCCATGACGCTGCTCGAGCGGGCGACCGAGCGGACGGGGGAGATGCAGGCGCCGCCGGGGCTCTACAGCGGCTTCTCCGGGGTGGCCTGGACCCTCGAGCACCTGCGCGGCCGGCTGTTCGAGGACGACGGCGAGGAGGACCCCGGCGAGGAGGTGGCGGCGGCGATGATCGACCACCTCGGGCTCTCTCCGTGGCGCGGCCACTACGACCTGATCTCGGGGCTCGCCGGGCTCGGCGTCTACGCCCTCGAGCGCCTGCCGCGCCCGGGCGGCCGGGAGTGCGTGGAGCGCTGCGTGGCGCGCCTGGGGGAGATCGCCGAGCGCGACGCCGACGGCATCACCTGGCACACCGGCACCGAGCTGATGATCCAGCGCGACATCGACATGTTCCCGCAGGGGAACTACAACCTCGGCGTGGCGCACGGCCTCCCCGGGGTGATCCCGATCCTCGCCGGCGCCTGCGCGGCGGGGGTCGCGGCGAAGGAAGCGCGCGAGCTCCTCGACGGCGCCGTCGCCTGGCTCCTCGCCCACAAGCTGCCGGCGGGGATGGGGTCGACCTTCGGCTACAGCTACGCCCCCGGCGCCGAGCCGGTCGCCTCGCGCCTGGCCTGGTGCTACGGAGATCTGGGGATCGCCGCCTCCCTGCTGACGGCGGCGCGGACGGTGGGGGAGGAAGCCTGGGAGCGCGAGGCGATCGCGATCGCCCGAAAGGCCGCCGCCCGGCCGGTCGAGGAGGCGGCCATCCGCGACGCCGGGATCTGTCACGGCGCGGCCGGCGCCGCCCACCTCTTCAACCGCATCTACCAGACGACGGGCGACGAGGCCTGCCGCGACGCCGCCCGCCACTGGCTCGAGCGCACCCTCGCCTTCCACGAGCCGGGGAAAGGGGTCGGCGGCTACTTGATGTGGATCGCCCTGATGGGCGACGACCTCGACTGGCGTCCCGACCCCGGCTTCCTCACCGGCTCCGCCGGAGTCGCCCTCGCCCTCCTCGCCGCCACCACGACGGTGAGACCGGAGTGGGACCGGGTGCTGCTGACCGACGTGCCCGGCTAGCCCGCCGCGGCCGGCTCGCCCTTCTTCTCCTTCTCCTTCTTCGGCGGCTTCGGGGGCCGCTCGCCCCCCTTGCGCTCGCGGGCGGCGCGCGATTCGTAGAGGAGGTAGAGGAAGTCGTAGAGCACCATCTCGTGGGCCCGCTGGGCGGAGCGGATGATGCGGTTGACGTGCATGTGGACGTAGCTCGGCGCGAGCTCGGCGAGGGTGGGGTGGAGGCGGCCGGACTGCTCGAGCTCGCGCAGCTGGTCGACGATCGGCGCCAGGCGCTCGGAGCGCTGGCGGAGCACGGCGAGGGCCGGCGCCAACTCGCTCGCCTCGTCTCCGGCGGGATCGAGCAGCGGCATCAGGCTCCGCCACTCCTGCCGGAAGCGCTGGTCGAGCTGCACCCGGAGCCCCTTGCCGCCGCCGAACTCCTGGACGAACGATTCGCGCATGGTCCGCATCACCCGCAGGCGGGTCTCGGCATCGAAGCGGAGGTCGCCGAGCAGCATGTCGATGCCGCGGAGAGCGAGGCGCCAGCGGAAGTCGGCCCCCGCGTCCCCTTCGAGCATCTCGAGGATCTCAAGCACCGCCTCGCTGTCCACCTGGAACATCCGCTCGGCCAGCGGCATCCCCTCGGCGCCGCCGTAGCGCTCGGTCTCGCGCTCGTAGGTGTCGAGCTGCACGCGCCAGATGCGGCCGTCGGCGAGCAGCGGATCGAGCGCCGCGTGGAGGCGGGTCAGCACGCCCGCCTGGAGCTTCGCGGGATCGCCGTGGAAGCGCACCCGCAGGTGCCACTCGGGATCGCCGTAGCGGATGAAGAACCAGCCGTCCGCCTCGCCCGCGGCGAGCGCCTCGCGGGCGACCGGCGCCACCACCTCGCGCAGCAGGCCGTCAGCCGTCGCGGTGCCGGTGTAGAGCTTGGCGTAGAGCCACTCGGAGCCGGGGGGGAACGAGCGGCGCAGCGTCGGCGCATTGGCCGCCGCGGCCTTCTGCAGCGCACCCTCCGTGGCGAGGCTCGGCACGGCGGCCTGGCGGGGGCGGCTGACGAAGGGGATCAGGATCTCGTTGAGGAAGCGCCCTTCGGGGCCCGTCGCCGGCAGCCGGTCGGGGCCGGGGAAGAACTCGACCAGCCGCGCGCGGTCGCGCCCCTCGACGACGTCGAGGAAGGTCTCGATCGAGAGGACGTTGTCGAGGTCGACCAGCAGCTCGTTGTCGGCGTCGACCAGGGCGACCAGGCGCGGCAGCTTGCGGCGCCGGCGCCACTCCTGGACGGCGCGGTAGCGCTCCGTCCCCTGCGCCTTGGTGAGCGGCTCGATCTCGTCCTGCAGCATCCACCAGGTGGCGCGGGCGAGCACCACCTGGCCGTAGGTGAGGCGGGGGAGGTAGGGGGCGCTGTCGAGCGGCCCCCAGTTCCAGCTCACCCCCCCGAGCACCCCCTGCGACTGCAGGATGCAGAGGAAGCGGTAGACGCCGAGGCTGCCGCGCCAGAAGTTGTGCGCCGAGGTCAGGCGGGGGACCACCTCACGGTCGAGACGCGCCGAGCGGAGGACGATCCGCGACCCCTGGACGGAGACCATCAGGTCGCTCACCGGGATCTGGCGCTCGGGCGGGGCGCCGGAGCGGCCGAGGAAGGGGATCTCGTACTCGCGCAGCACCGGGCGCGCCAGGATGTTGCCGATCCGCCCCTGCGGCAGGTGGACGATCTCGGCGAAGACGGCGTTGGGGCGCTGCGCCTCCTCGCTGCGCAGGTGCTCCTCGACCCGGCGCGACAGCTCGCTGTCGGCGTGGCAGAAGCGGCCGAGGAGACGGGCGCCGGAGGGGCCGCCGGCGTTCTCGAAGAGGATCTGGAAGTCCCCCGCGTCGAGCGCCTCCTGGGAGGCGGCGGCGACGGTCGCCATGACGTGGAAGGCGTCGGGGAGGGGGGGCTTCTTGGCGGCCTCCGGCGCGTCGAGCGGGGCGACGCGGTCGATGTCCTCGGGTTTGAGCTCGATCTCGGTCGCCCCCTCGGCGAGCGCGCGGTTGAGCTTGGTGAGGAGCATCGCCTGCGTGCGCCCCCAGGAGACGTTGGAGTCCGCGGCGGCGCCGCCGATGGCGATGCCGCGCAGCAGCGGCGAGGCCTCGGCGCCGAAGTCCCCCGAGCGCTCGAAGCCGATGCCGACCTCCTCGTCGAGCGCCTGGAGGAGCGGCACCTCGCGCCCCTCGAAACGCTCGTTGAATTCTTTCCGGAACTTCTCGAGCCCCTCGGCCGGCCGGTCGACGGCGAGGCGCAGGAGGACGTCGACGCCGCGCTGGATCTCCTCGAGCACGGCGCCGCCGAGCGCCGGGTGGTCGGCCGGCTTGACCATGTCGAGCTGGAAGAGGCGCGACATCTCGACCGAGGTGGGGAGCTCCTTGAGCATCTCGGCCACCGCCTCGTAGCGGGCCGGGGGCGCGCCGGGGCCGCCGGCGTCGAGCTCCTCGAGGGTGGTGCGCACCGCGGCGAGCCTCCCGGCGGCCGCGGCGGCCTGCGGCGCCGCCGGGATCTTGCGGAGCTGGTCGATCACGTCGTGGATCGCCTCCGGGCCGGTGACCGGCGTCGAGAGGTCGGAGACCAGGATCTGGCTGTCGATCAGCTCGGTGACGAAATCGGCCGCCTCCTCGGGGGAGACGTCGCCGTCCGGGTCGTAGGCGACCAGCGCCGCGGCGATCTCGCGGCGTCGAGCCCCCCCTTCGGCGCGGCGCAGCGCCTCCTCCAGATAATCGTTCGAATCGACCGCCACCAGATGGTGCGAGCGCACCTTCTTCTCGAGGCGCGCCTCGGCGTAGCGCAGGCGCCCGGCGGCACGGTAGAGGCTCGAGTTGGGGCGGTAGATCAGCTCCTCGCGGATCGCCGGATCGCGGGCCAGGTCCTCGCAGAGGGCGAAGAGGTAGTCCATGTCGAGCCGGGTGTGCCGCTCGTAGGCGGCGCGCGGGCCGACGGCGATGTGGGTGACCTCGCCCACCGGATCGACGGTCCCCACCGAGCAGCCGGAGAACAGGCCGAACGGCGTCGCCCGCGCCGTCATCCGGTAGAGGTAGCGCACCAGGGCGCGCTCGGCGCGCTGCCCCTTCTTGCCGTCCGGCTGCGCCTTCCAGGCGGCGAGCCCCTCGTAGAGCGACGGCGAGGCGAGGAAGACCGCCTCCAGGACCTCGGGGCGCTCGGCGAGCTCGGCGAGGCGGGCGCGCAGCCGCGCGCGGTCGGCGGCGAGCGCCTCCTCCAGATGCTCGGCATCGGCCTCCGGCGCCGCGATCCCGGCGCCGAAGCTCTCCAGCTCCTCGAAGGGGAGAAGAGGGGTGCGGAAGGCGAAGAAGCCGGCGGGAGCGAACGGCCGCTCGGTGACGGGCTTGTTAGCCATGCCCATCCCTCGCGAAGTCGATGAAGCCGCGCTCGACGTCGGTCGACACCAGCCGCACCCGCACGCGGTCGCCGACGTCGAGCCCCTGGGAGCCGTGCTCGAGGCGCCCTTCGATCACCGGGTGCTGCGAGGTGCGCACCCAGGTCCCCTTGTCCGAGGCGCCGGTGACGATGCCGTCGAAGCTCTGGCCGACCCGGTGCTCGAGGAGCATCGCCGCCGCCGACTTGCGCACCTGCCGCTCGACCCTTTCGGCGGCGGCCTCCTGGAGGGTGCAGTGCCCGGCGAGGCGGCCGAGCTCGTCGTCCGCATAGGGGGAGGGCTTGCCGGCGAAGGCCGACTTGAGCAGCCGCTGGACGATCAGGTCCGGGTAGCGGCGGTTCGGCGCCGTGGTGTGGGCATAGTCCCGGACGGCGAGGCCGAAGTGTCCGGGCGGGTCGCCGCCGGGCGGATCGAGCACGTACTCGCCGCGCCCGAGCAGCTTCACCACCGCCAGCGAGAGGTCGGCGAAGCCCGCCGGATCGATCCGCTTGCGCTGGGTGAGGAACTCGTTCAGGGCGCCGCTGTCGGGATCGGCCGGCAGCTTGCCGCCGAGGCCCGCGGCGAGGTCGACGATGCGCGGCCAGCGGGCCGGCGTGCGCACCACGCGGCGCAGCGAGGGGAGGTTGTTGCGGTCGAGGAAGCGCGCCGCGGCGCCGTTGGCGGCGATCATGAAGTCCTCGATCAGCTGCTTGGCGCGGTTCGGCCGCTCCTCCTTGAGGTCGGTCACCTGGCCGTCGACGACGACCGCCCGCGACTCCAGGGTCTCGAGGTCGAGCGCCCCCTCCTCGTGGCGCCGGCGGCGCAGCCATTGGGCTGCCTCGTCCTGCAGCTTCACCTGGGCGTCGATGCCGGGGACGGCGGCCATCCGCGGCGGCATCTCGCCGTGCCCGTCGAGCCAGGCGGCGGTGGCGTCGTAGGCGAGCTGGGCGCGGTTGTGGACCAGGGCGGGGTAGAGGTCCTCGGCGGTGACCGAGCCGTCGGCGGCGACCGTCATCTCGATCACCACCGCCTCCCGGTCCTCGCCGTCGTTGAGCGAGGTGAGCCCGGTCGACAGCTTCTCGGGGAGCATCGGGAAGGTGTGGCCGGCGGCATAGACCGAGGTGGTGTTGAGCTGGGCGTGGGCGTCGATCGCCGAGCCCTTCCTCACCAGGGCATCGACGTCGGCGATCGCCACCCGCACCTGGATGCTGCCGTCCGGCAGCTCCGCGGCCACCTCGAGCTGGTCGAGGTCGCGGGTGTCGTCGTTGTCGATCGACGACCAGGGGAGGTCGCGGAGGTCGCGGATCTCGGCCGCCGGGAGGGTGGGATCGCCGCCGGCCGGAGCCGGCGTCAGGCGCTCCGCCTCGGCCACGGCGGCGGGAGGGAAATCGGGTTCGAGGCCGTGATCCCGCATGGCGCGGCGGGCGATCGCGAAGAGGTCGTGGTGGCGTTCTGCTGGCATGGCGCCGAAGGATATCAGGCGCCGATCTCAGGCGCTCTTGCCCGCCAGCCGCTCGAAAGCCGCCCGCACCGCCTCGGGGGTGCGGCAGGGGCGCCCGCTCGCCGTCTCGACCCAGAGGTGCTCGGTGAAGCCGGTCGCCAGGCGTTCCCCCCCTTTGTGGACCTCGTAGGCGAAGCGCAGGGCGCGGCTCGCCATGCGGTCGCACCAGCAGGTGACCCGCACCACATCGCCGTAGCGGGCCGGGCGGAGGTAGCGCGCCTCGACGCCGGTGACCATCAGGAGGTAGCCGAGCCGCTCGATGTCGGCGTAGTGGAAGCCGGAGGCCAGGCAGAGGCGGGTGCGGGCGAGCTCGAACCAGACGATGTAGTTGGCGTGGTGGACGACCCCCATCTGGTCGGTCTCGGCGTAGCGCACCTCGACCTCGGTGTCTGCACGGACGGGCTGCGGGCCGGCGGCATCGGCGGCATCGGCGGGTCGGGCGGCTTTGGCCATCGATGGATTCTATGCCATGCTCTTCGGCCCGGCCCGTGAGCCGGTGTCCGAGGCCGGCTCCCAGGATCAACGACCCGAGGTACGACCGATGAAGCTGCTCACCCTGATGACGATCTTCGCCCTGGCGCTGCCGGTGGCCGGTGCGGCCGCGGCTGCCAAGCCTGCCGACATGCCTTCCCACCGGGTCGAGCTGAAAGCCGCCCAGGGCTCGCCGCTCCCTTACACCATCGAGGTGCCGGCCGACTGGCAGGTGCGCCAGATCGCCGGCTTTCCGGGGCTGTGGATCGGCCCGGCCGACGCCAAGCCGCCCGAGGACCCGCGGCTGATCTGGGTGCACGGCAGCCAGGTGCCGCTCGCCGATCCCGCCGAGATCGTGAAGAACATCAAGGCCAACGACGAGAAGAGCCCCGACTGGTCGGCGCCGCGGGCCGAGGTCCGCGACCTCGGCGGCGTCAAGGGGGTGCTCTGG
This sequence comes from uncultured Acidobacteriota bacterium, assembly GCA_963756595.1. Classification (GTDB taxonomy): domain Bacteria; phylum Acidobacteriota; class Thermoanaerobaculia; order Multivoradales; family UBA5704; genus DATARR01. The sequence continues at coordinate 28,638 of CAVWOZ010000003.1, forward strand.
CAGATGGACTCCGGCACCGGCGACAAGGCGAAGAGCGTGCTCACCCTCAAGATGCCGCTCGCGGCGATGAAGAGCTTCGTCGACTTCTCGGCCTCCGGAACGCCGGCCGACTTCGCCCGGATGCTGCCGGTCTACGAGCGGGCCCTCCTCTCGGTGCGGCCGGCCGCGCCGGCGCCCCCCGCGGCCGCGAAGAAGAAGTGAAGTAGGGGCCGATCATGCCCGTCCATCCCTACCGGGAGCGCTGGCCCGTCCTCGGCGCCCGGGTGTTCCTGGCGCCGCACGTCCACGTGGTGGGCGACGTCACGCTCGGCGACGACGTCTCCTTCTGGTTCGGCGCCGCGGCGCGCGGCGACGTCAACTTCATCCGCATCGGCGCGCGCACCAACATCCAGGACGGCGCCGTGCTCCACGTCACCCACGAGCGCCACCCGCTGGTGATCGGCGCCGGGGTGGTGGTCGGGCACCAGGCGGTGCTGCACGGCTGCACCGTCGAGGACGGCGCGCTGATCGGCATCGGCGCGCGGGTGCTCGACGGCGCCGTGATCGAGCGCGGCGCGCAGGTCGGCGCCGGAGCGGTGGTGGCGCCCGGGCACCGCGTCCCGCACGGCCACCTGGCGCTCGGCATCCCGGCGCGGACCGCCCGCCCGCTGACCCCCGAGGAGGCGGAGCGGATCGCCGACGCGGCGGCCCGCTACGTGGCATTGAAAGAGGAGTACCGCGCGGCCCTGGGCTCCGGCACGGAGCGGGTGGCGCTGGCAACGAAGCGAGAGGGGGAGAGCGTATGAAGCGTCGCGGAGCAGGAACGATCACGACGGCGGACGTCGGGAGCCGGGTGCGGCTCCAGGCCTGGATCCAGCGCCGCCGGGACCTCGGCGGCCTCCTCTTCCTCGATCTGCGCGACAGGAGCGGCATCGTCCAGGTGGTGGTGCGGCCGGAGGAGCAGGCGGAGATCGCCACCATCCTCGACCCTGTCCGCTCCGAGTGGGTGGTCGAGATCGAGGGGGAGGTGCTGCGCCGGGAGCCGTCGCAGATCAACCGCGAGCTGGCGACGGGGGAGGTGGAGGTCGCCGCCCGGCGCGCCGAGATCCTGTCGCGCTCCGAGGCGCTGCCGTTCGCCCTCGACGGCAAGGGGGACTCGGCGGAGGAGAAGCGGCTGCGCTACCGCTTCCTCGACCTCCGCCGCCCGGAGCTGCAGAAGAACTTCGTGCTCCGCGCCCGGGTGACCAACGAGATCCGCAACTACTTCCACGAGCACGACTTCATCGACGTCGAGACGCCGATCCTCACCAAGTCGACGCCGGAGGGGGCGCGTGACTACCTGGTCCCGTCGCGGGTCCACCACGGCAGCTTCTACGCCCTGCCGCAGTCGCCGCAGCTGTTCAAGCAGCTCCTGATGGTGGCCGGCTTCGAGCGCTACATCCAGATCGCCCGCTGCTTCCGCGACGAGGACCTGCGCGCCGACCGCCAGCCCGAGTTCACCCAGGTCGACCTCGAGATGTCGTTCCCCACGGAGGAGGACGTCTACGAGCTGATCGAGGGGCTCTTCGCCCGCGTCTTCCCGCTCGCCGGGATCACGCCGCCGGCGACCTTCCCGCGCCTGACCTACGCCGACGCGATGGCGCGCTACGGCAGCGACAAGCCCGACCTCCGCTTCGGCCTCGAGATCGCCGACCTCTCGGCGCTGCTCGGCGGCAGCGGCTTCCGCGGCTTCGCCGAGACGGTGGCGGCGGGGGGCGTGGTGCGCGGCTTCGCGGTCCCCGGCGCGACGGGCGCGGCCGAGGCGAGCCGCAAGGAGGTCGACGGCTGGGTCGAGATCGCGCGCCGCAACGGCGCCGCCGGCGTCCTCACCCTGCGCCGCAAGGGAGGGGAGACCCTCTTCCAGGTGAAGAACGCGCTGACCGACGCCGAGATCCAGGGGGCCGCCGCAGCGCTCGGCCTCGAGGAGGGGGGCTTGGCGCTGATCGTGGCCGCGAAGGCGGACGTCGCCGCCGACGCCCTCGGCGCGCTCCGCCTCGAGCTCGCGAAGAGCTACAAGCTGATCCCGGAGGGGGCGCACGCCTTCGTCTGGGTCACCGACTTCCCCCTCCTCGAGTGGGACGCCGGGGCGAACCGCTGGTTCGCCATGCACCACCCGTTCACCAGCCCCGACCCCCGCGACCTCGACCGGCTGGAGAGCGACCCCGGCTCCGTCCGCGCCCGCGCCTACGACGTGGTGATGGACGGCACCGAGCTGGGAGGCGGCTCGATCCGCATCCACGACACGGCGCTCCAGAGCCGGATGTTCGCCCTGCTGGGGATCAGCCCCGAGGAGGCGGAGTCGCGCTTCGGCTTCTTCCTCGAGGCGCTGCGCTACGGCGCCCCGCCGCACGGCGGCATCGCCCTCGGTCTGGACCGCATGGTGATGCTCCTCGCCGGCGCCCCCTCGCTGCGCGACGTCATCGCCTTCCCGAAGACCGCCTCGGCGACTGACCTGATGACCGACGCCCCCTCGCAGGTCGACGCCAAGCAGCTTCGCGAGCTGGGGATTGCGGTGGCTCCGGATAAGGCGAAACCGGAGACGGCCGCGTCGCCGGCGTCGCCGGAAGACGGAAACAAGACCTGACGGGTGGTATCATCGCCCCATGAAGACCGGCGCCGCCCGCAGGCTCGATCACGACTCTGAGGCTCCGACTCCCGAGAGTTTTCTCGCGGAGATCCAGGCGATCTTCAACTCGGGAACCTTGCGGGGAGCGCGCGAGATCGCCGAGCAAGGGCTCGTCCTGTTTCCGGACCATCCCGAGCTGCGGCGCCTTCACCACGCGCTACGCCCCTACGAGGTCCGGTCGCGCCCCGATCTCGTAGGCTATTACCTCGACCCGCTCCCCAACTACGAATGGCTGGAAAAGAACGCCGACCAGTATCGTGGCAAATGGGTGGGCCTCGACAGGGGTGAGCTCGTGCTGGCCGCGGATACCCTGGCAGAGGTGCTGGAAGCCATGCGCGGGCGCAGCCCGCGCGGCACCCTCCTTCACCACCTGACCTGACCTCCCCCCTCGACCTTGTCGCCCACGCCACTTCTCTCTGGAAGGGACCGAGCGCCCTTTGCGACCGGCAGAGTGCGCTATGCCGACAACAACCGGCGAGCCGTCACCAGCACGGAGGCGCGGATCTTCATTCCCCTGGAGCTCGAGCCGATCTCCAGGACCGTGGTCGCGCTCGTCGATACGGCTGCACCCTGGTGTATCTTGGAGCCTGCGCTAGGGTTTCTCCTCAGGCCCCACATCTCGCCGCTCCAGGACCGAGTCTCTCTGAGCACGCGACTGGGAGCGTTCATGGGAGCGCTTTACCGCGTGCCGGTCAAGCTTCTGGCGGACGAGGGAGAGCCGCTGCAGATGGAAGCCACGGTCTTCCTCAGCCCCGACTGGCAAGGGCCCAACTTCATCGGCTACGAGGGGCTGCTGCAGAGGATCCGTTTCGCGGTCGATCCGCAGGCGAACCAGTTCTATTTCGGGGGAGTCTGAGCCCATGTTCTCCGTCCAAGGCATCACCCCGCTGCGGCTCCATCATGGGGAGGGGCCGGAGGGCGTCACCCCGGTGCTGGTGGGGGAGGGGGCGCTGTCGTCGTCGCTCGCGGATCTCGAGGACTGGCTGGCGCGGCGGGTGGCGTTCCTGGTCACTACGCCTCGAGTGCTGGCGCTCCACGGCGACCGGCTCGACGTGCTGCGCGGGGCGGCGGCGAAGTGGGTGATCCTCGAGGTGGAGGAGGGGGAGGGGGCGAAGACGGTCGAGGCGGCGGGGGAGCTGTGGAACGCCATGCTCGCCGCCGGCGGCAAGCGCGACAGCCGGGTGATCGCCTTCGGCGGAGGCAGCGTCGGCGACCTCGCCGGCTTCACGGCCGGCTGCTTCCTGCGCGGCGTCGAGCTCGTCCAGATCCCCACCACCCTGCTCGCCCAGGTCGACGCCGCGATCGGCGGCAAGACCGGGGTCGACCTCCCCGGCGGCAAGAACACGGTCGGCCTCTTCCATCACCCGCGGCAGGTGATCTGCGACACCGCGGTGCTCCCCACCCTCCCCATCGAGGAGCTGCGCTCGGGGCTGGTCGAGGTGCTCAAGATGGCGGCGCTGCTCGATCCCGATCTCTTCGGCCTCGTCGAGCAGAGCCTCCCGTTGCTGCTCGAGGGGGACCCCGGCGCCCTCGGGCCGGTGGTGGCCGCCGCCGCCGCCGCCAAGATCGCCGTCGTCGAGCGCGACCCTCGGGAGGCGGGGGAGCGCCGGCTGCTCAACTTCGGCCACACCCTCGGCCACGCCATCGAGTCGGCGAGCGCCTACGCGGGGCTCCGCCACGGCGAGGCGGTGGGGTACGGCATCCTGTTCGCCCTCCGGCTCGCCTACCGCCGCGGCCTCCCCGCGGCGGTGGCCGCGCGCATCCACGCCCTGATCCAGCGCCTCGACCTGCCGCCGCTGCCGCCGCTCGCGGCGCGCGAGCTGGTCGCCCTGATGGCGCGCGACAAGAAGGCGCGCGAGTCGGGGCTGGTCTGGGTGCTGCCGGCCGACCTCGGCCGCGGCTTCATGGCGGAGGGGATCCCCGACGCCGAGGTCCTGGCCGAGTTGGAGGACTTCCTCGCCGCCCCCCTGCGCCGCCCGGTCTGACCACCCTCCGACCACCCAATAAAGGGCCGATTTAGAAAACTCTGGCGGTAATCCAGGGTGTTGTCCCCTTGCGTAGACCGATCGAGCTATAATCTCGGGATCATTCACCGAGAACCGGTCGAACCATGGAAACTCGCCGAAGCATTCTGCGCCGCCTCAAGCTGCGGACGATTCTCGTCGTAGCGCTGCTGCTGGCCGGCATCATCCCTCTGGGGATCAGCAGCGCGCTGCTGATCACCCAGAGCCGGACGGTCCTGCGGAGCACCGAGTCGGACAACCTGACGGCCGAGGCCAAGTCGCTCTCCGTGCAGGTCGACGCCTCGCTGCTCGCCATCCGCCGCCAGCTCGCGCAGCTCGGCGACAGCATCCTCCTCGCCCCCGGGCCGGCCTGGAGCGCCGAGCGGCTGACCGAGCCCTGGGTGAGGCCGCAGCTCCACAGCTTCCAGCAGGGAAATCCGGACGTCCTCGCCCTGCGCATCCTCGATCCGGAGATGGGGGTGGGGCTCGAGCCGGGAAACCTCAGCGCCGGGGTCAAGGCGGCCATGGACACCGCCTTCGAGGAGGCGAAGAAGAGCAAGGCGCCGGCCTACGGCGTCACCCTCGGCGCCGACCGCAAGCCGCAGGCGATCCTCGCCGTGCCGGTGCCGGCCGTCGCGCCGAAGCTGATCATCGAGGCGCAGGCCCGCTTCCGCCTGCTCGAAGAGGTGACCCGGGAGGAGATCAGCAAGGGGGTCGGCGTCTTCCTGGTCGACCGCGCGGGGAAGGTCCTGTGGGCGAACGCCGGCAGCGACGGCAAGCCGAGCACCCTCGTCCCCGGCATCCGCAGCCTCCTCGCCAAAGGGCCGATGACGCTGACCACGACCTACCGCGTCCCCACCTCGGAGGGGGTCCGCGAGGTCTTCGTCCAGGTGAGCGCGGTGCGCGAGAGCAACTGGAACCTGGTGGTGCAGAAGCCGCTCTCCGAGGCGTTCGCCGAGGTCAACCACATGATCGTCAACGCCGCCCTGTCGACGGCGATCCTGCTCGCCCTGTCGCTCTTCTTCTCCTATCTCGCGGCGCGCTGGGTGAGCCAGCCGATCCAGCGCCTCGCCGGGACGACGCACGAGATCGCCGAGGGGAACTTCGGCGGACGCATCGAGGTGAAGGGCCTGACCTTCGAGATGGCCGACCTGGCGGAGGATTTCAACCGGATGAGCGGTCACGTCTCCAACTACGTCGAACAGCTCCAGCACGCGGCGCAGGCCAACCGGGATCTGTTCATCGGCTCGCTGCGCGCCTTCGTGGCCGCGGTCGACGCCAAGGATCCCTACACGCGCGGCCACTCCGAGCGGGTGGCCGCCTACAGCCGCACCATCGCCCGCTACCTGCAGCTCCCCGAGGAGACGCAGCACAAGATCTGGATCGGCGCCCTGCTCCACGACGTCGGCAAGATCGGCGTCGAGGACCACATCCTGCGCAAGGAGGGGGTGCTGACCCCCGAGGAGTACGCGCAGATGAAGCTGCACACCGTCATGGGGGCCGACATCATGACGCCGATCGAGCAGCTCAAGGAGATGGTCCCCGCCATCCGCTCCCACCACGAGGCGTGGAACGGCCGCGGCTATCCGGACGGCCTGAGGGGTGAGCAGATCCCCCTCTTCGCCCGCATCGTGGCGGTCTCCGACACTTTCGACGCGATCACCACCAACCGTCCCTACCAGCAGGCCTACAGCCTGCAATTCGCCGTCGAGACCATCACGCGGTTGACCGGCAGCCGTTTTGACGCCAAGATCGTCACCGCTTTCCTGCGCGCCTTCGAGGCGGGGGAGATCCGCGCCGGCGCCGCCCGCGCCCGCCTGGAGTCCACCTTGGTAGAAACCCGGGCCGTCGGCGCTCAGCGCTGAGAGATTCGAGCACCCGTATCGTGTTCCAGTACGTCCTCGCAAACCTCCTGGCCAACAACAACGACGCCCTGGGCGCTCTCTTCCTCGACGGCACGGGGGAGACGGTCGACCTCGCCTGCGCCGACTTCAGCCCCTACGAGATGCGGGTGATCGGCGCCTACCTCGGGATCTACCTGCGCCAGCTCGAGCGCGTGCTCGCCAACAACGAGCTCGGCGAGACGCGGATGATCCACATCGAGAAGCGCGCGCTCCACATCTACGTCGTCCCCCTCCCCGACGGTTACCATCTGGCGCTCGTCCAGCGCCACCCCGCCCTGGTCGGCCGCGCCCGCGAGAGCCTGAACGACGCGGTGCAGCAGCTGGTGCGCGAGCTGTTCGACTAGCCGGCTCGGTTATCATGGGCCGACATGGCTGAGAAAACCGACAAGCCCCACGACATCCTGGAGCTCGCGCCCGAGATCCAGCTTCCCGAGGAGGAGAAGGCGAGCTTCCTCGGCAAGCTGAAGCGCGGGCTGTTCATGACCCATACCGAGATCATCGACAAGGTCTCGGCCGCGATGACCAACAAGGTCACCCTCGACGAGCGGACCCTCGAGTACCTCGAGGAGACCCTGATCGGCGCCGATATGGGGGTCGAGACCTCGCTCGAGCTGGTCGAGCGGGTGCGCAAGAACGCCCTGAAGGAGCAGACGACGAGCGCCGCCAGGCTGCGCAAGCTGCTGTCGGACGAGGTGGCCGACCTGCTCGCCGAGATGCCCCGCCCGCGTCCGCTCGGCCGCGGCCCGACGCTCACCCTGATGATCGGCGTCAACGGCGTCGGCAAGACGACCTCGATCTCGAAGCTCGCCAAGCGGCACTTGATGCGCGGCGAGCGGGTGATGCTGGCGGCCGGCGACACCTTCCGCGCCGCCGCCATCGAGCAGCTCGCCCTCTGGGGGGAGCGGCTGGGGGTCGAGGTGATCCGCCAGGGGCAGGGGGCCGACCCCGGCGCCGTGATCTTCGACGCCATCCACGCCGCCAAGGCGCGCCGCATCGACCAGCTGATCGTCGACACCGCCGGCCGCCTGCACACCAAGGACTACCTGATGGCCGAGCTCGGCAAGATCCGCCGGGTGATCGACCGCGAGGCCCCCGACTGGCAGAAGCGGGTGATCCTGGTGCTCGACGCCACCACGGGCCAGAACGCCCTCGCCCAGGCGCGCACCTTCCAGCAGGTGGTGCCGATCGACGGCGTGCTGCTCGCCAAGATCGACGGCACGGCCAAGGGGGGGATGGTGGTGGCGATCGCCCGCGAGCTGAAGCTCCCCGTGCTCTATCTGGGGGTCGGCGAGAAGCCCGAAGACCTGGTGGATTTCCGCCCCCGGGAGTTCGCCGCTGCCCTCGTCGGCTGATTTGGACGCGGATTCCCTCGCCCACCTGCGGCGGGCCCTCCGCCTCGCCGCCCGCGGCCGCTACCGCACCTCGCCCAATCCCAACGTCGGCGCCGTGCTCGTCCGCGACGGCGAGGTCGTGGGGAGCGGCTGGCACCGCCAGGTCGGCGGGCCGCATGCCGAGGTGGAGGCGCTGCGAGCCGCAGGGGACCGCGCGCGAGGTGCCACCCTCTTCGTCACCCTGGAGCCGTGCGCCCACCACGGCCGCACCCCGCCCTGCGCCGACGCGGTGATCGCGGCGGGGATCGCCCGCGTCGTCGCCTGCCATCGCGACCCCGATCCGCGGGTCTCGGGGCAGGGGTTCGCCAGGCTGCGGGCGGCAGGGATCGCGGTCGAGTCGGGCTTCCTGGTCGAGGAGGCGGTGAAGCTCAACCTGGCATTCCTGACCGCGGCCCTCCTGCGCCGTCCCGCTGTGACCCTGAAGTGGGCGATGAGCCTCGACGGCCGCATCGCCACCGCCACGGGGGAGAGCCAGTGGATCTCCTCGCCGCGGGGAAGGCGCTGGGCGCTCGAGCTGCGCGAGGAGCACGACGCCATCCTGGTCGGCAGCGGCACCCTGCTCGCCGACGACCCGCGCCTCGACCGCCGGCTGGGGCTCGCCGCCGGGCCGAACCTCCGGGTGGTCCTCGACCGCCGCCTGCGCACCCCGCCCACGGCCCGCCTGTTCACCGTCCCTGGCGCGGCGCTGATATACACTGAATCGGACGCTGGAGAGCGGCGGGGAGCCCTGGAAGCCGCGGGCGCCGAGGTGGTTCGCCTCCCCGTGGTCGAGCCCGCCGCCGTGCTCGCCGATCTCCACGCCCGGGGGGTGAAGAGCCTGCTGGTCGAAGGGGGAGGCGAGGTGCTGGCGAGCTTCGTGGCCGCCGGCGCCTACGACCGGGTAGCGGTCGACTGCGCCCCCCGGCTGATCGGCGGCAAGGCGGCCCCCGGGCCGCTGGGTGGAGAAGGCTCCGCCGAGCTGGCCTCGGCCGCGCGCCTCGAAGGGCTCGCAGCCCGCGAGCGCGGCGGCGATCTGATTCTGACGGCCTATCGAGACGGATGTATAGCCGCTCTATCCCGAAGCGTGGAAAATTGACCTGGAGGAGGCAGCCGACATGAACGCCGTAACCCTGAAGGACGCCAAGCTCCACCTCGAGGAACTGGTCAGCAAGGTGATCGCGGACGCGGAGCCGACGATCGTCGTCATGGAGGGGGGCGAGCAGGTGGTGTTCCTGCCGCTCGACGAGTACAACTCGTGGAAGGAGACGATCTACCTGCTGGCGAACCCCGCCAATGCGGACCACCTGCGGAAGTCGATCGCTGAAGCCGAGGCGGGAGAGGCACGGGAGCGGGAGCTCCTGGACGCATGAAGCTGACCTTCACGCCTTCGGCGTGGGACGATTATCTCTGGTTCCAGGAGCAAGACCGAAAGCTGTTGAAGCGGATCAACGCCCTGATCAAAGATACGCTCCGTTCCCCCTTCGAAGGCATCGGCAAGCCGGAACCCCTCAAGGCCGATCTGGCGAAGTACTGGTCGCGACGAATTACCGACGAGCACCGCTTGATCTATTCCGTCTCGCCGACGGAGGTGACCATCATCGCCTGCCGGTATCATTACGCGCGATAGGGTGGCGACGATCATGTTCACCGGCATTATCCAAGAGCGTGGAAAACTGATCGCGGACCCGGCCCCTTCGGGGCAGGGTGGGGTGCGCCTCGAGGTCGCGATGACGCCGGCCCTCGCGGAGCGCCTGGCGATCGGCGACAGCGTCGCGATGTCGGGGGTCTGCCTGACGGTGACCGAGCGGACGGTCGGGGACGAGGGGCGGGTGACGGTCGAACTCTCCCCGGAGACCCTGGCGCGCACCAGCCTGGGCGGGTTCCGCGGCGGCGACGAGGTGAACCTGGAGCCGGCGCTGCGCATGGGGGACCCGCTCGGCGGGCACATGGTGCAGGGGCACGTCGACGGCACCGCCACGGTGGTCGGCCGCCGCGACCTCGCGGATCACCGGGTGCTCGCCTTCTGGGTGCCTCCCGAGCTGGCGCCGTTCCTGGTGGAGAAGGGGTCGGTGACGGTCGACGGCGTCAGCCTCACGGTCTCCGCGCTGTTCCCCGACCGCTTCGAGGTAGCGCTGATCCCCCATACTCTCGAGGTGACGACCCTCTCGCGCCGGATGCCGGGTGACCGCGTCAACCTCGAGGCGGACGTGCTCGGCAAGTACGTCCACCGCCTGCTCGCCGCCCGCGGCCTGGTCGATCCGTTGCCGGAATCTACCGGCTCGGCCTGGACACCGTCGTGATCGCTCCCCGCCCCGCCTCCCAGCTCGTGGAGCCGGGGCGCTTCTGGATCCGCTACGTCCCCAAGTCCTGGGAGCCGCCCGAGCGCCCGTGGGTGAACCTCGCCACCGCCACCCTCGGCGAGTGGGGGCGGCATCCACGCCATCCAAAAACCAAGTACGCCGAGATCTCCGCCCTCGCCGACGTCGCGGGGATGCCGCTCGACGACGTGCTCTATCTCCCCCCCGTGCCGCCGCGCCGCGCCGCCGCCCGCGACGAGCTGGCCCGCGCGCGGCTGGTGGCCGGCACCCCGGTGCTCGTCCATCTCCTGCCGGGGGAGGAGACGACGGTGCCCAACGTGACCGGCGCGGCGTTCGTCATCGACCTCCTGCAGCTCCTCCTCGAGCGCGACCTCGGCGGGCTGCGCCGCCTCCCGGCCGGCGCCACCGCCGTCTGGCCGCTGCTGCCGGGGCTGACCGACGACCCGGCGCTCTGGGAGCTCGGCTGCCGCGACCTCGCCGCCGCCGGCGTGCGCTGCGTCCAGGGGCTGGCGCTCACCCTCGACCCCGCCGACCGCCGCCAGCTCGCCGAGCGCTGGGGGGGCGAGGAGGGGACGTTCGACGCCCTCTTCCACCGCGAGCCGCGCTCCGAGCGGGAGCTCGCCCGCGCCGCCCACCGCCACGGCCTCGCCCCCTTCGTCGCCCGCCCGCTACCGCGGCCGCCCGTGCTCGGCGCCGCCAACCGCCGGATCGGCGGCTCCCTCGCCCTGGCGGCGGAGCTCTGGCTGCGCCTCGGCCGCCCCGTCGAGACCGGCCAGGCGCTCTACCGCGACGCCCGCTGGGCCGACCGCACCTCCTATGATCTGGAGGCGCTGGCGCGCGAGGGGAACCTCGGCGTGCTGCCGCTCGACCCGTTGAGCCGCGAGATCGTGGACGAGGTCGCCGAGGCGGACGACGTCGACCCGGATGCGACGCCCGGCCCGCTCCTCGCCCGCCTGCTCGCCGACTACCTGGCGCCGGAAGAGACCGCCGGCGCGGACGAACCCCGGAGGACTCTGGATGCCCAGCCGCACCCGTCATCTCGCTGAAAACCTGCTGCTCCTGCTCGTGCTCTTTTTCGCGGCCCTCCCCGCCGCCGCCTCCTGGGAGGTGAACGGCAGCGCCAGCAGCGCCGACTTCCGCGCCTTCAACCGGCGCTTCAGCTCGGACGCCTACTTCTACCCCCGCCACGGCGCCGCCCCCCTCGGCCTGACCGGCTTCGAGGCCTACGCCGACGCCACCTACGACGGCGATTTCGACAGCCAGTCGTTCAACGACACGGCGGTCACCGGGAGCTACACCGGCGGCTTCCTGTCGATCGCGCGGGTCGGGGTGAGGAAGGGGCTTCCCGGCGGCCTCGACCTCGGGGTCTCCTACGGCAAGGCGCTGGGGGGCGACGTCAATTTCATCTCCGCCGAGGCGCAGTACGCGATCTTCAGCGGCGGCCTGCTGTCTCCCGCCCTCTCGGTGCGGGTGACCGGCACGCGCACGGTGAGTGTCAAAGCGTACGGGCTCGACCAGTACGGCGCCGAGCTCCTCCTCTCGAAGGGGTTCACCGTGCTCACCCCCTACGTCGGCGCCGGGATCGTGACCAGCCGCGGGACGCTCGACTCTCCCCTCGGCGGCACCCTCAAGGACACCACCACCCACGCCGTGGTCTACGCCGGCGTCACCCTCAACCTGCTGGTGCCCAAGATCCACTTCGAGGTCGAGCGCGGCGAAGCCGTGCAGGCGGCGGTGCGGGTGGGGATCGGCTTCTAAGGAGCGGGATTCCGATGGCTGACGACTGGATCGATCTGCGTTCCGACACGGTGACCAAGCCCGACGCCGCGATGCGCCGCGCGATGGCCGCCGCCGAGGTGGGGGACGACGTCTTCGGCGAGGACCCCACCGTCAACCGCCTGGAGGAGGAGGCGGCGGCGGCGGCGGGGATGGAGGCGGCGCTCTTCGTCCCCTCGGGGACGATGGGGAACGTCATCGCCCTCCACCTCCACGGCCGCCCCGGCGGCGAGGTGATCTGCGACGCCAACTGCCACATCGTCAACTACGAGATCGGCGGCATGGCCGCCCTCTCGGGTCTCCTGCCGCGCACCCTCTCCGGCCCCCAGGGGATGCTCGACCCCGCGGCGGTCGAGGCGGCGATCGCTCCGGACGTCAGCTACCGCGCCCGCACCGTGCTGATCGAGGTCGAGAACACCCACATGATGGCGGGGGGGACCGTCTCCGACCGGCCGCGCCTGGCGGCCATCCTCGAGGTCGCCCGCCGCCACCGCCTGCCGGTCCATTTCGACGGCGCCCGCGTCTTCAACGCCGCCGCGGCGCTCGGAGTCTCCGTCGCCGCGCTCGCCGAGGGGTTCGATTCGCTGACCTTCTGCCTGTCGAAGGGGCTGGGGGCGCCGCTCGGCTCCGTCCTCTGCGGCTCGCGCGCCTTCATCGCCGAGGCCCGCCGGGTGCGCAAGATGCTCGGCGGCGGCATGCGGCAGGCCGGCATCGTGGCGGCGGCGGGGCTGATCGCCCTGCGCGACGGGCCGGCCCGCCTCCCCGCAGACCACGAGAACGCCGCCCGTCTCGCCCGGGCGCTCGCCGGCCTGCGCGGCATCGATCTCGACCCGGAGACGGTGCGCACCAACATCGTCATCTTCCGGCTGACCCCGGAGCTCTGCGGCGGCTCCGCGCCGGCCCTGGTCGCCAGGCTCCGGGAGGTGGGGATCCTCTGCGTCCCCTTCAGCCAGGAGAAGGTCCGCCTGGTCACCCACCGCGACGTCTCGCGGGCGCAGATCGACCAGGCGATCGAGCGGATCGGCGGGCTCGCCGTCTAGCGAGCGGCGGGGACCTTCGCCACTAGGTCGATCTCCACCTGCGCCCCCTTGGGGAGCTTCGAGATCTCGATCGTGGTGCGGGCGGGGCGGTGGTCACCCATCGCCTCGCCGTAGAGCGCGTTGATCTGCGGGAACTTTCCGAAGTCGATCAGGTAGATGGTGGTCCGCACCACGTCCGCGAAGGTGCAGCCGGCGGCGGCGAGCACCGCCTGGAGGTTCTTCAGCACCTGACGGGTCTCGGCTTCGAAGTCGCCGGCGATCAACTCGCCGGTCTTGGGGTCGAGAGCGACCTGGCCGGAGAGGTAGAGCCAGCCGTCGACCTCGACCGCCTGCGAGTAGGGGCCGAGGGCCGGGGGGGCGTCGTCCGTGTGGTGGAAGCGCATGTCGGTTCCTTTCTTCGCTCGGGTCTCAGGGTAGATCTTCGGAATCCAGCACGGAGATGTAGGGGAGGTTGCGGTAGCGCTCGTCGAAGTCGAGGCCGTAGCCGACCACGAAGAGCGGCTCGATCTCGAATCCCTTGTAGTCGATCGGCACCTCCACCTGGCGCGCCGCCGCCTTGTCGAGCAGGGCGCAGAGCTTGACGCTCCGGGCCCCCCGGAAGCGCAGCAGGCCGAGGATGGTGGTCAGCGTGTGGCCGGTGTCGACGATGTCCTCGATCAGCAGCACGTCCCTGCCGCGCACGGTCAGGTCGAGGTCCTTGCGGATGCGCACCTCGCCGGGGGCGGTGCCGGCGCCGTAGCTCGAGGTCTGGAAGAAGTCGATGGCGACCGGGATGGTGAGCTGCTTGAGCAGGTCGACCATGAAGAAGACCGACCCCTTGAGGACCCCCACGCAGAGCAGCCGGTCGCAATCCGCGTAGTCGCGGTTGATCTCCGCCGCCAGCTCCGTCACCCGCCGTTCCAGCTCCTGCTGCGAAATCACCACGCGCACGGTAAGTTTCTCCTTTGCCGTCTCTTGGCGTAAGATCGTCGCCATCAGCGTTCGCCAAGTCGTTACGACTCAACGGTTCGAGGGTTCCACAGGCCGCTTATGACCACGGTTCAAGAGCTGAGCGTTCTCCATCGCCGTTACGCCGACATCTCGCACCGCTTCCGGGCGGCCTGGACGTTCCACCAGTTCCTGCAGAGCCTGGCCAAAACGCTTCTCCAGCGCGTGGAGGACCAGCATTCCACGGAGTTTCAGAACCTCTACAGCGGGCTGAAGGAGATCTCTCAGAGCCTGAACGCCTCGGAGAGCGAGCGGATCCGTCACCGCCTGGAAGCGATCGACCGGCGGCTCACGGAGCTCATCGGTGCGCTCGACGAGGAGGATACCAAAGTAACGCCGGACTTGTTGCGCCAGTTCTTCCGTCGCGTGAAGAATTACGACGAGAAGATCCTCACCCAGCTCATCCGGTTCTACCTATACGCGCATGTCGCCGGCCCCTGGCCCTCGGACCGCCTCGACAAGATCGACTTCCTGCTCGCTCGCCTGAGCGAGGAGATGGACGACCGCACGGGGGAGCTGGTGCTGCGCAACCACCACCGGCTGAACGAGATCTTCCACGGCATCTGGAGCCAGCTCGGCGAGTCGCCGCCGGGCGACCAGATGATCGAGGAGCGGCGGGCGGCGATCGACGCCGTGCGCCACCAGATGAGCGCCGTCGAGAGCCTCGACGAGCTCAACGACCACGCCCTGATCCGCCGCTACCGCGAGCTCAAGCACGGCCTGGGGAACTCCTACTTCCACCCCGAGCTGCTGCTGCCGATCATGGAGACCAACCTGGTCTTCAAGGCGCGCATCCAGAAGCTCTACCGCCAGGAGGAGCAGCGCATCGTCGCCGAGTACCAGCGGGTCTTCGAGCTCGAGCGCGAGGTCGCCTTCGACAGCCAGCTCGACCGCGAGCTGGGGGAGTTCCGCGAGGAGATCGAGCGCTTCGAGAAACAGCTCCAGAAGGAGGAGTTCCGCCTCGGCGACATCGCCCAGATCCGCCAGCGGGTGCGCCACCTCCTGCCGCGCCTCACCGCCGGCCGCCCCGACACCGCCGAGCGGCCGAGCCTCTCGAAGGTCGGGCAGGACACCGGCGAGTACGTGCTCGAACAGGCCGCCGGCGCCGCCTCCACCTCCCTTACGACCTCCGAGGAGCTGCTCGGCAGCTACTACCGCCGGCTGGTCGACACCCTGCGCGAGGTGAACCCGCCCGACCTCCCCGCCGAGCGGGTGGTGCTCCGCCCCGAGGTCTTCGCCCTCCGCCTCGAGCCGCGCGAGGTCGAGTCCTACCGCCGGGTGTTCGGCAAGGCGGACTGCGACCGCGAGCTCGAGCAGTTCCTGCTCGAATCGGCCGCGCTACGCATCCGCATCAACGAGGAGGCGCAGGACATCGCGAGCCTCCTCGACGAGACCTCGGTGACCGGCGACGCCATCGTCTTCGCCCGCGCCCGCCTGACCTGCCGCAAGTCCGACGAGTACCTCTGGCACTTCAACCACGTGCTGAACGACCTGATGATGAACGGCAACACCGCCGAGTGCCGGCAGCTCCAGCTCCTGCGCATGCGCCTGATGCGTGACTTCTCGGGGCTCTGGCTGCTCGCCTTCAAGCCGCTTTACAAGCGGAATCCGGTCGGCACGATGGCTTGAAGAGGGGGCGCGAAGCTTTCGCGCGGCGCTGCGAAGGTTCGAAGCGGGCAAATATCCGCAATTGAGGCGCGTCGCGGTGTCCGCGCGGTGGCGCGCACGGTTGTTTCACCTCCCGCGAAGGTTTTTTCCCCTGCTGGCAGGGTCGCGTCGGAGCGATTGGCGTTTCCCCAACTGCTTCTCCGGCGAGCTTCAGACGGTTTTACGGCCTCCGCGCACGGTTTTTCTCTTCCCGCGCCCGTCTTGTCGCTTCGCGAGCCCTTCGCCGACCTCCCGGCGCAGCTCCACGGCCGGTTCGAAGTCCGGCGCTTCCCTCAAAGCTTCGTCGAGAGCCTCGCGAGCGGCCTCCAGATCGCCCAGATGGTAGAGGCAGAGGCCGATGTTGAAGACGGTGGCCGGGTTTGCCCGTAGACCGACGCCGACTCGTGGAAAAAAGGGAGCGCGTCGCCGTGGCATTCGATCTCGCAGAGGAGTACTCCGAGATGAAAGGCGAGGTCGCGGGCTTCCTGGAGGGGAAAGTAGGCGTCCCAGACCTGGTGCACGGCCCGGTAGATCTCCAGGCGGAGGAGCCCCGGCGCCGCGGCGGCCCCTTTCATCAGCGCCGGCCAGAGGTCGAGCAGGACGTTGGCGTCCCAGCCGGAGAGGCGCAGCCAGGCGACGAGCTGCTCGAGGGGGAGGTCGGCGGCGGGCTTGCCGAAGCTGACCTTGAGGTCGAAGAAGTCGTCCGGCCCTTGCCGCTCGATCGCCTCGTCGAAGGCGAGGGCGGTCTCGACGGCGGGCGGGCCGCCCAGCACCCCCGCCACCACGTTGAGGCTCGAGTAGAGGTGGGTGGAGGCGAAGAATTCGCCGCCGCGCCCTTCGAACCAGCGTCCGAGGACGTGGTAGTTGACCATCATCGAGAAGCTGCCGTGGACGGTCAGCCCCGGCTCGTCGCGCCCGTCGAGCAGCTCCTGCTGGCAGTACCCCTTGTCCCCGGAGAGGAGGAGGAGCCGGCCCCCCGCGATCTCGGACAGATGGCGCAGGCAGCCGAGGGCGGCGAGCGGGAAGAGGAGGGCGGTGTCCTTCAAGGGGCGGGCGCAGTCGGTCAGCAGGGAGTCGAGCTCCGGGTCGCCGTAGTAGGTCCCTAATTCACCCTCCGGCAGCGGGCGCTCCTCCCAGCCGAGGTCGATCCGCTGCAGGATCGTCGGCTCGTCGAGGTCTCCCGCCTCGGGCGCCTCGGGGAGGGTGAGGGTCGCCAGCAGCTCGGAGAGCCGGCCGTTCCGGACGGCGAAGGCGTCCTGGGGGACGCCATCGAAGACGTAGTTGGCGATCACGACGAGGGGGTTGACGAGCGTTTCGGGGGAGAGGATCGTGCCCGAGCGTTCGAGGCGGATCGCCTCCCCCGCGGTGGCGTCGAAACAGGCGAAGTCGAGAATCCCCTCCGCGATCCATGGCTGGAGCAAGGGGTGGCCGCGCAGCGGCGCCAGGTTGCTCTCCGTGAAGTCGCTCAGCACGTAGCGCAGGGTCACGCCGCGCAGCGACGAGCGGCCGACGAGGTCGAGAAGGCGGGCGAGGAAGTGATGGCCGAAGCGCCCCGAGCCGCATCCCAGCTCCAGGAGGTAGACCGGGTGGCGGGAATCGAGCCCCCCGCCGCCGTGACGTCGCGCAGCCAGCCGAGCACCACCCGGGCGTAGGCGCCGGCCACCCAGCTGTTGCTGGTGACGTAGTGGGGGACGATCCCGCGCGACCAGGCGGTGGCGCCGGCCGCGGCGAAGAAATTCTTCTGCAGCCGCCAGAGGAGCGACTCCGAAAGGCGGGTGGGCGCTTCGAGGGAGTAGGTAGGCGGCTTCGGGGGCGCCATGGTCAGAGCGGCGTCACCGTCTCCTTGAACACGATCCCGCGCGCCGCCAGCTCCGCCAGGATGAAGGCGTAGGCCTTGGCGTCGCGGCCGATGAACTCGGGGGGCGAGATCCCCTTCCTGTCGAACAGGCCGGCGGCGACCATGCGGACGGCGGCGGTGCAGGTGTAGCCGGTGGTGCGCGCCATCGAGGTGGTGGCGGTCGCGCGGTCGAAGCGGTCGAGGAGGTCCCAGGTGTAGCGGGCGCGGCGGCCATCCTTCTCCCCGGAGACGGCGATGCGCATCACCGTGAAGTCCTCCTCGCCGGGCTTCAGACGCCAGGAGGAGAAGAGGAGCTTCGCCGTCAGATCGAGCGGGCGCACCCGCTGGCCGGCGATCTCCACCTCGCCGGTGCCGAAGAAGCCGACCTCGCGGAGCATCCGCATCTTGTCGGCGTGCCCCGGGTAGCGCAGCGTCTTTCGACCATCGAGGGGGCGTCGATGGTGCGCAGCAGCGTGCGCAGGCCGTCGGTGTTGAAACCCTCGAGGGTGCCGACGCCGGCGAAGTCGAGCGGCTCGACCTCGGAGAGGGCGGGGAGGGTCACCATCTGGCCGAAGCGCTTGAAGCGGGCCGGGCGGGTGTACTCCTCGAGCACGTCGATGGGGGAGAAGACCGCCTTGAACTCGAACGGCCAGCAGCGCTCCGCCGGCAGGCCGCCGACGCAGCAGACGAAGTCGTCCAGGCGGTCGAGCTCCTCGGCCATCCGCCCCAGCACCAGGTTGCTGCACCCCGGAGCCACGCCGCAGTCGACGATGGCGATCCGCCCCCGCTCGCGGCAAGGTCGTCGAGCAGGAAGGGGTCCTCGTCGAAGAAGGAGATGTCGACGATGTCCTTGCCGGCTTCGAGGACGGCCTTCAGGGTGGCGAAGCCCAGGAAGCCGGGGACGGCCCCCACCACCAGGTCGTGCCCCTCGACGGCGCGCGCCACCGCCGCCGGATCGGCGAAGTCGGCCCGCGCGGTCGCGATCCCCGTCTCCCGCAAGGCGCCGAGCGCCTCGGCGGAGGCGTCGACCACGGTCACCGTGAAGCGCGGGTCGCGCGCCAGGTCCCGGGCCATGGCGCTCCCCACCCGTCCTCCCCCCAGAACGACGATCTTCATGCCGGTCTCCTCCTCCTCGGTTTCATCTCATCCAATCTTCCCCCGTCATCAAGGGCGGGGGAAGAGTAGTCGATCCGGAGCCGCGCCGACACCCCGCAGGCGCCGGCGCCCCTTCGCGGCGGCCCAGCGGAGCTCCTGAGCCAGGGAGCGGAGGAGAGATCGTCCTATGAAGAGGACGGGCGAGGTGCCGCCGAAGGCTCCCGCGATGGCGTAGAGGGTGCCGAGCGAGATCCGCCGGCGGTCGGTCAAGGCGTAGATCGGCTCCCAGTGCTCGGGGTTGAGCTTCCTCTTGAACGCCTCGAGCCCGGCGAAGTTGTAGAAGCGCCGGCCGTGGACGCGGACCCAGGCGAGCAGGAGGCGGACGCTCCAGGGGGGGACCGGCCGCTGCGGCACGGCGCGCGAGAGGGGAGAGAGGCCGAGGGTGACGTAGCGCGCCCCCTCGTCGGCGAGGGCGTTGATGGCGGTGTCGAGCAGCAGCTCGTTGGTGCCGTTCGGCGCCCCGCGGCCGCGGATGATCTGCTCGATCAGCCAGCCGTCGCGGCGAGGCACGGGGGAGGCGACGAGGAAGCCGATCACCTCGCCGCCGCGCTCGGCGACGAACAGGCGGCGGTCGAGGAGGGGGGAGAGGATGTCGCACTCGACCA
The DNA here is from genome assembly GCA_963756595.1 of uncultured Acidobacteriota bacterium. GTDB lineage: Bacteria > Acidobacteriota > Thermoanaerobaculia > Multivoradales > UBA5704 > DATARR01. The sequence continues at coordinate 47,924 of CAVWOZ010000003.1, forward strand.
GGAAGTGCATCGGCGGCAGGCCGCGCCGGTCGAGCCAGTCGGCGAGGCAGCGCCGCAGGGCGGCCCGCTCCTCGGCCGTCTCCTGCCGCGAGGGGCGGACGGTCACCCCCTTGTTGCGGGCGCGGGCGAGCTGCGCGCGCAGCGACGCCTTGCCGGCCACGATCGCCCGCCAGTGGCCGGGGTCCCAGACCGGCTGCGCGCCGAGCAGCAGCGCCGACGCCGGGCCGCGCTCGGCCAGCAGGTCGAGCAGGCGCTCCTCGGCGCCGAACCAGCAGAGCCGCTCCCCGGCGCGGCGGGCGTCCGCCGCGAATTCGGCCGCCACCGCTCCCAGGCGCTCCGCGGCGCAGACCGGCGCCCCGGCGACGACGCGCACCCGGCCGGCGCGGACGTAGCCGACCACCGCGTCGCCGGCGGCCGAGAACCAGTGGCGGAGGCCGGGGTTGAGGATCTGGTAAGCCATGGCGTTCCAGCCGTGCGCGAGGACCAGAGCGCGGGCCCGCTCGAGGTCC
>CAVWOZ010000004.1:0-25163 GCA_963756595.1 uncultured Acidobacteriota bacterium
GACCCGTACCCATCAGGGGTCGTGTCCTAATTCAGTGTGGGCGGTAATCGGACGCTTCGTGCTGCGGTAGGTTGCGGGAACCGGGGGGAGCGTTCCCCCCGATACCTACAGACGGCCCGGCGGGTGAGCCAACACCGCGCCGGACCTGACCCGAGCACAGGAGACAACCCCATGCCCGAGCTAACCCCGCAGTCTAGCGCAGCATCGCCACCCCTCCCGCCTTCCCTGTTCGCGGCTCCGCCTGCCGAACCGCCTGAGCCCCCGGTGCCTTTCTCCAGAGATCCCCGCATCCCGCCCCCGGCCTACGACTGGGAAGATCATCCGGCCTTCCGCTTCACGTTCCTAATGCATTTCACCAAAAACGAAAACCGTCTTGCACTGGAACATCTTGGCGCCATGCTGTACGACCTCGCTCTTGAGGCCAGCGGGGAGTGGCCGACCTGGACGGAGTCGACCACCCGCGCCGAGCTGCGCGCCGTGGCGGCCGACATCCGCCACGCGGAAGCCTTCCTCCTGTCCGTGGCGAAGGAACGGGAGACGGTCTCTCTGGGGGTGGAAGACGAGCGGCTATCGTTCCAGGCCGCGCACTACGCCGAGCGGTGTAGCAGCATCGCGTTCGGCCTGGAATCCATGGTCGGACCGCCGTGGGGTGCTCGGCCGTGAGCCTGAAGCGGGCGAGCTACACCGTCCGGGCCACGGACAAGCAGGCGCTTCGATGGAACCGGGCGGCGGAAGCGGAAGGCCATCGCTCCGTCGGCACGTGGCTCGCGGAAGCGGCTGACCGCCACCTCGACGCCCTCCAGCGGGCCGGGAAGCCGCTCCCGCTGGCGTGGAACCTAGGCCGCTTCCGAGTCCGTCTCGAAGATGGGCGGGAGCTTGAGGTGCCGGGGTGGATCGGCCGTCCCTTCGGCATCTTCCGGGGCACGGCGGCCGGCCCGGGCTACCACGGGTGCCACATGTACACCCTGACGCATCTCCCCTCCCTGCGGCTCGTAGCTACGTTCCGCATGGCGCGCCACTGTCGGGTGCTGGCTTCCGAGCTGGCGCGGGTTTGGGTGCGCTGGGGAGGGAACGAACCCGCCGAAGATCCCGCCCCGCTCCTCCAGCGGTTCCAGCGGGAAGACGTGTAGACGGGCGGGGGCCGCCAACTTGAGCGGCCTCCGCCTCTTGCCGCCCGTGGTAAACTGCTGTACACCATGGGCGTACCCGCGTTTTTGCTTGAAGATATCGATAGCCTAGCCAGCGCGGCCGCAGAGCCTATCCCTGCCCTTGAAGATTCATCGCTCTTGCCCGCTAAGAGCCGAGTGCTTGAAGCGACGAAAGATCTGGCGGTGCGCACGCGCGCGATGAAAGAAAGCGCTGGAGTAGTTCGCGCGAACTTGGACCGACTATTCGAGCAATTGGCTGTAACTCCTGACCTCTCCACTCTGGAAGAGCTTATCGAGAAACTTCGAGCGGCAGAACAGCGCAGCGTCGAAAATGCAGCGGTAATACATTCACTCAAGGCTCCGCGAAGGAGTTTATTTTCTATGTCAGTCTTTACCCCTGGAGAGCGGGCGAGATCCATGGCAATTATTGATCGATACATCGCGACTGTCAATGAGACGGCGGGAATGTTTCGGGATTATCGCTGGAGAGCTATGGCGATGCGAGCGGATATGGAAGATCCCGGTGACGCACCTGTATTCGATGATCCGGAGAGGCTTATAGAGTATTTGAACTCGCACTCCGGGTGATTCATTAAGGTACGCACAAAACCTTCCGCCCGCTTTCTAAAAGCTCGCGTCAAGCTTGGTCAACCTTTGGCGGGTCGGGCGGATAAAGCGTTACTGAAATTTCACAGGGCTCCGGAGTCTCCGGGATTGAACTTTGAGTCCGTGAAGGATTCTCCTGGTTACTTCACGATACGGGTCACTCGAAATTTCAGAATCCTCCTGCGAGCAGAAGTGGACGACGACGGCGCTTACTATCTTCTAGTCGATCTCGATAACCACGACAACATTTATTTTAAGCCGTAAGCAGTTCCCGCACCGTCCAGGGCTTACGGGCGATCCCGGCCGCCATCGCGGGCGTGCAGCCCTTCAGCGTCCGGTGACACCAAGTGAAGTTATAGGACGCCGTGAAGAGCGCCACGGCGGCCCGCAGGTTGTCCCGCTTCCGGGAGAATCCCGTGGTCAACCTCGTGAATCTGCGGGACATCATCCGCACGTGCAGGTTTACCCGTTCAATGTGACTCGTGCAGATCTTCGCCTCGTCCGGATCGCCCGAGACGACCCGCTTCTCTACGGCTATTATGGACGGCGGAGAATACCGCCGTTCGCTGTCCAGCCCCTCTCCTGAGTACGATTTGATGATCTGGGCAAAGTCGATCTGCCCGCCGAAGTTGTCCTCCAGAGCGCCGACGTAGGGCTCGAAACCGTCCGTTGAGATCTGGAACCGATCTTCGCCGACCGCGCCCGCGAGCTTCGCCGCGAAGATCCCGGCATCCTTCGCCGTCCGGCGGCCCACGTGCTGAGCGAGCAGGAGCTTGGAATCCCGCTCGACGGCCAAAAACGTATAGGCGTCGCCGATCTCGGAATCCTCGATCCCCTTGCGGGTCTTCGTCTTCTCCTTCATCCCCACGAAGCACCACAGCTCATCCGCCTGCACGTCGTGCGCGTCCACCCCGCGCACCAGCCGCGAGAGCAGCTCCTCGCACTTGGCGCCCGCAACCCGCAGAAGCCGCATGATGGTGTCGCGGTGGACGCCTGAGACGCGCTCCGTCGAGCGGATCGAAGAGCCCTCCGTCAGGAGGTGCAGGCAAAGCATCGCCTTGTCCAGGTCGAGGCGCATGGCGCCGAGCGGGCGCGCCGGGATGATCCCGAACGTCGCCCGGCAGGCGCGGCACTTCCGGCGCGGGTTGCCGTGCTTGTCCTTTCCCCATCCAATGGTGGGCTCGCCGCAGGTGCGGCAGCTCGTATTGATGGGGGCGGGGGCGTCCATAGCGTTCTCTGACTGACAGGGACATTGTACACACAATGTTGGACGATAGCAAGGGGAAAGGTGCTTGAAATGTCCAGCACTTTGCCGCACACTGTGTGTATGCCAGAAACCACCAAGAACACCCGCTTGGACATGCGCGTCTCCGAGAGTGAGAAGGAACTTTTCCAGAGGGCGGCCGAACAGGACGGGCGGCCCCTGTCCAATTGGATCAGGGACCGCCTCTTGAAGGCCGCGAACGCTGAGCTAGGGACGGGCGGCAAGGGGAAGCGGTAGCTTCCACCCGCCGCCCTGGCTTGTATCTGCCCCCGGGGTAGGCCCGGGAGCAAGAGACCCTTCAACTGGCGGTGAAGAGGCACAGCGCCGCCATAGAAGAGGGCCATAGGCACCTCCTTTCGGATTGACCTAGGCACACCTCCGGCGTACACTTGCTTTGATCGTTTTGCGCAAGTGCCGCTATCGACGTACCTACGTCGGTTAGCGGATCGATAAGGCTCGACGGATTAGGCCCCGTCGGGCCTTTCGACGTTTAAGGTCTTGCGGGTCAGGGATCAGGGGGCGGCTGGCATGACACACAACTCCGTTCTCCGCGTTAACGCGGCGTTTTTGAACGGACGTCTTCCAACCCTTCTAGAGAACTACAGAGGAAAAGCAAACAACTACAGGAGAAGTTATCGCTTCGATTTGGGGCAGAAGTCAACCCCTTGCTCCCGTCAGGGGAGTAGGATGAGGGAGTCAGTCAACCGAGTTATTTAGCGGGAGGTATGCCATGGAAGCTTGGGAGCTTGGCCGCAAAAGACAGATCGCGACCGAAAGAGCCCGCAAGGCGCAAGCCATCCTCCAAGAAGGAGGCTACTTCGATATTGCAGGTGGGATGGCAGGAGGTAACCGCTTCCATGCTGTACTTGCAAGTTTCCTAGTAGATTACTTCAATTGGATGCAGAACCAACAGAAGCCGACACCATTGCAACTTGACGATTTGCAAAAAGTAGTGGAGTCCGCTTTTGCCGCCCACAAGCGGGAGATGGAGGCTATCTCGGAGTCGTCGCCTCCAGCAGCTTAGTCAGGAGCAAGCGAATTTCCTTCAGCTCCGCAGCAAACAGCTCTTCCTTATGGGTGAGGATCGGGCGCGGGTAGGGCCCTACTTCCGGAACTGCGTCGTTGTTAGCCATGCTACCCATGGTAACATATGGGTAGATGGGTAACAACCTCACTCCCGGCCCTCGCGCGTCTCTAGCTGACGCCGAAAACGCCGAAACTCCCCCCGCCCACACTGAATTAGGACACGACCCCATCAGGGCGCGGCCCGTCCCTGCGAGGGGCCGCGACATCCCCAGAGGGGAGAGGGCTGTAATTGGCAGGGACCGCGACGTCCCCGGGGATGGGCTCGTATCCGCGAGGGATCGCCTTCGCACGGGTTGCTGCGCCTTCGCCCCGTGTTGCTGCGCCTTTGCCCCGCGTTGTCGAGCCTTCGCCCCGCGTTGCGGCGAGGCTCGGGAAGGTTGACGCAGGCCGCTTCAAGCCTCCTCAGCCGCCGCCCTTTCGAGATGGAGCGCCAGCAAGCGCTCTCGGATATCCCCAGTGCAGTGCGCCCGACGCTTGGTGCGCAATTTCTACTTCGATTCGGGCAATCCCTCGACCTATACTTCCGGGATGCATTCCGTCGTCGACGACCTGCGCCGCGAGGACCGGGAGGACTTCGCCAAGCTCCCCCTCGAGGAGCGCATCCGCCGCGTCTTCGAGATGGGGGAGATCGGCCTCGAGGCCTTCCGGCAGGCGCAGGGAGTCGACCGGGAAACGGCGATCCGCCTGCTCCAACGCCGCAAGCAGGCGGGGCGTAGACCCTCCAAGTGCATGGACGAGCTGATCGGGTGAGCCTGCTCGGTCGGGTGAGCGCGGCTCTCCAGGCGGCGGGAATCCCCTACACCCTGATCGGCTCCTCGGCTCTGGCGATCTACGGCGTCAACCGTTCGACCCTCGGTGTCGTGGACCTTCTCGGCACTGCTCCGGAATGCCTGGACCGCAGTATGTGGGATTCTCTCGGAGACGAGGGCATCGGGGTCGAGGTTCGCAAGGGAGACTTCGACGATCCTCTCGCCGGCGTGGTGCGATTTACGGCTTCGGGCGAGTCTCCCGTCGATCTGGTGATCGGCCGCTCGGCATGGCAGGGGAAATTGATCGCCAGGACTGGAACGGCCCACTTTGCCGGCGTGGAGCTCTCCGTCCTCACCGCCAGCGATCTGATCCTGCTCAAGCTCTACGCTGGCGGTCCTCAGGACGCCTGGGACATCCAGCAGATCCTCGCAGGCCCGGAACGGGACTCGCTGGTTGCCGGAGTGGAACGCGAGCTTTCAGAGCTGCCTCGGGAGAGCTCCGTGCTCTGGCGGCGAATCCTCGAAGCCGGCGGCTGACCGTCAGCCGTCGTCGCGGCCGGCCAGCTCGCGGCGAAGGCGGGCCAGCTCTTCCCGCACTTCCTGGTCGCTGAGCAGGGGCTCGCCGGTCGCCCGCTCGACGAGCCGGAGCCGGTGGCCTTCCGGCTTCAGCTTCAGGCCCGTCGTCCGGCTGAGCAGCGCGCCGTCGATCTCGCGCGGGATCGGCTGATAGCGTCCCTGCACGAGGCCATAGCCTTGCAGGCGCGGCTCGAGGTACTCGCCCAGCGGGTCGAACAGAACGTATTCCTCGACCCCGAGTTGCTCGTAGCAGACCTTCTTCCGGGAGAGGTCCTCGTCCCGGGTGCTGTCCGAGGTGACCTCGATCACCAGGGTGGGCGCTTTCCCCTCCTCCCACAGCTTGTAAACGCGGCGGAGGCCCTTGGGGATCCCCAGAGTGACGTAGACGTCCGGCGAGACGACGGCGCGGGGATCTCCCGGGATGTAGTAGAGGAAGAGGTTGCCGCCGACCTGCACGTCCGGCGCCTCCCGATACCGGCTCTGGAGGGCCTGGATCAGGTAGGTCATCTCCTCACGGTGGAGCTCGGTCTCCCCCATCGGTTGGCCGTCGGATTCCGGGTAGTGGATATTTCGCTGGAGAGGAATCGCGGTCATGCGTGCCGTCCTTTCCCCGACCGATGCCGATCAGACCACGGCGACCCGTCGGAGAGCAACCGTCATTCCCAGAATGGTACCACCCTCCCCCGCGGGTGGACGCTCCCCCCGACTCGTGGGAGAATACGCCGCGATGCCTTGCCCGGGCCTGCCGGCTCAGGCTCAAAACCCCGCAAATCCCGAGGAGAGGAGATCCATATGGCTGAGTCCACCGTTGCGGAACCGACCGCCGCGCAGCGCACCCTGGTCCACTACGAGGTCAAGGACGGCGTCGCCTACCTCACGCTCGACGATCCGCCGGCCAACACCTACACCCACGAGATGATGCGCCAGATCGACGACTGCGTCCTCAAGGCCCGGTTCGACAAGGACGTCTACGTCATCGTGATCAAGGGCGAGGGGGACAAGTTCTTCTGCGCCGGCGCCAACATCAACATGCTGAAGTCGTCCGACCCCTACTTCAAGTACTACTTCTGCCTGCACGCCAACGAGACGCTGAACCGCCTCGAGCAGACCCCCAAGCTGGTGATCGCGGCCATCGAGGGGCACACGGTCGGCGGCGGCCTCGAGATCGCCATGGCGGCGGACATCCTGATCGCCAAGAAGAATTCCGGCAAGGTCGGCCTCCCCGAGGTCACCCTCGGCGTCCTCCCCGGCACCGGCGGCACGCAGCGGCTCGCCCGCCGCGTCGGCAAGAGCCAGTCGATCGAGCTGATGGTCACCGGCCGCCTGATCGACTTCGAGGAGGCGCAGCGCATCGGCATCGTCAACAACATCTTCGAAGGCGACAACTTCCTCGACCAGGTCCACGAGTACGCCAAGCAGTTCTGCCCGCCGAACAAGGCGGCCAAGGCGGTCGGCCGGATCAAGCGCTCCGTGCAGTCCGGCGCCGAGGTCCCCTTCGAGAGTGGCCTCGCCATCGAGCGCGAGCTGCAGCAGCAGCTCTTCGAGAGCCCGGACGCCCGCGAGGGCCTGGACGCCTACATCTCGAAGCGCAAGCCGGAATTCCGCGGATATTGAGGAGATTTACCTGAGCTGAGAGGTGGCTTCCGCCCCTCCGGGGCGGGCCCTCACTCCCCCGGCCCCTCTCTCCCCGCCTCCCTCCCGCCCGACCGGGCGAGAGGGGAGAACTACAAAAGCCAGAGAGGAGCTCTGATCCTCATCGCAGGGCCCCCCTCTTCTCCCGGTGGAAGGGGGGGAGGCGGGGAGAAGAGGGCCGGGGTGATGAGGGCTTCGGAGGGCAAGCCTCCGCGGTCCTCCGATGAAGTCCAAAACGGAGACAGGTCCTTCATGACGCGCCACGATCGCAACGACAACGACATCGTCCTCGCCGCCCCTGTGCGCACCCCGATCGGCAAGTTCGGCGGCGTCTTCTCTTCCCTCTCAGCGGCCGACCTCGGCACGGCGGCGGCGAGCGGTGCCCTCGGCCGGGCCGGGCTCGATCCGTCGCACGTCGACCAGGTGATCTTCGGCCATGGCCGGCAGGCCGGGGGCGGCCCCAACACGGCGCGCCAGATCGGCTTCCGCGCCGGCGTGCCGGTCGACCGGCCGGCGTTCACGGTCAACCAGGCCTGCGCCTCGGGGCTCCAGGCGGTCCTCTCGGCGGCGCGCACCATCCTGCTCGGCGAGGCGAAGGTCGTCCTCGCCGGCGGCACCGAGAGCATGTCGAACACCCCCTACTTCCTCCCCCGCGCCCGCTGGGGATACCGGATGGGGAACGCCGAGATCGTCGACGGCATGTACCAGGACGGCTTCAATGACCCGCTCTCGAAGCTGGTGATGGGCGAGACCGCCGAGGAGCTCGCCGCCGAGACGGGGATCGACCGCGCCGCCTCCGACGCCTACGCCCTCGAGAGCCAGCTGCGCTGCGAGCGGGCGCGCGGCGAGGGGCGCTTCGCGAGCGAGATCGTGCCGGTCGTTGTCACCGGAAAAGCGGCCGGCAAGAAGGGGGACGTCACCGTCGCCACCGACGAGCACCCGCGCGACGGCATGACCCTCGAGGCGATGGCGAAGCTCCCCGCCGTCTTCCGCAAGGGCGGGGTGGTCTCGGCCGGCAACGCCTCGGGGATCACCGACGGCGCCGCGGCGATCCTCGTCGCCTCGCGCGCCGCGGCCCACGAGCTCGGCCTCCCCGTGGTCGCCCGGCTGGTCGGCTGGGAGGTGGTCGGCGTCGACCCGCGGATCATGGGGATCGGCCCGGTCCCCGCCGTCCGCAAGCTGTTCGCCAAGACGGGGCTCGACAAGGGGGCGATCGACGAGGTGGAGCTCAACGAGGCGTTCGCCGCCCAGGTGCTCGCCTGCAACCAGGAGCTCGGCTTCGACCCCGCCCGCCTGAACCCGGACGGCGGCGCCATCGCCCTCGGCCACCCGATCGGCGCCACCGGCACCCGCATCCTCGTCACCCTCCTCCACGGCATGGAGAAACGCGGCGGACGGCGCGGCATCGCCACCCTCTGCGTCTCGGGAGGCATGGGGATCGCGGCGCTGGTCGAGCGGGAGGCCGCTTGAGCGCATTGAGCGCACACACCGGGTCGCGCGGCGCGATCCTCCTCTCGACGGCGTCGGAGGAGCGGGCGCAGCCCTACGTCGAGGCCCTGATGGCCGTCGGCGTTCCCGAGGAGGCGATCCGGATCGTGACCCCCGATTCGACGCTGTCCGAAGCCCATCCCTCCGGGCTCCTGCTCTGCGGCGGCCTCGACGTCGACCCCGCGCGCTACGGCGAGGCGGTGCTTCCGGATGTCGGCGTCGAGGTGAAAGCGGAGCGCGATGCGCTCGAATGGGATCTCCTCGACCTCGCCCGCGAGCGCCGGCTCCCGGTCTGGGGGGTCTGCCGCGGCATCCAGGTGCTCAACGTCTACCTCGGCGGCTCGCTCTGGCAGGACCTGCCGTCGCAGGCGCCGAGCGCGATCGACCACAGCCAGTCGGAGACCCCGGACCAGCTCGCCCACGCCGTGCAGGTGATCGAGCCCGGGGCTCCGGTCGGCGAGCGGCTCATTGGCAGCAACGGAGAAAACGGCCAGCGCGTCAACAGCCGCCACCACCAGGCGGTCCGGCGGCTGGCGGACGGCTTCGTGCCGGTCGCCCTCTCCCCCGACGGCCTGGTCGAAGCCGCGGTGCTCGACCGCCACGGCTGGTGGGTGCGCGCCGTCCAGTGGCACCCCGAGAACCTCGTCGCCCTCGACCCCCAGCGCGCGCTGTGGACCGACTTCGTCCGCGCCGCCGGTTTCGATACCCCCTGAGCCATGGCCCCTGTCGCCGAAACCGCTGAAACCGTCCGCCTCCACCGCGACGGCCGCGTCGCGACGCTGACGATCGACCGTCCGCCGCTCAACATCCTGGACATCCCGACGATCGACCGCCTCGCCGCCGCGGTCTCCGAGGCGGCGGCCGATCCCGAGACCCTGGTGATCGTCCTCCGTGGCGCTGGCGAGCGTGGATTCTCGGCCGGCGTCGCCGTCCAGGACCACACCCCGGACCGGGTCGGCCCGATGCTCGACAGCCTGCACGGGACGATCCGCCGGCTGCGCGACCTCGATCTGATCACGATCGCCGCCGTCCACGGCCACTGCCTGGGAGGCGGGATGGAGCTCGCGATGGCCTGCGACCTGGTGATCGCGAGCACCGACGCCCGCTTCGCCCAGCCCGAGATCACACTCGGCTGCTTCCCGCCCGTCGCCACCGCCCTCCTTCCCGCCCGCGTCGGCGCCGGCCTGACCCTCGACCTCGCCCTGACCGGCCGGATGCTCACGGCCGAGGAAGCCGAACGTTCGGGGCTGGTGACCCGTTGCGTGAGCGTCGGAGGCCTCGACGAGGCGGTGCGCGATCTCGCGCAACGGATCGCCGCCCACAGCGCTCCCGTCGTGCGTCTCACCAAGAGAGCCGTCCGCGCCGGCCGCGACCTGCCGTTCGCCGAGGCGCTCGCCGAGACGGAGAGGCTTTACAAGGAAGACCTGCTGCCGCTGGAGGATGTGGCGGAAGGCGCCGCCGCGTTCCTGGAGAAGCGTCGGCCGGTCTGGAAGGACCGGTAGGCTTTACGGATAGCGTCCCGCGACCGACTCGTCGATCATCACGCCTACCTCGGCGACGGGCGCTTCAAGCCTCTTGAGCAAGATGACAGCCTCGTGAGGGCCCGCCGGGCGGGCAGCGCCTGGGGCTTGTGAGGATTCCTGCTCGCCGATGGGGATCTTCAAACGCTTGGTCATGATGACTCCCGGCCTCTGGCACCGTCCATCCCGACCCTGCTAGCATACCGTGCGAGGAGTTGCGGCGGGGAGGAGTTCCGTGGTGTGATCCCGCGACCGTTGGGGAAAGCCGGCACGCATGAACGCGATTCCACTCGAGCAGGACATCGAGTACCCCACCTCCGACGGCCAGCCCATGGCCGAGACCAGCCTCCACCTGCGCCTGATGTTCGACGTCATCTTCGGCCTGCGGCGCCGCTATGCCGCGGTGCCGGACATCTGGGTGGGGGGCAATCTCTTCCTCTGCTACGAAAAGGGGAATCCGCAGGCCATCGTCGCCCCCGACGTGCTGCTGGCCAAAGGGATCGCCAAGTGGGACCGGCCGAACTATCTGCTCTGGCAGGAGATGGTTCCCAGCTTGGTGGTCGAGCTCACCTCCCGCAAGACCCGGCGGGAGGACGTCGGCAAGAAGAAGGCGCTCTACCAGCGGCTCGGCATCGAGGAGTACATCCTGTTCGATCCTTACGGCGACTATCTGAAGCCCTCGCTGCAGGGATTCCGGCTCCTCAAGAGCGGCTACCAGCCGATCCCGCTGGCGGACGACGGCTCTCTCCTCAGCCGGACCACCGGCTTGCGCTTCCAACGCGAAGGTGAGCGCTTGCGCCTGCGGGACGCGGCCTCCGGCGAGCCGATCCTGTGGTCCGAGGAGGTCGAGGAAGCCCGCGTCCAGGCGGAGGCCGGACGGCGGGCCGCCGAGGAGCGGGTGCGGGCGCTCGAAGCCGAGCTCGAACGCCTGCGCGGCGTTTAGCTCCCCTTCAGTTGTAACCGACTCCGGGACCGATGACCCCTGGGACCCCGACGCTCCAGTTGAGATTCCTCGTCACGCTCGCCGTCGTGCCATTGCTGCAGGTGATCTTCAGCGTCGCGGTGTAGGACGACGAGGAGAGGGGGAAGAAGTGGGTGACCAGGACGCCCGACGCCGTTCCCCCATCGCTGAAGGTCCACGCCCAGCCGGTGATCGTCGCGGGGGAACAGGTCGAAGGGCTCGCGAACGGGCGCTGCGAGTCGAAGTCGCAGGTGTGCGAGATCAGGCAGTCCCCCTGGAAGTTGGCGGTCGCCGCCGAGGCGGGCGAGACATACACCCCAAGAGCGAGGACGGCAGAGACCAGACTGAGCAGAAGTGGCTTCATGACTCCTCCTACGGAAATGGCCGGCAAGGAGTTGACGGGGCCCTCTCCGGCCCGTTTGTCTCAGAGGGGCTTTGCGCAAACCCCATACACCGCTTTAATTGTAGCAAAGGATAGTTCACTGCACAGGCCTCTCAACTCCCCTCCGTACGCCCCTTCCGGTATCATCCCCCCGGTCTGGAGACCGGCCTGTCTCCCATCTGTTGGCGGCCGTCTCCGGCCTGATCCTGACTCCCATCCGACTTCGAGGAGAGATCCGATGACCGAGACCATCCTGATGGAGCGCGCGGGGCGCGTCGCCATCCTGACCATCAACCGGCCCGACAAGCTGAACGCCCTGAACGAGGCGGTGCGCAACGACATGCTGGAGCTGCTCGGCCAGATCGAGGGTGACGATTCCGTGGGGGTAGTGGTGATCACCGGCGCCGGCGAGAAGTCGTTCATCGCGGGGGCCGACATCGGCGAGTTCGCCGGCCGCACCCCGTTCGACCAGCGCCAGGCGATGCGCAGCCCGCGGATCTTCGACGTCATGGCGAGCTTCCCGAAGCCGGTCATCGCGATGATCAACGGCTTCTGCCTCGGCGGCGGCTGTGAGCTCGCGATGTCGTGCGATATCCGGATCGCCTCGGACAAGGCGCGCTTCGGCCAGCCGGAGATCAACCTCGGCCTGATCCCGGGCGGCGGCGGCACCCAGCGCCTGGCCCGCCTGGTGGGCACCGGCCACGCCATGCGGCTGATCCTCACCGGCGACATGATCCCCGCCGCCGAGGCCAAGGAGATCGGCCTGGTCGAGATGGTGGTCCCCGCCGCGGAGCTGCGCGCGAAGACCCTCGAGCTCGCCGACAAGATCGCCTCGAAATCGCCGCTCACCCTCAAGGTCGCCAAGGAGGCGCTGCGGGCCAGCGAGCGGCTGCCGATCGAGGACGGCATCACCTACGAGCGCGACCTCTTCTGCCTCTGCTTCTCCTCCGCCGACAAGGAGGAGGGGGTGAAGGCGTTCCTCGAGAAGCGCCCGGCGCAGTGGACGGGGCGCTGAGGCCATGGCGAGCCCGGCTCCCCACGCGGACCTGCTGTCGCTGCGCTCCGAGTTCCCCATCCTCGAGCACACGACCTACCTGATCAACAACTCCCTCGGCGCCATGCCGCGCGCCGTCGAGGACGAGGTCGCGGCGTTCACCAAGGCCTGGGGGGAGCGCGGCGTGCGGGCCTGGGGCGAGGGATGGTGGGAGATGGCGGCCGAGACCGGCGACCTCCTCGCTCCCCTGCTCGGCGTGCGCCCGGGCTCCGTCTCGATGCACCAGAACGTCGCCGTGGCGGGGGCGATCTTCCTCTCGGCCATGGACTACCCGGCGGAGCGCAACCGGATCGTTTACACCGGGTTGAACTTCCCGAACGTCATGTACCTCCTCGAGGGCGAGCGCAGGAAGGGGGCGGAGATCGTGGTCGTCCCCTCGGACGACGGGATCGGCGTCCCCACCGAGCGGCTGCTGGCGGCGATCGACGAGCGGACGCGGCTGGTTCCCGTCTCCCACACCCTCTTCCGCAGCGCCTTCGTGCAGGACGCCCAGGCGATCGCCCGCCGCTGCCGCGAGGTGGGGGCGGTGCTGCTGCTCGACGTCTACCAGTCGACCGGCGTGCTGCCGCTCGAGCTCGAGGCCTGGGGGGTGCACGCCGCCATGGGCGGCTCGGTCAAGTGGCTGTGCGGCGGCCCGGGGGCGGGCTATCTCTGGGTGGAGCCGGACTTCGCCCTCACCCTCAAGCCGTCGCTGATCGGCTGGCAGGCGGACGAGGAGCCGTTCGCCTTCCGCCCGGGGCCGATCCATCTGCGCGACGAGCCGGCCTGGCGCTTCCTGACCGGCACGCCGAACATCCCGGCCCTCTACTCCTGCCGCCCCGGCTACCGGATCGTGGCGGGGGTGGGCGCCCGGAAGATCCGCGAGCGCTCGCTGGCGCTCACCGCGCACCTGATGGAGCTCGCCGAGGAGGCCGGCTTCGAGCTGCGCACCCCGCGCGATCCCAAGCATCGCGGCGGCACCGTCTCGATCTTCCATCCGGAGGCCGACCGCCTCTGCCACGAGCTGATCGACCGCGAGATCATCTGCGACTTTCGCCCCAACGCCGGCATCCGCCTCTCGCCCCACTTCTTCAACACGGAAGCCGAGCTGGAGCACGCGGTGGCGACCCTCAAGGAGCTGGCGGGGCGCTAATCGCTGATGACGCTGAAGGAGAAGACGCCATGTGCGGACGCTACACGCTGACCTCGAAGGGCGACGAGCTCGCCCTCCTCTTCGACTTGAGGGAGCTGCCGCTCCTGCCGCCGCGCTACAACACGGCGCCGACGCAGGAGGCGGCGGTGGTGCGCGTGCTCGAGCCGGGCGGCGAGCGGCGGCTCGATCCGCTGAAGTGGGGGCTGATCCCCTACTGGGCCAAGGAGGCGAGCATCGGCAACCGGCTGATCAACGCCCGCGCCGAGAGCGTCGCCGAGAAGCCCGCCTACCGCTTCAGCTTCAAGAAGAAGCGCTGCCTGGTGGCGGCGGACGGCTTCTATGAATGGAAGAAGGAAGGGAAGGCCAAGCAGCCGTACCTGATCCACAGGAAGGACGGCAAGCCCTTCGCCTTCGCCGGCCTCTGGTCGACCTGGAAAGATCCGGAGCGGGCGGGCGCCCTCGTCGAGACCTTCACCATCCTGACCACCGACGCCAACGATCTCCTCCGCCCGCTCCACGACCGCATGCCGGTGATCGTCGACCCCGAGAACTTCGATCTCTGGCTCGATCCCAAACAGGAGGACGCCGCCGTGCTCCAGCCGCTCCTGGTCCCCCACGCCGTCGAAGGCTTCGAAGCCTTCCCGGTCAGCCGGCTGGTCAACAGCCCGGCGAACGAGGTGGCGGGGTGTATCGAGCCGCTGGTGGTGGAGTAACTAGCTCAGCACGTAAGAGGTCAGGAAGATCCCCACCATGGTGAAGATCAGCGCCAGCTTGCCGGCGGCGGCGAGGAGCATGCCGAGCCAGGTGCCGAGGCCGACGCGGCCGGCTTGACGCCAGTCGCGGCGGGCGAGGTACTCGCCGACGAAAGCGCCCACGAAGGGGCCGAGGATCAGGCCGGGGAGGCTGAAGAAGAGCCCCACGATGGCGCCGACGACCGAGAGGGCGAGCGCCAGCCAGCTCGCCCCCACCCTCTTGGCTCCCATCGCGGTGGCGAAGAAGTCGAGGACGAAGCTCCCCAGGGTCAGCAGGGCGAGGATCGAGAGGGTGAACCACCCCACCTTCTGGAAGTGGTCCGCCCACGCCGCCACCAGCAGCCCCACGAAGACCAGCGGCACGCCAGGGATCGCCGGCACCACGGTGCCGGCGATGCCGAGCACGACGAGGAGCGCGCCCACGAGCAGGAGGAGGCTTCCGGGATCTCCCATCGGCGCGATCTTACTCCTGGGCCCGATTCGGCATCTGGCGATCGAAGAAGTCGGCCGCCGCCCGGTAGGCAGCGAGCCAGCTCGCGTGGCGCAGGAAGCCGTGGATCTCGTCCGGGAAGATGAGCTGCTCGACGTGGACGTGCCGCTCGCGGAGCGCCTCGACCAGATTCACCGTCTCGCTGAACGAGACGTTCCGGTCGTCGTCTCCGTGGATCACCAGCACCGGCGACTTCCAGCCGTCGAGCCACGCCATCGGCGACGACTCGAAGGCGAGCCGCTCCTCGTCCGGCGCCGGATGGTAGTCGGGGAGGAAGGTGTGGATCCCCACGTTCCAGTTGTGGACGCCGTGGAGGTCGACCCCCGCGGCGAACAGGTTCGAGGCGCGGGCGAGGCCGAGCGCCGTCAGGTAGCCGCCGTAGGAGCCGCCCCAGAGGCCGATCCGGGCGGGGTCGACGTCGCCGCGCCCGCGCAGGTAGAGCCCGGCTCCCAGCACGTCGTTGAACTCGCTCGCCCCCGACGCCCCTTGCGTCGGCGCCTCGCGGAACTTCAGCCC
This sequence comes from uncultured Acidobacteriota bacterium, assembly GCA_963756595.1. Lineage (GTDB taxonomy): Bacteria > Acidobacteriota > Thermoanaerobaculia > Multivoradales > UBA5704 > DATARR01. The sequence continues at coordinate 15,357 of CAVWOZ010000004.1, forward strand.
GTAGCCGATCCCGGAGCGGTAGTTGACGGCGAGCACCACGTACCCCCGGCTCGCCAGGTACTGGTTCATGGCGTAGGCGTGGTTGTAGTAGTCCATGGAGTGCCAGCCGAGCAGCATCTGGCGGTGCGAGCCGCCGTGGAAGAAGAGGAGCGCCGGGTGGCGCGCCCCCTCCGTTCCTCCTGGCGGCAGGAAGAGCTGGCCGTGGATCGGCAGCCCGTCCGACGCCGGGAAGATCACCGGCTGCGGCTCGACCAGCGCGCTCTCCGGGAACTCCGGCGGCACCGTCCCCGGCGCCAGCTCCCGCGCGGGACCGCCTCCGACCTCGATCCGCGGGCGCGCCGGCTGCCGCGCCCCGGAGGCGAGGTAGGCGAGCGCCTTGCCGTCACTGGTCCGCACCGGCAGCCACTCGAGCCCCTTGCCCTGAGTCAGCGCCACGGGGGTCCCGCCCGCGGCGTCGACCTGCCAGAGGTGGCGGCGGTCGATGTCCCCCTGGTTCGAGCTGAACAGGAGCTGGCGGCGGTCCGGGGAGAGGTTGACCGACTCGATCTCGAAGTCGCCCGGGGTCAGCAGGGTCGCCTTCTGGGGGGTCTCGCCCGCCGCCCCGTCGGACGCAAAAACCGAGTAGAGATGGAGCCAGCCGTCGCGCTCCCAGGGGAAGACGAGGCGGTCCCCCGCCGCCCACAGGATCTGGTTGGCGGCGGTCATCTCCGCGAAGGCGCTGCCGGGGCCGGGATCGGCGGTCCACACCACCTGTGTCTTCCCGGAAGCGGCATCCGCCACCACGATCGACCAGGGCTGGGCGCTCAAGGTCGGGTGGAACAGCGTCATCTTGGTCGAGGCCGGGATGCGCAGGAAGGCGAGGCGCGCGCCGTCCGGCGACCAGACCGGCTGGCCGTCGCTGTCGACGCTGGGATCGATCCAGCGCAGGGTCTTCGTCGCCACGTCGAAGATCCCCACGAAGCTGTGATCCCCCCGCTCGCTGACGAAGGCGAGCCGGGAGCCGTCCGGCGAGAAGCGGAGCTGCCGCGCGCCCCCACGCGGCTTCAGCCAGGAGACCGGCTCGGTCTTCTTGGCGGTCTTGCCTGTGGTCTTTCCGGCGTCGAACGCCGCCCAGAGGACCTCGCCGCGGCGGGTGAAGGCGATGCCGTCCCCTTTCGGAGAGACCGCGATCCCGGAGCCGGCGCCGATCCGCACAGGGGCTGCCGGAGGGTTGCCGTCGAGCCCGACCCGCCAGACCGCCTGCTCGGCGCCGGCCGGATCGCTGGTCGGGTTGGGGGCGTCCCCCTGCCGGTTGGCGCCGCCGCCGCGGACGTAGTAGAGCGCCCGGGCGTCCGCCGCCCATTCGAGGCCGGCGATCCCCTGGCCGTCGTCGGCCGTGTAGCGCGTGAGCTGGCGCCCCCGGTAGTCCGGCGGCTCGGCCACCCAGACGTTGCGGGCGCCTCGCGCGTCGTCGATCCAGGCGAGCTTCGCTCCCGTCCGCGAGGCCAGCAGCTCCTCCGGAAACGGCGCGCTCATCAACGCTTCGAGCGTGATCTTTTCGGATTGGGACGCCGGCTGCTGGGCCGCGGCGGTAAAGCCAGGGAGCAGAGCGCAGAAGACAGCGCAGGCGAAGCGGGCGGAGATTCGAACCATCGACCCCTCCAGGTTGGAACGTCGACCGGAGGGGCCATTCTGTAGCAAAAGCGGGAACGGGGCTATGTCTGATTCTCGAATCCGCTCTCGAACCGTAAGGCCGGATCGTGCTGCGCCCGCCGCAGGTAGCTCGCCACCTCCGAGACCACCTCGAAGGTGGCCCGCTCCGCCTCCGCCGCCTGCTGGAGATAGGCGAGGGCGGCGAGCGCCTCGCGGTGGATGTTGAGCGAAGAGAAGATCGGCACCATCTCGCGGGCCAGCCGCTTCAGGTCGCCGGGCCTCCCCTGCTCGGCGTAGAGGGTCGCGAGCTCGAGCGAGACCAGGGCGGTGTCGTACGGGATCCCCTCGCCGATGAAGCCGTCGCGGGCGGCGAGGAAGAGCGACTCCGCCTGATCGGCCTGCCCGAGCCCGCGCGCGATCTTCCCCTTGACCCACTTGCGCCGGTTCTGCGACCAGGCGTCCGGGAAGCTGCGGTAGAGCGAACGGGAGGCGCGATAGAGCCCCTGCGCTTCGAGGAAGCGGCCGCTCTCCGCGAGGTTGTCGATCAGGTTGTGGCGCGCACAGAGCAGCAGGCGCGGCTCCTGCTCGGGATCGATCAGTCCGATCGCCTGGAACAACAGGGGGATGCCCCGTTCCGGCTCGCCGCTGCAAAAATGCACGTTGGAGAGGTTGACCAGCGATCGCCCGGCCCGATGGGGTTGATCGCACTGGAGAAAGATGGAGATCGCGCGCTGCAGGAGACGCTCCGCCTCGGCGAAGCGGCGCTGGTCGCGGCGCAGGGAGGCTTCGAGATCGAGCAGGAGAGCGCGCTCCATCGGATCCTGCGTTCCGTTCCGGAGACTGGCATGCGCGCTGACCAAGGCTTCTTCCGCCGCCTGGAGATCGGACCGCAGGCGACAGGCGTTGGCGATGAAGGCCCAGGTGCGGGCCCGCAGGTCCTGCAACAGGGAGGCGCCGTAATAATCCTTGTTCAGGCGCTCCCCAAGCTTCAACGCCAGAGATCCCAACTGACTCGCACGCTCGGGATTCGTGATGCTGACCTCGAGAGTCCGGTCGACCAGCAGCTCGAGGACCCCCCAGGTCCAGAACTCAGCCGAGCCCTCGACGAGAATCTCCTGGCTTTCGACGGGCTGGCGGAGCAGCCGGACGAACAGGCCGGGAGCCTCCGCCCGCTCCTGGATCATCGCCTGCTCGCGGTCCAGCAGCCTGGCCTCGCTCTCCTGGATCACCGACCGGTAGTCGACGAGATGGCCGGGCCAGGAAAGGACGTCGGCGACCTTCATCGCCAAGGGCCCCGAGCGCTGTCTGAATCCGAAGAGGCGATTGCGGCAAGACCGGCAGTCGACGAGATGCTCCACCACGCTGCGGTGCTCCCGCGACAGCGACAGCAGGAACTCCTCCAGCACGAAGTCGTTTGGGTGGATCTTCAAAGCCCCCCTCCTTTCAAGTACCGGGCAGGAGTTGCCCGCGTACCCCCTCTAGAGGACTAGTTGCCGCAGAGCGGGGAATTGGGACAACCGAAAGGGAAAAAAAGAGGCGCCAAACCGACATCGGCGCCTCCATCCGCAGAGCCCGGCTATTTGAGGCCATTCGGGTCCATGATGCTCCCGGCGTCGGTTGTCGCATTTGAATACATTGTAGCCGGATGCTTTCCGTTGGGGCCGGGCTCGGTGCCGCCCTTCGTCCGGAGAGCCGGCCGGACCGCCGGCTCGGCGGGGACGAGCAGCGCGCCGAGCCAGCTCCAGACGGCGTCGAAGCCCGACGTCCGGGGCGGGGTGGAACGGCCGGCGAACGACAGGGCCGGAGCGGCGGCGGCGGCCAGGGTGGCGAGGGCCAGAGCGAGGACGGTCGAGCGGATCATGCGAGACATGGGAAATCTCCTCTCCTCGATGGACGCGTGCGGCGGCCGCCATTGGCCGCCGTTCTCCATCTACCGTAGAGAGTGACACTTCTTCCCTCAAAGCGTGCCACTCGCGTGGTGCGCGAGGAGGATTTTTCCGCTGACGGCGGGTTAAGAGCTCAAAGCGGAGACTTCAGCGGGGCGGCTTGGAGGGCGCCGCGGAGGACGACGGGGGCTGGAGGGTGAAGCCGAGCTGGCGGAAGAGCTCGATCTGGTCGTTGAAGATCCAGGCCTCGCGGACTTTGCCGCCGGAGAGCCGGAAGATGGTGGCGCCGGTGACCTCGACCGGCTTCCCGCCGCCGCCCGCCCCCTTGCGGGTCGCCCGCACGGTGTAGCGGGCGGCCACCCGGTCGCCGTCGGCGAACAGGTCGTCGACCGTGTAGCGGACGTTCTCGAACAGCTCGCGGGCCCGGCGCTGCGAGGCGCGGATCGCCTCGGGGCCGTGGGCGTCGCCCGGCGTCCCCGGCGTGCGGTCGACGAAATCGGCGCCGATCACCTGGTCGAGGTCCGCCAAGGCGCCGCCGCCCAGGATCTGGAAGTAGCGGCGGACGACGGCCTGGTTCCCCTCCGGAGTGTCGGCCGCGGGAACTGCGGCAGGCGCCGGGGCCACGGGCTGCTGCCCGAAGGCCGCGACGGCCGCGAGCAGCCCCAGGAGGAGCCCCGGCAGGAGACGGTGGGCGCGCGCCATCGGTTCCCCTACAGCGCTTCGAAGCAGCGGCGGCCGTCGCCGCAGCGCGCCTCGTCGGCCACCTGGCCGTCCGGCCCCAGGCAGGTCATGGTCAGGCTGCACCAGCAGAAGCCGTCGCGCGGGTTGGGGACGTGCGGGTCGTGCTCGACGTCGATGAACATCCCCTTCCAGCGCAGCCGCGAGCAGCAGGTGCGGGGGCCGGTGCGGGTGGCGTTTCTGGTGATCTCCATGGTTTCGGCTCCTGAAATCAGCCCTCCTCGTCGACGATCCCCAAGGCGGCGATCAGCGCCCGCTTCACGGCGACCCGGGCGAGCTGGATCTTGTAGCGGTTGCCGGGGAGCGCCGCCGCCTTCTGCACCGCGGCGTCCGCCACCCGCGCCGCCAGCGCGGCGTCGGCCGGCTGCCCCTTGAGCGCCGCCGCGGCCTCGGCCGAGACCCAGGGGACGGGCGCCACCTGGCCGAGCACCACCCGCCCCGCGATCACCTTGCCGTCCGGCCCCACCTCGAGGGCCACCGAGGCGGTGGCGAGCGACCAGTCGAGGGTCTCGCGCTGGCGCACCTCGTAGCTTGCCACTTTGCGGCCGGCGGCCGGCGGCAGCAGGACCTCGGTGAGGATCTCCCCCGGCTGCAGGTCGTGCTCGCGCTCCCCCTCCTTCGCCGGGATGCGGTAGAGCTTCTCGAGCTCGATCTGCCGCTCCCCTCCGGGCCCGAAAAGCCCCACCCGAGCGCCGACGGCGATCAGCAGCGGCGCCAGCGTCGACGGGCTCACGAAGTAGGCCGGCCCGGCGTTGCCGAGCACGGCGTGATAGCGGTAGTCGCCGGAAGGGATCATCGACTTGCCGTCGCGCAGCGCGAGCAGGCCGAAGCCGTTGCGGTAGTACCAGCAGCGCGGGCGCTGGAGGAGGTTGCCGCCGAGGGTCGCGACGTTGCGGATCTGCGGCCCCGCGAGCCGGCCGGCCGAGGCGGTGACCGCCGGGTACTCGAACCCCAGGGCGGCGTCCGACGCCAGGTCGTCGAGGATGCTGAGGGCGCCAATCCGCAACCCCCCACCCTCGGCGCGCACGCCGGTGAGCCCCGCCACATCCTTCAGGTTGACCAGCCGCTTCGGCGTCTCGACCCCCGACTTCAGCAGGGCGAGGAGATCGCTGCCGCCGGCGAGCGGCGCCGCGGCCGTCGGATCGGTCCCCAGCAGGCGGACCGCCTGCTCGCGGGTCTGCGGGCTGGCGTATTCGATCGGGTGCATCAGGCCACCCCCTTTCCGGCTGCCGCATTCGCAGACAATGCATCCAGGACGCGCCGCGGGTGGAGCGGCGCCCAGGGGACGCGGACGCCGATCGCGTTGGTCACCGCGTTGGCGATCGCCGCCAGCGGCGAGACCATCGGCGGCTCGCCGACGCCGATCACCCCGCGCTCGTCGTACCCCGGCCCCGACATCATCCGCACCACCAGCTCGCCGACGTCGCCGATCCCCGCCATCTTGTAGCTCTCGAAGTCGTGGTTCAGGGTCATCCCGGTCACCGGATCGGTCACCTTCTCCTCGGCGAGCGCCGTCGAGATCCCCATGATCAGGCTGCCGTAGACCTGGCTCTCCGTCGTCTTGAGGTCGACGATCAGGCCGCAGTCCTGGACGGCGACCATCTTCTGGATCTTGACGATCCCCGTCTCGACGTCGACCGTGACGTCCGCCATCTGGACGCCGCCGACGCCGCTGTCAGTCAGCTCCCCGGGGCCGGGGTTGGCGCCGCTCGCGGTCACCGGCGTGCGACCGAAGTGGGCGAGCGCCTGGCGCCAAGTGAGCGCGCGCGCCGGCTCCGCCTTGACGCGGATCTTCCCCTCCGCCGCCTCGAGCTCCGCCGGCGCCGCCTTGAGCTCTGGCGCCACGCGGGCGTAGACGAGGTCGAGGGCGTTCAAAGCCGCCCGCCGGGTGGCCGCCGAGACGCCGCCCACGGTGGTGCTGCCGCCCGAGCCGCCGGAGGCGGGATAGCGGCTGTCGCCGATCCGCGCCGTGACGGCGTCGAGCGGCAGGCCGAGGGTCTCGGCGAGGACGATGGCGATCACCGTGCGGGTGCCGGTGCCGATGTCCTGCGAGGAGATCTTGGCCTCCGCCGTGCCGTCCGGATGGATCGTCACCTCGCAGTTGCTGCGGTGGCCGCGCCCCCCCCAGGTGTGGAGCGCCATCCCCAGCCCCCGCTTGACCGGCCCCTTCGCCACGTCCCCGCGCGGATGCCAGCGCTGCCGCCACCCCATCAGCTGGTCGGCGACCTCCAGCTCCTCGCGGTAGATCTTCTCGAGCCGGCCGGTGAGCGGCAGGTTCTGGATCACCAGGTCGAGCAGACTGATCCCCAGCGCCGCCGCCAGATCGTCGAGCGCGCTCATCGCGAGATAGCACCCCTGCGGGTGGTTGGGGGCCCGCCAGGCGCGCGAGCTCGCCTTGTGGGTGGGGACCGCGATGTGCTGGTGCTTGCGGTTGGGGATCTGGAAGACGTACGGCAGCGGCGGATTGCCGGCGCTGCCTAAGCCCCCCGACCCCCACGACTTCGAGACCCAGGCGGTGAGCGTGCCGTCCTTCTTCGCCCCCACCTCGATCTCGGCGAAGGCGGACGGCCGGTCGCCGGCGACGGCGAGCTCGGCGTGGCGGTCGAGCATCAGCTTCACCGGCGCGCCGGCGAGCTTCGCGAGCTTGGCGCACTCGATCCCCCAGCGGTCGATGCCGAACTTGCTGCCGAAGCCGCCCCCCACGAAGTCGGCGATCACCCGCACGTTGGCGGCCGGGATGTCGAGCCCCTCGGCGAGCTGCGAGGCGACCCCGGAGACCGCCTGCGTCGAGCACCAGGCGGTGAGGTGGTCGGGCGCCGTCCAGTGGCAGATCTGGCCATGCGCCTCCATGCAGTTGTGGGCGACGGACGGGAGGTTGTAGCTCCCCTTGATCCTCACCTCGGCGGCGGCGAGGGCGGCCACGGCGTCCCCCTCGGTCTCCTCCTTCCCCGGATCGGTCTTCGGCGCCTTGGCGAGCGTCTCTTCCGTGACGAAGTGGGGGAGCACCTCGTACTCGATCCGGATCGCCCGCACGGCGTCCTCGGCGATCGCCTCCGAGGTGGCGGCCACTGCGGCCACCTCGTCGAGCGACCACTGGATCTCGCTCCCCTCCCCCTGGATCACCCGCACCGCCTTGACCCCCGGCATGCGCTGCGCGCCGGTCATGTCGAGGGTCTTCACCCTGGCGTGGGCGTGCGGGCAGCGCAGCACCTTGGCCCACAGCATCCCCGGCGGCTTCATGTCGTAGGTGTACTCGGCCCGCCCGCTCGCCTTGGCCGGGCCGTCGAGGCGGGAGACCCGGGTGCCCAGGAGCCTGCGGTCCTTGGCGTCCGGCCAGGTCGGGACGGGAGCGGTAGGCGGGGTGGGATCAGCCATGACCTTCTCCTCCCTTGGGAGCCGGAGGCGCCACCTCGCCCCCCTCCTCCACCTTCACGTCGTCGTCGTTCATGTGCGCCGCGGCGGCGAGCACGGCCTGGCGCATGCCGGCGTAGGTGCCGCAGCGGCAGAAGTTGCCGGAGAGGCCGTGGTGGACCTGCTTGAGCGTGGGGCTGGAGTTCTGATCGAGCAGCGCCTTGGCGGCCATCACGAACCCCGGGGTGCAGAAGCCGCACTGCTGGGCGTCGTGCTCGACGAAGGCGGCCTGCAGCGGGTGCAAACGGTTGGGGCGCGACAGGCTCTCGATCGTCCAGATCGGCTGCCGCTGGACGTCGACGGCGAGCAGGCTGCAGGCGTAGACCGCCTTGCCGCTGAGGATCACCGTGCAGGCGCCGCAGGTGCCGCGGTCGCAGACCCGCTTGGCGCCGGTCAGCTCGAGGTTGTCGCGCAGGGCGTCGAGGAGGGTCGTCCGCGGCTCGAGCTTGAGATCGGTCGGCTGGCCGTTGATCCGCAGCCGGACCGGCACCGGCCCCGGCCCCAGGATCTCCATCCCCTCCTCGACCGCGGGAGGATGCGGATGCACCGGCTTCTTCGCCGCCGCCTCCGCCATCTCCCCCACCAGCATCCCCGCCGTCCCCAGCGCCCCCGCCGCCGCCCCCCCGCGCAGGAACTGGCGCCGGGAGAGCCCCGCCGGGGGTGAATCGTCGCGATCGTCGATCTTGGTCATCCAGGCAGCCTCCAGGCAGGCAACGGTCCGCGGATTTCGACGGTACCACAGGTGGGGGAGGGTGCTTCGGGGGGGCAGGCTCGGCGTGTCGGCCTCGCTCTGCTAAAATTTAGAGTCGCGGGCGGAGAGCAGCCTGGACGGGGCGAACGGCCGGAGGATTTGGATGATCCCGACCCTGACCCCAACGATCCTCTCCCAGTCGCGAGTCATCGCGAAGGGTCGCCGCATCCGGGACGTCGAGCGCCTGGTCGCCAGCTACGGCGGCAGCGCTTCGCGATGGGTGAAGAAAAGCAGTCCGCCGCTGGAGGATCATGAAGGACTCTACGAGCTTCACTGGTACGAGCATCCCGGGTTGGGTAGAGTGGAGCTGAAGCGAAAGCAGGTCAGCGAAAGATGATCGTCGAATTACGCGAACGCGATGTCCGCCATCCCGACCTGACGCCGGGTCAGCCCTACGTGGTCCTGGGCATCGAGTCCGATGACCTCCGGATCTTGAATGACCAGGGGCGTCCCTACCTCTACCCACGAGAGATCTTCACCGTCGTCGATCCCCGCGAGCCGGCCGATTGGGTGAACGAGCGCGGCGACGACAACGAGCGCTACGCCTATCCACCTTCCCTCAACCCTCTCGGCTTCTTCGAAGACTACTTCGACGGCAAGCCGGAGGCCGTGGCCACCTTCTGGCGGGTCATGAACCGCCGCCTCTCCACCGCCGCCTGACCGGGAACGGTCCGGTTCGCCTCGGCGCCAGCCCGTCAGGGCGACATTCCCGTAGCCCAGGGTGCCAACCCTGGGATACCGGCGCACGCCCACCTCCCTATTCGCGACCTTCCCCCCGACCCTTGGCTCACGCCATGGGCTCCAGGCATGCCGCCCTCGCGCCCGGCCCTCACCGGTCGCGAAGTTCCGCGATAAGATGCCGTCCATTCCGCAAAGGCACAACTTGGATCTCTCCACCTCCTCCGAAGTCGCCCGCGCCGTTCTCGACACCGGGGGGCTGACCAAGGCGGAGGTGCGCGAGGCGTGGGGGTTGGGGGAGGAGGAGTACCGGGAATTGCAGCGGCGCCTCGCCGATCACCCCGAGATCGAGCTGGGGCCGCAGGGGACGGGCGGTTTCCAGGCGCGGCGCCGGCGGGGGCGGCTGCCGGAGGAGGAGGCGGGGCGGGCCGTGCTGCTGCGGGCGGAGTGGGAGGTGCGGGCGGTGGAACGGCTCATGGAGCTGCTGCCGCACGCCGAGCTCGAGGAGCTGCTCGGCTATCTCCTCTACACCCTCCGCCAGGCCCGCAAGGAGGCCGAGGGGAGCGACCGCCGCGGGACCAAGCGGGAGCTGGCGACCGCCCTGGTGCTCCAGCACGGCGTCGACCTGTTCGGCGACCCCAAGGTGCGGCAGGCGGTGGCGCGGGCCGCCGGAGGTTTCGATTGGCCACGGCGGTGGCATCCCGGGAAGAC
>CAVWOZ010000005.1:0-20776 GCA_963756595.1 uncultured Acidobacteriota bacterium
CAGCGCACGGCCGAGTACTCGGAGCAGGATCCCCTTCTCGACGTGGCGGACGGGCTTCTTGAAGCCGGCCTCTTCGAGCGCCTGCAGGATGGTGGGGGGCGGCACGCAGCTCTCGATGGTGTCCCAGTAGTACTCCATCAGCTCGCGGGTGCTCTTGCCGCCGCGGCCGAAGCGGGCGATCAGCGGCATCACCCGCCCCATGTAGAAGCCGAGCACGTGATGGGCGAGGCGCGAGGAGGGGGGGTGATCTCGAGCAGCAGCACCTTGCCGCCGTCCTTGAGCACCCGGCGGTACTCGCGGAAGGTGGCGCGCAGGTCGACCACGTGGCGCAGGGCGTAGCCCATGCTCAGCAGGTCGAACTTCTGGTCGGGGAAGGGGAGCACCTCGGCGACCGCGCGCACCCGCCGGCTCACCCCCCGCTTGGTGGCGTGGCTGAGCATGCCGAGGCTGGGGTCGAGCGCCACCACCCGGCCGGCCCGCCCTACCACCGCCTGCGCCTGCTGGGAGACGCCGCCGGTGCCGGCGCCGGTGTCGAGCACGCTCATCCCGGGCGCGAGGCCGGCGCGCAGCAGCGCCTGGCGGCGGTACCAGGCGCCCGAGCCGAAGCTGATCGCCTGATTGATCCAGTCGTAGTCGCAAGCGGCGTGATTGAACAGCGCCCCGATCTGGCGCCGGCGGTCCTCCTCGTCGCTGTAGTAGCGCTTGAGCAGCGGATGGGGGCGGAGCGGGGCCGGGCCGGTGAGCTGCGAGCTGTCGGTCATGGCGGGGAGTATGGCAGAGCCCGGGCGTTTCCCGCGCCATGGTATCCTCTTACGCTTCGTTTCTGGTGCCGCGCCCATGATCGACCTTCGCAAAGCCCCGCCCGAGCTGTTCGCCCAGGTCCTCGAGAACAATCTCCAGGGGATCGGCGCGACGCGCAAGCTCTACGGCCATTTCGCCGACGCCGTCCGGCTGCGGCTGGGGGCGGAGTGCGCGTGGGTGATGGGGGAGGACGCCGAGGTGCGGATCGTGCGCGGCGACGAGGCGCTCTGCGACTTCCCCCGCGGCGCCGCCTTCCTGCGCGACGAGCGCCTCCCCGCCACGCGGACGGCGGTGCTCGCCAAGGTGAGCGTCCACGGCCGGCAGGTGGCGGTGGTGGGGGTGGCGCGCCGCGAGCGCGAGCTCGGCCAGGCGTCGCGCCGCACCCTCGACCGTCTGTGCGGCGTGCTGGCCCGCGAGCTCGAGCGGCGCGAGGAGGCGCGGCTGACCAAGGTGCTCGACCGCATCCGTGGCAAGATCGTCTCGGAGCTCCGCCCGCGCGACCTCGCCTACCAGATCCTCGACAGCCTGCACCAGCTCGTCGACTACGACCACTCCTCGGCCCTGCTCACCTACGACCCGGCGGCGGCGGTCTTCCGCATCGACGCCGAGAAGATGGTCTGGACCAAGGGGAAGAGCGCCTTCGTGGGGCTGGAGATCGCCGCCGACGGGCTGGTCGGCGCGCTCGGCGACCACCCCGGCATCCGCCGGCTGACCCCGCCGGCCGATGGGGTGGACGATCCGCTCTGGGAGGCGCTCAACTACCATCGCGGGCGGGGGATGCCGGCCCCGTCGAGCCTGATCTGCGCACCGCTCTTCTTCGGCGGCGGAGGCGGCGAGCTCCTCGGGCTGCTCAAGATCGCCACCTGGAAGCGCCGGCCGTTCGACGCCTGGGACGCGGCGGTCGTCGAGCGCTTCCTCCCCGCGGCGGCGGTGTCGATCCGCAACGCGCGGCTCAACATGTCGCTCGAGCAGCAGGCGATCCAGGCGGAGCTCAAGGCGACGCTGGTGACCCTCGCGAGCGCCGTGGCGCACGACGTCAACAACGCCGTGGGGACGATCCTTCCCCTGGTGCAGCAGATCCGCGCCGAGCTGAGCGCGGGGGGCGTCGATCCGGCGACCCTCGACGGCGACCTCGAGCTGGTGGTCGAGAAGGCGCAGCTCTGCAAGCGGATCTTCGGCAACATGCTGCGCGTGGCCGGCGGCGGCCGCAGCGGCGACGGGCCGGTCGACGTCAACCAGGTGGTGCGCGAGACCGTCCCCTTCTTCCAGGGGGCGGCGGCGCGGCGCGGCATCGCGACGGTGCTCGACCTCGCCCCCGACCTGCCGCCGGTCCGCTTCTCGCGCCACGACCTCCACCACATCGTGCTCAATCTGGTGAACAACTCGCTCGAGGCGATGGCGGAGGAGGGGAGCCGCGTCGAGATCTCCACCCGCCGGAGCGGCGACGGCGAGGCCCGCCTGGCAGCCCTCTTGATCGTGGCGGACGACGGCCCCGGCATCCCCCCCGAGCTGCTCGACAAGGTGCAGGAGCCCTTCTTCTCGACCAAGCACGGCGGGGTGGGGCTCGGGCTCGCCATCTGCCGCTCGCTCGCCTGGCAGAACGGCGGTGCCCTGGAGATCACCAGCGTCGCCGGCGGTGAGAGTGTCGCCGGGCACGGCACCCGCGCCGAGGTCGAGCTGCGGCTGGCGCGCGAGGAGGCGGCGGCGTGAGCCGGGTCGATTCTGGATCGGACCGCAGTCACGACCGCATTCTGGTGGTCGACGACGATCCCGGCATGCGCCGGGCGATCGAGCGCGTGCTGGCGGCGGGGTACGACGTGGCGTCGGTCGAGGGAGCCGGCGAGGCGATGGCCCTCCTCGAGCGGCGCGAGCTCGATCTCGCCCTGGTCGACGTGCGGCTCAAGGACGGCGACGGCTACTCGCTCTGCCAGGCGATCCGCGCGCGGCGGCCGGAGACCGACGTGATCCTGATCACCGGCTCGATCTCGGAGCCGGACGAGAAGCTCTTCCGCTCGCTGGAGGAGGGGGCCTTCTACTTTCTGTTCAAGCCGTTCGACCGCCGCGTGCTGCTGGCGCTCGTCGAGCGCTGCCTGCGCCTGCAACGGGAGCGCGCGACCAGCGAGCGCTACGCCCATGAGCTCGCCGCCGACCTCGAGAAGGCGCGCCTCTTCCAGCACAGCCTGCTCCCCAGCGAGCCGGTGTCGGCCGCCGGCTGGCGCGTCGAGGGGAGGCTCCTCTCCTGCGATGCCCTGGGGGGCGACTTCTACACGGCGCAGGCGGTCGATTCTGGCGTCTCTGGCGTCGCCTGCGCGATCGCCGACGTCGTGGGGCACGGCGTCAGCGCCGCCATGTACGCCGGCATGCTGCGCTCGACCCTCGACGCCGCCCGGCGGCGGGGGACCGAGCCCGAGGGGGTGGGGCGCGGCGTCCTCCGCGGCATCGATTTCTTTCAAGGCGCCGCCTGCGCCACCATGGTCTACGCCCTGCTGCTGCCGGACGGCCGAGTCCGCTACCTCAGCGCCGGCCACCCGCCGCTCTTCTGGCTGAAGGAGGACGGCAGCGTCGAAGAGCTGGCTTCGACCGGGCCGCTCCTGCACTGGCTCTTCCACGACCGGACGCTGCCGGTCCGCGAGGTGGCCCTGGAGCCGGGAGACCGTCTCCTCGCCTTCACCGACGGCACCTTCGAAGCCCGGAGCCCCGCCGACCAGGAGCTCGGCCTCGACCGCCTGAAGGAAGCCTTCGTGGCGTTGCGCGGCCACCCGATGGGCAAGGCCGTCGACGCCCTGATGGACCTCGTCCTCGCCTTCTGCGACGGCCGCCCGGTGGCGGACGACGTGACGGTGGTGATGATCGAACGGGAAGGGTAGAGCCCTACCCCCGCCACCCCAGAACCCCGTCGATCGCCCCCTGCGACACCGAGTGGTATCCCGGGCGGGCCTTCTCGTAGATCCGCAGCGCCCGCTCGGCCCCTTCGGGGGTCTTTGCCATCTCGGCGTAGAGGGGCTGGATGTAGCGCCTTCTTCCCACCGCGATCAGGAAGTGCTCGAGCGCCGGATAGGCGGGCTCGTACTTGTTGTCGACTACCACTAAAAGCCAGGCGCTCAGGATCTCCGAGTTCCCCGAGTCGCTGAAGTGGAACGCGGCGTCGAGGTCCGCCATCTTCGTGGCATCCAGCGGCTGGGGGAGGGTCTTCAGGAAGTGGACCCAGTGGTGCGTCGTCCACCCCGTGGTGATCAGCTGCCCGGCCGGGGTGCCGCCGGCGAACCCCTTGACGGCGCGGTCCACGGCGGCGAAGGCCTCGGAGCGCGGACGCGGCGCATTCGCCGGGATTCCCGGCGAGAACACCCAGGCGTCGATCTGCAGCCGCTTCTCGACCGCCGGGTCGTCGTTCAGCAGGTTGTGCTTCAGGTAGGCGACGAAGCGCGCCGAGTCCATCGACTGGAAGGCGAAGGTGTCGAAATAGGTGCGCAGGAAGGCGTCGAACTTCTGCCGCCCTTCGGACTGCTCGAGCAGGCGCAGGAAGAGCGCTCCCTTCTCGTAGGCGATGTCCCCCAGCACCTCGTCGGGATCGCGGCCGGCGGCGTCGAGGTGGAGGCGGGTGTCCGGGCTGTCGAGGCCGCCGGCCTCCTTGATCGCGTCGTCGAGCTCCTGGCGGCCGAGCACGGCCAGCATGTCGAAGTAGGGGCGGCCGTAGACCGCCTCCATGATCCGCCCCTCGAAGTAGGTGGTGAACCCCTCGTTGAGCCAGAAGTCGTTCCAGGTGGCGTTGGTCACCAGGTTGCCGGACCAGGAGTGGGCGAGCTCGTGCGCCACCAGCGAGACCAGCGAGCGGTCGCCGGCCAGGATCGTCGGCGTGGCGAAGGTCAGCCGCGGGTTCTCCATGCCGCCGTAGGGGTAGCTCGCCGGCAGGATCAGGATGTCGTAGCGCCCCCACTTGTACGGGCCGTAGAGCTTCTCGGCGGCGGCGATCATCTTCGGCGTGTCGGCGAGCTCCCAGGCGGCGCGCTCGATCACCGTCGGCAGCGCGTAGACCCCGCTGTTCGCCCTCAGGGGTTTGAAGTCGATGTCGCCGACCGCCAGGGCCAGCAGGTAGGAGGGGATCGGCTGCGGCATCTTGAAGCGGTAGACGCCGTCGGCGCTGCGCGCGGTCGGGTTCTCGGCGCTCATCACGGCGAGCTGGCCGCGCGGCGCGTGGATCGTCGCCTCGTAGGTCATGCGCACGGCCGGGCTGTCCTGGCAGGGGACCCAGGTGCGGGCGAGGATCGACTCCGACTGCGTGTAGAGGAAGGGGTAGCTGCTGCCGGCCTGCGCCGGGGTCAGCCACTGGAGGGCCGCCGCCTGCGGCTTCGTGGCGTAGTCGACGTTGACCCAGGTGGTGGCCGGAGCGATCTGGATCTCGAGCGGCCGGCCGAGGAACTTCACCTCGTCGCCGAGCTTCCACTGTGCCGCGCTCTTTCCGGCGTCGAGGGTGACGTTGCGGATGTCGAGGTCGCGCGTGTCGAGCACCAGGCGGGTGGCGTCGCCGTGGCTCTTGAGGCGCAGGCTGGCGCGGCCGGTGAGGGTGCGCTGGGCGAAATCGACCGTGAGGTCGAGCTTCAGGTGCTCGACCGCGACCTCCTCGGGGTGCGCGAACGAATGGGGATCGGGCGCCGTGTCGGCCACCTTGACGGCCTCCGCCACGGTAGCGGGCGCGGGAGCCGGCTTCGGGAGCTCGGGAGCAGGCGCGGGCGCGGACGGCCGCGCCGGCGCCGGGCGGTTCGTGGCGGTGGGGCGAGGGATGGGCGTGACGCCGCCGCCGCAGGCGGCGAGGGCGGTGAGCGCGAGGAGGAGGGCGGGGGCGCGGAAGGGTTTCATCGTGGTGTTACCTCGGGAAGGAAGAACAGCAGATCGCCAGGGGAAAATCCGTTCGATCGATCCGTCCGCCCGGGCATTGATGCCCGGGGCGAGCCGGCTCGCACCTCACGCCACCGCGGGCTCGTCGTGGTCGAGCGCGCGGTTCATCCGCTGGACGATGGCGTAGACCTCGGGGCGGGTGAGCTTGGAGCCGGGGCCGGCCTGCTCGATGCGGTCGAGGGTGGCGGTGGCGAGGCGCACCGGCAGGGCCACGAAGGCGACCAGCCCGCGCTCGGCGCCGGCGGTTTGCAGGGCGAGAACGTACCGGCACGCCGCCTCGAGGTCGCGCCGCGCCAGCGCCAGCACCTCCCCGAGGCCGGTGTCCGGCGGGAGGTAGCGCCGCCCCTGTCTGGCGTCCGAGGCCGAGTCCTTGATGATGTTGACGAGCTGGAGCCCCTCGCCAAAGGCGCGAGAGTTGGAGCGCAGCTCGGCGGCCACCGGGGCGAGCGGCGGGCGGCCGAGCAGGAAGAGCTCGGTGAGCAGCTCGCCGACCAGCCCCGCCACCACGTAGCAATAGGCCTGGAGGTCCGGGATGTCGCCGAGCCGCAGCTCGCCCTCGTCGGTGGTGCGCGCCACGAAGCCGGCCATGCCGCGCGAGGTGCGGAGGACGTGGTCGCGGATCAGAGCGACCGCTTCCGGCCGCAGGGCGAAGAAGGCGGCGAGGACCTCGGGGAGCTCGGCGAGCAGCTCGCGGTAGCCGGGCTGCTCGCACGGCACCTCCTCGGCCCAGCGGCTGGAGACGGCGGCGATCGCCTCGCGCCCGGGGTTGGCGAGGAGCTGGTCGAAATGCGCCAGCGCCTCGATCCGCCGCTCGCGCGGCCAGCTCGCCGCGTCCTCGAAGGTGTCGGCGATCCGGAAGAGGAGATAGGAGAGGGTGACCTCGCGGCGCGTCGGCTCGGGGAGGAGGGGGATGGCGAGCGCGAAGGTGCGGCTCGTCGAGATCAGGAGCTGTTCGAGATCCACGCTGCGCGACTCCCTCGGTTCGGTCTCCGCCTGCACGCGGGAGAGGATAGCAGACCTCTAAAGGACTTCGGTGCCGGCCACGGGCTCGCCCGCCCCGCCGACGACGGCTCGGCCGAGGAGGCCCGGCGTCAGCCCGTTGGCGAGGAGCGAGGGGATGCCGAGCCGCGCCAGCGCCAGGGCGCTCTCGACGCGGTGGCGCATGCCGCCGGTGACGTCGGTGCCGGACGGCTCGCCGATCGCGGATGCGGCTTGCTCGAAGTCCGCGGCGGCGAGGCGGGAGACGGTGTGCCCGTCCGCGTCGTAGAGGCCGTCGGTCTCACCCAGCCAGACGGCGCGGCGGATCGTCCGGCCGCCGTCGAGCAGCGTCTTCGCGAGGGTCTCGAACAGGGTCTCGGTCGAGCAGATCGAGACCCCCCATTCGCGGTCGGTCACCACGTCGCCGTAGAAGACGGGGAGGAGGCCGGCGTCGAGGGCGAGGAGGAGGGGCTCGGCGGCGAAGGCGGCCGGCCGGCCGCCGGCGGCGACCAGGCAGCTCGAGGGAGCCAGCGAGAAGGGGGAGGCGCCGGCCGCCAGCAGCGCCTCGATCACCAGGCGATGGAGGGCGGCGGCCCGCTCCTGGGTGCGCGCGGCGCCGGGGAGCTGGTCGGGCGAGCGCAGCCCCATGGCGATCCCCGACTCGCGGGCGGCGACGTGGCCGAACGAGCCGCTGCCGTGGCCGACGATCAGGCGGGTGGAAGGATCGCGGGACACCGCGGCGATCTCCGCGGCCAGCCGGGCGATCACCTCGCGGCGCGGCGTCGGCGTCTCGGGCCGCGCCTTCTCGGTGATCAGGCTGCCGCCCAGCTTGAGGAGGACGATGTCGGGACCGGGCATCCTAGGCAAATCCTCTGGCGGAGGCGGTAGAGACGTGACAGGTCGTAACGAGAACCTACCGAGGCCACGGGGACGGCGTCACGTCTCCGCCGAAGGGCAGGCCGGCGGATTTTCCACGGACACCGGTAAGGCGTGACCAGGCAGAGGAAGGGCGGGCCGACGGGAAGGCAATCCCTCCGAAGAGGCAGTCCCAGGCGGCCTGCCCTGCGAAGAGACGTGACGCCGTCCCCGTGGCCACCGAAGCGTTCTCGTTACGACCTGTCACGTCTCTACCGCCTCCGCCGCGGGTTATCCCCACCGCCTCCGCCGCAAGGTGATTCCCACCGCCTTCGCCACAGGTTATCCCCACCGCCTCCGCCGCAGGATTTCTCAGAACAGGTGCTCCCCCTCCTCGTCCGGGCCGGGGCCGATGCCGTCGCGGATCACGAAGCCGACGGCGGGGAGGTCCTCGAGGCGCTCGGCGACGTCGTCCTCGGAGTCGGCGTCGCAGATCACGTGCACGTTGGCGCCGGCGTCCATGGTCGCCCAGGCGGCCAGCCCCTCCTGGCGCAGCTCGCGTACGGCGCGCAGCACCGCGAGGGTCCCCGGGCTCCAGTAGAAGATCGGGGGGTGCGACGACATGGCGATCAGGTGGAGGTCGATCGCCTCCTCCTCGATCACCGGGCCGAGGGCGGCGAGGTCGCGGTCGAGGATGGCGCGGCGCACCTTGTCGAAGCGGTCCGGCAGCAGCTCCTGGCGCTTGGCGTAGTAGGGGCTGGTGGTGGCGCGGCGATGCCCCTCGATCGAGGGGACGGCCTTGGGGCCGATCTCGACCACGGCGATGATGTTGCGCAGGTCCCAATGATCGGCGTCGGCGATCTGGCGGGCGTAGCTCTCGCCGGTCTCCCCGTCCTTCTTGGCAGGCCACTCGACGAAGCCGCCGTAGACCGAGCGGCAGGCGGAGCCCGAGCCGCTGCGGCGGGCGAGGATCGACAGGTCCTTGGGCGAGGCGACCTTGCCGAACGCCTTGACGGCGGCGAGGGTGAGCGCCGCGAAGCCCGAGGCGGAGGAGGCGAGGCCGCCGGCGGTGGGGAAGGAGTTGCGGGTGGCGACCCGCACCGGTTCCTTGCGCCCCGACCACTCGCGGATGCGGTCGAGGTGGGCGCGCACGCGGCGCGCGAACTCCGGATCCGGCGTGCCGAAGCCGCCGTCCGGCTCGGCGCGCCAGACCTCGTCCTCGCCGCCGTGGTCGAGGGTCTCGACCGTGCACAGGGAGACGCAGTGCTCCAGCGTCATCGACAGGGAGGAGTTCATCGGCGTGGCGCTCGCCAGGTCGCGCGCTCCCCAGTACTTCACGAAGGCGATATTGGCCGGCGCCGAAACGGTGGCCTTGCTCATGCGTCGGTCTCCCCACGGAGCCCCGGGGCTCCCAAGCGAACAGCGTAGAACGGAAACGGCTGGAGCAGGCTCCAACCCGACAAGCTCTCCAGCTCCGGATGATAGACCAGGAGCGACCCGGCCCCCGGCCCGCGGAGGGAGCCGGCGCCAGAGATCTTCGCGGCCCCTCCCTCGGCTTCGATCCGCCGGACCAGAGAGCGCACCTCGGCGGGGACGACCCCCAGCTCCTCGAGGCACTCCTCGGCTGCACGGATTTGCTGCACGATGCGCGCCGGCTCCGCCCGCACGGCTTCGAGCTCGCCGCGGAAGCCGGAGGTCGCCGCCGCGATGCGGTCGAGGATGCGCTCGTGCGCTTCACGGCCGCGCTCGCGCAGGGCGCGCACCGCGGCCACCACGGCGCCGGTCGGCTCGGCGGGCATCCCCGTGTCGTAGACCCGGATCCGGTCGAGGACGGGGGAGCGCAGGGTGAAGGGCTCCGTCTCGATCCCCCCGGCGGCGAGCTTGCGGGCCCACAGCAGCCCGCCGTGGAGCACCGTGGCGCCGTCGATCCCCGAGGGGAGGCCGTGCTGCCGCCGCTCCGCCGCGAAGGCGATCCGTTCGATCGCTGCGAGGTCGGCCTCCTCCTCCAGCGAGCCGCCGTGCCAGAGGACCAGCGCCGCCACCACCGCCGTGGCGGTGGCCGCCGAGCTGCCGAAGCCGGAGCCGACGGGGAGCTCGGAGAGGACCTGGAGTCGGAGGCCCGGCGTCGAGGATTCCCCTCCCGGCCTCCCCCCGGAAGACGATCCCAGCTCCTCGGCGGCTTCGCCCAGGGCAACTTTTACGAGGTGGGCGGGGTCCTCGCCGCGCACGGCAGCGAAGCTTCGGGCGGCGGGGCTCGCGGCGTAGGCGTCCCAGCGCTCCCGGGCGGCTCGCGCGTAGGCGCGCACCTCGTCCCAGGTGGTGGCCTCGGCATGGGGGAGGCCGGGGAGGTCGAGGTGGACCGCGCCGGCGTCAGCGGGGGGTAGCGGCGTGAGGTTGACGGTGAGACGCAGGTCGAGGGCGGCGGCGATCGCCGGCCGGCCGTAGACCACGGCGTGCTCGCCCATCAGGATGAGCTTGCCGGGGGCGGATACCGAGATCGGTGCCGCCGCCGTCACGGTATCTCTGGACGGGAGGGTGCGGGGGAGCAGCCCGGCCTCCGCTAGATCGGGAGCGGCCGGGTGGGAATCTCGCCGCGCCCGAGCTTCTCGTGGGCGCGCGCCAGATCGTTGGAGGTGAAGGCCGCCATCAGCGACAGCTCGCCGGCGAGCACCACGGCGCCGAGGATCTCGGCGAGGCGGATGACGGCGTTGCCGCGGCGCTCGGGGTCGGGGGAGACGCCGAGCACGGCGAGCGCCTCGCGCTGGGTGTCGAGCGCGGTGCCGCCGCCGATGGCGCCGAGCGGCACGTCGGGCATGAAGATCGAGGCGAAGACCGAGTCCGGCCCCCGCGACTCGATGCAGGTGATGCCGAGCGAGCTCTCGACGACGTGCGCCGGGTCTTGGCCCGTGGCGATGAAGAACGCCGCGCAGACGTTGGCGTAGTGGGCGTTGTACCCCATCGAGCCGGCGGCGATCGAGCCCAGGAGGTTCTTGCGGTACTGCACCTCGACCAGGCTGCGGGCGTCGGTCTTCAGGATGTGGTGGAGGATCTGCCCGTCGAGCAGCACCTCGGCGTAGATCCGCTTGCCGCGCCCCTCGTGCCAGTTGATCGCCGCCGGCTTCTTGTCGACGCAGTAGTTCCCCGACAGACCGATGCAGGGGACCCCGGTCGCCGGCTCGATCAGCTCGTTGACGGCGCGGTCGCAGGCGATCGTCGCCATGTTCATCCCCATCGCGTCGCCGGTGTCGAAGCGGAAGCGGAGGAAAACGGTGGTGCCGAAGGCGTAGGGGCGCACCTCGAGCAGGCGCAGATAGCGGCTGCTCGCCTCGGTGAGCTGGCGGATCTCCTCGTGGTGATCCTGGATCCACTGCAGGAAGGCTTGCGTCTGCACGATCCCCGAGGTGCGGAAGACGGGGGCGCGGGTCATCCCCACGTCCTCGACCCGCACCACGGCGCCGCCCGCCTCGCGGAGCGCCGCGCAGCCGCGGTTGGTGCTGGCGACCAGCGCGGCTTCGGTGGTGGCGAGCGGCACGTAGACGTCGCCGTCGGCGTGCTTGCCGCGCACCGGCAGCGGCCCCACCACCCCCATCGGGATCTGCGCCACGCCGATGAAGTTCTCGCAGTTGCGGTGCGAGGCGCGCTGCACGTCGAGCGAGTGGTGCCCGATGTTGGCGAGCGGCGAGCTGGTGATCTCCCCCAGCGCCTCGCGGCGGATCGCCGCCGCCTCTTCGGCCGGCAGGTCCTTGGGGATCTCGTGGAAGCGGCGCTCGCCGGAGACCAGGGCGCGCACCAGCTCCTCGCGGGTCAGGGGAGCCGCGGCGGTGGCTGCGGTGGCGGCGGCGGTTGCGGAATTGGCGATCTTGCTCATCTCAAAACCCTTTTACGAGCTTCGCAGAACGAAGCTCCGCGATGGTTTTCACCCCGAGGCAGAACATACAGATCCTGAGCTCGCGCACGGTGCGCCGCACCTTCTCGGCGACCCGTTCCGCCGACTCGAGAGCCGGTGCGAGGAAGGGATGGGCGAGGCCCGCGAGATCGGCGCCGAGGGCGATCGCCTTGGCGACGTCGAGGCCGTTGCGGACCCCGCCGCTCGCGATCACCGTCAGCCCCTCGACGCGGCGCACCTGACGGATCGACTCCGGCGTCGGCAGACCCCAGCCGGCGAACAGCTCGCCGATCTCGAGGTCGCGGGCGCGCTCGGCCTCGATGCGCGCCCAGCTCGTCCCCCCGACCCCCGCCGTATCGACGATTTGCACCCCTTGTGCCGCCAGGGCGCGGGCCGTCGCCTCCGAGATCCCGCAGCCGATCTCCTTGACCACCACCGGCGCCCCCAACTCGCGCACCACCTCGCCGATCTTCGGCAGCAGCCCGGAAAAATTTCCCTGCCCCTCGGGCTGGATCGCCTCCTGGAGCGCGTTCAGGTGGAGGATCAGGGCGTCCGCCCCGATCATCTCGATGGCCTGCCGGCACTCCGCGACGCCCATCCCGTAGTTGAGCTGGACGGCGCCGAGGTTGGCCAGCAGGACGACCTCGGGAGCGACCTCGCGAACCCGGAAGGTATCAGCTTTTGCAGGATCTTCCAAAGCTTTGCGCTGCGACCCCACCCCCAGCGCGACCCCCGTCCGCTCGGCGCCGAGCGCCAGGTTGCGGTTGATCTCCCCGGCCTGGGCGGTGCCGCCGGTCATCGAGGAGATCAGCAGGGGAGCGGCGAGCGGACGGCCCAGGAACTCGATGCCGGTGTCGATCTCCGCGAGGTCGATCTCGGGGAGCGCCGCGGGCTCGAAGCGGTAGTCGTCGAAGAAGTTGTGGCCGAGCTGCATGCGCGGCTCGAGCGCCAGCTGGATGTGCTCGGCCTTGCGGTCGCGCTCCTGGGGGGCGTCGGGCGGCTCGCAGCCGGCGACGGCCGCGGCCGGTGTCACCACCGCCATCTTCGCGTTCGCGACGGGGGCGCTCACTGCTCGCGCTCCCGGAGGTAGCCGATCAGGCCGGCGAGGAAGGTCCGCCCCTCCGGATCGAGCCCGGCGAGACCAGCGAGGGCTTCCTGGGCGGAGCGCAGGCGCTCGCCGATCATCGCGGTGACGGCGGCGCGGGCCCCCGACTCCTCGAGGACGCGGCGCGCCGCCGACGCCTGCTCAGGCGTGGCCTCGGGGTTGCCCAGGGCGGCCTCGAGGACCCGGCGCTGCTCCGGGGTGGCGAGGGCGCGGGCGTGATGGATCAGGAAGGTGAACTTCCCCTCCTTGAGGTCGGCGTCGACCGGCTTGCCGACGGTGCCGGGGTCGCCGAACATGCCGAGCAGGTCGTCCTGGAGCTGGAACGCCTCGCCGACCGCGGCGCCGTAGCGCGACAGCCCCTCCACCCGCTCACCGTGCGCGCCGGCGAGGAGGGCGCCGAGCTGGATCGGCCGCTCGGCCGTGTAGCGCCCCGACTTCAGGCGCAGCACCCGCAGCAGCTCCTCCTCGGACGCCGCGCGCCGCTGCGCCACCAGGAGCTCCAAGTACTGGCCGCCGATCACCTCCTGGCACATCGCCGAGAAGCAGAGCGCGAGCTCCCGCGAGCCGAAGAACGGGGAGGCGAGCTCGACCGCCCAACTCTGCGCGAGATCGCCGAGCAGGATGCCGACCGAGCGGCCGAAGTCGGCGGCGTCGCCGTGCAGCCCCTGCCGCTCGTGGGCGGCGCGGAAGCGCGCGTGCGCCGCCGGCTGGCCGCGCCGGACCTCGGCGTGGTCCATGATGTCGTCGTGGATCAGCAGATAGGTGTGGAGGAGCTCGGTGGCGAGGGCCAGCGGCAGGGCCTCGTCTTCACCACTCCCGCCGCACGCCTTCCAGGTGTAGTGGACGAGGGCCGGCCGCAGCCGCTTCCCCCCTCGGTGGCGAGCTGGCCGACGCCGTCGATCAGCTCCGCCGTCTCGGGCGACCCCGCGGCGATCGCCTCCTCCCGCTTGGCGGCGAGCCAGGCGGCCAGGGCGCGGTCGAGCCGGGCGCGGAAGCCGCCGAGCAGGCCGGTGAAGCCGTCCGGCGCCGCCGTGGTCCGGAGGGTCGAGGGAGCCTCGGTCGAAAATCCCATACCTGGTCTGTGGTCCCCTGCGCGTTGCCGTCAGATCGCCGTTGAGAGAGGCCGGGAAAAGGCCGCCACGAATCCGCCGAGTGTAACCGAAACCCCCGGGAGATTGTTCCTCCCGGGTACAAGCGGGATTGTAGGCGAAAGAACTTTGTGGAGTAAAGTCACCGCGGGTTCGATATCTTCTGAGCATGGGGCAGGGACTGCTCTGCGGGATTGGCGCCCGCCTCTGATTCCACGAGCCCGAGCGGGCAGGATTGGCGCCGCCGGAGCGTCGGCCCTCATCACCCCGGCCCTCTTCTCCCACCGCACTCCCATCCCCCGGGAGAAGAGGGGGGCCCTGCGATGAGCGGCTTACCGCTCCTGGGAGCGTCGGCGTCCCGCCGGCTTTACCAACCAAGCAGTTCTCCCCTCTCTCCCGGCCGGGCGGGAGGGCGATGGGAGAGAGGGGCCGGGGGAGTGAGGGCCCGGCGGCAGGGTCTCCGCCTGGCGTTTTGAACACGGCACGGGGCGGGGTTTGTCCTGGTTTGTCCTGGAACAATCCCCGCCCCTCCGTCCTTTTTCTCCTGCCCTGCCCCTACCCGTCCCCCTCCCGCCGCTTCCTTTCCCGCGAGAACGTCTCGTGGAAGTAGCGCAGCAGCCGGTGGAAGCCGTCGAGCATCTCGGTGAACGCCCGCTCCTCCTCGACCGGTAGCGCCTCGCTCCTGCCGAGCACGCGCTGGAGCGCCGTCCTGCCCCCCTCGTCCACCGGGGAGCTCTCACCTCCGCCCGGTGGCGCCCCCTCCTCGCCCCCCATCCCCTCGCCGCGCCGCTTCATCTTCTCGGGGCGGCCGTTGATGATCTGGATGGCGTTGTGGAGGTCGTTCAAGTCGCATCCGAGGGTCTCCAGGACCTTCTCCAGAGTCTCGAGCGACGGGCGCTGCCGGCCGGTTTCGTAGGCCGAGAGCATCCCCTTGGTGATTCCGGCGGCGTCCGCCACCTGGTACTGCTTTTTCCCCTGCCGATCGCGCAACCAGCGGAGCGCTTGGCCGAGGCCGTTCAGGGTCGATGTGCTCACTTCCCAGCCCCTTTCGTCATGTCAGGAGAATAGGCGTAATTGTGGCGTAAGTCAAGGCGTAATTCACGCCCTTTACGCCCTCCCTTTCGCCCCTGCGGTAGCATCCCCCGCCATGCCTGCCATCACCGATCTCGCCGCCCTTTACGCCTCCCTCGGCGCCGCCGCCCGCCGTATCGCCCCCCACGTCCGCCGCACGCCGCTCCTCGACGCCGGCCCGCTGCCCGGAGGGGAGCCGGGGAGCCGTTTACGCCTCAAGCTCGAGAACCTCCAGGTGACCGGCTCGTTCAAGGCGCGGGGGGCGACGAACAGGATGCTGACCCTGCCGGCCGCCCGGGTGGCGCGCGGGCTGGTCACCGCCTCGGGGGGGAACCACGGGCTGGGGGTCGCCTACGCCGGGCGCCTCGCGGGGGCGCCGGTGACCATCTACCTCCCCGCCAACGTGCCGGCGGCGAAGGCGGCGAAGCTCGAGCGCTGGGGGGCGAAAGTCGTTCGCGTGGGGACAGTTTGGGACGAGGCGAACTGCGCGGCGCTCGCCGCCGCCGAGCGGGAGGGGACCACCTATCTCCACCCCTTCGCCGACCTCGACGTGATCGCCGGCCAGGGGACGCTCGCCCTCGAGGCCCTCGACGACGCGCCGGCGATCGACCTGATGGTCGCCGCCATTGGCGGCGGCGGCCTGATCGCCGGCGTGGCGACCGCCGTCAAGGGGCGGAACCGGGCGATCCGCATGGTCGGCGTCGAGGCGACCGGCGCCCCCAAGATCCACCAGAGCCTGCGCGCCGGCCGGGTGATCGAGCTGGCGACGGTGAACACCGCCGCCAACACCCTCGCCCCGCGCGCCAGCCACGAGCTGAACTTCGCCATCATCCAGGAGACGGTCGACGACGTCGTCCTGGTCACCGACGACGAGATGCGCGCCGCCGCCCAGTGGCTCTGGTTCGAGGCGGGAATCGCCGCCGAGCTCTCCGGCGCCGCCAGCCTGGCGGCGATCCTCACCGGGAAGATCCCCCTCGCCGGAGTGGGCTCGGCCTGCGCGGTGGTGTGCGGGGCCGGGACGGATGGGCTGGGGGTCTAGACGGCCCTGAGAGCCGGGGCGGGCGGCCTGGCGCCGAACGCCCGGACGAGCTGCCGGTGGTCGAGCACGCCCGCGATCACCAGGGAGGAGCCCTGAAGGAGCTGGGCGATCCAGGGGTGCGCCAGCGCCAGCAGGGCATACGAGAAGACCGCGGGCGGCTGGACGAGCTCCAGCGAAGCGCCGAGAGCCGCCAGCCCCAACAAGGGCAGGGCGAGCGCCAGGTTGTAGGCCTGCGAGAGGCGGCGCCCCCGCACCAGCCACACACTGAGCAGGAACGACCCCCAGACGGCGTACATCCCTTCGGTCTGGAAGAGATTGAGGACGCGCTTCGTCTCCTCGAACCGAAACCGTGGATACCGGCTCATCTTCGCGACCACTCCGGGGTCCGTCCTCAGAACGATGGGAGGGGTGAGTTGCAGCCACGGGTCGAGCGCCCACCCATCGGTGTGGAGCTCGACGCGGGGACCGATCGCATGCAGGCTCACGAGGGCGGCGAGGATCAACCCCATGGGCAGAAAGAACTGCCGCAGTTGGCGACCCAGCGGCGGCGGACCGCTCGCGAGCGCCGGCGCCGGGCCGGCAGAGCTGAAGATCGAGAGCGCAGGATCCCTCGCGAAGGTCGATGCCCGCTGCGGCTCGACGTGGCCGAGAGACTGATAGTACGACCGTGAGCGGAAGATCAGGAAGAACGCCACCCCCCAGGCGACCACCTGCAACAGGAGCATCCAGGGCAAGAGCCTCGGCACAACGCCCAGTCCACCGACCACCCCGGCAGCGATCTGGAACAGCCCGAACGGGACCAGGAACCGCAGCCCCTGAAGGTCGGTGAAGTTGCGGGTGACGAACCGGATACGGTCGAGGTCGCGGTTGGTCATGAGCTCTCCCTGAGAGGTAACCGGTCTACGATGCAAACCGATCTTCCATCAGCGGAAAGCGCTTGTCAAGCGGAGGGGAGAATGTAAAAAGGGGAGGACTGCAAAGGCCAGAGGGAGACAGTGGCCGATCGCAGGGCCCCCCTCTTCTCCCGGCCGGCCGGGGGGGAGGCGGGGAGAAGAGGGCCGGGGTGATGAGGGCCCCCCAAACGCGGCTCAGCCCCAAACGGGGCCGTCCGCGTCGACGCGCTATCTAGAAGAAGGATGGAAGAAGGGGCGGGGCGCGGCGAGGAGGAGGAGTCTCGTCGCGAGTATGCCAAGGGAGATTTACCAGAGATCCTCCTTGACGTAGACCGGAAGCGGCGGAGGATCGTCTCCCCGGGACCGCTCGCCGGCCGGGCCGTGTTGCCGGCCCCACCCGCTCGGGACCTATAGCAGGGAACGTGCCAACTCCCTCCGCCTGTCTCCGCCTGTCCCTCCTGACGCCCTCGGCCGCACATCCTTGTGAGGCGGGGCTGGGAGAAAAAAAAAAAAAAAAAAAAAAAAAAAAAAAAAAAAAAAAAAAAAAAAAAAAAAAAAAAAAAAAAAAAGGTCAAGGGGGATCGGCCGGGCGAGGGTCGATCGAGCCTGCCGCATCGGCTACCATGTCCCGCGCCGGTTTCGGACCGGACGGGAGCGGACCGGGCGCGGTGCCGCGGAACGCCTTTTCGAGAAAATCACAGGGGAGAGCCGGGATGGAAATCAAGAAGGTCGGCGTCGTCGGCGCCGGAGTGATGGGGGTAGGCCTCGGGCAGAACCTCGCCCAGAGCGGCCTCGAGGCCGTGCTGGTCGACATCTCGGACGAGGTCCTCGACCACGCCCGGGCCGAGATCCGGAAGAACCTCCGCTTCCAGGGGATGCTGCAAAAAGGGAGCGCCCCGAAGGAAGATTCGGCCACGGTCCTCGGCCGCATCCATTTCACCACCCTCCTCGAGGACCTCGCGGACGTCGACTTCCTGGTCGAGAACGTCCCCGAGAAGTGGGAGATCAAGAGCAAGATCTACCCGCGGATCGACAAGATCTGCCCCGAGCACACCGTCTTCGCCGTCAACACCTCCTGCTACTCGATCACCCGCGTCGGCGCCCTCACCCAGCGCCCCGACCGCGTGATCGGCATGCACTTCATGAACCCCGTGCCGATGAAGCCGATGGTCGAGGCGATCCGCGGCCATCACACCAGCGAGGCGACGATCGAGATCGGCCGCCGGTTCCTCCAACAGATCGGCAAGGAGTGCATCCTGGTCAACGACCTCCCCGGCTTCGTCTCGAACCGGGTGCTGATGCTGACCATCAACGAGGCCGTCTTCGTCGTCCAGGACGGCGTCGCCGAGCCCGAGCAGGTGGACCAGCTGTTCAAGACCTGCTTCGGCCACAAGATGGGCCCGCTCGAGACCGCCGACCTGATCGGGCTCGACACCATCCTCTACTCGATCGAGGCGCTCTACGAGAGCTACAACGACAGCAAGTACCGCCCCTGCCCGCTGCTCAAGAAGATGGTCGACGCGGGGCTGCACGGCCGCAAGAACGGCAAGGGCTTCTACGACTACGGCATCTCCTGACCGGAACGGAACCAGACACCCATGGACGAGACGCAGACCAAGATCAAGGCCTTCCTGTCGCGGTTCTTCAAGAACCACGATCTCCAGCCCGACGAGGACATCTTCTCGCTCGGCTTCGTCAACTCGCTGCTCGCCATGCAGCTCGTCGCCTTCGTCGAGAAGGAGTTCGGCATCGAGGTGGGGGACGCCGACCTCGACCTCGACAACTTCCGCAGCATCCAGTCGATCGCCGCCCTGGTGGCGCGCAAGCGGGGCGCCACGGCTTGAACCTCGAGCTCTCGGCCGCGCAGCGGGCCGCCCGCGACGAGTTCCGCGCCTTCGCCGCGGCCGAGATCGCCCCGCACGCCGGCGCCTGGGACCGCGCCGCCGCCGTCCCCGCGTCGCTGATCGACCAGCTGCGGGAGCGCGGCTATCTCGGCTCGAACGTCCCCAAGGAGCATGGTGGGCTGGGGCGCGACATGATCACCTACGGCCTGCTCACCGAGGAGATCGGCAAGGCCTGCTCCTCGGTGCGCTCCCTCCTCACCGTGCACGACATGGTGGCCCACGCCATCAAGCGGTGGGGGAGCCCGGGGCAGCGCGAGCGCTACCTGCCGAGACTGGCCCGGGGTGAGATCCTCGGCGCCCTCGCCCTCTCCGAGCCCAACGCGGGGAGCGACGCCAAGGCGGTCGAGACGCAGGCGGCCCAAGACGGCGACGTCTGGATTCTGAACGGCCGGAAGAAGTGGACCACCTTCGGCCAGATCGCCAACCTCTTCCTGGTGCTGGCGCAGAGCGGTGGCCAGGCGACCGCCTTCCTGGTCGAGCGCGACGTCCCCGGCGTCACCGTCAAGCCGCTCGCCGGGATCACCGGCACCCGCGCCTCGCTCCTCGCGGAGATCTTCTTCGACGACTGCCGGGTGCCGAAGGAGAACCTGATCGGCCGCCCCGGCTTCGGCCTTTCGGCGGTGGTCTCGACGGCGCTCGAGCACGGGCGCTACAGCGTCGCCTGGGGCTCCGTCGGCGTCGGCCAGGCCTGCCTCGACGCCTCGCGCGCCTACGCCGCCGAGCGCCGGCAGGGGGGCGGCCCGATCGCCGACCACCAGCTCATCCGCCGCCTGCTCACCGACATGATCGCCGAGGTGCGCGCCGCCCGCCTCCTCTGTCTGCGCGCCGGCTGGCTGCGCGACCAGGGAGACCCCGGCGCCGCCGGCGAGATCATGGTCGCCAAGTACTACGCTTCGACCATGGCCGTCCGCGCCGCCAACACCGCCGTCACCATCCACGGCGCCAACGGCTGCTCCGAGGACTACCCCGTCGAACGCTACCTGCGCGACTCCCGGGTGCTCGAGATCATCGAGGGGAGCACGCAGATCCAGCAGATCAACATCCCGCTCTTCGAGCTGCAGGAGTTCTAGAGATGGCCAGCAACGAGATCGCCGACGCCGCCGCCCCGGACACCGCCGCGGACACCAGCCACGCCGCCGCCGTCCACGCCGCCAAGAAGAAGGAGAAGCAGTCGATCAAGTGCGTCGTCTGGGACCTCGACAACACCGTCTGGGACGGCACCCTGCTCGAGGACTCGGAGGTCACCCTCCGCCCGCACGTCGTCCATCTCCTGAAGGCGCTCGACGAGCGGGGGATCCTCCACTCGATCGCCAGCCGCAACGACCACGACGTGGCGATGGCGAAGCTCCGCGACTTCGGGATCGCCGACTACTTCCTCTATCCGCAGATCAACTGGAACTCGAAGGCCTCCTCGGTCGGCCAGATCGCCCAGGACCTCAACATCGGACTCGACGCCATCGCCTTCGTGGACGACCAGCCGTTCGAGCGCGAGGAGGTGGCCTTCACCCACGGCAAGGTGCTCTGCCTCGACTCGGCCCTCCTCGACGATCTCCTCGACCGCCCCGAGCTCAACCCCCGCTTCGTCACAGAGGACTCGCGCCTGCGCCGCTCCATGTACCAGGCGGACATCGTGCGCAACCGCCAGGAGGCCGAGTATGTCGGCCCCAAGGAGGAGTTCCTCGCCACCCTCGGCATGGTCTTCACCATCGCCCCCTGCCGCGAGGAGGACCTGCAGCGGGCCGAGGAGCTGACCGTGCGCACCAACCAGCTCAACACCACCGGCTATACCTACTCCTACGAGGAGCTCGACGCCCTGCGCCGCTCCCCCGGCCACCGCCTGATGATCTCGAGCCTCGACGACCGCCACGGCTCCTACGGCAAGATCGGCCTCACCCTGATCGAGACCGGCCCCGAGATCTGGACCGTCAAGCTCCTCCTCATGTCCTGCCGCGTGATGTCCAAGGGGGTGGGGACGATCATGATCCACCACGTCCTGCGCTTGGCCAAGGAAGCGGGAGTCAAGCTGCGCGCCGAGTTCGTCTCGAACGACCGCAACCGCCAGATGCTCATCACCTACCGCTTCGCCGGCTTCCGCGAGGTGGAGAAGCAGGGGGAGGTCTCCCTGATGGAGAACGACTACTCCGCCCTCCAGCCCCCGCCGCCGTACGTCGACCTGCGGGTCCTCGGCTGACCGTTTCCCGAGCTTTCCGGCCCTTCCAGCGTCTTTTTGGGGGTCCCCGCCCTCTTTTTGACGCCGAAATTT
>CAVWOZ010000006.1:0-47156 GCA_963756595.1 uncultured Acidobacteriota bacterium
GCGTCGTGCTGCCGGGCGGCGGCCCGGAAGCGGCGGGCGGGCTGCTGCGGGAGCTCTCCCCACGCACGGAGGGCGCTCCCGTCGAGACCGGTCCCGGCGATCTCGCCTTCGTGGCCTTCACCTCGGGCTCGACCGGCGTGCCCAAGGGGGTCCTCGGGCTCCACGGCTCGCTCTCGCACTTCCTCCCCTGGCAGCGCGAGCGTTTCGGCCTCGGCGCCGACGACCGCTACACCCTCCTCTCGGGGCTGGCGCACGACCCGTTGCAGCGCGACCTCTTCACGGCGCTCGCGACCGGCGCCACCCTCTACGCTCCCGACCCGGAGGAGATCTTCGTCCCCGGACGGCTGGCCGCCTGGGCGGCGCGGCAGGGGATCACCTTCGCCAACCTCACCCCGGCGATGGCGCAGGTGCTGACCGAGCCGTCCGGACTGCCGGAGGACGATGGCGATCCGCGGGAGATCCCCACGCTGCGCTACGCGATGCTGGTGGGGGACGTGCTCACCCGGCTCGACGTCGACCGCATCCGCCGGCTGGCGCCGGGGGCGACCTGCGTCAACCTCTACGGCAGCACCGAGACGCAGCGGGCGTTGAGCTTCCACGTCGCCGAGCCCGACGGCGGCCTTCCGGCGCGCGAGGTGCTGCCGCTCGGGCGCGGCATGGAGGACGCGCAGCTCCTGGTGATGACCGCGATGGGCGCAGACGGCGGGCTGGCGGGGATCGGCGAGGTGGGCGAGATCTGGATGCGCAGCCCGCACCTCGCCGGCGGCTACCTCGGCGACGCGGCGCTGACCGCCGAGCGCTTCGGCGTCAATCCCTTCACGAGGCTCGACGGCGACCGCGTCTATCGCACCGGCGACCTCGGCCGCTACCTGCCCAACGGCGAGGTGGCCTTCGCCGGCCGGTTGGACGACCAGGTCAAGATCCGCGGCTTCCGCATCGAGCCGGGGGAGATTCAAGGAGCGATCGGGCGCTTCCCCGGGGTCCGCGAGTCGGTGGTGGTGGCCCGCGAGGAGGCGGGGGAGCGCTTCCTCACCGCCTACGTGGTCGCCGAGCCGGGTGCGGAGCCCGGGATCGCCGGCCGCCTGCGGCCGTTCCTCGCCGCGCGCCTCCCCGACTCCATGGTGCCGGCCGCCTTCGTCGAGCTGCCGGCGCTGCCGCTCAACCCCAACGGCAAGATCGATCGGCGGGCCCTGCCGGCGCCGCGACGGGAGAGCGCGATCCCCGGTCTGGCGCCGCGGACTCCGGTCGAAGAGAAGCTCGCCGCCGTGTGGACCGATCTGCTGCGCCTCGACAGCGTCCGCGCCATCGGCGTTCACGACAACTTCTTCGAGCTGGGGGGGCACTCGCTGCTCGCCACCCAGCTCGTCTCGCGGGTGCGCAAGGCCTTCGCGGTCGAGCTGCCGTTGCGGGTGGTCTTCGAGGCCCCCACCATCGCCGGCCTGGCGGAGTGGATCGCGCCGGGCGGGCTCCAGGCTGCCGAGGCCGCCGGGCCGCAGCTGCGCCCGGTCGTCCGCGACCGGCCGCTGCCGCTCTCCTTCGCCCAGGAGCGCCTGTGGTTCCTCCATCTCCTGGCGCCGGCGAGCCCGGTCTACAACATGACGGCGGCGGTGCGCCTCGCCGACCGGCTCGACGCCGGGGCCCTCGCCGCCGCCCTCGCCGAGATCCTGCGCCGCCACGAGCCGCTGCGCACCACCTTCCGCACCACCGCTACCGGCGCCGTGCAGGAGATCCACCCCTGGACGCCGCCGTCGCAGCCGCTGGTCGACCTCTCCGGCCTGCCGGCGGAGCGGCGCGAGGGGGAGACGCAGCGGATCGCCGGCGAGGAGGCGGCCCGGCCGTTCGACCTCGAGCGCGGCCCCCTCTTCCGCGCCGTGCTCCTGCGCGTGGCGGCGGACGACCACGTCGCCCTTTGGGGGACCCACCACATCAGCGCCGACGGCTGGTCGCTGACCTCCGTCTTCGTCCCCGAGCTGGCCCGCCTGTACGCGGCCTTCGCGCAGGGGCATCCCTCGCCCCTCCCCGAGCTGCCGCTCCAGTACGCCGACTACGCCCTCTGGCAGCGGGAATGGCTGCGCGGGCCGGTGCTCGACGAGCAGCTCGCCTACTGGCGGCGGCAGCTCGCGGGGGTGGCGCCGATCGAGCTCCCCGCCGACCGTCCCCGTCCGCCGGCGCCGTCGGGGCGCGGGCGCAGCCGCTTCTGGGAGCTGCCGGCGGGACGCGTGGCATCTCTCGGCCGGCTCGCCCGCCAGGGCGAAGGGACCCTTTTCATGGCCCTCCTCGCCGCCTTCTCCGCCGTGCTGCACCGGCAGACCGGCCAGGACGAGGTGCCGGTGGGGATGCCGGTCGCCAGCCGCTCGCGGACCGAGATCGAAGGGCTGATCGGCTTCTTCGTCAACACCCTGGTGCTGCGGGGAGATCTGGCGGGGGATCCCGATTTTCCCACCCTCCTCGCCCGCTCGCGCGACACCGTGCTCGGCGCCCTCTCGCATCAGGACCTCCC
Organism: uncultured Acidobacteriota bacterium; assembly: GCA_963756595.1. Lineage (GTDB taxonomy): Bacteria > Acidobacteriota > Thermoanaerobaculia > Multivoradales > UBA5704 > DATARR01. Next base: position 2,501 of record CAVWOZ010000006.1, read on the forward strand.
CTTCGAGCGCCTGGTCGACGAGCTCGGCCTGCCGCGCAACCCCTACCGGCCGCCGCTGCTGCGGGTGGTCTTCCAGCTCCAGACGGTGCCGGCGGAGGGGCGCCTCGAGCTCCCCGGCCTCACCCTGATCCCGTTCGAGGCGAACGTCGAGGCCGCCAAGTTCGACCTGGTGGTCAACCTGTTCAAGGTGGACGAGGAGCTCGGCGGCGCCTTCCACTACGACACCGACCTCTTCGACGACCCCACGGTGGCCCGCCTGGCGGCGCAGCTCACCACCCTGCTCGACGCCTGGATCGACGAGCCCGGCCGCCGCCTCTCGGAGGTGTCGCTGCTGACGCCGGCGGAGCGCCACCAGCTCCTCGTCGAGTGGAACCCGGCGGCCCGCGCCACGGGAGCGGTGGTCTGCCTGCACCACCGGTTCGAGGCGGCGGCCGACCGCGCGCCGGAGGCGGTGGCGATCTCCTTCCCGGGCGGGACGGCGGAGCGCCTCACCTACGGCGAGCTCGACGGCCGCGCCAATCGCCTGGCCCGCCACCTGCGCGTGGCCGGCGTGCGGCCGGGCGACCGCGTCGCCCTCGCGCTCGAGCGCTCGCCGGAGATGGTGGTCGCCCTCCTCGCCGTTCTCAAGGCCGGGGGCGCCTACGTGCCGCTCGATCCCGCCTCGCCGGCCGACCGCCTCGCCTTCATCCTGGCGGACAGCGGCGCGTCGCTGCTGGTGACGGCCGGGGAAGCGGCGGGGGAACTCGGCGCCGGCGGCCTGCCGGTAATCCGCCTCGACGCCGAACGGGAGGCGATCGCCGCCCGGGACGGCGGGCGCCTCGCGGGCCCGGAGACCGCCGGCCTGCCGGCCTACGTCATCTACACCTCGGGCTCGACCGGCCGGCCGAAGGGGGTGATCGTCTCGCACACCAACGTCGATCGCCTGTTCACGGCGACCGAGCCGTGGTTCGCTTTCGGCCCTGACGACGTGTGGACCCTCTTCCACTCCTACGCCTTCGACTTCTCGGTCTGGGAGATCTGGGGCGCGCTCCTCCATGGCGGCCGGCTGGTGGTGGTCCCCTACTGGGAGAGCCGCTCGCCCGAGAGTTTCTACCGCCTGCTGGCGGAGGAGCGGGTCACCGTCCTCAACCAGACGCCGTCGGCCTTCCGCCAGCTCCTCTGGGCGGAGGAGGCGGCGCTCGGCGATGCGACTCCGGATCTGGCGCTGCGCTGGGTGATCTTCGGCGGCGAGGCGCTGGAGCCGGCGAGCCTCGCCCCCTGGTTCGCCCGCCACGGCGACCAGCGGCCGCGGCTGGTCAACATGTACGGCATCACCGAGACGACGGTGCACGTCACCTTCCGCCCGGTGCGGGCGGCGGATCTCGATGCCGGTGCCATCAGCGCGATCGGCCAGCCGATCCCGGACCTCGCCGTGCACCTGCTGGACGACCATTTCCAGCCGCAGCCGATCGGCGTTCCCGGCGAGATCCACGTCGGCGGCGCCGGGCTCGCCCAGGGCTATCTCGGGCGGCCCGACCTCACGGCCGAGCGCTTCGTCCCCGATCCCTTCGCGGCGCGGCCGGGCGAGCGGCTCTACCGCTCGGGCGACCTCGCCCGCCGGCTGCCGGACGGCGATCTCGAATACCTCGGCCGCGGCGACCAGCAGGTGAAGATCCGCGGCTTCCGCATCGAGCCGGGGGAGATCGAGGCGGCGCTGGCGGCGCTGCCGGGGGTGCGCGAAGCGGTGGTGGTGGCGCGCGAGGACGGCGCGGGGGGCGAGCGCCGCCTGGTCGCCTATCTTGCGGGCGTGGTCGGCGAGGAGGCCACGGCAGCGGGGCTGCGCGCCGCCCTCGCCGCCCGCCTGCCGGACTACATGCTCCCCTCAGCCTTCGTCTTCCTCGCCGCCCTGCCGCTGACCGGGAACGGCAAGGTCGACCGCCGCGCGCTGCCGGCGCCGGACGCCGCCGGCGCCGCGGGAGCGAAGGAGCGCCAGGCGCCGCGCGATCCCCTGGAGAGGGTCCTCCTCGACCAGTTCCGTGCCGTCCTCAGCCTGCCGGAGGAGCGCGAGACCGGCGTCGACGAGGACTTCTTCGAGCTCGGCGGCACCTCGATCACCAGCGCCATCTTCGTCCATCGCCTCCAGGAGGCGCTGGGGGAGGTGATCCACGTGGTGGCGATCTTCGATCATCCGACCGTGGCCTCGCTCGCCGGCCACCTGCGCGAGCACCACGCCGAGGCGGCGCGGCGCCTGGCGGCGGGGGAGGGGGCCGCGGCGGGTGCCGGAACGCCTCCGGAGCGGCCGGTGCTGGCGCCGCTCCAGGCGGGCGCGCCCGGCCGCCGCCCGTTCTTCTTCGTCCATTCGGTGGGCGGCGAGGTGGTGGCGTACCGCGATCTGGTGCGCCTGCTCGGCACCGACGAGCCGGCGTTCGGCCTGCAGTCCCCCGATCCGCCGGTCGAGGACATCCAGGGGATGGCCGCGCTCTATGTCGAGACCCTGCGCGCCGCGCAGCCCCACGGCCCCTACCGGATCGCCGGCTGGTCGATGGGCGGCATCGTCGCCTACGAGATGGCCGTCCAGCTCGAGGCGGCGGGGGAGACGACCGAGGTGCTGGCGATCATCGACGCCGCCTCCCCCCGCGCCTGGGCCGGCGAGGAGGCGCGCAGCGACACCGAGATGCTGGCCCTCTTCTCGTTCGCCATGGTCCACCTCCACGACGTCGACATCCCGGCGAACCTCGCGGTCCCGGAGGGGCTCGGGCTCCCCCCCGGCATCGAGCTGCCCGAGATCGACCTCTCCGGCGTTGATGTCGACACCGCGCTCGCCATGGCGCTCGACCTCGGCCGCCAGGTCGGGCTGCTGCCGCCGAGCCTCGAGCCGGCCGAGCTGCGCCGTCTGTTCGAGCGTTTCCGGGCGAACCGCGGCGCCCTCTCGACCTACGAGCCGCGCCCCTATCACGGCGAGCTCCACCTCTTCCGCGCCATCGATCAGCCGATGCCGATCGACGAGCCCGGCCTCGGCTGGGAGGAGCTGGTGAACGGGGGGCTGCGGATCTTCGAGACCCCGGGGGACCACCACTCGATCCTGCGCCAGGACGTGGGAGAGCTCGCCGGGCGCCTGCGCGCGCTGATGGATGAGGTGGAGGAGCGGAACTAGGGACTCTTGCCCGCCACCGGTCGTTTCATATATGAACAGGCTCCCACCCCGTTGACCCGAGAGGAGCCCCGATGCCCTTGAGCCGTCCCATCCTGCTGTTCGTCGCGCTGGTGGCGGGAGCCGCCGCGAGCTTCGCCCAGAGCAAGCCGCCGTCGATCAACTCGGCCGCCCACGAGGCGCTCAATCCGGAGGCGCCGGACGCGCCCGACTCGATCACCGCCGTCAGCCACTTCGATCCCTCGTCTCTCGACCGCTCGGTGCAGCCGTGCGACGATTTCTACCAGTTCTCCTGCGGCACCTGGCTGGCGAAGAACCCCATCCCGGCGGACCGCTCGCGCTGGGATCGCCTCGACGAGCTGACCGAGCGCAACCAGCACATCCTCCGCGCCATCCTCGAGAAGGCCGCGAGCCCCGCCGGGCATCGCGGGACGGTCGACCAGAAGATCGGCGACTACTACGCGAGCTGTGTGGACGAGGCCGCCGTCGACGCCAAGGGGATCAAACCGCTCCAGGGCGAGCTCGACCGCATCCGGGCGATCAAGACGAAGAAGGAGATCGCCGCCGCCCTCGCCCGGCTGCACGCGGACGACGTCGACGCCCTCTTCCGCTTCGGCCCGCAGCCCGATTTCCGCAACGCCGTCCAGTACCGCGCGGCGATCGATCAGGCGGGGACCGCCCTCCCCGACCGCGACTACTACCTGCTCGACGACAAGCGGTTCCTCGACATCCGCAAGCAGTACCCCGGCCACGTCCAGCGGATGCTCGAGCTCCTCGGCGAGCCGAAGGAGACGGCGGCGCGGGACGCCCAGACCGTGCTCGACATCGAGACCGCCCTCGCCAAGGCCTCGCTCGACCGCGTCAAGCGGCGGGACCCGAAGAACCGCGACCACCGGATGACCCGCGCCGAGCTCGCGGCCCTGGCGCCCGGTTTCGATTGGAACGCCTATTTCACCGGTACCGGCGCCCCCGCGTTCAGCGACCTCAACGTCGGCTGGCCGGACTTCTTCAAGGGGATGAACGAGCTGCTCGCCGCCCGCAGCGTCGACGACTGGAAGGCCTACCTGCGGTGGCACACCGTCCACTCCGCCGCGCCGTTCCTCCCCGCCGCGTTCGTCCAGGAAAATTTCAATTTCTTCGACAAGACCCTGCGCGGCACCCAGCAGCTCAGCCCGCGCTGGAAGCGCTGCGTCGAGCTCACCAACCGGCAGCTCGGCGAGGCCCTCGGCCAGCCCTACGTGGCGGAGACCTTCGGCGCCGAGGGGAAGGAGCGGATGTCGAAGATGGTGGTGGCGCTCGAGTCGGCGCTCGACCAGGACATCAAGGAGCTCCCCTGGATGACCGAGGCGACCAAGAAGCGGGCCCTCGAAAAGCGCGCCGCCATCGCCAACAAGATCGGCTACCCCGACCACTGGCGGGACTACTCGAAGCTCAGGATCGTGCGCGGCGACGCCTTCGGCAACGGCAGGCGGGCCATCGCCTTCGAGAACGCCCGGAATCTGGCGAAGATCGGCCACAAGGTCGATCCCTCCGAATGGACGATGACGCCGCCGACGGTGAACGCGAACTACAACCCGTTCCAGAACAACGTCAACTTCCCGGCCGGCATCCTGCAGCCGCCGTTCTTCGACAGGACGATGGACGACGCCGTGAACTTCGGCGCCATCGGCTCCGCCATCGGGCACGAGCTGACCCACGGCTTCGACGACCAGGGACGGAAGTTCGACGCCAAGGGGAACCTCACCGACTGGTGGACGGCGGAGGACGCCAAGGAGTTCGAGAAGCGGGCCACCTGCCTCGCCGACGAGTATTCGGCCTTCACCGTCCCCGGCGACGTGCACCTGAACGGCCGCCTGACCCTGGGCGAGAACACCGCCGACAACGGCGGCGTGCGGATCTCTTACATGGCGTTCGAGGAGACCCTGAAGGGGAAGACGCCGGAGCTGCGCGACGGCTTCACCCCCGAGCAGCGCTTCTTCCTCGGCTGGGGGCAGACGTGGTGCGACAAGGCGACCGACGAGAACGCGCGCCTGCGCGCGCAGACCGATCCGCACTCGCCCGGCCGCTATCGCGTCAACGGCGTGATGCAGAACAGCCCTGAGTTCCAGAAGGCCTGGAATTGCGCGCCCAAGGCGCCGATGGTGCGCGAGAACGCCTGCCGGGTCTGGTAGAGCGACGGCGATCGAGCGAGGGCGGCCGCGCGGCCGCCCTCCGCTTCCTCGTCGTCATCGTCAGTGTCCCTTGCCGTGCCCCTTCAGCTCGCGCCAGCTCCCCTCGCCGACCTCGACGTCGTATTTCTTCGCCGCCGTCTTGATGCGCTTCCAGGCGGCGTCGCGCTCCTCGTCGCTCACCCCTTCGACCTGATTGAAGCGGGCGACGGCGTTGCGTACGTGGCTGGCGTTCTCGAGCGGCTCCTTGCGCTGCTCGGGGAAGGCGAACTTGCTCTCGGAAAGATCGTTGCGTTTCTCGGTGTCCAGCTTGGCCATGACGAGGCCTCCTTTCTTCCACCCGGAGAAGAATTCAGGAAGCATGCCATTTCGCGCACAGCAATGCCTCAGAGCCTCCGGTGCCTGAGGCGCATCCGCCGCACGGCCGGCACCGCCGCCGCCTCCTGCTGGGTCACGTCGGGGTTGATGGTGGTGTGGAGGAGGTTCGCGATCTGGACCATGGCGGGTGTGTTCTCGTTCTCCCCGGACCCGACCTGGGAGTCGATCGCGCTCCGCGTATAGAGCGAGAGCAGCCAGCCGAGCGGCATCGGGACGGTGTTCGGGTACTGGCAGAGGGTGAACGGGATGGCGTCGGGGTACTGGGCGCTGCGGAGCTGCGCCTTGAGCTGGGAGACCGCCAGCACCGCTCGGGCGCCGCGGGTGTTGAGCAGCGCGCGCACCGGCGACAGGGCCTCGTTTCCCCAGCGCTCCGACGCCACCGACGGCGGCCCGGCCACGCACGCCGCCGCCGACGCGGATGGGACCTCGCTCGCCTTCTCTTTCGGCGTGCCGGGGGGCGTGCCGGGAGCCTGGCTCGCGGCCACGTACTGGAGGATGAGCACGTAGGGGGTGACGGCGAGGTGGCTCTCCTGGGCGCGGCGTCGGACGACGTCGACGATCTCCGCCGCCGTGATGGCGCCGGAGTTGTCGAGGTAGCCGCCGTCGACCACGTGCTCGCAGCGCTTTCCGGGGGCGCACTTGTAGGGTGAGGCCGGGTAGCCGGCCGGGTTGCGGAGGAAGGTGCCGGCGGGGGAGACGTAGGTGAAACGCGCGCTGTTGAGCGCCGTGGTAGTGACCGGAAGGTCGAGGCCGGCGGCGTCGAAGTCGTCCAGCGCGTCCGCGATCTCCGGCGCCGCGATCCGGCAGTTGCTGCCGATCATCCGCTGCCCCGTCTCGACCGTCGTGCCGTTGAGGAAGAACGACGGCATGCGGTCCTCGCGCCCCTGGAGCATGGCGAGGAACCCCTTGGCGAGGCGGTCGTCGCCCCCGTTCGCCCGCTTCCAGGCCCGTTGCCATCCCCCTTCGAGCGCGCGGGCGCGGTCGGGTAGGAAGGGAAAGGGGATGAAGCGCTGCACGAAGTCCTGCTGGGTCATCGCCGAGAGGGTGGGGGCGAGGGCGTCGTAGGCCAGCATCTGCTTGACGGTGGGGCGCAGCTTCGGGAGCTGGCCCGGGGCGTCCATCTGGCGGGTGATCAGCGCCGCGTAGGCCGCGGCGCCGACCGAGCCGCCGGAGACGCCGCTCACCGCGAACAGGTGCTGGCGGAAGCCCGGGATGTCGTCGTCGAGCGCGGTCAGCACCGCCGCCGTCCAGTAGGCGGCGCGGATGCCTCCCCCCTCGGTGGCGACGACGAAGACCGGATGATTCGCCTCGGCGGGGTAGTCGTGCGCCAGCCGCGCGCTCCAGCGGTCGAACGCCTGCGCCACGGTCGGGCGCGCCGCCACCAGCCCCGCCGTCCCCGCCAGGGCCGGCAGCACGTGGTTGTCGGCGAGCGGGCTGGAGAGCAGGGCGACGCCCATCAGGATCGTCAGGATCGGCATCCTTGCCCGCATGCCGGCGTAGACCAGGACGCTGCCGAACGAGACCCAGAGCGCCAGCGACAGCAGGACGATGGCGATCGAGCCGAGCCGGCCCGTCTCCTGGACGAAGAAGCAGGAGGCGAGGAAGAAGAGGACGGCAAACCCGAGGAGGACCCGCAGGATCCGGCGCGTCGACGGCGCGAGCTGCTGGAGATCCTTCTGGGCCGCGACCGTGCTGCCGCGATCGTCGAGCCAGCGGCGGCGCAGGACGCAGAAGACGATGAACAGGATCATCGCCACGGCGAGCCAAGCGGCGAGGTTCCAGAGGGCGCTCAACGGCGTCTCGCCGCCCTGGCCATACTCCCTGCCGACCCGGTAGAGCGCCACCAGCAGGATCAGGTAGGCGAGCATCCCCAGGAAGCGCGGAATGAAGGAGGCGAGGCGCGGGAACTCCGCCGCCGAGGGCGCGCCGGGAGCGCAGATCCGCAGCAGGGTGCGCGACCAGTACCATACCTGGAGTGCCAGGAAGGTCACCAGGGGGACGAAGAAGATCCGTTGCCAGAGGTGCGACCCGCCGGTCGGGGTCGGATCGTCCTCCGCCATCGCCGCGATGATGTCGTGCCCCTGCGCCGAGACGATGAAGGCGAAGGCGACCAGCGCCAGGGCGAGGAGGCTGAAGCGGATCGGCAGCAGGAAGACGTAGAGCCGCTTGGCGGTGTACCACGTCCTGGCGAGCCGGCTCCCTCCCGAGGCGGGCGCCGGGAGGGGTGCCGCTGCGGTGACCTCGGTCGTCATGAGAGTCTCCTTTTCGCAGGCGATCGATCGTGAGCCGATCCGGCCCGCCGCTCCTCAGTGGGCGGCGGCCTGGTTCTTCACCACTCTTCCTCCCTGCATCACGAAGCTGACCTTCTCGGTCTGCCGGATGTCCTGCAAGGGGTCGCCGGGGACGGCCACGAGGTCGGCCAGCTTGCCGGGCTCGAGGGTGCCGATCTTGTCGGCGAGCCCCAGCAGGTCGGCTCCCGAGGCGGTGGCGGCGCGCAGCGCCTGGGCCGGGGTCATGCCGTTCTTCACCATCAGGGCGAACTCGCGGGCGTCGAGGCCGTGCGGCTCGACCGCCGAGTCGGTGCCGAACGCCACCTTGACGCCGACCTTCATCGCGCGCTGGAACATCGCCTGCATCTGCGCCGCCGCCGCCCGCGCCTTGGCCGCGATGGGGGGCGGGTAGTGGTCCGCCTTCTCGCCCACCCACTCGCCGGCGAACAGCGTCGGCACCAGGTAGACCCCCTTCGACTTCATCTCGCGCAGGGTGTCGTCCTGGAGGAAGGTGCCGTGCTCGATCGAGTCGACGCCGGCCGCGATGGCGATCTTCGCCGCCGCGTCGCCGTGGCAGTGGGCGGCGACCTTGCGGTGCCAGGCGTGCGCCTCGGAGACGATGGCGTCCATCTCCTCGCGCGTCAGCTCCGGGACGTCGACCGGATCGGCGACCGACAGCACCCCGCCCGACGGCATGCACTTGATGACGTCCGCCCCGTACTTGATCTGGTAGCGCACCGCCGCGCGGCACTCCGCGGGGCCGTTGCACACCCCCTGCAGCGGCCCGGCGGGGGCGATCTTCTCCGGCGGGAACGGCGCCTGGTCGGCGTGGCCACCCGTCGAGCCGATGCCGTGGTTGGCGATCAGCATCCGCGGACCGACCGCGATGCCGGCGTTGATCGCGTTGCGCAGCCCGAGCGCCACGTAGTCGGTCGCCCCGAGGTCGCGCACGGTGGTGAAGCCGGCGTCCAAGGTCTGGCGGGCGTACTTCGCGGCGTAGAGCGCCTGCTCGGCGGGGAAGCGGAAGGAGGACTGATAGAACTCGCGGTAGTAGTCGTCCGCGAGCTCCATCGAAAGGTGGACGTGGGCGTCGATGAAGCCGGGGAGCAGGGTCGAGTCGCCGAGGTCGATCACCTGCGCCCCCGGCGGGACCTCGACGCTGGCCCCCACCTTCGTGATGTGGTCCCCCTCGATCAACACCATCCCCGGTGAGAGCGGGCGGTCGGCGGTGGCGGTGAAGACGTGCGCCGCCTTGAGCACGATGGCGCTTGGTCCCTGCGTGCCCTGCGCGGCGGCCGGCGTCCCGGACGACCAGGCCATGCCGAGAAAACCCATCCCTGCGAACATCAGGATCCGTGCGACACCGACTCGCTGTCTCATCCGGCTCTCCTTTTCACCACAGGTTGCAGAAGGGGCACGAGTCTAGCAGGGCTTGTGGCAAGATCGCTCCGGCATCCCTGCCATTCACCGGGAAAGAAAGGGAGCAGACGATGGATCTCGACGTGAAGCACGACGAAAAGGCGAAGCGCTACTCCGCGGTCGTCGACGGCTACGAGTCGGTGTGCGACTACCTGCCGTCCGGCGCCGGAGTCCTCACCTTCACCCACACCTACGTCCCCCCCGAGCTGCGCGGGCGGGGGATCGCCGACGAGCTGGTGCGCCACGCCCTCGACGACGTCCTCGCGCGGGGGCTCAAGGTCATCCCCTCCTGCTGGTTCGTCCGCGCCTACATCGACCGGCACGCGAAGTACCAGACCACCCTGGCCTGAGGACCCGGATGGGGTATGATGTAAAGAAATTGTAAGGAACAAGGGTGCCGCGCAGCTTCCGGTAGGGGCGCCGCGCCCGTCCCTCTGGAAGCTGCCGATGCTGATCTCCGAAGATGCGCTCTCGCTGCCCGCGGTGCGCCCGCCTGCCGTCTCGCCGAAAGCACGAAGCCTGGCCGACCGCCTCGCGTTCCTCGCCGTCCGCCAGTACCCCCTCGCCTTCCTGCTGGTGCTGCTGTTCAGCGCCTGCAACGTCTTCGTGGGGCTGGGGCAGAGCCGGATCGACGACTCGGACGAGGCGCGCTATGGCGTCTCGGCCTACGAGATGGTGCAGGGGGGCGGCTCGCTGCTGGTGAACACCTACGCCGGCCAGCCCGAGTACTGGAACCTGAAGCCACCGCTCGGCTACTGGCCGGTCGCCCTCTGCTTCTACCTGTTCGGCGCCTCGCCGTTCACCCTGCGACTGCCGGCGGCGCTCTTCGCGCTGGGGACGGTAACCCTGGTGATGCTCTTCTGCGGCCGCTTCCTCAACCGCCGCGCGGCGCTGCTCGCCGGCCTGATCCTCGCCACCACCTTCGGCTTCCTCAGCCATCACGGCGCGCGCAGCGGCGACCTCGACTCCGCGCTCACCTTCCTGCTGGTGCTGGCGGCGGTGCAGATCCCGCGCCTCGCCGAGTCGCCCGGGCGGGTGATCGCCTTCTCGGCGGCGCTCGCGGCGGCGTTCCTGGTCAAGAGCTTCGCGGTGGTCCCCCTCCTCCTCGTCGCCGTCCTCCATCTCGCCTGGAGCGGCGACTGGCGGCGCCTCCGCGGGGCGGCGGTCCTCGCCGGTGCCCTCCTCTTCCTGGCGGCGCCCCTCGCCTGGGGCGCCGCCCGCTGGCACGCCGACGGCTCCCCCTACTTCCTGCAACGGATGATCGGCGAGGATCTGCTCGCCCGCTCGATGCGCGAGATCGACCAGGGGACGACCGACTCGTGGAGCTACCTCGAGTCGCTGTTCGACCGCTTCGCCCCCTGGCCGCTGCTGCTGCTGGGCGCCGCGGCGGTGGCGGTGCGGACGCACGGCTGGCGGCGGATCTGGAACGCCTGGGGGCAGAAGGGGAGGTGGGCGGCGCCGCTGCTGACGCTGTGGATCGCCGTGCCGCTCGTCCTCTTCTCGCTCGCCCGCACCCACCATCACTGGTACCTGGACCCGGTCTATCCGGCGCTCGCCGCCCTGACCGCCTGGGCTCTCCTCGGCCTGCTCCGCCGCGTCTCTCCCGCGCGGCGGACCTGGGGCCTCGTGGGGCTCTTCGTGCTGCCGGTCGCCTTCTGCGAGGCGCGGGCGCTCGACCGCGTGCTGGTCCGCGACCGCATGCCGGACCCCCAGCGCTTCCTCCTCTCGCTCAAGGAGCGCCGGCTGGAGCTCGGCCCCGATCTCCACGCCGCCTTCCCCCTGCGCCATTCCGAGCGCTTCATCCTGGAGGCGGTCGACGGCTACCGGGTGGTCGAAGGGGTGGGCGACGGGCCGCCCGCGGGGGCCCGCCCCGAGATGACGCTGCTGGCGCGGAGGTCCCCCGGCCCCGGACAGCTCGCGCCGGCGCCGGACGCCGAGGTGCTGGCGGCGACCCGCGGCTTCGTCCTCTATAGCGCCCCGGTCCAGCCGGAGATCGAGTCGGCGCGGCTGCGGCTGCCGGAGGACTGGAAGCTCTACCGCTTCCGCCGGCACGGGCGGGGTCGCGGCCTCCGGCGCTCGTAGACCGGATGCCCGAGCTGCTCAGAAGCCCAGCGTGCCGTTCTCGCGCGCCCAGGCGAGCTGCTGGGCGAGGAAGTCGCGGGGGTAGGAGATCCGGACGCCGGAGGGCTTCCCCGTCTTGTCCTTGACCAGGCCTAAGTCCGCGAAGACCCCGGAGAAGTAGATCGGGATCTGGAGCTTCTTGTACCGCGCCACCACGTCGTCGCGCACGGCGGGGTCGAAGTGGATGCCGTACTTGTCGACCAGCGCCTTGCCGCCGGCGTAGTCGCCGGTCGCCTTGACCCGCATGATCTCGGTGAGCAGCTTGCCGACCGCCGCGTGCGCTGCGTCGTAGTCCTTGACCACGTTGTACCAGTGGCCGTTCCGCTGGACGCGCTCGAGGCCGCCGTTCTCCAGCAGGTAGTTGGCGACCAGCAGCCGCGCGCGGTCGTGGTCCTCGTCGGCGGAGTCGCCGGTGGGGTAGTTCTTGAGCGCCGTCAAGCCCGCCCGCGCCAGCTGCCGGTAGAGCTCGCGCCCCACCTCGCGGACGTCGGGGACGCCGAGCTCGGCGAGCTTCGGGTCGTAGATGTTCCAGTAGGCCACCAGGTCCGCCCGCGCCTCCTCCAGGGTGTTGTAGGTCTCCCGCAGATAGGTCGAGGGGTCGTTGGGGACCGCCGCCTTGCCGGAGCCGTGGCCGATGATCTCGTGCAGCGCCGTGTGGAGGTTGTCGGCCCAGGCGCCGTACTTGCCGTAGAGCTCCCGCTCGTCCGGATCGGGGAGGAACTCGACGGCCACCTTGGCGCCGCGGGTGGCGTTGAAGGCGTTGGTCGAGGAGGTCAGGAACAGGCTCTTGGTGCCGTAGGTCTCGCGGACGTCCTGCTCGTTGGGGAGGTTGTCGCCCACCGTGGTGACGTGGAAGTCGCCGCTCGCCACGATCGTCTCGATCGCCTTGCCGACCGGCGGCTTGACGTCGAGCTTCTTGAACCGCTCGTCCCACGGCGCCTTGCGCTCGAAGTCGACGGCGTTGGCGGCCAGCTTCTGCATCAGCGGCTGCAGGGTCTGGTCGACCACCGCCACCAGCATCTGCGCCGACCCCTTGGCGCCACGGGCGTCGCGGTAGACCTCGATGAAGCCGGAGGCGAAGTCGACCGTGGCGTCGTTCTTGATCCACAGCACGTTGAAGTCGTGCCAGTCCTTGAGGTCGCCGGTCTGGTAGAAGCGGACCAGGGCGCGCAGGACCTTTGCCTGCTCGGGATCGGCGTAGCCGGCCGCCGCCTCGAGCTCGCGGTCGACCGCCGCCAGCTCGCGGGCGTAGAGCCCCGGCGGCACCTTGCCGTCCGGGGTGCCGGCGCGGTAGACCTCCTCGACCAGCTTGCCGTTCCTCTTCACCAGGAGCGAGTCGAGCGGGTGCTTCTCGGCGAAGGCGGTCGCCTCCGCGAGCGTCACCCCCTGGTAGTAGTTGTTGCTCGACGCGGTCAGGATGTCCTTCCCCGCCGGCGGGTTCTTCTCGGTGAGCTTGACCTCGAATTTGGGATCGAACAGCGGCTGGCGGAGCCCCTGGAGGGTGCGGCCGAGGGCTTCCCGCGTCCCCAGCCGGGCCCCCTTCTGCCGCGCCTGCTCGGCCGCCGCGGCGAATTCCTCGAACGAGAGCCGGGGGAGGAATTTCAGCCCGGTCGTCTCGTCGTGGTTGCCGCCGTTGCCGAAGAAGAGCTCGGCGTACTCGACGATCGCAGCCTGAGTCCCCGCCGGCAGGCGCTCGGGCTTCTCGGCCAGGGCGCCGAGCAGGCGCTTCGCCGTCAGCCCGTAGGCCGACATCTGGTCGTAGAAGATGGGATCGAGCTGGATCGCCGCCCGGCTCAGGTGGTAGGCGAGCAGCTGCTGGCGGGGCGGCAGCTTCGAGAAGCTCGGCGACTCGACCTGCAGGAAGCCGCGGTCGCCGATCCGCCCGACGAGCGGCGAGGCACTCTGTCCGGGCAAGGGAGCGGCGAGCAGCGAGAGCAACGGGAGCAGAGCCGGAAGGCGGGGGATCGTCATGGCGTCCTTCTCTTTCTGGAGGCTTTCTGGAGGACAGTGCGCGGGTCAGAGCAGCCGGCCCACCCACTGGCCGACGAAGTAGCCGACGACGGCGACGCCGACGCCGACCACGAACATGTCGAGCCCGGAGCGGAAGATGCCGCGGCCGGTGAAGATGGAGCGCGCGGCGCCGACCAGGAAGTGCGAGAGCATGGCGGCGGCGAAGGAGATGGCGATCGCCGAGGCCCCGTGGACGAAGAAGAACGGCAGCACCGGGATCAGGGCGCCGAAGGCGGTGGCGAGGCCGGTGGTCCACCCCTCGCGCAGCGCCGAGGTGGTCTGCTCGCCGATCTTCAGCTCCTCGCGGACCTGCTCCTCGAGCATCCGCGCCGGGTCCTTCATCACCTCGGCGGCGAGCTCGCAGGCGGCCGTCTTGTCCATCCCCTTCATCTCGTAGATCAGCGCCAGCTCGTCGCGCTCGACCTCGGGCATCAGCTCGATCTCGGCGCGCTCCATGGCGATCTCGTGGGTGTAGACCTCCTGCTCGCTCTTGGCGGCGAGGAAGCCGCTCGCCCCCATCGAGAGCGCGTCGGCGATCAGCCCGGCGACGCCGGCCACCACCACCGCCTGGTGCTGGGTGGCGGCGGTGGCGCCGATCACCCCGGCCACCAGGCCGAAGTTGGCGGTCAGGCCGTCGTTGAAGCCGTAGACCACGTTGCGCAGGAAGCCGCCGGCCGAGATGCGGTGCCAGGGCTCGATGCCGCCGCCGCTGATCTCGCCCAGGGTGGTGGCGTGGTCGGCGGACTCGCGCGCCAGCAGCAGCGCCTCGCTCTGTCCCGCCGCTCCCGCCGGCGTCGAGCGGTGCATCTGGAGATAGGCGCGGACCTCCCGCCCCTCCTCGGCGAGCAGCAGGGGGAGGAGCGCGCGCGGTCCGAAGGTGCGGCCGAGCAGCGCCAGGGCGCGGGCCCGCAAGCCCGGCCGGAACGCCCCCGGGCGGCGCCCGTGCGCCGCCAGCAGGTCCCCCCAGATCTTGGTGTGGCGCTCCTCGACGTGCGCCAGCCGCGCGTAGAGGTCGCGCTTGTGCGCGTCGGGCTCGGCCGCGGCCAGCAGGCGGTAGAGGAACGCCGCCTCCGCCTCGTCCTGCCAGTGGTGGGCGAAAGCGTCGAGGTCGGGGGGCGGCGCCGGCGGCGCGTCGGTCGAGGCGGGTGGCGAGATGACGGTCATGGGCTCCCGGGCAATATATCCGGGATGAGGGTCTACGCAAAGGCGATGCCGTCCCGAGCGCCTCCGCTTGGTGCCCTCCCCGTCAAGATTCCGTCACGCGCCGTAATACGAGGCGTAATCTTGCAGGGTTAGATTTCGTATCGGCGCAGCTTCTAGAAAATTCGATCCTCTTCCGTGTCGCTTGACGGGTCCAACGCGGTCCGACATGGCTTTGAGGCGCAATTAAGATTGACCTAAATAGGATCGTTTTATAGAATCCGTAAACTTGGATAACTCTGGTGAGTCCGCGGGTCGCGGGGGGAGGAGACACATGTCCGAACGACGTCCCACGGTGCTCCTGGCCGACGACCATCCGATGATGGCCGAGGGGCTGCGCAAGCTCCTCGAGCCCGAGTTCGAGGTGGTGGAGGTGGTGCGCGACGGGCGGGCGCTGCTCGCCGCCGCCGCGGCTCGCCGCCCCGACCTGGTGATCACCGACATCTCGATGCCCCGGCTCGACGGCCTGGAGGCCGCGCGCCAGCTGCGCGGTCGGTTTCCGGAGATCCGCGTGCTGGTCCTCAGCATCCACACCGAGAGCTCCTGGGTGCAGGCGGCCTTCGAGGCCGGCGCCCACGCCTACCTGAGCAAGACCTCGGCGCCCGAGGAGATCGAGACCGCCGTCCGCGAGGTGCTCAAGGGGCTCTTCTACGTCAGCCCGGCGGTGACCCGGGGGTTGGTCGGCTCGGCCCGGCTGGAGAAGCCTCCGGCCCGCCGCCGCGAACCGGCGCCGGCCGCCTCCGTCGAGGCGCTCACCCCGCGCGAGCTCGACATCGTCCGCCTGGTCGGCAAGGGGCTGGGCAACAAACGGATCGCCCACGAGCTCGGAGTTTCGGTGACCACGGTGCGCACCCACCTCAACCGGGTCTACGACAAGCTGGCTCCCGGCAGCCGGCTGGAGCTCGCGCTCTACGCCGCGCAGGCCGGATCCACTCCCATGTAAACGGACCCACGAGCCGGATTTGCAGCGACTCGCCGCCGCCCTTTCCCCGCAGCTCTTCGCCCACGCGCACGACGCGTTCATCGCGCTCGACGCCGCCGGCGCCGTCACCGCCTGGAGCCCGGCGGCGGAGCGCCTCTACGGCTACGCCGCCGCCGAGGTGGTCGGCCGCACCCTCGACTTCCTCCGCATCCCCGAAGCGGCGAGCCTGCCGGCCGATTCCGCGGCACCGGCGCCGGGCGCCGGCGAGCGGCTGGTGCGCCAGCGCCACAAGAGCGGCCGCGAGCTTCAGGTCTCGCTGCGGATGGCGCCGCTCGGCGATGGCTCCGGCCTTCTCCTCTGCGCGGCCGACGTCAGTCGCATGCGTCAGGTGGAAACCGAGCTCGCCGGCAGCCGCACCGCGCTCGAGGGGAGCCGCGCCGAGCTACGGCGGGTCATCGGCCGCCTAGTCACCGCCGAGGAGGAGGCGCGGCGGCGGATCTCCCAGGAGCTGCACGACGACCTCTGCCAGCGTCTCGCCGCCCTCGCCCTGGGGCTCAAGGCGGTGCGCCGCCAGCTCCCCGAGGGGGATTCGCGGCGCCGCGAGCTCGACGAGCTCGGCGGCGACCTGGGGAACGCCGCCGAGGACCTGCGCCGGCTGAGCCACGACCTCCATCCGGCGATCCTCGAGCGCCGCGGGCTGGCCGACGCCCTGCGCGACCACTGCGAAGAGGTCGAGCGGCGCTGCTCGCTGCCGGTGCGTTTCACGCTGCAGGGCGCGCGCGGCGGCATCGTCTCCCTGCCGTCCGCGCTCTCCCTCGGCCTCTTCCGCATCGCCCAGGAGGCGCTCGCCAACGCCGTCCGCCACGCCGGCGCACAGGAGGTCCACGTCGCCCTGGAGATCGAGGCCGAGGCCGTCTACCTGTCGGTGGCCGACGACGGCGGCGGCTTCGAGCCGGAGGAGGTCCGCCGCCGCGGTGGCCTCGGGCTCGCCGGCATCGACGAGCGCGCCCAGCTGCTGGGCGGACGCTGCCGGATCACCTCCGCCACCGGCGCCGGCACCGAGGTCCGCGTCTTCGTGCCGCTGCCGGCGCCGCGCACCGTCACGCCGCTGGCCGTCGAGAGCCCGCGCCTGCCGCACGTCGGCCCCTACCGTCTGCTCGGGACGATCGGCACGGGATCGACGGCCACCGTCTACCAGGCCCAGGAGCCCGAGCCGCTCGGCCGCCGGGTGGCGCTGAAGCTCCATCGCGCCCCCCTCCCCGGCCGCTGGGCGACCCTGCGCTTCAAGGCCGAGCAGCAGGCGCTGGCGCGCCTCCACCATCCGGCGATCGCCCAGGTCTACGAGGCGCGCACCACCGACGAGGACGACCTCTACATCGCCATGGAGTACGTGGCGGGGCTGCCGATCACCGAGTACTGCGACCGCTACAGCCTCGACCTCCGCCGGCGCCTCCAGCTCTTCGCCGCGGTTTGCGACGGGGTGCAGCACGCGCACCAGAAGGGGGTGCTCCATCGCGACCTCAAGCCCTCCCACATCCTGATCACCGAAGACGCGGAGGAGGGGGGGAGACCCTACCCCAAGATCATCGACTTCGGCGCCGCGAAGGGGATCGACCGCCCCCTCGCCGACGGGACGGTGTGGAGCACCGAGGGGCTGGTGGGCACGCCGGCCTATCTTCCGCCCGAGGCGCTCGGCGGCGGCGAGACGGACGCCCGCTCGGACGTCTACGCCCTCGGCGTCGTGCTCTACGAGCTGCTCGCCGGCACCGTGCCGATCGTCCTCGGCGGCAAGCCGGGAGCCACCGGGAGCGCCGCCATCGCCGACATCGCCAAATGGGTGGAGGCGGTGCGCCGGGGAGATCTGGTCCCCCCCAGCCAGCGCCTGCGGACGCTCGCCGACGCCGCCCGCGTGGCGCGCTGCCGGGGGTTCGACGACCCCGCGAAGCTGCGGCGCCGGCTCGCCGGCGATCTCGACCGGCTGGTCCTCAAGGCGCTGGCTCCCCAACCCGCCGCCCGCTATCCCACCGTCGAGGCGCTCGGCCGCGAGGTCGGCCGCGCCCTTCGCGGCGTGCCGGTCGAGGCGGGCCCGCCGGGCGCCCTCCACCAGATCCGCCGCCTGTTGCACCGCCGCCGCCGGCTGGTCGCCTCGGCGGCGCTGGTGATCCTGGCGCTCGCCGGCGGCCTCGCCGCCACGACGATTCAAAGCCGCCGGGCCGCCGCCGAGGCGGCGCGGGCCGACGCCGCGGCCCGCTTCCTCGAAGACCTGTTCAAGGCCTCGGACCCGCGCCAGGCGCTGGGGGCGCCGCTCACCGCCCGCGAGCTCCTGCGCCGCGGCACCGAGCGGCTCGGCCAGGGCCTGCACGGCCAGCCGCTGCTGCGCGCGCGGCTGCTCGACACCCTGGGGGGATCCACACCCAGCTCGGCCTCTTCGACCAGGCCCGGCCGCTGCTCGCCGAGGCGCTGGAGATCCGCGAGAGGCTCCGCGGCCCCGGGCATCCGGAGGTCGCCGACACCCTGGTCCGCCTGGGATCGCTGGCGCGCCTCTCGGGCCGCGGCGACGCCGTGCCGCTCTTCCGCCGGGCGCTCGCCATCCGCGAGGCCAGCTTCGGCACCGAGAGCCCCGGGGTCGCCGAGGTGCTCAACGACCTCGGCACGGCCTATGCCGCGCAAGGGAATTTCGACGTGGCGGAGAGCACCCTGCGGCGTGCCCTGGCCCTCCAGCAGCGCCTGTGGGGAGGGCGCGACCCACGGGTCGCCAAGATCCTGCACAACCTTTCGGGGATTGCCCTCTACCGCGGCCGGCTGGTCGTCGCCGAGCGGCTCCTCCGGCGCGCCCTGGCGATCCGCGAGGCGACTCTCCCCGCCGACGACCTCGATCTGGCCGGCAGCCGGGAGGCCCTGGCGTTGCTGCTCTGGAAGCAGGGACAGCCGGCGGAGGCGGCGGCTCTCCTCGAGCGCCTGGCGGCCACCTTCGAGAAGGTCTACGGCCCCAACCATCCGAGCCTCGCCAAGACCCTCCTCAACCTCGGCCTCGTCCGCGCCGACCTCGGAGACGAGGCAACCGCCCGCCGCCTCTTCGAGCGCGCCCTCGCCATCGACGAGCAGACCCTGGCTCCCGGCCACCCGCAGCGCCTGCGCGCCCTCGACGTCCTCGCCGACCTCCACCGCGAGCACGGGCGCTACGCCGCGGCCGAGCCCCTCTACCGGCAGCTGCTGGCCCTCCACGACCAGGGGGTGAGCTACGAAGGATGGAAATCCGTCCTCGCCGGCTGGGAGAGCCTCCTGCGCGCCACCGGGCGGGAGGCCGAGGCGGTGCGGGTGGAGAAGGAGCCGGTGGGGGCGAAGTGAGGGCTTCGCGCAGATCCTCTACGCCCGAAGCCGCGGCTTGATTGGCGCATGGACCTCTATAATCGACCGCATGGAACCTGAGACGTCCCGCAAGCGCTTCCCGTCAGGAGACGACGCCATTCCAGCGGAGTGGCTGGCCGAATTCGAGGCGGCTGCCCGCCGGCCCCTGCGAACCCGCTTTCGCTACGCCTTCATCCATACCTACAAGCCGGTCCTCGACGACCAGCCGTTTCGCGCCTTCGACACGATGGCCGACTACCGCCGCTGGTGCGAGGAGAACCTCCCGGACTGGCTGGGCTATGGGCGCGTTTGAATACCGTCAGGCCGAGGAGATCCGCGACGTTTTCGCCGGCCAAGGCGTGCGCTATCTCTTCATCGGCAAGTCCGGTGCAATCCTGCTCGGATTCCCTGACACCACGCAGGACGCCGATCTCTTCGTGGAGAAGAGCCCCGACAACGGCCGGGCCATCGTCGCCGCTCTGCGCGAGCTGGGTTTCGACCTCGACGAGCAGCAGGCCGCCGAAATCGAGCGCGGCAAAGATTTCGTGCAGCTCAAGAACGGGCCGTTCGACCTCGATTTGATCTTCGCACCCGATGGCATCGAGCGCTTCGCAGATGCCTGGCGGCGCCGCGTCGAGGTGGAAGGCTTTACCGTCTGTCACCCCGACGACATCATCGCCAGCAAGGAAGCGAGCGGCCGCGCGAAGGATCTCGAGTCTCTACCACGTCTGCGGTCGTTCCGCGAGTACTGGCTGCAACAGCAGGGCCGGTCCTGACGGGTGGCGTCTCTCGATGTCGCGCTTGGGGCTGATTGAGAATCGGATTGACAATCAGCCCCGACTGCGACGAGCCGGCGGCTGGCGCGCAGCGGACGACTCACGCTTCTCTCGGTGGTAATCCACAATCTCGACATCAAAGGCATTTCCATCGGCGTCCTCCTTACGAGAAGAAGCCGAGTCCGAGAGGCTGCTGAAGCCTACTGCCAGGTCACCACCAGCTGCGGCCGGTTGGCCGTGGTGCCGTTCTCTCCGGAGTAGTAGCCGATGTAGTCGGCTCCGAAATCGTTGTTGTCGTCGAGGTTGAAGTAGACGCGGAGCTGGGTGGTGCCGGTCTTGTTGATGGCGGCGAGGCCGGCGGCGTTGAGGGTGCCTTCCGACCAGTCGAGGTTGTTGGCGGCGCTGGTGAGGCTGGTCGCCTGCACCGCCGTGGCGGTGGCCTGGAAGTCGGCGGTCTGGAGGGTCGTCGAGCCCGAGAAGCCGCTTCCCGACTGGACGTCGGCCCAGCAGGTGCCGTGGGTGGTGAAGGGGTTGGTGCCGGAAACCGTGCCGCGGCGCAGGCGCAGGGTCGCCGAGAGGATGGTGGCGCCGTCGGGGATTCCCGAGGTGTCGAAGGAGACGATGGTCTTGTACTGGCGGTTGCTGGCGTCGTCCCCCACGCGGAGGGCGCTGGTGGTGGTCGAGGTGGCGGTGGCCGTGCCGCCGACGTTCGAGGTCTCGCTCGACTCGAGGATGTAGCCGTCCTGGGCGCCGACCGAGGTGAAGGTGGTGACGGTGGGGGGCGTGCCCGGGATGGTCTCCGCCACGCAGTTGCTCACCTGGAAGGGGCAGGTGCGGACGCGGTAGCCGTAGGTGGTGCCGGCGGTGACGGCGGCGTCCGTGTAGGCGCCGGTGGCCGTCGAGGCGATGCCGGCGAAGGTGCCGCCGCAGCCGCCGGTCGCGCGCTCCACCACGTAGTTGGTCACCGGCGGCACGCCCGGCCAGGTGAGCTGCACCTGCGTGCCGGTCGTGCCGGAGAGCGTCGCGCCCGCGGCCGGGCAGGCGTAGAGCGGCTGCGCGGTCGCGGCGATCAGCGCGATGGCCGCTTTTTCGGTCGGCCACGAATAATTCTGATCGAACAGAAGCGTCCCGCTGCCGACCGGCCAGGACTGGGTCACCGTGTCACGGCAGGTCGAGGTCTGCGACTGATCGAAGCACGGACTGATGTCGTTGTTGGTGAGATCCTCGTTGAGATCGATCGCGGTGACGCCGACGTTCCAGAACGGGCAGTGATCGGTCTGGCACATCTTGGTCGTGTTGCGCACGATCTTGGCCGGATTGATGATGCTGCCGTAATCCGAATTGGCCTGCACGAAGGCGTCGCCGAAGGCCACGCAGGTGGGGCAGCTCGCCGTGCTCCAGTTGTAGAGGTCCATCAGGCCGTTCTTGTTGCCGTCGAACGCCGTCTGGTCCATGTTGAGCACGCGCCACATGGACGACGTCGGGTGCATGCGGGTATAGGCCGTCGAGCCGCACAGCCCGACCTCCTCGCCGCTGACGAAGAGGAACTTCACCGTGTTCTGCCAGGCGTAGTCCTTGAACAGCCGCATCGCCTCGATCAGCGCCGAGCCCCCCGAGATCGCGTCGTCCGCCCCCTCCGAGTTGTTGGCGTCGTTGGCGGCGCTCTCCGAGATGGTGTCGTAATGGACCAGGAAGATCACCTGCTGGCTCTGCGCGTAGTCGACCTGGGCGGGGAGGGTGAAGACGAGGTTCTGCCAGGTCTGCGATCCCTGCCCACTGGTGCACCCCGAATTTGCCGAGGTGTAGCTCTCTCTCGCCGCGTTCGGCGCCGTGAACCCCCAGCCCGCCGCCTTCATCTCCAGGTACTCGCTGGCGAACGGATTGCCCAGCGGGGAGCCGGTGTTGCGGAGTGGGAACATGTAGTTCGAGGCGCGGGTGCGGATGCGGCAGGCGGTGCAGAAGCCGGGGATGGTCACGTCGCTGTCGCCCGAGAGGTCGCGGACATCCTGGAACCAGCTCGCCTGGCTGGTGGCGTCGACGATCTGCTGCACCAGCGCGAGGGGGGCCGTGACCACGGGACGCGCCTCGGCGGTGTTTGCGGCGACGTCAGCGTCGGCGGCATCGGCGGGATGCGGCCGGGCCGGTGGCAGCGCGACGCGGGGGACGCCGTGGAAGAGGGCGTGCAGCTTGAGCCGCGGCAGCTCCATGGTCAGCCCCGCGGGGAGGAGGTAGAGCATGGCCTGGCGGTTGATCTCGAAACGGGGAATTCCGGGAAGGACGGGGGGAGCGAACCAGCGGTCGTGGCTGAGGACGTGGATCGCCTCGCCGTGGTCGGGGGCGCTGAAGACCGGCTCGGCCCCCTGCGCGCGCAGGGCGTCGAGCTGGGCCTCGGAAGGGCCGGCGATGACGATCCCTTCCTCGCGATCCCAGACCGGAACGGCGGCCGCGTGGAGGGCCGGCTCCGCGTCGCCGGGATAGAGCGCGATCCAACGGTTGGGTTGCGCGTGGGAAGCCTCCGGTGTGGCGGACGCCGCGGCGCCGGAGGATGCTGCAGTGAGCCCCGCGAGGCCGATCAGCATGAATACACCGGCTACTACGTTTCTCGGAAACGAGATCATCGGCAGTCTCCCTGGTCAGGTCGTGAATGGGGATCGGATCGTATCAATCCTACTGATAGATCACCACCAGCTGCGGCCGGTTGGCGGCGGTCGCGTCGTCGCCCGAGAAATAACCGACGAAGTCGTCGGTCTTGTCGCCGTCGTCGGCGACGGTGAAGTAGACGCGGAGCTGCGTCGTCCCCGTCTTGTCGAGGGCGGCGAGCCCCGCGGCGTCGAGCCGCCCCGTCGACCAGTCGCCGTTGGCGGCGGCATTGGAGAGGCTCGCCGTCTGGAAGATGGTCGGCGTGGCCTGGAAGTCGCCGGCCTCGAGCGCCGTCGAGCCGGAGAAGCCGCCGGAATGGACGTCGACCTGGCAGGTGCCGTGGGTGGTGAAGGGATTGAGGCCCGAGACGGTGCCGCGGCGCAGGCGCAGGGTCGCCGCGAGGATCGTGGCGCCGTCGGGGATCGCCGAGGTGTCGAAGGAGACGATCGTCTTGTACTGGCGCCGGTTCTTGTCGTCGCCCACCCGCAGGGCGCTGGCCGTGCCGGCCGTGGCGTCGAGCGAGCCGCCAACGTGCGAGCCCTCGCCCGACTCCAGCACCCAGCCGTCCTCGGCGGCGCGGGAGGTGAAGGTGACGGTGGTGGGGCTGGCGAGGGGTGTCGCCGCCACGCAGTTGCTCACCTGGAACGGACAGGTGCGGACGCGGTAGCCGTAGGCGGTGCCGAGGGTGACGGCGGTGTCGGTATAGGCGCTCGTGGCGATCGAGGCGATGCCGGAGAATGCGCCGCCGCAGCCGCCGGCCGCGCGCTCCACCACGTAGCTCGTCACCGGCGGCACGAGGCCCCAGGTGAGCTGCACCTGAGGGCCCGCCGCGGCGTGGAGGGTGGCGCCCGCGGGCGGGCAGGCATAGAGCGGCTGGGCGGTCGCGGCGATCAGCGCGA
This sequence comes from uncultured Acidobacteriota bacterium, assembly GCA_963756595.1. GTDB lineage: Bacteria > Acidobacteriota > Thermoanaerobaculia > Multivoradales > UBA5704 > DATARR01. Next base: position 25,782 of record CAVWOZ010000006.1, read on the forward strand.
TCGCCGCCTTCTCGGTCTTCCACGAATAATTCGGATCGAACATCAGCCGCGTGCCGCGGAGCGGATAGAGCTGGGTGACGGTGTCCCGGCAGGTCGCGTTCTGGAGCTGATCGAAACACGGACAGAGGTCGTTGTTGGTGAGATCCTCGTTGAGATCGATCGCGGTGACGCCGACGTTCCAGAACGGGCAGTGATCGGTCTGGCACATCTTGGTCGTGTTGCGCACGATGCTGGCGGGATTGATGATCGTCCCGTAGTCGGCGTTGGCCTGGAGGAAGGCGTCGCCGAACGCCACGCACGCGGGGCAACTCGCGGCGCTCCAGTTGTAGAGGTTCATCACGCCGTCCTTGTTGCCGTCGTAGGCCGTCTGGTCCATGTTGAGCACGCGCCACATCGGCGCCGTCGGGTGCATGCGGGTGTAGGCCGTCGAGCCGCAGAGCCCGACCTCCTCGCCGCTGACGAAGAGGAACTTGACCGGAAACCGCCAGGCGTAGTCCTTGAAGAGCCGCATCGCCTCGAGCAGCGCCGTGCCGCCCGAGATCGCGTCGTCCGCCCCTTCCGAGTTGTTGGCGTCGTTGGCCGCGCTCTCCGAGATGGTGTCGTAGTGGACGACGAAGATCACCTGCTGGCCCTGCGCGTAGTCGACCTGGGCGGGGAGGGTGAAGACGAGGTTCTGCCAGGTCTGCGTCCCCTGCCGGGCGGTGCAGCCGGAATTCGCCGCCGTGTAGCTCTCGCGCGCCGCGTTCGGCGCCGTGAACCCCCAGCCCGCCGCCTTCATCTCCAGGTACTCGCTGGCGAACGGATTGCCCAGCGGCGTGCCGGTGTTGCTGGGCGGGAACATGTAGTTCGAGGCGCGGGTGCGGATGCGGCAGGCGGTGCAGAAGCCGGGGATCGTCACGTCGCTGTCGCCCGAGAGGTCGCGGACGAACTGGAACCAGCTCGCCTGGCTGGTGGTGTCGACGATCTGCTGCACCAGGGGGAGGGGGGTGAGCGTCGCGTCGCGCGTCGCCTCGAGATTGGCATCGGCGGCGTGCGGACGCACGGGCGGCAGCGCCACGCGCGGCACGCCGTGGAAGAGGGCGTGGAGCTTGAGCCCCGGCAGCTTCATCATGAGCCCCGCGGGGATGAGGTAGAGCATCGCCCGGGCGTTGATCTCGAAACGGACCAGCCCGGGAAGGACGGGCGTGAAGTAGCCGTCATGGCTGAGGATGTGGATCCCCTCGCCGTGGTCGGGAACGTGCCACAGCGGCTCGATCCCCTGCGCGCGCAAGGCGTCGAGCTGGGCTTCTGAAGGTCCGGCGATCACCACCCCTTCCTCGCGATCCCACACGGGAACCGAAGCCTCGTGGAGGCTCGTCTCCGCGCCGGCCGGGAACAGGGCGATCCACGTTGAAGGCTGCGGGGCGCCGGGGACGGCTGCCGCGAATCCGAGAAAACTGATCAATGCGAAGCTGCCGCGCATGACACATTTTGTTGAGCAATTCATTGGGATCTCCCATTTATTGGTTCATGGATCGCCTCCCGGGTCTGTGGCCGTCTCCATGTCCACAGGTCGTCGAAAACACAGCGCCGTCACCCCATCGAAGATTCCAGGGTGATGGCTCACCGCGGCGACCGCGAGGCCGCGCCGCCGAAGCGTTTTCGACGATGCGGCCTCAGGCCCAGGCAGGTGGCGTGTCCTTGCCTGTGTTCCAGGAGATGCACGAATAAGGCCGGAGGGCAGGTGTGACTTCGGCGCTCGAGCTCAAGGCTGGCGCAATCGCCGACATAGGAGCGCTTAGCGGAGGTAAAGAGACATAATGGCTACTATAATGGCAGTTGTAAAGTGCTGTCGCGGCAGGTTTTCGTCGAGGAGGACGCGCCTCACGCCACGTGCGCCAGCAGAGCGCGGGTCGCTTGATCGAAGAACGCGTTGATCTGCTCGCGGCGTACGCTGGGGAAGTTGTCCAGAAACTCGTCGACGCTGTAACCGCCTTCGAGATAGTCGACCAGCGTCTGCACAGGCACCCGAGTGCCTACGAAAACGGGTGCCCCCCCAGGATCTCGGGGTCTGAGTGGACGACGCGACCGTCGGCAAGGGTGGCTGGGCGATTTTCAGGCACGGAACATCTCTCAGCGCTCCCCGGGATTGTACCACTCCCGGGTGATCTGACTGAGACGCCCTTCGGCCAGGCCCTCTCGCTGCAACGCGCGATCCTCAGTCCTCGCGCCGCCGGATGTCGCTCTGGAAGCGCGGGTCGACCTCGTAGTCGCCGAACTGGTAGCCCAACCCCGTGACGCTCAGCCGCTGGCCGGGAGCGAGGCCGGTGAGGTCGATGCCGGTGCTGGTGCAGACGAAGATCCGGATCGGGCCGGAGCCGTCGTCGACTTCGAGGATGGTGCCGTACGGCGGATCGGGCACGATCGGCGCCGTGAGGGTGCCGACCACCTGCAGGAGCACGCTCTCGGTGGACTCGTCGACGTTCGCGGTCCGCACCCAGCGCGGCGCGACCGGGGCCCCCCGCCCCTCCACCTTGACGTCGCCGGCGTCCGCCACCACCAGGTTGAGCACGCCGTGGCCGTTGTCGGCCAAGCGGCCGGTGACCTGGACCTCCCGGCGGACCGTGAGACCGAGATCGGTCGCGAGGCTGACGAAGAGGCCGCCGGTCCGGTCCTGGATCGCGAACCCTTCGTCGAAGGTGCTCGACGAGAACGCGCCGGAGGGAACGGTGACCGAGCCTTTGACGGTGACCACGGTTCCCATCGGCAGGACCCGCGCGGCGGCGATGTCGATCACCTCCGCCGCACGGGCGGGCAGGGGAAGGAAGAGGGCGGCGGCGAGCAGGAAGGTCACGGCCCAGGCTGAGGGGAAAAACTTGGTTTTCATCAACGGTTTCTCCTTTTCCGGAAAGGTTTCTGGGGGACGCGCGCTTGGGGTCGCGGCCCTGAGCCGCCGTAGCCAAACTACGGGGCTACCGACAGGCGGCGTCCCGTGAAGGTGTCGGTGATGGGCGTACCGGTGTCGCTGCCGGGGTTGAGCGGATCTTCGCCGGCCTCGAAGAAGCGCAGCGAGAACGACCCCGCGATGTTCGCGCAGCCATGGCCCACGGCGTGAAAGAGGACGTCCACGCGGCCGATGTTGAGCAACGCGCCGCTGCTGTCGAACGAGAAGTCGAGGAAGACCCCCTTGGTGTTGCCGGCACCATCGTTTTGCCATACCCCCTGCTGGTTGCTGAAGTTGAAGACCTTCTGGGTCGAGCTCGTGCCGAGGAACGTGCCATCCTTGCCGAAGGTCCAGAGGCTCTGGGCGCCGCTGCCTTCCTGGGTCAGGAAAGTCCCGGCGCAGTCTGCCGGGAAGGCGCTGGCCCGCAGGGACGCAGAAAAGCCGAGGAACAGGAGGACGCAGAGCAGGGTCGAGACGGCTTGGCTTCGCATGGCGGATCTCTCCTTTCGAAATTGCGCCGTTACATCGGCAAACTTCCTTTCAGAGGGTAGTCGCCCGGAACCGCTTTGAATATCCTCTCTTGGGAGGATCTTTTGGGGTTCGGCCTCCTCCCTGGAGAGGATGGACGCGGCGAGTCATCCCGCCGTGCTGTTGATGAGGTTCAGCGCGCCCGAGTTGCCGATGCCGCCCCTGAGCAGAGCCCATTGCTCGGTGTCTTCAGGCATGCGCCCAACGGGCGCGTTCATGGTCGAAAGGGTCTCGAAGGTCTCAAGGCCACAGCGTCCCTTCCGCGAGCGCGGTGAGGAATCTGCCGAGCGGCCAGACCTCGATGCCCTCCGGAGTGCGCAACTCGCGGGTGCCGGTGTAGACCAGGATCCGCCGCGCGAGCTGCGGCAGCTCACCGATCGCAGTGAGGCCGGAGAGCCAGGAGGGCGAGAAATGGGTCCCGGCCTTCACTTCGAGGGCCAGGTGCTCGCCGCCGCGCTGAAGGAGAAAATCGACTTCCGACGACCGGGCTTCGGCCGGCGCCCAGTAGGCGATCTCGTCGAACAGCGGACCCGCTGCGCCGTGGGCGCGGAGCAGGGTGTGGATCCAGCCTTCGAACAGGGCGCCCGCCTCCTCGGGAGACACGGAGCCGGTCTGCTTCTTGATCGCGCGGACCAGGCCGGGATCGAGCCAGTAGAGCTTCGGGTGCTTGCGCTCCCGGATTCGCAGGCGGGTCTCGAACGCCGGCAGCCGCCAGGCGAGAAGGGTGTCCTCGAGGATCTCGAGATAGCCCTGGACCGTCGTTCGCGCGGTTCCCGAATCGCGGGCGATTCCGGCGATGTTGACGACCTGTCCGTGCGCGAGGGCGGCGATCGGGAGGAAGCGGACGAAGCCCGGAAGATTCCGCACCAACGCTTCGCCCCGGATCTCCTCCCGGAGGTAGAGCTGGACATAGGCCTCCAGGGTCGCGGCCCGATCTTCGGAGGCCACGACCAGAGGGATGCTCCCGAACTGCAAGGTGCTCTTGAGGTCGAACGCGGGGCCCAGCTCTTGCGGCACGAAAGGGTACATCGTCCGCCAGAGAGCCCGGCCGGCCAGGAGATTGGTCCCCGCCGTCTTGAGCTTCCGGGCGCTCGACCCGAGGAGCGCGAAGTGCAGTTGGAGCTCTTCGATCGCGCGGTGGACCTCGTTCAGGAGCCCGGGAATCCGTTGCACCTCGTCGACGACCACCCAGCGGCCGGGCTCGAGCGTCCGCAACTCGGCCCCGAACAAGCCCGGATCGGCCAGGAAGCTTTGAAACAGCCCTTCGTCGAGAAGGTCGAAGCGGTGGGCTCCTACGAGGGTCTCGCGGGCCCAGGTGCTCTTGCCGACTCCGCGGGCACCGAACAGAAAAAAGCTGCCTTTCGGGGCGACGGTGATCCTCGTGTATCTCGCCTTGGCCATGCCGCCGTCATTCTACGCCGTAAAATGACGGCACGGTATACATCCTCGCCCCGCCCTCTCGCGGGGGCCGCCGTCTACTGCCAGGTCACCACGAGCTGCGGCCGGTTGGCCGTGGTCGAGTTTTCGCCCGAGTAATAGCCGATGTAGTCGGCGTTCTTGTCGTTGTTGTCGTCGAGGTTGAAGTAGACGCGCAGCTGCGTCGTCCCCGTCTTGTTGATCGCCGCGAGGCCGGCGGCGTTGAGGCTCCCCGTCGACCAGTCGAGATCGTTGGCGGCGTTGGTGAGGCTCGCCGCCTGCACGGCGGTGGCCGCGGCCTGGAAGTCGCCCGTCTGGAGCGTCGTCGAGCCCGAGAAGCCGCTCCCCGACTGGACGTCGGCCCAGCAGGTGCCGTGGGTGGTGAACGGGTTGGTGCCGTTGAGCGTGCCGCGGCGCAGGCGCAGGGTCGCCGACAGGATGGTGGCACCGTCGGGGATCGCCGAGGTGTCGAAGGAGACGACGCTCTTGTACTGCTTGTTCATCTTGTCGTCGCCCACCCGCAAGGCGCTGGTGGTGGTGGCGGCCGCGTCGAGCGAGCCGCCGGCGTTGGAGGTCTCGCTCGACTCGAGCACCCAGCCGTCCTGAGCGCCGACGGAGGTGAAGGTCGTGGTGGTCGGAGCCGTCACCACCTGCGGCGCGCCGCTGTCGTTGCCGCTGCTGTTCGCCCAGCCGGTCGCGCCGGTGAAGGCGGCGGTGACGGTGTGGCTGCCCGCCGCCAGCGCCGCCGTGCTGAACGCCGCGTGGCCGGCGCCGTCGACGGCGACGTTGGAGGCCAGGGTGGCCGCCCCTTCGGTGAAGGTGATGTTGCCCGCGGGCACGCCGGCGCCGGAGGTCACGGTCGCGGTGAAGGTGACCGATTGGCCGGACGTCGAGGGGTTGGGCGCGGAGGTCAGCGCGGTGGCCGTGGCGGTGGCCCCCGGGATGGTCGCCGCGACGCAGTTGCTGACCTGGAACGGACAGGTGCGGATGCGATACCCGTAGGCGGAGCCGGCGGTGACGGCGCTGTCCGTATAGGCGACCGCGGCGGTCGACGCGATGCCGGCGAAGCTGCCGCCGCAGCCGCCGTTCGCCCGCTCCACCACGTAGTTGGTCACCGGCGGCACGGGGGCCCAAGAGAGCTGCATCTGGTTCGTGCCCGCGCTGCCGCCGAGCGTCGCGCCCGCGGCCGGGCAGGCGTAGAGAGGATTGGCGGTCGAGGCGATCAGCGCGATGGCCGCCTTCTCGGTCGGCCACGAATAATTCTGATCGAACATCAGGGTCGTGCTGTTGAGCGGATAGAATTGCGTGACGGTGTCGCGGCAGGTTGAGCTCTGAAACTGATCGAAACACGGACAGAGGTCGTTGTCGGTCAGGTCCTCGTTCAGATCGATCGCGGTGACGCCGACGTTCCAGAACGGGCAGTGGTCGGTCTGGCACATCTTGGTCGTGTTGCGCAGGATCTTGGCGGGATTGATGATGGTGCCGTAGTCGGAATTGGCCTGGACGAAGGCATCGCCGAAGGCCACGCACGCGGGGCAGCTCGCGGTGCTCCAGTTGTACAGGTTCATCACGCCGTCCTTGTTGCCGTCGAACGCCGTCTGATCCATGTTGAGCACGCGCCACATCGGCGCCGTGGGGTGCATGCGGGTGTAGGCCGTCGAGCCGCAGAGCCCCACCTCCTCGCCGCTGACGAAGAGGAACTTCACCGTGTTCTGCCAGGCGTAGTCCTTGAACAGACGCATCGCCTCGAGCAGCGCCGTGCCCCCCGAGATCGCGTCGTCCGCCCCCTCCGAGTTGTCGGCGTCGTTGGCCGCGCTCTCCGAGATGGTGTCGTAGTGGACGACGAAGATGACCTGCTGATTCTGCGCGTAGTCGACCTGGGCGGGGAGCGTGAAGACGAGGTTCTGCCAGGTCAGCGACCCCTGCCGGGCGGTGCACCCCGAATTCGCCGACGTGTAGCTCTCGCGCGCCGCGTTCGGCGCCGTGAACCCCCACCCGGCCGCCTTCATCTCCAGGTACTCGCTGGCGAACGGATTGCCGAGCGGGGTGCCGGTGTTGTTGAGCGGGAACATGTAGTTCGAGGCGCGGGTGCGGATGCGGCAGGCGGTGCAGAAGCCGGGGATGGTGACGTCGCTGTCGCCCGAGAGGTCGCGGACGAACTGGAACCAGCTGGCCTGGCTGGTGGCGTCGACGATCTGCTGCACCAGCGGCTGGGCGGTCAACAGCGCCGGCGGCGCGGCGGCGGCGAGGGCGGCGTCGGCGGGATGCACGCGGACCGGCGGCAACGCGACCCGCGGCACGCCGTGGAAGAGGGCGTGCATCTTGAGCCCCGGCAGCTCCATCTGAAGCCCCGCGGGGAGGAGGTAGAGCATCGCCCGGGGGTTGATCTCGAAGCGGACCAGGCCGCGCAGGACGGGCGGAGTGAAATAGCGGTCGTGGCTGAGGATGTGGATCCCCTCGCCATGGTCCGGGGAGCTCCATACCGGCTCGACCCCCTGCGCGCGCAGCCCGTCGAGCTGGGCGTCGGAAAGCCCGGCGATGACGACCCCTTCCTCGCGGTCCCAGACCGCAACGGAAGATTTCTGGAGGATCGCCTCCGCGGCGCCCGGGAACAGAGCGATCCACCGATCGGGGTCGACCTCCGGCCCCTTGAGTCCGGCAGCGGATGAGGGGGAGAGGCCCAGAAGGCCCATCAGCACAAAGACACCGGCAACTATGGGTCGCGCAAAAGAGCTCATCGAGCGCCTCCTTGGGGTCGGTCGTGGATCTGCGAACGAGCGGCTCCCCCAGGATAGTGCTTCGGGTCCCCCCTGGGTATCCTCTCCAGGGAGGATCTTTGAGGGCTTGGCCCCCTTTCCGGAAGGAGGCTCGAGCGGAGAGGGTGAGGCTGTCAGTCCGGCCAGGCGGCCCACGGCTGGCGGGGAACCCCGAAGCCCCCGCCGCCCTGGTGACCGGCGGGGACCGCCATCTCGGGTCCTCTCCCCGGGCCGGCTGCGGTGCCGGGTTCAGTCCTTGGGCCAGGTCAGCTTCCAGAGGTCGTTGAGGAGGACCCCGTCCTCGTCTTCGCTGGTGATCCCGCTGTGGAGGTAGAGCTCGTAGGTGTCCGAGGTCTCCCGCAGGAAGGAGACGGCACCGATCCGCCCTGGGGGGACCGGATCGCCGGTCGCGGGCTCGACCTGGGTCCAGCGATTGTCGGCTACCGAGTAGTACCAGAGATCGTTGACGGCACGGTCGAATTCCGAGCCTCCGAAGAGCACCAGCCAGCCATGGGTGGTGTCGAAAAACGCCGCCACGTTGTCCCGCGGCGACGGCACGGGGCCTTCGGGGTGGAGCTGGGTCCAGGTGAACGAGTCGAGGTTGAGCGACCAGAGATCGTTCGTGTAGTTGGTGGGGCCGAAGAGGTCGGAGCCCGGAGTGTCCGGCCCCTGATCCGGCCCGAGGCGGTAGCCGCCGAAAACCAGCAGCGAGCGGGTGGCCGGATCGAACCCGCCCGTCATCCAGGCGCGCGGCGCGGGCTTGCTGCCGGAGGTCCTGACGACGCTCCAGCCGGTCGCCGCGTCGTACACGGCGAGGTCGTTGTGCAGTCCGGTGGGGGTGGTGGGGAAGCGAGGGTTGGTGTTGCCGACGCCGCCGAAGGCGTAGGTCGTCTTCGTCCGCGGGTGGCGCCGGTCCGGCACCTCGACGACGAGCGCGGCGGCGCGCTTCACCGCGAACCGCTGCCCGACCTCGGCGGCCGAGGCCCGGACCCAGCGGCCGGTCTTGGTGTGGTAGGTCTGCATCTCGGGGAACATCACCCCGGTGCGGAATTCCCCCCGTCCGCCCACGATGCTGACGCAGTTGATGCAGGGACCAGGGATGAGCAGCGTGTTCGCCCGGCCGGCGGGGGCCGCGGGCGATCCCAGGTTCTTCCAGGTGAAGGTGTTGAGGTCGAGGGAGTAGAAGTCGTTGACCAGCGCCTCGTCGTTGTCGCCGCCGAAGCGGTAGACGGCGTCCTGCGCGCCGCTCGCGAGCGAGAAGGAGATCCCGGCCTCATAGAGCGGCGGCGGCACGTCTCCGTGCTGCTCGATCTCCTGCCAGTGCGGGGGCGTGGCGGCCCCCGCAGCGGGGGCTCCCAGCAAAATCAGCATCAGGGCGGCGATTGTCGGGTGAAAACACTTCATCGGTCCATCCTTTCTCTTCAGCGGTCCAGGGTGTCGTAGCCGCGGATTTACGGAACCTGTACCCGGTGGTAGGGGTGCCCGGTCAGGTTGCTGCAATCGAAGGTGATGAAAGGGGTCGAGGCCGGGTTGAGCGGGTCCACCCCGGGGGCGAAGATCTTCCCGTTGCAGGTCACGTCGATGGTGCTGAAATTGGACGAGAATTGATACACGTAGTCGACCACCGCCGCGCCCGCGTAGGTCGCCGACGGCACTACCCCGGCGAAGTTGAGGTTGAGGAAACGCGCCGAGAGCCTCCGTCCGCCGATCGCCCGCCACGAGCCGATGCTGTCGCTGAAGGTGAGCCCGCCGGCGCCCACCGTCACCTGGTCCGACGTGGTGAGGATCGCCGTGCCGTCGCCGTGGATCTGCAGGATCTCGGCCGCCGGCGGCGTGGGCGAGGTGAAATAGGTGCCGGTGAAGTGGTCATTGCCGCCCGGCGGGTCGGCCGCCGCAACCTGGGCTCCGAGGGTGAGCAGTCCGAGAATCGACAGCAGGTTTACGATCTTCATGAGGCTCTCTCCTTTCGGTTCGGTCGTTGTCGCGTCTGGGTCTACAAGCTCCGGCCCGGAGCGTCTATCCTCTCTAGGGATGATTCTTGCGGCAACCGTATCCTCTCTAGAGAGGATGGACACGACCCGGGGGGGCGGCCAGGCTGGGGGCGGTATCGATCGATCGCTAATCGACGTCTTTGACGTTGAGCCGGGTTGGCCAGGGTGGTCAGGCCGCGGATCCCTTTCGCAACGCTTCGTGCAAGTCCCAGTCGGCCTGCAAGTGCATCCAGAGTTGTGGCGTCGTCTCGAACCGCCGGGCCAAACGCAGTGCGGTATCAGCCGTGACCCCGCGTTTGCCCAGCACGAGCTCGTTCAGCCGGTTCAGCGACATCTCGAGTTGCCGAGCGGCTTCGGCTTGCGTCAGGCCCAGGGGCTTGAGGAACTCCTCCTGCAGCATCTCACCTGGATGGATGGCCGGCCCCAGCCACGCCGGGTCACGCGTGATAATCCTCGCATCGGACTTCATAGGCATGGTTTCCTTCCCAGCGAAAGGTCAAGCGGTATTGATCGTTCACGCGGATGCTGTAGCGGCCTCGCTGATCCCCCTTGAGCGCCTCGAGCCGGTTTCCCGGTGGGCTCGCCAAGTCTGAGAGGCGCTGGGCCACGTCGAGCCACTTCAGCTTCCGCTGTACGACGTGCCAGAGGTCCTTCGGGATGCGTCGGGCAGCGCGGCTCGGGCGCTCCACGAAGAGATCAGCGGTCGTCGAATCGGCGAATGACTGAATCATCCTGCTATACATGGTAACCGTGTAGGGTGTGGAGTGCAAGCCGCTCCTGCGGCGCTATGACTTCGGGCCGGGCGCGCCGGCGAGGCGGTGAGGTCGAGCGCAGCACTGGACATTACGGCCGCGCCGCTGCCTGTTCGCCGTTCCCGATGAAGTCGCTCGGCTTGAGGTTCGCCAACCCTGCCCTGGGCTCGACGGCCGCGATGCGGAGCAGCTGGTTGTTTTTTCATCCTTCTTTGGGTGCCGCGCCGGCCGCGAGCTGGTCGGCCGCGAGCTGCGGGTAGTCGTGCCGCCATCCCGGTTGCAGGACGACGCGTCCGAGCGGGATCTCGCCGCGCCGGGCTTGTTCCTCCACCGCGGCCGCGACCTGGAGGAGGAACGATTGGATCGCCTCCTCCAGCACGGCCGGCCGGCCGTAGGTCAGACAGAAGCAGCTCACCGGCGGGCGCTTTTCCATGCTACGGGAGCGGCATGCGCTGGTAGAGGAAGCCGTTGAGATAGCTGCAGTCGAAGGTGACGGCGGGGACGGAGGCGGGGTTGAACGGGTCGGTTCCGGCCGGGAAGATCTTCCCCTGGCAGCTCGCGGCCATGGTGCGGAAGCCGGGGGAGAACTGGTAGACGTAGTCGACCACCGCGGTGCCGGTGAAGGCGGGCGGACCGGTGACGTCGAAGTTGAGGTTGAGGAAGCGCGCCGTCAGCTTGCGCGGCGCCGCCACCTTCCAGGAGCCCAGGCTGTCGCTGAAGGTGAAGCCGCCGGCGCCCGAGGTGACCTCGTCCGACAGGGTGATCAACGCCGTGCCGTCGGCATGGAGCTGGAGGATCTCCGCCCGCGCGGGGAGGGAGGCGAGGTAGGTGCCGGTGTAATTGTTGCCGCCGTTGCCGCGGTCCTCGGCGGCGGCGAGGCTCGCGGCGAGCGCGAGCAGTCCCAGCGTCGTGAAGAAAAGGCGCGTACGATTCATGATGGTCTCCCTTTCCGGAGGTCGGTCGGTCCGTCCCGGAAGGGTAGCGGATTCCTGGCAGCTTCGCGTCCTCTCTCGGGAGGATGCGGGCGGGGGTTCTGGTGCGGTCAGTCCGGCCAAGAGGCCCACTCGCAGTGGGTCAGGAGGCCGCGGTCTTTGGTCAGCAGGGTGGTTCCTCTCAGCGTGGCCTGGCTGGCGATCACGCGATCGAAGGGGTCGCGTGTCCACGAGGCGGTGAGGGCGGCGTCGACCACCTTGAGAAAAGGCAGATCACAGATTTTGAGCGAGATTTCCTTTTCCAGCGTTTTGACGACGTCCTCGCCGGAGGATGTGATGCGGCGAATCTCGTAGAGGTACTGGAGCTCCAGCTTGACCGCAGGAGAGATCAGAAGGTCGCTCTCCTCGATCCGGGTCCGCACGCCTGCCGGCAGCAGGTCGATACGGTCCGAGAAGAGCCATGCCGCGACGTGGGTGTCGAGATAGATCAGGGGCGCCATTCTTCGGACCAGTCGATGTGGACGAGCTCTTCCGGATCGCCGACGATGAGGTCACGCGGTTTCAGGTTCGCCAGCTTGCTCCTGGGCTCGACGGCCGCGATGCGCAGGAGCTTCCCCTTGCGCTCGATGTCGACGGGCACGCCGGTCTCGAGGATCTCGTCCAGAATCCGGTAGATGTTCTCGCGCAGGGCAGAAGCTCGCAGCGTCATACGGGGCACCTCCAAGGTCCAGCCTCAAGGTACAGCCTGGTCGTACGAGTGTCAAGCTGAGGGCGTACGTTTCAGGGGCGCGGCGCCGTATCCCTCGGCCTGCTCGACACCCGGGCAGGCCCCTTTAAAAACGCTCGACGGCTTTAAACATTGTTTTTTCCGTTTAAACATTGTTTTTTGGCTTCAAACATTGTTTGAGCCGCCGAAAATGTGTTTTGGCCGTTTCAAACATTGTTTTACGGGCCAAAACATTGTTTTAAGCCCCGAAACATTGTTTGAAGCCCCGAATTTCTGTTATAGGGCCTGGGACGCTGTTCGACGGGACCGGAAGCTGGGATACGCCCGCAAACGCCGTGATAGCGCTGCAGAGGGTGAAAAAGCCCTGCACAGGGTGGAAAAGCCCGGGAAACAGAATTTACGGCTCCGGAACGATGTTCGAGGGCAGCCGGACCCAGGGGCGCCCGCCGGAAGGTTCCGGAGCCTCGTGGGGAGACTCCGGAGCCCGTGTCCTCCGCTCAGCAGCAGGAAATGGCCTGATCGCAGGAGGCGCCGCCGCAGTCGGCGCTGGTGTGGCAGCTGCGGACGCTGCTGCAACCGCAGTGGCAGTAGCCCAGGCGGGCCGCCGGCGGGCTCATGAAGTCGGGCAGGGCACTCTCGGCCGTCGGCGCCGTCACGGTCGCCGGGCAGGTGGCGGCGTTCGCGGCCGGGACGGGGACGGGCAAAGGCGCCGCGACCGCGGCGGCGGGAGCCGGAGCCCCGGCGAGGCTGGCGGCATGGGCAGGCGCCGCGCCGAGGACGGCGAGCAGGGCGAAGGTGGCGGCGATCATCGCTCCGAACAGGTGCTTGCGCATTGCGTTCTCCTCCTTGGCGAGAGAGTGAAGCATGGAAGACCGCGGACGAGACTCGGGACCGGCCGGCCCGCTCGCCAGCCAACCGCGTCCAACCTGGAGAGAGGGGGCCTCAAAGGGAAGGTGCCGGACGGATTCGCAGGCGGGACAGGGGAGCGCCGGCAGGCGCTCACGCGTTTTGGGAACTGTCTTCGGGAGGTGCTACTTGGTCCGCCGATTCACCGCCGGGACCAGCTCTTCGCGAAGTACTTGCCGTAGCGCTTCGATGGTCACCGGAGCCGACTCGGGAGCTACGGCTGCGCGGAGGGCCGCGTTGATCAGCGTCTGGTACCCTTGACCTTCGCGCTCGGCGCGAGTCCGGAACTCGGCTACCACGTCGTCATCCAGCAGGATCGTTATGCGGGTCTTGCCACGCGAACCTTCCGCCTGCAGCTTAGCAAGATGCGGCACGTCCTTGGCGCGCTTGGCGCCGGTGAAGTCATATTCCTTCCGCATATTGTCTCTCCTCCTTTCGTGTCGCCTTACGGGCCGAGATCAGCCGGATGGTCTCTTCGTCGCGAAGCGTGTAACACACCGTCAACAAACGGCCTTCGCGGGACATGCCCACCAGCACGAAGCGCTCCTCACCTTCGGCATTCTCGTCCTCACGGGCCAGCGCAAACGAGTCGAGAAGGCTTCCGGCGGCTTCATCGAGTGACACGCCATGCTTCTTGAGATTGGCGGCGGCCTTCTTCGGGTCGAATTCGACCTGCATGACTCATCATACATATGGAATCTGCATGCTGCAACTTCCTCTGGGGAGGTGAGGGAGGCTGGGCAGCTCGGTGAGAAACGGAGTTGGTGCCAGGCGGGACAGGGGAGCGCCGGCAGGCGCCGGAGAGGATCGCGGTTACGGCGCCGTCGAGTCGTACAGCGGGCCGCCGTCGACCGGGCTGCCGTGCCTCTGGTCGTGGGGGACGCCGACGGTCACCGAGCCGGTGCAGCTGCCGCCGGCACGGATTGCATCCCGGGAGTGCGGCTCCCAAGCTCGAATCCCCATTGCTGTGTTACTTGCTGGATTACTTCAGAGAATAGAGGTTGCGAACCGCTTTGAGTATCGTCTCTAGGGAGGATCGGGCTCCGCTATCCTCCCCAGGGAGGATGCCGCCGTCGGCGGCAGACCTCGAGAAAGGACGGTTTTTCCAATGGTTTCAGCCGCTTCCATCCGCCTTGCAGACGACCGCGACGCCGAGGCCGTCCAGCGGATCTACGCGCCGTTCGTCCGCGACACCGCGGTCTCCTTCGAGCTCGCGCCGCCGGGGGTGGAGGAGATGCGGGCGCGCATCGCGAAGACGCTGCTCCGGTATCCCTGGCTGGTCCTCGAGGAGGGGGGCGAGGTGATCGGCTACGTCTACGCGAGCGCGCACCGCGAGCGGCCGGCCTACGCCTGGTCGGTCGCGACCACGGTCTACGTCGACGGGAAGCATCGCCGCCGCGGGGTGGGGCGGGCGCTCTACGCCTCGCTGTTCGCGGTGCTCGACCTGCAGGGGTTCCACAACGCCTTCGCCGGGATCGTCCTGCCGAACCCGGGAAGCGTCGGCCTCCACGAGGCGTTGGGGTTCCAGGCGATCGGGGTCTACCGGGAGGTCGGCTACAAGCTGGGCCGCTGGCACGACGTCGAGAGGTGGCAACGGCCGTTGCGTGTGCACGACGGCGAGCCGGCGCCACCGAGGCTGCTGAGCGAGGTGGCCGAGGGGGAGGATTGGGAGAAGGCGCTGGGGGCGGGGATGCGGTGGCTGAAAAGGTAACAATGTCTGGCATGGAATGTAGGGGCGGGGGGCGGCCGGAGGCGTGGACCTGCCGATCCCGGGAGCCTTTTTCCTCCCCTGTACTCGGGGGAGGCCAGGAGGGGGTGCTCGCAGGCCTGTACGCTTCCTTGGTTGGGAGGTTGCGAACCCCCTCCCGGCCTCCCCCGAGTACAGGGGAGGAGAAAAACTCCCTCCGAGATCGGTTACGGGTGTCCGACAGGCGCCCCCGCCCCTACGTTTTTCAGGGACTCCAGGGACCGCAAAGGCTTCCTGGCGTCCCTGAAGTCCCTTGGGTCCCTCGGCGAAAACGCCCACCGGGCAGTTTTCTGCCCCCGCTCCTGTTACAACCTCTGGGGCGGCCATTTGGCGCCCCTCTTGACAGCCGGATATACTCAACTCTAGTATAAGCCGAGACCGGCGGGTGCCGGTCTTTTCTTAGCGGCTTGATATGCTCAAAATGAGCATTGGAGGATCGAGCATGAACCTGGAGACTCCCGGGCCGTATGCCTCGCTCGATTACACCCCGGAGGTGGCGCGGGCCACCGCGGCCATCCACGACAAGGTGCGCTCGGTGATCCCCGATCTCGAGTGGCCGCTCTTCGCCCCCTACATCGCCGCGATCAACCAGCTGAAGCGCGAGCGCAACGCCGTAATCCTGGCCCACAACTACCAGACGCCGGAGATCTTCCACGGCGTCGCCGATTTCGTCGGCGACTCGCTGGCGCTGGCGCAGCAGGGGGCGAAGACGGAGGCGGGGGTGATCGTGCTCGCCGGCGTCCACTTCATGGCGGAGACGGCGAAGATCCTGTCGCCCGAGAAGACCGTGCTGATCCCCGACCCGCTCGCCGGCTGCTCGCTCGCCGCGTCGATCACGGCGGCGGACGTGCGCCTGCTGCGCGAGCGCTACCCCGGCGTGCCGGTGGTCACCTACGTCAACACCTCGGCCGACGTGAAGGCCGAGTCGGACATCTGCTGCACGTCGGCCAACGCGGTGGCGGTCGTCGAGTCGCTGGGGGTCGAGCGGGTGATCTTCCTCCCCGACGAGTTCCTCGGCAAGTGGGTCGCCTCGCAGACCCGGGTGGGGATCATCCTCTGGAAGGGGCACTGCGAGGTGCACGAGCGCTTCACCGGCGCCGAGCTGCGCGCCTACCGCGCGGCGCAGGCCGGGGTCGAGGGGAGCTTCGAGATCCTCGCCCACCCCGAGTGCCCGCCCGAGGTGCTGGCGGAGGCCGATTTCGTCGGCTCGACGGCGGCGATGATCCGCCGCGTCGGCGAGACCCGGCCGCGGCGGGTGGTGATGATCACCGAGTGCTCGATGAGCGACAACGTGGCGGTGGAGTTTCCGGACGTCGAGTTCGTGCGGCCGTGCAATCTCTGCCCGCACATGAAGCGGATCACCCTGCCGAAGATCCTCCGCTCGCTGCAGACGATGGAGACCCGGGTCGAGGTCCCCCCCGACGTGGCGGAGCGCGGCCGGCGGGCCGTCGAGCGGATGCTCGCCGTCGGGCGGAGGGACTGACCATGAAGGGATCGCGCCGCAGTGGTTTTTTGGGAGGGGCGTCGAGGATCGACGGCATCTCGCGCTCCGAGGTCCTGGTGGTGGGGAGCGGCGCGGCCGGGCTGACCGCGGCGCTCGGCTGCGCGCCGCGGCGGGCCACGGTGATCACCAAGGCGCGCCTGGGGACCGGCGGCTCGAGCCCCTGGGCGCAGGGGGGGATCGCCGCCGCCGTGGGGAGCGACGACGCGCCGGCCCTGCACGCCGCGGACACCCTCGCCGCCGGCGCCGGGCTGAACGATCCGCACGTGGTCGACATCCTCACCGCCGAGGGGCCGGAGCGGGTCAAGGCGCTCCTCGCGCTCGGCGCCCACTTCGACCTCGACGACGAGGGGGCTCTCTCCCTCGGCCGCGAGGCCGCGCACAGCCGCCGCCGCATCCTGCACGCCCGCGACGCCACCGGGGCGGAGGTGGTGCGCACGCTGGTCGAGGCGGTGCGCCGCGCTCCCGAGATCCGGGTGGTCGACCAGGCGTTCGCCGTCGACCTGGCCGTCGAGGACGGCCGGGTGGTCGGCCTGCTCGCCGTGCACGCCGACGGCCGCCGCATCCTCCATCTCGCCCCGGCGGTGGTGCTGGCGACCGGCGGCCTCGGCCGCCTCTATCTCCACACCACCAATCCCAAGGAGGCGACCGGCGACGGCCTCGCCATGGCGGCGCGCGCCGGCGCCCGGCTGGTCGACCTCGAGTTCGTGCAGTTCCATCCCACGGCGCTCGCCACCGGCGCCGATCCCATGCCGCTGCTGACCGAGGCGCTGCGCGGCGAGGGGGCGGTGCTGATCGACGAGACGGGGGCGCGCTTCATGCCCGCCGAGCACCCGGACGCCGAGCTCGCGCCGCGCGACGTGGTGGCGCGGGCGGTGTGGCGGCAGCAGATGGCCGGCCACCGCGTCTTCCTCGACGCCCGCGCGGCGGTGGGGGAGGAGTTCCCCGAGCAGTTCCCGACCGTCTTCGAGCTCTGCCGCCGCGAGGGGCTCGATCCGCGGAGCGAGCCGATCCCGGTCTCCCCCGCCGCGCACTACCACATGGGGGGGATCGCCGTGGACGAGTGCGGGCGCACCTCCCTCCCCGGCCTCTGGGCCTGCGGCGAGGTGACGGCGACCGGCGCCCACGGGGCGAACCGCCTGGCCAGCAATTCGCTCCTCGAGGCGCTGGTCTTCGGCGCCCGCGTGGCGGACGACCTGCGCTCGGCGGCGGCGGCCCCTCCCGTCCGCCGGATTCCCCGCGCCAGCCTCGCCGGCACCGGCCTCCCCGCGGTGACCGCGGACGCCGACACCGACGCCGACACCGACGCCGACGCCGACGCTGCGCTGACGGCGGCGATCCGGCGGCTGATGTGGGAGCAGGTCGGCCTGGTGCGCGACGCCTCGGGGCTCGACGCCGCCGTCGACGAGCTGGAGGAGCTGGCCGCGGCGCACCGCCAAGCCGCGGGGGAGGCGCGAAACCTCCTCGCCGTCGGCCGGCTGGTGGCGGAGGCGGCGCGCGAGCGGCGCGAGAGCCGGGGCGGCCACTACCGGTCGGACTATCCGGAGAGCGACCCCGCCTGGCAGCGGCGGCTCTTCCTCACCGCCGGGCCGGACGGCTCGGCCCGTTTCGAGCTGGCCCCCGCGGAGATCCCGGACCTCCCTGAGCCGGCTCTCGCCGCCGCCGGCGGACGCCAGCCGTGACGGCATCGTCCGCCGAAGCTGCCGGGTCCGCGGACGCGCCGGAGCACCCTCTTCCCCCCCTCTATCCGCTCCTCTACGAGCCGCTGATCCGGCGCGCCCTGGAGGAGGATCTGGGGCGGGCCGGCGACCTGACGAGCGACGCCATCCTGCCGGCCCACCTCGAGGCCGAGGCGCGGGTGGTGGCGCGCGCCGCCGGCCGCGTGGCGGGGCTGCTCCCGGCGCTCGCCGCCTTCCGGCTGCTCGATCCTGGGATCGCCATCGAGCCCTGCGCCGCGGACGGCGAGGACGTGGCGGCGGGTGCCACGCTCGCCGACCTCCGCGGCCCGGCCCGCGCGCTCCTCTCGGCCGAGCGCACCGCCCTCAACCTGCTGGGGCGGCTGTGCGGCATCGCGACCGCCACCCGCGACCTCCAGGCGCTGGTCGCCCCGCACGGCGCCCACGTCGTCTGCACCCGCAAGACCACCCCGGGCCTGCGGGCGCTCGAGAAGTACGCCGTGCGCTGCGGCGGCGGCCGGAACCACCGCTTCGGCCTCGACGACGCCGTGCTGATCAAGGACAACCACGTGGCGCTCGCCGGCGGCATCGCCCAGGCCCTCGCGCGCGTCCGCCGCTCGGTCGGCCATCTGGTGAAGATCGAGCTCGAGGTCGACTCGCTGGCCCAGCTCCGCGAGGCGCTCGCCCTCGGGGTGGAGGTGGTGCTGCTCGACAACATGCCGCTCGCGACCCTGCGCGAGGCGGTCGCGATGGCGAAGGGGAAGGCCCTCACCGAGGCCTCGGGAGGGATCAACCCCAAGACCGCCGCCGCTATCGCGGCGACCGGCGTCGATCTCCTCTCCGTGGGGTGGCTGACGCACAGCGCGCCGGCGCTCGACGTGGCGCTGGATGTGGGGTAACCCCCACCCCCTACGGCCCGAAGTTGCACATGTCGTCCGCGCGCAGCGCTTCGTTGCCGGAGCTGAAGCGCCCTTCGGCGGTCATGATCACGCCGGCCCAGGCCTGCGCGTGGGTCGCGTCGCGGTGCCAGAGGTCGAGCATCAGCCAGCCGAAGGGCTGCGCCACGGGGATCGCCGGTCCGCCGACGTGGACCCGCTGGGCGGTCACCGGGAAGGCGTTGCTGTTGGGGACCTCCTTCGGGTTCTCCTCTTCGTCGAAGACCACCAGCTGGAGCTCGCCGAGGGGGGACCACTCGGGGGACTTGGCACAGCTCTGGGGGGCGACGGAGGCCCGGCGGTTGTCGCGCCAGACGACGACGTCGGTCCCTCCCGAGAAGGTGCCGCCGTTGACGTAGCGGGCGTAGTAGAGGCTCGACAGCGGCACCCGGTCGTCGCGGGCGTCGAAGCTCGTGTAGCGGCCGTAGAAGGTGTAGTCGCCGGGGCCGAAGACGTCCGGATCGGCGACCAGCGAGATCGCCGACTGGCCGTTCGACGTGTTCCGCTTCGTGTTGAGATAGGTGTAGTCCCCCCACAGCACGTTGTCGTCGCTGGCGAGCCCCGTCCCCTTGGCGGCGAAATAGGTGCCGTTGGCCGGGGTGTTGACCAGGGAGCCGACGGTGCGCGGCGAGCAGCGGTTCACGGCGTCGACGGTGATGTAGCCGACCGCCACGTTGGGGCCGCGGCCGGCGTCGATCCCGGCGCTGCCGGGGCTGCCGGCGCACAGGGCCGGCGTGGTGCCGGAGGCGGCGGCGACCGGCTGGCCGGTGTGGGCCGCGCGCAGGTAGGCGACGTCCGTCGCGACGAGCTTCGGCGCCACCCCGTTGGGACCGTCGTCGAAGCAGCCGTCGAAGGTGGCGGCGGTGTTGGTCTGCGAGAGGAGGCCGCTGTGGCTGGCGTCCGGGCCGGTGTTGGGGAGGTTCCCCTGGAACAGGTCGCGCAGGTTGAGCGTCTGCACGTCGTAGCCGGTCAGGAAGACGTCGAAGGCGAGCGTCGGCACCCCCCAGTCGGTCCACAGGACCACCCGGGCCAGGGCCGACTTCGCGGAGGCGTTGTTGACCGAGATCAGCGTCGTCTGCCCGGAGGGATCGGAGAGGTCGACCTCGAAGTAGGGGAACAGCAGGGTGGCGGCGGGCTGGTTGGCGACCCGGCAGTTCCCCTCGAGGATGCCGGCGGACGCGGGGACGGCGGCCAGCCAGGGGGCCAGCAGCAGGAAGAGGAAGCTCAATGGACGTCGTGTGGACCGTGTGGACATGAAAGTCGTCTCCTGGAGTCTGACCCGCGTCCGGCGGCCTTCGCCGGCTCGCTTGTGCTGACGGAGACCGCTCTTGTGCGACTTTCGTGCCATGTTTCTCCAGGGATGGGGTCCGGCGCTTCCGGCGGCGCCTCCGCTACACTAGGCGCGCCATGAGCGACACTCTAGTCCAGATCGGCCGCAGCACCGACCCCGCCGCCCCCCCTCGCCGCGAGGGGAGGCCGGAGTGGCTGCGCATCCGGCTCGCCACCCCCCAGTCCTACCATCAGGTCCGCTCGCTCGTCGACCGGCTCGATCTCCATACCGTCTGCCAGGAAGCCCGCTGCCCCAACATCTACGAATGCTGGGGGGAGCACGGCACGGCGACCTTCATGATCCTCGGCGACGTCTGCACCCGCCGCTGCGGCTTCTGCGCCGTCACCTCGGGGCGCCCCCCCGCCGGCCCGGACCCCGCGGAGCCCGCCCACGTGGCCGAGGCGGTCCGCGTGATGGGGCTGCGCCACGCCGTGCTCACCTCGGTCGACCGCGACGACCTGCCGGACGGCGGCGCGCGCCACTGGGCGCGGGTGATCGCGGCGGTCCACGCCGGCCATCCGGGGTGCGCCGTGGAGGTGCTCACCCCCGACTTCCGCGGCGTGCCGGACGCCCTCGACATCGTCCTCGGCGCCGCCCCGGAGGTCTTCTCCCACAACATGGAGACGGTCCCCCGCCTCTACCGCCAGGCCCGCCCCGGCAGCCGCTACGACAGGAGCCTCGGCCTGCTCGCCGAGGCGGCCCGCCGGCGCGACGCCGAAGAGTTCCAGGGGCGGGTGAAGACCGGCATCATGCTCGGCCTCGGCGAGACGGCGGAGGAGGTTCGCGCGACCCTCGCGGACATCCGGAACGCCGGCGTCGAGATCGTCACCCTGGGGCAGTACCTGCAGCCCACCCCGAAGCACCTGCCGGTCGCCGCCTGGGTCCACCCGGACGAGTTCGCCGCCCACCGCGCCTACGCCCTCGCGCTCGGCTTCGCCCACTGCGAGGCCGGCCCGCTGGTGCGCAGCAGCTACCACGCCCACGAGCACGTGAAGCCTGGGGCCGTCCAGCCCGTCGCCTCCGTCGGCTCTGTCACCGCCTGACAACGGCGGCCAGTTGCGGATCCCCTCAGCCTCCCGCCCCGAGACGCTTTTCTCCTCCCCTGTACTCGGGGGAGGCCGGGAGGGGGTGCTCGCAGGCCTGTGACGCTTCCTTGTCCGGGAGGTTGAGGCCCCCTCCTGGCCTCCCCCGAGTACAGGGGAGGAAAAAGGCTCCCGCGAACGCCAGGTCCACGACTCCGGCCGGCCACCCCCCG
>CAVWOZ010000007.1:0-194785 GCA_963756595.1 uncultured Acidobacteriota bacterium
TCCAACTACCCCGACCTCGCCCCCGGCGCCACCGGCAACAACGTGACGCCGTTCACCTTCCACGTCGGCGCCGCGGCCTCCTGCGGCGGCATGCTGAACTTCACGCTGACCGTCACCTACTCGGGCGGCGCGAGCCCCCAGAGCTTCAACTTCTCGATCAAGACCGGCGGCCCCGGCACGCCGGTGACCTTCAGCTACACCGGTCCGGCGGTTCCGATCCCCGACTCGCCCGGCGCCGACACCCCCGGCACCGCGGCGTTCGCCAGCCTGCCGGTGTCCGGACTCACCGGCAACGTCTTCGACGTCAACTTCAGCATCGACGGCACGACCTGCAGCGCCACCGCCGGCTCCACCACGGTCGGTCTCGACCACACGTTCGTCAACGACCTCCAACTCAACCTGATCAGCCCCGACTCCACCTCGGTCGTGGTGATCAACCGGACGGACGGCGGCGGCAACAACTTCTGCCAGACCGCGCTCGACGACGAGGGGGGCGGCCCCTCCATCCAGGGCGTGACGTCTGCGCAGGCGCCGTTCACCGGCAACTTCACTCCCAACTCCCCCCTGGCCGCTTTCCAGGGCGTGGCCCCCAACGGCACCTGGCAGCTCGAGGCCCAGGACTTCTTCATCGGCGACTCCGGCAACATCCGCGCCTTCTCGGTGATCATCACCCCGGCGGTCTGCGACGCGCCGGTGCCGGCGTCGGCCGTCGTGTCGGCCACCAAGGTCGTCTCGGGCGGCACCCTGACTCCGGGCGGCACGGTGATCTACACCGTCACCCTCCACAACACGGGCGCCGGCGCGCAGGGCGACAACGCCGGCAACGAGTTCACCGACCCGATCCCGGCGCCGCTCATCGTCGGCACCCCGATGGCCAACTCCGGCACCATCTCCGGCCCGGGCATCAACCCGGTGACCTGGAACGGCGCCATCCCGGCCGGCGGCACGGTGACGATCACCATCCCGGCGACCATCCCGGCCGCCACCCCGGTGGGGACGACGATCAACAACCAGGGCGTCGTCTCCTACGACTCCGACGGCGACATGATCAACGACACCACCGTGCTGACCGACGGCCCCGGCGCCGCGGTCGGCGATCCCACCCCGTTCGTGGTCGCCGCGGCGCCCGCAGCGGTTCCCACCCTCTCCGACCTCGGGCTCGTGGTCCTCGCCCTGATGCTGTCGTCCGGCGCGCTCTGCGTGCTCCGCCGGCGGCGCGAGAGGAACGGCGAGTAGGCCTCAGGCCTCCTGCGCCGTTTCGTCATCGCCTCCCGAACCCCGCGGCTTTCCGGCCGCGGGGTTTTTCCTTTTCAGGAGAGGTCAGGCGCGGGGCGCCGCGTCGCGGCCGTTATTTCCCTGCGGACTGGCCCCCTGCAGGCTGCGGCGCAGCTCGGAGCGCAGGGTCTCGGCCTGGGGGTCGATGGCGGTCGCCGGGGCGATCCCCACGGTCTCGCCCAGCTTGCCGGAGAGGAGCAGGGCGAGCAGGTTCTCGATCAGGCTGCCGCCCCCCTTGCCGTCGGAGGTCATCTGGATCTTCGGCACCACGTCGGCGTGCGACTTCTCGATCGCCTCCGCGAAGCGGCTCATCACGTGCTGCACGAGCTGGAACTGCGGGCCGCCGTAGGCGCGCACCTGCTCTTCGAGCGCCAGCGCCTGCGCGATGCCGACGCGGCCGACGCGGTCGGCCTCCGACTCGCCGAGCAGGCGGATCTTCTTCGCCTCGCCCTCGGCGAGGATGCGGGTCTTCTCCGCCTCGGCCGCCGCCAGGGTCTGGATCTGCGACGCCTGCTGCTGGGCGCGGGCGTACTCGGCCTTCCCCTGGTTCGACTGCACGGTGATCGCGATCTCCGACTCGGTCAGCGCCTGCTGCTGGCGCGCCCGGCTCTCCGCCTCGCGCAGCTCGCGCTCCTTGACCGAGGCGCGCTCCTGGCGGTTGTAGGTCTCGACCTGCTCCTCGGCGATCTGCCGCGAGCGCAGCTGCACCAGGATCTGCTCGATCTGGCCGCCCCCCTCGCCCGAGGTGGGGGTGCCGATCAGCACCTCCTGGAGCTCGAGGTTGTAGACCTGGAACTTCTCCTTCATCTGCACTCCCGAGAGGTCCTGGATCGCCGAGCGGTCCTGGAGGAGCTGGATCAGGGTGCGGGTCTGGCCGATGTTCTTGAAGTAGGCGCTGACCATCGGGTCGAGGGTCTGCTCGACCAGCTTCTTGACGTCGCCGAAGCGCTGGATGACCAGCGGCGCCTTGCGGTAGTCGATGTGCACCACCACCGACAGCGGCAGGCTCGGCTCGAAGGCGTCCTTGGTGATCAGGCTCACCTCGGCGAGGTTCTCGTCGAACTTGTGCGAGCCGGTCTCCGAGCGGTTCCACTTCAGGATGAAGTTGGTGGTCGGCACCATGATCACCTTGCCGGCGTAGGTGTTGAAGGCGTACTTGCCGGGCAGCAGCGGATCGCTCCACACGCCGCGCTCCCCCACCGCCACCAGCTCGCCGTGCTTGTAGTCCTTCCCCGAGAGGTCGAGGCCGCTGTCGCCGGTGTACGACACCACGACGCCGACGGTGCCGACCTCGACGACCGTCTTCGGCACCAGCTCCTCGGTGGCGAACAGGCGGTTGATGTAGTACGTCCCCTCGACCAGCACCTGGAGCTGCCGGCCGCGCTGGCCGCCGGCGAGCAGGAACTTGTCGGCGTCCTGGAAGCTGTTGTGGTAGGTCGCCGCGGCCGCCGGGTCGTTGCCGACCAGCGGCGCGATGATCTCTCCGGAGGGGACCGCCGGGCCGTCGTGCACGGTGACCACGGCGATGCGGTCCTCGGTGCCGCGCAGGACCACCGGGTGGAAGCCGTCGCGCTCGCCGATCAGCTGCCCCATCTTGGCGAACACCGCCTCCTCGCTGCGGTCGAGCGGCAGGTAGTAGAGGCGGTCGCGGGTGAGCACCACGAACAGCGCCTGGTTGATCGCGTACGTCCCTTCGCGCAGGACCATGCGCTGCGGCCCCTTCTGGCCGCCGTTGCGCAGGAAGGCGCCGGCGTCCTGGAAGTCGTTGGCGCGCACGTTCGAGGCGAGCGACTGGGTGGGCGGCAGCGAGTGGCCGTCGCGGGCGAACAGGTAGCCGATCTCCCCCTGCGGGATGGTGACCAGCGGCATGCGGTGGATGCGGTACTGGAACGGCGTCAGGAAGTGCCAGCCGCCGCGCAGCAGGTCCGGCTGGAAGCCCGCCTCGCCGGCCAGCGCGATCAGGCCGGAACGCACCGACCCCTTGCCGCTGACCAGCTTCTCCAGCACCCCGACGCGGTTGTTCGGGATGTAGACGCAGGCGAGCGGAAGAGGACGACCAGGACGAGAAACACCGCGGCGAGCGCAATGATGAGGACGAGAGGCATGGTGATCTCCAGTTTCGGAGCCCCCATGGCAAAGCCCCGCCCGCAGGCGGTTGGCATCCAAGGCTTTGCGGGAGGTTCTCCAGGGTTCCGGAGAGGAGCATAGCGGAGCTCCTCTTCTGGAGGTAATTGTCGGAGGCGCGGAAAGCATTTCGCCGGCTGTCAGAAACTTGCCCTCTCGCCGCCGAGCGGGCCTCCGGCTTACCGACCTCCGGCGATGCGCCCTTGGGGTACCATGCCGGCATGACCGACCTGTCGTCCGCCCAGCCTGACACCGCCGCCCCCACTCCCCACCTGCTCAGCCCGCTGACGATCCGCGGCGTGACCTTCCGCAACCGCATCGCCGTCTCGCCGATGTGCCAGTACATGCGCCGAGGAGGGGCTCGCCAACGACTGGCACCTCGTCCACCTCGGCAGCCGCGCCGTGGGCGGCGCGGCCCTGGTGATGGTCGAGGCGACGGCGGTCACGCCGCGACGGCCGGATCTCGCCCGGCGACATGGGGATCTGGAGCGACGCCCACGTCGAGCCGCTCGCCCGCATCGCCCGCTTCGTCGCAGCCCAGGGGGCCGTCGCCGGCATCCAGCTCGCCCACGCCGGCCGCAAGGCGAGCTGCGACCTGCCGTGGAAGGGCGGGCGCGGCCTGCTGACCCCCGAGGCGGGGGGCTGGACCGTCGTCGCCCCCAGCCCGATCCCGTTCAGCGACGGCGACCCGCCGCCGGTGGCGCTCGACGAGGCCGGGATCGACGGCGGTCGTCGCCGCCTTCGCCGCCGCCGGCCGGCGCGCCGTCGCCGCCGGCTTCCGGGTGATCGAGATCCACGCCGCCCACGGCTACCTGCTCCACGAGTTCCTCTCGCCGCTGAGCAACCAGCCGGACCGACCACTACGGCGGCAGCCTGGAGAACCGGATGCGGCTCGACCCTCGAGGTCGCCGAGCGCCTGCGCGGAGTCCTGCCGGACGAGCTGCCGCTCTTCGTGCGGATCTCGGCGACCGACTGGGTCGAGGGCGGCTGGGACCTCGACCAGTCGGTCGAGCTCGCGAAGCGGCTCAAGGCGCTCGGCGTCGACCTGATCGACGTCTCCTCGGGCGGGACGCTGTGCCGCAGGCGAAGATCCCCGTCGGCACCGGGCTACCAGGTGCCGTTCGCCCGCCGGATCCGCCGACGAGGCGGGGATCGCGACCGGCGGCGGTCGGCATGATCACCGAGCCCGAGCAGGCCGACGAGATCATCACCAGCGGCGACGCCGACCTCGTCTTCCTCGCCCGCGAGATGCTCCGCGAGCCCTACTGGGCCTTTCGCGCCGAGCGCGAGCTGGGGGGGAAGCCGGCGTTGCCGGTGCAGTACGAGCGGGCGGGGTGAGAAGCTGCCCCTAAAAACTACTAGCTGGCCGGCAGGAACGTCGCCGTCTTGGCGTCGTACCGGTAGGCCAGGCTGACCACCCCGCCGCCGAACCGGATCTCGGTCGACGGGCTCGAGACCGACCCGACCTGCGCCGCCGCCAGGTTCCTCCCCGGCGGCGGCACGGCCACCTTGTCGCCCGCCGCGACGTTCGATTGCAGCCAGACGTAGAGCGTCTCCACCGGGGTGAACGTCGCGAACTGGCTCATCGGGACCTCGACCGCCGTGGCCGGACCGGCCTCCACCTTGGCGCCGTTGACGCTGGCGGCCTGGATCACCCCGAAGCCGAAGACCGGATAATCCGTCATCTGATTGAAGGCGCGGTACGAATCCGGAGGCGGTGCGCCGTCCCCGCTGAACGGCCCTTCGAAGCCGGACGAGGTCATGTTGTAGTAGGTCCCGGAAGGGATGTCGTCCCCCGTTTTGGCCGACATCGTGACCATGCCCGAGGTCTGCGAGGCGTACAGCCCGTACTGGTCCTCCCAGCCCACCACGTTGGTCTCGAAAGGCTTGAAGCAGAGCCAGGCGACGTTGGACTCGGAGTCGCTGAACCGCCGCGCGATGACCACCTGCTCACCGGCCGCGTAGATCGTCTGGAGGTCCGAGGGATTGAACACGAGCGTCAGCATGTAGGTCGGCATGAGGTTCCCCTTCGAAGGCAGTGAAGCCGGAGATTCTAGCCGATCGGGCGGAGCGGAGTCGCGCGTTCATCCAGGCGGCGGAAAATGCCGTCTCGCGACCTAACAGGCTCCTATGGGCCTCGCTGAAACTCTACTGTATAATCATCTCTACAAGGTATGCTTCAGGAGCTCGTACGGGAAGATCACATTGACCAGCTCTCGCAAAATCCATATCGAAGTTCTGGAAGGGGATGCCCTCACCTTTTCAGCCGACGTCCTTGCTCTCAAGTATGCACAAGATCTCTACGGAGCCGATTTCGCCGCCTACCAGAAGCTCTCAGCGGCA
Source organism: uncultured Acidobacteriota bacterium (assembly GCA_963756595.1). Classification (GTDB taxonomy): domain Bacteria; phylum Acidobacteriota; class Thermoanaerobaculia; order Multivoradales; family UBA5704; genus DATARR01. The sequence continues at coordinate 5,743 of CAVWOZ010000007.1, forward strand.
GGGCACCCGCCCCAAGGTCTTCCCGAGGTCAATGGAGTCAGGCTCGTATCCACTCATGGAGTCATCGCGCCGGCAGCCGTTCTGTTTCTTGGCGTCGTACCTTTGCATCGGTTCGACTACGAGGAAATTCGGGAGTTTGGTCACAAGATCCTCGTTTCCCTCGCAGGCCTCACGCCTGACATCGAGCACCTCGCACTCACCATTCATGGGCCTGGTTATGGCTTGGATGAGGTAGAAGCTTTTGAATCGGAATTGGCTGGAGTGGTCGACGCAATTATCACTCGTCATTGCCCTAAAGATCTTAAACGAATTTCCTTCATCGAACGCAATGCGGGACGCGCCGAACGCTTAAGAACGGCTCTCATCGAACTGATTCCAGGAGGCATTCTAGGAACTGGCGGCGCCGTCCTCGACGGGATCAAAGACCAGCCGAAAGAAACTCTCCGGACCGCTGGTTACAGCTCCGCGGCAAAGCCAAGCGCTTTTGTCGCAATGCCCTTTGTGGATTCGATGGATGACGTCTTTCACTACGGTATTAATGGTGCCGTAAAGTCGGTGGGACTGCTCTGCGAACGAGCTGACCTGACGAGCTTCGTTGGAGATGTCACGGAGTGGGTCAAGAAGCGGATCTGCAACGCAACATTGGTTATCGCGGACCTGACGATGGAAAATCCAAATGTATATCTCGAGGTCGGATACGCCTGGGGCTGCGGCCTTCCAACGGTGTTGCTGGCACGGGAGAACACCGTCTTGCCGTTTGATGTCCAGGGACAGCGATGTTTGATCTATAAATCGATCAAACATCTCGAGGAGATCCTGAGCCAGGAGCTCTCAGCGCTCGCCATCCACCAAAACAGCGCTCGCGACGCCTGAATCAGGCAGGTCGAGAAAAGACCCGATCCACCGCGAGCTCGAGCCCCGGCAGGACGGTCGAGCTCACGGCCCTCTCCCGGCCCGAAGACGCCGTGCTGCACGTACTCCTTGCCTTCGCCGCTCAGCGCCAGCACCTGGATCCGCCGCGGCATGGGATCGCAGAGCCAGACCTCCGGGACGCCGGCGTCGCGGTAGGCCGCGAGCTTGACCGTGCGGTCGAGCCGGCGGGTCCCCGGGGAGAGGACCTCGACGACCAGATCCGGCACCCCCTCGAAGCTGCCGTCTCCCGGCCGCGGCTGGTTGCCGCTGCGGACGAAGGCCAGGTCCGGCTGGACCGGGCTCGCGATGCCGCCCGGCAGCCGGATGTCGAAGGGAGCGAGGAGGATGATGCCGAGGTCGTGCTCGACCACGAAGTTCCCGAGCTGGCGGCTGAGCTGCCAGACGGCGAACTGGTGGTCGAAGGAGGGGGCCGGCGTCACGTAGAGGAACCCCCGCACGACCTCGTAGCGCCGCCCGTCATTGGGCAGGCGACGGTAGACCTCGTAGGTCCAATTCCCCTGGCGCGGCCACTCCCGCCCGTCATCCTTCTCGGGATACGCCAGGGGATACGCTGGTTCGGACATCAGTCTCTCCGGAAAGCCTCCCAGGAGGAGGCCGAGGACGATGCTAGCGGCTCCCCCCGTCGCCGTCAACCGCGATCCAGGTTGCGTCATGTCGTAACAGACCGTGCCGGCCCCCGCTATCCGCACCCCACCGAAGTGAACGCCGGCACCTGGTAGTCGAGGACATGGCGGCGCGTGTAGGTGAAGTCGAGCGCCGTCGCCAGGTTGTTCGCCGCGGCGTCGCGGACGGAGAGCGGCGGCAGGCTCCAGCGCCACTCGATCATCTTCAGGATCGAGGTGTGATCGTAGGTGTCGCTGACCACCGTGCCGGGCGCCGAGAAGGGCGAGACGATCAGGCAGGGGACCCGGAAGCCGCGCAGCGAGTAGGCGGAGTCGACGTCCGGCGCCTCCTGCGGGACGATGTGATCGAAGAAGCCCCCCCACTCGTCGAAGTTGATCACCAGCACGGTGCGCTTCCAGTCCGCCCCGGTGGTCACCGCGCGATAGGTCTCGTAGAGCCACGCCTCGCCGGCGCGCAAATCGCCGTGCGGGTGGTCGTCGCCGGAGGTGCCGCCGGATTCGCCGCTGAGCGGCGGGTCGACGTACGACACCGCGGGAAGGTTGCCGGCGGCGCAGTCGAGCAGGAACTGGTCATACGAAGACTTGATCGAGCTGTACTTCGTCCCCCAGAGGTCGAGGAAGGAGGTATTGCTCGGGTAGTAGCGCCCCGAGACCCCGGCGTCATCCAGGCGGTCCCAGATCGTCGGCAGCGAGGAGAGGGTGAGCGAATCGTCCAGGCGGTCGGTGACCGCGCAGTGCTGGTACAGGCGGTTGGGATAGGTGGGCGCCATGATCGGGGCGAAGTAGCGGTTGCACACCGTCCAGTCGGGCGCCGCCTTGCCGAGGAACGGCAGGTCCTTGCGCGTGTAGTAGCCGATCGGGAAGAGGTCGTCGGTCCCCGCCCGCAGAAAGCCGTCGCAGCGGCCGTCGTTGTACTGGATGCGCGCGCCCTCGTAGGAGTGGTCGGGGTCGGCGTGGCTGCACCCCTGGAAGTCGGGCGCCAGGGGATAGGTCTTGTGGGCCACCCCCTGCTTGTCGGTGTAGCGCAGCCCCACCTGCCGGCCGCCGGCGTTCGGCAGCCAGCCGAGCAGGTGATCGAAGGAGCGGTTCTCCATCATCGCCACCACGATGTGATCGATGCCGCTCCGCTCCGGACGCGGCAGGCGGACCGGCCGGGCCGCCGCCTCCGCCGCCCAGAGCAGGGATCGGCCGGCGGAGAGCGAGCCCAGCGCGGCGGCGGAGCCATAGAGGAATTGACGGCGAGAGAGCTTGGACATGGTTGATCCTCCCTAGTTGGTCGTGGGGGGGTTCCAACTCGGCACACTTGAAAAGCAAGACATAAAAAGGCCTGAGGCGCCCGGCGCCTGTCGCGCGGCCTCTCCGCGACGGCTGCAAGTGGCATGCCTTCAAGGGAGTCGCCCGCGCGACCAGGGGAGACTTCTTCTCCTTGACAGACTAGGAGAGCGTGGCGCACACTCTTCCCTAGCCAAGCTAGGAGAAGACGCCATGGCCAAGACCGCAGATTTGCTCCCCGGCACCCTCGACATGCTGATCCTCAAGGCGGTGTCGCTGACCCCGCTGCACGGATACGGCGTGCTGCTTCGCATCCGCCAGATCTCGGGCGACGCGCTCGAGGTCCCGCAGGGCTCCCTCTACCCCGCCCTCTACCGGCTGGAGCAGCAGAAGCTGATCGCCGCCGAGTGGGGGCAGAGCGACAACAACCGGAAGGCGAAGTTCTACACGCTGACCCCGGCCGGGCAGCAGCGCCTGCGCCAGGAGACCGACGAGTGGAAGCGCCTGGTCACCGCGATCGCCACGGCGCTGAACGCCGTGCCCGAGGAGGCGTGACGTGGTGGGGCACCTCTTCTCCGCGCTGCGCACCCTGCGCCACCGCCGGGACTTCGAGGCCGGCATGGCCGAGGAGATGCGCTTCCACATCGAGGCGTACACGGCGGACCTGGTGCGCTCCGGGGTGCCGGCGGCGGAGGCGGCGCGCCGAGCGCGGCGGGAGTTCGGCAGCGTCGACAACGCCAAGGAGGACTGCCGCGAGGCGTTCGGCCTCCACCTCTTCGACGAGCTCCATCAGGATCTGCGCCAGGCCGTGCGGCGGATCCGCAGGACGCCGGGCTTCACCCTCGCCGCGCTGGCGACCCTGGCTCTCGCGATCGGCGCCAACCTGACGATCTTCGCCGTGGTCGACGCCGTATTGCTCCGCCCCCTCCCCTTCCCCGACGCCGGGAGGCTGGTGAGCGTCTACAACACCTATCCCAAGGCGGGGGTCCTCAACGACGGCTGCTCGCTGCCGAACTACTACGAGCGGCGCGGGAGCCTGACGGCCTTCGCCGGCTGGGCAGCCTACCGCGACGGCACGGTGATCGCCGGCCCGACGGGCGCCACCGAGCAGGTGCCGGCGACCTGGGTGACCCCGGACTACTTCGCGACCCTCGGCCTCGTGCCCCGGCGGGGGCGCGGCTTCACCGAGGCGGAGACCGTCGGTTCGCACAACGACGTGGCCGTCCTCACCGACGCCTACTGGCGGCAGCGGCTCGGCGGCGATCCCGAAGTGCTCGGCCGGAAGATCCGCGTCAACGGCCTCGAGCGGACCGTGGTCGGCGTGCTGCCTCCGGCCTTCCGCTTCCTTTCCTCGCCCGCCCGGCTCTACTTCCCGCTCGCCTCGGAGCCGGAGGAGCGGGCGCCGAAGGAGCGGCATTCCGGCACCGCTCACCTGATCGCCCGCCTGCGGCCGGGTGCCCCGCTCGCCGCCGCCCAGGCGCAGGTCGACGCGCAGAACGCCGCGCTGGCCGCTGGCGATCCGCAGGGGAAGCGGATGGCCGAGGCCGGCTTCCGCTCGCGGGTGGTCCCGCTGCGGGCCGACCACGTGGCGGCGATCCGTCCCATCCTGCTGCTGACCCAGGGAGGGGCCCTGTTCCTCCTGCTGATCGGCGCCGTCAACCTGATCAATCTCTTCCTGATCCGCGCCAGCGCCCGCGGCAAGGAGCTCGCCGTCCGCCAGGCGCTCGGCGCCGGGCAGCGCCACGTGGTGAGCGGCGTGCTGGCCGAGACCACCCTGCTGACGCTGGCCGGGGGTATCCTCGGGCTCGCCGTCGGCGCGGCCGGCATCCGCCTGCTGGCCGCGCTGGGTACCGACCGCCTGCCGCTCGGGGCGCACGTCGTCTTCGACGCACGCCTGGCGGCGGTGGCGCTGGCCGGCTCGCTCCTCCTCGGGGTACTGATCGGGATTCCCATCGCCCTCTACAGCCTGCGCGGGCGGTCGGCCGAGGGGACGCTCTTCGAGTCGCGCGGCGGCACGGCCGGGCGCGCGGCGCAGCGCCTGCGGCACGGCTTCATCGTCGCCCAGATCGCCCTCGCCTTCGTGCTCCTCGCCGGCTCGGGGCTGCTGGGCTTGAGCCTGCGGCAGGTGATGGCGCTCTCCCCCGGCTTCCGCGCGGACGGCATCTTGAGCGGCCGGATCTCGCTGCCGGGGAAGGGCTATCCCGACCGCGCGGCCCTCCTCGCCTTCACCGAACGGCTGGCGGAGCGGCTCGCCCACGAGCCGGGGACGGTCGCCGCTGGGGTGGCCACCAACGTCCCGCTGAGCGGCACCAGCAACAAGAGCGCCGCCACCGTCGCGGGGCAGCGGCGCGGAGCCGGCGAGCCGCCCCACGCGATCTACTCGTACAGCGTGGGGGGCGACTACTTCACGGCCCTGGGGTTCACCCTGCGCGAGGGGCGCTTCCTCACCGCCGCCGATTCCCGCCGCGCCGAGCGCGTCTGCGTGGTCGACGAGGATTTCGCCCGCCGGTATTGGTCACAAGGCGGGCCGCGCGGCCGGGCGCTCGGCCAGCGCCTGTTCGAGGGGGGCGAGGCGGGGCTCGCGGCGGAGGCGTACACCGTGGTCGGCGTGGTCGCTCCGGTGAAGCAGGAGGGGCTCACCGAGAACGGGGCTCAGGGGGCGGTCTACTACCCCTTCGGCCACCGCGCCGACCGCAACGTTTTCGTGGTGGTGCGCACCCGCGTCCCCGCCGAATCGCTCGGCAGCGATCTCCAGAGCATCGTCCGCGGGATCGATCCCGAGCTGCCGGTCAACGACCTCCGCTCGATGCAGGGGAGGGTCGCCGACAGCCTCGTCGCCCGCCGCTCGCCGGCGCTCCTCGCCGCCCTCTTCGCCGGCATCGCCCTGCTGCTCACCGCGATCGGCACCTACGGAGTGCTGTGCTACGCCGTGGCCCAGCGACGCCGCGAGATCGGCCTGCGCATGGCGCTCGGTGCCCGCCCCGAGCAGGTGCGCGCGCAATTCCTGGGGATCGCCCTCCGCCTGCTGGCGGCCGGCCTGCTGTTGGGAGCCCTCGGCGCCTGGCTGACCCGCCGCGCCATGCAGGCCGTCCTGTTCCAGGTGCCGGCGCTGCCGGTGGGGGTGCTGGCAGGCGCCGCGGTGATCCTGGCGCTGGTGGCGTTGTTCGCCTGCTTGCAGCCGGCCGAGCGCGCGGCACGGATCTCACCTTTGGAGGCGCTGGCGGAGGATTGAGGCGCTGAGTTACTCCCGCTCGACGGCCTGAGCGGCCTGCCAGAGCTCGCGATACTTTTCGCGGACGTAGGGATCGAGCTCCTCCACCATCCCGGCGGGGAGCTTGAGGATGCGGATGACTTCGATGACGTCCGCGAGGTCCTTCAGCCGATGGGGAGCCGTCATCCCCGAGGCGAGCTTCAGCTCGATCAGGCGCGACAGCGGCAGGAGGGCCACGCGCTCGCCTCGCACAGCGGCGTCCGCGGGGTCCGGGAACACCACCGGCTTGGGGAGGCCGTCGCCGGGGAACTCGCCGGACAGGACGACGTCGATCGTCACGTTGTTCTCGGTATCCCGGAAGCCTTTGCTGCCGGGAAATTTCTCGACGTAGCCGAGTCCCAGGTGCTTCTGCTTGAACTCCGCCAGCCCTTCGCGAGTCAACAGGAGGTCAACGTCCACGGTGACCCGTCGGTATCCGTACTCGTTGAGGGCCATGGCACCGATCAGGGCATAAGGGATGCCATCTTCTTCCAGTCGTCGCGCGACCTTGGCAGCTACGCGTTGAACGTCGGACTCGCCCATGAAGAACCTCGATGCCTCTGCCGCTCCCGCCCAGAAGCGATTTTCCTGTTCACGGCTCAACCGGGGGCGCTGTGCCCAGGCAGCCGAGGCGCGGGCGGTCGTCGATCGCATCTCTTCAGGGTAGCAGAGTCACGCGTCTCGAGGCGACGCCGCGCTTGACCCTCCCTCGCCCCGGGCGTAGAGTCCGACGGGTTTTTTCCATCATCTCGTCAGAAGGAGACGCCGATGCCGCATCTGGATACCGGTAACACGGGGTTCATGCTGTTGTGCTCCAGCCTGGTCATGCTGATGACGCCCGGCCTCGCCTTTTTCTATGGCGGACTGGTGGGGCGCCGGAACGTGCTCACCATCATGATGCAGAGCTTCGTGTCGATGGGATTGACCACCGTCCTCTGGTGGATCTGCGGCTTTTCGCTCTGCTTCAGCGGCGACCTCAAGAGCGGCACGGACTTCGCGGGGATCGTGGGCAATTTCGACTGGGCCTTCCTGCGCAACATCACCCTCGCGACGCCGAGCCCCAACGAGACGGTACCGATGCTCGTCTTCTGCGCCTACCAGATGATGTTCGCGATCATCACCCCGGCGCTGATCACCGGCGCCTTCACCAACCGCGTCACCTTCAAGGCGTACATGCTGTTCCTCACCGCCTGGCTGCTCTGCGTCTACTTCCCGTTCGTCCACATGGTGTGGGGGGGCGGGCTGCTCGCCAAGTGGGGGGTGCTCGACTTCGCGGGCGGCATCGTGGTGCACAACATCGCGGGGATCGCGGCGCTCGCCTCCGTCCTCTATGTCGGCCGCCGGCGGGTGCAGGACCGCGGGCCGCACAGCATTCCGCTGGTGGCGCTCGGCACCGGCCTGCTCTGGTTCGGCTGGTACGGCTTCAACGCCGGGAGCGAGCTGCGGGTCGACTCGGTGACCGCGGTCGCCTTCCTCAACACCGACCTCGCCGCCTCCTTCGCCGCCATCGCCTGGCTCGCCATGGAGTGGTGGACCGCCAAGAAGCCGAAGTTCCTCGGCCTGCTGACCGGCGCGGTGGCCGGGCTCGCCACCGTAACCCCCGCGGCGGGGTACGTCTCCCCCGCCAGCGCGGCGCTCATCGGCCTGGTGGCCGGCGTCGTCTGCTTCGGCGCGGTGGCGCTCAAGAACCGCCTCGGCTGGGACGACGCCCTGGACGTCTGGGGGGTGCACGGCGTCGGCGGCTTCCTCGGCATCCTCCTGCTCGGCCTGTTCGCCACCACGTCGTTCAATCCGAACGGCGTCAACGGCCTGTTCGCCGGCAATCCGCACTTCTTCCTGGTGCAGCTCGGCGCGGTGCTCCTGTCGTCGGTGTGGGCCTTCGGCTTCACCTTCGGCATGCTCTGGCTGATCGACCGCATCACCCCCGTGCGCGTCGCCGACGCGACCGAGCAGCTCGGGCTGGACGAGGGGCTGCACGGCGAGACCGCGTACCTCGAAGAGGTCGCGTAGCGCCGTGGAGCCGGCACAGGAGCCCGGATCGTCCCGCGTACGCCTCGAAGCGATCGACGTCGTCCGCGGCGTGATCATGATCGTGATGGCGCTCGATCACACGCGGGACTTCTTCGGCATCCCGGGGCAGAGCCCTACCGACCTCGCGCACGCCTCGGCGGCGCTCTTCCTCACCCGCTGGATCACCTATTTCTGCGCGCCGGTGTTCTTCCTGCTCACCGGCACCGGCGCGTATCTCTCCTTGCGCAAGAGATCGCCGGGCGAGCTCTCCCGCTTCCTCCTCACCCGCGGGCTCTGGCTGATCTTTCTCGAGCTGGTGATCGCGCGCTGCCTCGCCTACCAGCTCAACGTCGACTACAAGCTGACGATGCTCCTCGTGCTGTGGGCCCTCGGCTGGGCGATGATCACGCTGGCGGCGCTGGTCCGCCTGCCGGCGGCGGTGGTGACCGGGTTCGGCGTCCTCCTGATCGCGGCGCACAACCTCTTCGACAACGTGCGCTCGGCGAATCCGCTGTGGGCGATCCTGCACGCGCCGGGTTTCGTGTTGAGTATTCCGAAAAATAATCCGCAGCACGCGGTCTTCGTGGCCTATCCGCTGATCCCCTGGATCGGCGTCACCGCGGTGGGCTATGGCCTCGGCCAGGTCTACGGCTGGGAGGGTGGGCGCCGGCGGGCGTTCCTCCTGCGCCTGGGGGTGGCGCTGAGCCTGGCTTTCGTGATCCTGCGCGGCCTCGACGCCTCCGGCGATCCCTCGCGCTGGACGCCGCAGAAGAGCGCGCTGTTCACCGCGCTCTCTTTTTTGAGCACCACCAAGTACCCGCCGTCGCTCCTCTTCCTGCTGATGACGCTCGGCCCCGCGCTGGTCTTTCTGGCGCTCGTCGACCGCGGCACGCCCCGGCTCCTGCGGCCGGCGCTCCTGATCGGCAAGGTCCCCCTGTTCTATTACCTGCTCCACTTCCTGCTGATCCACCTGCTCGCCGTCGCCACCTGCGCCGTGCGCTACGGCTCGGCGCACTGGATGTTCGAGTCGCCGGACCTGGCGAACTACCCGTTCACCGCGCCTCCGGGATGGGGATATTCACTGCCGGTCGTCTACGGGGTCTGGGCGTTCGTGGTGATCGCGATGTACCCGCTCTGCCGCTGGTTCGCGGCGCTCAAAGCACGGCGTAGCGACCCCTGGCTCAGCTATCTCTGAGCACGTCGAGCGGCCGCGCGTGGGTCGGCCGCCAGGCGACGGCGACGGCGCTCGCCAGGGCGATCAGGATGGCGACGGCGATCATCGCCGGCCCTTGAATGGGATCGAGCGCCAGGCGCGCCGCCGGCCGCAGGCGGTTGATCGCTCGAAAGGCGAGAGCGACGGCGCCCATGCCGACGACTCCCGCCAGCAGGCCGAGGAGCGCGTACTCGACGCCGATCCCCGCCAGGATGCGCGCGCTCGAATAACCGATCGCTTTGAAGATCCCCATCTCGCGCCGGCGGTCGAGCATGGCGAGCCCCACCGAGTTCGCGATCAGGACTCCGCCCGCGACGAGCGCCAGCCCCGCGACGGCGACGACGAAGGCGAGGAGGCTCCCGATCGCTCCCTGCATGGCGGAATTGAGGTCCGCGCGGCTGAGCAGCAGCGCTTGCGGAGCGTCCCGCGCCAGGGTCTTCTCGACCGACGAGAGCCGGCGCTCCGCCAGCTGGCCGGTAAAATTCACCTGCGCCGCCGGCCCGCCGAGCCGCAGGGCGGTCCCCTCGTCGACCAGCAGCCCCGAGATGTGCGGCACCAGGGGCGAGATCCGCCGCAGCTCGTAGAACCCGGAGATCCTGACGCGGACAGACTGGGAGCTTGCGGCCGAGATCTCGAGCGTATCGCCGAGGGCGAGCTTCCACGGCTCACCCCGCAGCCCGGCCGGCGCGAGCGCGGTCCCCGCTCCCTTCTTCCAAGCCCCTGCGACGACGTCGACGGTGCCGGTGCGGTCGCCCTCGCAACCCGTGACGGCGCGCAGAGCGTCGAGCGGACGACCGTCCGGAGTCCCAGCGGTGACCGGCGCCGTCACGAAGCGCTGGACGCCCTGCGTCCCCGCGCGTGAGAGCACCGCGGCGACCTGGCTCGCATCGGCCGGGGCCGCGTAGACGGCCAGGTCGTAGCCGCCGCTCGGCAGCTCCCGGCTGACGGCACGCTGGCGCCCGTTGGCGATCGTGGCGGCCGAGAATCCGATCGTGAACACGCCGCAGAAGAGGGCCACCAGCGCCACCAGGGTGTGCAGCGGCTGCCGGCAGAGATTGCGGCGGGCGATCGCCACCAGCCCGGGCAGCGGCAGCGGTACCGCGACCGCCGCGAAGAATCCGGCGCCGAGAAGGGCCACGAGGAGCGCCAGCCCGACGGCGCCCGCCGCCACCACGCCGACGCCGTAGAGCAGAGAGCCCATGATCCCCGCGGCGAGCAGGGAGAACATCGCTCCGAGCAAGGCGTAGAGCAGGACCGTCTCGCGCCAGGCCCGGGGAGCCGGCAGGTCGCGCAGCAGCGTCGAAGGGCGCACGGCGCTCGCCCGCACGATCGCCTGCAGGCCGAAGATGACCGCCGTGGCGACCCCGATCGCGATCCCGCCGGCCAAGACCCGGGAGTCGAAGGCGGAGCCGAGCAGGATCGGCCCCACCCGGCCGAGCAGAACGCGCAGCCAGACGGCGAGGCCGGTCCCCGCGGCGGCGCCGGCGATCCCGCCGATCCCGCCGAGCATCCCCGCCTCGAGGCCGAACAGGAGCAGCAGGTGGCCCCGCTCGTAGCCGAGCGTCTTGAGGGTAGCGATCTCGAGGCGCCGCCGCGCCAGCAGCACCTGCATCGTGTTCGCGACGCCGATCCCGCCGAGCAGCAGCCCGAGGACGCCGGCCCCTTTCAGCATCAGCCCGAAGAGGTCGACGACGCGGGCCCGGCGCCGCTGGATCTCCTCGGGCTTCCCCACCGTCCATCCTTGCGCGGCGAGCATCCCGGCGCCGGGCGGCGCCGGGCCCCAGAGCACCTGCGCCGAGGCGGCGACGTCCTCGCGGCCCGCCAGCCGGCGGGCCGTGGCGAGGCTGTAGAACACCGTGTCCCCCTGGCGGTCGGGGGTCAGCCCGGCGATGCCGGCCACCCGCAGGCGGGACGGCGCGCCGTCGGGACCGGCGCCGAGCGTGAGGTCGTCGCCCACCGCGGCCCCCGTCCGCTCGGCGACGTCGCGGGTGATCACCGCGGCTCCGGGCGCGGCGATCAGATCGCGGAAGACGCCGGCGGCCTGCTCCAGACGCACCTCCCCTACCCGAGGGTAGGTGGCCCGGTCCACGCCGAGCGCCCGGCCGAGCAGGAAGGTCCGTCCGCCCGGCCGCCCCGCGCGACGAACGAGGGCGCCGCCGCCCGCGGTGACGAGGGTGTAGGAGGAGATCTGCCCTTCCCGCCGCATGCCCTCCAGCGTCTCGACGTCCTCGCCGGTCAACGGGCGATCTCCTCGCGAGAGCGCGGCGTCGCCGCCCAGCACGGCGCGCGGATCGAGGGCGATCGACGCCGCGATCATCGACGACAGGAGCTGCAGGGCGACGATCGACATCACCCCGAAGCCGACGCAGGCCGTGGCCAGCAGCGTCCGCTGGCCCCCCCGCCGCAGGTTGCGCGCCGCGTAGCGCACCGCAAATCCGGCGTTCATCGCGTCTCCAGGAGGCCGTCCACGATGTGGAGCTCGCGGTCGGCGCGCGCTGCCACCTCCCGGTCGTGCGTCGCCACCACGACGGTGAATCCCAGCTCCCGGCGCAGGGCGGCGATCAGCTCGAGCACCTGCGAGCCCGCGGCGCTGTCGAGGTTCCCCGTCGGCTCGTCGGCGATCAGGAGCGCCGGGCGCGTCACCAGCGCGCGGGCGATGGCCACCCGCTGCTGCTGCCCCCCGGAGAGCTGGTGCGGCCGGTGCCCGAGCCGGTCGGACAGGCCGACCCGGGCGAGCACCTCCCGCGCTGTCCGCGATGTATCCCGCGCCCGCGGGCCGGACGACCGGACGTACAACGGCGCCTCGACGTTCTCCTGCGCGGTGAGCGAGGCGATCAGGTTGAAGGACTGGAAGACGACGCCGATCCGCTCGTTGCGCAGCCGCGCCATCGCCCGCTCGCCGAGCCGCGTCACGTCGGTGCCGCCGAGGAGGATCCGTCCGGTGCTCGGTGAATCGAGGCCGGCGAGAATCCCCAACAGGGTCGACTTCCCCGAGCCCGAGGGGCCGGTGAGCGCGATCCACTCTCCGGGATCGACGGTGAAGGAAACGCCCTTGAGGATCGGGACGCTCTCGCCGCCGAACGGGAGCGAGCGGGTCAGATCGATCGCCTCGATCGCGGCACTGCCGTGGGGGTGCATCATGCGGTTCAGCCTCCGACGAGAAAGGTCTCGCCGGTAGAACGCACCCCGCCGCGGGGTATTACGCGCCGATCAGGGGACGACGGTGATGATCCCCATCATCGGCGTACCGTAGTTGCCGTCCGGGTCCTGGATCCCCTGCTTGGGGCCGGGAGCCACCGGCTGGTTGCTGTCGTCGAGATGCGAGTGGTACCGGCAGTAGTAGACGAAGGTTCCGGGACGGTTGAAGTGGAGGACCAGGGTTCCCGGCTTGCCGTCGTTGTTGTCGGTCCCCTTCAGGATGACGTCGAGCTTCCGGTTGCCCGCCGTGTTGAAGGCGTCGAGGCTGACCACCGTGTGATCGTCGGTGTCCATATTGATGAAGCGTACGGATTCGCCGGAGTGGATCGTCTGGGCGAACGGCGTGAAGCGGTCCTCCCCCGGTACGATCACCTGGTCGTGAGGCACCCTTGCCGGCTGCGCGTCGGGGTTGGGCGCGGCGGCGGCCAGGGAGAGGAACAGGACGAGAGCGAGGCCACAATTCACGATCAGCGAGGAGAGGCGGAGCTTTGACTTCATGAGCGAACCTCCCTTGTCGACGAGGGGCCCTCATTGGTCCCTTGCCAAACAGGCGTTCAACCGGGTCAGCACCTGCAACAAAAGTGCCTCACAAGGCGGAAAATGCGGCCTGGCACCCGACCTGCACACCCCTCACTTCCGGCGCCTTTCAGGATGAGGCAAACGAGGAACCGTCCGAATGAAAAGATTTGATGAACCTTCGCCTCCGGTCGCCGCGGGTGAAAAACCCCCGGGATTCGTGCGCGTGCGGGGGGCGCGGGAGCACAACCTCAAGAACGTCGATCTCGAGATCCCGCGCGACGTCCTGGTCGTCTTCACGGGGGTGTCCGGCTCCGGTAAATCTTCCCTCGCCTTCGGCACTCTTTACGCGGAGGCGCAGCGGCGCTACCTCGAATCGGTCTCGCCCTATGCCCGGCGGCTGTTCCACCAGATGGAGGTGCCGGAGGTCGACGAGATCGACGGCCTGCCGCCCGCCGTCGCCTTGCAGCAGCAGCGCGGCTCGCCCACCACCCGCTCGTCGGTGGGGAGCGTCACCACCCTCTCGAACCTGCTGCGGATGCTCTACTCGCGGGCCGGGCGCTATCCCAGGAACCAGCCGCTCCTCTACGCCGAGTCGTTCTCGCCCAACACCCCCGAGGGGGCCTGCCCGCGCTGCCACGGCCTGGGACGGATCTACGAGGTGACCGAGCGCTCGATGGTGCCCGACGATTCGCTGACCATCCGCGAGCGCGCCATCGCCGCCTGGCCGACCGCGTGGCACGGACAGAACCTGCGCGACATCCTGGTCACCCTCGGCTACGACGTCGACCGCCCGTGGCGCGACCTCCCCCGGAAGGAGCGCGACTGGATCCTGTTCACCGACGAGCAGCCGACCGTCCCCGTCTACGCCGGCTACACCCCGGAGGAGACGCGGCGCGCCCTGAAGCGCAAGGAGGAGCCCAGCTACATGGGGACCTTCACCAGCGCCCAGCGCCACGTGCTGCACTCGTTCGCCAACACCCACAGCCCGATGATGAAGAAGCGGGCGGCGCGCTACATGCTGAGCAGCGAATGCCCGCTCTGCCACGGCAAGCGCCTGCGCCGCGAGTCGCTCTCCGTGAAGTTCGCGGGCTTCGACATCGCCGAGATCTCGCGCCTGCCGCTGGCGAGGCTGGCTGCCGTGGTGCAGCCCTACGTGGAAGCCGCGCAACGCGATGAGAAAGCCCCCGAAAAGGCGATCGTCATCCAGCGCATCGCGCAGGACCTCGCCGCGCGCCTCGCCGTGCTGCTCGATCTCGGCCTCGGCTACCTCGCGCTCGAACGGAGCACCCCCACTCTCTCACCCGGCGAGCTCCAGCGGCTGCGGCTCGCGACCCAGGTGCGCTCGAACCTCTTCGGCGTCGTCTACGTGCTCGACGAGCCCTCGGCCGGGCTGCACCCCGTCGACACCGAGGCGCTGCTGCGCGCGCTCGACAATCTGAAGGCTTCAGGCAACTCCCTCTTCGTCGTCGAGCACGACCTCGACGTCATCCGCCGCGCCGACTGGATCGTCGACGTCGGGCCGGCGGCCGGCGAGAAGGGGGGGCACGTGCTCTACAGCGGGCCTCCCGCGGGGCTCGAAGACGTGGAGGCCTCCGAGACCCGGCGGCATCTCTTCGCGGAGACGGGGGAGGTGCGAAGAACGCCGCGCACGCCCAAGGGCTGGCTCCGGCTCACCGGCGTCACCCGCAACAACCTCGACCGGCTCGACGTCGAGTTTCCGCTGGGGGTGTTCACCACCGTGACGGGGGTCTCTGGCTCGGGGAAGTCGAGCCTGGTCAGCCAGGTCCTGGTGGAGCTGGTCGGCGAGCATCTCGGCCATCCGGTCGCCGTCGAGGAGGAGGAGGGGGAAGAGCTGGAACGCGCCGCCGTGGTCACCACCGGCGGCAGGATCGCCGGCGGCATGGAGACGATCAAACGCCTGGTGCGGGTCGATCAGAAGCCGATCGGCCGCACCCCGCGCTCGAACCTCGCCACCTACACGGGTCTCTTCGACCACGTCCGCAAGCTCTTCGCGGCAACCCGCGCCGCCCGCGCCCGCCACTACGACGCCGGACGCTTCTCCTTCAACGTCGCCAAGGGGCGCTGCCCGACCTGCGAAGGGGAGGGCTTCGTGATGGTCGAGCTCCTCTTCCTCCCCAGCGTCTACGCCCCCTGCCCCACCTGCCACGGCGCGAGGTACAACCAGAAGACGCTCGAGATCCACTACGAAGGGAAGAACATCGCCGAGGTCCTGGCGATGACCGTCGACGCCGCCTGGGAGTTCTTCCCCGACGAGCCGCAGGTCTGCCGCGCCCTCACCGTCCTGAGGGAAGTCGGCCTGGGCTATCTCCGCCTCGGCCAGCCCGCCACCGAGCTCTCCGGAGGCGAGGCCCAGCGCATCAAGCTCGCCACCGAGCTGCAACGCATGGGGCGAGGCAACACCCTCTACGTCCTCGACGAGCCCACCACCGGCCTCCACCCCACCGACGTCGAACGCCTGATGAAGCAGCTCGACGGCCTGGTCGCAGCGGGAAACACCGTCATCGTCGTCGAGCACGACATGCGCGTCGTGGCCGGAAGCGACTGGGTGATCGACATCGGCCCGGGGGCCGGAGAGGAGGGCGGGCGGGTGGTGGCGGCCGGGACTCCGGCCGCGGTGGCGGGGTCGGCGGCGAGCCGGACGGCGCCTTACCTGGGGCGGTTTCTGGAATCGTCCGTAAACAAATCGTCAGGACTACGCATCTCCCGCAATTGCCAAAAGCTCTTGAACTGTGGGAGCTATAAGACCACGAGAGTCAATTACTATGACCTTGGCACGTTTGACTATCTCTTGATCACTCATTGAGCCAAGATACCAGGCAAGAACAAGAATAGCGCACTTCTCGATTCCTTCATTACTTGCCATGGATAGTAGGAAATCGAACTCGCCGCGCGATATATAATCGTGCGCCTGCCCAACACTGCGAGGCATTACCGGATACGATGCCAAAACTCGAAGAGCGAGTCCTTGTATCGAAGCATCAGAGCTTTCACGCCATAATTTAAACAAACGCTCAATTATATGTTTAGCCGGGAGCCAAATTCGAGATGGGATAAGCATTTCGAAGGCAAGTAAAGCGGCACAATGCTCCTCAACCTGATCTGAAAACACCATCGCTGACAGCACTGATCCTGCACGTTGAAGAGATACCTTGCATGTGTTAAGCTTCAGGAGATCACCCTCCCCTATTTTTTTCCAAGCACGCCAGCACAACTCACTTATGCCCAGAGCTCCTTCTATACGACATAGAACGATAGACGATTCCAGCATATTCGCGAAATTTTCAGCAGTACTCTCATTACTCCTGATAGACTCAATACCAATCGTTTGCAGCCAAACAATCTTCAACAAGGTCATCAAAGTGTCTGAAAGCAAAAACCCAGGTGGCGGCTTAAGGCAGGAGTTTATAGCTTCCTCCCTAAAGTCAGCGCTATAGCGCCCCTGCAAGAGTACCTGAACGCCCGATAAATAATACAAAGACATACCTCTAAGCACTAACTCGTGAAAAGCCGCTCGAACAGTTTCCGGCCGCGCGGCTGCCTCGTCTGCCAAGCAATTTAAAAGAATTTGAATAATTAAAGACTCCCTTCCGATTTTACCTCTGCCAAACTGGCTGACTTCCTCTGTAAGTCGCCGAATCAGACCCTCCGTCTCTTTACCACCCAAAACGGCAGCAAGGGGCACCACTTCGTTCCACCCGCTCTTCCCAAAATAGGGCTCTAGCACGCTGACAAGCGTATCCTCTTCTTTTCTACCGGGATGCCAACCTTTAGCCATGGCTGAGGCAGTAAGGAACTCCTGAAAGGTAAGGTGGCGAAATTCAAAAAAATCAACCAGCCGACCGTCCTCAACCTCTTGCCCTGTCATCATCAAAAGACTACTGCGATCTTCGATACGGTGGATGAACTGATCCACTGTATACTTTACATATCCAAGTTCTGTTGGAAGGGAATCGCGAGATTCCTGAAGCAATGAGGCCAACCTGTGGCGGCTAACCTTCTGAATACCTTCAAACATCATCGCCGAAGCAACATAGCAGAGTTGAGGCAACGCCTCTTCTTCAGGTATTGGCTCGTGACCTTCCGTGTTCCAAGTCATAAGTAGGACTTCCACAGCCTTGCCATATAGAATGGCTCGCCGGGTGGGAAGGGATCCGACCCATCGCTTTACCAAAAGGAGAGTGGTGAGCAAAAGAGGGTTGATAGCAAGCCGCGCAATTCGATCGTTATGCACAATAGTAGCGGCAAGCTTCTCCGCGTCTGCGCGAACCTTCTCACTACTTCCTACGACCTCTCTATGCCAAGCGACGCTCAGTCGAAAAATGTCGTCGGCATTGAACGAGGATAGGCTTACTTGCGCACAGACAGGAGCCAAATGTGCCGCCACATGACGAAACCCGGCCTCCCGCGAGGTCACAATTAAGGCAATGGAGTGATAGGCCTGAATGACAGTTCTCAACGTACAGGCGAAGGCGGCGCGGTCACCAGGATCGGCGATTTCGTCTAGCCCGTCCACAAGGAGTAGAACGCGACCGTCGAGAAGCGCGCGATCAACATGAGCACGGAAAATCTCCGCAAAGTGACGCACGGGCTCACGTTGCGAGAGAGCCTCTAGCAATTCTCCAAATGAACCTCGAGCTAGACCTCTCAGTTCACGGCAGCGAAAGAAGAGCGGGAACCAATCGCGCTGAGGGAGGTCATCTGCGATCTCCCCGCGACCTTCATGATCGGCATAGGCTACGACAATCCTCTTAATGAGAGTGGACTTTCCTCCACCGGGTGCTGCGAGGATTGCTAGACGCGAATGATTCGCGAGGATAGCTCCGACATTTTGCCGTTGCGCAGCCATGCTGTCATCTTCCGAAGCGATATCAAGATGTAACGGGACAAAGAGGTCTTCCAACCTCAACCGGCGCGAACCCACGTCACCGTCGGCGGGAAGGCCGTCAAGCTGTATGAATCCACATTCATTTTCAAGGTACTGCCGATAGGCCGCGAGGGCGGCCAGGACAGGGGGATCTGTATCCAGGCCTGCGGTCGGTGCGGGGTTGAGGCAGGTAAGACTGTATAAACTCCCATGGCATTCGCGATCAGCAGCGATGACTTCATCGGCAAGAGCCCGAGCAAGGGGCGTTCCATCCGCGTGGATCAGAGCAAAGTGGCTGCGCGATTTGCCCTGAGTGTAATAGATAGCCCAAATCCATCCACGTATATGAGCAAGGAGATCTGCCTGGGGGTCAAGTACGAGGTGGCCTAAGGTTGCACAGTTTCTGCCGGCGAGATCGGTGGCTCGTGCCTTATCGATCAGGATACGCCCGCTTACCAACTCGTCCACGACTTGCGGACCAGTAAGAAGAATGAGTTTGGTACGGCGGCGCTGTTTTTCTTGTTCGATAGCGGTCTCTTTGAATCCAGCCAGCGAGATGAAGTAGCCAGTTACTGGGTTCTTACCTCCATGCTCGGCATCGACAACGCCGGCGAACTTGTTTAAGTCGTCACCTCCTATCGGCATCGCAGTAGCCTTACATTCAGCAATGGCGCGTCGAGGCTCGAGCCGATGATGAGCTGAGAGGTCAAGTTCGCGACCGGACTTATGAACGTTTAGCCGGGGCTGCTCATAGCCCAAAGCTACGAGGAGGTCGGCCATGAGATGGCCGAAGAGATCTCCCCGCCGATTGTTCTCTTCTTCGAGAATACGAATGGTTACGTTTTGGGTCATCATGATTTTGACTCAATCGTGGCTGGCGAAGGAACCGAGGTATCCCACTGAAAGCTAGGAGAATCGTGGGCTGTTAGACCGCGAACGCTACCGCCCGATCCGGGCAAGGAGCCGGTCGCGGAGACCGGTCTGGGGGGAATGGGCCTCGATCTCGGCGCGCAGCACTCCTGCGCGGGCTCGCCGCTCCCGAAGATAGTCGTCCACCTCGGTGCGGTGCCTCAGATAGTAGGTGACGACCGCGTAGACGTCGTCGAGCCGGAGGACCGGGAAGTCCTGCGCGATCTCTTCCGGCGAGGCGCCGGTCAGAAACGTGTCGACCAGGGTGTCGAGGGTGACGCGAGTCCCCGCGACGCGGATCACACCGTCCGCGTCGGTGAGGAGAGGGATCGGCTCGACGGCCGCAGGATTCAACATGGAATCAGGATAACAGAACCGAGATTCAGACCCTGCAGCGCGCCGGCCCAGAGGGTTTTTGGGCGGCGAGAGGGGGAGCCCTCCGCTCTCCCGCGAACGAGCCCTACTGGCCGGACTTCTTGAACCGTTCGAGCTCCGCGCGCAGACGGGCATTTTCCGTCTCGGCCTGGCGAGCCCGCTCCTCGGCAACCCGCCGGGCGGCCTGCTCCTCGCTGCCGGTGAGGAGCCACTCGCCGGTCGCGGTGTCGCCGATCCGGACGGTGCGGCGGTCGTCGGACGGTGCGAAGAAGAGCTGGGTGGTCTCGGAGTGGAGGCGTCCCCGGGAATCGGGCTCGATTTGCCGGTAGCGGCGGTCCGGTCCGAGACGATAGCCGGTCAGAGCCAGCGGGCTCTTGGGAAAGGGGGGATCGACGACGAGGTATTCGGGAATCCCTACGCGCTGATAGAGCTCGACCTTCACCTTGTGGTCGTTCTGGTACATCGCAGCGTCCGAGTAGGAGACGACCTCGAGGATCAGGCTGGGGAGCTTCCCCTCCTCGGCGACCCGGTAGATCGACCGGCCTTCCCGCTTGGGGAGCCCGCGGACGACCGCGAGGTCGGGGGAAGGGTTGGGGAGGCCGGGGATTCCCCAATCGATCTTCATGTCGAACAGGACCACTACGTCCTGGACCGCTTCGTAGTGCCGCTTCAGCAGCTCGTGCAGCGCGGTGACGATCTGGGCGTGGGGATCGCTCTGGGTCACTTCGTCTCCGGGCTGCGGGTCGAGAAGATCCTCGGCCGTGAGCGGGACCTCCTGCTCGACGACTTCCCCGCTGGGGAGGCGGACGCGCTTCCGCCGCGATCCGTAGCGGAAGGGATCCGGCTCCTCGTCGGCCGGCGGCTTGCGGAGAGGATCGGCCATGGAGACAGTATAGCGAGATCGCCGGGAGGCGATCAAAGTATCGGGAATCGGAGACGCTTCACTTCGTCACCGCCAGCGCCCCGCTCGCCGGCAGGTCCCCGGTCGTCCAGCCGCCTCCCAGCGCCTTGATCAGGTTGACGCTGGCCGTCATCTGGCGGATGCGGAGGTCGACCGTGTTGCGCTCATTCTGGTAGGCGGCGTTCTGGGCGGTGATCACCTCGAGGTAGGTGGCGATGCCGGCCGAGTAGCGGTTGCGGGTGAGCTGGAGGGAGCGCTCGGCGGCGTTGGTGGCGGCGACCTGCTGGGTGGCTTCGGCGGCGAGGACGCGGAGGGCCGAGAGGTTGTCCTCGACCCCCTGGAAGGCGTCGAGCACGCTCTCGCGGTAGGCGGCCACGGTAGCGTCGTAGTTGGCTTCGGCCTGCTCGACGGTGGCGCGGCGCCGGCCACCGTCGAAGAGGGTGCCGAGGAGCTGCGGGCCGACCGACCAGAAGCGGCTGGGGAGCGAGAACAGGCTGCCGATCATGCTGTTGGCGAAGCCTCCCGAGGCGTTGAGGCTCAAGGTCGGATAGTAGGCCGCCTGGGCGACGCCGATCTGCGCGTTGGCCGCGGCCACCCGGCGCTCGGCGGCGGCGATGTCCGGCCGGCGCTCGAGGAGCTCCGAGGGGAGCCCCACCGGCACCGCCGGCGGCGCGAAGCGGATCGGCGCCGAGGGGATGGTGAGGTCGGCAGGGGCCTTGCCGGTGAGGATGGCGATGGCGTGCTCGAGCTGGGTGCGCGAGACGCCGAGGTCGATCGCCTGAGCGCGCGCCGTCTCGAGCTGCGTCTGCGCCTCGGCAAGGTCGGCCCCCGAGGCGACCCCCTGGTCGTGCCGGTTGGAGGTGATCTTGAGCGCCGTCTGGTACTCGTTGACGGTCGAATCGAGGAGCTGCCGCTGCTCGTCGAGGCCGTGGAGCTGGAAGTAGTCGCTCGCCAGCTCGGCCTGCAGGCTCAGGCGCGTGTTCTCGACATCCGCCGCGCTCGCCTGGGCGGTCGCGATGTTCGCCTCGACGCCGCGCCGCACGCGACCCCAGAGGTCGAGCTCCCAGCTGAAGTCGACCGGCACCTGATAGACGGTGGACGAGCCGCCGGTCGTCGTCCCGCTGCCACCAGTGCCGCTGCTGCCGCCGCCGCGGTACGAGCGGGTGGCCTGAGCCCCCGCGGTCACCGTGGGGAAGAGGCCGGCGCGGGCGAGCGCCACCGCGGCTCGGGCGCCGCGGAACTGCGCCTCCGCCTGCGCCAGGTTCTGGTTGGAGACCGAGACCTGCTCCTCGAGCGCGTTGAGGGCGGGATCGCCGAACAGCTCCCACCACTTGCCGCGCAGGGTCGCGTCGCTCGGCTGGGCCCGTTTCCACCCCTCGGGGGGCGCCTCCTTGAAGGCGCCCGGGGCCGCGGTGGTGGGCTTCTTGTAGTTGGGGCCGACGGCGGCGCAGGCCGAAAGGAATCCGATCGCGAGCAGCAGGGGGAGTCTCTTGTCCATGACCATAACCATTTCTCTCAGGCTTCCGAGCTCGCCGGCACGGCCTTGCGGGGGCGGCGGCGCGGCGCGCGCCGCCCTTCCCACCAGAGGCGGAAGCGGTCGAGGTAGAGGTAGACCACCGGGGTGGTGTAGAGCGTCAGCAGCTGGCTGAACAACAGGCCGCCGACGATCGCGATGCCGAGCGGCCGGCGCAGCTCCGAGCCGGTGCCGATGCCGATGGCGAGCGGCAGGCCGCCGAGCATCGCCGCCATGGTGGTCATGGTGATCGGACGAAAGCGCAGCAGGCAGGCCTCGTAGATGGCGTCGGCCGGGCTCTTCCCCTCCTTGCGCTCCGCCTCGATGGCGAAATCGATCATCAGGATGGCGTTCTTCTTGACGATGCCGATCAGCAGGATGATGCCGATCACGGCGATCACCGACAGCTCCGTGTGGCAGATCATCAGCGCCAGCAGCGCGCCGACGCCGGCCGACGGCAGGGTCGACAGGATGGTGATCGGATGGATGGTGCTCTCGTAGAGCATGCCGAGCACGATGTAGACGGTGAGCAGGGCGGCGAGGATCAGGAGCGCCTCGTTCTTCAACGAGTCCTGGAACGCCTGCGCCGTCCCCGCGAAGCTGCCGTGGATGCTCTCGGGAAGGCGGATCTCCGCCTCCGCCTGGGCGACCGCGGTGACGGCGTCGCCGAGCGCCACGCCGGGCGGCAGGTTGAACGAGAAGGTGATCGCCGGGAACTGCCCCTGGTGATTGACGGTCAGCGGCGCGTTGGTGGTCTCGTAGTGGGTGAACGTGGCGAGCGGCACCAGCTTGCCGAGCGTCGCGGACGAGCCGGCCGCGGAGCTGTTCGCCGAGCTGCTCGCGGAGTTGCCGGCGGAGCCGGCGCCGGACGTCCCGGAGGTGCCGCTCGCGGCGCTCCCGGAAGCGGCGCCGGCCACGCTCCCCTGCGCGGCGCTTCCCGTGCCGCCCCCGCCGCTCCCGGACGAGGCGCCCGACGTGCCGGTCGGGCCGGCGGCGCCGGTGGACGCCGTGATCCCCCGCGAGTTGTTGCTGGCGGCGGAGACCGCCGCGTTCGAGGCGTTGGTGGGGGTCGTGGCGCCCGTCGGCACGTAGATGTACTTCAGCCCCTCGGGGTTCTGCCAGTAGGTCGGCTCGACCTCCATCACCACGTGATACTGGTTGAGCTGCTCGTACATCGTCGACACCTGGCGCTGGCCGAAGGCGTCGTAGAGGATGTTGTCGATCGCCTGCGGCGTGATCCCCAGCCGCGCGGCGGTGGTGCGGTCGATCACCAGCGTGCTCTGCAGCCCCTTGTTCTGCTGGTCGGAGTTGACGTCGACCAGCTGCTTGAGGGTGCGCAGCTTCGCCTGCACCTTCGGCGCCCATTGCAGCAGCTCGTCCGTGTTGTCCCCCTGGAGGGTGTACTGGTACTGGGCGTTCCCCTGCCGGCCGCCCACCCGCAGGTCCTGCACCGACTGCAGGAAGAGGTTGGCCCCGGGCTCGTGGGAGAGCTTCGGGCGCAGGCGGGCGATCACCTGGTCGGCCGTCTGCTTGCGCTTCGTCTTCAGCGCCACGAACATGCGCGCCGAGTTGTTGCCGCCGGTGAAGCTGGTGACGCTGTCGATCGCGGGGTCCTTCTGGACGATCGCCACCAGGCGCGTCATCCGCCCCTGCATCGCCTGGAAGGAGCTCGACTGGTCGGCGACGATCGAGCCGTTGAGCCGGCCGGTGTCCTGCTGCGGGAAGAACCCCTTGGGGACGATGATGTAGAGGTAGACGCTCGCCCCCATCGTCGCCAGGGTGATCAGCAGCACCAGGAACTGGTGGCGCAGCACCCACGACAGCGAGCGCTCGTAGCCGTGCAGGATGCGGTCGAACACCCGCTCGCTCGCCTGGTAGAGGCGGCCGTGCTTCTCCTTCTCGCGCGAGCGCAGGAGCTTGGCGCACATCATCGGCGTGGCGGTGAGCGAGACCACCATCGAGACGGCGATGGCGACCGAGAGGACGATGGCGAACTCGCGGAACAGGCGGCCGACGATGCCGCCCATCAACAGGATGGGGATGAAGACGGCGATCAGCGAGATGCTGATCGTCAACACCGTGAAGCCGATCTCCTTGGCCCCCTTGAGCGCCGCCTCGACCGGCGACAGCCCCTGCTCGAGGTAGCGGGTGATGTTCTCGACCACCACGATGGCGTCGTCGACCACGAAGCCGGTGGCGACGGTGAGCGCCATCAGCGACAGGTTGTCGATCGAGAAGCGGAGCAGGTACATGATGCCGAAGGTGCCGATCAGCGACACCGGCACGGCGACGCTGGGGATGAACGTCGAGCGCCAGTCGCGCAGGAAGACGAAGACGACGAGGATCACCAGCAGGATCGAGATGATCAGGGTGATCTCGACGTCGTGCACCGAGGCGCGGATGGTGGTGGTCGAATCCATCACCACCTGCATCTTGATCGCCGGCGAGATCGAGGCCTGGAGCTGCGGCAGCACGGCGCGGATGCGGTCGACGGTGGCGATCACGTTCGCCCCCGGCTGGCGGAAGATGATCAGCAGGATAGCGGGCTTGCCGTTCGCGAGGCCGCCCGAGCGCAGGTTCTCGACCGAGTCGTCGACCGTCGCCACGTCGCCGAGGCGGACGCCGGCGCCGTTTCTGTAGCTGAGGATCAGCGGCCGGTACTCCGCCGCCTTGTGGAGCTGGTCGCTGGTGCTCAGCGACCACAGGCGGTCGACGCTGCCGAGCTCCCCCTTCGGGCGGTTGGCGTTGGCGTTGGTGAGCGCCGTGCGCACGTCCTCGAGGCTCAGGCCGTAGCCGTTGAGCAGGGTCGGGTTGACCTCGACGCGCACCGCCGGCAGGGCGCCGCCGCCGACCGTGATCTCCCCCACCCCCTCGATCTGCGAGATCTTCTGTTGCAGCACGGAGGAGGCGACGTCGTAGATCTTCGGCTTCTCGATCAGGTCCGAGGTCAGCGAGAGGAGCATGATCGGCGCGTCGGACGGGTTCGACTTCTTGAAGTTCGGGTTGCTCGGCAGGTTGGCCGGCAGCTGCCCGCGGGCGGCGTTGATCGCCGCCTGCACGTCGCGCGAGGCGGCGTCGATGTTGCGGTTGAGGTCGAACTGCAGGGTGATGTTGGTCGAGCCGAGCGAGCTCGACGAGGTCATCTCGGTCACCCCCGCGATCCGCCCGAACTGCCGCTCGAGCGGGGTGGCGACCGACGACGCCATCGTGTCGGGGCTGGCGCCCGGCAGGTTGGCCGAGACGTGCAGGGTCGGGAACTCGACCTGCGGCAGCGGCGACACCGGCAGCAGCCGGAAGGCGAGGCCGCCGGCGAGGGCGATCGCGACCACCAGCAGCGTGGTGGCGATCGGCCGCCGGATGAAGGGGGCCGAGATGCTGCGCATCCCCTTCGCCTCCTGCTCCTGCTCCTCGCCCTCGCCTTTCTCGTGAGGCTCCTCGTGGGGCGGCCGCGCCTTCCCGTCGCCGCTCATGCGCCGGCCTCGTTGGGGCGGAGCCCGGGCTTGTTGGGCGCCGGGTGGCTCTCCTCCGGCTCGTCCCCCTTCTTCTTGAACCGCCGCGCCAGGCGGTCGAAGGCGAGGTAGACGACCGGCGTGGTGTAGAGGGTGAGGAGCTGGCTGAAGATCAGGCCGCCGATGATGGCGATGCCGAGCGGACGCCGCAGCTCGGCGCCGATGCCGCGCCCGAGCGCCAGCGGCACGGCGCCGAGCAGCGCCGCCATGGTGGTCATGATGATCGGCCGGAAGCGCAGCAGGGCGGCCTGATAGATCGCCTCGTGCGGCTCCTTGCCGTCCTTGCGTTCGGCGTCGAGCGCGAAGTCGATCATCATGATCGCGTTCTTCTCGACGATGCCGATCAGCAGGATGATGCCGATCAGCGCGATGATGCTGAACTCGCTGCCGCAGAGGAGCAGCGCGAGCAGCGCGCCGACCCCCGCCGACGGCAGGGTCGAGAGGATGGTCAGCGGGTGGATGTAGCTCTCGTAGAGCACGCCGAGCAGGATGTAGACGGTGATCACCGCGGCCAGGATCAGCAGCGGCGTGTTGCTGAGCGACCCCTGGAAGGAGGAGGCGGTCCCCTGGAAGGAGGCCTGGATGCTGTCCGGCATCTTGAGGTCGTCCTTGGTCTTGTTGACCGCCTTCACCGCCGCCCCCAGCGAGGCGCCGGGCGCCAGGTTGAAGGAGACGGTGGAGACCGGGAACTGCCCCTGGTGATTGACCGCCAGCGGCGTGCTGCGCTCCTCGACCCGCGTGAAGGAGGCGAGCGGCACCGAGCCGCCGCTGTTCGAGCGCAGGAAGATCCCCGAGAGGTCCTGCGGGCTCTGGTGGAAGTCGGGCTGGGTCTCGAGCACCACGCGGTACTGGTTGAGCTGGGTGAACATGGTCGAGATCTGCCGCTGCCCGAAGGCGTCGTAGAGGGTGTCGTCGAGCATCTGCGGGGTGATGCCGAGCCGCGACGCGGTGGTGCGGTCGAACACCAGGTGCGCCTGGAGGCCGTCGTTCTGCTGGTCGCTGCCGACGTCGGCGAGCTCGGGGAGCTTGCGCAGGCGGGCGACGAAGCGCGGCACCCAGGTGGCGAGCTCGTTGGGGTCGGCGTCCTCGAGGCTGTACTGGAACTGCGCGCGGCTCACCCGGTCCTCGACCGAGAGGTCCTGCACCGGCTGCATGTAGAGGGTGATGCCGGAGACCTTCGCCACCTTCTCCCCCAGGCGCCGGATCACCTCGCTGGCGCTGGCGTCGCGGTCCTCGAGCGGCTTCAGGTTGATCTGGATGCGGCCGGTGTTCACCGTCGTGTTGGTGCCGTCGACGCCGATGAACGAGGAGAGGCTGGCGACCGCCGGATCGGCGAGGATCGTCTTGGTCAACGCCTGCTGGCGCTCGGTCATCGAGCGGAAGGAGGCGTCCTGGGCGGCCTCCGAGATGCCGAGGATGACGCCGGTGTCCTGGATCGGGAAGAACCCCTTGGGGATGAACAGGAAGAGGAGCACCGTGGCGACCAGGGTGCCGACGGCGACCATCAGCGTCAGCGGCTGGTGGTCGAGCACCCAGAGCAGGGTGCGGTCGTAGAAGTGGAGGATGTTTTCGAACATCCGCTCCGAGACGCGGTAGAAGCGGCCGCGCTGCGACTCCGGCTTGTGGCGCAGCAGCTTGGCGGCCATCATCGGCGTCAGGGTCAGCGAGACGAAGGCGGAGATCAGGATGGTGGCGCTCAGGGTGACCGCGAACTCGCGGAACAGGCGGCCGACGACGTCGCCCATGAACAGCAGCGGGATCAGCACGGCGATCAGCGAGACGGTCAGCGAGAGGATGGTGAAGCCGATCTGCTCCGCCCCCTTGAGCGCCGCCTCGAGCGGTTTCTCCCCCTCCTCGATGTAACGCGAGATGTTCTCGAGCATCACGATCGCGTCGTCCACCACGAAGCCGGTCGAGATGGTGAGCGCCATCAGCGTCAGGTTGTTCAGGCTGTAGCCGAGCATGTACATGACGCCGAAGGTGCCGACCAGGGTGAGCGGCACGGCGACGCCGGGGATGATGGTGGCGGCGAGCGTGCGCAGGAAGAGGAAGATCACCATCACCACGAGCGCGATGGTGAGCAGCAGCTCGAACTCGACGTCGTGCACCGAGGCGCGGATGGTGGTGGTGCGGTCGGTGAGCACGGTGACGTCGACCGCCGACGGCAGCGAGGCGCGCAGCTGCGGCAGCAGCGCCGTCACCTTGTCGACCACGTTGATGATGTTCGCCCCCGGCTGGCGCTGGATGTTGACGATCACCGCCGGCGTCTCGTTCATCCACGCCGCCTGGCGCACGTTCTCGGCCGAATCGATCACGTTGGCGACGTCCGAGAGGACGACCGGCGCGCCGTTCTTGTAGGCGATGATCAGCGGCTTGTACTGCTCGCTCGACAGCAGCTGGTCGTTGGCGCCGATGGTGTACGACTGGCGGCTGCCGTCGAAGCTCCCCTTCGCCTGGTTGACGTTGGCCTGCGAGACGGCGGTGCGCACGTCCTCGAGGGTCAGGCCGTAGGCCGAGAGGGCGGTGGGGTTCGCCTGGATGCGCACCGCCGGCTTCTGGCCGCCGCTGATCTGCACCAGGCCGACGCCGGGGAGCTGCGACACCTTCTGCGCCAGGCGGGTGTCGGCGAGGTCCTCCACCTTCGACAGCGGCAGCGTCTTCGAGGTCAGCGCCAGGGTGAGCACCGGCGTGTCCGCCGGATTGGTCTTGCTGTAGACCGGCGGGTTCGGCAGGTCGCGCGGCAGGAAGGTGCCGCCGGCGTTGATCGCCGCCTGCACCTGCTGCTCGGCGACGTCGATGTCGAGGTCGAGGGTGAACTGCAGGGTGATGATCGACGCCCCCTCGGAGCTGATCGAGGTCATCTGGTTCAGCCCCGGCACCTGCCCGAACTGGCGCTCGAGGGGCGCGGTGACGGCCGACGCCATCACGTCCGGGCTGGCGCCGGGGTAGAAGGTGGTCACCTGGATCGTCGGGTAGTCGACCTCCGGCAGCGCCGAGACGGGGAGCTGGCGGAAGGCGACGATGCCGGCGAGCAGCAGCCCCACCATCATCAGCGAGGTGGCGATCGGCCGCAGGATGAACGGCCTCGACGGGCTCATGACGCCGCCTGTGCCTTCTTACCGTGTCCTTTGCCGCCGCCTTTCCCGGCGGCGCCGGCGTTGTCCGCCGGCGCGGCCTGCGCGCCGCCGCCGCCCGACCCGCGGCCGCCGCGCCCGTTCGCGCCCGGCGCCGAGGCGTCGACCTTCATCCCCGGCCGCAGCTTGTCGACGCCGTCGATCACCACCCGCTCACCGGCGGCGAGCCCCTGCTGGATCACCGTGTCGTCCCCCTCGGTCAGCCCGGCCACGACGTTGCGCGACTCGACGGTCTGGTCGGGTTTGATCACGTAGACGAAGGTCGCCTGCGGGCTGCGCTGGATCGCCGCCGCGGGGACGGTGACGGCCCCGTGGAGGGTGTTGACGAGCAGCCGGGCGTTGACGAACTGCGAGGGGAAGAGCGCCTCGTCGGCGTTGGGGAAGACCGCCTTGAGGCGCACGGTGCCGGTCGTCTGGTCGATCTCGTTGTCGATCGCCAGCACCTGCCCGCTCGCCAGCTTGTGCTTGAGGTCGCGGTCGTAGGCGTCGACGCCCAGCACCTTGCCGGCATGGACCTGCGGCAGCACCTGCGGCAGCTGGTCGGCGGGGATGGTGAACAGCACGTCGATCGGCTGCAGCTGGGTGATCACCACCAGGCCGTTGGCGTCGGCGGCGTGGATGATGTTGCCGACGTCCACCTGGCGCAGGCCGACGCGGCCGCCGATGGGGGCGGTGACGCGGCTGTAGGTGAGGTTGAGCCGCGCGCTCTCGATCTGCGCCTGGTCGCTCTTCAGCACCGCCTGGTCCTGGGCGACGGTGGCCGCCTGGGTATCGAGCTGCTGCTTGGCGATCGAGTCCTCCTTGAAGAGGACCTCGTAGCGCTGGAGGTCGACCTGGGCGTTGTGGAGCGCCGCCTCGTCCTTCGCCTTCTGCCCCTCGGCCTGCATCAGTTGCACCTGGAACGGCCGCGGGTCGATCTCGGCCAGCAGGTCGCCGCCGCGCACGATCTGCCCCTCACGGAAGTCGATGCGCAGGAGCTGGCCGTCGACCCGGCTCTTGACGGTGACGGTATTGAGCGGCACGACCGTCCCCAGTCCCGTCAGGTAGACGCCGACGTCCTTGGTATTGGCCGTGGCGGCGAGCACCGGGACGGGGCCCTGCTGCTTCTTGTCCCCTCCCTTCCCCGCCGCCGTCCCCTTCGCCTTGTCGCTCGCGCCGCGATGGGCGAAGAGGTACCAGGCGACCGAGGCCACCCCGAGGAGCGCCAGCACCCACAGCCAGCGCCGCCTGCGGGGCCTCGATTCCCCGGGCTCCGGCTCCGGCTCGTGCCAGGGCGGCGGCGCCTCGGACGGCGCGCTCGGCACCTTGCGCGGAGCTGGCGACGGTGAAACCTCGCGGTCCTGGGTTTCGGTCTTTTCGGAAATCATTGGAATTTACCCCTGGAATCTTGAAAGTGCCTGCTCTCTGGCGGACTTTTCGGAAGAGATCGCTGTCGCCGCGGCCGTTCCACCCGGCTCCGATTTTAGTCGCACCCCCGGAGCGAAGGGGTAAAGAAAACGTAAAGCATCGGTGGCAAGGCGTTTTCTCCCGCTCCCCCTCCCCGAGACCAACCGACAGGCTTTAGCAAGGAGCGCGCCAGCGGAGCAGTGTCCTGGTTCGAAACCTGCTCGCCTCCTTCGGGCTTCGCTCCTTCGTCGCTGCCAGTCGGCTGCGCGGTTCGAACCAGGACACTGCCGCCCGGGTAGGGGCCGCCCCTTCAGCGCAGGCGGCCGAGCGCCCGCTCGAGCGTGTCGCAGTCGAGCTCGCGGAGCTTCTCGGCCATTTCGGCCCGCACCGCGCCGACCCGCTCCGCGCCGACGGCCTGGCGCTCGCGGCCGAGCGGGGTGAGGGCGGCCCGCACGCTGCGGCGGTCCTTGGGGTCGACCACCCGGCAGACCAGCCCGTCGGCCTCCAGGCGGTCGACGAGCTGGGTGATGTTGGAGCGCACGCAGACCATCCGCGCGGCGAGCTCGCCGAGCGGCAGCGGCTCGCCGGAGAGCGCCAGGTGCTTCAAGGCGCTGAACTTGGGGAGCGACAGCCCGGTCTCTTCGAGGCTCGCGTCGATGCGCTTCTCGATGATGTCCGAGAGGCGGACGATGAGCCCCATGACCCGTTCGTCGGGGCCGTCGGGCGCGGTGTTGAAAGGAGCGGCGAGCGGTGCCATCGTGTTCAGGGGCGGGCGTCAGGCTTGGCCGCGGGGGAAGGAGGCGTGACGGCGGCGGTTGTCCCCGCCGTCCATTGCGGATCGGAGAGCTGCCAGCCGCCGCCCAGGGCGCGGTAGAGCTGCACCAGGGTGGCCAGGCGGTTGTAGCGCGCCTGGGAGAGCAGGATCTCGGCCGGGAAGAGCTGCTGCGATGCCTGCAGGACCTCGAGATAGTCCGACAGCCCCGCCACGTAGCGGGTGTTCGACAGGCGGACCGCCTCCTGATAGGCGGCCACCTCGCGCGCCCGCTGGGTCTCCACCTCGGCGTACTTCTGGTAGGCGACGAGCTGCGTCGAGACCTCGTTGAACGAATTCGTCACGCTCTGCTCGTACTGCACCTTCGCCTGCTCCCAACGGGCGACGGCGGCGTCGTACTGGCTGCGCAGCAGGCGCCCCTGGAACACCGGCGACAGCAGGCCACCGCCGATCGACCAAGTGCGGCCGGCCGGGAAGAGCTGCGAGACCTGCGGGGAGAGCAGCCCCAGCGCGCCGGTGAGGCTCAGGCGCGGGAAGAAGTCGGCCTGGGCGACGCCGACGTTGGCATTGGCGGCGACCAGCGTCTGCTCGGCCTGGCGCAGGTCGGGGCGCCGCTTGAGCAGATCGGCGGGGAGCCCCGGCGGGATCTCCGGCGGCAGGAACTGGTCGGTGAGGACGGCGCCGCGCGGCACCGGCCCGGGGTTGCGGCCGAGCAGGAAGGCGAGCTGGTTCTCCTGCGCCACGATCTGCCGCTCGAGGTCCGGAATGTTGGCGGCGGTCGAGGCGAGGAGCGCCTGGGCGCTCGAGGTCTCGAGGGCGGAGGCGGCGCCCCCCCTGAGGCGGCGGTCGAAGAGGTCGAAGGTCTCCTGGAAGGCCCCGGTGGTGCGGCGGGCGATCTCGAGCTGGGCGTCGAGCGAGCGGAGCTGGAAGTAGGCGGTCGCCACCTCGGAGGTCAGCGAGAGGTAGACGCCGCGGCGCCCCTCCTCGCTGGCCAGGAACTGCGCGAGCGCCGCCTCGTTCAACCGCCGCACCCGCCCCCAGAAGTCGATCTCCCAGGAGGCGTTGAGGTTGAGCTGGTAGAGGCTCCCCTGGGCGCCGGGCGAGGTCGAGAACTCCGACTGCCGCCCGTACCCGGCCTCGATCTGCCCCTGCACCGACGGGTACGCCTGCGCGCGGGCGATGCCGGCGTTGGCGCGCGCCTCCTCCACCCGCCAGGTGGCGAGGCGCACGTCGTAGCCGTTGCGGAGCGCCTCGCCGATCAGCCCCTTGAGGACGTCGTCGTGGAAGACGTCCCACCACGCCTGGTCGGCGAACGAGGCGGCGTCCTCGGGACGGGTGGGAGCCACCTGCCCGCGGTGCGCCGCGGGGAGGTTGAGGTCCGGCCGCTTGTAGGTCGGGCCGACCAGAGTGCAGCCGGCGAGAGCGAACGGGGCCAGAGCCCCGAGAATTGCGAGCCGCTTCATGAATGGGCCTCCCCGGCGACCGGCAGCACGGGCGCTCCCTCTCGCTGCCGTTTTCGTTCGGCGCCGCCGAGCTTCTCGACCAGCACGAAGAGCACCGGGATCAGGAACACCGCCAGGCAGGTGGCGGCGAGCATCCCCGCCACCACCACCGTCCCCAGGATCTGCCGCGAGGTGGCCCCCGCGCCGTGGGCGATCCACAGCGGCACGCACCCCAGGATGAAGGCGAACGAGGTCATCAGGATGGGGCGCAGGCGGAGCCTCGCCCCCTCGAGCGCGGCGTCGGTGAGGTTCCTCCCCTTCTCGAACTCCGCCTTGGCGAACTCGACGATCAGGATGGCGTTCTTGGCCGCCAGGCCGATCAGCACCACGAGCCCGATCTGCCCGAAGACGTCGAAGTCGAACTTGCGCAGCAGCAGCCCCGTGAAGGCGCCGAAGACGGCGACCGGCACCGACAGCAGCACCGAGAACGGCAGCGTCCAGCTCTCGTAGAGGGCGGCGAGGATCAGGAAGACGAAGATCAGCGACAGCACGAACACCCGGCCCGCCGTCCCCGCCGCCTTCTTCTCCTGGTAGGAGAGGTCGGCCCAGTCGAACCCCATCTCGCGCGGCAGGGTCTGCGCCGCCACCTGCTCCAGGGCGTCGAGCGCCTGCCCGGAGCTGTAGCCGGGGGCCGCGGCGCCGGTGACCTGGGCGGCGCGGAAGAGGTTGAAGCGCTGCGTGTACTCCGGCCCCGAGATGTGCCGGATGGTGGTCAGCGCCGACAGCGGCACCATGTTGCCGTCGTTGTTGCGGACGAAGAACTGCCCGATGTCCTCCTCGCGGGTCCGTTCCGAGGCCTCCCCCTGGAGATAGACGCGCCACTGGCGGCCGAAGCGGTTGAACTGGTTGATGAAGGTGCCGCCGAGGAACGACTGCAGCGTCTGGTAGACGTCGGCGATCGGCACTCCCTGCTTGAGCGCCTTGTCGCGGTCGACGTCGACCAGGACCTGCGGCACGGCGGCGCGGAAGGTGCTGTTGACGTTCTGCAGCTCCGGCCTCTTCCGCGCCGCTTCGAGAAAGCGCTGGAGGTGCTGGTTCAGGTAGTCGACCGAGTTGCCGCTGCGGTCCTGCACCCAGAGCGAGAAGCCGCCGGAGGCGCCGAGGCCCGGGATCGCCGGCGGCGCGAAGGCGAGCACCGTGGCCTCCGGGATCTGCGCGCGGAAGGTGTCGTTCAGCTTCTTGATCAGCTCCTGCGCGGTGCCGCCGCCGCCCTTGCGGTCGCGGTCGTCCCAGGGGTCGAGCGAGACGAAGTAGAAACCGTTGTAGGTGGCCGAGACGTAGGAGAGCAGGCTGAAGCCGGCCACCGTGTTGTAGTAACGCACCCCTTTGGTGTGCGACAGGACCTGGTCGACCTTGCGGCAGACGGCGTCGGTGCGCTGGAGCGAGGCGGCGTCGGGGAGCTGCACGTTCAGATAGAAGTAGCCGTAGTCCTCGTCCGGCAGGAAGCTTCCCGGAACCTTCTTGCCGAGCCCGCCGGCCAGCAGGGCGAAGCCGAGCAGGATCGCCACCGCGATCACCGCCTTGCGGATCAGGAAGCCGGAGGCGCTGAGGTAGCCGTTCCTCGCCTTGTCGAAGCCGCGGTTGAACGAGCCGAAGAAGCGGGCGAGCAGGCCGCGCGATTCCTTGCGCGGCCGCAGCAGCAGGGCGGCGAGCGCCGGCGACAGCGAGAGGGCGTTGAACGCCGAGATCAGCACCGAGACGGCGATCGTCAGCGCGAACTGCTTGTTGAGCCGCCCCTGGATGCCGCCGAGGAAGGCGACCGGCAGGAACACCGACGACAGGATGAGGGCGATGGCGACCACCGGCCCGGAGACCTCCCTCATCGCCTGGAGGGTCGCGTCGCGCGGCGACATCCCCTCCTCGATATGGTGCTCCACCGCCTCGACGACCACGATCGCGTCGTCGACCACCAGGCCGATCGCCAGCACCAGGCCGAACAGCGACAGCGAGTTGATCGAGAAGCCGAGTAGCGGGAAGACGGCGAAGGTGCCGATCAGCGACACCGGAACCGCGATCAGCGGGATCAGCGTCGCCCGCCAGTTCTGGAGGAAGAGGAAGACGACGAGGATGACGAGCACCATCGCCTCGGCGAGGGTCTTCAGGATCTCCTTGATCCCTTCCGTCACCGGCCGCGTGGTGTCGACCGAGACGGCGTAGTCGAGCCCCTCCGGAAAGCGGGTCTTGAGGAGCGCCATCTGCTTCTTCACCCCGTTGGCGACCTCGAGGGCGTTCGAGCCGGGGGCCTGGAAGATCGCGACGATGCTCGACGGCTGGCCGTTGAAGCGCCCGATCTGCTTGTAGCTGAGCGCCCCCAGCTCGATCCGCGCCACGTCCTTCATGCGCACCGCCGAGCCGTCCGGGTTCAGGCGCACCACCACGTCGCCGAACTGCTCCTGGGTGACCAGGCGCCCCTGGGCGCGGACGGTGTAGGTGAACTCCTGGCCGGGCGGCGCCGGCTCGGCGCCGATCTGCCCCGACGGATTGACCGTGTTCTGCACCTGCAGGGCCTTCACCAGGTCGTTGACCGTCAAGCCGAGCTTGGCGAGCTGGTCGGGCTTCACCCACACCCGCATCGCGTAGTCGGAGGCGCCGAAGTTCAGCACCTGGCCGACGCCGGGCACCCGGTAGAGCGCGTCGTTGACGTTGATCAGCGCGTAGTTGCCGAGGAACAGGCCGTTGTAGGTCCCCTTCGGCGAGAAGAGGGAGATCAGCATCAGCGGCGTGCCCTGCGTCTTGCGGTAGGTGAGGCCGATCGCGTTGACGTCGGGGGGGAGGCTCGGCTGCGCCTGCGAGACCCGGTTCTGGGCGTTCACCTGGTCGGCGTTGCGGTCGGTGCCGACCTCGAACGTCACCTTGAGGGTGATCGTGCCGTCGTTGGCGTTGACCGACTGCATGTAGAGCTCGTCCTCGACGCCGTTCATCTGCTGCTCGAGCGGCGTCGCCACCGACTGCTCGACGGTGACCGCGTCGGCTCCCGGGAAGCTCCCCTGGATCTGGATCAGGGGCGGAATGATGTCCGGATACTGGGCGATCGGCAGGCCGACCAGCGCCACCAGCCCGAGCAGCACGGTGAGGATCGAGATGACGATGGCGACGATCGGCCGGTCGATGAAGAAACGAGCCATGGCGTCACTTCCCTCCCGCGGCCCGCCCGGATGGGGACGGCGAGGTGGGGGGAGAGGAGGCGTCCGACGGGGAGGACTCCGCGGCGGCCTCGGGCGGCGCCTCCTGCGGCTTGACGGCGGCGCCCGACTTCACCCGCGAGAACCCCTCGACGATCACCCGGTCGCCCGGCGCCAGCCCCGAGTCGATCTGCCAGAGCTTCTCCACCCGCACCCCGGGGACGACCGTCTTCACCACCACCTTGTCGTCGCTCCCCACCACCCCCACCTGGAAGCCCCCCTGCAGCTCGTTGACGGCGCGCTGCGGCACCAGGAGGGCGTCCTTCTTGAGGTCGATCATGGCGCGGATCTTCGCGTACTGCCCGGGGCGCAGCACGTTCCCCGGATTGGGGAAGACGGCGACGCTGGCGATCGTCCCGGTCTTGACGTCGACCTGCCGGTCCTCGAACAGGACGTGGCCGTGGTGCGGGAAGACCGAGCCGTCCGAGAGGATCAGCTCGAGGTTGTCGCCGCGCTGGGCCGCCGGATCCTTCTGGAGCCGCGACTGGATCTTCAGGTACTCCTGCTCGCTCAAGTTGTAGACGACGCGGATCGGATCGCACTGGGAGACGATGGCGAGGACGGTCGCCGGGCTCACCAGGTTTCCCACCTGTGCCTGCGAGGTGCCGGCGATGCCGCTGATCGGCGCCGTCACCCGCGACCAGCCGAGGTTGAGGCGCGCTTGGTGCACCGCCGCCGCCTTGGCGTCGACCACCGCCTTGGCCGCCGCCTGCGCGGAGAGGGCATTGTCGAGCTCCTGCTGGCTGACCGCCTTCTCGGCGGCCAGGGGGCGGAAGCGGTTGACGTCCTGCTGCGCCTTGGCGAGCTGCGCCTGGGCCTGCGCGAGGTCCCCCTGCGTCTGCTGGAGCTGAGCCTGCACCTGCCGGGAGTCGATCTCGAACAGGGTGTCCCCCTGGTGCACGAAGCTCCCCTCGGCGTACACCCGCCGCAGCAGGATGCCGTCGACCTGCGGCCGGATCTCGGCGTTGATGTTCCCCTGGGTGGTGCCGATCCACTCCTGGTAGACCGGCACGTCGCGCTGGACGACCGGGGTCACCACCACCACCGCCGGCGGCGGCGGGCCGGCGGGCTTCTCGTCCTTGTGGCCGCACCCCACGCCGGCCGCGAAGGCGACTCCCAGTCCCAGCGCCATCCCCATCCTCAGTGCACGGTTCATTCTCATCTCCTAAAATTTCCCAGGCAACGCGCGAGCCCGCGGAAGCCGACAGGCTTCCCCCCGCTACCGCAACTGTCTGGATTTCTTTGGATCGACCAGGACCGAATCCGCCGCTCTACGCCTCACCCCTAAGGACCACCGAGCGAATCGCCGCCCGCCCGGAAGAGGGGGCGGCCGATTCGTTCATATATGGACAGTACGCCCGTCAGGCAACACTGTCAAGCGACGCGGCTTGCCTCCGCGAAAGCCTTGGGCCACCATACCCGGCCATGCGATCCCCGCGCTCCCGCGTCCCAGCCGCCGCCCTGGCCGGCCTCCTGCTCCTCCCGCTTCTCGCCGTTGCCCGCCCCGCTCTCGCCGGCGAGGTCGAGGTCCAGGTCCTCTACAGCGCCGACTCGACGACGACCGCCGTCAACCTGAAGCCGCTCGAGCCCCTGTCACCGGCGTTGCGGGCCGTCCTCGCCCTCTACGCCATGCGGGCCAACGGCGGCTGCCCGCCGGGGAAGGAAATCGGCGGCAGGTACTCGATGCAGTGCCCCCTGACCACCGCGCTGGGGCTCGGCGACCAGTGCTCCGACGCCCAGATCGCCCTGGTCAAGAAGTTCTTCAAGGACGGCATCCCGCCCCTCAACCTGACCCGGGAACAGGCGGCCGAGATCAATCGCAAGGGGGACTTCCGGCAGGCCTGCAACGCCACTCCCTACACCGCGACCCACCAGAGCGTCTGGCTGGAGATCCGCCTCCAGACGATGAGCCAGGAGCGGGTGCGGATCATCTCCCGGGGCTCCTGGACCTCCGGCCCCGAAGGCAGCAGCGGCACCTTCGGCAGCCTGTCGGTCTTCCGTCTCTTCCCCGATCACGTGGAAGTGGTGAGCCACAAGGAGGACGCGCTCAAGGATTGAGGGCCCCGGCTCGCTGCCTGGGCCACGGCGCACCTTCTAGGCTGAACGCAGGTCTTACCGAAGGAGGTCGCCAATGATTTCACGCCGCACGTTGAGCCGCTTGGCGGTGCTGGGCTGTCTCGGGATGTCGTTCCTGCTCGCGCCGGGCCGCGAAAGGGTGGCCCAGGCGACGTCCTGCCCCCAGGGCCGGCCGGCCTGCACCACCCAAGCTTTTTGCCAGAGCTACTGCCAGCAGGTGACCGGCAGCCCGGCGGGAGCCGTCTGCTACCTGAGCTGCTGCCTCTGCCCCTATTGAGCCGTCCGGCCGCTGCCTACGGCGCGACGCTCTGTTTGGCGACGTTGTCCCAGTCGTGCGTCGGCCTCAGATCGAGGTCATCGCCGGGACGCCGTCGCCGGTCACCACCAGCGCGAAGTCCTGCGGCGGCTTCAGCATGTTGGCGGCGAACACCTGGATCAGATAGGTGCCGGCCGCCGCGTTCGCGATGCGCACCACCTCGACGTTGTTGTCGGGATCGGGGAGGGTCAGGGCATCGGCGAGCTGCTCGTTCCCCTGCCACTTCTTCCCGCTCTGGATGTGATTGACCATCAGGCTGACGTTGTTCTGGAGGCCGCGCGCCGGCGCGTCGGTGTAGGCGAGGCAGATGCGCAGCTCGGGGACGTTCGCCGGCAGCACGAACTGGTAGCGCCGCCGTTCCCCGGTGCGGTTGAGCGCGCCCCCCGCCACTTTCCAGCTGTCGACGAACTGCAACGCCATCTGCGGCTGCGCGGGGTTGGGGATCGCCCGGCCCATGTCGATGCGGCCGTGCCCCTGGTGATAGTTCGGCGTTCCCGGGCTCGGCGCCGTGGCGTCCGCGCCGGTCAGCCAGACGGTGCTGTTGATCAGCGTCGCCTTGAGCAGCGCCGCGCTGGGCTCCGCGTGGCAGGTGTCGACGTAGTACTGGCGCACCAGCGCCGCGCAGCCGGCGGTGAGCGGCGAGGCCATGCTGGTGCCGCCGTCGAAGGCGTACTTCGGGAAGGTCGGATGCGCCCCCCAGAAGTTGTCGAGCGGGGCGAGCGACGAGAGGGTCGAGGCGATGTCGGTGCCCGGCGCCACCAGGTCGGGCTTGATCCGGCGGTCGTTGGTCGGCCCGCGGCTGCTGAACGCCGCCAGCGACTGCGGGTCGCCGGAGACCTTCTCCTGGGCGATCGGCTGGGCTGGAAAGTCGCGCGACCAGAGCTCCCCCCAGGTCCGCGTGCTGAACGCGCCGTCGGTGCGGTCGCTGCGGCTGGCGCCGACGGTCAGCGCGTTCTTGCACGACGCCGGCGAGCTGATCGAGAGCCAGTCGACGAAGCCGGCGGCCGACTTCTTCGGCGCCGCGGCCGTCCCCGCGTTGCCGGCGGCGATCACCACCAGCATGTCCGGATTCTTGTGGACGAACTCATCGACCTCCTCGCTGTTGAGCGTGTAGGTCGAGCCGAGGTCGGCGCCCCAGCTGTCGTTGTGGATGCGGGCGCCGGCGTCGTACGCCTCCTGGAAGAGGTCGTTGAGATCGACCGGCAGGCCGCCCAGGCCGCCCTGCGCATCGAGCAGCGACTGGAAGACCAGCTTCGCCTTCGGCGCCGCGCCGCGGATCTGGCCGTGCGACCCGGTCCCGTCGCCGAGCACCGAGCCGGCGACGTGGGTGCCGTGGCCGTGCGGGTCGCTGGTGTCCCCCGGCCGGCCGCGCGCCACCAGCTTGACGATGCGCCCCGCGAAGTCCGGATGGCGGTCGTCGAGGCCGGTGTCGGCGACCGCGACGATCTGGCCGCTGCCGTCCTGCGCCAGGACCGCGGGGGCCGCCCCGCCGCCGGCGACGGGAGCCGGCCCGTCGAGGCCGAGCAGGCGGCGGGCGTGGTCGTTGAAGATCCTGGGCTGGACGTACTCCACGATGACCTCGACCTCCGGCAGCAGCTGGAGCTCGCCGAGCACCGCGTCGTCCGCGCCGACCGAGATGCGGACCTTCCGCGCGCTGGTGCCGAGGATCGGAATGCCGCGGTCGGCGAGCCACTGCTCGACCGTGGGCCGGTCGGCCGGATCGCGCAGGCTGACGTCGAAGGGGAGCGGCGGCGGGGCGGCCGGGGGCGCCATCCCCAGCACCGGACCGCGCGTCGCGCCCAGGCGGGGCGCCGCGCCCTGCGTGGCGACCCGCGGCGCCGACTGCTCCGGGCTGAGCCACTGCACCCCGGCGACGAACGGCAGCGCCGTCACCGGGGCGACCTGCTCGCTGCGCAGGCGCGCCTCGTAGGCATTCGGCCCTTGAGCGCGCGCCAGGTCGACCCCCAGCTCGCTGAGCCGCGCCCGCTGCCCCTCGAGGAGCGGCCCGCGCAGCCGCACGACGTACCAGTCCACCTCGGCCGGCACCGCGGCGTCGAGCGCCGGGGAGCGCTCGCCCCCGGGCGCGAAACCGAACGCGAACGGCCCGGCCGCGGGCGGCACCGGTGGCGGCGCCGCCGCCGCGGGGGGCTCGGGCACCTCCTGCACGATGACCCCCGCCGCGCGCAGCCGGGCGATGCCGGCGTCGTCGGCCTCGCCCATGGCGAAGCTGTCGGTCGATTCGTCCGTCCCCAGCGCCGCTTCGGCGGCGGCGCGCTCGCTCTCGTGCATGTAGTAGGCGACGATTCGTCTCCTGGCCATCCCTCACCTCGTTTCAAAGGTCGTGGACCCCTCGCCTGAAAGGGCGCCGTGGAGGCGCCCACCGTTACAGCATAACGGCAGATTCCGCGGGATTCCCACGCGGTTCCCCCTTCGTCCCCACCCCGCCGGGCAGGTAGCCCCATCTCCGGCGCCGTGCCAGAATACGTCCCAGCAAAGCGAGAGAGCGAGCGGAACCATCTTGCACCTGGCATCACTTCTCCGGGGCTGGGCGCGCCCCGACCCGGTATCGGCTCGCGCCGGCCGCGAGGGAGAGCTCCTCGCGGCCACGGCGCGCATCTGGACCGCCGTCGTGGCATCGCTGATCCCGGCGATGAGCCTGGCCCTCCATCCGCGGGACCTCGAGCCCTGGGTGGGGCTCGCCGGGACGCTGGCCGCCGCGCTGCTCAGCGTCGCCGTGCGCCGCTCCGCGCGCCGCAACACCCCCCCGCCGTGGCTGGGGTTCTTCACCAGCGTCCTCGACGTCAGCATCGTCAGCCTGGCGCAGGTCGCGCTGGTCGCCTCCGGCGAGCCGATGGCGGTCGTCAGTGGACGGATCTTCTTCAGCTTCTACCTCATCGCGATGGCCATGAGCTGCCTGCGCCAGGACGTGCGGATCTGCGTCGTGGCCGGCCTCGCCGCCGCCGGCCAATATGCCGGGCTCGTCGCCTGGGTGGTGCTGCGCAGCCAGGCTACCGGCACGCCGCTCGGCAACGCCTCGTACGGCACCTTCCGCTGGGACAACCAGGTCGCGCGCCTGGCGATCCTCGCCATCGGGACCGCCCTCGACGTCGCCATCGTCAACCAGAGCCGGGGGTTGCGGCAGCAGCGCGACCAGGCCGAGGAGGCGAGCCACGCCAAGAGCCAGTTCCTCGCCCACATGAGCCACGAGATCCGCACCCCCCTGAACGCCGTGCTGGGGATGATGAGCCTGCTGCTCGAGACCCCCCTCACCACCGAGCAGCGGGAGTACGTGGCGACCGCGCGCGGCAGCGGCGCGGCGCTGCTCGGCATCCTCAACGACATCCTCGACGTCTCGAAGATCGAGGCCGGCAAGCTCGACATCGAGGTGGCGCCGTTCCTGCTCGGCGACTGCCTGGACGAGGCGATGGGCTTCCTCGCCCGCAAGGCCGCGGGGCAGGGACTCGGCTTCTATTGCCGGGTCGGGGCCGGCGTGCCGGTGGCGATCGAGAGCGACGCGGGGCGCCTGCGGCAGATCCTGGTCAACCTGCTCGACAACGCGATCAAGTTCTCGCCGCAGGGGGAGGTCCGCCTCGAGGTCGAGATCTCGCCGGCGAAGCTCGAGCGCGACGACCTCGTCGAGCTCCTCTTCGTGGTGCGCGACACCGGGATCGGCATCCCGGCGGACCGCCTCGACCGCCTGTTCAAGTCGTTCAGCCAGGCCGACTCCTCGATGGCGCGCCTCTACGGCGGCACCGGCCTCGGGCTGGTGATCAGCCGCCGCCTCGCCGAGCGCCTCGGCGGGCGGATCTGGGTGGAGAGCGAGCTCTCGCGCGGCTCGGCCTTCTTCTTCACCATCCGCTGCCGCCCGGCGCCGCCCCCCCGCCTCAGCGGCGAGATCAGCCTCGCCGGCCTGAACGAGGCCGCCGCCGCCATGGATCGCGACAGCCGCGACCCTCGCGAAAATAGTGCGCGCCTCGCCGACACCCTCCCCCTGCACATCCTGCTGGCCGAGGACAACTCGGTCAACCAGCGGGTGGGGGTGCTGATGCTCGAGCGGATGGGGTACGTGGCCGACGTCGCCGGCAACGGCATCGAGGCGCTCGAGGCGCTGCGCCGCCAGCCCTACGACCTGATCCTGATGGACGTCCAGATGCCGGGGATGGACGGGCTCGAGGCGACGCGGCGCATCCGCGCCGAGCTCCCCGCCGAGCGCCAGCCGCGCATCGTCGCCGTCACCGCCAACGTCCTGCGCGAGCAGCGCCAGGCGTGCCTCGCCGCCGGGATGGACGATCTGCTGCAGAAGCCGGTGGTGTTCGCGGACCTGCGCTCGGCGCTCACGCGGGCGAGCGGCCCGAAGCCGGCGAAGCCGTTCGTCACCCCGCCCCCGGCCTCGCTCGGCGCCCTGCTCGCCGCCGCCCGCCTCGAGCCGCTCCTGCCCGACACCCCGTCGCCGCTCGACACCCAGCGCCTCGACAGCCTGCAGCGCCTCGGCCAGATCACCGGCAAGCCGCTGGTGCGCGAGATCATCGAGAGCTATCTGGGCGAGACGCCGCAGCGGCTCGAACGGCTGCGCGAGGCGATCCGCCAAGCCGACGCCGACGCCCTCGCCTTCGCGGCGCACAGCCTGGTGGGGATCAGCGCCCAGATCGGCGCCGTGCGGGTCTCCGCCGTCAGCGCCCGCCTCGAGCAGCAGGCGAGGCGCGCCGACCCCGGCGACTTCGGCCAGCACGGCGAGCTCCCCCGCCTCCTCGCCGAGCTGGAGCGCGAGCTCGAGCGGGTGCTGCCGCTGCTGGAGCGGCGGCGGTGAAGGGGAGGTGCGGGCGGCGGAACGCTGAACAAGGGACTTCAGGGACCTCAGGGACCTCAGGTTCACTCAAAGATCCGCTGGGTTTGAACCCCCTCGGGTTTTATTGTCCTTGTTAGTCCCTGCTGTCCTTGGAGTCCCTGAAGTCCCTTTCTGAGCTCAGCGATCGAAACCTTTTCAATGCGGATCGCTTTTCGACCGAGTGGTGCGACACCGATTCGAAGAGCGAGGGGATATAGAATCTCCACCAATTTCTACAGGAGACCGACATGCGAACGCTCCTCAGTGCCATTCTGCTGCTGGCGATCCCACAAACCCCACCCGCCCCGCCGGCTCCTGCCGCGCCGGCCTCGCCGCCCGCCCAGGCCGCCGCCGCGGCCCCCGCCCCCCGCGACGCCAACCTCCCGCCCTCCGAGGCGCAGGCCAAGGCGCAGCTCGATTCGTCTCCGCGCCATGGCGAATACGTGGACATCAAGATGCCGGGGGGCGGGACGCCGATCCGGACGTGGGTGGTCTACCCGGAGCGGAAGGAGAAGGCCGGGGTGGTGATCCTGGTGCACGAGATCTTCGGGCTGTCGGACTGGCTGCGGGGCGTCGCGGACCAGGTGGCTCGGGATGGCTTCATCGCGGTGGCTCCCGACCTCGTTTCGGGGATGGGGCCCAATGGGGGCGGCACGGCGTCGGCGGGGAGCCGCGACGACGTGGTGGCGCTGGTGCGCAACCTGACCCCCGAGATGGCGACCGCCCGCCTCGACGCCGTCCGCGCCTGGGCCGTCCAGCAGCCTTCGGCCAACGGCAAGAGTGCCACGGTCGGCTTCTGCTGGGGGGGCGGGCGCAGCTTCTCGTACGCGGTGACGCAGCCGGCGCTGTCGGCGGCGGTGGTCTACTACGGCACCCCTCCGGAGACTGCCGACCTCGCGAAGGTCAAGGCGCCCGTGCTCGGCTTCTACGGCGGCGACGACTCGCGGGTCACCGCCACCGTGGCCCCCGCCGAGGCCGAGATGAAGAAGCTCGGCAAGAGCTACGAGCCGCACGTCTTCGACGGGGCCGGCCACGGCTTCCTGCGCGCGCAGGAGGACCGCGGCGGCGCCAACCTCAAGGCGACCCGGGAAGCGTGGCCCCGCACGATCGCATTCCTTCGCGATTATCTTAAGTAATCACTCAAGTATTCCAATCCGCCCCGAATGCGTCCCGGGGCGGAATCTTTCCGCTGGACACCCCTGGACGCATCTGATATGAAAAGGTGTCCGCCTCAGGTACCTGTTTTCTGCAAGTCGCCCCGCCCAGGGGAAGGAAGAGCGCCATGATGTCCATTTCCGCACGTGTGATCACCCGCCTGGCCCTGACCGTCTCCCTTTCCCTGAGCCTCCTCGGCATTGCCGGGGCGGCCGAAATTCCCGGCAAGCGCCTGCCCGCCTCGGCCGGCATCCGCCAGACGACACGCTCCATCATGGCGCGGCAGGCGGTGAGCCCGCCGCGCAAGGAACACCCCGACCACGAGCTCGAATATCCGAACCGCGACAAGCTGCCGCAGAATCCCCTGGCGCCGGCCGTCTCGCGCTTCGCGGCGACCGATGCGGAAAAGGAGCGCGTGCTCCCGGAGCTGGAGCCCAAGATCCACACCACCGGGCTCGCCTTCGACGGCGCGACGCTGACCGACACCGGCGCCTTCCCTCCCGACTCGATGGGGACCGTCGGCCCGACGCAGTTCATCGTCTTCGTCAACGGCCGCATCCGCTCGTTCACCAAGGCGGGGGTGGCGGACGGCGTGCTCAACGCCGATCCGGACGTCTTCTTCGCTCCGGTGACGACTCCTGTGAGCCCACCGGTG
This sequence comes from uncultured Acidobacteriota bacterium, assembly GCA_963756595.1. Classification (GTDB taxonomy): domain Bacteria; phylum Acidobacteriota; class Thermoanaerobaculia; order Multivoradales; family UBA5704; genus DATARR01. The sequence continues at coordinate 49,856 of CAVWOZ010000007.1, forward strand.
GTGCTCGACTTCACCAGCGATCCGCAGATCCGGTACGACCGGTTCACCGCCCGCTGGTACATGTCCATCATCGACGTGCCGTGCACGAACGCCACCTGCACGACGACGGCCGTCAACCGCTGGATGGTCGCGGTGAGCGACGCGGCGAGCGCCGGGGTGATCACTCCCAGCACGGTGTGGACCTTCTTCGAGTTCCAGACGGATGCGAGCGGCGACTTCTGCGACTACCCCTCTCTGGGCATCGACGTCAATGCGCTCTATGTCGGCTGCAACATCTTCTCCGGTACGGGCACCTTCGTGGGAACCAACGGCTACGTGGTCCAGAAGGCGTCGATCCTCGGCGCCGGGCCGATGGTCGTTAACTCGTTCCCCAACCTGGCGGCGGGCGCCGGCGCCGGACCCGAGTCGCCGCGCGGCGTCGACAACTTCGACCCCGGGGCGACCGAGGGGTACATCATCGGCCCCGACAACGCGACCTTCAGCACCATCATGTTCCGGCGGATCAGCAATCCGGGGTCGCTGACCCCCACGATCTCCGCCAACATCCCGGTCACCGTGCCGACGACGACCACCCCCAATCCCGTGACGCACCTCGGGAACACGGGCGGCAACAACGGCCGCCTCGACTCGCTGGACGACCGGATCTTCCAGGCGATGATCCGCAACGGCCGCCTGTGGACGGCGCACAACTTCCGGGTGCTTGCGACCGGCGTGGCCGGCACCGGGGCGACGGCGCGCAACGCGTCGCGCTGGTACGAGTTCCAGAACCTCACCACCACGCCGACGCTGGTGCAGTCCGGCACGGTGTTCGACAACGCCGCCACGCTGGCGGCGGCGCGCCAGTACTTCATCCCCACCGTGACGGTGACCGGCCAGGGGCACTCGGTGCTCGGCGTCACCATGGCCGGCACGCCGGTCGGAGCCACCCCGGCCTACGTGGGACGGCTCGCGGGGGACACCCTGGGCACGATGACCGGTCCGCCGACGGTCGCCGCGGTGACCTACGGGACGACGACGGCGAACTACAACCCGCCGGCCGATCCGGGGCCGCCCCGCCGCTGGGGGGACTACTCGTTCACCGTCGTCGATCCGCTCGACGACATGAGCGTGTGGACGATCCAGGAGTACAACCAGGCACTGAACAGCTACGCGGTGCGCGTCGGCAAGCTCAACGCGCCGCCGCCCGCGACGCCGACCTGCTCGGGGAGCCCGATCAGCTTTCCCGGCCCCACCGGCAACGTGGTGATCACCGGCACCTCGACCGGCGGCTCGGGCTTCTATGACCCGGGCACCAACCTGGCGCCGCCGGCGCTCCCCTTCAACCACCTGACGGCGACGGTGACCAACGCGATCGTCAACAGCGTGACCTACAACTCGCCGACCCAGGTGACGCTGAACATCACGGCGCTCGCCACCGGCTCCCAGAACGTCACCCTGGTGAACCCGGACGGCCAGAGCGTCACCGCCAACGGCTGCATCAACGTCGGCAGCGCCGCGGTGGCCGACCTCGCGATCACCAAGACGGACGGCGTGGCCACGGCGACGCCGGGCGGCGCGGTGACCTACACCATCACGGCGTCGAACGCCTCCGCCTTCCCGGCGACGGGCGCCACGGTGGCCGACACCTTCCCGGCGGTCCTCACCTGCACCTGGACCTGCGTGGGCGCGGGCGGCGGCACCTGCACCGCTTCCGGCTCGGGGAACCTCAACGACACCGTCAACCTGCCGGCGGGCGCCAGCGTCACCTACACGGCGACCTGCGCCATCGCCTCGGCGGCGACCGGCACGCTCAGCAACACGGCGACCGTGACGATCGCCGGCGATCCCAACGCTGCCAACAACTCGGCGACGGACACCGACACCCTCACTCCCCAGGCCAACCTCGGGATCACCAAGACGGACGGCGTCACCAACGCGACGCCCGGCGGCTCGGTGACCTACACCATCACCGCCAGCAACGCCGGACCCAGCAACGCGCCGGGCTCGACGGTGGCGGACACCTTCCCGGCCTCCCTCACCTGCACCTGGACCTGCGCCGGCGCGGGCGGCGGCACCTGCACCGCCGCCGGCTCGGGCAACCTCAACGACACCGTCAACCTCCCCTCCGGCGGCAGCGTCACCTACACGGCGAGCTGCACCATCTCGGCGGCGGCGACCGGCACGCTCAGCAACACGGCGACCGTCACCGCGCCGGGCGGGGTCACCGATCCGACCCCGGGGAACAACTCGGCCACCGACAGCGACACCCTGGCGGCGAGCGCCGATCTCGCCATCACCAAGACCGACGGCGTCACCACGGCAACGCCGGGCGGCTCGGTGACCTACACCATCACCGCCAGCAATGCCGGACCCAGCAATGCCACCGGCGCCACCGTGGCCGACACCTTCCCGGCCTCGCTGACCTGCACCTGGACCTGCGTCGGGGCCGGCGGAGGCACCTGCACCGCCTCCGGCTCGGGGAACATCAACAACACGGTCAATCTCCCGAGCGGCGGCAGCGTCACCTACACGGCGAGTTGCACCATCTCGGCCGCCGCCACCGGCACGCTCGCCAACACGGCGACGGTGACCGCTCCGGCCGGGGTCACCGACCCGACGCCGGGGAACAACTCGTCCACCGACAGCGACACCCTGGGGGCGAGCGCTGACCTCGCGATCACCAAGACCGACGGCGTCACCTCGGCGACCCCGGGCGGCTCGGTGACCTACACCATCACCGCCAGCAACGCCGGCCCCAGCAACGCCACCGGCGCCACCGTGGCCGACACCTTCCCGGCCTCGCTGACCTGCACCTGGACCTGCGTCGGCGCGGGCGGCGGCACCTGCACCGCCTCCGGCTCGGGGAACATCAACAACACCGTCAACCTCCCCTCCGGCGGCAGCGTCACCTACACCGCGAGCTGCACCATCTCGGCCGCCGCCACCGGCAGCCTCAGCAACACGGCGACCGTCACCGCCCCGGCCGGCGTCACCGACCCGACCCCGGGGAACAACTCGGCGACCGACACCGACGGCCTGGGGGCGACCGCCGACCTCGCGATCACCAAGACGGACGGCGTCACCACGGCGACCCCCGGCGGCTCGGTGACCTACACGATCACCGCCAGCAACGCCGGACCGAGCAACGCCACGGGAGCCACGGTGGCCGACACCTTCCCGGCGTCGCTCACCTGCACCTGGACCTGCGCCGGAGCGGGCGGCGGCACCTGCACGGCGTCCGGCTCCGGCAACCTCAACGACACCGTCAACCTGCCCAGCGGCGGCAGCGTCACCTACACGGCGAGCTGCACCGTCTCGGCGGCGGCCACCGGCACGCTCAGCAACACGGCCACCGTCACCGCTCCGGCCGGCGTCACCGACCCGACTCCGGGGAACAACTCGGCCACCGACAGCGACACGCTGGCCGGCAGCGCCGATCTCGCCATCACCAAGACCGACGGCGTCACCACGGCGACCCCGGGCGGCTCGGTGACCTACACCATCACCGCCTCCAATGCCGGCCCCAGCAACGCCACGGGAGCCACCGTGGCCGACACCTTCCCGGCTTCGCTCACCTGCACCTGGACCTGCGCCGGCGCGGGCGGCGGCACCTGCACCGCCTCGGGCTCGGGCAACCTCAACGACACCGTGAACCTCCCCAGCGGCGGCAGCGTCACCTACACGGCGAGCTGCACCATCTCCGCGGCGGCCACCGGCACGCTCAGCAACACGGCGACCGTGACGGCTCCCGCCGGCGTCACCGACCCGAACCCGGGGAACAACTCGGCGACCGACACCGACACCCTCGGAGCGACCGCCGACCTCGCGATCACCAAGACGGACGGCGTCACCACGGCGACCCCGGGCGGCTCGGTGACCTACACCATCTCCGCCTCCAACGCCGGACCCAGCAACGCCGCCGGCGCCACCGTGGCCGACACCTTCCCGGCCTCGCTCACCTGCACCTGGACCTGCGCGGGCGCAGGGGGAGGCACCTGCACGGCGTCCGGCTCCGGCAACCTCAACGACACCGTCAACCTCCCGAGCGGCGGCAGCGTCACCTACACGGCGAGCTGCACCGTCTCGGCCGCGGCCACCGGCAGCCTCAGCAACACGGCGACCGTGACGGCTCCCGCCGGCGTCACCGACCCGAACCCGGGGAACAACTCGGCCACCGACACCGACACGCTCTCGGCCATCCCGGCCGCCAACGTCTCCGGCACCAAGACGGCCGCCGGCACCTTCACGGTCGGCAGCACCGTCACCTACACCATCACGCTGACCAACAGCGGCACCGGCGCGCAGGGAGACAATCCCGGCAACGAGCTCACCGACGTGCTGCCGCCGACCCTGGCCCTGGTCTCCGCCACGGCCACCAGCGGCACTCCGGTGGCGAACACCGGCACCAACACCGTCACCTGGAACGGCGCCATCCCGGCCGGCGGCACGGTGACGATCACCATCACCGCCACCATCCTCCCCAGCGCCGCCGGCATGACGGTCTCCAACCAGGGGACCATCTCGTACGACTCCGACGGCAACGGCACCAACGACGCGACGCGTCAGACCGACGATCCGACGGCGACCGGAGCCGCCAATCCCACCATCATCCAGGTGGCCGGAGGCCCCGCACCGGCGCCGATCCCCACCCTCTCGGTCGCCGGCCTGCTGCTGCTCGCGCTGTTCCTCGGAGGCCTGGCCTTCGCGGTGCTGCGCCGCCGCAGCCGCGCCTGACGAGCGCGCGACGGCCTGACGCGACACGGCCGTCAAAAAACCGGGGGTGGCCCGATCGGGCCACCCCCTTTTTTCAACAGTGGCTCAGTTTGGCCTCTCCTCCCACCCAGTGAGGGCGGGCCGGGCGCCGCAACCGATCTCGCAGGGAGCTTTTTTCCTCCCCTGTACTCGGGGGAGGTCAGGAGGGGGTTCTCAGCCTCTCGACCAAGGAAGCGTCCCGGACTCCGGGACGCCCCCTCCTGGCCTCCCCCGAGTACAGGGGAGGAAAAAACCCGTTTCTCCTGCACTATGATGAAGCTCCAGGAGCGTCTACACCATGCCATCCCTACAGATCTACGATCTACCTGACGATCTATATGAGGCTTTGGCGTTCCGAGCGGAGTCCGAACATCGAAGCTTGGCGCAACAGGCGATTGTTGAGCTCCGGCGGATTCCCGAGCTGACAGCGAGAGCGCGGCGCCTCGAAATCCTGAGAGACCTCAAAAAACGGATCGAAACGGAGCCGTTCAGCCAGCTTTCTCCTGACCCCGAAGAGCTGATCCGCGAAGATCGGGAACGTTGAACCTCTCCCGAGCATAGAATGTCTCCGCATCCTGCAACCGCGGAGTGATTCCCGCCCTTCCGGGAGAGGTGTCTTGGCCAAAGTGCTCGTCGTCGACAGTGATTCCGTGTTCGCGGCCGTGGTCGCGGACCGGCTCCACGTGTCCGGCCACGAGGTCCGCCGGCTGAGTGACGGCCTGCGCGCCGCGGCGCTGGCGCAGGAGCAGCAGGTCGACCTGGTGCTCCTCGGCCAGTCCCCCAACTCGGGGGTGGCGGTGGTGGAGGCGCTGCGCGCGCAGCCCGGGACCCGCTCGGTGCCGATCCTGATGCTGTCGGAGCAGAGCTCGCCGGCCGACCGCGTGGCGGCCCTGCGGGCCGGCGCCGACGACTTCCTCTCCCGCCCCTGCGATCTCGACGAGCTGCTGCTGCGCCTCGACCGCCTGCTGGCCAACCGCACCGCCGCCCTCCAGGTGCTGCAGGGAGACCTCACCAACCATCCGCTCTGGGCCCTCCTCCAGTACCTCGGCCAGGTGCGCAAGTCCGGCGTCCTGCGGGTGCAGGGGGAGAGCGGCGCGGGGACGATCGACCTGCACGAGGGAGATCCCGTCGCGTCGCGCTGGCAGGGGTTGCGCGGGCGCGAGGCGCTGCTCGCCCTGCTGTCGCTCGAGCAGGGGGGGTTCCGTTTCGATCCGGCGCCCGACGGCCGGTTGAGCCCGTCGCCGGTGCTGCCGCTCCAGGAGCTGCTGATGCAGTCCGCCTGGCTGAAGGACGAGATCGGCAAACGCCGCCATCTCCTCCCCCCCACCGGCCAGGCGTTGCAGGCGCTCACCCCGAACCTGCCGGCGATCGAGGCGGGCTTTCACCAGCTGCCGCTGCAGCGGGTCTTCGAGCGCGTGCTGCGCCAGTCGGGGGTGCGCCTCTTCGACCTGATCGCCGACGAGGCCGAGGCGCCGATCTCGACCCGGCTCGCCGTCGCCCTGCTGGTCGAGCACGGCGCCATCGCGGCGCCCGACGACCAGTCGCTCGAGGAGCTGCAGAACACCCGCGAGATCTCGACCGCGCTCCTCTTCGAGCTGGCGGTCGAGGACCTGATCGCCGCGGCCGGCGACGCCGGCTTCGCCTCGACCACCCTCCCCTACCTGCTGCTGGTCGAGTCGAGCGTCTGGCCCCTGCTGCGCCGGATGATCGAGCAGCTCGCCGGCTTCCGCCAGAACGAGGGGCTGCGCCGGCTGGTCGAGCAGGTCGAGCTGCGCCGCGCCGGCAGCGCCAACTTCCCCGCTCGCAGCGGCAAGGTGTCGCTGCACGTCCAGGTGCTCGCCGCCACCGTGCAGCCGCAGGTGAACGCCATCGTCCCCGGCTGCGCCGGCCTCCTCGTCTGGCTGCACGGCGCCGAGGGGCAGGAGAGCGCCCGCGCGGTGATGCAGCGCTTCGAGTCGAGCGGCCCGCCCGGCGCAGTCGGCGTGCTGGTGGCCGGCCCGGACGCCCACGCGCCGGCGCTGCTCCAGGGGACCACCCGCTGGCGCAGCAGCCCGCACGAGCCGCACAGCCTGCTCGGCCTCCTCCGCCTCCTCCATCCGGACGCCCGCTAGGAACTCATCCGACCGTGCCGGCCCGTCCCACCGTGCTGCTGATCGATCCCCAGGCGGACCGCCTGCGGGAGCTCGGCCACCGGCTCACCGCCGCCGGCCACGAGGTGGTGCCGCTCGCCGACGTGACGCGGGCGCGCCGCTTCGCCGACGGGCTGGAGTCGGCGGTGATCGTGGTCACCCGCGAGGCGCTGGAGGCGTGGATCGCCCACCATGCCACGCATGCCGCAGATGGCGCCGCCTGGCTCGCCGACGCCGGGCGGACCCTGGTGGTGCTAGGCACCGATCCCGCCAATGCCGCGGATGACATCCTCCCCGAGGCCGCCCTGTTCCTGCCGGTCGCCGGGCTCGAGCCGCCGGAGATCGCCCGCCGCCTGCTGCTGGTGCTGCTCGGCCGCGAGCTCGGCGCCGCGCCCGACGCCGGCCTCACCTCGCTGGTGGGCGACCTCGCGCAGCGCCCGCTGATCGAGCTCCTGCGCGGGCTCGCCGCCGACGGCATCAGCGGCCGGATCGACCTGCGGGGAGGCTCGATCCTCCTCCACCGGGGCGAGGTGATCGCCGCGGCGGCCGGACCGGCCCGCGGGCTCAAGGCGTTCTGCCGCCTCGGCCGGCTGCACGAGGGGCCGTTCCGCCTGGTCCCCGGCGAGCTGCCGGCGCGCCGCGAGATCGAGGAGGGGCTCGACGCCCTGGTGCTCGCCGCGATCGAGGACTCGCTCGGCGAGTTCCCCGATCCCCGCGTGCGCCTCGAGGTGCTGCTCGGCCCGAGCTTCTTCGCCGCGCCGTTCTCCCCCCTCCAGCAGCGCATCCTCGGCGCCGTGCAGCACGGGGCGACCCTGCGCCAGATCCTCGACGGCCTCCCCGACCGCGACGGCGAGATCGTGGCCGAGGTGCTGGGGCTCGAGGAGCGCGGCTTCCTCACCCGCCGCGAGCCGGCGGTGCAGATCGTCACCGACTCGACGGCCGACCTGCCGGCCGACCTCGCGGGGTCGCACGGCATCGCCGTGGTGCCGCTCACCGTCGCCTTCGGGTCCGAGGTGTTCCGCGACCGGGTGGACCTCCAGCCGGGAGACTTCTACCGCCTGCTGAAGACGAAGAAGGCGCATCCGGTTTCGGGCCCGCCGGCCGCCGACGAGTTCGCCCGGCGCTACGGCGAGTGGCTCGCCCGCGGCCACGACGTGGTGTCGATCCACCTCTCGGGACGCCTCTCGAAGACCTGCGAGAACGCCGGCGCCGGGGCCGCCGCGGCGCTGGCCGCCCACTTCGCGGCCACCACGAACACGGCCGGCGCCGGCGGCCCGGCGAACCGGGGGGGCTCCCCGGAGATCCTGGTGCTCGACACCGGGCAGATCAGCCTCGGGCTCGGCCTGCTCGTCCTCTTCGCGGCGCGCATGGCGGCGCGCAACGAGACGGCGGCCGAGATCCGCCGCCGGCTGCTCGCGGCGGCGCCGCGCGTCCACAGCCTGTACGCCGTCGACACCCTCGAGTTCCTCGCCCGCGGCGGCCGCATCGGCCGTGCCCAGGCGATGCTCGGCGGCCTGCTGGGGATCAAGCCGATCCTCGGGCTGGTCGACGGCGAGGTGGCGGCGGTCGACCGCGTCCGCGGCGGCCGGGCGGCGCACCCCCGCATCCTGGAGATCCTGCGCGACCGCATCGACCCGGCGCGGCCGGTCGTGGTGGGCCTCAGCCACGGCAACGCCGCGGCCTGGGCCGACCGCCTGGAGAAGCTGGTGCGCGACGCCTTCCCGGTCGCCGAGCTGATCGCCGCCGAGATGGGACCGGTGGTCGGCACCCACGGCGGCCCCGGGGTGGTCGGAATCTCGCTCTTCCAGCCGGCGGGGGACGAGGCGGCGCTGTTCGCTCCGCTGTGAAGAATCTCCATCCATGAGACACTTCCCAAGGCTGATGCGTAAGCACTCCCGGAGGGACAACACAAAATGAGCCAACTCGGCTGGGACCACCTGACGCGCGAAGACAAGGCGGCGATCCTCAAGGGGGTCGAGGACGGCGTCGCCTATGGCGGGCCATACCACGTCGAGCTCCATCCCCAGGACCGCTGCAACATCGACTGCTTCTTCTGCTCGACCGCCGCGCTGCGCGGCAAGGACGAGATCCCGATGCCGCGCTTCGAGGAGATGCTCGGCGAGATGAAGGAGATGGGGACGCGGGCGATCCGCCTGGCAGGGGGCGGCGAGCCGCTCTTCCACCGCCGGATCGAGGACTTCCTGCGCGCCATCCAGAAGAGCGGCCTGCCGATCGAGAACATCACCACCAACGGCGTCCTGCTGCGCCCGAACCTCGCCGAGCTGCTGGTCGGCATCTGCGAGCAGGTCACGGTCAGCCTCAACACCGCGGACGCGACGACCTACGGCTCGATGATGCAGACCAACGAGAAGAACTTCCAGCGCGTGGTCGACAACCTCGGCGGCCTGGTGGCGGCGAAGCGGCGGCGCAAGGAGAAGAACCCGCACGTCAAGGTGCAGTTCCTGATCTGGCGCGAGAACTTCCGGCAGATTCCCGAGATGTACCGCCTCGCCCGCGCCGCCGGCGTCGACTCGATCCTCTACAACGGCCTGGCGGGCCTCGCGCCCGATCAGAGGATGACCGCCGCCGAGACCGAGGAGATGATGGGGCTCTACGAGGAGCTGCTGCGGGTCGACGAGTACCGCAAGATCGACATCGTCAACAGCTTCGAGCAGGACATCTCGGGGCGGGTGGCGCAGATCGGCGTCAAGCTCGGCCGCGAGCGCAGCGAGCAGTCGACCGCCCGGCGCCTGTTCAAGCTGGTGACGCGCAACGATTTCACCCTGCGCGAGAAGGTCGACCACTTCCGCCGCCTGCGCGGGCTGCGCAAGGTCCGCGAGGCCAACGAGGGGCTCGGCACCTACTGCCTGATCGGCTGGCACTCGATGCTGGTCCGCTCGACCGGCCTGGTCGCCCCCTGCTGCCTGTTGCAGGGATCGGAGCTGGGGAACGTCTACCGCCAGTCGGTGCGCGACGTCTGGTACGGCGAGCCCTACCAGCGCTTCCGGCAGGAGCTCGCGCGGATCATGCGCTCGGCGATGGCCTGGGAGCACGACGCCGAAAAGGACAAGACGGTCACCCCGCTCTGCGGCCCGAAGGGAGGCTGCCCGGTCGGCTCGTTCTATTACTATCCGGACTCGCCGTTCCTGCGCACCTTCAACCGCACCGTCCGGTCCCTCGAAACCCCGCCGGAGAGCCCGCTCCACCCGACCCCGCCGCCGGCCTCTTGAGCGAGCTCGGCTGGAAGTACCTGACGGCGGACGACAAGCGGCAGATCCTGCAAGGGGTCGCCGACGGGGTCGCCTACGGCGGCCCCTACCACGTCGAGATCCACCCCGCCGACCGCTGCAACATCGACTGTTTCTTCTGCTCGACGGCGGCGATCCGCGGCACCGACGAGGTGCCGATGCCGCGCTTCGCCGAGCTGCTCGGCGAGCTGCGCGAGGCGGGGACGCGGTCGATCCGCCTGTCGGGGGGCGGCGAGCCGCTCTTCCACCGCCGCATCCACGACTTCCTGCGCGCCATCGAGGGGAGCGGCCTGCCGATCGAGAACGTCACCACCAACGCCGTCCTGCTGCGGCCGGAGACCGCGGAGCTCCTCGCCCGCACCTGCGACCTGGTCACCGTCAGCCTCAACACGGCGGACCCCGCGAGCTACGGGGCGATGATGCAGACCAGCGAGCGGAACTTCCAGCGCGTGGTCGACAACGTCAAGGCGCTGATCGCCCTGCGCCGCGCCCGCCGCTCGACCCGGCCGCGGGTGCTCCTCCAGTTCCTGGTCTGGAAGGGGAACTACCGGACGATCCCGGAGATGTACCGGCTGGCCCGCGAGATCGGCGTCGACCGCATCCTGTTCAATGGCCTCTCCTCGCTGCGGCCCGAGCAGCGGATGACGCCCGCCGAGACCGACGAGATGATGGCGCTCTACACCGAGGTCGTGGCGCGGGACGGCTACCGGACGATCGGCGCCGTCAACAGCTTCGAGCAGGACCTCGGCCCCCGGGTGGCGGCGATGAACGCCGGCCTCGCCGCCGGCCGTTCTCCTCTACGGGAGGCGATGCGCTCCCTGCGCGGCGACGGCTTCACCCTCCCCGAGCGTCTCGGCCACCTCGGCGAGCGCCTCCGCCTGCGGCGCGCCGCGCGCGGCGGGCGCGGGCTCGACAGCTACTGCCTGATCGGCTGGCACTCGCTGCTCGTGCGCACCACCGGCGCCGTCGCCCCCTGCTGCATCCTGCAGGGGAAGGAGCTGGGGAACGTCTACCGCCAGCCCCTGCGCGCCGTCTGGCACGGCGCGGCCTACAACCGCTTCCGCGCCGAGCTCTCCCGCATCCTCAAGGAGCGCGAGGCCTGGCAGCCCGCCGCCGCCGACCGCACCGTCGAGCCGCTCTGCGGAGTGAAGGGGGCCTGCCCGGCCGGGACCTTCTACTACGAGCCGGATCTCACGTTCCTGCGCTCGTTCAACCAGATCCTTTCGAGCCCCTCCTAGCCGTCCTTCTTCTTCCGGCCTTTCTCGATCAGCCACGCCGCGCTGAGCGACGCCAGCACCGCCAGCACCGCCGCGGTCAGCATCACCCCGCGGAAGCCGTCGAGGAAGGCGTGATCGACGGCGGCGCGCGCCTGGGCCTGGACCGGCGCGGGGAGGCCGGCGGGGATCGGCAGGGCGGCGAGCTTCTCGCGGCCGGCGGCCAGCGCCGCCCGCGCCTGGGGGGGCAGTGGGGTCTGCTGGAGACGGCGGTCGAGGCCGCGGCCGAAGAGGCCGACCATCAGGATCCCCAGCACGGCGACGGCGAGGAGGCCGGCGCAGCGCGAGACGGCGTTGTTGATCCCGGAGGCGACGCCGGCGTGGCGCTCCTCGACGGCGCCCATCACCGTGGTGGTGAGCGGCGCCACGCTGACCGCCATCCCGAGCCCCAGGACCACGATCGCCGGGAAGAAGGCCAGCCAGTAGCTGCCGCCGAGACCCGGGAGGGCGAAGAGGGCGAAGCCGCAGGCGGCGACGCCTGGACCGACGACCAGCGGCAGGCGCGCGCCGTAGCGGTCGACCAGGCCGCCGGACCAGCGCGAGAGGGTGAACATCAGGAGCACGAAGGGGAGCAGGGCCGCGCCCGCGGCGGTCGCCGAATAGTGGCGCACCTGGATGAGGTCGAACGGCAGGAAGAAGAGGGCGCCGGCGAGGGCGGCGTAGAGGAAGAGGGTGAGCAGGTTGGCGCCGGCGAAGCTGCGCGAGCGGAAGAGCGAGGGCGGCATCATCGGGTGGGACGAGCGCGCCTCCACCGCCAGGAAGGCGGCGAGCGCCACCGCGCCCACCGGCGAGCGTCCCCCAGACCCACGGGCTCCCCCAGCCGAGCTGCGACGACTGGATGAGGCCGAAGGTCACGCCGCCGAGCCCCAGGGTGGCGAGCAGGGCGCCGGCGGCGTCGATCCGGCCGGCGGCCCCTTCGTCGCGGCTCTCCGGCACCGCGTAGAGGGAGATGGCGATCACCGCCACGGCGAGCGGCAGGTTGAGGAAGAAGACCCAGCGCCAGGAGACGTGATCGATCAGCCAGCCGCCGAGCAGCGGACCGGCCGCCGCCGTGATCGAGCCGTAGCCGGACCAGGTGCCGATCGCCTTCCCCCGCCGCTTCTCGTCGAACGACGCGGAGAGGAGGGCGAGGCTCCCCGGCACCATGAACGCCGCCGCCATCCCCTGGACGGCGCGGGCGGCGATCAGCTGCACGGTGCTCGCCGCGAGGCCGCACGCCGACGAGGCGAGGGCGAAGAGGGCGACCCCGAAGAGGAAGACGCGGCGGCGGCCGAAGCGGTCGCCGAGCGAGCCCCCCACCAGCAGCAGCGCCGAGAGGAAGAGGGCGTAGGCCTCGACCACCCACTGCACCTCGGCCACCGTGGCGCCGAGGTCCGCCTGCAAGGCGGGCAGCGCGACGTTGACCGCCGTGCCGTCGATGAAGGCCATGCTGGAGCCCAGGATGGTGGCCGCCAGCACCCAGCGCTCCATCCCCGGCCGGCACGGCGCCGCGCCTTTCACCCCCCGCGCCACCCCGCCGTCGCACGGCGCCTTGACGATCTGCATGCACGAGATTGTAGCGGAGCGCCCCCCTTGGGGCGGCTGCCGGCACCCTCTTCTAGAGAGCCGGTTTCAAGATTAACCGCTCGACCGAAAGGAGCCCTCATGAAAAAGCATGCCCGCCGCCTGACCCTCAACCGCGAGACCCTCCGCCGCCTCGACGAGACGGCCCTCCACCGGCTCGCCGGAGGCGGGGTCGTCGTCCAGACCGTCGCCGACACGCAGCAGCCGGCCTGCTATTCGCCGCTCTGCGTGCCGACCTACTGGAAGACCTGCGAGACCAACACCGCCCTGGCCTGAGCGGCGTCCGCGTGGACGGTTGCCGGATGCGCGCTCGAAGCCGCGCGGTCCTGGGTCTGAAGAGGGGGGAAAATAAAAAAAACCACCGCCGGCAAGCCGGGCGGTGGTCTTCGCTCGTAGAAGCGGTTCGGAGGGGAGCTTTACGTCTCGACGAACCTCGCATCTGCGAGCAGACCAGCGCCCGGCCGGCGCATGCCCATGGGCATTCGCAGCGAGGAGGAGGCGGAGGTCGCGAGGCGAGGATTCATCACGCCCACTAATCTACGGGGAGATCGATCGGAATGTCAAGGGTGATCCAATAGGCATTTCTGATCGATGATGAGAGGCCCATCGAAAAAAATTCCCAATTCTCCAATTTACCGGCGCGTTTTTGCCGCGTCGCCGCACCTCATCCAATAGAGACCACCAGATACTCGCTCCAGGTTTACTCCAGGTTGGCTTGCTCGGTAGGGTGCAGCCCCTTCCGGGACCGCAGTCCAGGGAGGTTCATGCGTGGATCCGGAACCGGGGATCCGCGATCGGGCGCCGGACGGGGCCCGAGCGGAAGGTCGGTTCTTCTTGCTGCTCTACAAGGAGGAAATCTGCATGGCAAGTCTCGAGGAGAGGAAGTGGACGAAGCGATTCCTGATCGCCGGGTCGCTGCTGGTGACGCTGGTGGCCGTACCCCTGGTCTACGCCGCCGTGGAAGCGCCGGCCGGGTTTGACAACCTGACCAACGGTTTCGAGTCGCAGGCGCAGATGGACCTCGACCGCGCGGTGTTCGAGGAGCGCGAGACCATCGCCGACGGCCTGGGCCCGGTCTACAACGCCCAGAGCTGCACGGAGTGCCACCAGAACCCGGTCACCGGCGCCACCAGCCAGGTCACCGAGCTGCGGGTGGGACGCTTCGACGGCTTCACCTTCACCGACCGTCCGGGCGGCTCGCTGATCAACGACCGCGCGATCAATGCCGCCATCCAGGAGCGCGCCGCCGGCGCCGACAACGTGGCGACCTTCCGCACCTCGCTCAACACCCTGGGCGACGGCTTCATCGAGGCGCTGCCGGACAGCGAGTTCACCCGCCTCCAGGGGCTCCAGCCCTCCAGCATGCGCGGACAGATCATCCGCGTCCCGGTCCTCGAGGCCGCCGCCGGCACCACCCGCATCGCCCGCTTCGGCTGGAAGAACCAGCATGCCAGCCTGATGTCGTTCGCGGCGGACGCCTATCTCAACGAGATGGGGATCACCAGCCCGCTGATGCCGACCGAGAACACCTCGAACGGCGTCTCCGTGGCGGCCTACGACACCGTGGCCGATCCTGAGGACCACCCGACGACGGCCGACCCGAACGGCGCCGACGTCGGCGCGTTCACCCGCTTCATGCGCTCCACCAAGGTGCCGCCGCGCGACACGGTCGTCGCGGGCACCTCGGACGCCATCGCGGGCGCCAGCCTCTTCCACTCGATCGGCTGCGACGTCTGCCACGCCACGAGCGTCACCACGGCGCCGACGGGGACCTCGTTCAACGGCGGCAAGTTCATCGTCCCGGCGGCCCTCGGCTCGATCACCTTCCACCCGTACAGCGACTTCATGCTGCACGACGTGGGCACCGGCGACTACATCGTCCAGAACGGCGGCCAGTCGACCCTCACCAAGCTGCGCACGCCGCCGCTGTGGGGCCTGCGCACCCGTTCCCGCATGATGCACGACGGCGAGAACATCACGCGCAACAACGCCATCCTGACCCACACCAACGAGGCCGAGCCGGTCATCCAGAACTACATCAACCTGAGCCTCACGCAGCAGAACCAGCTGATCGCCTTCCTGAACTCGCTCTAGAGATCAGGCTTTCATCCCCTGCCGTTTTTCGGACCGGCGGATCGACGACGATCCGCCGGGTTTTCCCGGTTCCTGGCGCGCCTCTCCGGCGCGCTTTTTGCATTTCAGCGCTCCTCCAGCAGGACTGTCCGATACATCTCGAATTCGCTGTTTTCGGAAGGGTGCTTCCCCTTCCGTTCAAGGAGGACGAGAATGGAAAATCTGAGGAGAAAGGTGTCGCGCAGCGTGTCGTTCGCGGGGGTGCTCCTGGCGCTGCTGGTGGCCGTGCCGCTGGTCTACGCCACCGTCGATGCCCCCGCCGGCTACGACAACCAGACCAACGGCCACGAGAACCAGATGCACTTCGACGTCGACCGCGCCCAGTTCGAGACCCTCGAGCAGATCGCCGACGGGCTGGGTCCGGTCTACAACGCGCAGGCCTGCTCGGAGTGCCACCAGAACCCGGTCTCCGGCTCGGTCAGCCAAGTCTCCGAGCTGCGGGCGGGGATGACCAGCTCCGGCGTGTTCACCGACCATCCCGGCGGTTCGCTGATCAACGACCGCGCGATCGATCCCGCCATCCAGGAGCACGTCTTCGACACCGACAACACGCGCACCTTCCGCATCTCACTCAGCATCTCGGGCGACGGCTTCGTCGAGGCGCTGCCGGACAGCGAGTTCCTGCGCGTCCAGGCCGGCCAGCCCGCCGCCCAGCAGGGGACGATCATCCAGGTGCCGGTGCTCGAGGCGTTCAGCGCGGGCACCGCCCCGGTGACGCGGATCGGCCGCTTCGGCTGGAAGAACCAGCACGGCAGCCTGCTCTCCTTCGCGGCGGACGCCTATCTGAACGAGATCGGGATCACCAGCCCGCTGTTCCCCAACGAGAACACCTCGAACGGCAACTCGGTCGCCGCCTTCGACACGGTGCCCGACCCCGAGGACCCGCCGGTCACCGGCCACCCGTTCGGCAAGGACGTCGAGTCGTTCACCCAGTTCATGCGCTCGACCAAGGTGCCGCCGCGGGCGCCGGCGCCGGCCAACCCCTCCGACGTCGCGAGCGGCGAGGCGGTCTTCGACAACATCGGCTGCCAGACCTGCCACACCGACAAGCTGACCACGGCGCCGGCGGGAACCTCGTTCGCCAACGGCGCGATCGTCGTGGACGCGGCGCTCGGCGGCAAGGACATCCATCCCTACGGCGACTTCATGCTGCACAACCTGGGCACCGGCGACGGCATCGTCCAGAACGGCGGCGCGGCCACCCGCAACATGGTCCGCACGGCGCCGCTCTGGGGGCTGCGCACCCGCACCCGCCTGATGCACGACGGCCTGTCGCTCACCATTTCGGATGCCGTCAAGGCGCACGCCGGCCAGGGGGCCGCGGCGGCCGCCAACTTCGCCGCCCTCAACGCCACCCAGCGCAGCCAGATCCTCACCTTTCTGAATTCTCTGTAAGAACAATCCACACCGATCACCTGGCACGACGAAAAGGGGACCCAAGCGGGTCCCCTTTTTTACACCCCATCGGAAGGATTTTCAGCCCGGCAGCAGGACGCTGTCGATGACGTGGATGACGCCGTTCGACTGGCATGACATCGGCGATCGTCACCTTGGCGGTGCCGCCCTTGGCGTCGGTGAGCACGATGTCCATGCCGTCCATCTTCGCGGTCAGCGTGCCGCCCTGCGACGGTCTTCAGGGTCGCCGTGCCGCCGCCCGCCTTGATCATCTTGGCGAGCGCCTTCGAATCGACCTTGCCGGCGACCACGTGATAGGTCAGCACCTGCGTCAGCTGCCCCTTGTTCTCGGGCTTGAGCAGGGTGTCGACGGTGCCGGCCGGCAGCTTCGGCGAAGCTCGTTGGTCGGCGCGAAGACGGTGAACGGGCCCGGGCCCTGAGGGTGTCGACCAGGCCGGCCGCCTTGACGGCCGCGACCAGCGTGGTGTGGTCCTTCGAATTCATCGCGTTCTCGACGATGTTCTTCTGCATCGACATCGGCGCGCCGCCGACCATCGGGTTGTCCTTCGCCATCAGTCCGACCGGAACCGCCACGACGGCGAGAACGGCGAGACTGCCAATCATTTTCTTTGCGTTCATGAGCTGTCCTTTCGTGAAGTGGCCCGGACGCTTCAGAGTCCGGGGCTCCACTGGTCTACGCTCATGCCTCGCCGGCGGATGCGGCGGGGCCGCTCCTACTTCGCCTCCGGGATAGATCCCCGGCACGCCGAGCTGCGCCGCCTGCTGGTTGAGCGCCGCGAGGTCCTTGCCGAACAGCGCCGCCATCTCCGCCTCGTAGCCGGGGAGCTCCTGCTGCTGGGCGGCGAAGACCTGGCGCATCCCCTCGGTGGGCGCCCCCTCGCCGCCCGACGACCAGTCCATCAGCGGCGCGAGGCGGGAGTAGAGCTTGGTGCCGCCGCGCTGCGCCAGCACGTCGTAGGTGATCTCGGCCTTCGGGTTGTGGAGGCGCCCCTCGAGGTCGTCGAGCCTGGCGATCAGCGCCTTCGACGGCTCGACCAGCGCCTTCGCGCGGTCGTCCTTCGCCACCAGCTCGTCGCGCTCGGCCAACTGGCGGCGCACGGCGCGCAGGCGCAGCACGTCGCGGGTCAGGCGGGTGATCGCGTCGCGCACGCCGAGGGTGAAGCGGAGCTGCTCGGCGACGTCGGCGTCGGACAGCCGGTCGCCCCATCCCGCGGGTCGCGCTCCACCACCAGCGGCGCCGTCGCCGTCTTGCCGTCGACGGTGAGCCGCAGGGTGTACTTCCCCGGCACCGCCGCCGGCCCGATCCCCGGATAGCCGGAGTCGAGGATCCCCTTGGGGATCATCTCCGCCCCGTGCCAGGCGAGGTTCCAGACGGCGCGCTGCAACCCGGGCTTCTTGGCCAGGGTGAAGACCTCGAGCTGCTCGCGCTCCTCCTTGACGTACTCGGTGCTGCCGGTCGGCTCGAGCGGCTTGCTCGACAGGGTGTTGACCACCGTGCCGTTGGAATCCAGCACCTCGAGGGTCATGTCCCCCTTCGGCTCGTCCTTCAGCCAGTAGTAGATGCGCGCGCCGGGGGGCGGGTTCTGCCCGCTCCAGCGCTCCCCCGCTCCGTCGCGGTAGGTCCAGCGCACCGCCGCGGGCGGCGGCAGCAGGGCGAACCCCTGCGCGGTGGCCGACGCCGGCAGCGGGTCGCGCAGGGCCGCGAGGTCGTCGAGGATCCACATCGAGCGGCCGTGGGTGGCGACGACCAGGTTGTCGTCCTTGACCACCAGGTCGTGGACGGCGACGGTCGGCAGGTTGAGCTGCAGCGCGTGCCAGGTCGCGCCGTCGTCGGTCGAGAACGTGACGCCGCGCTCGGTGCCGAGGTAGAGCAGGCCGCGCCGCTTCGGGTCCTCCTTCACCGCGTGGAGGTAGACGTCGCGCGGCAGGCTGCCGTCGAGCCGCTTCCAGGTGTGGCCGAGGTCGGTCGTCTTCCAGAGATAGGGGCGGGTGTCGTCGAGCCGGTGGGCGTCGACGACGACGTAGGCGGTGTGGGCGTCGAAGCGGCGACGGCTCGATCATCGCGACCGTCCCCCAGTCGGGGATGCCCGGGACGTTCGCCGTCACGTTCTTCCAGGTCTTGCCGTCGTCCTCGTGACGTGGACCAGGCCGTCGTCGCTGCCGGCCCAGATCAGCTCCTTCTGCTTCGGCGACTCCGCGATCGCGAAGACGGTGCCGTAGGTCTCGACGCCGGTGTTGTCGCCGGTGATCGGCCCGCCGGACCACTTCTGCTTCGACTTGTCGTTGCGCGTCAGGTCGGGGCTGATCACCTTCCAGCTCTGGCCGCCGTCGGCGGTGCGGAAGAGGACGTTGCCGCCGTGGTAGACGACCTTCGGGTCGTGCGGCGAGACGGCGATCGGCGCCGTCCACTGGAAGCGGTACTTCATGTCCTCGCCGCCGTGGCCGGAGGGGTTCTCGGGCCACGGGCTGACGTTGCGCTCGTTGCCGGTGCGGTGGTCGTAGCGCGAGAGGTAGCCGAGGTACTCGCCGGCGTAGACGATGTTGGGGTCGGCCGGGTCGGAGACGACGTGGCCCGCCTCGCCGCCGCCGACGCCGTGCCAGTCGGTGAGGCGGATGCCGGCGCGGACCAGGTGTTGCTCGGCCCCTGCGCGGTGCCGATGTCCTGCATCGCGCCGGTGACGTGGTAGGGCACGCGGTTGTCGCCGGCGACGTGGTAGAACTGGGCGATCGGCAGCGGCGGCGCGTTCCAGGTCTCGCCGCCGTTGCGCTGAAGGTCGACGCCGCCGTCGTTGGCGTCGATCATCCGCTGCGGGTCCTTGGGATCGATCCACAGGTCGTGGTGGTCGCCGTGGTGCGGCCCCTGCCACGTGCTCGAAGGTCTTGCCGCCGTCGATGCTCTTGAGCAGCGGCACCTGCGGGCACCAGACCACATCCGGGTTGGTCGGGTGAACGGTGATGGTCGAGTAGTACCAGGCGCGCTGGCGCAGCGCGTGGTTGTCGCTGACGAGGGTCCAGGTGTCGCCGCCGTCGTCGGAGCGGAACAGGCCGCCCTTCTCCGCTTCGATCAGCGCGTAGACGCGGCGCCCGTCGGACGGGGCGACGGCGACGCCGACCTTGCCCCAGACCCGTCGGGCAGGCCGCTTGCCGCGTCGAGCTGCTTCCAGGTGTCGCCGCCGTCGCGCGAGACGTACAGCCCGCTGCCGGGCCCGCCGCTGGTCAGGTCCCACGGATAGCGCCGCGCCTGCCAGAGGCCGGCGAAGAGGATGTTGGGGTTCGACGGGTCGAAGGCGACGTCCGAGGCGCCGGTGTCGGCGTCCTTCTTCAGCACCTGCTGCCAGGTCTTGCCGCCGTCGCGTGGTGCGGTAGACGCCGCGCTCGGGGTTGGGGCCGAAGGCGTGGCCGAGGACGGCCGCGAAGGCGATGTCGGGGTTCGTCGGGATGGACGACCATCGTGCCGATCTGCCCTTCCTGCTTCCAGACGTGCTTCCAGGTCTTGCCGGCGTCGATCGACTTGTAGATGCCGTTGCCCGGCCGCGACGTTGCCGCGGATGTTGGCCTCGCCCGAGCCGACGTAGACGACGTTGGGGTCGGACGGGGCGACGGCGATGGAGCCGATCGAGGAGATCGGCTGGTCGTCGAAGATCGGCTTCCAGGTGGTGCCGCCGTCGCTCGACTTCCAGACGCCGCCCGACGCGGTCGCCGCGTAGTAGATGCAGCGGATCGCCGGGCACGCCGGCCACGCGCGACACCCGCCCGCCGGACGCCGGTCCCACCAGCCGGTACTTCAACCCCTTCTGCTCGGGAGGCTCCTGCAACCCCGTCGGCCCCGGGGGGGTCTGGGAGATCGGCGGCTTCGCGGCGGCGGCCGGCGCCCCCGGCGGGGTGTCCACGGCGGCGGACGCCGGCAGGTGGGCGAGGAACGGCATCAGAGACGCGAAGAGGACGCAACGGAGGGCTCGCATAGGCATGGAGAGCTCCAGGGAAAGAGAGGCGGTCCGCCCGGGAGCTTAGTCAACCGGCGGGCGCGGTACAAGCGGCCAGGAGAGGAGCTTGCCGGCAAGAGAGCTCAGGAGCCGGGATGCAGGAGACCTCGGGCAGTTTCGGGGCATCTGCATCGTTCACCTCCCACTCTATTCTAAAAGTATGGCATTTAGCCGAGATTCATGCAACGAACCGCTTGACACAAAATCTAGGATTATGCAGAATCATCGCCTTGGTACCGGGTAAACAGCAAATCGAATGCCATATCCGAGGAATACTGCAACGAGGGAAGACTCGCCGGATATGGGGAAATTGGCCGCGGGACAGGAATTCCAGCGTGACCGGATTTCCGGCGTCATGGAGGCGCCGGGTTTAGAGCCCTCAGGGCTCAGAGAAGGAGAAAGACCATGGCCATCGACAAGTCGTACTCGGGAATGCTGGGCGGATGGAGCGGCTGACCGCCGCGATGGCGGCGAACGCCGCCGATCTCCCTCATTTGGAAGGAGTCCGCGGCCGCCTGGAGAAGCTGCTGGCCGACGCGCAGGAAGCGGCCAAGCAGCAGGCGGCCCTCATCGCCAAGCAAGCAGGAAGCCACCCTCCGTTTGCGCAAGCTGCTGACCGAAGGGCAGCGGGTGGTCACCGGCGCGCAGAAGATGCTGCAGGAGAACTACGGCCTGCGGGCGGAGAAGCTGGCGGAGTTCGGGCTGAAGCCGTTCTGCGGCCGCAAGGTGAAGGCCCAGCCGCCCGCGGCGCCCCAGGCTGCGGCTCCCTCCCCCGCTCCGGCGACCCCTCCCGCCGCCGCCGGCCGACCCCTCCGTCTGACCTCCCGGCGGGGCGTGCGTCGTCACGCCTCCGCCGCTTTTTTCCCCTCAGGCCCGGCCCAGCGCAAGCCTCTCCAAGGGCAGCGTCAGCGCCTCCGCTCCGGCGCTGCATCCCTGGAACGCAGTCAGCATCTCCACATCGCAGTCAGCTTCTCCGGACGGGGGCTGCATCTCCAGGGGCACAGAAGCCGCAGTCTCCAGAACGCGGTCGGGATCTCTACGGCGGCGCTGCATCTCCAGAGCGGAGCCAGGATCTCCAGGACGCGGTCAGCGTCTCCAGCGCGGCGCTGCATCTCCGGAATGAAGTTGGCATCTCCGGGGCACGGGCTGGATCTCCGGCGCGGCGCTGCGTCTCCGGAACGGAGTCAGCGACTCCAGGACGTGGTCGGGATCTCTGGCGCGGCGCTGCATCTCCGGAACGGAGTCATCTTCTCCACGACTGCGTCAGCGTCTCTGCGACGGCGCTGCGTCTCCAAAGCAGAGTCAGCTTCTCCAGGGCGCTGTGCAGCAGCGGCCCCGCGCTACCGGCTGCCAGACGAATCACCTCGAGACGAGCCCCGAAGCGGCGGCAGCAGACCGGCCGGTCAGCGGCTGGCTCCAGGGCCTGCTCGTCGCCCTTCCAGGGCTTCGGAGCGCCGCGTCTCGGATTCCTGGGGCTGACGCCCCCAGGCTCAATGCTGCCGCCCTTTCGGGGCTGGGCCGGTCCGTACGAGAAGTCGTCCTGTCCAGTACCTGCGCTCGTCTGCAAGAAAAACTCGCTGACGGCCGAGGCATCGAGGGACTCTCGAGGGAGCGCAGGAGCCGAGATGAGCGAGCCCACGGATCCCAAGAAGCCTGACGGCGGCGACATGGACTCTTGGGACTTCGCTGGCACCCGTCGCCATCACCTCGAGCAAGGTCCCTACCCGGCGTAGATCTGCAGCTCGCGCAGCTCCTTGATCTGGTCGCGCATGGCGGCCGCCTCCTCGAACTCGAGGCGCTTGGCGGCGGCGCGGATCCCTCTTTCTCCAGGTGGGACGGTGCTCGCGGAGAGGGGGAGCTCGGAGCTCTCCTCCTCGTCGGAAAGGCGCGGGCGGCCGGCGCCGTAGTGGTCGAGGTTGGCCATCCGCACGAGCGGCGTGTTCACCTCCTTGAGGATAGTCGCGGGCACGATGCCGTGCTCGGCGTTGTAGAGCTCCTGGCTCGTACGCCGCCGCGCCGTCTCCTCGATCGCGCGCCGCATCGAATCGGTGATCCTGTCGGCGTACAAGATGACCCGGCCCGCTGAGGTGGCGCGCGGTGCGGCCGGCGGTCTGCATCAGCGAGCGCTCGCTCCGGAGGAAGCCCTCCTTGTCGGCGTCGAGGATCGCCATCAGCGACACCTCCGGCAGGTCGAGCCCCTCGCGCAGGAGGTTCACCCCAACCAGCACGTCGTAGGCGCCGAGCCGGAGATCGGGCAGGATCTCCACCCGCTCCAGCGCCTCGATCTCGGAGTGGATGTAGCGGATCCTGATCCCCAGCTCGGTCAGGTACTCGGTCAGCTCCTCGGCCATCCGCTTGGTCAGCGTGGTAACCAGCACCCGCTCCTTCCGGTCGAGGACCTTGCGGATCTCGGCGATCAGGTCGTCGACCTGCCCCTGCACCGGGCGGACCTCGATCAGCGGATCGAGCAGGCCGGTGGGGCGGATGAGCTGCTCGACGATCACGCCGCCGGTGCGCTCGAGCTCCCACGGCGCGGGGTCGCCGAGACGAAGACCGCTGCCCCATCCGCGCGATGAACTCGTCGAAGGTGAGCGGCCGGTTGTCGAGCGCCGAGGGGAGGCGGAAGCCGAAGTCGACCAGCGTCGTCTTGCGCGAGCGGTCGCCGTTGTACATGCCGCGCACCTGCGGGATCGTCTGGTGGCTCTCGTCCATCACCAGCAGGAAGTCGTCCGGGAAGTAGTCGAACAGGGTCGGCGGCGGCTCCCCCGGCGCCCGTCCGGAGAGGTGGCGCGAGTAGTTCTCGATGCCGTGGCAGTAGCCGATCTCCTTCATCATCTCGAGGTCGAAGAGGGTGCGCTGCTCGAGGCGCTGGCCTCGAGGAGCTTCCCCTCGGCCTCGAGCTGGTCGAGGCGGGGGCCGAGCTCCTCGGCGATCGTCTCGATGGCGCGCTCGAGGCGCGGCTTGGGGGTGACGTAGTGGGTCTTGGGATAGATCGCGATGCGGTCGATCTGCTGCAAGGTGTCGCCGCGCAGCACGTCGAAGCGGGTGATGCGCTCGACCGTGTCCCCCCAGTACTCGACGCGGATGCCGACGTCGTCGTAGGCGGGGAGGATCTCGATCACGTCGCCGCGCACCCGGAAGCTGCCGTGGTAGAGGTCGAGCTGGGTGCGCTCGTACTGCATGGTGACCAGCCGCTTGAGCGCCGCCTCCATCCCCTCCGACTCCCCCTGGATGAAGAACTGCAGCATGCCGAAGAACGCCTCCGGCGAGCCGAGGCCGTAGATGCAGGAGACCGAGGCGACGATGATCACGTCCCGCCGCTCGAACAGCGCCTTGGTGGCGCGCAGGCGGAGGCGGTCGATCTCCTCGTTGATGCTGGTCTCCTTCTCGATGTACGTGTCGGTCGCCGGCACGTAGGCCTCCGGCTGGTAGTAGTCGTAGTAGGAGACGAAGTACTCGACCGCGTTGTGCGGGAAGAAGCTGCGGAACTCCTGGAAGAGCTGCGCGGCGAGCGTCTTGTTGTGCGACAGGATCAGCGTCGGGCGGTTGACCGCCTCGATCACCTTGGCGATCGAGAACGTCTTCCCCGAGCCGGTGACGCCGAGCAGCACCTGCTCCTTGTCGCCGCGCAGGATCCCCTCGGTGAGCTGGCGGATGGCTTCGGGCTGATCCCCCTGGGGGGTGAATTTCGAGACGAGCTGAAAACCGGACATGGAGAGGATTATGGCAGCGTGCTCCCCGTCTTCGCGAACTCCTCGAGCACGGCCGTCAGGTCCTCGACGTCTTTGCGCGTCATCGCCGGCCCCTTGCGGATCGCCTGCAGCAGCTTGATCTGGATCTGCTGGCTGGCCTCGGCGGTCTCCTGGACGTGGCCGGGGCGGCCGGCCCGCTGCCGGGCGGCCTCGAAGGCGGCGCGCAGGCGCTGCTGCTCGGCGGGCGGCACGTCCTTGGGCATCTGGGCGAAGATCGCCGTCTCCGACTGGCGCAGCTGGAACTGGAGGAGCGGTCCGATGTGGGTGCCGGCGTAGAAGAAGAAGCCGACGAGGCAGAGCCCCGCGAGCACCAGCAGACCGAGGCAGCCGAGGATCACCGGCTTCGGGCATCCCCCCTTCGACGGCGGCTTGGCCGCCGGGTTGAACGGGGATGCAGCGGGGGCGGGGGGCTCGGAAATCGGTGGTTCCATGCGCGGGGCCTCGGTTGCGGTCGGCTCTTTTCCAGGTTCGGCCGAGTTGTATCACCCGGGGGGGACGGCGGCAAGCCGATCCGAAAGATCCAGCCCTGAGGGCCGCGGCCGGGTCGGCCCGCGCAGCCGACTGGCAGCGAGCGAAGCGAGCGGAGCCCGAAGGAGGCGAGCAGGGCCGATCCCGGACGCGGCCCTCAGGGCCCTATAATGCCCCGCATGGAGTATGAACCGCTTCCCGAGCGCCGCCCGCCGACCGTCGACCCTGCCGAATCCAGGCCGCGCCGGCGGTCGCGGCGCCTGCTGCGCTGGACCTGGCCGGTGGTCGCCGCGCTGCTGATCGGCGCGGTCAGCGGCGTCGGGATCGCGGCGGCGATCCACGTCCCGCGGGTCGACGCGCTGTCGAGCTACATCCCGCGCCTGGTCACCCAGCTGATCGACAAGAACGGCGCCGTCTTCACCACCTTCGCCCGCGAGCGCCGCGTGATGCTCAAAGAGAGCGAGATGCCGAAGGTGATGGAGCAGGCGGTGCTCGCCTCGGAGGACGCCAACTTCTTCCGCCACGGCGGCGTCGACGCCCTCGGCGTGATCCGCGCGGCGCTGGTCGACTTCCGCGCCCACCGGGTGGTCGAGGGGGCCTCGACGATCACCATGCAGCTCTCCCGCACCCTCTACCTGTCGCGCGAGCGCACCTGGCGCCGCAAGGTCGAGGAGGCGTTCGTCGCCGTCGAGCTGGAGAAGAACTACAGCAAGCCGCAGATCCTCACCCTCTACCTGAACCTGGTCAACCTCGGCCACGGCAACTACGGGGTGGAGGCGGCCTCCCGCTACTACTTCGACAAGCCGGCCGTGAAGCTCACCCTCCCCGAGGCGGCGATGCTCGCCGGCATCATCCCGGCGCCCAGCCGCTACAGCCCGTACCGCACCCCCGAGACCGTGCAGAAGCAGCGCGACCGCGTGCTGCGCCGGATGCTCGAGGAGCGCTTCATCACCCAGGCCGACTACGAGCGCGCGGTGGCGCAGCCGATCCAGGTCGTCCCCCAGCAGGCCGAGCAGGTGTTCGCCCCCTACTTCGCGGAGGAGACCCGCAAGTACCTGGAGACCAACTACGGCGCCACCACCCTCTACGAGGGGGGGCTCCAGGTGCAGACCACGCTCGACCCGCAGATCCAGAAGGCGGCCGAGAACGCCGTCCACGCCGGCCTGCTGAAGCTCGACCACCGGCGCGGCTGGCGCGGGGCGATCGGCGAGATCAAGGAAGGGGAGATCGACACCCAGACCCTCCCCACCTGGGGGGGCGGCAAGCCGGTGATCGGCCACTGGTACCAGGGGCTGGTGCTCTCGGGCTCCGGCAAGAGCGCCGAGGTGAAGATCGGCAAGGCGACCTACACCCTCGGCCCCGAGGGGATCGCGTGGACCAACCGCCGCAGCCCGGCCGATCTGCTGAAGCGCGGCGCCGTCGCCTGGTTCCGCTTCGCCTATCCCGAGACGAAGGCGCCGGCGGCGAAGCCGGGGGCGCCGCCCAAGCCGTTGCAGCCGCTGACGGCGGCCGAGGCGGCGCAGGCGATGGCCGAGCCCCGCCTCTACCTCGAGCAGCAGCCGGTGATCGAGGCGGCGGCGGTGGTGGTCGAGAACCAGACCGGCGCCGTGCGCGGGCTGGTCGGCGGCTGGGACTTCGACCGCAACCGCTTCAACCGCATCACCCAGGCGCACCGGCAGGTGGGGTCGTCGTTCAAGCCGTTCGTCTACGGCGCCGCCCTCGAGGCGGGATGGACCCCGGCCGACACCCTGCTCGACGCGCCGACCTCGTTCATCGGCGCCGACGGCAAGCTCAGCTACCGCCCCGAGAACTACTACCACAAGCACTACGGCATCGTGACGCTCCGGCGGGCCCTCGAGCAGTCGATCAACGTGCCGGCGGTGAAGCTGTTCGAGCTGGTGGGCGGCAAGAAGGTGGTCGACTTCGCCCACCGCGCGGGGCTCCAGACCCCCCTCCCCACCTGGCCCAGCATCGCCCTCGGCGCCGCCGACCTGGTGCCGCTCGAGGTGGCCTCGGCCTATGCCACGATCGCCAACGGCGGCACGCACATCGAGCCCTACATGATCGAGAGGGTGACGACCCCGGACGGCCAGGTGCTGTTCCAGCGCTTCCCCGCCACCTATATCGCCACCACGCCGGCGGTCTCCTACGTGCTCGCCCACATGATGAAGGGGGTGGTGGAGCGCGGCACGGCCTACGACATCCACGACCTGCCGATCGACATCGCCGGCAAGACCGGAACCACCAACGACTTCTCGGACGCCTGGTTCGTCGGCTTCACCCCGCGCTACACCATCCTCACCTGGGTGGGGTACGACGTGAAGCGCTCGCTCGGCGCCGGCATGAGCGGCGCCGTCGCCGCCCTGCCGATGTGGCGGATGATCGCCGAGGACGGTCTCAACACCGGCTGGCTGAAGAAGGGGGAGACCTTCCCGCTGCCGGCCGGCGTCATCGTGCGCGACGTCGAGTACTACTCGGGGCTGCTCTCCGACCAGGGCGGCCGGGTGATCAAGGAAGCCTTCGTCTCCGGCACCGAGCCGAACCGCCAGTACAGCTCGCAGTGGTCGACGATCACCAGCCTCCCCTGGTACCAGCAGAAGGCCTTCTACATCCCCAAGGAAGGCGAGAACATGCCCGCCAAGCCCGGCCCCAACGGCGCCGCCCCCCCCGAGCCCCCCGCCGCGCCCTCGCCCGAGGACACGCCGACGAATCCCCCGCCGCCGGTGTAGGGGCGCCCCGCGATCGCCCCCGCCTAGTACTCCGCCAGGTACTTCTCCTGCTCCCAGGGGTGGACGAAGGCGATGTAGGCCTGCCACTCCTGGCGCTTGGCGCGCAGGTAGTTCTCGACGATGTGCTCGCCCAGGGCGTCGGTGACGGTGTCGTCCTTCTCCATGGCGTCGAGCGCCTCCCAGAGGTTGGCGGGGAGCTGGCCGATGCGCAGGCGGCGCTTCTCGCGGTTGCTCATGGTGAAGATGTTCTTGTTGACCGGGGGGCCGGGGTGCAGCTCGCGCTCGACGCCGTCGAGGCCGGAGGCCATCATCACGGCGAGGGCGAGGTAGGGGTTGCAGGAGGGGTCGGGCATGCGCACCTCGCAGCGGGTGGACATGCCGCGCTTGGCCGGCACGCGGACCAGCGGGCTGCGGTTCTTCTCCGACCAGGCGACGTTGATCGGCGCCTCGTAGCCGGGGACCAGGCGCTTGTAGGAGTTGACCAGCGGGTTGGTGACCGCCGCGAACCCCTCCGCGTGCTCGAGGATGCCGCCCATGTAGCCCATGGCGACCTTGGAGAGCTGGAACTCGGCCTTGGGGTCGTAGAAGGCGTTGTCCCCCTTCTTGTTGATCAGGCTCTGGTGGACGTGCATCCCCGAGCCGTTGACGCCGAAGATCGGCTTCGGCATGAAGGTCGCGTGGAGGCCGTGGTCGAGCGCCACCTTCTTGACCACGAAGCGGAAGGTGGTGACGTTGTCGGCGCAGTTGACCGCCTCCGAGTACTTGAAATCGATCTCGTGCTGCCCCGGCGCCACCTCGTGGTGGGCGGCCTCGACCTCGAACCCCATCGCCTCGAGCACGATCACGATGTCGCGCCGGCACTCCTCCCCCTTGTCGACCGGCGTCAGGTCGAAGTAGCCGCCGACGTCGTGGGTCTCGAGGATCGGCTTCCCCGCCGCGTCCTTCTGGAACAGGAAGAACTCCGCCTCCGGGCCGGCGACCATGGTGTAGCCGAGCTTGCGGGCGCGCTCGACCTGCCGCTTCAAGGTCATTCGCGGGCAGCCGGGGAAGGGGGTGCCGTCCGGCCGGTAGACGTCGCAGATCATCCGCGCCACCTTCGAGCCGTCCGGGTTCAGCCAGGGGTTGACCTGGAAGGTGTCGTAGTCGGGGACGAGCAGCATGTCCGACTCCTCGATGCGGGTGAACCCCTCGATCGACGAGCCGTCGAACATGATGTGGCCGTCGAGCGCCTTCTCGAACTGGCTGCGCGGGATCTCGACGTTCTTGATCACTCCCAGGATGTCCGTGAACTGCAGCCGCATGAAGCGGACGCTCTCGTCGTCGGACCGCTTCAGGATCTCGTCGCGTTTCATTCTGCTCTCCCTTGGGTTGACAGCGAGGCCACCCTATCGGGTCGCCGGCCCGCTGACAAGCCCAAATGTGCAGGGTGACGTTCAAAATTGGACGCTGGTGCACGTTTCCCGTCGCAGCCGGGCGGGCCGGACAGCGTGCTATCCTGCGCCGTCTGGAAGGAAATTCGAGATCGGCCGCACCGCGAGGAGCGGAGCGGCGATCCAGCGGCCGGGCTCCGTGCGTAAGATCTCCCGAGCCGGCCCGCCCGCCGGGCACAACCCGGAGGAGCTTCCCGATGACCGCACGCCGGCGCCGGCGCCGACCCCGCCTCCCAGGTCCAAGGGGAAGCTCGTCCTCTACATCGTGATCGGCGTCGCCGTCGTCGCCGGGCTGATCCTCGCCGGGCGCCAGGCGGGGGCGTACGTGCCGCGCTTCGCGCAGTGGGTGGCGAGCCTGGGGGTGTGGGGGCCGGTCGTCTTCATCCTCGGCTACGCGGTGGCGGCGATCGCCTTCATCCCCGGCTCGCTGCTGACCCTCGCCGCCGGCGCCATCTTCGGGCTGGTGCGCGGCACGATCTACACCCTGATCGGCGCCACCCTCGGCGCCTCCGGGGCGTTCCTGGTCGCCCGCTACCTGGCGCGCCGGGCGATCGAGCGGAAGATCAAGGACAACGCCAGGTTCGCCGCCATCGACAAGGCGGTCGGGCGCGAGGGGTTCAAGATCGTGGCGCTGCTGCGCCTCTCCCCCATCTTCCCGTTCAATCTCCTGAACTACTCGCTGGGGCTGACCAAGGTCACGCTTCCTGCAATACCTCGCGGCGTCGATCGCCATGCTGCCCGGGGACCCTGCTCTACGTCTACTACGGCAAGGCGGCCGGCAGCCTCGCGGCGCTCGCCGGCGGCGCCAAAACGGAGAAGGGGAGCGGGTTCCTGGGTCGTGCTCGGCGTGGGCCTGCTCGCCACGATCGTGGTCACCACCTTCGTCACCCGCCTCGCCGGCAAGGCGCTGAAACAGCAGATCGACACGCCGGCCGATCCCGGCCTCGGAGGCCCACCATGACTGAGCCCACCGCCCCCCACTTCCCCGTCGAGCCGCGAGGACGAATTCAACCGCGAGCTGCTGGCGAACGTTCACCCTGCCGCCTGGGTGAATCCGGAGCCGGCCGGGCGCTATCACCTGGTGGTGATCGGCGCCGGCACGGCGGGGCTGGTGTCGGCCAAGGGGGCGGCCGGTCTGGGCGCGCGGGTGGCGCTGATCGAGCGCCACCTGATGGGGGGGGACTGCCTGAACGTCGGCTGCGTGCCGTCGAAGGGGATCATCCGCGCGTCGCGCGCCTGGGAGGAGGCGCGGACGGCGGCCGAGCGCTTCGGGGGTCCCGCCGTCGCCGCGGACGCCGAGGGGGATTTCGGCTTCGCCATGCGGCGGATGCGCCGCCTGCGCGCCGGGATCAGCAAGGTGGACAGCTTCGAGGCGGCGAGGAAGAGCGGCGTCGACGTCTTCCTGGGCGACGGGCGCTTCGTGGCGCCGGACACCATCGAGGTCGGCGGCGAAGAAACGCTTGAGCTTCCGCCGCGCGGTGATCGCGACCGGCGCCCGCGCCGCCCAGCCCGCCGTCCCCGGGCTCGCCGAGACGGGCTTCCGCACCAACGAGACGATCTTCAACCTCACCGAGCGGCCGCGCCGGCTGGTGGTGATCGGCGGCGGGCCGATCGGCTGCGAGATGGCGCAGTCGTTCGCCCGCTTCGGCACCGAGGTCACCCACCTGGTGCAGGAGAAGCACGTCCTCCCCCGCGAGGACGCCGACGCCGCCGGAGATCGTGCAGCAGGCGATGCTCGAGGACGGCGTCCGCTTCGAATTCGGCATGAAGGTCGTCGCGGCGCGCCGGCAGGGCGCCGACAAGGTGGTGGTCTTCGAGCGCGAGGGGAAGCGCCACGAGGTGGTGGCCGACGAGATCCTGTGTCGCCGCCGGGCGGGCGCCGAACGTCGAGGGGATGGGGCTCGAGGCCGCCGGCGTCCGCTTCGGCAAGCGGGGGGTCGAGGTGGACGATCACCTGCGCACCACCAATCCCGCCGTCTACGCCTGCGGCGACGTCGCCTCGCGCTTCCAGTTCACCCACATCGCCGACGCCCAGGCGCGCATCGTGATCCAGAACGCCCTCTTCTTCGGGCGCTCCAAGGCCTCGGCGCTGACCATCCCCTGGTGCACCTACACCACCCCCGAGGTCGCCCACGTCGGGCTCCACACCCGCGAGGCCGAGGAGAAGGGGATCGCGGTCGAGACGCTGACGATCCACCTCGCGGACGTCGACCGCGCCATCCTCGACGGCGACGACGAGGGGTTCCTCCGCCTCCACCTCGAGAAGGGGTCGAAGGAGGGGAAGATCCTCGGCGCCACCCTGGTCGCCGAGCACGCCGGCGACATGATCGGCGAGCTCTGCCTCGCCATCACCCACGGCATCGGCCTCGGCAAAATCGCCAGCGTCATCCACCCCTACCCCACCCAGGGAGAGGTGGTGAAGAAAGCCGCCGACACCTGGCGGCGCGGGAAGCTGACGCCGGGGGTGAAGAAGGCGTTCGCGTGGTTTTTCCGCACGGTGAAGTGGGGTTTGGGGCGGGAGCAGGGCCTCACGGGGAGGGCGGAACCCAGGGACCTGAAGGGACAGCAGCCGGACGGCAGGGAATCTGCAAGAAGATTCTTGTTCGTCCCTGCCGGTCCGTGATCGTCCCTGGTACCCTTCCCGCCCATGACATCATCCCCCGGCCATGGCGCTGACCTCCACGATCTACAACTTCGACGTCGAGCTCGCGGACTCCGACCGCGGCGTCTACGAGACCCTGCCGATCCGCGCCGCCCTCCACCCGTCGGAGACGGCGGAGTACCTGTGGACCCGCGTCCTCGCCTACTGCCTCGAGTACGAGGAGGGGATCGCCTTCTCGAAGGGGCTCTCGGACGGCGACGAGCCGGCGCTCTGGGTGCGCGACCGCCGACCCCGCCGGACGCATCAAGGCCTGGATCGAGATCGGCACGCCGGACGCCGACCGCCTCCACAAGGCGGCCAAGGCGGCCGGGCGCGTCGCCGTCTACACCCACAAGGACCCGCTGTCGCTGCTGCGCAGGCTCGAGGGGGAGCGCATCCACCGCGCCGCCGAGATCCCCATCTACGGCGTCGACCGCCCCCTCCTCCAGGAGCTGGTCGAGATCCTCGACCGGCGGATGAAGCTGCAGCTCTCGGTGACCGGGGGGTCGCTCTACCTGGACGTCGGCGGGAAGGGGCTGTCGGGGGCGGTGACGGAGCACCGGATCGCGGTGAGCCGCGGGAAAGTTCGGTGGCGTTACGCGCCAGGGAACAGTGGTGCCGTCCTCGTACAGGGCGACGACTTGTTCGTCCTGCCAGATATGACAGGGCGGCCGGCACGCCAGTGCTCGGCGATCGCCGCGGCGACGGCTTCTTTCATCGCCCGCTCGGCCTGGGCGCCAGGGGCGGCAGGGTGATTTCCTGATCAGGATCTTTCATCGTGTTCTTACCTTGCAGCATTGATCCTATCAAAGCTGCTTGGATCGAGAACCAGGAGATCTTCCGCGATTCGAAACGCCACCGGCCTGGGCTCATCGCGCGAGCTGTCGAACAGGATATAGGTGTCGAGCAATGGTGCGTAGAGATCGAAGAGGTTTACCAATCCGCGAGCGAAGCGTCGGCGAACGACCTCATCGGGAATGGCATGCCCTCCCGAGAGGACTCGTTCGCGCACGCGGGCCAAAGCGAGCTCCTGATCGGGAAGCCAGAGGAAGAACAGATGAATCCGGTAACCCTCCTGCCGGAGCTTCCGCAGGAGCGGAACATTTCCCCGCCCCGCCAGGGTCGTCTCGAACCCGAAATCGATCCTCGCTGCCGCCAACGTCTCAATCCGCGCGAGCATCAGCCGCCCCGCCTCGATCGCCAGGCTCTCCGGATTGAACGGCGAGAGGCCGGCGGCGATCAGGTCCGCGTTGACGAACTCCCGGCAATCGGCATACTCCGGCAGGAAGAGACGGGCGAAGGTGCTCTTGCCGGCGCCGTTCGGTCCGGCAACGACGTAGACGTTCGGTTGAGCTGGCTCGGGCACGGACGTCGATGATTCCATGGAAAACCGGCCGCGCGCCAGCGTCCGGGCCTAAAGCCAAGGAGATCCCATGACCGACTTCAACACCGCCCTCGGCCTCCAGCCCGGCGACGAGCCCGGCACCCTGCTCTTCGATCCCCGCCCGGAGCACCAGGTGGCGCCGGACGTGGTTCACTTCGCCGTGCTGACCACGCTCGCGGAGATTGCGGCGGCGGGAGCCGTGGGGGCGGCGGTGGTGCCGGCGACGGTGACGGTGCATCTGCTGAGCCGTGCCCGGCTGGCGCCGCTCTCCGCGCGGGGACGGCTGCTGCGGAAGGGGAAGCGTCTGGCGGTCGCCGAGGGGGAGGTCACCCAGGACGGGCAACTGGTGGCCAAGGCGACCGTGCAGTTCGCGGTGCTCGCTTAAGCTTCCTGCTCGGCCTCGGAGCGCGCGCCGGTCGGCGTCGTCTCCGGACGGCTCCCCGGCTTCTCCGCCGGCAGGGCGCCGGAACGGCAGGCGGGGCAGTCGCCGGGGGCGTGTGACGGCAGGTCGAGCTGGAGGAGCGAACGGAAGGGGACGTCGAACGGATCGCGCCCCGCCGTACGGTCGATGATGGCGCCGATCGCCACCACCCGCGCTCCCCGCGAGGTGGCGAGGGCGGCGGTCTCGAGCGTCGAGCGGCCGGTCGTGACCACGTCCTCGATCACCACCACCCGTTCCCCCTGGCGCAGGGAGAAGCCGCGGCGCAGCCCCATCTCCTCCCCCTTGCGCTCGGTGAAGCGGAAGGGAACTCCCAGCTCGGCGGCCACCTCGTAGCCGATGATGACGCCGCCGAGCGCCGGCGAGAGCACCGAGTCGGGGTGGAACGAGCGCAG
The DNA here is from genome assembly GCA_963756595.1 of uncultured Acidobacteriota bacterium. Classification (GTDB taxonomy): domain Bacteria; phylum Acidobacteriota; class Thermoanaerobaculia; order Multivoradales; family UBA5704; genus DATARR01. The sequence goes on from CAVWOZ010000007.1 coordinate 83,571, forward strand.
CAGCTCGGCGAGCTCCCGCCCCACCTGCCGCGCCCGCACCGGCTCCTCCAGCAACAGGGCGCACTGCACGTAGGCCTCCGAGTGGAGGCCCGAGGAGAGCAGGAAATGGCCGCGCCGCAGGGCGCCGCTCTCCTCCAGCATCTGGGTCAGGATCTGCTGGTCACGGCTCACGGATCGGCTCCTCCCGGTGGATGTCGTACTGGTCGAGCTTCTTGTAGAGGTTGCTGCGCGGCGTGTCGATCGCCTGCGCCGTCTGGGTGACGTTCCAGTTGTTCTCCTCGAGCTTGTGGAGGAGGAACATGCGCTCCGAAAGGTCGCGGAACTCGCGCAGGGTGGCGACCGCGAGGAGCGAGGTCGACAGCTCGGGCCGGGCGCTGCCGCTCGCCGCCAGCACGTCGTCGCGGGTCACCTTGTCCCCCGGCGAGAGGATCAGCAGCCGCTCGACCAGGTTCTTGAGCTCGCGGACGTTCCCCTTCCAGGGCAACGCCTTGAGGTGGGCCAGGGCGTCGGGGGTGAACTCCTTGCCCTTGAAGTTGTTCTGCTCGGCGTAGCGGCGCACGAAGTGCTCGACCAGCAGCGGCAGGTCCTCGAGGTGCTCGCGCAGCGCCGGGGTGCGGACGGGGATCACGTTCAGACGGTAGAAGAGGTCCTCGCGGAAGCGCCCGGCGGCGATCTCGTCCTCGAGGTTGCGGTTGGTGGCCGCCACCACCCGGACGTCGACCTGGATCGTGCGCTCCGCCCCCACCGGCTCCACCTCGCCGTTCTGCAGCACGCGCAGGACCTTCGCCTGGGTGCGCGCCGACATGTCGCCGATCTCGTCGAGGAAGATGGTGCCGCCGTCGGCGGCCACGAACTTTCCCATCTGCTTGCGCACGGCGCCCGTGAAGCTCCCCTTCTCGTGGCCGAACAGCTCCGACTCGATCAGCTCCTCGGGGATGGCGGCGCAGTTGACCTGCACGATGGTGCGGTCGCGGCGGACGGACTGGCGGTGGATGGCGCGCGCCACCAGCTCCTTGCCGGTGCCGCTCTCGCCGGTGATCAGGACGGTGGCCGGAGTGGGGGCCGCCTTCTCGATCGTCTCGCGCAGCCGGCGCACCGCCGGCGCGGTGCCGATCAGCTGGTCGGGCTCCGGGCGCAGGTTGCGGTTCTCGGACTGCAGGCGCTGCGCCTCGACGGCGTTGCGCAGCGAGAGGAGGACCCGCTCGCGCTGGAGCGGCTTCTCGAAGAAGTCGAAGGCGCCGCGGCGGGTGGCCTCGACGGCGGTCGCCACGTCGGCGTGGCCGCTGATCATCAGCACCGGCATCTCGTAGCCGCGCTCGCGCAGGGCCTTGAGGAACTCGAGGCCGTCCATCTCGGGCATCTTGATGTCGAGCACGATGGCGTCGGGGGCGCGCTCGCCCACCTTGGCGAGCGCCTGGGTGCCGCTCGCCGCCTCGTCCACCCGGTACCCCTCGTACTCGAGGATCATGTGGAGGCTGTCGCGGATCGCGGCCTCGTCGTCCACCACCAGGACGGAAGCGCGGAAGCTGTCGGGTCTGGCCATATCGGGAGAAGCATAACAAGAAAAAAGGCCGGCCCTGGATCGGGGCCGGCCGGAAACTACCAGGAGTGTCTGTCGTGGTCGCTATCGGTTGACTCGTCGTCTATGGGTCAACGGGGATCACCGCTTCGTCGGCGGCACCTGAACCACCGCGAAGAACGGCGTCGGCGTCTCGCCGCGCGCCCCGAACTGCAGGGCGTAGAGGCGGACGTAGCTCCCCGGTTTTGCACTCTTGATCGCGCTCTCGAAGTCCGCCGTCCCCTTGACGGGATGGCCGTTGACCTCGGAGATGATGCTCCCCGGCCGGATGAACTGCTCGTAGAGCGGGCTGGTCGGGGTGACGCTGGTCACCACGATCCCCTCGGTGCTGCCGGGGATGCCATGGCTGCTGCGGAAGCCTCCCGAGAGGTCCTGGTACTGGATGCCCAGCCAGTCGATGCCGCCGTTCCCCTCGGGCCTGTTGTTGGGGAGGTCCTGCTGCCCGTTGGTCAGCGGCCGCTCGCGCAGCTTGACCTGCTTCTGGATCGTCTTGCCGTCGCGCCAGACGTCGAGCGTCACCGAGGCGTTCGGCCCCTTGGCCGAGACGTAGTTGATGAGGTCGCGGGTCTGCTTGACCTTGCGGCCGTCGACCGCCAGGATCACGTCGCCGTGCTGGATGCCGGCCTCCTTGGCGGGGGCGTCGGGCTCGACCGACTGCACCAGGGCGCCGTCGGGGCTGGTGAGCCCCCACGCCTGCGCCTGCGTGTAGTCGAGGTTGCGGACGCCGAGGCCGAGGTAGCCGCGGCTGACCCGCCCCTTCTCGCGCAGCTGCGGCAGGATCTCCTTCAGGGTGTTGACCGGCACCGCGAAGCCGATGTTCTCGGCGCCGAAGTTGATCGCGGTGGCGATCGCCACCACCTGCCCCTGCATGTTGACCAGCGGGCCCCCCGAGTTGCCGAAGTTGATCGCCGCGTCGGTCTGGATGAAGTTCTCGAACGAGGCGTCGCTGATGCCGATCGAACGCCCCTTGGCCGAGACCACGCCGGTGGTCACCGTGCGGTCGAGGTTGAGCGGGTTGCCGATCACCATCACCCAGTCGCCGACCCGGGTGGTGTCGCTGTCGCCGAGCTCGAGGTAGCGCAGCGGATGGCCGGCGTCGATCTTGAGCAGGGCGATGTCGGTCGCCTTGTCGAACCCCTTGACCTGCGCCGGGTAGTCGCGGTCCTCGAGGTGGACCTTGACCGAGGTGGCGCCTTCGATCACGTGGTTGTTGGTGATGATCAGGCCGTCGGGGCTGATCACGAAGCCGCTGCCGCCGGCGTCGGAACGGAACTCCTCGGGCTGGCCACCCTGGCCGCCCTGACCCGGGAGCTGGGCGCCGCCCGGGCCGCCGTCCTCGTCGTCCGGCTGCTGCTGCTGGGGCTGCTGCCGGTTTCTGGGGCCGAAGAAGAACTCGAAGGGGTCGCCATTGCCTCGGCCGCCGGGGCCGCCCTGGCCGCGGCGGGGGGCCTTCTCGATGGTGGCCGCCTGGATCGAGACCACGGCCGGCGAGACCGCTTCCGCCAGATCGGCGAAGCTGGGAAGGACGGTGGTGCCGTGCTGCGCGGCGAGCCGGGTGGCCGAAAGATTGGCCGCGTTCTGATCGGCGGCCTGGCCGGGAACCGTCATCTGGAGGCCTCCGGCGAGGACCATGCCGAACAGCACCGCCCCCAGCACCAGCAGGAAAGTCGCCAGGTTACGCTTGGGATTCATACTCATGGGAATTGCCGTCTCCTTTCGGGATCACTTCTCGGTCATCCGCTACAAGCAAAACATCTGCCAGCCAAATTCCCCTCGGAGGAGGCCGGGAGCGAGGCTTCGAGGATTGCCAATTTGGCACGCCGGGAGCGCTGAACGGCGGTGGGAAGATTTTCCGCCGCCACGACGTTCCCCTCTGAGCAGGCGGCCCGCCCGACCCCGGCCGTTCCCCGACCTCTCCGGAGATCTCCGGAGCTGGTGAAGAGTTCCTGCCGCAACTTGACGGAGCGGTCCATTCCTCTATAATGAGTTGGCCAGCTTGCCCTGACCGGTGACGGTCGGTAAGAAGTGGGCCGCAAGCCCACTTTTTTTGTTGGGCGGGCATTTTGCGGGCAGTCGAAGCGCACCGCCCCCGAGGCCAAGCTCAAGGAGAGACGTAACGGAACGTATGGCAGCCACCCCCAGCCGCATCGCGGAGATCACGCCGGAGATCGAATCGATCGCAGAGGCGTCGGGCTGCGAGCTGGTGCACGCCGAGCTCAAGGGTGGCGTCCTGCGCATCTTCCTCGACAAGGAAGACGGAGGGGTGGCACTGGCGGACTGCGAGCGGGTCTCGCGGCACGTCTCGGCCTACCTCGACGTGCTGGATTTCGGCGGCGGGCGTTACGTCCTCGAGGTCTCCTCTCCCGGGCTCGACCGGCAGCTCTACCAGCCGCGCGACTACGAGCGCTTCGCCGGCCGCCTCGCCCGGGTCACTTTCGAGGACCCCGAGACGGGCCGGAAGAGGACCGAGGTGGCGCGCCTCCGCGGGCTGCGCCGCCCCGCAGCCGCACCTGAAGCATCCGGCGAATCTTTGAGGGGGACCGTGGCGCTGCTCGAGGACGGCAGGACCGGCGAGGTCCGCGAGCTGCCCCTGGAAAACGTGAAGCTGGCTCGGCTGGAAGTCGAGCTCTAGCCGCAAGACGCGGCCGGACGCGACCGGGCGCGACCGGGCACGAAAAAGATAGCGCGAGAGATAGGAAGAGAGAACACATGGCTCAGGCACAGACTGCGGAACTGAACTTGAACGAGATCCTGCGCCAGGTTGCGCGCGAGAAGGATATCGACCTCGAGCGGTGGATCGCCGCCCTCGAGGACGCGATGGCTTCGGCGGCCAAGAAGCAGCACCGGATCAAGGAGCCCGTCCGCGCCCGGCTGGACCGCGAGACCGGCAAGTTCGAGGCGTTCATCGTCAAGAAGGTGGTCGAGGCGGTCGAGGACCCCCTCGCCGAGTGGACCGTCGAGGAGGCGCGCGACCACAAGTCGAACGCCGAGGTGGGGGACGAGATCCACCTGCCGATCTCGACCGACGGCCTGGGGCGCATCGCCGCCCAGAACGCCAAGCAGGTGCTCTACCAGCGGGTCCGCGAGGCGGAGCGCGAGAACATCTACAACGAGTACATCGACCGCGTGGGCGAGATCCTCAACGGCACCGTCAAGCGCTTCGAGCGCGGCGACGTGATCGTCGACCTCGGCCGCACCGAGGCGGTCGTGCCGCGCTCCGAGCAGGCGCGCCACGAGCGCTACAGCCAGGGCGAGCGCATCCGCGCCGTGATCGTCGAGGTGCACAAGCAGCCCAAGGGGCCGCAGATCGTCCTCTCGCGCACCGACCCGCGGCTGCTGGTCAAGCTGTTCGAAACCGAGGTCCCGGAGATCTACGACGGCACGGTGGTGATCAAGAACGCCGTCCGCGCGCCCGGCGAGCGGGCCAAGGTGGCGGTCTACAGCCGCGAGCGCGACGTCGATCCGGTCGGCGCCTGCGTCGGCATGAAGGGATCGCGCGTGCAGTCGATCATCCGCGAGCTGCGCGGCGAGAAGATCGACATCATCGAGTACAGCGACGACCTGGTGACCTTCGCCCAGAGCGCCCTCGCGCCGGCCAAGATCACCCGCGTCTCGGTGACCCACCAGGGCGAGGTGCCGCACCTCGACGTGATCGTCGAGGACGAGCAGCTCTCGCTCGCCATCGGCAAGCGCGGCCAGAACGTGCGCCTCGCCTCCGAGCTGATCGGCTCGCGGATCGACATCAAGAGCGAGAGCGACGTCAAGGACGAGGTGGCCGACGCGCTCGCCCGCATGCTGCAGACGGCGATGGCGCAGATGCCGGCGCCGCGCCAGGCGGTGCCTGAAGAAGTGGGCATCGCCTCCGCTCCCGGGCTCGACGCCGAGATGGTCGCCAAGCTCCAGGAGGCCGGCTTCGGCGACCTCGACGCGCTGGCGGACGCCGGGCCGGACGCCCTGCTCGCCGTCGGGCTCGAGGACTTCGACCAGGAGCGGGCCGAGCTGCTGATCGCCTGGGCGAAGGAACAGCGGGAGCAGCGGGTCGCCGATCTCGACATCGGTCCCTTCCGCGCCCCCGAGGCGGCCCCGGCCCCCTCATCGATGGGTGACGAGGACTTCATGGCGGCCTTGAGCCGCGCCTTCGCCGAGAGCGAGCAGCAGCGCGCCACCACGGCCCAGGTGCAGGGCGAGGACGAAGGAAAAGAAGGAGAAGCGACGGCCGAGGAGGCCGGCGTCCATCCCGACGAGACCGAGTAGTTTTTCGCGGAGGCTCTCTCCCCTGATGGGGCAGTGGGAGCGGAGAGAGCAGCGCGGGCCGGGGCGGTTTCCGGCATTTAGAGGAGTTACCAGACGATATGGGAAAGATTCGAGTCCAGGACCTCGCGAAGATGATGGCGATCTCCAATCAGGATCTCATCTTCAAGCTGAAGTCCATCGGCGTACGGGTCGAAGGCGATGATGCGGCCATCGACACCGACATCATCCAGGCGATCCTCCAGGGGAAGAAGCTCCCCCATCCGCGCGAGGTGATCCTGCGCGACGAGCAATCTCCCTCGGGAGTCGACCCGGCGCGCCGCCGCGCCGCCGCCGCGCCGCCGCCGCCGCAGATCCCGAGCCGCCGGCCGCCGGCGAACCCGCTGCGCCCGCAGCGGCCGCGCACGCTGATCCAGAAGGTGGAGCCGCGCATCCAGACGCTGCCGATGTCCGAGCGCCAGGCGCCGGCGTCGATGTATGCCGACTACGCCGAGATGGCCGAGGGCGCCGAGATGGCGCCGTCGATGCCGCCGATGTCGCAGCTGCCGGCCGAGTCGGCGCTGCCGGCCGCGGCGGCTGCGACCTCCGTGGCGGCCGCCGCCCCGGCCGGCCTGTCCGCGCCGCTCGAGGCGCCGCCCAGCCACGCCGTCGAGGTGACGCCGCAGGCCCCGGCGGTCCAGGTGCAGGCGCCCGCCCCGGCGGCTCCCGCCTCTCCGTCGGTCCGCCGCGAGGTACCCTCGGGGCCCTCCGGGCCCTCGGCGCGCCCCTCCTCTCCCCCGCCCTCGTCGCGCCCCGGCGCGCCGGGGAGCGTGCGCCCCGGCAGCTCGCCTTCGGGGCCGCGCTACGGGCAGGCCGGCGCCGGCTCCCCAGGGGGGTCCTCGGCGCCTTCCGGCTACCGTCCCAGCTCGCCCGGCATGCGCCCCGGCAGCGGCCCCTCGGGGCCCGCGCGCTCCGGCCCCGCGCCGACGCGGCCGGGCCAGCAGCCCGCCCCCTCGATGATGTCGACCGAGGAGCAGAAGCGGCGCGCCGCCGAGCGGATGCAGGAGCAGATCGAGCGCGACAAGCGGAAGAAGGGGACCAAGAAGCCCGGCGTCCGCACCGCCGCCGAGGAGAACCTCACCAGCTTCAAGGGGACGCTCCAGGACCTCGACGAGGAGGATGCCGCGTCGATGAGCGGCCGGCGGCGCCGCCGCACGGAACGCCGCGAGGACGAGGACAAGGACGGCGGCAAGATCCTGACCTTCAAGAAGGACAAGCCGGCGGGCGCGGTGATGATCAGCGAGGGGATGACCCTCCGCGAGTTCGCCGAGAAGCTCGGCGTGCGGGTGCGCGACCTGATCAACTCGCTGTTCAAGCGCGGCATCATGGCCAACATCAACCAGGTGCTCGATCCGGAGCTGGCGCAGGAGCTGGCGCGCGAGCTGGGGGTCGAGACGATGGTCGTCTCCTTCGAGGAGGAGGTGCAGCTGCGGCAGGAAGCCGCCGGCGGCGCCGAGGAGGCGGAGACGAGCGCCGGCAAGCGGGTCGCCCGCGGCCCGGTGGTCACCATCATGGGGCACGTCGACCACGGCAAGACCTCGCTGCTCGACGCCATCCGCAAGTCGAAGCTGACCGAGGCGGAGTCGGGCGGCATCACCCAGCACATCGGCGCCTACCACGTCGAGGTCAACGGGCGGGCGATCGTCTTCGTCGACACCCCCGGCCACGAGGCCTTCACCATGATGCGCGCCCGCGGCGCCCGGATCACCGACATCGTGGTCCTGGTGGTGGCGGCCGACGACGGCGTCATGCCGCAGACGATCGAGGCGATCGACCACGCCCGCGCCGCCAAGGTGCCGATCGTGGTGGCGATCAACAAGATCGACAAGCCGAACGCCAACCTCGACCGGGTCAAGAAGGAGCTCGCCGACCGCGGCCTGCAGGCCGAGGACTGGGGGGGCGACACGGTGATGGTGCCGATCTCGGCGCTGAAGCGGGAAGGGATTCCGGACCTGCTCGACATGATCCTGCTGACCGCCGACATCCTCGACCTCAAGGCCAACCCGGACATCCCGGCGCAGGGCGCGGTGATCGAGGCGCGCAAGGAAGTGGGGCGCGGCACCGTGGCGACCGTGCTGGTGCAGAACGGCACCCTCAAGGTGGGGGACGTCTTCGTCACCGGCTCCGCCTGGGGGAAGGTGCGCTCGATGAGCGACGACCTCGGCAAGCGGGCGCAGAAGGCCGGCCCCTCGACCCCGGTCGAGGTCACCGGCTTCAACGACCTGCCGGACGCCGGCGACATGCTCCAGGTGGTGGAGGACGAGTCGAAGGCGCGAGGCATTGCCGAATTCCGGGCCCAGGAGCAGCGCCGCCGCGGCCTCGCCCCGAGCCAGGCGCGGATGTCGCTCGACCAGCTCTTCACCCACATCCAGGAGGGGGAGGTCAAGGAGCTTCCCGTCATCCTGAAGGCGGACGTGCAGGGGTCGGTCGAGGTGCTGCGCGAGGCGCTCGGCAAGGCGAGCACGGAGAAGGTCAAGGTGCTGGTCCTCCACTCGGGGATCGGCGCCATCTCGACCAACGACGTGCTGCTCGCCTCGGCCTCGAAGGCGATCATCATCGGCTTCAACGTCCGCCCAGAGCGCGCCGCCGTCGAGCTCGCCGAGAAGGAGGAGGTGGAGATCCGCCTCCACACCGTGATCTACGAGCTGATCGACGAGCTGCGCAAGGCGATGACCGGGCTGCTCGAGCCGACCTTCCGCGAGGTCTCGGCCGGACGGGCCGAGGTGCGCGACACCTTCAAGGTGCCGAAGGTGGGGACGGTCGCCGGCTGCCACGTCGTCGAGGGGGTGATCCCGCGCACCGCCGCGGTGCGCCTGCTGCGCGACAACCGCGTGATCTACGAGGGGAAGATCGCCTCGCTGCGCCGCTTCAAGGACGACGCCTCCGAAGTGCGCACCGGCTTCGACTGCGGCATCGGCCTCGAGCGGTTCCAGGACTTCAAGCCGGGCGACGTCATCGAGGCCTACACCAGCGAAGAGGTGGCGCCGGTCCTGTAACCAGGGTGGGCGTTCCTTGAGCCGATGATCGTCGGGATTTCCGTTTTCGAGCTGCATCTGCACGCCAGCCGCAGCCTCAAGGACAAGCGGAGGGTGGTCAAGTCGCTGATCGAGCGGCTGCACCACCGCTTCCGGATCTCCATCGCCGAAACTGACTTCCACGACCTCCACCAGCGGGCGGAGATCGCGATGGCGGTCGTGGTGGCGGGGGGCGAGAGCGAGATGGACCGCTTGATGGAAGAGGTCCGCAACATCGTGGAGAGCGACCCGGAGGTGTACCTCACCCGCTGGGATCCGCAGATCCTGGAAGGCTTGGAGGGAGAGATGCCGGAGGAGATGCAGGAGGAGGAGGGGTGAGCCGCCGCACCGACCGCGTCAGCGACCTGCTGCGGGCCGAGCTCGCCGACCTCCTCCTGCGGGAGATCCACGATCCGCGGGTGAAGCTGGCCTCGGTGACCGAGGTCGAGGTGACCCCCGATCTGGGGCGGGCCGTGGTCAAGATCTCGGCCCTGGGCGACGACGAGCAGCGGCAGGCGACCCTCGAGGGGATCCGTCATGCCAAAGGTTTTCTGCGGAAGGAGCTGGCCCACCGGCTCCGCCTGCGGGTGACCCCCGAGTTGGTGTTCGAGCTCGATCGGGGCGCCGAGCACAGTCAACGAATCTCAGACATTCTGGAGAATCTCCATGGGCGGGATGAAAGCTCCTGAGGACCTGCTGCGGAGAATCCGCCAGGGTAATCGTTTCCTGCTGACCAGCCACGTCAACCCGGACGGCGACGCGATCGGCTCCGAGCTCGGTCTCGCGCGCCTGCTGCGCGGCCTCGGCAAGGGGGCGGTGGTGTGGAACCGCGACCCCACGCCGTCGCTCTACAAGCCGCTCCCCGGCAGCGAGCGCATCCACGTCGGGGAGGAGCCGCCGACCGGCTTCCCCGACGTCTTCGACGCCATCATCGTGCTCGAGTGCCCGAGCCCCGACCGCACCGGGCTCGAGGCTCACCTCGGCGCCAAGCCGGTGATCAACATCGACCACCACCTCGGCAACCAGTGCTACGGCGCGGTCAACTGGGTGGACTCCGCGGCGCCGGCCGTCGGCGAGATGGTCTTCCGGCTCGCCCAGGGGCTCAAGGTGACCCTGGAGCCGGACGTGGCGAGCTGCCTCTATCTCACCCTGGTGACCGACACCGGCGGCTTCCGCTTCTCGAACGCCACCGTCGCCGCCTTCGAGGCCGCCGCGGCGCTGGTCCGCGAGGGGGCTCATCCCGAGCAGGTCTCGCAGTGGCTATACGAGAGCCAGCCGCTCTCTGTGGTCAAGCTGCTCGGCGAGATGCTGCAGACCCTCCAGCTCCACGAGGGGGGGCGGGTGGCGACCGGCCTGCTCACCCTCGCCATGGCGCAGCGGGCGGGAGCCGCCCCCGGCGACTCCGAGGGGCTGATCGACACCCTGCGCTCGATCGCCGGCGTCGACGCCGTGGCGCTGATCCGCGAGCGCGAGGACGGCACGCACAAGGTCTCGCTGCGCAGCCGTGGCGAGACGGACATCGAGAAGATCGCCCGCCATCACGGCGGCGGCGGTCACCGCAACGCCGCCGGCTTCTCCCTGACCGGCGACGGCGAGGAGCTCCGCCACCAGGTGGCTTCCGAGCTGGGGGCCGTGCTCGGCTCATGACGGAGATGAAGGACGGGCTGCTCCTCCTCGACAAGGAGCCGGGGTTCACCTCGCACGACGCCGTACAGAAGGCGCGCCGGATCCTGCGGCAGAAGAAGATCGGCCATTGCGGCACTTTGGATCCGGACGCCACCGGCCTCCTTCTGCTGACCCTGGGGACGGCCACCCGGCTGACCCGCTTCCTGATCCGCGCCCCCAAGATCTACGAGGGGGTGATCCGCTTCGGCGCGGCGACCGACACCTACGACGCCTCGGGGCGGACAACCTCCGAGGCCTCCCCGGAGGCGGTGGCGGCGTTGAGCGAGGACGGGATGGCCGCGGTGAAGGCGGGCATGCGCGCCTTCGAGGGGGAGATCCAGCAGCAGCCTCCCCCTTACTCCGCCAAGAAGGTGCAGGGGGTCAAGTACTACGAGCTGGCCCGGCGGGGGGAGGACGTCCCGACGGAGACCAAGGAGGTCACCGTCTACGAGTTCTCCCCGCTGGGAGGCATCGACGCCGAGGGGCGGATGGGGTTCCGCCTCTCCTGCTCCTCCGGGACCTACGCCCGCGGCCTCGCCCACGACCTCGGCGCCGCCCTCGGGGTGGGGGCCCACCTCGCCGAGCTGCGCCGCACCCGGATCGGCAGCTTCCGCACCGAGGACGCCTTGACCCTCCCCCGCCTCGCCGAGCTGATGGAGAGCGGCGAGGGGCCGGGCACCGCCTGGGTGCCGTTCGACCAGATCCCCCTCCCGTTCGGCGAGGTGACCGCCGACTCGCAGCAGGAGACCCGGATCAGCCACGGGCAGACCGTGCTGGTCCGCGAGCTGGCCGGGGAGGAAGGGGACTGGGTCAAGCTCATCAACCGCCGGCGGGAGTTCATCGCCGTCGGCACCGTCATCGAGAGAATCGGCACCGCCGGGGTCGGGATCGTCCAGCCCAAGGTCGTCTTCCGCTGAGCTGTTGCTTGTAAACCGGAGCGCGCCCTAGCCCTGAGCCGACCTGTCGGACGGCCTGTGCTAGAATGGCGAGCGGAGAGAAATGTAAGGAGGAGTTTGCTTTGGCGCAAACCAGAGAGATCAAAGAGAAAGTCATCACCGACTACCGGACGCACGAGCACGATACCGGGTCGCCCGAGGTTCAGGTCGCCCTGCTGACCAGCAGGATCAACGAGCTGACCGAGCATTTCAAGACCCACACGAAGGATCACCACAGCCGCCGCGGCCTGCTCAAGATCGTAGGCCAGCGTCGCCGCCTGCTCGACTATCTGAAGGGGAAGGATCTGGAGCGCTACCGCTCGACCATCGAGCGCCTCGGGATCCGCAAGTAGCCCCCCCACCGACCGACTCGGCAGGAAAGAGCCCCGGGATCCCCTGAGCATCGGGTCCCGGCGCCCTGCGATCCTCCGGACCTTTCGGCTCCTCGGCCTCCAACGAGGAAGTACCGAGGAAGCGGCGACGCCCAGGCGCATGGGCCGGTCCGGACTGTAGACCGACGAGAACAAAGCGAAAACAAGAGAGAAAGAAAAAACAAGCTATGAGGCAACGCAAAGAAGTTTCCATTGGCTCGGGGACCCTGATCATCGAATCGGGCTACCTCGCCAAGCAGGCCAACGGGTCCTGCACCGTCCGACTCGGCGACACCGTCGTCCTCACCACCGCCTGCATGGAGAACAAGGGACCCGCGGAGCGCGACTTCCTTCCCTTGACGGTGGACTACCGGGAGTTCACCTACGCCGCCGGCCGCATCCCGGGCGGCTTCTTCAAGCGCGAGGGACGCCCCACGGAGAAGGAGACGATCACCTGCCGGCTGATCGACCGCCCGCTGCGTCCCCTCTTCCCCGAGGGCTACACGCTCGACACCCAGATCATCTCCTTCTGCCTGTCGGCCGACGGCGAGAACGATCCCGACGTGCTGGCGATCAACGGCGCCTCGATCGCGCTGGTCCTCTCCGACATCCCGTTCTACCACCCGGTGGGCGCGGTGCGCGTCGGGCTGATCAACGGCGAGGTGGTGATGAACCCCGCCAACAGCCTGCGCGACGTCTCGGATCTCGACCTGATGGTGGTCGGCACCGAGGACGCGATCGCGATGGTGGAGGCCGGCGCCAACCAGATCTCCGAGGAGTTGCTGCTCGAGTGCATCTGGCGCGGCCATCAGGAGATCCAGAAGATCATCAAGGCACAGCACGAGATGTTCCGCGAGGGGAACCGCGAGAAGCCGGACTGGACCGCCCCCAAGACCTACTCCGACGCGACCTACGAGAGCATCAAGGGGGAGATCTACGCTCCCTTGAAGGCCGCCCTCTTCACCAAGGGGAAGTTCGAGCGCAAGGCGGCGGTCGGCGCGGTGGTCAAGCCGTACGTCGAGCAGATCCCCGTCGAGGAGGTCGAGAAGAAGGCCAACGCCAAGAAGGTCGTCAGCCGCCTCGAGGAGGAGATCCTCCGCGAGGTGGTGCTCAACGACAAGATCCGCTTCGACAACCGGCGCCTCGACGAGATCCGTCCGATCTCGATCGACGTCGGCATCCTCCCCCGCACCCACGGCTCGGCGCTGTTCACCCGCGGCGAGACGCAGGGTCTGGTCACCGCGACGCTCGGCACCAGCCGCGACGCCCAGGTGCTCGAGGAGTACGAGGGGCAGAGCGTCCAGAAGTTCCTGCTGCACTACAACTTCCCGCCGTTCTCGGTCGGCGAGGTGAAGTTCCTGCGCGGCCCCGGCCGGCGCGAGATCGGCCACGGCGTGCTCGCCCGCCGGGCCCTCCTGCCGGTGCTGCCGCACGAGGACGAGTTCCCGTACACGGTGCGCGTCGTCTCCGACATCCTGGAGTCGAACGGCTCCTCGTCGATGGCGACGGTCTGCGGCGGCTCGCTCGCCCTGTTCGACGCCGGCGTGCCGCTCCTCGCTCCGGTGGCCGGCGTCGCCATGGGGCTGATCAAGGAGGGTGACAACTTCGCGGTCCTCTCCGACATCGCCGGCCAGGAGGACCACTACGGCGACATGGACTTCAAGGTCGCCGGCACCCGCCAGGGGGTCACCGCCCTCCAGATGGACATCAAGATCACCGGCGTCACGCGCGAGATCATGAAGGTCGCTCTCGAGCAGGCGAAGGCCGGCCGCATGCACATCCTGGGGATCATGGAGGGTGCCCTGCCGCAGGCGCGGACCGACATCTCCAAGTTCGCGCCGCGCCTCTACACGCTGCAGATCTCGAAGGAGAAGATCCGCGACGTCATCGGACCCGGTGGCAAGACGATCCGCTCGATCATCGAGGAGACCGGCTGCAACATCGAGATCGAGGACGACGGCCGGGTGATCATCGCATCGCCCGACGAGCCGGCGGCCCGGCGCGCCATCCAGATGGTGGAACGCCTGACCGAGGTTCCCGAGCTCAATCGGGTCTACACCGGCACCGTGCGGCGCATCGAGGCCTACGGCGCCTTCGTCGAGATCATGCCGGGGACCGACGGGCTCCTGCACATCAGCGAGCTCGCCCCGTACCGCGTCCGCGAGGTCACCGACCTGCTTAAGGACGGCGACGAGGTCGAGGTCAAGGTCGTCAACATCGACGATCAGGGGAAGATCCGGCTCTCCCGCAAGGCCGTGATCATGGAGTCCCCCGACTACGACCCCTCGCAGTACGAGGGGATGGAGATGGCGATGGCCGGCGGCGGTGGCGAGCGGAGCGAAGGCGACCGCGGCGGCGATCGTGGCGGCCGGGGTGGCGACCGCGGAGGGCGCGGCGGCGACCGCGGTGGACGCGGCGGTGGCGGTGGACGCGGCGGCGACCGCGGCGGACGCCGCTAAAAGCTTCTCCTCCACAGTAGATGATCAGGGCGGCCTCCGGGCCGCCCTTTTCTTTTCTCCCTCCGTTATGCTCGGACCATGAGCCAACCGGTGAGCCGCGACCTCCTCGTCTCCTACCTCGACCAGTACCTCGACGCCTCGACGGGACGGGACTACGGCCCGAACGGCCTCCAGGTGGAGGGGCGGGAGGAGATCCGCAAGCTGGTCACCGGCGTCTCGGCCTGCCAGGAGCTGTTCGTGCGGGCGCGGGAGGCCGGCGCGGACGCCGTGCTGGTCCATCACGGCCTGTTCTGGGAGAGGGCTCCCCTCACTCTCACCGGCTTCCGCTACCGCCGGGTCGCCGAGCTGATCCGCGGCGGGATGAATCTTCTCGCCTATCACCTGCCGCTCGACCGCCATCTCGAGGTGGGCAACAACGCCGTCGCCGCCCGCGCCCTCGGCCTCGAGGAGATCGTCCCCTTCGGGCTCCACGACGGGCTGCCCCTGGGGGTCAGCGGGCGCTTCCCGGCGCCGGTCGCACCGACGGAGCTGGTGGCGCGTTGCGAGCGGCTCTACGGGCAGCCGCCGCTCGCCTATCTGGCAGGACGGGACGCGGTTTCGACGGTGGGGATCATCAGCGGCGGCGGACAGGGGGAGTTCTACTCGGCGATCGACGCGGGGCTCGACGCCTACGTCACCGGGGAAGTGACGGAGTGGATCATGAACGTGGCGCGCGAGACGGGGATCCACTACCTCGCGGCCGGCCACTACGCGACCGAGCGGCTGGGGGTCAAAGCCCTGGGCGAGCACCTGGCGGCGCGCTTCGGGATCGACGTCGAGTTCATCGACGTGCCGAACCCGGCGTAGCCGTGGTAAACTTTAGAATATTCAAATCGGAGGACTCCATGAAAAAGACCGCGAAGAGGATGAATCTGGCCAAAGAAACCTTGCGGACTCTCGAGGACCGGACGGTCCATGGGGTTGCGGGCGGCGTCAGAACAAATGTGTCATGTGATATCAGCTGTATCACCAACTATACCTGTGTCTGCTACACCATTAACTCGAATTGTTGTTAACCCTTGTTTTTTTGAACAGCCGGAAGAAGTTCTCTCCGGTTCGCCGGCAGACCTGCTCGAACGTCTCCCCCGTCTCGCGGGCCAGCCGTTCGGCGATCTCGACCACGTAACCGGGGCGATTCGGCTTCCCCCGGTAAGGGACCGGCGCGAGGTAGGGGGTGTCGGTCTCGATCAGGGCGCGGTCGGGCGGCAGGATGGGGATCACCTCGCGGACGTTGTCCGCCTTGGGGAAGGTGATCATGCCGGTGAATCCCAGATAGAAGCCGTGCGCGATCAGCTCGCGGGCCATCGCGAGGCCGCCGGCGAAGGAGTGGAAATCCGCCTGGAGATCCCGAAAGCTCTCCTCGCGGACGACCGCCAGCATCTCCTCGTTGCTGTCGCGGTTGTGCACCACGACCGGGAGCCCGAGCTCGATCGCCAGGGCCCATTGCTCGCGGAGGGCACGGAACTGCGCCTCGCGGGGGGAGTGGTCGTAGAAGAAGTCGAGCCCGCACTCCCCAACCGCCACCGCCTTGGGGTCGGCCAGCAGCGACCGCAGGCGGTCGACGTCGCCCTCCCCCCACGACGCGGCGTCGTGCGGATGGGTGCCGAGGGCGCACCAGACGTCCGGGTGGCGGTGGCAGATCGCCAGCACCTCCTCCGCCTCGGCGAGCCGGATCGCCGGCACCAGGAAGCCCCGCACCCCCCGCTCCCGCGCCGCGTCGAGCGCGCGCTCGCGCTCCTCGGGCGGCAGGCTCTGGAGGTGGCAGTGGGAGTCGATGGGACCGGAAAGGTCGGGGAGGGTCACTTGACCGGCGTACCGTTCGGGACCTGGGCGTCGGGATGCAGCAGGACCGGCTTGCCGTCGAGCGACGCCGCGAGGATCATCCCCTGCGACTCGATCCCCATCAGCTTCGCGGGCTGGAGGTTGGCGGCCACCACGACCTGCTTGCCCACCAGGTCCTCCGGCTTGTAGGCGAGGGCGATCCCGGAGACGACGGTGCGCGGCGCCCCTTCGCCGAGGTCGACGGCGAGCTTCAGCAGCTTGCTCGACTTCGGCACCGGCTCAGCGGCGACGACGGTCGCCACCTTGAGCTCGGCCTGGAAGAACTGGCCGATCGAGATCAGGCCGGCTTTCTCGGCGCTCGGCTCGGCGGCAGCGGGAGCGTTCGGTGCGACGGGTGCGGGAGCGGCGGTCGTTGACTCCATGGTCTTCGGTTTCTCCTGGCCTTTCGCCCGGGCTTCGCCGAGGTAGGCCTCTTTGTCGATGCGCGGAAAGAGGGGCGCCGGCGGCGGGATGTCGGCGTCCTGGGGAACACCGCCCCACGCCAGGGCGTCGAGGGTGGTGGGCGGCGTCGCGCTGCCGATCGCGGCGAGCACCTGCGGCGCCACCTTGGGCATCACGGGGAGCAGGCCGGTGGCCACGATCCGCACCGCCTCGAGGCCGTTCCACAGGATGCGGGCGAGCTTCGGCGAAGGGCCCTCGGTCTTGATCAGCTTCCAGGGCTCGTTCGTGACGATGTACTGGTTGGTCTCCGCCAGCAGCCGCCAGAGGCTCTCGAGCGCCCGGCTGAACGCGAGCTCCCCCATCGCCGCGTGGTATTCCTCGACCGCTTTTCTGGCCACGGAAGCGAGATCATCGCCTTCGCTCGCGATGTGCGGAGGCGTCTTGCCGCCGAAGGCGCTGCGCGAGAGGGTGACGAGCCGGCTCACGGTATTGCCGAGGTCGTTCGCCAGGTCGCTGTTGTAGCGGTCGACGAACCCCTCGTCCGAGAAGCTCGCGTCCTGGCCGAAGACCATCTCGCGCAGGAAGAAGTAGCGCACGCTGTCGCTGCCGAAGCGGTCGATCAGCTCGTCCGGGCGCACCACGTTCCCCGACGACTTCGAAACCTTCCTGCCGTCGCGCTGCCACCAGCCGTGCGCCCAGACCACGGACGGCAGCGGCAGCCCGGCCGACATCAGGAAGGCCGGCCAGTAGACAGCGTGCTGGCGCAGGATGTCCTTGCCGATCAGATGCAGACGGACGTCGCCGTTCTCCCACAGCTTGCGGTAGAGCCCGCCGTCCTCCGGCTCGCCGAACCCCAGAGCGCTGACGTAGTTGGTCAGCGCGTCGAGCCAGACGTAGACCGCCTGCCCCGGACGGTCCGGGAAGGGGATCCCCCACTCCAGGTTGGCGCGCGAGACGGAAAGATCGCGCAGCCCCGACTCGACGAACGAGCGCACCTCGTTGCGCCGGCTCTCCGGCCGCACGAAGGCGGGTTGCCGGGCATAGAGGTCGAGCAGCGGCTGCTGGTATTTCGAGAGGCGGAAGAAGACGTTCTCCTCGGACTTCCATTCGACGACCGTGCCGTGGACCGGACAGGTGTTCCCCGCCCCGAGCTCCTTTTCGGTGTAGAAGGTCTCGCAGGGGGGGCAGTACCACCCTTCGTGGCGCGCCGTGTAGAGATCTCCGGCCGCCTCGATGCGGCGGATGATCTCGACCACCCCGCGCCGGTGCCGGTCCTCGGTGGTGCGGATGAAATCGTCGTAGGAGAATTCGAGCCGGTCGCGCAGCTCGCGGTACTTCGCCACCACCCGGTCGGCGAGCGCAATCGGCGCGATCCCCTCGGCGCGGGCGGCACGCTCGATGTTCTGGCCGTGCTCGTCGGTGCCGGTGAGGAAGTAGACGTCACCCCCCGCCATCCGCTGGTAGCGCGCCAGGGTGTCGGCGACGGTGGTCGTGAAGATGTGCCCGATGTGGGGCAGCGCGTTCACGTAGTAGATCGGGGTGGTGACGTAGAAGGTGCTCATGGAATCCGGGATTCTAGCAAACGGCGGTCAGGCCAGCTCTTCCGGCGTGAAACGGTAGCGGGCGCCGCAGAAGGCGCAATCGGCCTCGATGGCTTCGCCGTGCTCCGGGTGCTCCGCGCGCAGATAGGCGCGGTCCTCGGGAGGCAGCAGCCGCAGGTGATTGAACAGGCGCTCGCGGCTGCACCGGCAGCGGTAGCGCAGCGGGCGGATCTCCTTGACCTCGCGGTCGAGCCCGGCGAGGACCTGCTCGACGACGTGCCCGGCTCCCCCCTCCTCGATCAGATGGCTGATGCCCCGGATGGCGGCGAGATTCGATTCGAGCCGCGCCACCGCCTCCTCCGGCGCGCCGGGGAGCACCTCGACCAGCATGCCGCCGGCCGCCGCCACACCGCTCGGCTTGCCGAGCACGCCGAGCAGCACGGCCGACTTGGTCTGCTCGCTCTGCGAGAGGTAGTAGGCGACGTCCTCGCCGATCTCGCCGCTCACCAGCTCGACCTGGCTGTGGTAGCTGTTGCCCGCCTCGTACTCGCGGAGCACGCGCAGGAACCCCTTCCCCACGGCTCTCCCCACTCCCAGCTTCCCCCCCGGCCAGTCGGGGACCTGCACCTGCGGGTCCCCCACCAGGCCGCGCAGGTTCCCCTCGTCGTCGGCCTCGGCCAGCACGCGCAGGATCGGCCCGTCGCCGCGCACCTCGAGCATCAGGCGGCTCGGCGTCTTGGTGGAGAGCCGTTGCAGCAGCGCGGCGCCGGCCAGGCAGCGGCCGAGCGCCGCCGCCGGCACCGGCCAGAGGTCGAACCGGCCGCGCGTCTCCTCCATCACCTCGGTGATGTCGGCGACCGCCCAGCGGAACGCGCCACCCCCGGCGAGCCCGGTTTCGAGAGTTCCCTGGGCGGTGCCCTGTACGTTTCCTGCCATCTTCGAGCCTCGTTGAATTGTCTTCAGGGATCGAGGGCGTCCGCCGCGGCGAGGGCGGCGCGATAGACGTCGCGCCAAGGAGCGCCGCTGGCGAGCGCCAGGCGGCGGCAGTCCTCGAACTCGGGTGCGGCGGCGAGCGGCCGGCCGGCCAGGCGGGCGCGTTTGACCCTCACGCTACCGAACGCGGTCGCCACTTCCAGAATTTCCCGCTCCGCTTCGAGACGGGCCGCGGCATGGTAGCGGCAGCCGAGGGAGCCGGACTCGGTGATCAGGAGCCCTGCCAGCCGCTCCAGATCTCCGCGGCGGCAGAGCACGGTCACCAGGCTCCCCGGCCGGTTCTTCTTCATCTGGACGGCCGTGAAGTAGACGTCGAGCGCGCCCTCCGCGAGGAGGCGCTCCATCAGGAAGCCGAATCCCTCCCCCGGCAGGTTGTCGATCTCGGCCTCGACCACCATGACCTCGGGGGCGGCACGGGCCTCGCCGCTCTTCCCCCGCAACAGGCGGAGGGCGTTCGGATGGGTCGGCAGCTCCTTCTTCCCGAGGCCGTACCCCACCCCTTCGAGCACCAGCGGCGGCAGCTCGACGAACTCGTCGACCAGCTCGGCGAGGAGCACGGCGCCGGTCGGCGTGGTCAGCTCCCCTCCGGGCCCGCCAAAGACGGGGACGCCGCGCAGCAGCTCGGCGGTGGCCGGCGCCGGGATCGGCACCTCGCCGTGCGCCATCCGCACTCGCCCGCTCCCCAGGTTGACCGGCCCGCAGGTGAGCCGCGCCGGCGCCAGGTGCTCGATCGCCGCGGCGGCTCCGACCAGGTCGACGATCGAATCGATGGCCCCCACCTCGTGGAAATGGACCCGTTCGATCGGCATCCCGTGCGCCTTCGCCTCCGCCTCCCCGAGCCTCTGGAAGAGGCGCGACGAGCGTTCCTTGACCGCCGCCGGGAGCCCGCTCCGCCCGATCAGCTCGAGGATCTCGACCAGCCCCCGCGTGGGACCGTGGGAATGGCCGTGATCGTGCGGATGAGAGTGCCCGTGGTCGTGGGGATGAGGATGCCCGTGATCGTGGTCATGGTGATGCCCATGCTCATGGCCGTGGCCCTGTTCCTCCGGGTCCGGCCCCTCGATCGGCCGGCCGCCTTCGAGGACGCGGAAGCGGGTGCCGGCGAAGCCGCCGCGCGACGCCTTGCGAGCCTCGACCGCGATGCCGGCGAGGCCCAAACGGTCGACGACGTCCGCGATCACGTCGAGCGGCATGCCGAGGTCGAGGCAGGCGCCGAGGAACATGTCCCCCGCGATCCCCGAGCTGCAATCCAGGTGATAGGTCGCCATGGCCGCGAAGGCTACCACGCCCCTTTTTCGCGCAGCGACACCCAGCGCCCGCGGCTCCCCAGGACGACGTGGTCGGCGAGGCGGAGGCCGACGATCTCCGCGGCCTCGGCCATGCGGCGGGTGAACAGGAGGTCCTCGGCGCTCGGCGAGGGGTCGCCGCTCGGATGGGTATGGAAGAGGTAGATCGCCGCCGCCCCCCGTTGCAGGCACTCGCGGAGGATCTCCCGCGGCTCGACCGCGATCCGGCGGCTGGTGCCGCGGAACATCTCGCGCTCCCCCAGCAGGTGGTTGCGGGCGTCGAGGAAGAGGGCCCCCATCACCTCCTGGTCGCAGGTGTTGTAGCGCAGGGCGAGGTAGCGCGCGACGTCGACCGGGCGCGACAGCGGCTCGCGATCCAAGAGCTGCTCGCGGGCGAGCCGCCGGCCGAGCTCGACGGCGGCGAGGAGCGCCGCCGCCTTGGCCGGCCCCAGGCCGTGGCGGCGCAGCGAATGGGGAGTCGCCGTCAGCAGGCCCGCGAGGCCGCCGACCTCGCGCAGCACGTCCATCCCCATCTGGAGCGCCGAGGCTCCCACCCGCCCGGTGCGCAGCAGGACGGCGAGAAGCTCGGAGTCGGCGAGCGAGCCGCCCCCCTGCGCGAGCAGGCGCTCGCGCGGCCGCTCTCCCATCGGCAGCTGGCTGATCAGGTAGTCCGTCGTCATCGCCGGCTCCCCCGGATCGTGTCGATGGCATCCACCAGCCGCGGCATCGCCTCCCCCGCCGGCGCCGCGAGGCGGAGATGCATGAGAGAGGAGAACGGGGTGGGCTCCGGGTTGACCTCGATCAGACAGGCGCCGGACTGGTGCGCCTGCTCGATCAGCCCGGCGGCGGGATAGACGGTCGACGACGTGCCGACGGAGAGGAAGAGGTCGCAGCCACTCGCCTCCCGGTGCGCCCGTTCCATCGCCCCCTCGGGCAGCGCCTCGCCGAACCAGACCACGGCCGGACGGAACCTGCCGCCGCAGGCGCAGACGGGGGGCTCCCCGGACGACTCGGCGAGCGCCTCCGCCATCTCATGGGAGCGGCCGCAACGCTCGCAGCAGGCGCGCCGGATGGTGCCGTGCAGCTCGAGGAGGTCGCGGCTGCCGGCGCGCTGGTGGAGGCCGTCGACGTTCTGGGTCACCACCACGGTGGGGAGGAGCGACTCGAGCCTGGCGATGGCGAGATGGGCCGGGTTGGGCGCCGCCGCCGCGGCCTGGCCGTAGCGCCAGGCGTACCAGCGCCAGACCTTCCCCGGGTCGGCCCGGAAGGCGCCGGGGGTCGCCAGCTCCTCGGGGCGCATGCGCTCCCAGAGGCCCCCAGCGCCGCGGAAGGTGTCGAGGCCGCTCTCGCGTGAGACCCCGGCGCCCGAGAAGACGACGGCGCGTCGGGCGGCGCGTACCCGCTCCCGCACCGGTTGGGAAAGCTCCAGAGGCTCCATCGTTGTCTCCCCTTGTGCTCCTCGCGTTGACACTCTGCGACGCATCCTGCTACAAACGCCGCCTCTTCCCCAATCGTCCCGACCATCCTCTCGACAGGAATCGCCTATGCCCTACCTGCCCAACAACTTCGGCCTGCTCGACCCCGCGGCGAGCGACTACGCGGCGAGCCGCGTCGCCGTCCTCCCCGTCCCCTTCGAGCGCACGACATCCTACGGCAAGGGGACGCTCGCCGGACCGGCCGCGATCCTCCGCGCCTCGCAGTCGATGGAGCTCTACGACGAGGAGCTCGACGCCGAGCCGTATGTCCAGGGGATCTCGACCCTCCCCGCCTTCCTCCCCGAGGCGTTCGACATGGCGGAGGGGTTCGCCGAGCTCGAGGCCGAAGCGAAGACCCACATGGAGAAGGGGAAGTTCCTGGTCACCCTCGGGGGCGAGCACAGCCTGTCGCAGGCGCCGGTGCGGGCCGCCCATGCAGCCTTTGGGGAGATCGGCGTGGTGCAGTTCGACGCCCACAGCGACCTGCGGGAGGAGTTCGAGGGAACCCCCTACAGCCACGCGAGCGTGATGAAGCGGATCGTCGAGGAGGGGATCCCCACCCTGGCGGTCGGCATCCGCTCCCTCTCGGCCCCCGAGGCCGGACTGATCCGCGAGCGCAAGCTGCCGGTGATCTGGGGGCACCAGCTCGACCGCGCCGAGGAGCTCTTCCCCGAGATGCTGGCGGACCTCCCGGAGAAGATCTACCTCACCTTCGACATCGACTACTTCGATCCCGCGCTGGTCCCCGCTACCGGCACCCCCGAGCCGGGAGGCGGCCACTGGTACCCCACCCTCCGCCTCCTGCGCCATCTCTTCCGGACCAAGACGGTCGTGGCCATGGACCTGATCGAGCTGGCCCCCGTCGGCGGCCATCCCGCGAGCGACTTCCTGGCCGCCAAGCTGATCTACAAGTGCCTGGGCTACCTCTGGGAGAAAGAGGGGCGGCCGGGCCGATCCTGACCCGTTGACTCCGCGTCCGGCTGTGGTAGATTGCGGGAAACGGGAACAAGAACCTATGGATCAGGATCTCCTCGCCTATCTGGACCAGCGCTTCTCCTCGATCGACCGACGGTTCTCGTCGATCGACCAGCGTCTCGACGAGACGACGCGGGAGCTCCAAGCCTTCCGTGAAGAGACAACGGCGCAGTTCAACCGGATCGATGAGCGCTTCGGCAAGGTCGACCAGCGCCTCGATGGGATGGACCAGCGCTTCGACCGGATGGACCAGCGCTTCGACCGGATGGACCAGCGCTTCGACATCCTGGAGACCGACGTCCGGAAGACCTGGGTGTCGATCGAGGACGTCCGCGGTCAGGTCCGCCTCGTCGCCGAAGGGGTGGCCAACAACAACGAGCAGTTGGGCTTGCACCGCGTGGAGGTCGCCCGGCGGTTCGACGAGCTCGAAGCCCTGACCCACAATGCGTACGCAGATCTGGACGAACGGGTGCACCGGCTCGAAGCGACCGGCTGACCTCGCCCGATTCTCTCCCCGCCCCCTATCCGACCAGCACGCTCCCGCCGTTGACGTTCAGGATCTCGCCCGTGATGTGACGGGCGAGGGGCGACGCGAGGAAGATCACCGAGCCGGCGATGTCGTCCGGGGTGGCGATCCTGTGGAGGGGGATGCCGTTGAGCGCCTCCTCCCGCTTTTCGCCCGCCAGCGCCTCAGCCGTCATGTCGGTCTCCACCCACCCCGGCGCCACGGCGTTGACGCGGATCTCCGGCGCCAGCTCGCAGGCCCACGACTTGGTGGCGGAGATCAGCGCTCCCTTGCTCGCCGCGTAGGCGCTGTAGAACGGCTCGCCGCGCTGGCCGGCGGTCGAGCTGATGTTGATGATCGTGGCGTCCGGCGACCCCTGGAGGAGGGGGATGGCGCAGCGGGCGGAGAGGAACGGCCCCACCACGTTGACGGCGAGGGTCGCCTGCAGCCGCTCGTACTGGAGGTCGGCGAGCGGGTCGTGCACCCAGACCCCGGCGTTGTTGACCAGGCAGTCGAGCCCTCCCCAACGGGTCTTCGCGGCGTCGAAGAGGTTGCAGACCTGGTCGGGGTCGGTGACGTCGCAGCGGAACGCGCCATGGGGGGCGTCCGAGATCCGCCGCAGCTCCGTCAGCACGGCGAGGGCCCGCTCGTCGCTCGCCAGGTACTGCAGCAGGACGGCGGCCCCGGACTTCGCGAACAGCCGACAGCAGGCGGCGCCGATGCCGCGGCTGCCGCCCGTCACCACCACCCGGCGCCCAGTGAGGTCGATCACGCCCCGGCCTCGACCACCATCGCGATCCCCTGGCCGCCTCCGATGCAGGCCGAGGCGATCCCCCGTCCGCCGCCGCGCCGGTTGAGCTCCTTCAGGAGAGTGATCAGCAGGCGCGTGCCGCTCGCTCCCAGGGGATGCCCGAGGGCGATCGCGCCGCCGTTGACGTTCAGCTTGTCGACGTCGAGGTCGAGGTCCTTGACCACGGCGAGGATCTGCCCCGCGAACGCCTCGTTGATCTCGAAGAGGTCGACGTCGCCGAGCGTCATCCCCGCCTTGTCGAGCGCCGCGCGGATCGCCGGCGCGGGGCCGATCCCCATCCGCGACGGCTCGACCCCCACCACCGACCAGGAGACGATCCGCCCCAGCGGCTTCCACCCCTTCTCGGCCGCCCGCGCGGCGGTCGACAGGATCATCATCGCGGCGCCGTCGACGATCCCCGAGGCGTTGCCCGCGGTCACGAAGCCGTCCTTGTCGAACGCCGTCGGCAGCCCCGCCAGGTCCTCCATCGTGGTCTCCGGGCGCAGGTGGTCGTCGCGGTCGATCACTTTCGCCCGCTTCCCCTTCCCCACCTCCACCGGCGCCACCTCCTCGGCCATCTTGCCGCTCTCCCACGCCGCTCCCGCGCGCTGCTGCGAGCGGATGGCGAAGGTGTCCTGCTCCTCGCGGCTGATCCCGTAGTCGCGGGCCAGGTTGTTGCTCGTCTGCGCCATGTAGGCGCCGCAGTAGGTGTCCATCAGGGCGATCATTAGGAGGTCCTGGAGCTGCCCCTGCCCCAGCTTGAACCCCTTGCGGGCCCCCCAGATGACGTGCGGCGCCTGCGACATGTTCTCCATGCCCCCCACCAGACAGGTGGTGGCGTCGCCGGTGAGGATCGCCTGCGCCCCCGAGAGGACCGACTGGATGCCGGAGCCGCAGAGGCGGTTGACGGTCAGCGCCGGCACCTCTTTCGGCACCCCCGCCTTGAGCGCCACGTGGCGCGCGCCGTAGATGGCGTCGGGCGAGGTCTGGAGGGCGTTCCCCACGATCGCCTGATCGATCTCCTTCGGATCGATCGCCGTCTTCTCGAACAGCGCCCGCGCCGCGTGCGCCGCCAGATCGATCGCCGAGACGTCGGCGAAGGAGCCGTTGTAATCGGCCATCGGGGTGCGCACCCCGTCGACCAGAACCAGATCGCGAATCTCCATCAGGCCTCCCTTTTTCTCAATTCATTGTCTCAATTCATCAGGCCGGCGGTCGCCACCCGGTGGAAGCGGCGGCGCCAGCGGTTCATGTCGAGGAACGGATCGAGCCGCGAGCCGAGGAACACCAGCACCCTGCCGCGTTGCGGATCGATCCAGAAACTGTTGCCGGCGAAACCGGTATGTCCGAAGGCGGCCGGTGAAAGGGCCTCCCCCGCGCTGCCGCGGAGGGTCCGGCGCCACCAGCCGAGAGCGAACCAGCCACCGCCTCCGAGAGCCGTAGCCACGCTCTCGGCTGTCAACAAGCGCGCCGGGGCCAGCCATTCCGCGCCGAGCCGCCAGAGATCGCGCGCGCCGCCGAACAGGCCGGTGTGCCCCGAGGCCTCATCCGGCCGATTGAGGAAGCGGCCGTGGCCGTCCTGCGGCCGGCCGAGGGGGGGCGGTCCGAGATCCTCCACGGCAAGCCCCCGCCGCGCCGCCAGCCGCACCTCCTGGCCGGTCCCCATCCGGGATTCCGCCAGGTCCGGCCGCTCGCCCGGCGTCGCCTCGATTCCCGAAATTCCCAGCGGCGCGAGGACCCGGGAGCGGAGCAGCCCGGCGAGCGGCTTTCCGGTGACGCGCTCGGCGCTCTTCGCCCAGAGGATGAACCCGAGGTCGCTGTACGTCCCCGCCCGGGCGCCGAGGAGGTCGCCCTCCGTGCCGCCGCGGACCAGCAGATCCCCGGCTTCTTCCGGCTTCCGGCAGAGATGATAGAGCGGCGCCCACCCGGCGAGCCCCGAGCGGTGGCGCAGGAGGTCGGAGAGCGGGCGCTTGGCGAGCCGGACGTGGGCCTGCGGCCAGACGTCGCCGATCGGGAGCGCCAGCGGCAGCTCCCCCGCGGCGTCGAGGACCAGGGCGAGCGTCGCCACGAACGGCTTGGTCAGCGAGGCGTAGTCGAAGCGGGTCGCGGGCGTCGCCGGAACGCCGGGCCGCGCCTCCCCCGCCGCCCCTTCCCACTCGACCTCGGTGGCGGTGCCGCGAAGGGCGACCGCCGACGAGACGGCGCCGGCGGCGACCATCTCGTCGAGGAACGCCTGGACTCCTGGCGGGAACGGCTCAGACATGCTCAGACGTTATTTTCAAACATAATTGGCGGGATCGCCAGTCTGGAACACCACCACCCGCTCGCCCGGCTTGAACGCCCCGGCGATCTCGAGGTCCTCGACGGCGGCGAGCGCCGCGGCGCCTTCGGGACCGACCCGCACCCCTTCGTGGGCGGCGACCCAGCCGGCGATCCCGGGCAGGCGCGACTCGTCGACGGCGATCGCCCGCCCCTTCGTCTCGCGCAGGGCGCGCAGCACGAGGAAGTCGCCGATCGCCCGCGGCACCCGCAATCCCCAGACCCTGGTGTCCGGATGCTCCCACGGCGCCGCCGCTTCCTCGCCGGCTTCCCAGGCGCGCACGATCGGCGCGCATCCGGCGGCCTGCACGGCCACGAAGCGCGGGCGCTTGGGGCCGATCAGCCCCAGCGTCTCCAACTCGGCGAACGCCTTGTGCATCCCCACGATCCCGGTGCCGCCCCCCAGCGGGTAGATGATCCAGTCCGGCAGCTCCCAGCCGAATTGCTCGGCGAGCTCGAGCCCCATGGTCTTCTTCCCCTCGGCGCGGTACGGCTCGCGCAGGGTCGAGACGGTCCAGTACCTCTCCTTCTCCGGCTCCAGGAGCTTCGCCACCTCGACCAACGTCCCCGGCCCCGAGAGCACCTCGGCGCCGTACTCGCGGCAGCGCTCGAAGATGGTGTGCGGCGTGTCGGCCGGCAGCGCCACCCGCGCCGGCAGCCCCGCCGCCGCCGCGTAGGCGGTGAGCGCCAGCGCCGCGTTCCCAGCGCTCGCCAGCTGCACCCCGGGCGCCCCCAGCTCGCGGGCGCGGTTGACGGCGAGCGACAGCCCGCGCGCCTTGAAGGAGCCGGTCGGGTTCCCCGACTCGTCCTTGAGCCGGACGTCGATCCCCGCCGGCGAGAAGCGGCGCAGCGGGATCAGCGGCGTCGCCCCCTCCCCGAGGTCCACCCGCCCCGCGAAGTCGGCGATCGGCAGCAGCTCGCGGTAGCGCCAGAGCGACCACGGGCGGCCGGGGAGGGCGCGGCGGAGCGCCTCCCCCTTCTCTAGGTCGAGGTCGTACTCGACCATCCACGGCGCGCCGGCCGGCGACACGAACGCCGGCTCGTCGAGCGGCGCCGTCACCCCCGTCTTCGAGCAGACCAGCCGCCGCGCCCAGCGGCTCTCGTCGATCCCTTTTTCCATTTCGATTCCCTGAAAAATTCTCTGGAGATCACTCGGTCCGCCGGCGCACCACCAGGCGGATCGGCACGCCGGCCAGGCCCAGCGCCTCGCGCAGGCGGTTCTCGAGGTAGCGCCGATAGTGGCTGTTGCGGGGGAGGGTGCGGTTGGCGAACAGCATGAAGGTCGGCGGCGCCGAGGAGACCTGGGTCACGTAGTAGAGCTTCCACGGCGCGCCGTTGAGCGCCGGGGGCTGGACCTTCTTGACGAACCCCTCGAAGAGGCGGTTGAGCTGGCCGGTGCTGAGCTTCAGGTGATACGCCTTGAGCGCCTCGTCGATCGGCCCCCACAGCTTCTCGATGCTGCGCCCGGTGAGCGCCGAGACGTTGACCCGCCCCGGGTTCGCCAGCAGCTCGTCCATCCGCTCGAAGGAGAGCTCGAGCTTCTCGCGCGCCTCCTCGTCGAGCAGGTCCCACTTGTTGACCGCCAGCACCGCCGCCCGCCCGAGCTCCCAGATGCTGCCGGCGATCGCGAGGTCGCTGCTGGTCACCCCGGCGGCGGCGTCGATCACCAGCACGGCCACCTGCGCGCGCTCGATCTGCCGCCGCGCCATCATCACCGCCAGCTCTTCGGGGGCTCCCGAGACCTGGCTCCGCCGCCGCATCCCGGCGGTGTCGATCAGCAGATAGGACTTGTCTCCGCGCTCGATCAGGGTGTCCACCGGATCGCGGGTGGTGCCGGCGACCGGCGAGACGAGCGAGCGGTTCTGCCCCGAGATCTTGTTGAGCAGCGACGACTTGCCGACGTTCGGCCGCCCCACGATGGCGATCGGCGGCGCGTCCGAGACTTTGACGTCCGGGATCTCGGGGAGGGCCAGCGACAGCGCGTCGCGCAGGTTCTCGATGCCGCCGCCGTGCTCGGCCGAGATCAGGATCTGGCGGTCGATCCCCAGGCGGTAGAACTCCGGGAAGCGCGCCTTCGCCTCCTTGGTGTCCGCCTTGTTGACCACCAGCACGGTGGGCTTGCCGTAGCGCCGGAAGTGCGACCAGACCTCCTCGTCGGCCGACACCAGCCCCTGCTTGCCGTCGACCAGGAAGATCAGCAGGTCGCTCTCCTCGACCGCCATGAAGACCTGCTGGTTCAAGCCCAGCGGATCGTCCCCCGGCACCAGGCCACCGGTGTCGACGATCTGCACCGGGCGATCCTCGGCGAGGTGCATCGTCCCCGTGATCCGGTCGCGGGTGATCCCCGGCATGTCGTGGACGATCGCCTGGCGTTTCCCCAGCAGGCGATTGAAGAGGGTCGATTTGCCGACGTTCGGGCGGCCGACGATGGCGACGTTCGGAGTGAGCGACATCGGCGCAGTCTATCCCCGCCGCCGGCCGCGTGGCGGCGCGGATCTCGTCTCGCGCTTCTCCCGGGGAGCTTCCCGCGGCGGCCGCTTCCCCTCCGAGCCCCGGTAGGCCGGCCGGACCTCCGGCGCCGGCATGCCGGCGAGCGAGAAGTCCAGCCCGCGGGAGCGCGTCGAGGCGCCGACCAGCACCACCTCGACGGCGTCGGCGAGCCGGAAGACCCGCCCCTTCTTCTCCCCCACCAGCCGGTGCGCCTCGGGCTCGTAGACGTAGAAGTCGTCCGCCATGGTGCGGATCGGCACCAGCCCGTCGACCGAATAGCCGTCGAGCTGCACGAAGAGGCCGAACGGCTGGACCCCGGTGATCCGCCCCTTGAAGGTCTCGCCGGCCCGCCCGGCCAGGAAGCGCACCTTCTTCCACTGCAGCAGGTCGCGCTCGGACTGCTCGGCCCGCCGCTCGGTCTTGCTGGTGTGCTCGGCGATCACCGGCAGCCGCTCCGGCATCCGCGTCCGCGCCGACTCCTGGGCCGCCCGGCCGTGGATCAGCGCCTTGAGCTGGCGGTGCACCACGAGGTCCGGATAGCGCCGGATCGGCGAGGTGAAGTGACAGTAATACTCCGAGGCCAGCGCGTAGTGCCCGCGGCACTCGGGCTCGTAGAGGGCCCGCTGCATGGTGCGCAGCACGACCGAGGAGACGAACGCCTCCTCGGGGCGCCCGTGCACCTGCGTCATCACCTCCTGGAGCGCGCCGGGGGGGAGATCGGTCAGATCCCCCTTGAGCTTGAGGCCGAAGGTCTCGAGCAGCTCCTGGAGCTCCTCGAGACGCTCCGGGCTTGGCGGCAGGTGGACGCGGAAGAGGGCCGGCACCTCGTGGCTCACCAGCTCGAAGGCGACCGCCTCGTTGGCGGCGATCATGAACTCCTCGATCAGCCGGTGCGCCACGTGCCGCTTCTCGGGGGTGATCCCCACCATCACGCCGTCGGTGTCGAGCACCACGTCCCCCTCCGGGAGGTCGAAGTCGATCGACCCGCGCGCCGTGCGGGCGGCGTTGAGGATCCGCATCAGCCCGCCCATCTCGCGGAGCACCGGCAGCACCGGTCCGTACTCGGCGGCGTCCCCCTCCGCCGGCTCCTCGAGCACCCGCCGCACCTCGTCGTAGGTCAGGCGGCGCGCGCTGCGGATCACCGTCTCCGCGAAACGGCTCCCCCGCACGTTCCCTCGCCGGTCGAGATCGAGGAAGGCCGACAGCGTCAGCCGCGGCACGTTCGGTCGCAGCGAGCAGAGGCCGTTCGACAATCCCTCGGGGAGCATCGGGATGGCGCGGTCGGGGTAGTAGACGCTGGTCCCGCGGTGGTACGCCTCGAGGTCGAGCCCGTCCCCCTCGCGCACGTAGTGGGCGACGTCGGCGATGTGCACCCCCAACCGGTAGCCCCCCCAGGGGGTCCGCTCGAGCGACACCGCGTCGTCGAAGTCGCGCGCCGTCTCGCCGTCGATGGTGAAGGTCACCAGCCCCCGCAGGTCCTCGCGCCCCGCCCAGTCCTCCGGCCGCGGATCGGCGGGGAACGCCGCCGCGGCGGTGAGCACCTCCGGCATGAACTCGTCCGGGATGCCGTGGTGGCGCAGCACCACCTTGACGTCCACCCCCGGCTCCTCGATGTCCCCGAGCACCTCGAGCAGCCGCCCCTGGTAGGCGCGGCCGATGCGGTCGACCGCCACCAGCACGTAGACGCCGTCCGGCACCCCTTCGGCCCCTTCGACCGGCAGCTCGATCGACAGCTTGGGATCGAAGGGATTCAGCCAGCGCAGCCCGCGGTCGTCCGCCTCGAGCGAGCCGACCAGCGTCTCGAAGCGCCGGCCCAGGATCTTGACCACGATCCCCTCGGCCGGCCGCCCCTCGCGAGGCCGCTCCTTCCCCAACTGGCGGACCACCACCCGGTCCCCCTCGATCGCCCGCTTCAGGTTCCGCTTCTGGACGTAGTACGTGGGATCCTGGCGCGACACGGCGCGGACCAGCGCGTCCCCCTCGTCCAGCCGCTCGACCACCCCCACCGTCCACCCCGTCGCCGCCGGCGCGTAGCGGCGCCCCTCCATCTCGACGGCGAGCCCCTTGCTCTCGAGCCGCGCGAGGGTGCGCGTCAGCTCCTCGGGGTCCCCCCCGATCTGCTGGCGCAGCTCGCCCTCCCCCAGCCCTCCCTGTCCGGCTTCTTCGAGCCGCGCGAGCACCTGCCGCTGCAGGATTCCTTCGGCTCCCGGAATTGAATTTGACATCGTAACTGGACTCTCCCTAGAATCACTCCGCCTGCGAAAGTGGCGGAACTGGTAGACGCGCAAGTCTCAGAAGCTTGTGGCCGAAAGGTCGTG
This sequence comes from uncultured Acidobacteriota bacterium, assembly GCA_963756595.1. Classification (GTDB taxonomy): domain Bacteria; phylum Acidobacteriota; class Thermoanaerobaculia; order Multivoradales; family UBA5704; genus DATARR01. The sequence goes on from CAVWOZ010000007.1 coordinate 114,838, forward strand.
GGGGTTCGAGTCCCCCCTTTCGCACCAACCCTCTCCCCGATACTTCCCCCCGAGATACGCTCCCGGAGCTCGTCCCTGGCGGCGCTCAATGGCCGCGCAAGTGGAGCGAAGCTTACACGACCCGCACGAACGGGATGATGACCGAACGCTGAAACGGCGATTCGCCGCGATGGTGAGACGGCGCTCGGCCGGCGTCAGACGGCGCGGCGCGCGTGGGCCGACCGCAGGGGAACCACCGAGCCGAGCCCGGCCGCGGCCCGCAGGGTCGTCCAGCGCATCCCCCGCAGCTGCTCCCGGAAGCGCTCCTGGAACCCCGTCCGCCCCGTCTCGTGGATGAACTTGGCGAGACCCCGGAGCTTCCCCGGCGTCGGCCGGCCGGAGACCTCCCAGGGATGGACGACCGCCACGGGAAGCCCTCCCGCCGCGGCATGGGCGCGCGCCGCGCGCACCAGGCGGTCCGGATCGACCAGCCGCCCCGTCCAGCTCCCCGCCGGCAGCCGCAGCGGGCCGGCGAAGGTGAGGGGCGGGAACTCGAGCAGCCCCGCCGCCGGCCCCGGACCGTTCCAGCGCAGGTTCGACGCGAAGCGCGGATTCCCCGGCCGGCCGACCCACGAGCACGGGGTGAGCGAGCTGTCATAGAGGAACCCCGCCCGCGCCACCGCCGGCAGCCGCGCGCTCCCCAGGCTGCGCAGCGACCACTCCGGAGCCCGGAACCCCAGCACCGCCTCGCCCGTGACGTCCTCGAGCGCCGCCTTCGACCGTTCGATGTCGCGCTGGAACGCCTCGACCGAGCGCTCGCACGCCCGCAGGTGGAGATACCCATGGCTCCCCACCTCGTGCCCCGCCGCCACGATCTCGCGCACCCGCCGCGGCAGCCGCGCCGCCACCTCCCCCAGCACGAAGAACGTCGCCGTGCACCGCGCCTCGGCCAGCATCGCGAGCAGCTCCGGCAGCAGCCAGTCGAGCTCCTCGGTCAGCGCCGGCCGCTCCTCCGGATTCACGTACTCCGGCACCAGGCAGGTGTGGTACCACTCCTCCACATCGACCGTCAGCGCGCAGCCGAACGGACCCTTCAAACGCGCCACCCGCGGAGCTTCAGCGAACATCCTCACCTCCACTCGAATTGGGGCCTGCGCTCCGGCCAAAAGCACCTCTCCGGGGCGATCTGCTGAGCGTGTTACATGCATGTCACGTGCCGGTGTCGAGGATATTACGATCTCACCGTGCCCCCAGACTGGCAAGAGGTCGCGGACCATCGTATTCTCTTCCCTGGAGGATCTCCCGATGGTACAAGCCCAACCGAAGCCGTTCCTGAGCCCTGAGGAGTACCTGGCGATCGAGCGGGAAGCCGAGACTCGTAGCGAGTACCTCGATGGGGAGATGTTTGCCATGACGGGGGGAACTTACCTTCACAACGTGATCATCGGAAATCTCGCCTGGGCGCTGAAGGACCAGCTCCAGGGGCGCTCTTGTACCGTCTGCCCAAACGACCAGCGCGTGTACATCCCGACGACCGGCCTCTACACCTACCCCGATCTCGTGGTGGTCTGCGGCAAGGCGGAATTCGCCGTGGAGGGTCTTGACACGCTTCTCAACCCGGTTCTGCTGGTCGAGGTGCTCTCCCCTACGACCGAGGCCTACGACCGCGGGATGAAGTTCGAGCACTATCAGACCATTCCCACCCTGGTCGAGTACCTCCTCGTCTCCCAGACCAAACCACACGTCGAGCAGTTCCTCCGGCAGGAGGGAGGGCACTGGCGCTACACCGCGACCTCCGGGCGCGAACACTCGGTCTCTCTCGCTTCCATCCAAGGCGAGCTGGCGCTGGAGCGAGTCTACGACAACCTGGATTTCGGGTAAAAAAGCATCGCGAGCCCAAGCGGCTTCGGAAGAAACTGCAATGGATCGAAAGGCGTAGAGACGCTCCCATCGCGTAACGAGAACGACCGCAGGCCCCGGGGACGGCGGGGCGTCTCGGGCGGAGGGCTGGCCGTCGGCGCCCGGAAGGTCGTTCCGGAGCGGATGCGGCCTACGCCGTCAATCGGCCAACAGATGCCCGATCATGATCCGATGGCCGTCCGGCGTCCGCACCCCGAACTCACGCATCCGCCAAGGCTTGTCCTCGATCCCCGAGAGCAGCTCCGCCCCCTTCGCCTTGAGGTCGGCGTAGTAGCCGTCGGCGTCGTCCACCCGGAGGTAGGCGAAGTAGCTGTGGCACCCGAGCTCGCCCGCAGGAAGATCGTCCGGGCACTCCCCGAGCATGATCATGCAGTTGTCCTTCTTGACGAAGATCCAGCCCGGCGGCTCGTTGACGATCTCGAAGCCGAGCATGTTCACGTAGAAGTCCGCCGAGCGGCGGATGTCGTGGACGGCTAGGACGTGGTGGTTTTGGAGGATGGTGGGCATGGGTTGTTCCAACTCAAAGCTCCTGCTTGGACCATCTAGCCAATTAAAGCCAAGTGAAAGCCCTTGTTAAGGATCTGCGGGTGCCTTTGGTGAGAGGCGATCCTGATGGAAGAGGTTCGTTCGCCAAGCGGTAGCATTGCAATGCCAACATGAGCTTGATATCTGCGCGGCTGTGACATATCTGCCTTAGATCTCGCCGTTAACAAAAGCATCAAACAAGCCTATGCGTCGCTCAATCTCTCTTTCAAACTTATCGCGGGACGCTGTATGCTCCTTTAGACCAGCCAGCCTCTCAGGTGCCAGAGGAATTGGCAGCGGGGTCATGGCATACCTGGTTGCCGCCCACGTCGAGCTGTGATTTTCGAAAAAATCGATTGCCCTATCAAATATCGCGAACGTGGAGCGTATGCTCTCTTGGTCGAAGGCGTAAATTGGATTCATTTGTGGCTCCGCAAGCTCGGCTACGTTCTCGGGAATCCAGCCCAGCCGATCGTCGAAAACAAACAACGTAGGAAGAGCATGAGCAAAGACATTTCGGAAGCGCTTCTGGACAAGCATAAGATCGCAATAGATGGTGTTCGCAGAACGAATATTAACATCTACAACAAACTTGAATCTGTCCTTCCAGCTCATTTTTCTAAACTCTGAATAGGCTAGTCCCTTGCGATCTCCGAACGCAAAGCAGGCATCGAACAACACTTCCATCAGGCCGAAAAATATCATAACAGCACCAGCCGCAGCCGCGTCCGCCATTCTCCACTTATCAAAATAATCGTTGATGCCAGAAGTATCAAGCTGAACAGGTCCACTCGAATAGTCAATCGACGGATCGACCTTGGGTGGTTCAAATTTATTGGACACCAATAAGAATTTCTCTGCCTCACCACGAAGGCGTCCGTAGTAAGACCTCAAACGTGAAGCCTGGTTGGCAATGGCAAAATCTCCATTTTTGATCTTGACTTTTGCCTGAGTCTGCAATCTCAGCTCAACAGAGCGGGCAGCCCTATGCAATTTCTTGACCAGCTCCTCGAGCAGAGAGTCGCTATCCGGGGTTCCGCTTAGAATCCAAGAGGAGTTTTTCCAATCACGCAGATACCATAAGGCGCCCTTGAACACCAACAAGGCTTGCCAAGCAACTTTGTCTCCACGTGGAAGCTTCTGTCCTACAAATTCCTCAAGAGCTGTCCCCAATATGTAACTGGGAGGTGACTGCTGAAAATTCAGATAGCGGACGAGTTGCTGTGGCAGCCCTGAGTGCTTCTCCGGATCGAACCACTCAACTCCATAAAGTGCGTTGCGCAGTTTTATGGGTGACTTTGGCATATCGCGACCCTCCGAAAGTACCAGTTGCCTAGTCGGCAGGGTAAGCAGACACATGCGGTGGACGCGGAGGCAATCTGTTTCACCGAGAGGGGATTCTCACCAATCGGCCTGAATGAGTATTCCTGTGTACCAAAATTCATACCTTGGCCAGAGAGACTGTCGCGGAGAGCCGAGACCGTAATCATCATCCTCTGAGGATAGCCCCAACTCCTGGCCTTAGTCCATCTTGCATCCCGACTGGAGTGACAAGCGGACATCTTAAGGTAAAATTAAGCGCCGAAAAGAACCCCTACTGCCAGCGAGAAGGTGGATCCTCGGGCCCCTCGAACGTCCGGTCGCCTGATCCTCCAGTAGGCTGACCGCACCAACCCAGGAGGCTACATGCCCAGACTGACCGTCTTCAACCAGATCTCCGTGGACGGCTACTTCACGGACGCCCGCAACGAGATCGGCTGGGCCCACCCGCCGGACGACGACGCGGAGTTCCAGGAGTTCGTGGAGGAGAACGCCTCCACCACCGGGGCTCTCCTGTTCGGCCGCAAGACGTACGAGATGATGGCGAGCTTCTGGCCGACACCGGGGGCGGCGGCGCAGTTTCCTGTCGTGGCGGCGCGGATGAACAGCCGGCCGAAGGTGGTGTTCTCGCGGACGCTGACGACGGCGGGGTGGAACAACACGCGGCTCGTGGCGGACGGGCTGGTCGAAGAGGTGCGGCGGATGAAGCGCGAGGGGGACCAGGAGCTGACGATCCTGGGGAGCGGGAGCGTCGTGGCGCAACTGGCGGAGGCGGGGTTGATCGACGAGTACCAGATGCTGGTGTTCCCGCTCGTCCTCGGCGCGGGCCGGACGATGTTCGACGGCCTGAAGCAGCGGCTTTCCTTGACGCTGATCCGGTCGCGCGGGTTCCGCAACGGCCGGATGTTCCTGGTGTACGAGCCGAAAGCGTAGCGCGAAGCTTTCAAGGCTTACGCTGAAGGTTCGCACGCTCCCACCCTCAAGGATTTTGCCTCGCGGCAAGCACTCGCCGCTTCCGCGCAGCCTTGCGCGGAGTCCTCGCTCGGTAAATTTCTTCCGCGGCAAGCTTGCCGCGGCTGCTCCCAGCGGATTTTCGGTTCTCCCCTCTTCTTTTTTGCTTCCGTCCACTGGAGGGAGGCAATGAAAAACGAGAGGGAGGTGGCAAAAAATCAGGGGGAGGTCATGAAAAATGGAGGGGCGGGACCTTCCCCCTCGACCCGCGACGCGCGGGAAGACCGGGAGACCTCGGCGAGAGAGAGGGAGCGAGCAAAAGAAGGCAGGTAAGGCTCCGGGAACGGAGGGGAGCAAGGAAAAAACGCGAGGGCGCTTCCAAAATTATCGACGCCCGGGCCCTCTCACCGCAAATGCCACTGCAGGAACTCGATCGCCGCCTTCAAGATCTCATGCGTGCGGTCGTCGTCGATCTGGTTGTCGAAGGCGTGCGGGGCGTCGGGGTGGAAGAGGAAGGTGAGGGGGACGCCGCGGACGAGGGCTTCGGCCACGAAGCGGTCGACGGAGTCCTTGAGGGTGGGGATCTCGTCCTTGCCGCCCTGGGTGATGAAGAGCGGGGTGAAGCGGCCGGCGCCGGTGGCGATCTGCACGATGGGGGAGAAGCGATCGAGCGTCTCCGGGGTCTCGCTGGCCTTGAAGGCGTCCGACTGCCGGATGTCGAGGAACGGATAGAAGCCGAGGGCGCAGCGGATGTAGGCGGGGGCGCCGTGCAGGTAGGGGCTCAGCATGGCGCCTCCCGAGGAGTAGGCGGCGACGGCGAGACGATCCTTGTCGACCCCCAGGGTGTCCGCGTGGTCGCGCACGTAGGCGATCGCCGCCGCCACGTCGGCGGCGCTGGCGAGGGGCGTGGTCTGCGGAAAGCCCTGGCGGTAGGTGAAGGTCACCCCCACCATGCCGGAGGCCGCGACGAGGCGTCCCCAGGACTGGAAGAATCCCCACTCCTTCGGCCGGAACTGGGGCGGGGCGCCGCCGTGGACGAAGAGCACGGCCGGACGCCTCTCCCCCGTTTTCAGGCCGGGCGGCGGGTAGACGTCCATCTGGACGTTCGGATCGTCCGACGGGGTGTAGACGAGGTCCTTGCGCACCGTGACCTGGTCCATCCCCGGCACGGCGTAGACGACCGGGCGATTCACCATCTCGGCCATCTTGCGGATCCGCTCGTCGGCGATCTCCTGTCCCATTCCGTCGTCTCCTCAGGCGCGGCCTCGTCAAACGCCATCCCGCGAGCGCGCCAGCGCGCTGTGCCGTCGCCCGTAGGCGAAATAGATTATCAAACCGATCGCCAGCCAGACGAAGAGGCGCAGCCAGTTCTCGGAGGGGAGCGAGAACATCAGGAGGAGGCAGCTCAGGATACCGAGGATCGGCAGCAGCGGCACCCAGGGGACGCGGAACGGCCGCTCGGCCTCGGGGTGGGTGCGGCGCATGATGAGCACCGCGGCGCAGACGATCACGAAAGCGAAGAGGGTCCCCATGTTGACCAGCAGGAGGAGGACGCTGATCGGCAGGAAGGCGGCGAGCGAGGCGACGAAGAGGCCGGTGACGATCGTCGATTTCCACGGGGTGCGGAAGCGTTCGTGGACGGCGGCGAAGAAGCCCGGAGGCAGCAGGCCGTCGCGGGCGATGGCGAGGAGGATGCGCGCCTGGCTGAGCATGGTGACCAGCAGCACCGAGGTGATGCCGGCGAGGCCCGCCGCCGCGATCAGGAACTGCGCCCAGCGCAGGCCGACGCGGCGGAAGGCGTCGGCGACCGGCGCGTTTACGTCCAGCTCGCCGTAGGGAACCATGCCGGTGAGCACGGCGACGACGCCGATGTAGAGGAGCGTGCAGAGGACGAGCGAGACGATGATGCCGAGTGGCACGTCACGCTGCGGGTTTTTCGCCTCCTCGGAGTGGGTGGAGACCGAGTCGAACCCGATGTAGGCGAAGAAGGCGAGCGCGGCGCCGGCCAGCATCCCCAGGGGCTGGCCGCCGGCGTCGCTCCGGCCGAGGAGCATGTGGCCGCCCATCTGGAGGCCGGTGAGGCCGTAGGGGGCGAAGGGGTGCCAGTGGGCGGGGTTCACGTAGAAGGCGCCGACGGCGATCACGAAAATCACGGCGGCGAGCTTGATCGCCACCAGGACGGTGTTGGCGCGGGCGCTCTCCTGGATGCCGACCACCAGGACGGCGGTCACCAGGACGACGATGAGGAGCGCCGGCAGGTTGATCAGCGAGCCGGTGGCGATCAGCTTGCCGAGTTGCGGGCTGTAGGTGACCACCGGCCCGGCGATGGCGTGCGGCAGCTTCCAGCCGAAGACGTCGAGGAGGCTCTGGAAGTAGCCGGACCAGCCGTCGGCGACCGTTGCGGCGCTCACCGCGTACTCGAGCACGAGGTCCCAGCCGATGATCCAGGCGAACAGCTCGCCGAGCGTCGCGTAGGCGTAGGTGTAGGCCGACCCGGCAACCGGCACCATGGCGGCGAACTCGGCGTAGCAGAGCGCCGCGAAGATGCAGACCACCCCCGCCACGCAGTAGGAGAGCATCAGCGCCGGCCCGGCGGTCTGCCGCGCCGTGGCTCCCGTCGACACGAAGATCCCGGCGCCGATCACCGCCCCGACGCCGAGGCTGGTGAGCTGCACGGGCCCCAGCACGCGCCGGAGCCGGTTCTCCCCCTTCACCTCCGCGAGGAGCACGCTCAGGGGTTTGCGGGCAAACAACGGGTTTGGCATCCTGGACCTCCTTTCGTTTCGGGAGCTTCCGCTCGCCGTGGAGCACAGCCCCCCCGCCCGGCGATGAATCGCCGGGCTAAGAACGGCGCCGGATGAATCCGGCTTGAAGCCCCCTTCAGGGGGCGCTGTTCGTAGCCCGGGCATTCATGCCCGGGCGGTGCCGGGCCGGTCGTCTGAAGAGGAGGTTAGAGAGCCGCGGGAAACCGATCTATTCCGCAACCTTCGGAAGCGGCGGGGGCGGTTCGGAAGGTCATGGGAGGGATATAATCCAAAGATGCCCGTGATCCCGGAAACCCCCGAGGAAAAGCGCGCCCGAGAAGAGCGCGCCGCCTACAGGCGCGCGCATCCGGAGGAGTGGCCGATCCGTGTCTACCGCCTCGGCGAGGAGCCGGACGACGACCTCAGCGACACCACGGCGGCGGCCGAGCGGGACGTAGCCGGTCCCCGCCCGGGCGGAGACCGGCCGGAGTCGTGAATTTGACATCCCGGGAGCCTTTTTCCTCCCCTGTACTCGGGGGAGGTCAGGAGGGGGCGCGCCCCCGTTACGAATTCATCCCCTTGTCGGCGCCTGCCTTCCCCTCCAAGGCCGAGGCAATCGCGGTCGACACGCTCCGAGAAATTTGAGCCCGCAGGGTATCGAACTCGGGAGCGTCGTTGGTGCTCGTTCGGACCTCAATCCAGTCCGGAGCGTTGAAACCCCCTCCTGGCCTCCCCCGAGTACAGGGGAGGAAAAAGGCTCCCGGGATCGGTAGGTTCGCGACTAAGAAACCTGACCCTACCCCGCCCGCCCCACCACCCGTCCCACCCGCAGCCCGTCCGCCAGCCGATAGGCATGGTTCGCCGTCACGATGGCGCCTCCGTCGTGGAGACGGCTGCGCAGGGTGTGAATGTGGCGGGCGGCGAGGTTCGTGATCTCGGCGCGGCCGGCTCCCTCGGGGGCGAGGCGGGTCCCCACTTCGAGGACGGTGACTCCGGGGCCGTCGTGAAAACGATCCGCGACCAGCTCGCTCCAGGTGACCGCTTCTTGACTGCCGGCCCGGAGGGCGACCCTCTTGCGGTCGCCGTCGGGGAGGAGACGGCCGCCGAGCTCGACGGTCTCTCCGGTCCATAGGACGAGGTCGAGGGCGGCTTCGATCTCGCGGCGGTCCTCCTCGGTCTTCGCTACGGCGGCGGCGGGGACGCCCGGAATCTGGAGGCGGAGGGGAAAGGCGCGGGCGAGGTAGGCGCGGACGACGGGGGCGACCATGCCGGGGAGATCCCCCTTGTCCATCACGTCGCGGGGGTCGAAGCCGGCGTCCAGGAGGTCGCGGCCGAAGGTCGCCTCGTAGCCTCGCTTGTTGGAGAGGAAGCGGCAGGCGGGGGGAGTGCCGGCGAACATGCCGCGGACGGTGTTGGCGAGATAGATCGACTCCCACCAGCGGTCCGGCGGGATGAAGGCGAGGGTGGCGAGCTGGATGTCCTGGAGGAGGAGGCCGCCGGGGCGGAGGAGCGATGCCACGGTCTTGCAGAAGCGGTGGGCGTCCGCGAAGAGGGCGGGATCGAGCGCGCTCCGGCGGGCGCGTAGCGGGGCGGGGACGTCCCCCTCGCCGTCCAGACGCGCGGCGACCTGGAGGCCGGGGTACGCGGCGAGCCAGCCGGCGGCGAGCCGGGTGGTGTCCGGCCCCGAGCGGTCGAGGCAGACGACGGTGGCCAAGCTGAGATGGGCATCCACCGCCGCCAGCGTCGCCAGCAGCTCGGAGACGTGGTGCAGGTGGTCCTCGACGATCACCAGCGGGCGCCGCGCGAAGCCGGCCGCTCCCACCCAGGTCGTGGCGCCTCCCATGGCGCCTAACTATACTGATTCGCTTGGAAGGCACCGCTCGTGGCCGCTGATCCGGATCGCCCGCGCCGCTGGGGGTCGCGGCTGCTCTACCTCGGCGTCTTCCTGTTCGCCGTGCTGGTGGCGCTCGCCGCGCTGTCGATCCGGCGCGAGTGGCAACAGCGGATCGGGGAGAGCCGCTCGGACGCCATCTTCCAGCTGGTGCAGGGGAAGACCCCGGCCCGTCCCACCGAGACGCCGGGGGCCACCGCCTGGCTCAACCTCGAGCTGCGGCGCTACCGCGAGAAGATCGCCGATCCGGGGAAGGCCCGCCTCTACGGCGAGGTGGCCGAGTGGCAGGACACCCGCTCGGTTCCGCCGTTCTTCGCCCCCCTGCGCGAGCTGCTCGCGGTGCCGCTCCGCAACGCTTCGCCCGCGGAGACGCCGGCGCTCCATCCAGGGCGACCGCGGGTCGCCCCTACACCGAACCTCGAAGGGCGTAGGGGCGACCTGCGGTCGCCCGCGGATCTCGGTGAGCCCCCCGCGACCTTGGAGCCGCCGCGCTCCCTGCGGGTGCAGAGCTTCGTCGAGCTGCAGGAGCGCTGGTTCGCCGTCACCCGGCGGCGGGCGCTCGACTCGCCCGATCCCGCGGCGCCTTCGAACCACTTCCTGGCCGCCACCGCTCCCCACCTCCTGGCGTTGAGCGGCGACCTTTCGCGGGTGCTCGCCGCCCATCCGCTCCCCGCTCTGCCGGGGAGCCGGCCGCCGCGGGTGGTCCGCCTCTATGCGCTCTCCGAGGACGGCACCCTGATCTCGCTCCCGCTGCCCGGCTCGCGGCAGGCGGCGATCCAGGAGGGCCGGAGCTTCCGCGGCTCGCCGGAGCGGCCGACCTTCGTCTCCAACGAGTTCTATTTCCGCTTCGACTTCGCCGATCCGGCGGCGCAGACCTTCTACTCGGGGCTCTACCTCGACCTCGGCGGCCAGGGGCTGGTGGCGACGATCACCGTGCCGCTCGCCGAGACGGGCTCCGGCGCGCGCGGCCTGGTCGGCGCGGACCTGAGCTTCGACATCGACTGGGAGCGCTTCGCCCGCCGCATCGAGCCGCCGATGCTCGCCGGCGTGGTGCGCACCCCGCCGGGATCCTCCCTGGCGGCCGGGCATCCCTGGGGGGAGCTCGAGAAGAACCTGCCGCCGAGGGCCCCCGCCGCGCTCCGCCGCGCCGTCGCGACGCTCGCGGCAGCCGCCGCAAAAACCGCCGAGGAGCCGGCGGCCGAGAGCGTACCGTCCGTCCTCCACGGCGTGGTCGAGGGGGAGGGGGCGGTGGCGGCGTTCCAGGTGGCGGCCTCGACCTGGCTGGTGGTGCTCTTCCCCAAGACGCAGTCGCACCTGCCGTGGGTCCCCGTGCTGCTGTCGCTCGCCATGCTGGTGGCGCTGCTCTGGGGGTTCGAGCTCAACCGCCGCCGCGCCGAGCGGGCGCAGGGGAAGGCCGAGCAGGCGTTCCAGGAGAAGCAGAACCTGCTCGACACGATGCAGGTGCCGCTGGTGGTGGTCGATCCGAACACCGACGAGGTGGTCTACGGCAACCCGGCGGCGGGGCGGCTCGGGGTGCGCGCCGGCTCGCGGATCGGCGACCTGGTCTCCCCCGACCCCAAGGCGCGCGCCCACTACGAGCACATGCAGGTGGCGAAGCCGGAGCCGCGCCGCGCCTACGGCCTGCCGGTGCGGGTGCGGGGCGAGGACGGCGTAGAGGAGGAGCGCTACGCGATCGTCCGCTCGGTCGCCGTCACCGCCCCGATCGAGGCGCTGCACGCGGACGAGCGCCACCGCCTCGGCATCCTCTTCCTCCTCGAGCCCGAGGCCGATCTCGCTCTGCTCACCGCGGCGCTCGCCGACGAGACCCGGCAGGACGAGCGCCAGAAGCTCGCCGGGCTCCTCTCGCACGGCGTCGACACCTTGATCCGCGTGCTCGCCCACATCCTTCAGGCAGGAAACCAGGCAGGAGACACGGCGGCCGTCCAGCTCGCCCCCTGGCTGGCCGACTACATCGATCGCCGGCTGCGCACCACCGCCTGGCTGCTCGACCACTGGAACGCCGAGCCGCCGCTCCCTCCCGACAGCTCGGTCGAGGCTCACCAGGCGCGCGCCACGGTCGAGCGGCTGGAGAGCGTCTTCCGGCTCGCCGCCGCCGACGCCGAGCTGCGCACCCGCCTGCGCTGGGACAACGGCGTGCTCTCGGCGCGCGGCGCTGCCGCCGGCCCCGTGTTCACCAGCGAGATCGACTGGCCGGAGGACTTCTGGTTCGCGGTGCCGGTGCGCGGCGGCTTCGGCTTCTTCCTCGGCGAGGTGCTGATCAACGCCATCCGCCACGGCCGGCCGGGCTCGACGCCGGCGCTGCGCATCACCCTCGACCGGGTGCGCCGCGAGCTCCGCTTCGAGGTCGAGAACGAGCTGCGGAGCGATTCCGCCGGCGGGATCGAAAGCTCGGGAACCTCGGAGGCCGCGGGAGAGACCTACGGGGGGAAGAGCATCCTGCGCCGGCTCGCCGGGCTGTTCGAATGGCGGGAGCTCGCGTTCGCGCGGCGGGACAGTACGTACGTCGTCTCCTGGCAGGTGCCGGCGAGCGAGCGAGGGGACCCCCGGCGGGCCGATTGAGCGTACGATTTCCAGTACCGATGGAGCTACCGATGCAGAGCCGGACCCGCAGCCTCGTCGCCCCCCTCCTCACCCTCGCCGCGATCGCCGCAATCGCCGTTCCGGTCGCCGCCGCAGCGCGCGACCTCCCCTCCCCCAAGGAGACGTGGATCGAGCTGCGCACGGCGGACTTCACTCTCTACAGCAACGCCGGCGAGCGCAAGGCGCGGGAGATCGGCGAGGACCTCGAGCGGCTGCGCGACGCCCTGGGGCAGCTCGCCCCCGGGCTGGTGCTCAGCTCGCCGGTCCCCACCTCGATCTTCGTGTTCAAGGACGCCTCCTCCTTCCAGCCCTACGCCCGCAGCTACAACAGCAAGGTGGTCGACAAGGGGGGGTACTTCCTCGGGCGCCAGCTCGGCAACTACGTGGCGGTCAACGCCGACCAGCACGGCCAGGAGCGGGAGGTGATCTACCACGAGTACATCCACTACCTGCTGCGCAACAACGTGGCGACCCTGCCGCTCTGGCTCCACGAGGGGCTCGCCGAGTACTACAGCACCCTGGAGGTCAGCCAGGGGGAGGCGCGGGTGGGGCTGGCGCCGGCGCAGCACGTCCAGTGGCTGCGCCAGCACCCGCTGCTCCCGCTCGCCACCCTCTTCGCGGTCGACGAGCACTCGCCAGAGTACAACGAGACGGCGCGCAGCGGCGGCTTCTACGCGGAGTCGTGGCTGCTGGTCCACTACCTGATCTCCGGCAACCCCGCTCGTCGCCAGGAGGCCGCCGAGCTCCTCCGCCTGGCGCAGACCGGCACCCCGCCGGACCGCCTGTTCGCGGCGGCCTTCGGCGCCGGCCCCGCCGCCCTCGAGGCCGAGCTGCGCCCCTACGTCCAGAAGTACGGGTTCTACGCCGCCCGGCTGCCGCTGCGGCCGGAGGCGAACCTCGCGATGACGGCGCGGCCGATCCCCTGGCCGGAGACGCTGAGCCGGCTGGGCGATCTGCTGGGCCACCTCTCGGACGACCACCTCGCCCTCGCCGCGGAGCACTTCCGCGCCGCCCTCGCCGCCCAGCCCGCGCCGGCCGTCCAGGCGTTGGCGCTCGCCGGCCTCGGGCAGCTCGCCGAGCGGGCGGGGAAGGAGGAGGAGGCGCGCGCGCTCTACGAGCGGGCGGCCCCCCTGGCGCCGGCGGACCCCACGGTGCAGTACCTGCTCGCCCGCAGCCTGCTCGCCGACCCCGGCGCCGACTCGCTGCGGCGGGCGCGCTCGGCGCTGCAGACGGTGGTGGCGACGAGCCCCGACTTCGGCGAGGCCTGGGCGAGCCTCGGCTACACCTGGCAGGCCGAGGAGAGCCTGGGCCCCGAGGCGGTCACCTCGCTCGAGGCCGCCCACCGCCTCCTCCCCTTCCGCATGGACGTCGCCCACAACCTCGCGGTGGCCTACGCGCGCACCGGCCAGGAGGAGAAGGCCGGCGAGACGATCGAGCGGGTGCTCGTCCCCGGCGGCGCCAGCCGCGAGGAGATCGAGAACGCGCGCGAGGCGCTGGTCGACGCGGAGCAGCGGCGGGCCGAGGAGCTGATCGACGCGGACCGCATGGCGGAGGCGGTCGCACTGCTCGAGACGGTGAGCGCGAAGACGGCGAGCCCGGCGCGGCGCGAGGCGATCGCCGGGCGGCTGGCGGAGATCCGCAGCAAGCAGAACTTCAACCTCTTCGTGGAGCGCTACAACCAGGCGGTCGAGCGGGTGAACCAGGGGGACGTCCAGGGGGCGGCGGCGATCCTCGAGCCGCTGCTCTCGACCACCCTCGACCCGATGCAGACGGAGCGCGCCCGCTCCCTGCTCGAACGCCTGCGTCCGCCCCACGACAAGGACAAGAGCAGGAAGAAGGGCGTGCCGCGCTGACACGCCGGCCTGACAGACCTGACGCGCCCGTCACAATCCGACAGAGTCCCCCGGCCCGCCCCCTCGCGGCAAAACCCCCGGATTCCAAGGCTTTCCGGGGATCGAAGCCGCGGGCACGCGGTTTGCTAAATAGGAATGGCAGACACTCGCAGTGCCCTCCATCCAAAAAGGCTTCCCGGGCCATCCCGGAAGCCTCTTTTTTTCTTGCGCCTCCTTCGCCCCCCCGCTACACTGAGCGAAATGTCCGACTCGACGTCCGGGCTCACAGTGGAACAGCCGGTGGTCGGCGAGACCCTCTCCGGGGGCGAGCGCCGCAAGCGGGCCCGGCTCCGCGTCCCCGCGATCACCATCCTCTTTCACCCCGACGTCCGGCGCACCGGGGAGCGGGCGATCCTGCGCCCGCTGCTCGACGGCCGCACCGCCTCGCTGTCGCGGCTCGAGCCGGAGTTCGAGTCCCCCGAGTCCCCCGTCCCCCGCCCGCTGCTCGACCGCCACCTCAGCCGCTCCCCGCTGCGCCTGACGCGCGGCGCGAAGGGGGCGATCGACCTCGCGATCGGCGAGACCCGCACCCGGGTGGTGGCGGACGGCGTGCCGGTGACCGGCTCCTGCTCCTTCTCCGCCCCGGAGATCGAGCGCGGGGTGATCCTCGAGCTGGCCAACCGGGTGGTGCTGCTGCTGCACACCCTGCCGGGGGCGCCGCCGCGCCCGCCGGAGCACTTCGGGATGATCGGCGAGAGCGAGGGGATCGTGCGCGTGCGCCACGACGTGCGGCGCGTCGCCGGTCTCGAAGTGCCGGTGCTGCTGCGCGGCGAGACGGGGACGGGCAAGGAGCTGGTGGCGCGCGCCATCCACGAGGCGAGCCCCCGGCGCGACCACCCGTTCCTGTCGCTCAACATGGGGGCCATCCCCTCCTCGCTCGCCACCGCCGAGCTGTTCGGCTCGGTCAAGGGGTCGTTCACCGGCTCGGTCAAGGACCAGCTCGGCTACTTCCAGCGCGCCCACGGCGGCACCCTGTTCCTCGACGAGATCGGCGAGGCCCCCCCCGAGGTGCAGGTGATGCTGCTGCGCGTCCTCGAGACCGGCGAGATCCAGCGCATCGGCGGCTCGGGGTCGCAGTCGGTCGACGTGCGGCTGATCGCGGCCACCGACTCGGACCTCGAGGAGGCGATCGAGCGCGGGCGCTTCCGCGCCCCCCTCCTCCACCGCCTGGCCGGCTACGAGATCGTCCTGCCGCCGCTGCGCGAGCGGATCGACGACTTCGGGCGCCTCTTCCTCCACTTCCTCGAGGAGGAGCTGCGCAGCGTCGGCGAGGAGCACCGCCTGGCCGCGCCGCCGGACGGCCCGCTCTGGCTCCCCCCCTCCGTGCTCGCCCGGCTCGCCCGCCACGACTGGCCGGGGAACGTGCGCCAGCTGCGCAACGCCGTGCGGCAGATCGTGATCGCCAGCCGCGACGAGGAGAGCGCCGAGATCGGCCCCCAGATCGAGCGCCTGCTGCGCGACGCGGCCCCCCCGGGCGCCCCCCTCCCCGACGAGCTCGTCCCCCCGCCGCCCCCCCGCCGGCCGCCGGCGGAGTACCGCTCCCCCGCCGAGATCCAGGAGCCCGAGCTGACGGCGGCCCTGCGCGCCTCCCGCTGGGAGGTCAAGCTGGCCGCCGAGCGGCTCGGCATCTCCCGCCCCTCGCTCTACCTGCTGATCGACAAGTTCCCCTCCATCCGCAAGGCGGTGGACCTCACCCGCGAGGAGATCCTCGACGCGCGCGAGGCCTGCGCCGGCAAGCTCGACGCCATGGTCGACTGCCTCGAGGTGTCGAAGAAGGGGTTGCAGCAGCGGATGACGCAGCTCGGGATCGAGTAGACGCGCCCGCGATCGCCCGCCGCCCGCCGGCTACGAGACCGCGACCCTCCCCATTCGGCCGGGACACCACCGCGCGGCGCCCTCCGTGGGCGCCGCGAAGAGCGTCTCCGCCACGTGCTCGCCGAGCTTGCGGTAGCTCTCCCACTGCGCCTCGTCGAAGAACTGGTCGGCGGTCGACTCCTGGGGGAAGTCGGGGTGCGCCGCGTGGTACTGGAGGAGGTCCTCCGGCTCGTCCCCGGTGAGCGCCGGCTTGATCAGCAGCAGGCGCGAATCCGGCGCGTCCCCCCCGTACACGACCCGGGCGAGGGCGGCGTGGGCCCGCGACAGCCCGCCCGGCTCCCCCCGCCGCAGCCTCTCCAGGGCGCCGAAGGATGGGCGCACGGCGGGGTCGACCTCGCCATCGAGCTCCCCTTCGGTGAGGAACTCGATCTCCGCGCCGAAGTCGAGACGGGCCTTGCGCACCAGGTTCGCCAGCGCCTCGAAGCCGTAGTCGGCGTCCTGCTCGGCGTCCACCAGGACGATCAGGGGGAGACGGCGGCGCACCAGCTCGTAGCCGCCGAGGTCCTCGAAGTGGCCGCCGTCCGAGAGGTACCAGTGGCGGCGCGCGGTGCCCGGGAAACGGGCCAGGAACTCGTCGAGCAGATAGATCTGGACCGGGAAGAGCCGCGCCAGGAAGGCTTCGCAGCGCGTGCCGATGTTGGGGCGGGCGCCGGTGCGTTCGCCCGAGCCGTCGGAGCGCTCCACCCCCGAATCCCACCAGCGTCCGAGGCGCACGTTCCCCAGCCCCGCGAGCAGGCTCAAGCCCAGGCTCGTGCGATAGCCGGCGCCGGTCGAGAAGGCGGCCCCCGAGATCCCCACCCAGCTCCCCAGGGGGAGCATCTCGCCGGTGAACACCGCCTTGCCGTCCGGCGTCGCGGCCGGATAGTCGAAGACGCGGAACCCGTGGGGGAAGATGTCGACCGCGGACCCCGCCGGATCGGCCTCCCGGTCGTCGCCGAAAGGGCCCACCAGGTGATGGTCGACGTTGACGCTCAGCCCGCAGGGGCCGAGGGCCATGCCGTTCCCCTTGCGGTCCTTCTGCACGATCTGCGACCGGCCGTCGATCGTCTCGTCGATCGTCACGTTGATCAGATGGACCGGCGCCCCCTTCTTCGCCGGCGGCGGCCAGTAGTGGGCGAGGTCCGCGTCGTCGTCCGGCAGCACGTCGGTGACGCTGGTGCCGCCCGAGAAGCGCTTGGGGTTCGAGGCTCCGAGGTACGCCCGGGTCAGCCGGGCGGAGTACATCGCCTGGTGCGAGGAGTCGTTGACGAAGGGCCAGATCTGGCCGAAGAGCAGGGCGAGCAGGAAGGTGGCGGCGAAGGCGAGGAGGGCCGGGCCGGGGTCCGCGGCCACCGGATCTCCCAGCTTCCAGGCGATCGCGTGCGAGGCCGCGTCGACCCCCACCAGCACGATCCCGGCGAGGATCAGCGCGACGAGGGCGGCGATCAGATTGAAGGACAGCGGCAGCCGGGCTTTCTGCGGCCCCTTGGAGAACAGGGCCGCGATGCGCTGCGCGAAGCCCGCGAGCACGGTCCACGAGGCGAAGGCCCCGGCGAGCCAGACGCGCAGGCCGCTCTGCTGGAGCCCGAGATAGACCGTCTGCCCCAGCGTATCGATCAGGGCGACCGCCAGCAGGAGGGCGGTGACCACCAGCGCCCGGGTGACCCAGACCCCCAGCCGGTTGCGGTGCCCCAGGTTGCGGTAGAGCGCGGCGGCGACCTGTTCCGAGGTCGCCCCCGGAGGCGGCCCGGGGGGCCCGGCGCCTCGCCGCGTCAGCCTCTGCCACCACCGCCGTCGCCAGGCCGGGAGGAGAGCGGAGAGCGCACGGCCGGGCGATTCCCCGCTCTCCGGCTCCTTGGCGAGCTTCTGGCGCATGGCGGCCTGCCACCAGCCGAAGGTGAAGACCACGATCACGGCCAGGACCTCCCAGAGCCACACCCGGTCCCAGCCGAGGTTGGCGAGGGTCAGCCAGAGGAAGAGGACGAAGGTCAGCGCCAGCACCATCCAGGGGCGCAGGGGGCGCCGGCTCCCGTCGCTCACCGGGGCGCTCCCCGGCTTCGCGCCGGCCGCGGCGAGCGACAGGTTCTCGTGCGGGATCAGCCAGTAGGCCCAGCCGATGGGAAAGGCCCCGAGGAGAAAGGTGATCGCCGGCAGGATCACGAACGGGCTCCACCAGAGCCCGGCGCCCTCCCAGCCGTCGAACCGGCCGGCGAGCGCGGGAAGCCCCTGCAGGAGCCCGCGCAGCGACTGGAGGGCGAGGAAGCCCGAGAGCAGGAAGACGAGGAGGACGAGCTGGATCGAGACCCAGTTGCGCAGCAGGATGGCGGCGGCGAGGAGCATGTCCCCGGCTCCGTTCGGGGAGATGTAGCGCCCGTTCTCCCGCAGGTTGCGCAGCACCTCGGGCTGCAGCTTTGCCTGAAGGACCTGCTCGACGTCCCCCGGCCCCGTGATGTAGTCGCGCCCGATCAGCCGCCCGTAGAAGCCGCCGAAGTAGCCGCCGCCGGAGACCGTCGAGAGGAAGTCGATCCGCTTCAGGAGCCCCCCCTGGCGGGCGAGCCCCTGGAACACCCCCAGGCAGAAGGTCGCGCTGCGGATGCCCCCGCCGGAGAGGCCGAAGCCGACTTGGGCCTCGCTCGCCGGGAGCCCCACGCCCCGTCGCCGGCCGTCGATCAGCGCGCTCTCCCGCGCCCGCAGCTCCGGCGGATAGGCGCGCTCGAACCGCGGGTCGGCCGCCTCCCCGGCGGCTGCATCCGGCGCGTCGGGCGGGCTCATCGCGGGGATTCCGTCCGCGGGGGCGGGAGGCCCCGTCTGGACCATCGACACCACGGCTTCGATCAGGACGAGGAGGAAGAACACCGGCATTCCCTCCGTCGAGGCGGCGTTCACCCATCTCTTGCAGGGCCAGGAGATCCCGATCGCGAGGGCGGTGCCCACCAGGAGCCCGCCGGCGCCGATCAGCCAGGGGAGGAACCGCCCCGCCTGCCGTCGCCACAGGGCGGCGGCGCCGGCGAGCCCGAGCGCCAGGGCGATGGCCCACCACTTGATCGTGGTCGGCCACGGCAGCAGGGGCGCCGGCCGGCCGTCGAGCAGCCGGAAGAGCTGGAGGTTCTCGGTGACGTCCGCCGCCACCATCGCCACGGTGAGGACGAGGGCGCCGGCCCGCCACCCCCACCCCGCGGGATCGCCGGCGTTGCGCGGGCTCGAAAACAGGAAGACGGCGAAGGCCAGCAGGCTGCTGTAGCTCGGGATGAACAGGAAGTCGGCGTAGAGGTTCGCCCGCAGCCAGCTCGCGACGCAGGGGTCGGCCTTCCCCTCCCGGGTCTCCAGGATCTCTCCCGCGTCCGCCGGCTTCAGCTCGAGATCGAGGGTCTTCTTCTTGAGCTCCGCGAGATCCGGGGTCGTCCCCTGGCAGTCCCTGCCTCCCAGGGCCCGCTTCCCCGCCGCGGTGAACCCCCAGATGGAGACGGCGCTCGCCAGGAAGGAGATCATCACCCAGGCGGCCCAGCGCTGGCGCGGCAGGCGCCAATCGACGAATGGCATACACGTCCTCCCGACGAAAGCGAGCGCTTCGTTAGACGGATGGAGCGTTTCTTTTCGCAGCCGAGACGATGTTTATTTTAACAGGTCTGAAGTTCTTGGGCGCGGCTCTGCGGATCTCTCCGCCCCCTCCTCTCCCGGCGGCAGAGGCGGGGGCGCGGGGCTCAGACCCCCTGCGGGTAGAGGGTGTCGACGCAGGCCGCGGAGAGGACCATCTCCTTGGCGGCGGCGACGTAGGGAAGGAGCGAAACCAGGCTCCCCTTGGCCAGCTTGAGCTTGCCGCGCATCAGCCCGAAGAGCGGCTCGAGGTCGCGGTCGAGCACCTTCTTCCAGGTGCGCGGGTCGGCGCTGATCACGAAAGGGACGCCGTCGAGATCGGCCGGCGTCGCGGCTCGCGCCTCGCGGCAGTCCCCCTCGTAGAGGTCGAGATAGACCGAGCGCGCCGGCAGCCCCGTCTTGGCGTCCGCGATCATGGTGAGCACCAGCGGCCAGTGCCAGCTCTTGGCCGCCTTGCGGTAGTCCTCGTTGGCGTTGATCTGCTCGCCGCAGGCCACCGCCCAGTCGTGGGTGAACATCTCGTAGGACATCGTTACCCTCCCGGGATCGCCACGATCTTACAACGGCGACGGTGACGGCGGCGAGGACGGCGATCCCGGAGACGGCGGCTTCGGCGGCCTCGGAGGGGTCGCCGGCGACGGGGTGGGCCGCCGCAGCGATTTGTCGGGATAGGCGGGAGCCTTCGGGATCACCACCGGCTCGGCCTTGATCTCCTCCTGGAGGAGGCGGAGCGCCGCGTCGAGCTGCGCGTCCTCCCCCGCGAAGGTCGCGTGCGGCGGGTCGTCGACCACCACGTCCGGATCGACGCCGTGCCCCTCGATCAGCCAGCTCCCCTCCGGGCCGTAGACGCCGAACTCGGCCGCCGTCGCCACCCCCTTGTCGACCAGGATGTTGCTCGAGGTGAGCCAGATCTCCCCCCCCCAGGTGCGGGTGCCGATCACCTTGCCGAGGCCGAGACGCTTCACCCCCTCGGCGAACGCCTCGCCGTCCGAGGAGGTCTCCTCGTTGACCAGCACCACCAGGTGGCCGCGGAAGGCGTAGGGCATGTTCGAGTAGGGGGAGCCGTTGCGCGGCTGCCACCAGAACCACGCCTTGCGCATCAGCTTGGCGAGGATCCAGCTCTCGATCGCTCCGCCGCCGTTGTTGCGCACGTCGACGACCAGCCCCTGGCGGTTGAACGCCGGATAGAAGTCGCGCGCCCAGGCGGTGTAGTCGTCCCCCCCCATCGCCCGCAGATGGACGTAGCCGATCTCCCCCTTCCCCTTGCTCTCGACGGCGAGCCGCCGCGACAGCTCCCAGTCGTCGTAGCGCAGATCCGCCGCCCGCCGCGGGGTGACCGGCACCACCACCACGTCGCGCCCCTCCTTGGGGCGGCCGGCGCGCAGCACGCGGAGCAGGACCTGCTTGTCCGCCTGGTCGCGCAGCAGGACGGCGGGGTCGGGGACGGAGAGGGTCGGGACGCCGTTGATCGCCGCGATCACCTCCCCTTCCTCGACCCGCGCCCCAGGCGTCAGCAGCGGGCCGGCGACGGTGGGGAGGTCCGGGTCCGAGCGGTAGATGTGCTCGACCCGCCACCCCCCCGCCGCCTCGTCGCGCGCCAGGGAAGCGCCCAGCGAGGCGACCTCCACCTCGTCCGCTCCCTTGCGGTGCTCGCCACCGTAGACGAAGGTGTGGAGGGCCGACAGCTCGCTCACCATCTGCGCGAGGAGGTCGTCGAGCTCGCCGCGGCTGGTCACCCGCAGGCTCAGAGGGCGGTACTTCTCGTACATCGCCGGCCAGTCGACGCCGTGCATCTTGGGGTCGTAGAAGTAGTCGCGCTCGAGGCGCCAGGCCTCGCGGAACATCTGCTGCCACTGCTCGCGCGGGGAGAGCGGGAAGGTCCACCCCGCGAGGTCGATCTTCCCCTTCTCGAGCGCCTTGGCCGCCGCCCCGTCGTCGGCCGGCGGCTCGTCGGAGGCGTCGACGACGGAGAGATCGTCCCCCTTGCGGATCAGCAGCTTCTTGCCGTCGTCCGAGAGGTCGTAACCCTGGATGTCCCCCGCCACGGTCTTGACCTCCCCCTTGCCGGGCTTCTCCGGGGGCTCGACGGCGAGCGTCTGGAGGGAGGTGGTGTCGTCGTCGATCCCGGGATCGTCCGACAGCCAGAACAGGCGGTCCTCGCCGGCGTTCAGCGCCTCGTAGTCGCCGGCGGGGACGGGGACCTGGAACAGGCGGGAGGCGAGGCCGTCGAGGTCGATCTCCACCCGCGGCGGCGCCTTCTTGTCCTTGCTGTCCTTGTCCTTGTTGTCCTTGTTGTCCTTGTCGTCCTTGGCGTCCTTCTTCCCCTTCTCCTCCTTCCCCTTCTCCCCCTTCTCGTCCTTGGCATCCTTCGCCGCAGAGTCGGGCTCCGCCGCGCCATCCTTGGGCTTCGCCGGATGCAGCTCGTCGGGAGGCTGGAAGGGGTTGCGGGCGTCCTTCTTGAGGGAGAGGCCGTAGATCCCGATCGTCGCGGTCAGGTACGGGTCGGGCTGGCGCGGCCCCCACGGGCTGTGCACCAGGGTGCGCAGGGTGCGGTCGGAGAGGAAGTAGAGCCACTTGCCGTCGCGGCTCCAGGCCGGGCTGGTGCTGTTGAAGCGGTCCGAGGTCAGCGGGATCGTGGCGCCGGTCTCGACGCGGTAGAGATAGATCCGGTTGAACGAGTTCGCGCCGGAGACCGACCAGACGAGCCAGCGGCCGTCGGGGGACCACGCGAGGTCCTGGAAGTCGCCGTCCGGCGAGTGGCCGATCCGCTGGTTCTTGCGGCTCTTGAGGTCGAGCAGCCAGAGCTGCTGGTCCTTGTCGTGATGGGCGATGTAGCGGCCGTCCGGCGAGGCCTCCCCCTCCCAGCGCAGCACCTTGCCATCCTTGGTGAGCTGCTCGTCGGCGCCGACGCCGTTCGCCGGGAAGCGCCAGAGCTCGACCTCGCCGCTCTCGTCCGACAGCGCGAAGACGCTCTTGCCGTCGGGGAGGAAGCGGGCCTCGCGGTAGCGCACCCCCGGCTTGCGGGTCGCCTCGACGATGCGCCCCGTCTTGACCGGGACCACGAACACCTGGCCGCGGGCGGTGAGCACCACGCGGTCGCCGGTGGGCGACAGGCGCGCCGCGGTCAGGAAGTCGAGCGGCTTCTTCACCCACCCCTCACGGACCTGGTCGAAGTCCGAGATCAGGCTCACCCTGAGCGGCGCGTCCTGGCTCCCTGCCGGGGTTGCCGGCGCCGAGAGATCGAAGATCCGGAGGTCGGCGCCGAGCTGGTAGACGATCCGCCCCTCCGAGAGGTCGGGGGAGGCGACGTCGAAGCCGGCGTGGAAGGTGAGCTGGCGCAGGTCGCGGCCATCCTCGTCCATCGACCAGAGGTTCATCGTGCCGTCGCGGTCGGAGACGAAGTAGACCCGCCCCTGCCAGACCATCGGCGCCTTGCTGCTGCCGGCGAAGTCGGCGGTGAGCGGCACCGCCTCGGGGTCGCCCTCTTTGTAGCGCCAGAGGGTCTGGGCGGTCCCCCCCCGGTAGCGCTTGGTGTGGCTCCCCTGGAAGGCGAAGCGGGTGAAGAAGAGGGTCTTGCCGTCCGGGGTGTAGGCGCCGTCGCTCGCCTGCGCCAGCGGCACCGGCGTCCGCCGCCCGCTGGCCGGATCGAGGCGGACGAGCTGGGTGGCCGGCAGGGTCGACAGGTGGCGCGTGGCGTAGAGGATCTCGCCGCCCGGCGTCCACCCCACCACCTGCGCCTTCTCCCCCTCGAACGTCCGGCGCACCGGCAGGCCGCCGTCGATCGGCATGGTGTAGACCTCGACCGGCCCCTCGTAGGCCGCCGAGAAGGCGATCGTCCGGCCGTCCGGCGAGATCGCCGGGTAGGCCTCCTCCGCCGGATGGGTGGTCAGCCGGGTCGCCGTCCCCCCCCGGCGGTCCACCCTCCAGAGGTCCCCCTCGGCGGCGAAGACGACCGTGTCGCCATGGATCGCCGGATAGCGGTAGTAGCCGAGCGCCTCCTCGGCGCGCAGGGAAGTAGCCAGGGCGAGCAGCAGAAGGATGCCGAGAATGGGCTTCGAGAGGTTCAAGCGCGGGGTCTCCTGAAGGTTTGACGGGATGACGAGAATGGTAGCAGAGGCGGAAACGGGGGCGCTTCAGGTAACCTACGCGGTCGGAATGGAGGAGGAGAGTACGAGATGAGCTGCAGCATCACCTTCCGAGCCTGGGGGATCTTCACCGTCTGCTTCCTGGTGGCGTCCCTCGCCGTCGCGGCCCCGCCGGGAGTGAAAAGAACACCGCAGACCTTCGGCATCCCCGGCGCGGCCTTCCCCGCCCCCGGGATCCTGATCGCCGGCCAGCCGAGCGGCGAGCAGATCCAGCTCCTCGCCGAGGAGGGGAACTATCACACCGTGATCGACCTCCGCGAGCCCGGGGAGTCCCGCGGCTTCGACGAGCCGGAGGCGGTCCGCGAGGGCGGGATGGCCTACCTCAACGTCCCGGTCGCTCCGGCGGGCCTCGACCAGGCGACGATCGACCGCTTCCTCGCCGCAATGAGCCAGGCCCAGCGCCCCCTGCTGATCCACTGCGGCGGCGGCACCGGCGGGCGCGCCGCGGCCCTCCTCTACGCCTGGCTGGTGCTCGAACGCAAGGAGCCCGCCCCCCGCGCCCTCGAGACCGCGCGCGCCGCGGGGCTCGCCTCGCCCGAGCTCGCCGCCAAGGTGCAGAAGCTGGTCGCCGAGCGGCAGCGCCCGTCGCCGTAGGGTACTGACTCCATCCGATGTGAGACCGTCTACGATCACCCTGCGGCGGAGGCGGTAGAGATGGGATGAGAAGGCCAACCTCCCTGGGCGCAGTGCCAGAATGTGGCCTGCAAACAGGGGACAAAGCGCCGGAAGGCGCAAAGGGAGGTTGGCCATGGAGAACTCTAGCAAAGTGGCGAGCCGTTGGGTGGTGGGCATGGACCTCGGAGACCGTTGGAGTCAGGTCTGCCGGCTGGACTGGGACAAAGGAGCGATCCAGGAGGAGAGCCGTTTGTCGATGACCGCCCCGAGTTTGCAACGCTACTTCTCGAGGTTGGAGCCGTCTCGAGTGATCCTGGAGGCAGGTACGCACTCGGCGTGGGTTCGTCGTCTGCTGGTTTCTCTGGGCCATGAGGTGATCACCGCCAATCCCGCGAAGCTCCAGGCGATCACGTCGAGCCAGCAAAAGACGGACGAGCGGGATGCCCGGTGTCTGGCCCAGTTGGGTCGCGTGGATCCCACCCTGCTGTCGCCGGTCCATGTGCGCAGTGAGCTGGCGCAGGAAGCCCTGGCTGTGGTGCGCGCCCGGGAGGGTCTGATCAAGGTCCGCACAGCCCTGGTCAACCAGGTGGGGGGGACGGTCAAAGCCTTCGGAGCTCGCCTGCCGGGTTGCTCCGCGAAGAGTTTTGCCAGGAAGGTGCGGGAGGCCTTGCCGGATGGGCTGAAAGCCGCCCTGGAGCCTTTGCTGGCCATGATTGGCGACGCAACGGACCACATTCAAGCCTTCGACCGGGATGTCGAGGCTTGGGCACGACGGTTGGAGGTGACGCAGCGGCTGCGTCAGATCCGAGGCGTGGGGCCGCTGACCGCCCTGACGTTCGTGCTGATCCTGGATGATCCGCATCGCTTCGCACACTCGCGTGCGGTGGGGGCCTACCTGGGGCTGGTGCCGGCGAGTCGAAGCTCGGGCCGCTCGACTCCACAACTGTCGATCACCAAGCAAGGCGACCGGCTGCTGCGTACGCTGCTGGTACAGGCAGCCCACTACATCCTCGGGCCTTTTGGAGCCGACAGCGACCTTCGCAGCTTCGGGCTCGAGCTGTCGCGGCGCGGGGGCAAGAACGGCAAGAAGCGAGCGGTGGTCGCGGTCGCCCGGAAGTTGGCAATCGTGCTGCACCGACTCTGGGTCAGCGGCGCTGACTACGAACCGCATCGTCAGCCGGTGGCGGCGGCAGCGGCGTAACCAGCTTCGAAGAGAACAGCTCAGGGAAGAGAGATTTGGGTCGATCGGCATGCGAGTCAAACCCCCGTCGTCGGCGACTGCGTTGCTCGTCTCAGCCCGCATCAAAGGCTGAGGTAGAGATTGCAGCGCCGCTTCGGTGGCACCCCATAATGCACCGAGCCCACTGAAGGGCTCCTCGAGAGTGCGGATAGAAGACTCGGGGACAGACTGCAGACCCGAAGACCCGGAAGGACGAAGACGAAGAGGAAGGCCGCCAAGGCGGCCTTGCAATTTGGGGCCTTCTCATAGAGATGGGCCAGGTCCGAACGAGAACCTCTCCATAACACGGGGACCGCGGTCCGTCTCCGCCGAAGGGCACGAGGGCGCCCACGGCAAGGCCAGCCCGGGGCAGGTTTAGGGGCATTCCCCAACCTCCTCCCAGAGGTCAGGCGACCTTGAGAGGCTTGATACGCTCCACCTCTGTCTTGAGGCTCTTGGCCGCGTCCCAGAGATCCACCGCGCGTTGCGCGTTCAGCCAAAACTCCGGCGAATTGCTGAACAGACGCGAGAGCCGAAGCGCCATTTCCGGGCTCACCGCGCGACGCTCCCGCAGGAGCTCGTTCATGGTCTGGCGCGAGACCCCCAGCGCCTCGGCCAGGCTGGCAACGGTGAGCCCGTACTCCGGGAGGAAGTCCTCGCGGAGCATCTCCCCCGGATGGGTGGGCCGGAGCTTTCGCCCGCTCGTGTTTGGAATGCTCATTTTACCTCTCGTTCCTAGTAGGCGTCGTCGTAAGGGCTGGAGTGCAAACAAGGCTGAGGTCAGCCGACGATTTCGCGGACGCGCCGTTCCAGCTCCGCCAGCTCCGGGCAAAGCTGGAGGAGCGCACCGTAGCCGTTCAAGGCCTGATTCATCAGATCTTGCCTCCCACCCCCAGGTGCCTTGGAATTCCCATGCTCGGCGAGAAAGGGGTGGAAGACGTTCTCCTTGACCGAGACGTCGGCTCGGATCTCTTGCCATGGAGCGGCCTTCAGCCGGTCACGGTGACCTGCCAGCAACCAGACTTCGATCTCCTGCTCGGCGGCGCAGCAGAGAAGCTTGGCTCCCCGGTCGCGCGCCAGCTTCTCCAGGACGCGGAGCTCCGCGCTACGGTCCTTGCCGTCGGCATCGGGCAGGAAAAGGAAGAGATCCATCTGCCGGTAGCGCTCAAAGAGATCCCGCAGCAAGGCCTTCGCATGTTCATAGCCCTTCGCGCGGGGGTTGGTCAGCACCGTGACCTTGGCATTCGGTTTCCCGCACGCCGAGAGGATCCGGGAGACGAGGGGCTTCAGGATGTACCCGTTGTTCTGAGGGTCTTCGGGAACGACGAGGACATTGAAGCTCAAAACGCCGTCTCCATCCATCCTTCCGTGAACAGCTCGCTCAGCGGCTGCTTCTTGACCAGCTCCACGAGGTGAGGAATCTCACTGAGGGGTTTGATGATCGAGGCCCCGGTCTCCTCGTCTCGCCTGCAGAAGAAGGTCGTCGCATAGTCGCTCTCGTCGAGCCACGCGAGGACTGCCGGAGAATGAGTCGTTGCGAAGACCTGGGGACCGGTTTCAGAGGATTGGGATTTCAGCAGCTCGACCAACAGACGGAGGCGGGCGGGGTGAATGCCGTTCTCGATCTCCTCGATCGTAATGATGTCCGGCATGTCCGGCTGAAAGAAGGCTGCTACCAGTGCCGCAAAACGAAGGGTCCCGTCGGAGAGAATATGAGCAGGGAAAACCAGACTCCCCTTCCTCAAGGCGAAGAGGGGCTCCCCAACCGCGCCGGAAAGAATCTGGATATCTTCAGCCTCAGAAGAAAGAAGGTCCCGCAGCCAGGAAACATACGCGGCTCCCTTCTCCTTGGACATAAGAATTGACTTCACCAGAGAAGCAAAATCTTCGCCGGACTCCCCCATTCGATTGGCGGGGGACAGCCGCCCATACTCTCGAAGGATTCCCGGTACCGGAGACAGCCGCTGCATGTTTCTGAGCAGCTCCACGTAAGCTTGGCGCTCTTCCTCTTTTACGTCATCGTCGAGTATCCCGAATTGCATGTCGCCTAACTTGACACTAAATGCTAACTTCTCATCGACCTTCACTTCCTCGAATTCAATCGATGCGGTATCTGGAGAGAGAGTGATTGAATAGGAAAACTCACGGGAGCCAGGAGGGGCTTTCAGACCAACCCTGAAAGAGATCAAGCCGTTCGCCTGACCTCCTGAGGCTTGACTCATAAACCCCGCTCTCGCGAGTCCGCCTCGAATCCCCTCCCAGACTTCGCTGGACGCGCTCTTGGGCTTCCCTTCGAAGATCTCTCCGATCTTGAATCCGTATCCGATTCCCTGGAGAACTCGCAAGGCATCAAAGAAATTCGACTTCCCGCTGGCGTTCGCCCCCACGAAGAGGTTGAGCTTTCCCAACTTCAGGCTGACCTTCTCCAGGCTCTTGAAGCCTTCGATCTCGATCTCCGTGATCATGCTCTCACCTCCTGGGTCAGCGCTCGGCCGGCATCAACGTCGGAATCATCGCCCGGCGGCTCCTGCGGTAGATCCTGAAATCGAGAGTTTGCCTGGCCCAGGCGTGATATCGGTCTCGCCGGTTGAGGAAGGCGACCAGAGGCCCCGTATCGAGAAGGGTCTCTCGCCTCACGTGCCGAAGCCGGCGAGATGGTCCGGATTGAAGGAAAGGTCCTCGGGGCCTTCGATCGAGCCGGCAAGATCGCCGGCCAAGGCGGTGAAGGAGGTGCGAGCCGGAGCCGAGCTCTCCTTGAGATAGCCGGAGATCGCCTCGCGGACCACCGCCGACTTGCTCGGCCACTGCCTGGAAGCCAACGCTTCCAACTGATCGTCCAGAGAGCCGGGGAGCTTCAGGGAGGGTGTCTTCATGGGGAGGCCGCTCGGATTACCTCTACGGCAGAGGGTAAGACCTGAAGCTCCCAAGGTCAAGCCGAGGAACACCCAGGGCTTCCGCTTCGCCCTCATGCCCCCCTCTCCCCGCAGGGTGGATGGTCCCGAGGGGCGAGGGGGCAGGCGGCGAAGGGCTTACGGCACCAGCGGGTACACGGCCCCGGACGCCGACTCCAGGGTCACCCAGGCGGGGATGTCGAGCACCACGATGCGCGCCGTGGCGTCCGCCGTGATGTCGCCGCCGTAGGTCTTGCCGTCGACGTAGAACACCTTGGCCTGGGCGTACAGCTTGCCGTCGATGCCGATCTGCGAGCCGACGGTGGTCTGCACGGTGATCCGCGTCGCATCGGCGGCCGTCACGCCGTAGAGGTAGCTGGCGGTCCAGCGGGAGTGGGCGGTGCCCGAGCCGATCTGGAGGGTCATATCGATGTAGCCGTCGTAGAGCCCCGTGTGGGTCCAGGTGTTGAGGTCCACCTGATTGCCGAAGACGAGGGTCACCGGCGTCCCCTTGGGCAGCGAGCCCGATTTCACGGTCACGTGGTCGAAGGAGTGGGCGTAGCCGAAGCCGTAGGGCGCCGTGCCGCTGAAGCCCGGCGTGGCATTGATCGACGCCGCATGGGCCACGGCCTGGGCATGGAGCACCGGCTGCTGGGCCTCGGCGGCGGCGCCGAGGTCGTCGGTCATCGAGCCGTAGTAGGGCGAGCTGAGCGTGGCGGGCGCGGGATCGGACACCGAGCTGACGTAGGTCGAGCTGGGCAGGTAGGTGGTGTCGGTGAAGCAGCCGGGATATCCCAGCGTCTGAGCCTCGGTTTCGACGCCGAAATATTGAGCCTGGGCGGCAGCGGCGAGGCCGAAGCCGGTGAGAGCGAGCAGAGCGGTCAGGGTAGCGGTGCGAGTGAACATTTGAAATCTCCTCCGGATCGTTGTTCTGAGCTGTGTTCCGGCGTTTTCGCCGGGCTGGCTCAGGAACGCAACCGGAGGAGGATTCCCCTCACCCCGCGGACGGTCATCGCATCACCGGCGAGAGCGTTCCGGCCTACGACGGCTCCAAGCCGTGGGTGAACGGCCGCCTCCCCTGGAGCTCGTGGCCACCCGGCCTGCGTTGAGGAAGTGCTGGACGAAATGCTTTCTTCACCAACGCCACTTGCTTGAAACCTCCCTGGAATCGCCAGACAGAAAGTCGGCTCGTGAAACGCGATCAGCACCTCTCTTCGAAACCAAGAACGGTGGAGGAAAATCCATGAAACGCGCATTGATCTCATTCGCAGGGTTGTCTGCCGTCCTGGTGCTCATTGGCTGTAACGGCACCGTCGGCACCATCAGTTTCCCCGCGGCAGCGCCGTGGAATCAGATGTCCACAGGAATCCTGAGCCCAACGGACGATCTCGTGGCCATGGCCACCGGGACGGGCATCCAGGCCGACCTCGTCGCAGGGAGCCCAAACGGTATCCAGGCCTTGGTAGCCTGCCAAAGGAGTCAACCCAAGTACCTTCCCCCTACGTACCTTCAGTTCTGCCTGGATCGGGCCTGCGATGCCCAGGACGTCTGCACACCCAATCGAGTGATCGAGAAGCGGTACACCTACACCCTGGTCATGGCTCTCGACCGTGGCACCTTCTCGAGTGGCAGCGTCCAGGTCGTCGACGGTACCGGAGCGCCCCAAGCGGGCTTGGCGATCAACATCGGCAACGCGGTCGGCGGCTTCGACGTGGCCGCGGGCTACAGCGAGGGCCTGATCCCCGGAGTATTTCCCGATGCCTCGGATCTCGACGAGACCGGCGGCCTGGCGATGTCCCCTCACTGGTCCGACTTCGGCTCCGGCGTGATCTGCCCCAACGGCGATTGCAACCCCGAACCCATCGAAGAGTGTGACGTCGTCGACGGTAACGATGTTCTGGTCTTTGTCACGACCGCACCGCCCGGCAGCTACTCTGGAACTTGTGGCAGCGTCCCGGTCCACTTGACCATCAACCCGTCGTTCAACAGCCTCGGCGATTGCCTCAGCACGCGCAAGGCGGTATGCGACGGTCTCACGGGCCAGGATCGCAAGACCTGCAACTTCGCCCAGATCGGCATCTGCCAGGCGATGTTCAACGTGTCCAGCGCCCACAACCCCGGCTGACGCCGCAAGGCCGGCGCCTGCTCGGCAGCTCCAACCGCGGCTCCACGCCGCGAACGAGGTCTGGGACTTTTTGAGCAGGCGCCGTGACGAATTCAGACCTCCTCACTCCTCCTCGCCCGCGAACCTCCTCCGCCGCCGAGAAGCTCCAGGCGGGGCAACGCGCCCCTCTTCCCACTGCCACCCGAACGCCCTCAAGATCAAGACGATCGCGAACGTATCTCAGACGCCGCGCCATTGACCGTCTGAGAGAGCGACCCTATCCTCAGCGTCATGAAAACAGTGCTCATCACCGGTTGCTCCTCCGGCTACGGCCTCGAGACCGCGCGCCACTTTCACGCCCACGGCTGGAACGTGATCGCCACCATGCGAACGCCGCGCGAAGACGTTCTCCCCCGCTCGGAACGGCTCCGCGTGCTGGCGCTCGACGTGACGAAGCCCGAGAGCATCGCGGCGGCGCTCGCGGCGAGCGGGCCGCTCGACGTGCTCGTCAACAACGCCGGGATCGGAGTCGTCGGCGCCTTCGAGGCCACCGCGATGGCCACCACGCGGGAGGTGTTCGAAACCAACACCTTCGGCGTGATGGCGATGACCCAGGCGGTGGTCCCGCAGTTCCGCGCGCGGAGATCGGGCGTGGTGGTGAACGTAACCTCGAGCGTGACGCTGACGCCGATGCCGCTGGCGGCCGTCTACACCGCGAGCAAGGTGGCGATCGAAGGGTTCACCGCGTCGCTCGCGCTCGAGCTCGAATTCTTCGGCGTGCGGGTCAAGCTCGTCGAGCCCGGCTACTGTCCCACCACCAGCTTCACGAGCAACGGGGGACGGCGCATGGAAGGGCTGATTCCCGACGCCTACGCGCCTTTCGCGCAGCCCATCTTCGCCGCCTTCGCCCAACCGGCCGCCGTGACGACCCCCGCGGATGTGGCCGAGGCCGTGTACCGCGCCGCGACGGATGCGTCCGGGCAGCTCCGATTTCCCGCCGGTGCCGACGCGGTGGCGCTGGCCCTGGCTCAATCGGCTCCGGCGGGATAAGCCGCCGTGCAACAGGCGACTGCGGCAACCGCGGACTCGGCCGATCCGCTCGCGGCCATCATCACCCTCCTCCGCCCGCGGACCGTCCTCTCGAAGATCGTGAGCGGCGCCGGGACGTGGAGCATCCGGAAACCCCGCTATGAGGATCCGGCCTTCTGCCTCCTTCTCGAAGGGTCCTGCTTCCTGGAGCTTGACGGGGCCGGTGCGCTCGAGCTCCGGGAGGGGGACTTCGTTCTCCTTCCCGAGACGCCCAGTTTCACGCTCGCGAGCGATCTCGACCTCAGCCCGACGCTCGTAGACTTCGATCCTTCGCGTGCAACTCATTATGGGACCGGGTCCGGTCCGGCGACGATGCGTATGCTCGGTGGGTATTTCCGTTTCGATCACGCCAATGCGCCCCTCCTCGTGAAGCTTCTGCCGCCGGTCGTCCACATCCGGCGCGAAGCTCCCGAGGCCACGCGTCTGCGCCGCATCGTGGAATTGATCGGTGAGGAAGCGGACGCGCACCATGCCGGCCGGGCCCTGGTCCTCGAGCGCCTCGTCGAGGTGCTCCTCGTCGAGGCCCTCCGCTTTCGCTCGGCGTCCGCGGCCCGGGAGGAGCAGGGGCTGCTCGCCGGTCTCTCGGATCCCGCGCTGGCCCGCGCGCTGCATGAAATCCACCTCGACCTGGCGCGGCGCTGGACGGTCGAGCAGCTCGCGCGCACCGCGGGGATGTCCCGTGCGGTCTTCGCCGAACGCTTCGCGCGCAGGGTCGGCATGCCCCCCATGCAGTACCTTCTCGAATGGCGCGTGGCGTTGGCGAAAGACCTGCTCCGTGGCGAGCGTCCTTCGCTGGCCGAGGTGGCCGAGAAAACCGGGTACCAGTCCGCGAGCGCGTTCAGCACGGCTTTCACGCGCCTGACCGGCCGCTCGCCCAGCGACTTCGCGCGCGCCACGGATTGAGCCCGATCGCCTCGGCAGCCTCTTTTTGGCTCAGCTCTTCCGCTTCGCCGTCCACTCCAGGTAGGTCTTGAAGTCCTCGGGCTTCTCCGGCTGGGCGAGCTCGAGCTTGCCGCCCAGCCGGCCGTCCGGCAGCTTCTTGTAGGAGAGCCGGAACAGGGGGGTCCCGTGGACGGCCTCGGAGACGAAGGTCGCCGTACCCGACGGCCCGGGCGCCAGCGTGTAGCGGATCACGTGCCCCTCGCTGTCGAGGTAGGTCGCCTTCACCACCCCTTCGGCGTAGATGACCATGAGGTCGTCGTGCGTGACGGCGGGCTTCGGCTTGGCGGCGGGGATGTCCGCGTGGTTGTGGCGGATCAGGACCTTCCCCTGGACGTCGGACGTGAACTCGAAATGGCCGGTGCCCGCCGAGGCGGGGCCGTCCGCGACCCAATCCCCGGTCAGGAACCGCAGCTTGGAAAAGGGATCGCCGCCCGGACCCTGGGCGAGAGCGGCGGTGATGCCGCAGAGAAAGACGATCGGAAACAGGAGCCGTCGCATCGGTGCCTCCTCCATCAACCCGAGATTTTTCGGCCGTAGATGATGCCGCCGATCCCCGGATTGCCGGGGCCCCGAGGATCTGAACGGACGGATTCGCTCGGGCGATGATAGCGGAAGGCGCAGCCGGAGATACCGCCCTCCTCCGCCTCGCCGGGAGGATTCACCGGCCGCGGCCTTTCTTGTCCCTTCTTGGGCGGGTACGCGCACCCTCTCAGATGTAGAACACCAGCTTGTGTGGTTGGGGGCCGCCAGCGGTCTCCCTGCAGCGAGTCTGCTGGCGGTTCCTTCGCCAAGGCGCGAAGACTGCCTCTGGCCACGCGGCCTTTCTCGCGTTGCACGATGGCGTGCATCTTTTTTGAGTCGTAACGAATCTGGAGGAAAGAGCATGAAGCTTGGCTTCGCAGCAGTCGCTATTGCCATGACGGCCGTCATGGCCCCGGGTGCGGTCGCCGCGTCCGATCTCGGCCACGACCCCCTTCCGCCGATCCCGTCGAGCGCCATCCCGGCGATCGACGGCAGCAACCACAATCTGGCCGATCCCACCGCCAACCAGGCCGGGCACGCCGAGAAGCGTTTTCTTCCCGATACCTACCTGGATCACCTGGGCGGCGATCCTTCGAAGTTCCCCGGGCAGGACCGGCCGGGCCCGCGCGACGTCTCGAACCACGTGTTCTTCCAGGACAACGATCCGGTCCTGAATCCGCTGGACACCAACAACCTCCTGTGGCAGTTCGGCCAGTTCCTCGACCACGATTTCGGCATCACGAACGACGGCGTTCCGGCCGAGCCGCTCAACCTGGTCGTGCCGCCCGACGATCCGTTCTTCGACCCGGTCCTGCGGCCGTTCCTCACCATCGCCCGGCAGGCCCACGACCCCCACACGGGCGTCGCGCCGGCCCCGAATCCGCGCCTCTCGATCAACACCCAGACCGGCTGGATCGACGCCTCCCAGGTCTACGGCTACGGCCAGACCCTCCCCGGCCCGGGCGCCGGCGGCGCGACCCCCGGCGTGCTGCGCGAGCACTCCGGCGGCCGCCTGCTCGTCGAGCACGGCACCAACCTGCTGCCGCGGACTCCGACGGTGCTGCCGACCCCGCTCTTCCCGTCCACGCTGTTCGTCTGCGGCGACTTCTTCCCGCGCTGCAACGAGACGCCGGGCCTGACGATGATGCACACCCTGTTCGTGCGCGAGCACAACCGGAAGGTGGCCGAGTACGCCGCCCAGAATCCCCTCCTCACCGACGAGCAACTCTTCCAGCTCGGCCGCCGGTGGGTGGCGAGCCTCATGCAGTCGATCACCGTCAACGAGTTCATCCCGACCCTCACCGGCGAGACCGTTCCGTCCTACGACGGCTACAAGCCGTGGGTGAACGGCCGCCTCGCCCTCGAGTTCACGGCCTCGCTCTACCGCCTCGGCCACACCCTGCTGCCGCGCGAGCTGCAGCGCTACGGCTCGCCGAACGGCCACAGCCCGCTGCCGTCGCTCGACCTCGGCGAGTCCCTCTTCCAGTCGCCCGCCATCTTCCAGACCTCCGCGGACGTGGACGCGCTGATGCGCGGCTTCACCCGCCAGCCGCACGAGAAGCTGGACTGCGTGGTGGCCGACGGCGTGCGCAACACGCTGGTCGTCGACGAGCCGGGGACGGCGGGAACGCTGTTCGACCTGCCGGCGATCAACATCGAGCGCGGCCGGGAGCTCGGCCTGCCGACCTACAACCAGGCCCGCGCGGGCTTCGGCCTGTCGCCCGCGTCCCACTTCTCCGACACCTTCGACGCCAAGGCGGCGGGACGCCTGAGCTCGGTCTACGCGAACACCAACCAGATCGACCTCTTCGCGGGCGGCATCTGCGAAAAGGCCGCGCATCCGGGCGTGGGCCACACCGGTGCGCTGATCACCGCCGTCATCCAGCGGCAGATCAAGGATCTCCGGGCCGCCGACCGTTTCTGGTACCAGAACGTCCTGACGCCGGACCAGATCCACGAGGTCGAGAGCTACAAGCTGTCGAACCTCATCCTCAACAACACCGGGCTGCTGCCGACTGAGATCAATTCCAACGCCTTCAAGGTGAAGCACTAGCGCCAGCGAAGTTGCCGGCCCCGATCCGACGATCCGGGGCCGGCCTGGCGGCGACGCGGTGCTCAGGTACCCTTTCCTCCCTTGATCCCCGCGAAGGGCGCTCCTCGTGAGGGGATCCGCCCTCACTCCTCGTTGAGGGGTAGGGGCCGGCGAGGCTGCCGGCGCTCCCAGGGGGTCTGCTCTACAATCCCCTCAAGGTTCACGCTCTCGAGGAGGATTCCGATGCCCGCGCACGCCCGCTCCGCCGCGCTGTTCTTCTTTCTCCTGGTGGCCCTGGCCGCGGCCGCGTTCGCGGCCGACGCCCCAGCCGACGCCCAGGACGTGGACTTCCAGTGGGGAGTGCGCGTGCCGATGCGCGACGGCGTCCACCTGAACGCCACGATCTTCCGGCCCGCCGGGCAAAGGGAGCCGCTGCCGGTCATCTTCACCCTCACCCCCTACATCGCGGACAGCTACGAGGACCGCGCCCTCTACTTCGCCCGCCATGGCTACGTCTACGCGCTGGTGGACGTGCGGGGGCGGGGTGATTCGGAGGGGGTGTTCGATCCCTTCGCCCAGGAGGCCCGGGACGGCTACGACGCCGTCGAGTGGCTCGCCCGCCAGCCGTGGTCGAACGGCAAGGTGGCGATGTGGGGCGGCTCCTACGCCGGCTTCGACCAGTGGACCACCGCCAAGGAGCTCCCGCCGCACCTGGCGACCATCGTCCCCGCCGCCGCGGTCCATCCCGGCGTCGACTTCCCGTTCCTCAAGGGGATCTTCTACTCCTACGACATGCAGTGGCTGACCTTCACCAGCGGCAAGGCGAAGAACACGCTGATCTTCGGCGACGGCTTGCTGTGGGGCCAGAAGTTCCGCGAGATGTACCTCGCCCACCGCCCCTACCGCGAGCTCGACCGGATCGTGGGCAATCCCAGCCCGGTGTTCCAGCGCTGGCTCTCCCATCCCACCTACGACGCCTACTGGCAGAGCATGGTGCCGACCCCCGAGCAGTACGCGAAGATCGACCTGCCCATCCTCACCATCACCGGCCACTTCGACGGCGACCAGCCGGGCGCCCTCACCTACTACCGGGCCCACCTGCGCTACGCCTCGCCGGCGGCCCGCGACCGCCACTACCTGATCGTCGGCCCCTGGGACCACGCCGGCACCCGCACGCCGAACCCCCAGGTGGGCGGCCTGACCTTCGCCCCGTCCAGCGTCCTCGACCTCAACGCCCTGCACAAGGAGTGGTACGACTGGACGATGAAGAACGGCCCCCGGCCGTCCTTCCTCGAGAAGCGGGTCTCCTACTACGAGACCGGCCCCGGCGCCGAGCGCTGGAAGCGCGCCGACACCCTGGAGGAGATCGGCGCCGCGCGGCGCACCTTCTACCTGGACGGCCCGGCCGGCGACGCCTTCCACTCCGGCCTCCTCGCCCCGGCGAAGCCGGCCGGCGCCTCCGCTCCCGACCACTACGTCTACGACCCGCTCGATGTCCGCCCCGGCCAGTTCCTGGAGGACTTGGAGACGCCGGGCTACCTCGTCGACCAGCACGACGCGCTCAATCTCTTCGGCAACGGCGCCGTCTACCACAGCGAGCCTTTCGCCGAGGCGGCAGAGGTCTCCGGACAGGTGAAGCTCACCCTCTGGATGTCGCTCGACGTCCCCGACACCGACTTCCAGGCCTCCCTCTTCGAGATCCTGCCGAATGGCGGCAGCGTCCTCCTCGCCTCCGACTACCTGCGCGCCCGCTTCCGGGATTCCACCGAGAAAGAGTCGCTGGTGCCGGCCGGACAGGCGGTGCGCTACGACTTCACCGCCTTCCCCTGGTTCTCCCGCCGGATCTCGAAGGGGAGCCGGCTGCGCCTGGTGATCGCCTCCCCCAACAGCTCCGGTGTGGAAAAGAACTACAACTCGGGCGGCGTGGTGGCCGACGAGACCGCGAAGGACGCCCGCACGGCCCACGTGACCCTCTACCACGACGCCGCGCATCCGAGCGCGCTGGAGATCCCGGTGGTGCCGTGAGGGGGTCTGCCGGCGGCCTTCCTCTTCCGGGAACCTCCGGAATGCCTAAGGGTTGTTCAGGCGAACGGATTTTCCAAATCGACCGGCTTCATGACCAATCGCGATCCGGAGGGTGCTCGCGAAGGCGCGCAAAGTCCTCATCCTCCCCGATGTCGGGCATGATGAGAAGAGACTTGAGATCGGGAAATTCCTCCTCTGGACCAAGCAGGGCGCGGCGCAAAATCCGGCGATGCTCTTCTTCGGCTGAGACGCCCTGCTCAGCCGCCCGTTGCTTCAGCCGTTGGACGAGATCGCTTTCGAGGTTGCGAACGACGAGCTGTGCCATGCAATCAATGATGGCACCACGATGGGTGGCCGGCAAAGCCCCGCCTGAGAGGTGCCAGGTCTTCCTGCGGGCACCTGGTGGAGGACCTCGAGGGCCAGGCGGCCCGAGCCCGTAAAGCTGCGGGGATCCAGGTATTCGGCGTCGCCGTCATCCTCTCCCAGGACCCCGCAGCATCGGCCCGCCAAGCTCGCCCACTCCCCCCGCACCCTCGTCCACGCTGCCACCAAAGCCGCCCGCAAGTTCTTCTACGAGATCTACGCCAAATTCGTCAGCGCTTTCCGCGTCGCTACCAAGGCGCTCCGTCGAGGTGAGCGCGACGCGCCCTTTCCACCTGGCAGCTTTCCTCCTCCTTGCCTTTCGTCGCCTGCTGAAGCCCGCCTCTCTGCTCTTTGACAGCCATACCGCCTGCTGAAGGCCATTCGGATGAGCTCCGAGCGACTCGGCGGACCCGAGGTGTGTCTCGACGCTGGGGAAATCATGGCGAGAGTGGCGGGCTTTCTGAGCACCTCGTCGGTCAAGGAGGCTCTCATACTGCTGGCTGGCCGCTCAGGGACGTCTGCGAGGTGCCTTCCGAGGAGTGCCAGGCACCTATGTCTGGACCAGTCTCCTCACGGGTTATAATTTCCGCAAGCAGGAAAACCGTGACCCGCGAGGAGGCTACATGGCCGAGTCTTACGATGTCTTTCTCTCCTACGCCCGGGCGGACGCCGATCAGGTTCGCCGGCTGGCCGAGAACCTCCACAACGCGGGGCTGAAAGTCTTCTACGACGAATGGGAGATCGGCCCGGGAGACGTGCTCGTCCACAAGCTCGACGAGGGTCTCGCCAGCAAGAACGGCGTGCTCTGCGTCACCCCCACCGCGCTCTCCCGCCCCTGGGTGTTCGAAGAGTACGCCGCGATGGTCACCCGGGCGGTCGAGCGCAAGCTCCAGCTCATCCCGGTCCTCTTGATCGATGCCGAGCTGACTCCCTTCCTCGCCAGCCGGGTCTGGGTGGACCTGCGCACCGCGGACGGTCCGGAGTACGAGCATCAGACCCGCAAGCTCATCGCCGCGCTGAAAGGTGAGCGGCCGGCTCCCCCGCCGCGGCAGGAGGGGCAGCTCCTGCCTCGCCCCGGCACCGCCTTCCGCGCCGAAGGTCTCCTGCGCGGCCGGCTCCGGATCGGTCCAGCGTCGGTGACCTACGTCGGAGAGGAAGGCGCGCCGGTCGGGCACAAGCCGGAAGGGTTGAGCGATCGAACCCGATTCCGGCTCTGGGAGATGGAGCGCGCCCGCCACCGGAGTGAGCCCGAGGAGGCTCCTCTTCAGCGCGACGCTTCGAGCGTGTCCGCGCCGCCCACGGCGTTCCATGGCCTCCTGCTGGAGATCGGGGAAGCGCTCACCCGCGAGGTCCTCGAGGGCCCGGCGGGCGACGCGCTCCGCCAAGAGGTCCAGAAGGCCGAGCGGCTCGGTTTTCCCCTGGAGCTGGGCCTGGAGGTTGAGGACTCCCTGGCCGATCTCCCCTGGGAGACGCTCCGCCTGCCGGGCACGGAGGGCCTCACCGGGCCGCCTCTGGCGCTCCACCCCAACGTCCGCCTCTTCCGCGCCTCCACGGATCTCGGCGTCACTCCGGCTCTGCCGATCCCCGGCCCGCTGCGGATCCTCGTCGCCATCGGCAGCCCCGAGGAGCAGAACGCCCGCGGAGAGCTCCTGGACATGGAGCGGGAGCTCTCCCGCATCCTCGACGCCGTCGAGCCCGCCCGCAAGCAGGCGCGCCCCGCGCACGTCCGCATCATCGAGCGGGGGACCGTGGCCGCCCTCCGCGAGGCTCTGCAGGCCGAGCGCTACCACGTGCTCCACGTCACCAGCCACGCCGGACCGGGCGTGCTGGTCCTCGAAAAAGAGGACGGCTC
The DNA here is from genome assembly GCA_963756595.1 of uncultured Acidobacteriota bacterium. Taxonomy (GTDB): domain Bacteria; phylum Acidobacteriota; class Thermoanaerobaculia; order Multivoradales; family UBA5704; genus DATARR01. Next base: position 153,908 of record CAVWOZ010000007.1, read on the forward strand.
GGAGGACCGGGTGGACGCCCAACGCTTCTGCGAGCAGGTCCTGCCGCCCGGACGCGGCGTGCCGCTCGTCGTACTGGCCGGCTGCGCCACCGCCTTGAGCGTCGCGGGTCCGGCTGCGCAGGCGGGAGACACGCAGGGCGCGGCTGCCCTCCCCGGCTTCGCCCGGCAGCTCCTGGCCCATGGGGTTCCGGCCGTCCTCGCCATGCAGGCCTCGGTCAGCGATCCCTACGCCACGGAGCTCGGGGAACGCCTGTACCGCGCGCTCGCCACGTTCGAACGTCCCGATCCCCTCGCGGCGCTCGCCGAAGCCCGCCGGTCCCTGGAGATCGACCGCCAGGCCGGAGCTCTGAAAGCTCGCTCCGATCTGGCCGAGTGGGCCACCCCCGCGCTCTATCTCCGCGGCCCCTCTCTCCCCCTCTACGATCCAGAGCAGGCCTTCGACGAGATCCGGCCGGCAGCGGAGCCGCGCTTCGCTCCGGGCATCGCCGTCCGCCGGGTCGGAGAGCTCGTGGGGAGACGCCGGGAAGAGCGGCGCATCCTCCAATCCCTCCGCGATCCCGACGGCGCCGGGGTCCTCCTTCAGGGTCTGGGCGGAGTTGGCAAGAGCAGCCTGTCGGCGGAGGTCTTGAAAAACCTTGCCGAGGACGGCTGGATCCTCGCCACCACCTTCGGCAGGATCTCGCCCGATGATCTTCTCGACGAGGTGGGGCAACGCCTTCTCGGCCAGTTCCAGAAGGAAGGCATGAGCGAAGCCGATCCCCGCCGCCAACGGGCCGCCGAGATCCGGCGTCCGGACATCGACTGGGAGGACCGGTTCCGGGCACTGGCCCAGGAGCTTCTTCCGGAGCGTCCGCTGATCCTTCTCCTCGACAATTTCGAGGACAACTTCGCCCAAGGGGCCCCGGGTGAGTCCGGAGCGGACTTCCATCTCGACAACGAGGACCTCGCGGCCCTTCTCGCGGGTTGGCTCGCCACCCCCGGCCGCAGTCGTTTCCTGATCACCAGCCGCCACCCCTTCGATCTTCCCCACAAAGCGCACCGGCGAATGGACCGTCTCCATCTGGGTCCCCTTTCCCCCGCCGAGACCCGGAAGCTCCTCTGGCGTCTCCCGGCCCTGGATGCCCTCTCCCGCGAAGACCAATTGCGCGCCTATGCCAACGTCGGCGGCCATCCTCGAGCGCTCGAATACCTCGACGCCCTGCTTCGCGGGGGCGAGGCCCGTTTCCGAGACGTCACCCTCCGCATGGAGGACGCTCTCGAGAAGCAAGGAATTCAAGATCCCCGGGCTTGGCTCGGCAAGGCCAAGGGAGACCTGGATCTGGCCTTGGCGGAGACCGTCACCCTGGCGGTCGACGATGTTCTCCTGGACGGACTGATCGATCGGCTGAAGGGGATTCCTGTGGCTGAAGGTCTCCTGAGCGGTGCCTCGGTCTATCAAGTTCCCGTCGATCTCATCGGTGTGGCCTGGCAGGTGAGCGACGAGGTGGAGGTCCCGGAGGATACCGAGCGGACTCAACGAGTCCGTGAGCTAAGAAAAACGCTCGAAGAGATCCTTGCACGGGGAGAGCAGCCACAGGCCGACTTGCTGGAGCAGTGGGCTGCCGATCAGCGGGAGCTTTTGAAACCGCCGCTCCAGGTCCCAAACGAGCTCGGGAGTGCGCTGGATGTTCTCTCAGATCTTGGGCTACTGGCTCCAGTGGAACTGAGTGCAGCCGAGGCAACTCTCTACTTCGTCCACCGCTGGACCGCCTCGCGCGTGCTTCAGCGGAGCTCTGCCGAGAAAATTCAAGCCACGCATCAGAGGGCGGCTCACTACTGGCGCTGGCGAGTCTACAAGTTTCCCCAAGCCAGGCAGCAGGATATCGAGGACCTCTTGCAAGGACGTTATCATTACAAGCAAGCTGGAGACATTGATGGGGTGGTGCAGTTGACCGAATGGGTCTGCGCTCAGCTCGACACCTGGGGAGCGTATCGCCGGGAGGAGCAACTCTGTAAAGAGATCCTTTCCTGGGTTCCAGAGCGCTCTGCAAAAGCTGCCATCTTCACTCATCAGCTTGGAATTATAGCGCAGCACCGAGGCGACTACGAGCAGGCGCTCGATTGGTACAAAAAATCTCTCCAGGTTAAAGAAGAGCTGGGCAATCACGCCGGAATGGCCATCTCCTATCACCAGCTCGGCATTGTGGCTCAGAGCCGAGGCGACTACGAACAGGCACTCGATTGGTACAAAAAATCTCTCCAGATTAAAGAAGAGCTGGGCAATCACGCCGGAATGGCCAGGTCCTTTCATCAGCTCGGCAGGGTGGCTCAGGACCGAGGAGACTACGAACAGGCACTCGACTGGTACAAAAAATCTCTGTTGATCACAGAAGGGCTGGACAAACGCGCCGAAATGGCCACCTCCTATCATCAGCTCGGCATCCTGGCCCAGGATCAAGGTGATCACGAGCGGGCACTCGATTGGTACAAAAAATCTCTCCAGATTGAAGAAGAACTGGGCAATCGGTCAGGAATGGCTAGCTCCTATCATGAACTCGGCATGGTCGTCCAGGATCGAGGCGACTACGAACAGGCACTCGATTGGTACAAAAAATCTCTCCAGATTGAAGAAGAACTGGGCAATCGCGACGGAATGGCATCGTCCATCAGCCAACTCGGGGTGCTGTGGACAGAACGCGGGAAACTGGAGGAGGCGGCGCCCTTAAATCTCAGGAGCCTCTTGATCCGGCTCCAGATCGGTTCCCCTCAGATCAGAATTGATCTTCATTGGCTCAATCGCCAGAGAGAGCTACTAGGCGAGGAGCGATTCGGCGAGATTCTGCGGGAGCACCTGAGCGAGGAGGATTCGCGGGCGGTTTTGGAGATGATAAAGCGGTCTTCCTCGACAGCCGCATCGACCTCGCAGGCGACGGAGTCAGGCCTCGCTGAAGAGCCAGGAGATTCTTCGCGGTGAGGGGATCCGCGGTCGCGCCTCGTTGAGGGACATGGGTCGACATGGGCCGGCGAGAAGGCCGGCGGTCCAGGGGAGCTGCTCTAGATCTGCTCTACAATCCCCTCAAGGTTCACGCTCTCGAGGAGGATTCCGATGCCCGCGCACTTCCGCTCCGCTGTGCTGTTCTTCGTTCTCCTCGTGGCCCTGGCCGCGGCCGCGTTCGCGGCCGACTCGCAGGACGTGGACTTCCAGTGGGGGACGCGGGTGCCGATGCGCGACGGCGTCACTTTGAACGCCACGATCTTCCGGCCCGCCGGACAGAAGGAGCCGCTGCCGGTCATCTTCACCCTCACCCCCCGGCCGGCGCCTCCGCTCCCGACCACTACGTCTACGACCCGCTCGACGTTCGTCCCAGCCAGTTCCTGGAGGACTTGGAGACGCCGGGCTACCTCGTCGACCAGCACGACGCGCTCAATCTCTTCGGCAACGGCGCCGTCTACCACAGCGAGCCGTTCGCCGAGGCGGCCGAGGTCTCCGGACAGGTGAAGCTCTCCCTCTGGATGTCGCTCGACGTCCCCGACACCGACTTCCAGGCCTCCCTCTTCGAGATCCTGCCGAATGGCGGCAGCGTCCTCCTCACCTCCGACTACCTGCGTGCCCGCTTCCGGGATTCCACGCAGAAGGAGTCGCTGGTGCCGGCCGGACAAGCGGTGCGCTACGACTTCACCGCCTTCCCCTGGTTCTCCCGCCGGATCTCGAAGGGGAGCCGGCTGCGCCTGGTGATCGCCTCCCCCAACAGCTCTGGCGTGGAAAAGAACTACAACTCGGGCGGCGTGGTCGCCGACGAGACTGCGAAGGACGCCCGCACGGCCCACGTGACCCTCTATCACGACGCCGCGCATCCGAGCGCGCTGGAGATCCCGATCGTGCCGTGAGGGGTCTGCCGGACACGGCATTCGCGCCATCGCCTATTCACGCGCAATTTGTTTAATCATGTCGCCCAGTGTTAGCCTAATCCTCTAAACAGCTATGTCCCCAGGGACACTTGCCAAAGAGGAGACATCAATGAAGCGACTCATCCTTTGCGCCGTCGCCGCCCTGCTCACCGCGGGCGCTCTGGCCAGCAACCCCAGCCCCGCTTTCGCCTGCGTCATGGATCCGCAGTGCGATCCCTTCGACTGCCAAGCCAGCTGCGTCGCCACCGGTCATCACACCGGCACCTGCAGCAGCTGCACGGGCCGGTGCACCTGCTCGTAAAGGCGTAGGACTCCGGAGGGTCTCCTTCCGGAGACCCTCCCCGACCCCACTCTACGGCCCAAAGGAGCTCGACATGAAGAAGACCTTCCGCCTCCGCCTTCACCGCGAAACCCTCCTCCGCTTGGACTCGCCCATGTTAAGAGTGGCTGCGGGCACCAACGATACCGTCGCCTGCTCGGGCCGCCCGACGATCTGCAACCCGTCTGGCGACAGCGCCTGCGAGTCCGCCTGCCTGGCATGCCCGAGCCGGGTGCCGACGATCGATCCCTAGAAGGCGGCGGACGTTTTCGGGGTCCCGTTTCCGTCACTTCAGCGGGCATGGTTTCAGGTGGCACTTTCACAGCGGCATCAGCACCGTCGGTATCGCCGCCGGATCGGTGAGCCGGAGATAGAAAAGAGCCGATGCCTGTGAAGCCCAGCATGAGGCCGGGCACCTCGACGGCGGCGTAGGTGACGCCCGAGAGAGGCCCGGGTCTGCCTGCAGTCCGAGAAGTACCAGGGTCTTCCCAGTCCGAGAAGTACCAGGGTCTTCACAGGCAGGCCTCAGCGCAGGAGCCTCGAGAAAGTTCGCCGACTCTTGTACAGAGCGACGAGATTTTACGTTTATTAGCGGGTATGCCCAGAAAACTCCGTTTCATACCCGAACCCCAGTCCCTCACCTCCATCACCAACCGCACCATCCAGGGGCGCTATCTCCTGCTCCCCGGGCCCGTCTTCAACGACATCTTTCTCGGCATCCTCGGCCGGGCTCAGCGCCAGCACGAGATCCCGATCTGCGCCGTCTGCGTGATGTCGTCCCACTTCCACCTCCTGCTGATCGCGGATGACGCGGAGAAGCCCGCGGGCTGAGCGGCCCATTTGCCATGATCTCAGAGAGAGGCGGGAGGGAGACGAGATCGATTTCCACGGTGTCCTTGCCGATCGTGATCCGCTCGACGAGCGCCTCGACGACGGTGCGCTTCTGGGGTAGGTCCATGGTGAGCCACTCCTCCGCCAGATCCCGGGTGCGGCCGACGATCTCGTCTTGCATGACCGTCCGGATCTTGAGGAAGTCGATCTCCCCTTGAAGCCGGGGGACCTCCATGCCGAGCCCCGCGAGGCGCTCTTCGAGCGGCCGATGGCGTTCCCGGAAGCCTTCGACGGTCAAGGCATCCTCCTGGTAGAGGCGGTAGAGCTTGTCGGCTTCCTTCGTGAGGCGCTCCCGCTCGCGGAGGAGGGCGCCGAGAAGCTCTTCTTTCTCGGTCACGGCCTCGCCTCCTTGGGCAAGATAAGCGGTGATGGCATCCGGCGAGAGCGCGAACTCCTCTAGCTGCCCTCGGAAGATCCGGTCCAGGTCCACCATCGGGATCTTCGTGCGGCACTCCATGCAGACGTACTTTGGGGTGTTCGAGCGCACGTACATCTTTTGGCCGCAGGTGCAGTGCACGTACCCCGCGAAGACGTAGACGGCCCGCTTCGCGACCGGCTTGTGGCTCGCCTTCCTGGCTTGGAGGAGCGCGTTGCACTCGTCCCAGAGTTCCTCGGAGATAATCGCGGGGCACGGCACCCAGATCCACTCGGATTCGGGCTTCAGGACCCGCTTCCCCTTCACCAGCTTCGTGTAGTTCGCGCGCCTGAGGCCCTTGGCGGTCGGGTCTGTGAGGAGCTGCTCCAGGGTCGTGTCCCGGAAGGGCTTGCCTTTGCGCCCTCGGTGGCCGGCCGCGTTCAGGAGCGTGGCTACGGTTTTGAGGCGCTTGTGCTCCTTGAAGAGTTCATACATGAGGCGCCGGAGCGGCGCTTCCTCCGGATGGATCTCCATCCGCTTCTCGTGCCAGCGGTACCCGAGAGCCGGGGGTCCCCCGATGGGCTTCCCGAGCCGCGCGCGGATCGGGACCGAGGCAGCGACCCGGGAGCCGATTTCCTCACGCTCCCACTCGGCCATCGCGGCGATCATGGTGTAGAAAAGGCGGCCGTGCGGGGTCGAGGTGTCGATCGATTCCTGGAGCGAGACGAGATCCGCCCCGTGCTCGCGGAAGTACTCCGAGAACTCCAGGAGTTCCTTCGTGTTCCGGGCAAGCCGGGCGAGCTTCGAGAAGATGAGGCCCGCGATCCGCTTCTTGCGGATATCAGCCATCATCCGCTTCGCCTCCGGGTGCTCCATGACCGACTTCCCCGAGACGCCTTCCAGGTGGTAGACCTCGATGACCTTCCAGCCGCGGGACTCGGCGTAGCTCTCGGCGCGCATCTCGTGATGCTTGGGGCTCTCGCCCTGGGCCTGGTCTTCGGTCGAGACCCGAATCCAGATGCCGATGGGCTTCTGATCGGGTGCCGGATCTTTCTTCCGCTCCATGGGATTCCTCCTCTTGGTACTTAAGGGTGGGGTTTCTAAAGGACTCCCGACATGATGGGCCGCGCGGCCGTCTCGTGAAAGGCGGCGGCATCCGCCGTCTTTGCCTCCGGTCCGCTATCGCTTCTCCCCACCCTTCACGCGCCGCACGCTCTTTGCGATGACCTCGGAAAGCGCCCGGTAACGGGCAGCCTCTTCGCTGGGTTCGACCGCCACGCGCCGCACCTTCACCTTGTATCCGCCGACCACGGTTTCGGTGGTCTTCGGCCGCATGGAGAGCATGGTGAAAAGTTCCTCCGGAGAGAGGAAATGCACCCGGGCGAGCTCCGGAGGAGCAAGCTTCTCCTTCAGCGCATATTCGATCTTCGTGAGGCGCGGGCGCTTGAGGGCCAGGACCGCGACCTCATGGAACCCGGCTTCGAGGCACTTCATGACGTTCCCGACCTCCTGTACCACGGTGGAGGTGACCGAGATTTCACAGGCGATCGAGAAGTCGTCGGTGCGGAGCGCGACATCCACGCTGCCCTTGCCGCCCAGGATCTCCTCTTCGACCACGGCGCGGTAGCCGTTGGATTCCGCCCAGCGCTTCACGAGTTCCTGAAGGTACTGGTGCTCGGGGCCTCCGCGTCCCAAGGGTGGGGCGGGCTCATCGGGGCGCGCCGCTCTCTTCGGAGGCGGAGGAGGCGGCATAGGGGCTCTCGGGAAAGGAGTCCTTGGCGTAGTGGACTCGCGCTCGGGCGGCACGGGCCTCGTCCCTTCCTGGTCCTCTTGACTCATGGGCGGCGGCACCGGGAACCGCTTGCGCATGAGTGAGAGAAGGTGCTCCCTCCGGACGGACGCATCCCCGGGCTCGATCGGGGGAAGCTCCCGAGTCCTCACGTTGAAGTCTGCGTCGGAGCGCCCGACGCGCGAGATGGCCTCGCCGACGTGCAGGTTCACGAGATCGGCGGCGGCAAAGTACGAGAACCCCCGCTCCAGTTCGCGCGCGTCGCTTTCCCCGACCCGGAAGACGACCCTCGTCCCCGCGTTTGCGAGAAGGGCCGAGAGCACCTCAGGGTCCTTCGCCCGGAGCTGCCCCAGCTCCTGGTGCGCGGCGGTGAGCGAGAGCCGGTACTTCCTGGCTCCCGAGAGAAGGGCGGCCATGGAGGGGGTCGCCATGTGGTGGCACTCGTCCACGTAGAGCGAGAAGGGCCGCCGCGCTCCAGGCGCGAGATCCTGACGGGAGAGTGCCGCCTGGTGAAAGGCGGAGACGAGGAGGCTCCCGAGGAGAGCGGCGTTCTCCTCGCCGATCGCGCCCTGGGAGAGCTTTGCGAGGAAGACCGTGCCTCTATCGACCATGTCCCGGAAGTCCAGGCGGTTCTCGCGCTCGGCCACGACCTGGCGCACGAGCTTGGGCCGCAAGAAGGTGTCGAGCCTCGTAAGGATCGACCCCTGGGGCTTGCCGACGAGGAGCGGGAACTCGCGCTCCCAGTAGTAGCGGACCTCGGAGTCAAGGACGGTCCTCAGGAACTCAGTGCGGAAGTTGCGGTCCACGAGGAAACGCCGAAGGTCGAGGAGGGTGCCGCCGGATGAGGACTCCAGGAAAGCCACGATCGCGTTCGCGAGGACGGAGGTCATCTGGTCGCCCCACGAGGTTGAGAGGCGCCGGAAGGCGGCAACGAGGTCGGAGGAGAGAATCACCTTCTCGATCTCCGTCCGCGCGTGGAGCATGTTCCAGCCGATCCGGAAGCTGGGGTCCGAGGGATCGAAGAGGATGAGATCGTCTTCCCGCTCCTCGGGGAATCGGCCGAGGATCTCGTCCACGAGGTCGCCGTGGGGATCGAGGACGGCGAGGCCCCCGCCCGCCCGCAGGTCTTCGAGGATCAGCTGGACGAGGAGCGTGGACTTGCCGGTGCCAGAGGCTCCCACGAGATGGGTATGCCGGGTGCGGAGGTCTGCCGGGAGGCGCGCTTCAGTGGTCCGGCCTTCATAGGTGTTCTCGCCAAGGAGAAGCCCCTCACCCAGAACCTCGCGGGGCGCCGCTTTCGTGCGCTTCGCCTCCCTTGCGAGCTTCGCGAGCCGGACGCCTTCGCCCGGGAGATGGACCAAGGCGGCGAGCTCGGGCGTCGTGAGGAGCATGCCGGAGCGGTGCGAGGTGCGCGTGAGGAGATCCTCTTCGAGGTCGATCTCCTCCCCACTCGCCAGCGGGGTGAATTCGTTCGTGCCCGCAAAGTGATTCAGGGCGCTCGCCATGCCGTAGAGAAGATCCGAGGCCCGGGCCTCGGATCTTGCCCTCACTCCCATCCGAAGCGCGACGGCAAAGAAGGGATGCTCGACCTTCTCGCCGGCGAGCTTCGTGAATTCTGGATCGTCGGCGAAGAAGGGCTCCCCCTGCGGGGTGTGCACCGCGCGCATCACGCTCTCGGCCCAAGGGGAGGCGGCGGGCTCGAATAGCGTCTGGAAGAGTCCGATCTCGCCTGCGCTCACTTCTGCGAGTGCGGCGTAGAGGGAGAGGAGGGGGTCGGGCCGGAACTCGCGGAAGGTGCGCAGCGGCAGCATGAACTCACGTGCCAGGCCGAACTCGACCGCCGCGGAGACACCGGGAGTGCCGCGCCAGGAGGCCCGGAGCGGGATGGGCGAATCCCCAAGGATCGCATCCGGAAGGTAGGCCTTCATGAGCCCTCGGAGCCGCTCGCGGTCGGGAGTCCGGCAGGCAAGCCCGACCTCTAGGGACTCCGGGAGGCCCAATATCTCGAAGGCTAGCGGAAAGCGGCAGGCAGCGAGAGATACGAGGAGATCCTCGCTGAGCGCCGGGGAAACGCTCACTCCGTGCGGCAGGGAGACCGTGGTCTCGGAGAGCGGCTCGTCCGCCTGGGAGACCTCCGGCTCCGGTTCGAGGAGATCCTCGGGCTTGAGTGGCTTGGGCGCTTCCGTCGTCTTTCCGAAGAAGCGTCCGGCGAGAGCGCTTAGCCATGTCTCGCGCCGGCCCTCATCAACCGGCGGGCGCTTCGGGAAGATGTGGCCCATGAAGGGCCGGAACGGAGGCTCAAGGGAGACCGCCCGGTCGTATGCCTGCCAGCCCCTACCGCGCAGTTCCCAGGCGTAGAAGGCGGCGGTAAGGGACGAGGCGGCGTCCGGCACACTCCCCCTACGGGCAGGTCGTGAAGGCCGAGGTGGCCTGCACCGGCTGGAACGCGGTGCCGTGGGTGTTCGAGTACATCTTCACGATGCCGGTCTTCGTGGCGGTGATAGTGATCGAGACCTGGACCTTCGTGAGGCCGCCGGCATGCGAATGACAGGACAACGGCTCACCTCTGCACAAGAGGGCGAGTTGTCATCCTCGTCTCCTCCGGTGCCAAGGCTCGAAGGCCCTGCTTCGTCAGCACCTCGTCCACGACCTCAAGGACGGACGCATGAATGATCTCCCGATACATGATGCGGGTGTCTTCCTTGTAGTACGTTTCCGGATCGAAGAGATATTCGTAAAGAGCGCCGAGGTAGGGAATGTCGAGAATGATGTCCTTCGAGAGGAACCACCCTTCGCGGACACTCCAGACAAGGATCGCGAGCGCGCCGACCAAGAAGAGAAGTGCGAAGAAGCAACCCTTAAGGTCGAACGCTTCTAGAATGAGATAGGCGAGCCCGAAGAGCAAAAAGGTCGCGAGGCACCCGAGCGCCTTATATGACTTCCTGGGCTCGGTGAGCCACCAGGAAAAGAAAAACGCCGTGCCAAAGGGTGCGGCGCAGATATCGAAGGCGAGCTTCCTCCGTTCGATCCGCTGGTAAATGCGAAGGGCAGAGACGACGCCGAATTCGTGGTACTCGATGCGGGAGGAACGCATTTCCGTAATCTCGCGCTTCCGTACCGCGGCCTCGACCGCGACATAGAACTCCAATGGCGATATCTCGAAGCCCTCCACGAGCTTGTGCCAATGAGCGAAGACGGGCGTATCGAATGAACGCGTCCTGCCAAAGATACCGGGGAGCATTCGGATCTCCTGTATCGCACTACACTATGACGATTCCGTAGTCCTACTCCTGACTCTAAAAACACTGCGTTTTCGCGTGAAGCAACCGGACGGAATCGATTCCCTCTTTATGGCTGTACTGTGAAAGGTATATTCACAATCGCAGGCTGGCCACTCGGCTGACTGATGTTGGTCACCCTCAAGGTATAGGTTCCTGCGGTGGATACAGAGAATATACCTGCCGTGACCTGGGTCCAGGGAATTGCCGTCGAGGGATAGACGTCCCTACTGAGTGACTGGCTTGACTCGACGACCAGATAACTCGTGGAATACACAAGGCCAGTTCCGGTGACCACCAGTTCGCAACTCACATTCGTTCTGCACGGTTGGCTGCTATTAGTTAACACCGCAGTCACGGAACTCACGGTCGGCGGAGGATCGAAGATAGCGAAGTTGATGCTGCTTGTGGCGAACGAAGCATACGGCTGGACGATCTTCAGGGCATAGGTTGTCTCGCCATAAACCCCACCTCCGGGACTCGTCGAGAACGCCCCACCAGGCGCCGGATAGAGGTTGAAGGTCACGGTGGTCGGGCTCACATAGGTGGTCGGCGAGGGCGAATTGCTGCCGACCTCAAGCATCGAGTCGTTCCGGAGGTTCGTGCCATGGACGGTAATCGTGTGGTTTTGCCCGTCCACGATCACGGAGGGAGGCTCGGCGTCAGTGAGCTGTGGCAAGGGGTGATAGGATACGAGGCATAGATTCGTCGTCGCGGATTGGCCGGCGGCGTCGGTAACCTGGACCGAGAAATACCTCGTCGGGTAGTTCGGGCCTACCCATATAGCCGGGCCGTCGGTCGCACCCGTCGGACAGTCGTTCGTGAGAGTCGGAGTTCCCGACAAGACGCCAGACGGCGAGAGCTGGATACCTGGATCAGGCGAGGCACCGACAAAAGACCAGCGATAATTCGGAGTACCGCTACTCGCTGCGAGCGGCGTTGAATACGCCGATCCGATCGTCGCGATCGGCAATCTTACCGTTTGGATCGAGGGCGGTATGCCGGTATTGATGATGATAGTTGCTACTTGGGAAGTGGTGTCCCCAAGCGAGTCGCTGACCGTCACAGTAAAGGAGAATGTGCCGCCCTGCGTAGGCGTGCCCGAAATGACGAACGCGCAGGTGGAGGAAGTACACCCTGCCGGTTTCTGGGCGCCGAGTCCGGGCGGCAGGGTGCCCTGCGAGATAGACCAGGTGTATCCGCTCAGGCTGCCCCCCTGCGCCGCGAAGTAGAACTGGTAGCTCGTGCCCAAGGTTCCGGCTGGCGGATTGGGGGGCGTGTGGCCCGAGCTGTCCGTAATAATGAGTGCGTTGACCACGACCCGAAGCATGGCGGCCAAAGAGGCGGATTCCTCGAGGGAATCGGAGACCATGATCTCTGCCTGAAAGCTTCCCGCCTGGCTTGGAGTGCCAAAGAGGAACCCTCCCGCCGGATCGATCTGAAGCCCCGGAGGCAGACCCGTCGCCTGCCAGGAGTATGGAGCCTGCCCCCCTTCCGCCAGGTAGGTAATCGAGTTTGGCCTTGTATACGGCGCGCCAACAGAAAATACAAAGCTACTTGGGGCGCTAGAGGTAATAGTGGGTCCGGGGGTCTGTTGGACGTAAAGCGAGTACCTCCGATTGGTAGAGTTGCCGCCGGAATCCCGGACTCCGACCGTGAAACCGCTCGAAGTGCCGCCCTGCGTCGGTGTGCCGCTTATAACGCCGGTCTGGGCGTTCAGGGTGAGTCCGAAGGGGAGGGTGCCGGCCTGTAAGCTCCAGACGTACCCACTGCCAGTTCCGCCCGAGGCCGTGAGCTGCACCGAGTAGGGCTGATTGGGGGCTGCGTCTGGTACGGAGGTGGTAAGGATTGTAAGTGTAGCGCCGCAGGGGGAAGTGCTAAAAATCTGGGAAAGTCCCGTGGCCGTGCCAGCGCTATTCGTTGCACTAGCGTAATAGGTGTAGGTTGCCCCGCAACTCAGGCTCGCCAGGTTTGCCGAGAACGGCAGCACCTGTTGCACGCTCCCTATATTTTGTGATGGTGTCGAGAGAAAGGAGGCCGGAACGCCTATCCCGTACTTAAATGAGACGTTGGTCGAGAGACCATTCGGATTCACGGAGGCGTGCAGCGTCGCACTGTTAGGAGTAATCCCATCGGCGCCCTCGCCCGACAGAGCGGGAGCCCCAATCGCGGGGGGCTGGATGTAGTTGACAGTAACTCGGAGCCTGGCATCGGGCATCAATACACTGTTCGTCGCCGACATGCTCGCATCGTTTTGAGTCCCAACCCAACTCCCTACACTCCACCCTGCCGATGGAGACGCCGTCACTGTAATGCGCTGGCCCGCCGTGTATTGTCCTGACGAACAGCTAGCGCTATTGGCCGGTGACGCAGTAGGAATACCACCCCCAGAGGTGTTGTTGCTTGCGAGAATCAGGAGCCGGCAGGTAGAACCTACGCTGCTTACGGTAATCGGGACCCTACTCTCGGCCGCACCGCTGCCCCGCTCCGCGATAACGTTGGCAGTGTATGTTCCGGGGGACGGGTAGTTGCAAAGACCTGCAACCGTCATTGGATTGTTCCTTACCCCATCAAACTTCGCGCTCGGGTTAGGTGTAATGTTCGTCCCCGCGTCAGCACGGTTACAATAGAAAGTATAGTTAATTGTACCTTGAGCGGACCCTCCTACCATAGCAGACAATGTCACGCCGTCCAAAGGCGCGACGCTGCTGGTCGGGTTAGCGGATAAAGTCACGCTTACAGCACCTGGGGCGATGCGTTGGTCCACTTCCGCTCTAATTTCAGAAAGATTGTTATAAAGAGTATTTCCAGGGCAGGTGGTAGTTTTAAGCCTACCATTCACTTTGCATATTTTCAATGATGGATTCGCGTCCCTGTGACCACTAATTGTGTGCAGAGTCAAGGCAGTGCCTGGGTGAAAACTGCTTCCAAGCGGATCAAGTGACTCCTCAGCACACTTCCAAGCAAGAAGATTATCTAAGCTGTTTAGGGCGTTTGTTGTTGGCAAACTTGAAGAATAGGTCCCGAGTAATGCCACGCCCATCGTGTTGTCATTTTGGCATGAGAAATGCGCGCCTACTACATTATCCCCACCAGCGCGACCTTCGTAAACGATCCCGTTCGGATCGATGAGGTAATTGTACCCAATGTCACCCCACTTGTTTGAGTATGTATGATAGGTCCAAATGCTACGTACCTCTGCGGGCCAGTCAGTGGCGCTATTTCGTGTAGCTGTGTGATGGATGATTAGGTGTGTAACGGTCGTATAGGTTGGTGGAAATTGAGGAGATGACTCGCCGTCAGGACAACCCCATGAGGTTCTTGAGACGATCGGCGGCTTGCCGGCCGAGGCAGATATTTCTCGTTTGATCTCAAGGTCATTAAGTTTCCACTTAGGAGTTTCCCCAGGGTTGATAAATACTAAGATGAGGTTAGATAATTCATTTGCTTCAGAATTGCTGGCGCTGAAAGTCAACGTGTACTGTATGAACCTGATACTTGGTCCAAGGTATATCAGGCTGGAAGACATAGTGCTAGGATCATTACCCTCGTCAGGCGTCTCGTTGTCCGACAGTGTGTGCCAATCGGTCCAGGTTACTCCATCGAGAGAGCCTCTGACCTTAATCATCAATCCTGAGGGAGACGTGGTTCTCCATCTGGCCCCGAGAGATACAAACTGCATCGGAGCCTCAAAAAACTCTGATTCTAGGGTAGCGCGAGACGCGCGGTCTTTCATTTTTACGCTGCCTAGCGCTTGCAGCAAGTTCACAGCCTTACCTTTAGTGAGATCTACACTCATCTCTCTATACCTTACCTTTGGCATAGCACTTAGTTCTACAATCCGCGAAAAGACAGCCGAGCTTGCAGAACCGCTAGGCTGATGCAATGCGGTAGATTCGGTTTGGCTAGGAACCCAATTGAGATCTTCCCTCGACAGAGCCGCAAATCCGCCTGTTGACTGTGACAGCCACGCTACCGAGAACAAAATCGAAAAAGCTTGATGCCTTCTCACGTTAACCTCCTTAACCCTGCACAGTGATAAGTGGCCTCAGATTCACCTCAATACTCATCGGAATCTGATGGGGATAGCTATAGAACTAAGTTGATCACCGTCTTTTTCTCCCTCGCTGCTTATCGATATAAAACCAGTTGCAGTTTGTATGCTTGATGTCATTTCTCTATCACCCACAATAGCCTCAAATCTCGTCGGTAGCTTTAGCCAATCAGTGGTAGTCATAAGCACCGCCACATTGCTGACTGCCTTCCCGTTAGCGTCAAGAACTTGGACGCTGCCGGCTTCTCCTTCGTTCGCAAACCAGCCGTTTCCATTGATGTAACCTTGAACTGTAAGAGGCAGTTGGACTAATTCGTTTGCCTTAGGAGAGGTCACAATTATTCCATTATTCTTGCTCATCTCTGAGGAAACATTCGCAACAGAGCCCTCCTGGTATGGCACCGTCGAGGACGCTCCTGTCGGAGCCTCGGGTGAAACATGAGTTAGGTCCGCCTGCCTGTTACTCTGACGAACGAGTAAACCAAGACACCCGAGTATGAGAAGTAGGCCCGTTGCTGACCCTATAACTAACCAACGGCGACGTGAATAGGGAAAATGGCGTTCTCTGTGCATTTTCCTTTTATACCGTAAATTTATAATAAAAGTCAACTTTTCTACCTGCCATGCCTCAGACAGTCCGAGCACGTTCGGAGAGTTCTGACCCTTCGCATTGTGGCAAGCCCTCGTTGCCGTGAGGGGGGGAGTCCCGAGGGCTCTCATGCTCGCCTCCCCTACTCATACAAGCGCAAACGAGAGATAGTTTGGTTCGAGCCAAGGCAACCTCTGGACCAAATTCCTCGTCTAGGACGCTTATCTATGAGGGAGGGCAGTGGTATAGTTATGGTTATCTGCTTGAGGAAGAAGGCGCCAACCAAGTGGGAGAATCGCTTCATGGCCGACCGTGAACCCTCGATCACCGGACTCCTGCATCTCCTAGGCAAAGGCAACCGGGAGGGACTCGACCAGCTCTTCGACGTGCTTCACACCACCCTCTACCGAATGTGTAAACACCGGCTCGGCAAGCTGCCGCCCCGGGACTCCTTCACCCCCACTGCGCTTCTCCACGAGCTGTATCTCGATCTCGCGGAGCGCTATCCCGAGATCGGCAACCGTCACCTGTTCTTCGGATATGCGTATAAAGCGATTCAAAGTGTCGCCGTAAGTCACATCCGTAAGGAGCGTGCGCAGATGCGGGGTGGGCATCTCCAACAGGTCGAACTTGAAGGGGTGGACCTAGCTGACGAGCGCGAGGGACCGGAAATCGTAGAGGTCTTCGAGGTCTTGTCCCGCGTCGAAGCCCAGGATCCGAAGCTCGCGGAGATCATCCGACTCAGGGTATTCGATGGGCGAAGCGAACGGGAAACCGCCGAACTCCTCGGAATCTCCCGGAGACAGCTCCGGAGCCAATGGGAGATCGCCCGCCGTCTCTTAGCCCATCTTCTCGGAGTCGATGGGAGGACGAAGGATGGCTAAATTTGAGCGGTGGTTAAAGGTTAAGGAGATCTTCGAGCAGGCAATCGCACTCACCCCGGGGGAACGAGGGAGCTTCCTAGACCGCACTTGCGGCATTGACCAGGAACTCCGGAACGAGGTGGAAGCCCTTCTCAGCGCTCCCGGCTTGCCAACCTCTTCGATCGGAAACCTATTTGGCCTCCCGGACCGAAGGGAGGAGCCGGACTACGCGGAAGGGGATGTCATTGACCACTTCATGATCGTCCGGCGGATCGGGCGAGGCGGCATGGGTGTTGTCTACGAAGCTCGGGACACCAAGAACAGCAACCGTGTCGTAGCACTCAAGGTCCTTCTCTCACCCGCGGTGAGGTTGTCCCAGGACAAGCGGCTTGCGGGATTCTCCGATCCGAGCATCGTGACCTTCCACGATAGCGGAGAGACTTTAGACGGCCTGCCTTATTTCATCTTCGAATACGTCGAGGGTGAGCCCATCACTACTTTTTGCGAGCGCCGAAGGCTAGGTGTCCAGGAGCGCCTCCGACTTTTCCAGAAAGTATGCGGTGCCGTCCACTACGCCCACCAACGGCTTGTGGTCCATTGCGACCTGAAGCCGGAGAACATCCTTGTGACTTCCACTGGGGCATTGAAGCTACTGGACTTCGGGATTGCCAAGGATATCGGCAACGATTCGGTATCGAGCTATCCCTCACCCCTGACCCTGCCGTTTGCGAGCCCCGAACAGGTTGGCAATGAAGAGACCACCACCTTGAGCGATGTGTATTCGCTTGGGGTGCTCCTCTGTGTGCTCCTGACTGGCAGGCTGCCCTACCGGAATGGGAGGACGGTCGCCGAACTCCGCGGCGCGATCCTCCACGAGGAACCTGTTTCGCCGAGTGGCCTCGTATTGCGAAGAACGGAGGCGCCATCCCCTGATGCCGAAATGCCACTGTATGCTTCGCCATCGCCCGAGCTACCAGCTCGCAAACTCGCGAGTCTTCTCAGTGGAGATCTGGATGCGATCGTCTTAAAATGTCTCCAAAAACCCACCGAGGAGCGGTATCCATCCGTAAGGGAGTTATCCGACGATGTCGGACGCCACCTGGCCGATCTGCCCGTCTCCGCGCGCGCCGATTCCAGGGGTTACCGTGCCTGGAAGTTCCTCAAGCGCAACCGTGGCAAGGTCGCGGCTGCCGCGATTTTCGCTATGGTGGTGTTCGGCTCTCTTGGGCTCTGGTTCCGTCAGTACCAAGCGACGGTGCGAGAACGCGATGGGGCGGAACTCGAAGCTGCCCATGACAAAGAGCTAAGCGACTTCCTTTTCAGAATTTTCCTCATCTACAACCCGGACCGCAAGCCAGGAGATGCGGTCACTGTTCGAGAACTCTTGGACCAATCACACTCCGAACTGAAGACTCATCTCACGGCTCAGCCGCATGTACAAGCCCGCCTCTTGAATACGCTTGGAGATCTTTACCAGGAACTTGGCCTCTACAAGGAGACCGAACAATGCCTCGCGGAGGCGCTCGCGATTGAGCGCCGCGAGCATTTGCCGGAAGGGCTCGTGGCGGCGGAGAGCCTCACCCGCCTTGGCGCGCTCCGACGCCTCCAGGGAAAGACCGCGGAAGCAGAACAACTTCTCCGCCACTCCCTACGCATCGAAAGGGCGGCGTTGCCAGAGAACGATATGAATGTCACCTACACCCTTTTCCAGCTCGCGAGTGCCATTAGCTATCAGGGGCGATATAAGGAAGCCGAGACGTTAGATCGCCATACCTTAGAGCTCCGACGGAAAGCTATGCGTCCCGACCGGGCAGCAATCGCCGAGTCGTTGAACGCGCTCGGAAGTGATCTCGCGGACATGAGTCGTTTCGGTGAGGCCGCGGCGTATCTCCGGGAGAGCTTGGCAATCCGCGAAAGCCTCTACGGCCCCGGACACCCCCTTATCCTCAATGTAAAGACCCATCTTGCAAACGTGGTTCTCCACGTGGGACAGTACGATGAGGCCATTCGTTTGCAAGAGGAGGTGCTTGCTGGGAGACGCCGAGCCTACGGGGAGCATAGCCACGAAGCGACTGTCGACATTGTGAACCTCGGAGTATTTGAACTTATCAAAGGCGATGCGCCAAAAGCAGAGAGCACGCTCCGCGAAGGTCTGAGAGAGGCGAGGACAGTACTCGGTGCCAATCATCCCCAGACCATCATTACCGAGATGCAGCTCGCTCGTGCTCTCTCAGTTGAGAAGAAATTTACGGAAGCAAGGGAGTTGGTCCGGCACGCCTACGCATTGGGAGTTCAGCGCCTCGGAGCCAAGCACTTCATCGTTGGTGCCATTCTCCAGGCCGAGGCCCAGGTCGCATTCCGCGCCGGAGATTATGGCGAGGCGGAGCGGTACTACCGGCAAGCAATTGAAAACTTCCGGATTAGCCAAGGATATGATTCACATGATCGACTATCTGCTTCAGCTCAACTCGGAACCACCCTAGTCCATCTCAAGCGCTTTGCGGAAGCCGAACCGCCGCTCCTCGACTTCTTCGCTCGAACCATTCCGCAGGAAAAGGCCAATGCAGCGGAACGCCTCGCCGACCTATATGATGCTTGGGGCAAGCGCGACAAAGCATTATGGTATCGGGAAATCTTGAAAAAGCTTCCGCCTTCGACAGGAATTCTAAGTCCCCGATAGCCAGATTAGGAGACGTAGATAGGCGCACCACTGGAGTTCTCATAAATGCTTGGAGCGGAGGTCTCCATCAGTGATACCAGCGTAAAAATAAAATGCCGGACCCGCTTGCGCCGGTCCGGCCCCTTTCCTATCTCTGCTTTTCCATCCGCGTTCCGGCGCCGCCTCCTCTCCGTGGGGTTGTAGTTCGAGCGGTGCCAACCCAGGCATCACCCTGCTTCGTTTGCACTTAGGTCTGGATTGCGAAGTGTGTTGAGGCTGCCGGAGGAGGAGTGCTGAGGCTTGGGACGAGAACGCCGACCTTCTCCGCCTCCTCGAGGAGGAAGGCTACGCACCCGCAAGTCCGGTCGAGGAGTTCCGTGCAGATCCCCATGGGATTCCGCTTTTCCTCCTCGGCGAATCGCCTGATGTATTCGTAGGCGCCGCCCCGGTCGCTCTCTGCGGAATAGCCGAGGCACTCCAGGAGGATCGCCCCGCCGAACTCGGCGACGACCTCGGCCGCGAGCTTGCCGTCCCCGAGCGTCCCGAGGCGGGAGTCGGCGGCGTGGATGAGCTCGTGCGCCCAGGTCGCGAGGTTCTCGACCCCGAGGCTGATCCCGAGCCCCTCGGCGAAGTATCCGAGGCGCCCCGGAGAATCCTCGTAGGCGTGGAGTGCGACCGTGAGGCCCCAGGAGCGGGCGACCTCGACGAGCGGCAGACGATCCAGAAACTCCGGCGCGTCTTCGGCACCCGGGAGCGGCTCGCTCTCGGTCTGGAAGTAGCCGAAGACCGGGATGAGGAGGAAGCCGGCAACCGCACGGTCGCCCTTCTTCACCCCCGCCCGCCCGTCGTCTTCCTTCGCGACCGTGATCCGGGGCGCGAGGATGTGGAAGGCGTGCTCGCCCTTCCGGACGCTCCGGCCGATCTCCTGCCACTGCCGGAAGCCGGCGGCATAGACGTGGCTCCGCCGGAGTGCGATCAGGCGATTCGTCCACGTCCAGTGCCGCGAGGGCACCTCGATCTTCCGGTAGATGAAGAGCTGGGCGAGCGCGTGGGGTAGTTCGCCGGACTCCAAGGCCTTGAGGATGTCGCTCGCGATCGCCGCGACCCGTTCTCGGGCCGGCGGGCGAGCGTCTCCCTTCTTCATGGGAAACCTCCGTTTCTTAGCTGTCGGTTGGAAGAGTGAAACAGGGAGGAAGCTAGATGAGCCCGGCGAGGACGATGCCGCTCCGGACCGAGGTCGTGCCGCAGACGCCGCACCATCCTTCGCGTTGGTCGGGCTCGACCTCGGTCGTGTACTCGCAGCCGGGGTTCATGCAGATCCCGGGCACTACGTCGTCGAGGCCGTATTCCTCGATGAGCTCGGTCACGGAGAGGCCCCAGCCGTTCGCGAGGCATTCAAGCTTCGAGGGTTCCTGCTTCACTGCGGCGGATGATCTGATGGACATGGGGATGCTCCTTTCTTCGGACAGTCGAAAATCTCGGGCAAGAGGATCGTCGTGGCGTACCGGTTCGCTTCGGTCACCACCAAAACCCTCCGGCCGTGCCTCGTGTGGTAGACGGAGAAGAGCCGCTCGCCGTGGCGCGCGGCGTAGTCGTTCTCGGCCCAATCCGCGGGACCCACAGCGCCCCAATCTCCCTGGATATGGCGATAGACGAGGGACTCAGGACTCTCCTGGGCCTCAAGAAGCGCCACGAGCGCGCCGGGGGTAATGACCATCCAGCCCACCCGGAAGCGGGGGATCACAATCTGCACCATACTCCTCCTTTCTGATCAGCTTGTCGATGAGCTGGGTTCAGAGTAGAGGCGGGACAGAAATGAAAAAAGGCGGCACAGAGTGCCGCCTTGAGGAGGAGAGTATTTCGTTGTCCTATCGATCAGATATTCGATCGTGCGGATGAATGCCTGACGGCATACGCGCCGAGCCTCACGGCTCCGCTGGGTATACATACCCCGCTACATACAAGGTATGTACGGGCACCGCCCGAGGCGGAAAGCCAGAAGCCCATACAGGGCTTCGCGTGACTAGCTCCCCACCGCTGTCGGGCTGCGCCCGACTGGCGTGGTTTCCTGACGGCTATCGGGTCTCGATCTTTCCCTATCGGTCGGCCCTTTGACCAAACCCCGCCAGTCGGGCGCACCGGCCTCGATACTCGGCCTTCCCGACAGCGGTGGGGCACTGGCTCACGAAGGGCCGACGCTCTGCGTCACTACCGGCTAAGGCGTCGAAGTTCTCCGCCTTGGCAGGAAGGAAACCACGCGCGAGACTTACGCTCGCGCCTGCCTCTCTTGCCGCGCCCGCTCGGTCACCACACGCCGTATTGCGGGCGTCACCGTCGAGCCTCCAGGCACGGGTTCTGCGGTCCTCCCTAGCGGGGAGGACACTGGCTCCCCATGGGGAGGGGAAGAGAGGTCGGGCGCTTCCTTCTCATGGACCAGACCCCCATTGCAATCGGCACCCGCACGTTTTGGGTTTCGGATGACCCGAAGCTTGTTTTGCTGCATCCCGAGGACCGGGCGCAGCACTTGTACATCGTCGGGAAAACTGGCCTTGGCAAGAGCACGCTTCTTCAGAACCTCATTCTTCAAGACCTCTATGCCGGGCGAGGTGTGGGTCTCCTTGATCCTCATGGAGACCTCGCCCGCGACGTATTGGACGCGATCCCGAAGGAAAGGACGGGCGAGGTCTTGTACTTCAATCCCGGCGACCTTGCCCGTCCCGTGGGATTGAACCTCCTCCCCAAGGTTCCCCAGGATCAAGCGCACCTCGTGGTCTCCGGGGTGCTCTCCGCCTTCCGGGGAATCTGGGGCTCCTCTTGGGGACCACGGCTCGAATACATCCTGCGGCACGCGCTCGCGGCACTCCTCGACAGAGGGCTCACGATCCTTGCCCTACCGAAGCTCCTCTCGGACGACCGCTTCCGCGAGCGCGTGACCGCGAAGCTCCGGGATCCAGTCGTCCGGGCCTTCTGGCAGGAGGAGTACGCCGGATATGAGCGCCGCTTCCGCTTAGAGGCCATCGCTCCACTTCAGAACAAAATTGGGCGGCTTCTCGGGAACGCCCCCATGCGGAACGTCTTAGGCCAGACGAAGAGCCGCTTCGATGCGCGCTTCCTCATGGACCAGAGCCGGGTTATGATCGCTGACCTCTCGAAAGGGGTGATTGGCGAAGACTCCTCCCGCCTCTTGGGCGCGTTCCTTCTCTCGCAGTTCCATTGGGCAGCGATGCAGCGTGCAGCGTTGCCGGATTCACCCCGCACCTCCTTCCACCTCTACATAGACGAGTTCCAGAGCTTTGCGACCGACGCCTTGGCGTCGATCCTCGCCGAGGCGAGGAAGTACGGCTTGGCGCTCATCTTGGCCCATCAGTATCTCGACCAACTCACGGACGAGATCCGGCAAAGCGTATTCGGCAATGCCGGCAACCTCATCGCCTTCCGGGTCGGCCAAGCCGACGCGCGCATCCTGGAGGATGAGCTCGGCGGCGACGTGAAGATGGGGAATCTCGTCTCCCTCGGGAAGTACGAGTTCTATGCCCGGCTCCTGGATCAGGCCCGGATGAGAGAACCCTTCCGCGGTCGGACCTTGTCGCCGATCCAAGGCACGGCAAGCGGCAGGCGGGCGGCGGTCATCCGCCGCTCCCGGGAGCGGTATGGCCGGCCGAGGGAAGAGGTCGAAGCGAAGATCCACCGTTGGCTTGGCGGCTGATAGTGCCGCCTAGTCGGAGTTACGGCCGGCCGGTACGCTGACCTCCGATGTCCCACCCTCAGATTCGCCGGCCGCGCTTCGAGCGCGCGCAGGTGCGCCCAATGATCCTAACGCCCCGCGACCTCGCGATTCTCCGCGCCGTCCATCGTCACCGGCTCCTTCGCTCCACGCACCTCGTGGCCCTCTTAGGAGGGAGCCGGCAGGCAACGCTCCGGCGCTTGCAGCTCCTCTTCCATCACGGCTACCTTGATCGCCCTGCCATGCAGCTCGACTGGTACACCCGCGGGTCCGAGCCCCTCGTCTATGCCCTGGGGAACCACGGCGCGGAGGTTCTCGAGACGGAGGGTGTGGTGAGGCGAGGTGGCGTCCGGTGGGATACGAAGAACCGGAACGTCTCCCGGGTCTTCCTTCACCACACCCTCGCAGTCGCCGAGGTCATGGTCGCCTTCGAGGCCGCCTGCCGCAGCCGCGAGGGGGTGCGGTTCATCCCGCCCGAGGAGGTGCTCGCGGGGGCGCCGGAGGCTACCCGGAGGCTGCGCCTCCCGTTCCGCTGGCAGGTCGATGTCCGAGAGGGCGGAAAGTCCTACCGCCTGGGCGTGGAGCCGGATAGCGTCTTCGGCCTCCAGTTCGAGAACGCGCCGGAGAGCCGTCAGCGCGTGTTCTTCTTCATCGAAGCCGACCGGGGCACGATGCCGGTCGCGAGGAAGGGGCTCGCCCAGACGAGCTTTCTCCGCAAGCTCCTCGCCTACCAGGAGACCTGGCGGCAGGGACTCCACAGGACGCACCTCGGCATCCCGAACTTCCGGGTCTTGACCGTGACGACAAGCGGGGAGCGGGTGCGGCACTTGGTAGCTAATTGCCGGTCGCTCTCCGGAGGCCAGGGAATTTTTCTCTTCACGGATCAAGAACGATTAACGAGCAGGGGCGTTTTTAAAAGCGAATGGCTGAACGGACGGGGAGATCTCGTCAGCTTAAACCATGACACGCCTGATGTTGCCAACGGCGCGCAGAAAGAGAGAGGCGTAAAAGTTACGTAAATAGGCGCGCGATCATTCTTCTCCGAGAAAAGGGAGGACAGCCTTAATGACCTTCTCGATATTCTTGACGCCTTCAATGCGGAAAGTGAATTTACGCCGCTCGTGGCCCTTCTTAACCTCGGATTCGTAGTCAATTTTGGGACGGAGAATGGCACCAGCAATTGAAATTACTAAGAGGCCAAGCGCGAAAGCAGAGATTCCGCCGTCGAGATTCGGCTTCCTATGCTGTGTTTCTGTTAAGGCCCCGGTAACAATAGTAAAATTTTCCTCTGATAAGGATGATACGACAAGGAGGAACTTCTTAGCCAATACGTCGCTTGACAAGGCAGGCAAGGTGTCGATTCCAAGCTCAGCCGCAGCCTCGCTAAGGAGCATCCTTTGCTCAGCTAGATATTGTTCAACCTCGTCTTCATCAACTCTAAGATCGGAATCGTCACCTAATTCTAGCATAACTCTACCGAGGACTTGCTTCAGCTCCGCCTCATTAAGACTTTCTAGCTGCATTTCAAGTGACGCCTTGCTCTCCATCGCAATCTCCTTTCTGAAGGTAAGGAACCTAACAGCCCGTATACTGGAATGGACCCCAATGGTAGAAGTGACTCCACTCTGGGTGGTCCGTTCTTGTCGCCTGCTGCCGCTGTGCCTCAGCTAAAGCGTGTGGCTTGGACATACCAGCAATTAGCCAGTTGTGATAGAAGCTGGCCAACAAATGTGTCGAGGAAGAAAGTTCAATATCCCAAAGTGGCGCTAACACCGATGAAGCGCCTGCGGCCAAGGCGGCACGAACCATTCCCCATAGCTCGTCACCACCACCTGCTCGGCTGCGCCCCATCGAACAGGAATGGAGGGTTAGATGATCGGAGATCCTGCCAAACGCCATTAGAGCCGATGCGGTGAGTAGCATTGATGGATTTAAGGTCTGCGTAGCCTCAAGCTTCGAGGGAAGTTGTTCGCCGTCGCCTAGCAGGAGAGCAGAACGCATAGAGTCCAGGTTTTCCTCGAATCGCCCATGAGCCATGATATGAAGAATATCTGCTTTTTCCCCGGCTTCGAGTGTTCTCTCCGGCGTAGCTTCCGCACCAAAAATAGCCTCCGTGGGGCGGCTGGCATTAAAAAACGTTTCGCCTAATGCTCGATAGCTAGATTCAAAAAACTCCAGCTCATTTGATTTGGCCTCCATAGGGCGCGACGGACAGGAAACGAGTGCAGCCTTGCGCCATTCTAGCCTCCGGCTGGTATGGCGCTTTAGGAGTGCCATGGCGGTCGGGACATTGGGAACATAGACGATTCCTGGAGAGAGGCCCTCGCTCCAGAAAAGAGGCAAAAGTAGAGCGTGAACCGGCAATGTGTGCCAGATGCCGTGAGGACTCACCAATAGTGTCTTGCAGTGTCGAAGCCATTGCAAGAGAGGAGCAAGAGTATTGCGAAGGTCGTTGAACGGCTTGAAAAAAAGATCATGCAAATGAGGCCGCTCTGCGTCAATTTTTGGGTTAATTCTGTCGCCATGTATACCAACAAATAGGCGCCGCGCACAATTCGCGAGCGACTGTCTGTTGATTCTGATTGTTATGAAATTAGGCACCAAGTCGTCGCGATTAAATAGGTAGGCGTAAGTGCATTCCCGTGTGCAATACAGGCTAAGAAGCATTACAGGTGCTTCGTAAGCCGAGAAGAGCTTTGCAATATCCTCAAAGGTCACTCTTCGCGCAGCCGCTGATGAAAGTTCTCGCGATTTTTTCCCCCTATCGCCCGCGGAATAATCCAAAAATCTTTGATACTCGATGGATGCGAGACGAGGATCGAGAGTTTTGCCGATAATCATACTCCGAAGAGCGCGATCTTGTTGCTGAATGTACGATGAGTCTTCCAGATCGGGCGGAGCAGAGATTATCAAGTCGCGAAGAAAGAAGCGGCCCTTTGCAGTGTCGGCCGTTTCAAAGGCACGCCAAGCAGCGGAAATGGAGTGCTCCGGTATGGTGGATGCAGTGAATGCCAGCGCTCGCTGCAAGCGTCCCGATATATCGATAGCCCACCACCCTCCAATGGATGTGGTGGAACTTGGAGCCTGTATCCTGTTAGCAGCATATTCTTCGATTGCTTCATGGGCCTTAAGGAGTGCTTCAATTGCCAGATTGGTCTGATTCGAGCCTAATGTAAGTTCGCTTACTGCAACTAGATACCAGAAGACTCTCTCGCTTGGATTACCAAGAGCTGGCAGTTCAACAAAGGCTTTCTCAATAGCTTGACGATAAATGGGCATCCACTGCGCAGAATCAACGGTCGCGAGATGACGAAGCGCTGCCAAGCGATAGACCACTCTTGTTGCCATATGGTTGGGTTCGACAAGAGTCAGGCTGTCAAGTTGTGTTATGGCTCCAGCATGATTACCTTGGAGGTCGGCAATTCTCGAGAGGTCAAGATCAATCGCCGCAAGGCGAAGGAGAGAGCGTGGATGGTTTTCAGCGGCAATCAAGGCTCGTGCTGACAGGAGCTGATGCTCTGCCATGTAGACCATGCGAGTGAATTGGATATTAAAATTTTTCTCTTTACTTGGCTCAAAATCCGTAAAAGTCAATAGAGTCACCAACGAGATTCCGTAGCTCATTCTCATTAGTGATTCTAGTTCTCTTGGAGTATTATCGCTAAGGTGTGACACCGCGCTTTCGTAATGCCTTTCGGTTTCCTTGATCAAGCCGAGATCGGAGGCCGAAACACCTGCAATATGAAAGGCTCTGACGGCTTGATCGTGCAGCAGATATTCCTCGGCTAGTGCACCTGTCACTGCTGCGATGCATTCGGCAAGATCAGATTCGAGACGCTCACGTAGAATGTACGCGATCGCTATACCAACTCCTACGTATCGGGTATAGCTGAAGTTCTCCTCTCCGCGCTGCAACGACAGGCCATGGAAAAATGAGTAAAACGCTGAGTTAGCATCGCCGGAGAGGGCCGCTCTTTCCGCTTCTCCAAGGTACATTTCACCCTGGATTTTGCGGATATCGTCGAAGGCATCGATATAGGTCGACAGATCTTCGAACGACTTCGACATGACATTAAATCTGCCCGTCGTACCTTCACGCTGAACTGTATATGTCGTAAAGCCAGAAACAGGATCGAGTTCGAAGCTGTTGATCTGAACGCCACCGCCGACTGCGTCAGCGGTAGTCCTTATCGTTGTCATTGTTTCCAATATGTTCTCAGCAATCTTCTCTGGCGTCGATGCTGGCCCTTCGTAGGTGGCTAGGGATATCTGCTTAAGATTCGGTTGTAGAATTCCTGAAAAGCAGCCAAACTCTTTCCAGTTTTTAATGCTTTCCGCTGTAGTACGCAAGACCATTTGGGATAGCTGGTTGAGATTAGAGCGGATAAGATCATCTGCCGTCGTCGGCCCAAGCAGGCATACTGTTTTTTCGGCGCCATCAAATGAGTTGTGCACCACATATGCCACGGATGCACCACTGCGACTGAAAAACGGGCCGAATTGAAAGGGACGAAGCATAAAGTGAGGAGCCATATTAAAGGTGACTATATCTTAGCGCGCTGGAGAGGATGTTAGCAGAGCCTCTAGGGGATAGCGCAACCAGCGTCATCCACCAAGGACAGCAGCGCCACGAAATCACTCCCTTGCCCCGTCCCTGTCCTCTCCGCGGCCACCGTGTCGCCGGGAAACCCCCACCAGCTTACGCTTCAAGGCGGAAGCCGATTCCAAAACCGTCTCTTTGCGTCCGCATTGCGAAGTTGGGCGGACAACTTACGTAGATTCTTGCAAGCAAGTGCCGTTCCACCTGTCTCATTCCGGAAGCCGAGGTCTCTGAGGAGGGACCTCCGGACCTCCCGAGTTGCGGCAGGGTGTAATAACCTGAGGCGTACCAGCTCAAGGCGAGCGAGACGGATGAATGGTCCGCGCGCGGGATCAATGGTCTTCGGATTCCCTTTGCCGCAGTCCCGGTCCCCACCGGCACCCGCATCGGGTAGAGGCCCTGCTTCAAGCGCGCAGGTCCGGATGTGACCGCTTGGATGTCTGCGGCGAGAGCGTCCTAGAATGGGAAGTGGTCGAGGCCGGCGCCGCGCGAAGTAGACCGGGATGCCTTCGTCGATCTTGCCGAGGTCTGCCCGGTCCTTCAAGGGCCGGGTGCTTCGGTCCAGTTCCTTGGCAGCGTTATGTTTCTCCGGCCGGGCCTGCATCGACCACATAGAACGCCAATCTCTGTATACTGGTTGCAATATATCTTCGATGGGCCATCAGGTCGGAAAGCCAAGTCTTATGTCCACCGTCAAGGCACCATCTGCCGCCGCCTTTGCCTTCATGGCCAGGCGGAGTAGCCTTCTCTGTCATGACTGGTAAAAATAGAGCGAGCGCATACAATGATACGCAATGGAGGATTTGAAGAACGCGGCATTCATCGACTCGGCCAACCTGCACCAGGCCATCAAAGACCTGGGCTGGGCGCTTGATTATCGCAAGTTCCGCCGGCATCTCACGGACAAGTACCACGTCGGCAAGGCATACCTCTTTCTCGGCTTCCTCGAAACTCAGCAGAGCCTCTACGCTCACCTTCAGGAGTATGGATACATCCTGATCTTTCGCCCCACCCTCCGCTACCGGGACGGCCATACCAAGGGCAACTGCGACGCCGATCTGGTTCTGAAGGCCATGGTGGAGTACGCAAACTATGAGCAGGCCGTCATCGTGACCGGGGATGGCGACTTCTATTCTTTGATTGACCACCTGAAACGCGAGAAGAAACTCTCCCAGGTACTTATCCCGAACGAGCTGCGCTACTCTGCCCTCCTTAAAAAGATCAACGAAGCCGACGCGAAGTATTTCTCATTCATCAGTCGCCTGCGATCCAAGCTGGAATACGAGAAAGTAGAAGCGGCCTAAAAATGAAAAGGGCCCCGGGAGGACGGAACCTCCAAGGAGCCTTTTCGTGGTGATACCCCATGATTATACCCCGCTCGCAGCTATCGTCAATCGCGTCTTCATCCAGAATTCAAAGGGAGTGAATACGAAGAGTGGCGGCCAGGGAGGCAAGCAGGGCATCCCACCTTCGAGCCATGCTTGCCCTTTCATCGTCAAGACGGTTCGCACAGGCGGTTCGAGGTCTGTCTCGTTTCGCCCCACCGTAAAGATTTCTTGGCCTCTTCGCCACCAGCTGCACCTCGGGGAGCGGCGTGAAATCGACATCCTTTCCTGCCGCGAGCCAGTTCGAGGTGAACTTCGCGAGCAATTCGCGCTTTTCGTCGATCGTGCCCGATTCATATAGCGTATGCGCGGAATCCAGCCGTTCGAGGAAATCGGCGAGCTTTTGCGGACCCGTCATCCCGGAGTCATCTAGGTTGGCAAGCTGCTCTTCAACGGTCTGCTTCTCGGAAAGGAGTGCCGCTTGGCGCTCCTCGAAAAGCTCACGGTCAATGATTCCATCAATCAGCGTATCGGTGAGCCGAGCGCGCCTTGCGGTAAGCTGGCTGAGCTTCAAGTCGAGCGTCTTGCGATGCTCCGCTCTCTCGTCCTGCCAGTTTGCCTTCATGCTCTCGATCTTCTCGCGCAGGTAGGCGCGCTCTTCAGCGTCCAGCTCGCAGGCGAGGAAGAGAGGACTGACCTTCCCATCGGCAGTCTCCTCTTTCAGGTTCGTCGTGGGACAGCTCGGGGAGTGACAGCGGTAGTAGATGAAGCCCTTCTGCGTTTCGCCGATCAGGGAGTAGCCGCAGCTTTTGCAGCGCACGGTGCGCCGCAGGAGGAAGTCATGCCGCGCCGGTCGCGCCGAGAGCTTGCCGTCCAAGACCGCCTGCACGCGATCGAAGAGTGACTTCTTGAGCAAGTGATCGTGGGCGCCCTCGTAGGTTTCCTTGCGGCGCTTGACCCGGATGAGTCCGATGTAGAAGGGATTGCGAAGCATGGTCGCGAGACCGTTCACGGAGACCTCGCCGCCCCGCCGGTTCTTGAGTCCTGACCGCCGCACTTCCGCGAGGAGCGCGCGTAGGTTGTACTGGCCGGTGGCATACAGCTCAAAGGCCCGGCGGACAAGCAGCCCTTTTACCGGATCGATGGCCTTGGGCTTCCCGGCCCCGCAGTCCAGGTAGCCCACCGGGGCCGGCATGGGGAGAATGCCCTGCTTCAGGCGCCCGTTGATTCCTTTGAGCGCCTCCTCGCGAAGATTCCGGATGTAGTCGGCGGCGACGACCGCCTGAAGGTCGGCGGAGAGCCGGCCGCCCCGGTTCGTGAGATCGAGTCCTTCATTTGCGAAGTACAGCTCGATGAGTCCCCGGTCCACGAGTTCGGTGAGATCGACCCAATCCCTCCCGTTCCTCACGCCCCGGTCGATCTTGTGGATCACGACGCCTGAGGCGGCGCGCTTGCGAAGAAGCCGGAGCATCTCGTTCCAGATTGGCCGGCCGGTCTTGGCCGCCGTCTCCCGTTCCTCAAACCAGCGCGAGATCGTGATACCGCGCTGCGCTGCGAAGCGCTCAATAGAGGCGCGCTGCTCTTGGAGCGAAACACCCTCCCCCTGCCGGGCCGTGGAGACCCGGATGTAGCCGTAAAACGTCTTGTTCATGTATGTTCGGTTTGCTTTGGGGAATCGACCTTTCCCGTCATGCTAGGACGGGAAGGCCGACTCGTCAAAGCAAGGAAGTCGGCATATGCCACGGGATCGCTCGTGATCCGTTCATACATGCGGAGGATGAGTGCTGCGTACCCCGCATACCAGGTATCGAGCGACGCATACTCGGCGTCGGTGAGGCCGGGAAAGCGATCCTTTAGGTTCACGAGGGTGGACGCGGGTTTGGACTGCGGCATGCGAGCAGACTACTCTCCGGAGCGATTCACACTAGACGGCGTGCCATGCCTCCTACATGCTTTCACTCAGACGATCGGCTCGATATTGCGTCCCAAAGGAAGGTATCTGTGAAGGTGGGTATTTTCGGCGCCTTGGATCTTTTTCCCTGACAGATATTCTGATACCACCCGCCGATGATGAACATTTCGACCATCCAGCATTTCGCCCCGCCTCTTCGCGACATCCGCGCCGGACCACCGGCGGCTCGCAGCGATCTTCAATACAAATCAACTCGTCGCATCACAACCTATCCTTTCACTATGGCACACCCCCCGACCCGCATCTTTGCACTGAACCCCAATCACAAAGGCTTCGGCTACGCCGTCTTCGAGCTACCTTTCCGTCTTGTCGACTGGGGGCTTTCCCGGGTCACGGGTGACAAGCACGCGGGCGCGATTGCCCAGTTCGAAAAGCTCCTCATCCGCTTCCGGCCGGATGCGGTGGTGCTCGAAGACGCAGCGGCTTCCGGCTCGCGCCGGCAGCCCCGGGTACGACGGCTTATCGAGGCGCTCGCGAACCTGGCCCACGAGCGCGGCATCGCGGTCTATACCGTCGCCCGGACTGCAGTCCTCAAGTGCTTCTCTCTGGACGACGGACCCGCCACGAAACAATCGATCGCGAAGCGGCTCGCGAAAATGTTCCCGGAGCTTTCGAAGAAGTTGCCGCCACTCCGCAAAGCCTGGATGAGCCAGGACGAGCGCATGGCGATCTTCGATGCCCTGGCACTCGCCGTGACGCACGCCTCTACATGAGCTAGACCCCAAAGATCCGGAAGGCGCAAGGCGGCCACTTTGGCCGCCTTTTGCGTTTCTTGTGCGGCCGGTACCCTGACGCGCAGAACCTCTAACAATTCAAGAAAGGAGGATACGATGCCTCAGGGTTTCGTGTCATTTGCGGAGGTAAAGCGCGCGGTCACAATGGAGACTCTTCTGGCCCGATTTGGCCTCCTCGCGGGCATGGCAGAGAAAGGCCGGAACCTCGCAGGACCATGCCCCTTCTGCAAGGGCAAGTCGGCGCGCCAGTTCCAAGTAAACCTCGTAAAGAGCGCCTGGTACTGCTTCGGTTGCAAGCACGGCGGGAACGTCCTCGATTTTGTCGCGAAGCGTGAAGGCGTGAGCGTTCGCGCCGCAGCCGTGAAGCTCGACACCTGGTTCGAGCTCGGGCTCGTGGAGAAGAAGGAGGAACTGCGGGCCGAAGCGCCTGGCGCTCCGGCTGAAGGGCCTGTCGCTTCCGTCGAGCCCCCGCCGGCAGCGAAGGAAGCCACGCCCGCCGAGAACCTGCCCTTGGCCTTCACATTGAAAACCCTTGATCCGAACCACGATGGTCTCGCGGAGCTGGAACTCCGGGCCGAGACCATAGAGCGCTTTGGCGCGGGGTACTGCACGAAGGGACTCCTCAAAGGCCGGCTCGCGATCCCCGTCCACAACGGCCGCGGGGAACTCCTCGCCTACGCCGGCCTTGCGGTAGAGGACGGCGAGACTCCGCGGTACCTCTTCCCGCCAAAGTTCCACCCAGCCCTCGAAGTCTTCAACCTGCACCGTCTCGTGGAAGTCACCGAAGAGGCGGGACCGCTCTACCTCGCACCGGAGATCGAGGGCGTGCTGAGGCTCGCCGAAGCCGGGGTGGTCTCCGCGCTCGGCCTCTTCGACGGCTCGCTCTCTCTGATGCAGGAGGAAGCGATTGTGGGCGCCCTTTCGCTCTACGAGCGCTTCCTACTCATAGGCGATGGTTTTCCCGACCGCACGATCGCCCGCCTCGCCCGCCACGCGACCGTCTCCTGGATGCCTCATCTCCCCGCGCGATCGGCGACAGGTCCTTCCGCCCCGCGCACCCAATCTCCCGACCACCCTTAGCTCGCAAACTCGCTCGTCGAGGTGGGCTCGGCGGCCTGGGTCACTTCAGAAGGAGTTCCCATGCACCGGAAAGCTACGGTGACCTCATATTTCGACGCGAGAGTGAGCGTCCCAATGATCCGCCTCCGCGGCCGGTGGCTCGTGCGTGCCGGTTTCCGCAAAGGCGATGCCATACGGATCGAGGTCGAGGAGGGACGTCTGGTCCTCACGCGGCCCCCAGATCCGGCAAGCATCCTCCTTCCCGAGGAACACTGATTCCCATGGCCCCACGGCAAAACCGCCCGGGGCTTTTTTCTTGTTCGGTTTTTGCCGGAGGTGAAGCGCAGCCCCCCCGGCGGCAATTCCAGGCGGGCAGCTTTGGCGTTTGGCGCTCGCAGGAAAGTCGAGCGAGGCCGGCGGTCGAGGATGGCCCGATCGAGCTGCTCAGCTCTTTCCCCGTGGGAGAGGAGATGGGCAAGGACGACCGGAGCATTCTCGACGCGGCGGGTCGCGCTTCGGCTCTGGCCGGAAGGAGAGCGCCTGGCCGTCAGTCCTCGATCCCGAGATAGGTCCGGAGGGCCCGCCGGATGACTTCGGCCTTGGAGCACCGGTCCTTCTTCGCCCGTTTGGCGAGCGCCTCAGCCTCGTCCTCATGAAGGTAGCTCACCTCACGGACGAGGTTCGTGCCGGCGAAGCGCTTCCGCTCTCCCGAAGTTTTCTTCTCGTCGCTCATGCCCAGGGAGGATACCTCATGCATCTAGGATAGATCTAGGCTAGACACAGGTAAGCATGAGACGTAGAATCGCCGCTTATGAGGCGGTCCGGGATAAGGGCAGGACCCGAACGCCGCCGGAGAGCCCTACAGGATCGCGTGAGAGCGGGGAGAGCGTATCTCCCCATACCAAGGAAGCGGCCCCGACAGAGGCGGACACCTGCTGCCGGAGCCTAGCCAAGCATGAAGGAGTTAGCTCCATGCCTGACCGCGACGAGTCTATCCCAGCCGCCCCCATCCCCCGCATCGATCCCGCTCTGTGGGAAGAGCACGAGGGACTGCGCGAAACCCTCCTCCTCCACATCACCGACCCCGAGGCGAACGAGACACTCCGGCGCCTCGGGGACTTCTTCTACAACACCTCGCTTGCATGCGCCGAGTCCTGGCCGCATCACCCCGAGGGCGAGACGCGCGCCGAGCTCAGGGCCGCGCTCGCCGATCTGCGTCACCTGGAAGGCTTCCTCTCCTCGATCGGCCGGGAGCGCGTGGTCTCGTCCCTTTCCTCCGCTGACGAGGCCCTCTCAGAGTTTGCGGAGGGGCGGGCGCTTGAACTCTCCCGTATCGCCGAAGGGATCGAAGAGGCGCTCGGAGCGGGAGCATAGCCATGGCCCGCATCCCGACGCCCCTTGCCTGGAAGCGCCGCAAGTTCGCCGTCTTCGAGCCCATGGGGATGACCGACCGACTATACGCGGTCGCCGTCTCGGGGCTCGTCTCCGGCCCCTTCGCCATCTACAGCCTCTCCGGGAGCAATTGGTTCAACCTCATCCACCTGCCCTCTCAGGCGAAGATCATGAGCCTCGAAATGCAGAGCGGCTGCAAGTACGCGGCGGAAGAGTACGCCGCCTGTGACGTCAATTGGTGGACCTGCATCCCGGAGGAGGTCATCGGCCCCGACCTCCAGGAGATGCGGAACATCCATGCCCGCCTGAAGCCCGATTCCTGGATTGCGTATTCCGCGCGAAGGCGACCACCGATTCCAAGGTGAAGGCGACCAGTGATTCCGAGGGAAGGCGACCACCTGTTCCAGGCTGAAGGCGACCGTTTCGACGTGGAGATCGGAAGGGTGGTCGGGATGGCCGGAAGGGTGGTCGCCATGGATCGGAATCCTCCTCACGCAGGGGGTTGACGACGCGCGGTGGCTCCGTAGCTCTGGCATCCTCGGTCCTCATGGACAGGGGGCGAGATGCCGGCACGGAGAGTCAAAGTGAGAAAGATTCGAGAGATCTTAAGATTGTCCTGGGAATGTGGTTTAAGCCAGCGGCAAGTGGCCGGGTGTTGTGGAGCCGGCAAGACGACGGTGGTGGATTGCCTGGCCCGAGCGCGTCGGACGGGCCTGGACTGGCGCACTGCGGCCGTGTTGAGTGACGAGCAGTTAGAGGGTCGGCTCTATCCCCCGGCTGAGGTGATGCCGGCCTCGGAGCGGCCGTTGGTGGACTGGGCCGAGGTGCACACCGAGCTCAAGCGCAAAGGGGTGACGCTGAGCTTGCTGTGGGAGGAGTACCGACACAAGCAGCCTCGCGGCTACAGGTACAGCCGCTACTGTCAGTTGTATGGCCAGTGGCGAGGCCGGTCGGACCTGTCGATGCGCCAGGTGCATCGGGCCGGCGAGAAGCTTTTCGTCGACTACAGCGGGTCGACGGTGTCGGTGTCAGAGGCGAGCACGGGCGAGGTGCGGGAGGCTCAGGTGTTCGTGGCGGTGTGGGGTGCGAGCAACTACACGTACGCGGAGGCGACGTGGAGCCAGGGCCTTTCAGACTGGATCGGCTCGCACGTGCGGGCCTTCGAGTTCGCGGGCGGGGTGCCGGAGGTGGTGGTGCCCGACAACCTGAAGTCTGGGGTCAGCCGTCCGTGCCGGTACGAGCCGGAGTTGAACCCGACCTACCAGGACCTGGCGGTGCACTACGCGGTGGCGGTGATGCCGGCACGGGTGCGCCGGCCGCGCGACAAGGCCAAGGTCGAGGTGGGAGTGCAGGTGGTGGAGCGCTGGATCCTGGCGCGGCTGCGGCACCGGACCTTCTTTTCGCTGTTCGAGCTGAATCAGGCGATTGGCGAGCTTCTGATCGGCTTGAACGAACGGCCTTTCCGCAAGCTTTCGGGCACGCGCCGGTCGCTGTTCGAGAGCCTGGAGCGGCCGGCTCTGCGCCCGTTGCCTGAAGAGCGCTTCGCCTATGCCGAGTGGAAGAAGGCGCGGGTCAACGTCGACTACCACGTCGAGGTCGAGAGCCACCACTACAGCGTTCCGTACCAACTGGTGAGCCAGCAGCTGGACGTGCGGGTGAGCGCCCAGACGGTGGAGTGTTTCGCGAAAAGCAAGCGAGTGGCGAGCCATCTGCGCAGCTTTCAACGGGGAGCGCACACGACGCAGACGCAGCACATGCCGCGTGCCCACCGCGAGTACGCGGAGTGGACGCCTGAGCGATTGGTGCAATGGTCGCAGAAGGCGGGGCCGTCGGTGTACGGTCTGATCGAAGCGGTGATGTCGACGAGGATCCACCCGCAGCATGGCTTTCGCTCGTGCCTGGGCATCCAGCGCCTCGGCGAGCGCTACGGCGGCGAGCGGTTGGAAGCGGCGTGCCGGCGGGCTTTGCAGACCGAAGCCACCTCGTACCGCAGCGTGCGCTCGATCCTGCAACTGGGGCTGGACCGTTGCCTGGCCCCAGGCGCCGAGCCAGCGATGACGAGGCCGCTGCTCCACGAGAATCTGCGAGGTGCCTCGTACTACGAGGCGAGGCAGAAGCCATGCTGATCCATCCGACGCTGGACAAGCTCCAGACGCTGCGGCTGACAGGCATGGCCAAGGCTCTCGAGGAGCAACTGCAAATGACCGGTCTTGAGGAGCTCGGCTTCGTCGAGCGCCTGGGGCTGCTGGTGGACCGCGAGATGACGGACCGCGAGAATCGCCGGCTGAAGGACCGGCTGGCCAAGGCGCGCTTTCGTCAGGCCGCCGCGGTAGAAGACGTGGACTTGCGGACGCCGCGAGGCCTGGATCGCTCCCAGTTTCTGGCGCTGTGCTCCTGCCAGTGGGTCACCCAGCACCTCAATGTGCTGATCACCGGGCCGACCGGGGCCGGCAAGAGCTTCCTGGCCTGTGCCCTCGCGCAGAAGGCTTGCCGGGAGGGATTCACGGCGCTGTACCACCGCCTGCCGCGGCTGCTGTCGGAGCTGTCCACGGCCAAAGCCGATGGCCGTTACCCCAAGCTGCTGTCCAGTCTGGCTCGAACCGATGTCCTGGTGCTCGACGATTGGGGTCTGCATCCCCTGACCGACTCCCACCGGCGGGACCTTCTGGAGATCCTCGAGGACCGCTATGGCAATCGCTCCACCGTCGTCACCAGCCAACTGCCCATCGCGGCTTGGCATGATGCCATCGGTGACGCCACCCTGGCCGACGCCGTGCTCGATCGGCTGGTGCACAACGCCTACGAGCTCCAGCTGAAGGGCGAGTCGAGGCGCAAGACCAAGCCGCCGGCGGCCAGCCCGTCATGAGGCCATCGGCGCGCACAGCTGCGCTGGGCCCCCCCGCCGCCCCCCCGGCCCCCCGACCCGACTATGGAATCTGCCGGGGCATGGAAAGCTCCGGGCCGCCACCCGCCCGCCCCCGGACCTTCCCACACCCCTCGGAAATCCTGGGCGCCCGCCCACCGCCCGCCCAGGATTCCCGCAGCTACCACAGCCGCGGCGACGACGTCCTGTAGACTGCAAAAGCAAAAGGAGACACCCAAGCCGACCACTTCCATCAACCAGGAGCCTCCCGCTCGTCGCTTCGCTCCGAGCAGTGGTCGCCTTCATCGGAACAGGTGGTCGCCTTCGTCGGAATCCGCATCCTGGATCGCGAGCGATTGGAGGAAGAGGGAGGAGAAGAACCGAAAAGTAGTCGATCCTTCCGCGCCATAGCCTGCCTGAGCCCGGCCCAGGGAGCACCCTGAGGCCGGGTGGTCGTTACCGCCTCCTGATTCGTCGGAATCGGTGAGCACCCGAGTCGGTTCTTCCAATCCTCCCTTACCCCGCCGGCAAGAAAAAGAGCCATCCTTGTGGGATGGCTCATGATGTTTATGGAAGCAGAGGAGCCGCTTCACCCTGCGGCGATGAACTCCTCGAACCGACGCCTCACTTTCGGGAAGGGCTTCCGCAGCCGGCCGCGCTCCCAGGCGACAACGGTCGAGGCATTGAGGCCAAGCCTTGCCGCCAAAGCCGCTTGCGAGAGACCCTGGCGCTCCCGGAGCGAGCGAATTTGCTCACCAAAAGATCCGGGCGTGCCCCGAGGGTCGTAGCCGAGGAACGCCACCACCCGAGGGATGAAGCGGGTTTGAACTCGGGTGTGGTTCATCTCCCAGTTGATGAGCGTTGTAACGGCGACACCAAGGTCGCGGGCAACCTGGTCCTGTCCGAGCCCCCGGTCCAGTCGGACCTTCTTCAGATGATCGCCGAGCGTCCGCAAGACCCGAGGGTACGCTCGCGGAGGCGGCATAGGGGCGGAAAGGCGCAGGTGGCAAAAGGGCAAGTCAGGATGCCGCCTTCATGCGGGATGTCCAGTCGAAGCTCGCGAGGGAGGTCAACCGCCTGACCGGTTGGCGGGGGCCCGTCTTCGAGCGGCGCTACGATCTGACCGTCGTCACTCAGGAGGAACAGGCGCAGGTGGAGCGCCTCCGGTACATCCTCGGCCAGGGCGTCGAGGCGAACCTCGTGGAGCACGTCCGGGATTGGCCGGGAGTTCACTGCGCGGACGCCCTTCTCGACGGCACGCCGCTCAAGGGACACTGGTTCGATCGCACGAAGGAATACGTCGCCCGCAACCAGGGAAAGGACTTCGCATCCCTCGATTTTGCGACGACCGAGACCGTCGAGCTGACGCCGATCCCCTGCTGGGCCGAGCTGTCACCCGAGGCCTACCGCCGCTGCGTCCAGGCCTTGGTGGACGACCTCGACAGCCAAGCCGCGCGAGCTCGTCAGGCTGCGGGGCTCCAAGCGCTCGGCGTCGCCGCCATTCTGTCCCAGGACCCGCAGCATCGCCCCGCCAAGCTCGCCCACTCCCCCGCACCTCTCGTCCACGCCGCCACCAAAGCCGCCCGCAAGTTCTTCTATGCGATCTACGCCGAATTCGTCGGCGCCTTCCGCGTCGCTACCGAGGCGCTCCGTCGAGGTGAGCGAGACGCGCCCTTTCCACCTGGCAGCTTTCCGCCCGCCTTGCCTTTCGTCGCCGGCTGACACCCGCTCCTCTGCTCTTTGACAGCCGCACCGCCTGCTGAAGGCCATTCGGACGAGCTCCGAGCGACTCGGCGGGCTCGAGGTGTGTCTCGACGCTGGGGAAATCATGGCGAGAATGGGGGGCTTTCTGAGCGCCTCGTCGGTCAATGAGGCTCTCGTACTGCTGGCTGGCCACTCAGGGACGTCTGCGAGGTGCCTTCCGAGGAGTGCCAGGCACCTATGTCTGGTGCTGGAGCCTTGAGGATCGGGCGAACGCCTGCCTCCTCGATACCGCCTGAGCCGCCCGCCGCTCCAGCCTGTTAGACTCCGCCGCAACCCTGGTCGTTCGCTCGCGGCACTTTCGCCGCGAGCTCCGTGGCTCGTTGGAGACGTTCCACCGGCGGCGGTTTCGCCCGTGGCGCTTCA
Source organism: uncultured Acidobacteriota bacterium (assembly GCA_963756595.1). Lineage (GTDB taxonomy): Bacteria > Acidobacteriota > Thermoanaerobaculia > Multivoradales > UBA5704 > DATARR01. The sequence goes on from CAVWOZ010000007.1 coordinate 192,389, forward strand.
ACCTGCGAAGAAAGAGAGGAACACTCTTTGCTCGTGAAGACGTTCTGGACGATTGCCAACCAGTCAGAAAAAGACGTGTATTACGGGTTGTACGATCTCGAAGACCGCTTCTACGTGACTCCTCGGGAGGGGTACGCCGACTGGCTCGAAGCGGGAAAAGCCGTGGAGGTGGAGGTGGGAGTCGGCGTCCCTAAGCTTCAGATCGGGTTTTGGAAAGGCAAGGGTCTGGCGGCCAAAGTGGCGGGGCCGCAGGAGGTCAGGACCGATCGCTCGGTGACGTTGACCGCAAAGCACGTGGTGGAGCAGCCGGAGGAGGCGGAGTTCTCCCATCCCGGCCACGTGGGCCCCGTGTTCTTCCTCACAGCGATGGAGGTCAACAACCGGTTTCGCAGCATCCTGCTGGCCGCGGTCGGCAAGATCCCGGAGGTCGGCGGGGCGATCGCGGCCATCCTCGGATTTCTCTGGAAGGAAGAGAAGGTGGACGTCATCGCGCAGTCCGAGGAACGGATCATGCGTTGGCTTCAGGGCCGCTTCGAGGAGCACGACCGGACCTTCCTGCGCAACCTCATGAGCGGCCTGGAGGCGAACCTCGAAGAGTACAAGAATGCCGCCGGACCCGGGGAACGACTGCGGTGGCTGGACATCGTGCTCGGAGACTGCAACAAGGCGAAGGGCCATTTTCTCGGCACGGTCGAGGAACCCGCTGACTACGTCCCCGGCACGATCGATCTTGCCGTCACCCTGGCCACGATCCACATCACGCTGCTGCGCGAGCGGGTCGTCTTTCGTGAGGAGATCTTCGGCGATGAAACGGTGAACGAGGAGTCCTTCCGCAAGACCCTGCGGGAGACGATCGAGTCGTATCAGACCTTCATCGAGGGAACGGCCGTCCCCGGCGAGCTCGAGTGGCGTCTGAACAAGATCGGTGAAACCGTCCAGGGCACGGACGAGCGCTTCCTGACCGACTGGGTGACGCGGGAGGTGCATCGCTTTCGCCGCAGCGGACGCAACACCCCGCAGGGTCCCAACCAGGTCTGTGTCGACTACTACCTCGAGCAGGCGAAGGGCTCTCTCCACCGCCAGCTGCGGGAGAACGTCATCCACACGGTGCGGTTCTGGACGCTGCTCGACCCGGAGCAGAGCGAGAGCCAGCCGGTGGCTCTCGACAGCGTGTGGTGGCACGCGCCGCTGGCCGGGTTGGGCTACATGTACGGCAACGAGCATGGCTTCGCGCACAACGACGCGATCCTGGACGACCTGGGCCGGATCACGGAGGCCGTGCTGTGGGTGGCGGACGGGATCGTCGGTCTTCAGTTCCACGGCGAGAAGAGGCAGGGGCATCTCGGCGGCAGGGCCGAAGGCGATCGGAAATCCGTCAAAGTTCCCGCCAATGCCTTCCTGACCGAGATCGAGACCTGGTTCGACTTCGATCTCTGGGCGGTCACTTTCCATTTCTCCGACGGCTCGTCCCAGGGCCCCTTCGGCAAGCCCGAGAGAGGCGGCGTCCACCAGCGGGCGGAGCTTCCCCGGCACCACATCGCATCCATCGGGGTCGGCCGTAAGATGCAGGAGTTGCGGTGCGGTTTCACCCCCTTGCCCGACTTCTACGAGCGGCTCCAGCAGGAGTAGACGACGAGGATGGGCTCCCCGGCCCCGGGGAGCCCTGTTTCAGGACCGCCGGCCGCGCTCGCTGCCGCAGGGAGGCGGTGGGCCGGTACCCAGCTTCGTCAACCCGCCCCAGCCGGCCTGGATAGACCTGGCTCCCCGGGGGCGACCATACGATCGACTATACGAAGTCCCAGCCCATCGCGCTGCAGAACGTCTTCTTCAACATCATCGCCATGGCGCAAGGTCGGCAGACCTTGCGCCACGGTAAGCTCACAGGGCGCAAGGTCGACAGACTTTGTGCCACGGTAAGCTCACATGGGGAAATGTCGGCTCACCTGGCGCAATGTCCCGCGACTTTTTGAGCCGGTAAGCTTATTTGGCGGAAAGTCCCGGGACATTCTGAGCCGATAGGCTTATTTGGCGGAATGTCCCGGGATTTGGCGGAAGGTCGGCTTACCTCGCGCCACGGTAAGCTCCCATGGGCCAAAGTCGGCAGACCTTGCGCCACGGTAAGCTCACAGGGCGCAAGGTCGACAGACTTTGTGCCACGGTAAGCTCACATGGGGCAATGTCGGCTCACCTGGCGAAATGTCCCGCGACTTTTTGAGCCGATAAGCTCATTTGGCGGAAAGTCCCGGGATTTGGCGGAAGGTCGGCTTACCTCGCGCCACGGCCCGCTGCCTTGGGCCGAGGTCGGCTGCCGTGGCAGAAGACAACCTTCCCGGGCTCGTTGCCGAGGCTGCCGTGGCGCGAGGTCCCTGCGCGCCGCGGGAAAGGGCGGGACCGCCC
>CAVWOZ010000008.1:0-37257 GCA_963756595.1 uncultured Acidobacteriota bacterium
CCGAGGGGACCTTGGGGAGGCCGGGCATGGTCATCACGTCGCCGCAGATCATCACCACGAACTCGGCGCCGGCGGAGAGGCGGACCTCGCGGACGTTGATGGTGTAGCCGGTCGGCGCGTTGCGGCGGGTGGGGTCGGTCGAGAAGGAGTACTGGGTCTTGGCGACGCAGACCGGGTAGTGGCCGTAATCGGCCTGGAGGCGGGCGATCTGCTCGCGCACCTTGGCGTCGGCGGTGACGCCGTCGGCGCGGTAGACCTTCTTCGGGATCTTCTCCATCTTCTCCCACAGGGTGTCGGCGTCCTCGTAGACGAAGGAGATGCTGGGCTCGCGGTCGGTGGGCTCGACCACGGCGTGGGCGAGCTCCTCGGCCCCCTTGCCGCCGTCCGCCCAGTGCGAGGCGCGGACGGCTTTCACCCCCTTGGCGGCCAGCCGCTCGCGGACCCGCTCGAACTCGGCCGGGGTGTCCGACGAGAAGCTGTTGACCGCCACCACGCAGGGGATGCCGTAGTGGTCCTGGACGTTCTCGACGTGGCGCTCGAGGTTGGCGAGCCCCTTCTCGACCGCCTCCACGTTCTCCGGCGTGAGCTCCTTCAGATCGACGCCGCCGTGGTACTTCAGGGCGCGGATGGTGGCGACGATCACGCCCCCGAGGGCTTCAGTCCCGCCTTGCGGCATTTGATGTCGACGGACTTCTCGGCCCCGAGGTCGGCGCCGAAGCCGGCCTCGGTGACCACGTAGTCGGCGAGCTTGAGCCCGGCGCGGGTGGCAGTCACCGAGTTGCAGCCGTGGGCGATGTTGGCGAACGGGCCGCCGTGCAGGATGGCGGGGTTGTTCTCGAGCGTTTGCACCAGGTTGGGCTTGATGGCGTCCTTGAGGAGCACGGTCATCGCGCCGTGGGCGAGGAGGTCGCGGGCGCGCACGGGCTTGCGGTCGCGGGTGGCGGCGACCACGATGTTCCCCAGCCGCTCCTTGAGGTCGGTGAGCGAGGTGGCGAGGCAGAGGATCGCCATCACCTCGGAGGCGACCACGATGTCGAAGCCGTCCTGGCGCGGGTAGCCGTTGCCGCGCCGCCGAAGGCCACCACGATCTCGCGCAGCGCGCGGTCGTTCATGTCCATCACCCGCTTCCAGGTGACGCGGCGGACGTCGATCGGGGCTCCCCCCCCTGGTGGATGTGGTTGTCGAGCATCGCGGCGAGGAGGTTGTTGGCGAGGCCGATGGCGTTGAAGTCGCCGGTGAAATGGAGGTTGATGTCCTCCATCGGCACCACCTGGGCGTAGCCGCCGCCGGCCGCCCCCCCCTTCATGCCGAAGACCGGGCCGAGCGAGGGCTCGCGCAGGCAGATCGCCGCCTTCTTGCCGATCCGGTTCAGGGCGTCGCCGAGGCCGACGGTGGTGGTCGTCTTCCCCTCGCCGGCCGGGGTGGGGGTCATCGCCGTCACCAGGATCAGCTTGCCGTCCGGCCGGCCGGAGAGCGAGGCGAGGTAGTCGAGCGAGATTTTCGCCTTGGTGTGGCCATACGGCTCGAGCTGCTCCTCGGGGATTCCCAGCTTGGCGGCGACGGTGCCGATGCGGTCGAGCTGGGCCTGTTGCGCGATTTCGATGTCGGACGGCATGGGATGTCCCTCCGGAGGGAAAAGGAACGGGAGGCATGGCCATGAGGCAGGAGGATCTTAGCGCAAAGCTCTGGCGTCTATACCGGTTGGCGTTGACTTCGGCAGGTCCCTACCCCGGCTATCTCCCCGCAAACCCCCATGAAGGAAGGGAGAAGAAGGGGGACCTGGAGTCGCGGGTTTGCCCTCCCGGGAGCGCCGGCGTCAACGCCGGCATCTCCCTGCCTCAGACGCAGTCGCCGACCTGTGCCACGGCCGGATCGGGTGCAACACCGAAGGCGGAGGAGCGACGGAGGCTGCTTCAATACCGGGCCTTTGTAGGGACGCCTGCGGGCCCGGAGGAGCCAGCACCGTCAACTGCTCCGCCGGAACCTCCTGCGGCTGATCGACCCCGGAGAGATCGGGGGTTGCTGGGCCGGCTGCCGAAAGGGGCCGGCCCTTTCTGTCCGGAGGTCGCCAGCTCAGGTGCCGGGTTGGGCCCGCCGCCGGGGTCTGGTATCATGCGCGCTTCGTGGAATGACGTCGGGAGGCGCTGCGCCCCTGTCGAGTCTCCTGCGGGCGCTGCCGGCGCCCAAATCCCAGGATGAGAACCTTCCGGAGTTTGTCTGATGAATCAGCGTCTGACCCGTAAAGAGATCAAGCGCGACGAGTTCGCCGACGTCGTCGGGCGGAGCGTCGAGTATGCCGGGAGCCACGTCCGGTCCATCGTCTACGCCGCGGTCGCCGTGATCGTGATCCTGGCCCTCGGCTTCGCCTTCTACAGCTACCGCAACCATCGCCAGGAGCAGGCGAGCCAGGCGCTGTCGAAGGCGACCAAGGTCTACCAGGCGCCGGTGGTGGCGACCGGGGCCAAGCCGACGGACGCCGAGGCGCCGAGCTTCCCGACCGACGAGGCGCGCCGCGCGGCGGCGAAGACGGCGCTCGAGAAGGTGCGCAGCCAGTACGGCTCGACCGACGCCGCCGACGTCGCCGGGCTCTATCTCGCCCAGCTCGCCGCCGACGCCGGCAAGCTCGACGAGGCGCGCAAGCTCTGGAACGACTTCGTCGACGGCCACAAGGGGAGCATGCTGGCCGCCGAGTCGCGGCTGAACGTCCTCGCCCTCGACCGCAAGCAGGGGAAGGCCGAGGACGTGGTCAAAGAGCTGCGCGCGATGCTCGAGAAGGGGGACGCGCCGCTGCCGCAGGACGTCATCCTGCACGAGCTGGCCGCCACCCTCGAGCAGCTCCACCGGCCGCAGGAGGCGATCCAGTCCTACCAGCGGATCCTCGACGAGTTCCCGCAGTCCCCCTTCCGTTCGGACGCCCAGCAGAAGGTCTCCGCCCTCGATCCCACCCGCGCGCCGGCCGCCCCGCCGCTCGGCGCGCAGGGGATGTCCGGCTTCCCCGGCTGATCCCCGCAGGCCGGCAGGACCTCACTTTCCCGATGTCCCTTCCGTACCGCATCCTGGAGCGCAAGCGCGCCGGGATGCGGCTGACCCCTGACGAGATCCGCGAGGTGGCCGCGGGTGCCGCCGGCGACGGGTCGTGGAGCGAAGGGCAGCTCGCCGCCTTCCTGATGGCCGCCGCGATCCGCGGCCTGGACGGCGAGGAGACCCGCGCGCTCACCCTCGCCATGCGCGACTCGGGGGAGCGCTGGGAGCTCGCGAGCGCCGTCCCCCGTCTCTGCGACAAGCACTCGACGGGAGGGGTGGGCGACAAGGTGTCGCTGCTGATCGCCCCCCTCCTCGCCAGCTGCGGCCTCCCCGTCTTCATGCTCGCCGGCCGCGCCCTCGGCCATACCGGGGGGACGATCGACAAGCTCGAGAGCATCCCCGGGATGGACCTCCGGCTCGACCGCGCGCGCGCCCTCGACCTGCTCGGCCGCTGCGGGATGGCGATCGGCGGCGCCACCGCCGGGATCGCCCCCGCCGACCGCCGCCTCTACGCCCTGCGCGACGCCACGGCGACCGTCGACTCGATCCCGCTGATCGTCGCCAGCATCCTGTCGAAGAAGCTGGCGGCCGGCCCGGCGGCGGTGGTCTTCGACGTCAAGACGGGGAACGGCGCCTTCCTCCCCGAGCTCGAGCGGGCCCGCGAGCTGGCGCGGGCGCTCGCCCGAGCGGCGAACGCCCTCGGCGTCGCCGCCGACTCCCTGGTCACCGACATGAGCCAGCCGCTCGGCCGCTGGGCCGGCCACACGGCAGAGGTGGGGGAGACCCTCGACATCCTCGCCGGAGAGCCGGCGGCGCTCGCGGCGGACGATCTGATGGAGGTCACCTTCGCCCTCGCCGAGACGGTGTCGCGGCTGGCGGGGGAGCCGCTCGGGCGGCCGGAGCTGGAGCGCGCCCTCGCCTCCGGCCGCGCCCGCGAGGCGTTCGAGCGCTGGGCCGCGGCGCAGGGGGCGGCGGCCGCCTGGCTGCGCGCGCCGGAGCGCGCCCTGGCCCCGGTCGTCGTGCCGCTGCGGGCGGCGCGGTCCGGGGTGCTCGCGGCGGTCGACGTGCGCGGGCTCGGCCACCTGCTGGTCGAGGCGGGGGGCGGACGGGCGCGCCCGGAGGACGCGATCGACTTCGGGGTCTCGCTCGAGACCCTGGCCCGCCTCGGCCAGCAGGTCGTGGCGGGGGAGGAGCTGGCTCGCGTCTACCTCCGGCGGGAGGACGCCGGCCTGGCGGCGGCGTTCGCGCGCTGCTTCACGGTCGGCGACCGGGGCGAGGCGCCGCCGCTGCTATATCATTCGGCGGCATGAAGGCCGCCATCCTCGCCGTCGGCTCCGAGCTGCTCGGCACCGTCCGTCTCGACACCAACTCGCTGCGCCTGACCGGGCTGCTCGACCGCTACGGCGTCGAGCTGCTGCGCAAGGCGGTGATCGGCGACTCGGAGGCCGAGGTCGCGGCCGAGGTGCGCGCGCTGCTCCCCCGGGTCGACCTGATCCTGATCACCGGCGGGCTCGGACCCACGGCGGACGACGTCACCCGCGAGGCGGTCGCCGCCGCCCTCGGCCGCCCCCTCCGCCTGGACACCGCGGCGCTGGCGACGCTCGAAGAGCGTTTCCGCTCGCTCGGCTGGCAGATGCCCGAGGTCAACCGCCGGCAGGCCTGGGTGGTCGAAGGGGCGGAGCTGCTCGCCAACGAGCGGGGGTCGGCGCCGGGGCTGCGCGTCGAGGAGGGTTCCTGCACCCTCTTCCTCTTCCCCGGCGTCCCCACCGAGCTCGAGGGGATGATGGCCTCGGCGCTGGAACCGTGGCTGGCGCGCCGCGCCGGCGGGGTCGCCCGCGAGACGGCGGTGCTCAAGATCGCCGGCCTCCCCGAGTCGGTGGTCGAGGAGCGGATCGCCCCCGCCTACGGGGAGTTCGGCCGCGAGGCGATCACCATCCTGGCGAGCGTCGGCGAGATCCGCCTGCAGGCGACCGCCGCCGGCCCCGAGCCCGAGCGCCGGGCGCGCCTGGCGGCGATGGTGGCGCGCCTCGCCGAGCTGGCCGGCGACGCCGTCTACACCACCCGCGAGGAGGACACCCTGGAGAGCGTGGTCGGCGCACTGCTACGCGCCGCCGGGGCGACCCTCACCGCCGCCGAGTCGTGCACCGGCGGCCTCCTCTCGCAGCGGATCACGGCGGTGGCCGGCAGCAGCGACTACTTCCTGGGGGGGGCGGTGACCTACAGCAACGAGCTGAAGACGCGGATGGTCGGCGTGCCGGCGGAGCTGATCGCCGCGCACGGCGCCGTCTCCGAGCCGGTGGCGCGCGCCATGGCCTCCGGGGTGCGCCGGGCGCTCGGCAGCGATTACGGCGTAGGGATCACCGGCATCGCCGGCCCCGGCGGCGGCACGGCGGAGAAGCCGGTGGGGACCGTCCACGTGGCGGTGGCTGGACCGACGGACGCGGACGGAGGGGATGGGGTGAACCACCGCGCCCTCCGCCTCCCCGGCGACCGCGAGCGGGTGCGCCGCTTCTCGGCCCAGATCGCCCTCGAGATGCTGCGCCGGCGCCTGCTGGCGGATGCGCGGCCTGAAGGAGGGAGCCGGTGAGGCTGTTCGTGGCGCTCCCCGTCCCCGAGCCGGCGCGGCGCGAGGTGCGCCGCCGGGTCGACCGGGTGCGCGACCGCCTGCCGCGCGCCCGCTGGGTCGACTTCGACGCCCTGCATCTGACCTTGTTGTTCCTGGGTGAGGTAGCCGCCGAGCAGGTGCCGCCGCTCGCCGCCGGGCTCGGCGCGGCGTTCGCCCGCTGCCCGCCGCTCGACCTCCGGCTCGGCGACGGCGGCACCTTCCCGCCGGGGCGGCCGGCGCGCGCCGCCTGGATCGGGGTCGAGGCGCCGGAGGAGCTCGCCGCCCTGCAGGCGGAGATCACGCAAGCGGCGGTGGCCGCCGTCGGCTTCGTCCCCGAGGAGCGCGCCTTCACGCCGCACGTCACCCTCGCCCGCTGCCAGGAGCCGTGGCGGCGTGAGGCGATCGACAAGCTGAAGACCGCGCTGACCGGGCCGGTCGGGCCGCCGTTCGTGGCCGACTGCGGCGTCCTCTTCGAGAGCAAGCTGTCGCCGAAGGGGGCGCGCTACCGCGAGGTCGCGGTCTTCCCGATGCACGACCCGGTAGACGACGGCGAGACGGACGTGGTGCGCGAGACTCCGGCGCTGGAAGAGGGGGCGCCGTGAGCCCGGGGCTCGGCCTCGCGCTGGTCGCCGGCGCCTACCTGCTGGGCTCGGTCTCGTTCAGCGTCGTGCTGGTGCGGCTGCTGCACGGCCTCGACGTGCGCACGGTGGGGAGCGGCAACGCCGGCGCCACCAACGCGATGCGGGCGGCCGGCAAGAAGGCGGGGGTGGCGGTCCTCCTGCTCGACCTGATCAAGGGGGTGACGGCGGTCGCCGTGCCGCGCGCTCTCGGCGCGCCGGCGGCGGTGGTGGGCGGGGCCGCGTTCGCGGTCGTCCTCGGGCACGTCTTCCCCGCCTTCTTCAACTTCCGCGGCGGCAAGGGGGTCGCCACCTCGGCGGGGGCCCTGGGGACGCTGGCGCCGGCGGCGATGGCGCTCGGCCTCGTCGTCTTCTTCGCGGTGGTCACCTGGAAGCGCTTCGTGTCGCTGGGGTCGGTGGTCACCGCCGTCCTCTTCCCCCTCCTCGCCGGGCTCGGCGCGCGGCTCGGCTGGTCGGAGTACGGCGGCCCCTGGCTGGTCCTCTCCTCGTCGGCGATCGCGGCGCTGATCGTGCTCAAGCACCGGCGGAACCTCGAGCGCCTCTGGCGGGGGACCGAGCCGCGCCTGGGCGAACGGCGGGGGAGTCCGGCCGGGCTGCCGGACATCGCGGGCATCGCGGACATCGCGGAGGCCGCCGCCGCGGTCGCCGCCACCGAGGAGGTCGAGCCGTGAGCTGCGAGCGGCGGATCGGGGTGCTCGGCGCCGGCTCCTTCGGCACCGCGCTCGCCGTCCTCTTCGCCGGCCCCGGCGGCCACCGGGTGCGGTTATGGGCGCGCAGCCCGGAGCTGGTGGCGAAGATGGCGGCGGAGAGGGCGAACGAGGGGTATCTCCCCGGCGTCGCGCTGCCGCCGGGGGTGCTGCCGACCTCCGACGTGGCGGCGCTCGCCGACAGCGAGTTCCTGGTCGTCGCCGCCCCGTCGCACGGCTTCCGCGAGGTGCTGCGCCAATTCCTGCGCGTCGCGGAGAACGACGGTGCCCCCTTGCAGCTGATCTCGGCCACCAAGGGGATCGAGCCGGAGACGCTGGCGCGGATGAGCCAGGTGGCGGCGGAGGAGGGGGAGGCGGCCGGGCGCGCCATCCGCTACGCCGTGCTCTCGGGCCCCACCTTCGCCGCCGAGCTGGCGCGCAACGTGCCGAGCGCCGCCGTCATCGCCTCCGCGGAGGACGCCTTCGCGACCGACGTCCGCGAGTGCCTGGCGACGCCGTCGCTGCGCCTCTATTCGTCGGACGACGTGGTCGGCGTCGAGCTCGGGGCGACCACCAAGAACGTGATCGCGATCGCCGCCGGCACCCTCTCGGGGCTGGGGCTCGGCGCCAACACCCTGGCGGCGCTGATCACCCGCGGCCTCCACGAGATCACCCGCCTGGGGATCGCCTACGGCGGGCAGTCGCGCACCTTCGCGGGGCTCGCGGGGCTCGGCGACCTGGTGCTCACCTGCACCGGGGGTTTGTCGCGCAACCGCAAGATCGGCCTCGACCTCGCCGCCGGCCGGAGCCCCGCCGAGATCCTCGGCGAGACCCACATGGTGGCGGAAGGGATCCGCAACTCGGTCGCGGTGGCGAGCCTGGCGGCCGAGCGCGGCGTCGAGATGCCGATCACCCAGCAGATGGTGGCCGTCCTCCATCACGGCAAGGACCCGCGCCGGGCGCTCGAGGAGCTGATGACGCGGGAGCTGAAGTCCGAAACCGAATTGTAGGGCGCGGGAGAAAATCCGAGACATGTCGAGCGAAGCTGAAGCGCAGCACCAGACCGTCCTCATCCTCGACTTCGGCAGCCAGTTCACCCAGCTGATCGCCCGCCGGGTGCGCGAGAACCGGGTCTACTGTGAGGTCCATCCGTTCGATCTGCCCGTCGCCGAGATCCGCCGCCGCCGGCCGCTCGGGGTGATCCTCTCGGGCGGCCCGCAGAGCGTCTACGAGGAGGGGGCGCCGAGCGCGACCCCCGAGCTCTTCGCGCTGGGGGTGCCGGTACTCGGGGTCTGCTACGGCATGCAGGTGATGGCGCACGAGCTGGGGGGGAAGGTCGAGGGGTCGTCCCACCGCGAGTACGGGCGCGCCGAGGTGACGATCGCCGAGCCCGGCAAGCTGTTCGCCGGCCTCGCCCCCTGCGAGACGGTGTGGATGAGCCACGGCGACCGGGTGGGGAGCCTGCCGCCGGGGTTCAAGGTGACGGCCGGGACGGCGAGCGTCCCCGTCGTCGCCTTCGAGGACGCGGCGCGCGGTCTCTACGCCATCCAGTTCCACCCCGAGGTGTCGCACACCGTCTCGGGGATCGAAATCCTGCGCAACTTCCTGTTCGGCATCTGCGGCGCCCGGGGGGACTGGCGGATGGCCTCCTACCTCGACGAGGCGGTGGCCACCATCCGCGCGCGGGTGGGGGAGGGGAAGGTGATCTGCGCGCTGTCGGGAGGCGTCGACTCCTCGGTGGTCGCGGCGCTCCTCGAGCGCGCGGTGGGGGAGCGCTCGACGGCGATCTTCGTCGACAACGGCGTGCTGCGCAAGGACGAGGCGATGCAGGTGATGCACAGCCTGCGCGACGGGCTGAAGATCCCGGTGCTGGCGATCGACGCCCGCGCGCGCTTCCTCGCCGAGCTCGCCGGCGTCGAGGAGCCGGAGCAGAAGCGCAAGGTGATCGGCCGCGTCTTCATCGACGTCTTCAAGGACGAGGCGAAGAAGCTGACCGGTGTCGAGTTCCTCGCCCAGGGAACGCTCTATCCCGACGTCATCGAATCGGTGTCGGTCAAGGGGCCGTCGGCGGTGATCAAGACCCATCACAACGTCGGCGGCCTGCCGGCCGAGCTCGGCTTCGCGCTGATCGAGCCGCTGCGCAACCTGTTCAAGGACGAGGTGCGCCAGCTCGGCCGCGAGCTCGGGCTCCCCGAGGCGATCCTCACCCGCCACCCGTTCCCGGGGCCGGGGCTCGCGGTGCGCATCCTCGGCGAGGTCACCGCCGAGCGGGTGGCGCTCCTCCAGGAGGCCGACGCCATCTTCCTCGCCGAGCTGCGCGAGAGCGGCTGGTACGAGAAGGTGAACCAGGCTTTCGCCGTCCTGCTGCCGGTCAAGAGCGTGGGGGTGATGGGGGATTTCCGCACGTACGAGAGCGTGATCGCGCTGCGCTCGGTCGACACCCACGACTTCATGACCGCCGACTGGAGCCCGCTGCCGTACGACCTTCTCGGCCGGGTGGCGAACCGTATCGTCAACGAGGTGCAGGGGGTCAATCGTGTAGTTTACGATGTGACCAGCAAGCCGCCGGCGACGATCGAATGGGAGTGAGCCTCCCGCTTCTATGCCCTTCCGGCTATCTTGTGCAGGGTTTCACAAACTTGTCTCTCCCGTGCACCCTTCAAGGCACTTCTTATCTGAAGCAGGCCAATGTGGGGGAAGCCCCGGCGCTTGGGCGCCGGGAGCGGAGAGGAGGATTTCATGCACTGTCCTGATTGTGGTTTGGAGCATGAGGAGGGGTCTTCGCAGTGCCTGGGTGGGGAGGGGGAGGCCAGCCGGCCGGTGGAGTTCATTCCGCTGGCGGAGATGGCGGACGCCGACGCGTTCCAGGCGCTGGCGGTCGGTCTCGAAGAGGCGGGAATCCCCTGGTTCATCCAGAGCGAGCCGCCGATCGGTCTCGACGCTGAACCCGGCGGCCCGGTGGCGATGATCTACGTCGCCGAGCCCCATTTCCGCCGCGCCTGCCGTACCCTCGAAGCCGTGCGGCCGGTCGCCGTCCAACAGAAATAGATTCGAAGATTCGAGAGCTGGCGCGCAGGGTCCGCGAGCCTGCGCGCCGCACGCCTCTCAGCCGGGGTCTTTCCGCCCGAGCTCCATCTTCGCGATCTTTTCCGGATTCTTCTTCAGCTCCTTCGCCAGGCGCACTCCCAATCCCTTCTGCAGCTCGCGGCGCGCCGCGGGATCGGTCACCTTGCTGGCGTCGACCCAGCCGCCGGCGATCATGCCGTGGCCTCCCCCTTTGCCGAGCCGGCCGATGAGGCGCCGCATCAGGCCGCCGGCGTCGGCGCGCGGGTTGGTGGTGCGGATCGAAAGATAGAGACGGCCGCCGAAGAAGCCGGTGGCGAGCGACCAGGTCTTCCCCTCCATGCGCAGCAGCAGGTCGGCGATCTCGGGGACGATGTCCGGCTGATCGACCGGCCCCAGGTGGCTGAGGATCAGCGAGTCGACCGTCTCGAGGTTCTCGAGCGCGTCGTGGAGGTTGCCGAAGTAGCTCGCCGGCAGCCGCGGGCTCTGGATGCGGGCGAGGCGGCGATGGTCGGCCTGCGGGAAGAACAGGTCGTGGATCGTCTTGTCGGGGCCGGCGTGCTCGCGGGCGAAGTCGAGCGTCTCGGAGCGGATGGCGTAGATCAGCCCGGTGGCGAGCGCGTGGGTGGGCTTGATACCGGCCGCCAGCAGGTACTCGGCGAGGATGGTGGCGGTCGCCCCGTACTTCGGGCGCACGTCGTAGAACGGCCCGGTCGGGGTGTTGGCGCGCACCGGATGGTGATCGATCACGATGTCGGGGATCACCCGCGAGGGGAGCTGATTGTTGCCGCTCCTCGCCTGGGTGTCGACCAGCGCGAAATGCCGGTAATGCTTCCAGCTGAGGTGGCGGACGTGGCTGAACCGGAGGCCGAGCGACTTGACCATCTCGCGGTTCTCGGCGCGCCCGATGATGCCGCCGTAGGCGACGGTCACCGACTGCCGGAGGGTCTGCCGCAGCAGCCGCGCGAGGAGCTGCGCCGAGGCGAGAGCGTCCGGGTCGGGGTTGTCGTGCGTCAGCACGAGCCAACGCCCGGCCCCCTCGCGGCGCACCATCTCCGTCAGGGCCGCGAAGCGCTCGCGGGTCGTTTCGGTGATCATGGAGCGGGGATTGTAACCGCCCGGGGCTGACGGCGGCGAATCGGGCTCTCTCGCGCCCGTCGGGCCTGGGGGACCAGGGACTGCAGGGACTCCAGGGACGGCAGGGACAGGGACAAAAAAGGCCCCTGGCGTCCCGGCAGTCCCTGGTGGCTACCCTCAGACCAGCCGCAGGGTGGCGTGCCGCGCTTCCGCTTTCCCGGGCGGCCCGGGCGGCCGCTCCAGGATCTTCCAGGCTTCGTCCTCCGCGTTCTCCGCCGGCTGCGCCAGGCGCCGGCTGGCTTCGCGCAGAAGCTCGCGGACGATGCGTTTACGGTTCTCCCGGTCGGTGTCGACCTGGAGGATCTCCTCGATCTTCGTCCAAGAGAGTGGCATCGGTCTCATCCCCTTTGCGTTCCCAAAGATAACGTCCCAAGATGACTTTTCAAGAGAAATCGCTCACGCACCCGTGCTTTCTCACGCCTTCAAGGAAGCAGGAATCATGCCGGCTGCTGCGCGTCTGGCATCCTCTTTGCCAGTGAGTAACGTATGGACCTCCTGCAACCCCCTCACGTCACCCATCCCGGATTGCTGATCGCCATCGGCGGCGCCGAGGACAAGACCCGCGAGCGGATCATCCTGCGCTACTTCCTCGAAGCGGCCGGCGGTCCGGACGCCAGCATCGTGGTGCTCGCCACGGCCTCCGAGGTGCCGGAGACGGGGGAGCGCTACGCCGACCTCTTCCTCGCCCTGCGCGCCGAGAACGTCGAGGTGCTGAAGATCGACACCCGCGAGGACGCCGTCGAGGCGGGGCCGGAGGCGCGCGACCTGCTCGAGTACGCGACCGGCTTGTTCATCACCGGCGGCAGCCAGCTCAAGCTCTCCTCGGTGCTCGGCGGCACCGAGGTGGCGCACACCATCCGCGCGCGCCACGCCGCCGGCATGGTGGTGGCCGGCACCAGCGCCGGCGCGGCGCTCCTCTCCGAGCACATGATCGCGCTCGGCGACAGCGGCTCGACGCCGCGCCGGCGGCTCGTCCATCTCGCCAAGGGGCTGGGGCTCGCCCCCGACCTGGTGATCGATCAGCATTTCCGCCGCCGCGACCGGCTGGGGCGTTTGCTGACGGCGCTTTCTTACAATCCCGCCCCCCTCGGCCTCGGCATCGACGAGGACACGGCGGCGCTGATCCACGGCAGCGGCGAGCTCTCCGTCCTCGGCGCCGGCGCCGTGATGGTGGTCGACGCCTCGGGGATGCGCTTCACCGACAGCCACGCCGTCCGCCGCGGCCAGCCGGTCGCGATGATCGGGCTGAAGCTCGACTTCCTCACCTCCGGCTGCCGCTACGACCTCAAGGCGCGCCGGGGGATCAACCCGCCGCCGATGCTCCACCTCGACCCCGTCGACCGCCGCGCCCCCGAACGCCCCCCCGTGATGACGGAATCCGAGACCCTCATCGAGCCTCCGATCGTCCCGATGGAGGGTGCGGAATCCACGGGCGGCGACGGGGGGGAGTAGAAGAGCAGCCGACATGGGTGTAGGGGCGACCCGCGGTCGCCCTTGAACGCCCGGCGATTCATCGCTTGGCGTCCGCGGCGCCATCTTTGGCACGCATCTTTGGCACAAGCCTTGCTTTTTCGTCTCGGGTCGAGAACGACCAGGAAATCCTTTCCAACCCGGAGATGCACGCATCATGAAAATCCTGGAGACTCGGGTCTATCGCGGTCCCAACCTCTACGCCCGCTGGCCGATGATCCGCCTGCGGCTCGACCTCGGCGAGCTCGAGCGCTATCCGACGGCGAAGCTCCCCGGCTTCACCGACGGGCTGCTCCGGGCGCTCCCGACCCTCGCCCAGCACGGCTGCTCCTACGGCGAGGACGGCGGCTTCGTGCGGCGGATGAGAGAGGACGAGGGGACCTGGCTCGGCCACGTCCTCGAGCACGTGGCGATCGAGCTCCAGTGCCTGGCGGGGACCCCGGTCACCTTCGGCAAGACGCGCGGCGACGGGCTCCCCAAGGGCGAGTACCACGTCGTCTACAGCTACGTCGAAGAGGCGGTCGGCCTCGCCGCCGGCGACCTGGCCCTGAGCCTGCTGCGCCACCTGCTGCCCCTTGAGCGCGCGGCGCACGACCCGTCGCCGTTCGACTTCGAGCGCGAGCTCGAGGGGCTGGTCCGCCTCGCCGGGCGCCGCGCCCTCGGCCCCTCGACGGCCGCCCTGGTGCGCGCCGCCGAACGGCGGGGGATCCCGTGGATGCGCCTGAATGAAGGGTCGCTGGTGCAGCTCGGCTACGGCCGCCACCAGAAGCGCATCCAGGCGACGCTGACCAGTGAGACGCGGCAGATCGCCACCGAGATCGCCTCCGACAAGCGGCTCACCCAGCGCATCCTCGAGCAGATCGGCCTGCCGGTCCCCCGCCAGGCGATCGTCGTCGACGCCGCCGAGGCGGTCGAGGAGGCGGAGCGGATCGGCTTCCCGGTGGTGGTCAAGCCGCTCGACGGCAACCACGGCACGGCGGTGGCGACCCGGCTGAAGAACGCGAGCCAGGTGCGCGCGGCCTATGAGTCGGCGCGCGCGATCTGCCGGCAGGTGATCGTCGAGTCGTTCCAGACCGGCAACGACTACCGCATCCTGGTGGTCGACGGCCGCGTGGTGGCGGTCGCCCAGCGGGTGCCGGGGCACGTGGTGGGGGACGGCGCGAGCACGATCGGCGAGCTGGTCGCGGCGGTCAACCGCGACCCGCGGCGGGGGATCGGCCACGAGAAGGCGCTGACCCGCCTGGAGATCGACGAGCAGGCCGAGCGCCTGCTCGCCGAGGGGTGCCTGACGCTCGCCTCGGTGCTCGCCGCCGGCGAGATCTTCTACCTGCGGGCGACGGGGAACCTGTCGACCGGCGGCACGGCGATCGACCGCACCGACGCGATCCACGAGGAGAACCGGATCATGGCCGAGCGCGCCGTCAAGGCGGTTGGGCTCGACGTCGGCGGCGTCGACTTCGTGTCGCCGGACATCGCGCGCAGCTACCGCGAGGTGGGCGGGGCGATCGTCGAGATCAACGCCGCCCCCGGCTTCCGCATGCACCTCGCGCCGACCGAGGGGAAGGCGCGCGACGTCGCCCGGCCGGTGATCGACATGCTCTTCCCGCGCGGCGCCAGCTCCCGCATCCCGCTCGCCGCGATCACCGGCACCAACGGCAAGACCACCACCACCCGCATGGTGGGGCACATCCTCAAGCTCTCCGGTTTCACGGTCGGGATGGCGACCACCGACGGCGTCTACATCGACGGCACGCGCACCGTGCGCGGCGACATGACCGGCCCGTGGTCGTCGCAGACCGTGCTGCGCGATCCGACGATCGACGCCGCCGTGCTCGAGACGGCACGCGGCGGCATCGTCCGCTCGGGGCTCGGCTGGAGCCACTGCAACGTCGGCGCGGTGCTCAACGTCGCCGCCGACCATCTGGGGATCGGCGGCATCGAGGACCTGGAAGACCTCGCCAAGGTCAAGGCGGTGGTCGCGGAGGCGGCGGACGACTACTGCGTGCTGAACGCCGACGACGAGCGGGTGGCGGCGATGGCCGCCGTCAGCCGTGCGAAGCCGATCTACGTCACCACCGACCCGCAGAACGAGCGGGTGCGCGAGCACGTGCGGAAGGGGGGGCAGGCGGTGGTGCTGGAGGCGGGGTTGAACGGCAGGATGCTCGCCCTGTATCTGGGGGAGCAGGGGGAGCGGCAGGTCCCCCTCCTCTGGGCGCGGCAGATCCCCGCCACCCTCGAGGGAAAGGCGTTCCACAACGTGCAGAACGCCATGTTCGCCGCCGCCATCGCCCACGGCATGGGGGTGGCGGTCGACAACATCCGCCAGGGCCTCCGCACCTTCTCGAACGACTTCTTCCAGGCGCCGGGGCGGCTCAACTTCTACAACGAGCATCCGTTCCGGGTGCTGCTCGACTACGCCCACAACGCCCACGGCATGGAGGCCCTGGCGCGCACGGTGCGCGAGCTCGCCGTGCACGGCCGGCGGATCGGCGTCATCGCCTGCCCCGGCGACCGCCGCGACGAGGACATCCTCGCCCTGGCGGCGGCCGCCGCCCCCGCCTTCGACCTCGTCCTGCTGCGCGAGGACGACGACCTGCGCGGCCGGCGCCCCGGCGAGGCCGCGGCTCTTCTGCGCCAGGGGCTCCTCGCCGCCGGAGTCTGTCCGGAGCGGGTGGTCCCCGGTCACTTCCGCGAGGAGGACGCCGTCCGCGCCGCCCTCGGCATGGCCCGCGCCGGCGACCTGCTGGTGATCTTCGGCGACAACCTCAACCGCATCTGGGAGCTGATCGTCGGCTTCGAGCCGGGGCGGCAGACGGAGGAGGAAGGGGCGGAGATGCACCCGGGAGCGCGGCAGGGGCAGGGGGCCGGGGAGATGGCGGGGGCGGGGCGGGTGCACTGAGGGGGGACCTGAAGGAGGATTCAACCGCCTTCGGCCGGGTGGGGTCAGGGGGAGGGCATTGCCTTCGAGAGACGCCCCGCCGTCCCCGTGGCCTGCGATCGGTATCGTTCATCGATGGGGACGTCTCTACGGGCACGTCGGTGTGAACCGGGCGCTTCCGATCCACCGGAAATACGGCATCGCCCGATCTGCGGCAACGGACCCGTAGAGACGCTCCCATCGATGAACGACAACCTCGGCAGGCCACGGGGACGGCGGGACGTCTCTTCGTAGGGCAGGCCCTTCAAGTCAGCAACTACTACTCCTGGATCAGCTCCAGCGCCGCCGCGCGCTGGCTGTGGATGAGCAGGATCAGCAGGTCGCCTTCGCGGGCGGCGGCGAGGGCCATGCGGACGCCGTCGAGCTCGGAGTCGGCGTGCTCGATCCGCTCCTCCGGGACGCCGAGGCGGCGCAGCTCGTCCTCGAGGATGACCGGCACCTCCCCCTCCGGACGGCCGCGCAGCATCTCGGTCATCTCCTTGAGGATGATGAGGTCCGCCTCGAAGGGGAGGGCGGCGCGGGCGAGGTCGCGCAGGGCCTGGTCGCCGCGGTCGCCGGCCTGCCCGAGGAGGAGGATGCGGCGCCCCGGGGGGAGCGAGCGCACGATCGAGAGGAGCGCCGCCAGGCCGTGCGGGTTGTGGGCGTAGTCGACCAGGATGCGGACGCCGTCGCGCTCGAACAGGTTGGCCCGCCCGGGGTTGTCGTCGGGATGGTTGCGCAGCCGCTTCAGCCCCGCGGCCATCGCCTCGACGGGGAGGTCGATCGCCGCCGCCAGCGCGATCGCCGCCAGCGCGTTGGCGACGTTGTGGCCGGCCCGGCCGCCGAAGGTGATCGGCGCCGCGTCGGCGCGCAGCACGGCCCGCCGCTCTTCGCCGCGGGCGAGCACCAGCTCGCCGTCCGCCAGGAGCGCGGCCTCGCCGCCCGCGGCGAGCGCCTCGCGCACCTGGGGATTCTCGGCGTCGAGGCTGAACCAGACGATCGGCACCTCGAGCCGGCGGGCCGCCGCCACCAGGACGGGATCGTCGGCGTTGAGCACCAGCCGTCCGTCGGGGCCGACGGCCTGCGAGACCACCAGCTTGGCGGCGGCGAGTGACGGCAGGTCGTAGATCCCGAACTCTCCCAGGTGATCGGCGGCGATGTTGGTGACCGCCGCGGCCGCCGCCCGGCTCACCGCGAGCCCCCGCCGCAGCAGCCCGCCGCGGGCCGTCTCGAGGATCGCCACCTCGACCCGCCGGTCGCGCAGCAGCATGCGGGCGCCGACCGGCCCCGAGAAATCCCCCCACTCGACGACCTCCCCGCCGACGTCGACGCGGTCGGTCGAGGTCACGCCGGCCATCCGTTCGGCGGCGTCCACCATCGCCGCCAGCAGCCGCACGGTGGTGGTCTTGCCGTTGGTGCCGGAGACCATCACTACCGGGATGTCGGAGACCGCGCTCCACTCGATCTCCTGGGGGTCGGGGAGCGCCTCGAGGCTCCAGCAGCGCGACCCGCGGCCGAGCCCCACGGAGGCGTAGCGGTCGTCGGCCAGGAAGGCGACGCCGCGGGCCGCCGCGGCGTCGCGCAGGGCGAGCAGCGCGGGGTTCGCCTCGCGGGCGATCTCCGCCCGCAGCACGTCGCGCGCCTTGGCGAGGTCGGGCTCGCGGCGGCCGGCCAGCACGTCGCCGGCCGCGTCCCAGGCCCAGTCGTTGATGTCGGTCGCGGCGTACAGGCCGTCGATCGGGGCCGAGATGGCGAGGCTGGCGCCGCCGGGAAAGAGGCGCGCCGCGATCTCCTCGCCCCCCCAGCCGACCGCGTCGAGCATCCGCCGCACCTGCCCCGTCCACGCCATCACCGCCGCGTTCGCCTCCTCGGGCGCGAGGGCGACGTCGATCACCGCCCCGGGGCGGTCGAGCAGCAGGTTGGGTCCGGTCAGACGGCGCGAGTCGAGGAGGTTCATTCCGGCGCATCCCTTTGCTAGTAGTTGACCTTCGGCGCCTCTTTCGCCTTGCCGACCTTGAGCACCAGGTTCTCGCAGCGCAGGGTCAGCGGCTGGAACCTGTCGCGGGTGCGCGGCGGCGTGGCGCCGTCCTGGCCGTCCTGGCCGTCCTGGATCACGTCCTGGAGGGGCGAGACGACGCGCACCGTGTAGTCGCCCGGGCGGCCGACGTCGTGGACCTGCGAGAAGTCGAGGCCGGTGATCATCGACTCCCGGGGGCGCAGCTTGATGTACTCCTGCGCCGTCGGCTCGCCGCGCTTGACCAGCGGCCCGCGGTAGGGGAGGTCCTGCCCGCCGTAGCTCAGGGCGAAGAGGGTGCCGCGCCACCCTTCCCACGGCGTGTTCCAGCGCAGCAGCCAGACCGGATGGTCCGACCGGTTGGTGAGCTGGAAGCGGATGGCGACGGGGCCGCCGGCGAGCTGCGGGTGGGCCTCCTCCATCCGGCACTCGAGCGGGTGCCGGGCGTCGGTCTGGTCGTGAGGCTTCATCCAGCAGGAGACCGAAGTGAGCGCGAGGAGGGACGAAAGGAGGAGGGCGGGTTGCCGCATCGCGGGAGCATATCGCGGCTCGCCGCCCCCCTCTCCCTTTCGGTGACAGCCGGTGGTCAGCCGGGATCAGCGCGGCTCGGCGAAGTACTCGTGGCTGTCCGCGTTGTGGATCGCCTTGCTGGGGCTCGAGATCGCCAGGCTCTTGCAGGCGGTCTGCCCGTACTGGTAGTCCTGGGTGCCGGCGACCACCGTGAAGTGGCTGGTCTCGTGGATCAGCGTGCCGGCCTTGGAGTCGGTGCCCGTCGCCGGGGCGCTCCAGAAGGCGCCGCAGAGGTGCACCTTGTAGGGCTGGTTGGCGTAGACGTAGGCGTAGGAGCTGTCCGTGCAGTCGCAGTAGAAAACGAACGCCTTGGTCGACATGGCGCTGTAGATGTTGACGTAGTCGCCCGTCACGCTCGACCAGTTCCCCGAGCTGTAGGTGCCGAACCAGGTCTTGTAGTTGCTGTCGGTCGAGCGCGAGGCGGTGGGGACGGCGTTCAGATAGTCGCGCGAGCGCTGCGCCAGCCCCTGGGCGTTGTTGAGCGCCGTCACCAGCTGCCCCTGGCGGGTGGTGGAGCAGCTCACGTAGCTCGGGGTCAGCGCCTTCTCCGGGAGGCTCGGACGGCCGAGCTCCTCGAGCCGGGCCAGCGTCTCGACCGCGGCCACCCCCCGCTCGTCGCGCTCGACGCCGAGGAAGACGACGTTCGACTCGAGGGTGCGTCCGCCGACCGCGGCGATCGACTTGGCGCTGTCGGCGCGCAGGGCGTCCTGCAGGCCCACCCGGTAGCGGATCGAGTACTCGCCGGTGCGCGACAGGTCGTAGACGCTCGACAGCTCGACGTCGGCCGCCACGGCGCCCCCGGCCGGGATGCGCACGTAGTCCTCGGCCCGCGGCAGGGCCCGCTTGTAGAGGCGGCCGGTGTACTCGACCGGCTTGCCGTCCAGCTGCACGTCGAACAGGTTCCCCTCGACCCCCTGGAGCGCCGTCTGCCAGCGGACGAGGTAGAGGTCGGCCTGCGAATCGTTGCGGTAGGTGATCCGCACGACGGCGTCGTCGGCGGCGCCGAGCGAGCTCTTCTGCGCTTCGATCGTGGTGGTGAGGCCGGCCATCCCGCCCATCCCTGCCATCGCCGTGGAGGCCACCGCCAGGAAGGCGGCCGCGCCTGCAACCAGGGAGATCCATCCAGTACGTCTCGACATTCAGCACCTCTCCATCGGAACCGGACCGGCGCGTCATTGCGCCGGAACGGGCCAAAGATTGAGCAAAGAGAAAGAACTTCCGGTCTCTTACTCAACCTAGTGTCGGAGAGGGGGAGAAGCGAGCCGCCCCGCGGCGGCCGGTTTTTCGGGGAGCGATCAGGGGAGCAGGTCGGCGACCGCGATCGAAGCCTCGGGGGAGGCGAGGGGGGAGATCCGATCGGACGCCTGCAGGATCGTCCTTGAGCGGTAGGCGCCGTCGGCCGGATCGCGGAACACCTCGAGCTGCCGCTTGGCGAGGACCAGGATCCAGTACTCGGGGATCGCGGCGCGGGCGTAGAGCCCGGTCTTGCGGTCGCGGTCGTGGGCGAGGGAGGAGTCGGAGACCTCCACCACCAGCTCGGCGCCGCTCGGATGGGCGACCAGGTGATCGCGGGGATCGCCGCGCACCACGGCGACGTCCGGCTCGGGGGCGGAGTCCTCGCCGAGCGACAGCGGCATCTGCACCAGGAGATCGAAGCCGGCGGCGAAGAGCGGTCCCAGCGCCTGGCGGACCAGGCGGACGGCGACGGCGTGGCGCGAGCTCTGCGGCGTCATCTCGAACAGGACGCCGTCGACCAGCTCCACCCGCTCGCCGGGCTGGAAGAATCCTTCCTCCGCCAATCGCTCATAGTCCTCCCGCGTCCAGCGGTGAAGGTCGATCGCCGAGATTGCCATCCTGGTTTCCTCGCGTCTGGCTGCGGCGCGCCGACGGGAGCCGCTGGCAAAATTCTAACGTAGATCGTTCGCGGAAAAGGAGAGGCAGCCGTAACGGGGGCGCCCCCCTCCTGGCCTCCCCCGAGTACAGGGGAGGAAAAAGGCTCCCTTCGGCGGCCCTTTGCGATGGAGAAGCGTCGTCTTGTTTGCGAGGGGTGGCTTCGGCCCGGGCTTAGCCTCGCGACGCTGCACGCTGTTCTCCTCCCCTGTACTCGGGGGAGGCCGGGAGGGGGCGCCCCCGCGAAGGCAACCGCCCCGGAAAGCGGCCTAGACCAGCCCCGGCGCCCGCAGCACGGCGCGCAGCAGGTCGCGGAGGTTGCCGGCGGCGGCCTGACCGGCGGCGAGGACCTCCTCGTGGGTGAGGGGGATCTCGGAGAGGCCGGCGGCGGGGTTGCTGACCATCGAGAGGGCGAGGCAGCGCACCCCCATGTGGTGGGCGGCGATCACCTCGAGGACGGTCGACATGCCGACGACGTCGCCGCCGAGCAGGCGGAGCATGCGGACCTCGGCGGGGGTCTCGTAGCTGGGGCCGGCGATCCCGGCGTAGACGCCGCTCGCGAGCTGGACTCCCAGCCCTTCGGCGGTCTGGAGCGCCAGGGCGCGCAGCGCCGGATCGTAGGCGGCGCTCATGTCGGGGAAGCGCGGCCCCCACTCCGGAGGGAGCTGGCCGCGCAGCGGGTTGAGGCCGGTGAGGTTGAGATGGTCCGCGATCAGCACCAGGTCGCCGGGGCGCTGGTGCGGCTGGAGGCCGCCGGTGGCGTTGGTCATCACCAGGACCTTGGCGCCGAGGAGGGCCGCCAGGCGGACGGGGAAGACCGTCTCGTTCGCGGTGTACCCCTGGTAGGAGTGGAGGCGCCCCTTGAAGTAGAGGACGGGGCGCCCCGGCAGCGGCTCGAACATCTCGACCGCGAGCGGGTGCCCGGCGACCGCGTGGCTCTCGAACGGCAGCAGGAACTCGAGCTGGACCGGCCCGTGGGTCCGCTCGCCGAGGTCGACGGCGAGCCCCGAGCCCGAGACCACCGCCACCTCGGGGCGCGGCCAGCCGAGCAGGTCGAAGCGCTCGACGGCGGACTTGTGCTGCTCGACCAGCGTCTCCAGATCCGTCGAAGCCTCTTCGAGGGGAGCGTTGACCAGCCCTTCCAGATCGTCGGTCTCGTCCATGGCGCGTATCGTAGCAGCGGGGGAGCGGGAGACGCCGCCCAAGTGCACGCCGTCCCCCGGATACGTTATCGTTCAGCCTCAACTGCGAGGGGAGCGGCCGACCACCCATGTCCGAGCTCGACGATCAGATCCAGAACCGGCGCGACAAGCGCCAGCGCCTCGCGGAGGCGGGGATCGCCACCTATCCGCACCGTTTCGAGTGGGACCTCGAGCCCACGGCGATCAAGCAGCAGCACGGCGAGAAGACGGCCGAGGAGCTCGAGGCGCTCGGGCTCGAGCTGCGGGTGCCGGGGCGCATCCGCTCGATCCGCCGGCAGGGGAAGCTGGTGTTCGCCGACCTCCACGACGGCAAGGAGAAGATCCAGCTCTTCGTGCGCCGCGACAAGCTGCCGGAGAGCGCCCAGCTGGTGGTCGACAACCTCGACCTCGGCGACCTCGTCGGCGCCTCCGGAGCGCTGATCCGCACCCGCACGGGGGAGCTGTCGCTGATGGTGGCCGACCTCGTCCTGCTCGCCAAGGCGCTGCGCCCCCTCCCCGAGAAGTGGCACGGCCTCGCCGACGTCGAGACCCGCTACCGCCAGCGCTACCTCGACCTCGCCACCAACGAGGAGTCGCGGCGGGTGTTCGAGGCGCGGGCGGCGATCGTCAAGGGGATCCGCGAGTTCCTCGACGCGCGCGGCTTCCTCGAGGTCGAGACGCCGATGATGCAGGTGATCCCCGGCGGCGCCACGGCGCGGCCGTTCAAGACCCACCACAACGCGCTCGACATCGGCCTCTACCTGCGCATCGCCCCCGAGCTCTACCTGAAGCGCCTGCTGGTCGGCGGCATCCCGCGGGTCTACGAGATCAACCGGAACTTCAGGAACGAGGGGATCTCGACCCGCCACAACCCCGAGTTCACCATGCTCGAGTTCTACTGGGCCTACGCCGACTACCGGCAGATGATGGACCTCGCCGAGGAGCTGCTGACCGGCCTCGCCGAGCGGGCGCGCACGGTGCTCGGCAAGGCGGCGATCACCTGGGAGGGGAAGGAGATCGACTTCGCCCGCCCCTGGCAGCGGCTGACGATGCGCGAGGCGATCACGCAGTACGCGGGGGTGCCCGCCGGGCGGCTGGAGACCCTGGAGTCGGTGGCCGCCGTGCTGGCGGAGAAGGGGATCGCGCCGCCGCCGGGGGGGACCTACGGCCACCTGCTGATGGGGCTCTTCGAGCACACCGTCGAGGAGCACCTGTTCGCGCCGGTGTTCATCACCGAGCATCCGACCGACGTCTCGCCGCTCGCCAAGCAGCGGCTGGACGATCCCCGCTTCACCGAGCGCTTCGAGCTCTACATCGCCGGCATGGAGGTGGCGAACGCGTTCAGCGAGCTGAACGATCCGGACGTCCAGGCCGAGCGCTTCCGCGGCCAGGTGGCGGCGCGCGAGGCGGGGGACGCCGAGGGGCACCTCTACGACGCCGACTACGTGCGCGCCCTGGAGCACGCGATGCCGCCGGCGGCGGGGATCGGCATCGGCATCGACCGGCTGACCATGCTGCTCACCGACCGGCAGTCGATCCGCGACGTCATCCTGTTCCCGTTGATGCGGCCGGAAGCGACGCCCGATCCGACGCAAAAGCCGGCGGAGGGCGGATAGGCGCTTGAGCCGCCCCTCCCGCCTCCTGCTGCGCCGGCTCCCGTTTCCGGCCCTGATCGCGCTGCGCTACCTGCGCAGCACCCGCCGGGACGCCTTCGCGAGCTTCCTCTCGGCGGTGGCGGCCGGCGGCCTGGCGCTGGGGGTGATGGCGATGGTGCTGGCGCTGGCGGTGATCTCGGGCTTCCAGGGGGCGCTGCGCTCGGAGCTGCTCGGCCGCACGCCGCAGATCGAGGTGCAGCTCCCCCCCGACTCCGACCCGGCGGCGGCGCGCGACGCGGTCGGCCGGGTGGCGGGGGTGCGCTCGGTCCAGGTGCAGGTGCGCGGAGGGGGCTGGCTGATCGACCGCGGCAAGGTGCAGCCGGTCGAGCTGGTGGGGTTCGACGGCAGGGTGCCGTCGATCTTCCCCGGCGCCGCCGGGGCGGCGCCGGGGCTCTACGTCCCCGGCACGCTCGCCGCCCGCTGGGGGCTCAGGGCCGGGATGGTGCTCGACGTCGTCTCGCCGCGCCCGACGCTGACCCCGCTCGGACCCCAGCCGCGGCTGCGCAGCGTGCCGCTCGCCGGCACCTACGAGGCGGCGCGGAGCCAGGAGGAGAAGGTGCGCATCCCCCTGCCGCGCGACGTCGCCGAGTCGCTGCTCGGCGGGGCGGACCGCCGGCTCGACGTCGAGGCCGGGGGGATCGACGCCGCCTTGGAGGTCGCCGCCCGGCTGGCGTCGACGCCAGGGGCACTGCCGGCGGGGAGCGTGGTGCGCACCTGGCAGGAGCTCAACCGGCCGCTCCTCTTCGCCCTCCATCTCGAGAAGCTGCTGATGTTCGTCGCCGTGTCGCTGATCGTGGTGGTGGCGTCGCTGGCGCTGGTGGCGGACCTCGCCCTGATCATCTCGAGCAAGCGGCCGGAGATCGGCATGCTGGGCACGATGGGGGCGACCCCGGCGGCGCTGCGCCAGGCCTTCGTGCTGCTCGGCGGCCTGGTGGCCGGATTCGGGGTGACCCTGGGCACCCTCCTCGGCGTCGGCGGCGCCTGGGCGCTCGACCGCTTCCACCTGCTGCGCCTCCCCGGCCGCGTCTACTTCCTCGACTACGTCCCCTTCAAGGTGCAGGCGGGGGACCTCGCCCTGGTGCTCCTCCTCGCCCTCGGCCTCGCCCTCGCCTCCTCGCTCTACGCCGCGCAACGGGCCGCGGCGCTCGATCCCGTGGAGGCGCTCCGCCGATGAAGGAACCGCGATGAGCGTCGCCGTCCGCGCCAGCGGCCTCACCAAGGTCTATCAGGACGGCGTCCGGCGGGTGGCGGTGCTCAAGGGGGTCGATCTCGCCATCGAGCCCGGCGAGCTGGTGGCGATCGTCGGCCCTTCGGGGTCGGGGAAGTCGACGCTGCTCCACCTGCTCGGGGCGCTCGACCGTCCGGACGGCGGGACGGTCGAGATCGGCGGGGAGTCGCTCGCTCGGCTCTCCGGCGCGCAGCTCGCCGCCTTCCGCAACCGCACGATCGGCTTCGTCTTCCAGTTCCACCAGCTCCTGCCGGACTTCACGGCGCTCGAGAACGTGATGCTCCCCGGGCGGATCGCCGGCATCGAGCCGCGGCGGGTGCTCGAGCGCGCCCGCGACCTGCTGCTCGAGGTGGGGCTCGAGGAGCGGCTCGAGCACTTCCCCAACCAGCTCTCGGGGGGGAGCGGCAGCGGGTCGCCCTCTGCCGGGCGCTGGCGCTCGAGCCGCCGCTGCTGCTCGCCGACGAGCCGACGGGGAACCTCGACCCGGCGAGCGGCGAGACGGTCTTCGAGCTCCTCCTCGCCATGCAGGCCCGCCACCGCACCACCGGCATCCTGGTCACCCACAATCCGGAGATCGCCCGCCAGTGCACGCGGACGTTGCGGCTGGATGGCGGAGTGCTACACCCGTATTGAAAAGCGGACACTCGGGGGGGCGGGAGAGGTCGCGTCCGGCGGGAATTTTGCCGGCTCGGGGGCACTTGATCCGAGGTAGGTACCGGAGGTCCGGCCGCGCGCCCTTCCCGGCCCGTGGGGCCCGGGGAGGGGGGGCGTGCTAGAATCCGGTGGATTGAACACGAGGAACCGCCGCGCTCGACCGCCCCTCTTTTCCGAGGTGCGGCGCGGTGCGCCGGCCCTCAGGAGAGGTCGAACAGAATGTTTGAGAAGTACAACGAGAAGGCCCGTCGAGCATTGTTCTTCGCCCGCTACGAAGCCAGCAAGCTGGGCAGCCGGGTCATCGAGTCCGAGCACATCCTGTTGGGGATCTTGCGGGAGGGGGAGGAGACGGTCAGCGAGATCTTCAGGCGCTTCCAGATCAAGCCCGAAGACATCCGCCGGGAGATCGAAGGCGAGCGGGTCTTCGTCGAGCGGATCTCCTCCACCGCGGAGCTGCCTCTTTCCGAAGAATCGAAAAAGATCCTGGCCTACGCTTCGCATGAGGCCGAGAGCATGCTCCATGCGACGGTCGGCTCCGAGCACCTGTTGATCGGCATCCTGCGAGTGGAGGGGTGCACCGCGATGCGCATCCTGGCCCAGCACGGATTCGACGTCTACGCGGTGCGCGAGGAGGTGCTCGGCATCGCCAAGGAGCGCGAGGCCTCGCAGCAGAAGAAGGAGCTGCCGTTCCTCTCCGAGTACGGGCGCGACCTGACGGCGCTCGCCGCCGAGCAGTCGTTCGATCCGCTGATCGGGCGCGAGGAGGAGGTCGACCGCATCATCCAGATCCTCTCCCGCCGCACCAAGAACAACCCCATCCTGCTCGGCGAGCCGGGGGTGGGGAAGACGGCGATCGTCGAGGGGCTGGCGCAGCGCATCATCGAGGGGCGGGTGCCGATCTTCCTCGCCAACAAGCGGATCATGGCGCTCGACCTGTCGCTGATCGTGGCCGGCACCAAGTACCGCGGCCAGTTCGAGGAGCGGTTGAAAGGGATTCTGAAGGAGCTCAAGGACAGCAAGGAGCTGATCGTCTTCATCGACGAGATCCATTCGCTGATCGGCGCCGGCTCGGCCGAGGGG
Organism: uncultured Acidobacteriota bacterium; assembly: GCA_963756595.1. GTDB lineage: Bacteria > Acidobacteriota > Thermoanaerobaculia > Multivoradales > UBA5704 > DATARR01. The sequence continues at coordinate 25,813 of CAVWOZ010000008.1, forward strand.
TCGCTCGACGCCGCCAACATCCTGAAGCCGGCGCTGTCGCGCGGCGAGATCTCCTGTATCGGCGCCACCACGCTTAAAGAATATCGCAAATACATCGAGAAAGACCGTTCGCTGCTCCGCCGCTTCCAGGCGATCCAGGTCAATCCGCCGACGCCGGAGCAGACGCAGGAGATCCTCGAGGGGGTCAAGGACCGCTACGAGTCGTTCCACAAGGTGCGCTACCGCCCCGAGGCGCTGCGCACGGCGATCTACCAGTCGAGCCGCTACATCCCGGACCGCCACCTGCCGGACAAGGCGATCGACGTCATCGACGAGGCGGGGGCGCGGGTCAAGCTGCGCCGGGTGCGCGACACCCAGAACCTGCGCCGGCTCGAGGCCGAGATCCGCCAGGTGGTCAAGGAGATGAAGGTCGCCATCTCCGACAAGGACTTCGAGCGCGCCGTCTACCTGCGCGAGCGGGAGATCGAGCTGCGCGAGGACCTCGAGCGCATGAGCGTCGCGACCGACGAGACCGGCGTCCTCGAGGTGACCCGCCACGACATCGAGGAGGTCATCTCGTTCTGGACCGGCATCCCGGTGGCGGCCCTGCAGAGCGAGGAGGCCGAGCGGCTGCTCCAGATGGAGGAGATCCTGAAGACCCGCGTGGTCGGCCAGGACCGTTCGATCAACGCGATCAGCCGGGCGATCCGCCGCTCGCGGCTGGGGGTGTCGAACCCGCAGCGGCCGATGGGGTCGTTCATCTTCCTGGGGCCGTCGGGGGTGGGGAAGACCGAGGTCGCCCGCCAGCTCTCCGAGTTCCTGTTCGGCAACCAGCGGGCGATGATCCGCTTCGACATGAGCGAGTACATGGAGAAGCACGCGGTCTCCAAGCTGATCGGCTCGCCGCCGGGCTACGTCGGCCACGAGGAGGGCGGCCAGCTCACCGAGCGGGTGCGCCGCGCCCCCTACTCGCTGATCCTCTTCGACGAGATCGAGAAGGCTCACCCCGACGTCGCCAACCTGCTGCTCCAGATCCTCGAGGACGGCCAACTGACGGACGCCTACGGCAACCTGGTCGACTTCCGCAACACCCTGGTGCTGATGACCTCGAACATCGGCAGCAAGCTGGTGCTGCGCGGCGGCCGGATGGGGTTCGGCGAGGGGAGCGAGGAGGCGAGCTTCCAGCGGCTGGAGGAGGAGATCCTGGCCGAGCTGCGGCGCACCTTCAGCCCCGAGTTCATCAACCGGATCGACGAGGTGATCGTCTTCAACCCGCTGGGGACCAAGGAGCTGCGGTCGATTGTGGACATTCTGATCGAGGATGTGAACAATACGCTCGCCGAGCGGAGCCTGCGCCTGGAGGTTTCGGACCGCGCCAAGGAGTGGTTGCTGTCGAAGGCGGACATCGAGCCCTCGACGGGAGCCCGCCCGCTGCGCCGGACGATCCAGCGCCACATCCAGGACGCGGTCTCCGAGATCCTCATCAACAACCAGCACGGCGAGGCGATCGAGCGGATCGAGGTGGGTCTGGAGGGGGGCGAGCTGACGTTTCACGTCGGCGCCCAGGAGATCGTCATCCCCCGGCGTTGATTTGGCATTTTGAGGTCGATTGCGGATCGATATTTCGCACCAATACTGCGGATCTGTGGGTTCCCAGCACGTAGAAGGCCGTTATGCTCCGGCGGCGAGCCGCCGGGGTCAGGAAAGGACGAGATGAATGCCTGATCTCATCGTGGGCCGGCGCAAGCCGCGCCGGTGGAGGGCCGCGCGCCGTCTGGTGGCGGTGTCGGTGCTTCCAATGCTCGTCTCCGGCGGCATCTCCGCCCACGCGCAAGCTCTCCCACCCGCTCCCACCCCATCGCAGCCACCGCCGCAGCCGCAGCCGCCTCTCTCCCCGCAGCCCGCGACGAACGGCCGCACCATCGAGGCCATCGAGTTCAAGGGGGCGAAGTCGCTCTCCGAGGAGACGCTGCGCTACTACTTAGGGATCGCCCCCGGCCAGCCGCTCGACGAGACCGCCCTCAACCGGAGCATCAAGAAGCTCTGGGAGCGCAACCTGGTCGACGACATCCAGGTGGAGAGCGTGCCGACCGCGAACGGCGTCCGCCTGGTGATCACCGTCGCCGAGCGGCCGATCCTGCGCTCGATCGACTACCAGGGGCTGAAGCGGATCTCGAAGACCGACCTCCAGGACAAGCTCACCACCAGCCGGGTGCGCGTCCACGAGGGGGAGCCGCTGTCGCTCGGCGAGCTGCAGCGGGTGAAGACCACGATCGAGGACATGTACGGCGAGAAGGGGTACCGCTTCGCGACCGCCCAGTACACCGTCACCGACGTCGGCCCGAACGAGAAGAAGGTGGTCTTCACGGTGGACGAGGGGGACCGCGTCCGCATCTCCGACATCGAGTTCGAGGGGAACACGGTGTTCAACGACAACCGCCTGCGGTTGACGATGCGCAACACCAAGGAGACCGCGTTCATCGCGCGGATCGCCAAGAAGGACCTCTACGACCCCGCCAAGCTCCAGGAGGACCTCGACAAGGTCCGCGAGCTCTACCGCGGCGTCGGCTACAAGAACATCGTCATCGGCGACCCCAAGATCGAGGTGCGGGCGGTGGCGGTCGCCGGCCGCAGCCCCAAGGACCTCCAGCGGCGGATGTTCATCACCATCCCGCTCGAGGAGGGGGAGCGCTGGAAGTTCGGCCAGGTGACGCTCGAGGGGAACAAGATCTACCCGACCAAGGCGCTGATCAAGGCGTTCGAGCACAAGACCGGGGGGTGGCTGCGCGCCAAGGTGATCGAGGACGGCGTCAAGGAGATCTCGGACGCCTACCACAACACCGGCTACATCTTCGCCCGCGTCGACCCGGAGCTGGTGGAGCGCGAGGACCGCGTCGCCGACGTGGTGATCCACATCACCGAGGGGGACCAGTTCAAGGTCGGCCGCATCGAGTTCCAGGGGAACGGCCGCACCCGCGACCGCGTGCTGCGCCGCGAGCTGCGGGTCTACGAAGGCGGGCTGGTCAACGTCACGGCGATCCGCAACAGCGTGACCAAGGTCAACCAGCTCGGCTACTTCAAGCTCAACGAAGAGAACCCGGTCGACATCGACACCGACTCGGAGAAGAAGAAGGTCAACCTCCTGTTCAAGGGGGAGGAGTCGGACCGCACCGAGCTGCAGTTCGGCGGCGGCTGGAGCGAGCTCGACGGCGTCTTCGCCCAGTTCTCGATCAGCACCAAGAACTTCCTCGGCCGCGGCGAGCAGGTCGGCGTCTCGGTGCAGTCGGGAAAGATCAACGACTACTACGACCTCTCCTACTCGATCCCCTGGTTCCGCGACCGCGCGCAGAGCATCGGCGTCCGCGCCTACAAGCAGAACTTCGACTACACCCTGAACTCGGCGCTCGACCAGTACATCCGCGACAGCAAGGGGATCGTGCTCACCTACGGGCGGAACTTCAAGCTCTTCTCCTCGGCGAGCCTGAGCTACAACTTCTCGAAGTACCACGACGAGACCCAGGTCACCGTCCCCGCCCTGCTCCCCGGCGAGACGCCGCCGCCGGCCGGCCAGCCGCAGCCGGGGTCGACGATCACCACGCCGATCCGCATCGACAACTCGTCGCTGCGCCCGTCCTACGTCTTCGACAGCCGCGACAACCCCTTCGAGCCCTCGACCGGCAAGAAGGTCACCCTGGCGGTCGAGTACGCGGGCGGCTTCCTCGGCGGCGACAACTACTTCGTCCGCCCCGAGGCGTCGTTCAGCATCTTCCAGCCGGTGACCAACTACCCGGTCCACTCGATCTTCGCCTTCAACGCCGAGGCGGGGCTGATCCACCCCTACGCCAGCGGGCACACCATCCCCATCCTCGAGCTCTTCTACCTGGGCGGCGAGAACAGCATCCGAGGCCACCGCTATCGCTCGATCTTCCTGCGCGACAGCAAGGGGAACCCGATCATGGACTCGACCGGGATCATCCTCGGCGGCGACAAGTACGAGCAGTTCAATTTGGAGTACCATTTCCTGCTCGGCGGGCCGTTCCGCCTGCTGCTGTTCACCGACGCCGGCCAGGTCTACGGCGACAAGCAGTCGTTCAGCCTGCAACACCTGCGCTACACGGCCGGAGTGGAGCTGCGGGTCCTGCTGCCGGTGTTCGGGGCGCCGCTGCGGTTCATCTACGCGAAGAACCTCAGCCCCCTGCCGCAGGACAGCTTCGAGAGCTTCCAGTTCAGTATCGGGACCAGCTTCTAGCGGTCCTTTAAAGTCAGAAGGAGAAGAGACCATGCCGCTTTCCCGCCACGTTCTGTCCCGCGCCGCCACGGCCGGGCTCCTCGGGCTTGCCCTCACCGCCTCGACCGCCTCGATCGCCGCCGCGCAGGCGGCGGCCGCTCCGGCGCCCGCCGGCCCGATCCGCATCGCGGTGATCGACACCGAGAAGATCCTGCTCTCGTCGGCCGCCGGCAAGAAGGCCATGGCCGATCTCAAGAAGCTCCAGGAAGCCAAGGAGAACGACCTGCGCGCCCGCGCCCAGGAGCTCAAGGACCTGCAGGCGAAGATCAACGACGGCCGCCTCTCGCTCGCCCAGGACAAGCTCGCCGACATGGCGAAGCAGGCCGAGGAGAAGGACATCCAGCTGCGCCGCGCCCAGGACGACGCCAACCGCGAGCTGACCAAGAAGCGCGACGACATGCTGGCGCAGATCGACGAGCGGGTGATGCCGGTGATCAACAAGGTCGGCCATGAGCTCGGCTACACGCTGATCTTCCGCAAGTTCGAGAGCGGCCTGATCTACGCCGACGATGCGGTGGACATCACCGGCGTCATCGTCCAGCGTCTGGACTCCGCCGCCCAGGGCAAGTAGCGGCGTGGCCTACCGGCTGGCCGAGCTCGCCGAGCTGGTCGGCGGCCGGGTCGAGGGGGACCCGGAGCGCGTCGTCGAGGCGATCCGCTCCCTGGAATCCGCGGGCCCCCGCGACCTCTCCCTTCTCAAGGATCCCCGCTACCGCGGCCAGGCCGCGGCGAGCGGCGCGGGAGCGCTGCTCGTCGGGCCGTCGCTGGTCGACGCCGTCCCCGGGCGCGACCTGATCGTCGCCGCCGACCCCGCCTGGGCCCAGGCGCGCCTGCTCGCCGCCCTCCATCCGGAGGAGAGGCGTCCGGCAGGGATCCATCCGACGGCGATCCTCGAGCCCGGATGCGCCGTCGACTCGGACGCGCACGTCGGCCCCTACGCGGTGATCGGCGCCGGCAGCCGGATCGGCGCCGGCGCGGCCGTCCTCGCCTTCGTGGCGATCGGGCGGGGGTGCACGGTGGGGGAGGGGGCGGTGCTCCACCCGCACGCCGTGCTCTACGACGGCACCGAGGTGGGGGCGAGGAGCGTCGTCCACGCCGGCGTCGTGCTGGGGGCGGACGGCTTCGGCTACACCTTCCACCAGGGCGCCCATCACAAGGTGCCGCAGGTGGGACGGACGGTCCTCGCGGAGGACGTCGAGGTCGGGGCCAACTCCACGATCGACCGCGCGGCGCTCGGCGAGACGCGGATCGGCGCCGGCACCAAGATCGACAATCTCGTCCAGGTGGGTCACAACGTGACGGTCGGCCGGCACTGTATCCTTTGCGGCCAGGCCGGCATCGCGGGGAGCGCGCGGCTCGGCGACGGCGTGGTGCTGGCGGGGCAGGCCGGGGTGGCGGGGCACCTCGAGCTCGGGGACGGCGTCCAGGTCGCCGCCAAGTCGGCCGCCCTCGCCTCGCTGCCGCCCAAATCGGTGGTGGCCGGCATCCCGGCCATCGAGATGCGCAAGTGGAGGCGTCAGACGGTCCTGGTGTCGCGCCTCGAAGCCATGAGCCGGCGCCTGCGGGCCCTCGAGCGCCAGGCCAAGGTGACGTCAGACGACAGCGAAGGCAACGAAGGCGAGGAGATCTGAGTTGAGCGAGCCGACACCCAAGTGGGACATCGAGTGGATCCTCTCGGTGCTGCCGCACCGCTATCCGATCCTGCTGGTCGACCGCGTGCTCGAGATCGAGCCGCGCAAGCGGATCGTGGCGATCAAGAACGTCACCATCAGCGAGCCGGTCTTCCTCGGCCATTTCCCGGGGCGGCCGGTCCTCCCCGGGGTGTTCCTGATCGAGGGGATGGCGCAGGCCGGCGGCCTGCTGCTGCTCTCCGACATCCCCGACCGCCAGAACAAGCTGCTCTACTTCGCCGGCATCGAGGAGGCGAAGTTCCGCCGCCCGGTGACCCCCGGCGACCAGATCCGCTACGAGGTCGAGGTGCTGCGGCTGCGCAGCACCTACTGCAAGCTGGCCGGCCGAGTGACGGTCGACGGCCAGCTCGCCGCCGAGGCGGTGATCTCCTCGGCGATGGTGGACCGCTGATGGCGCCGGCGATCCATCCGCTGGCCGCCGTCGACCCGGACGCCCGGCTGGGCGACGGGGTGCGGGTCGGCCCGTTCGCGGTGATCGGCGCCGAGGTCGAGATCGGCGACGGCACCGAGGTCGGGGCCGGCGCGCAGATCCAGGGGCCCACCCGGATCGGCCGCGAGAACCGCATCTATCCCAACGCCGCCATCGGCTTCGACCCCCAGGACCTCAAGTTCCAGGGGGAGGAGGTGCGGCTCGAGATCGGCGACCGCAACCAGTTCCGCGAGTTCTCGACCGTCCACCGCGGCACCACCAAGGGGGGCGGCGTCACCCGGGTGGGGAGCGACAGCCTGTTCATGGCCTACACCCACATCGCCCACGACTGCCAGGTGGGGAACCGCATCGTGTTCGCCAACAACGCCACCCTGGCCGGCCACGTCGAGGTGCACGACGACGCCAACGTCAGCGCCTTCTCCTCCGTCCACCAGTTCTGCCGGGTGGGGCGCCACGCCTACGTCGGCGGCTACACGGTGGCCACCCTCGACGCCCTGCCGTTCGTCAAGACGGTGGGGCAGAAGGCGGCCTGCTACGGCCTGAACTCGATCGGCCTGCGGCGCAAGGGGGTCTCCGAGGAGACGATCCGCCGGCTCGAAGCGGCGTATCGCATCCTGGTCCGCTCGCGCCTGCCGACCTCGAAGGCGCTCGAGCAGATCCGCGCCGAGCTCGCCGGCGACCCGGACGTCGACTACCTGGTGGCGTTCGTCGCCGGCTCGCAGCGCGGGGTCCACAAGTCGCCGCCGCGCGGCGGCGCCCGCGGGGGAGGCGATCCTGAGTAATTCCGCCCCCCGTCCCCTGCGGGTCGGCGTCTTCGGCACCGGCTCGATGGGGCGCAACCACGTCCGCCTGCTGTCGTCGCTCCCCGGCGCCGAGCTGGTCGGAGTCTACGACCCGCGGCCGGAGGCCGCCGAAACGGCCGCCCGCGAGCACGGCGCGCGGGTGTTCACCCGCCTCGAGGGGCTCGCCGGCGAGATCGAGGCGGCGGTGGTCGCCGCGCCCACCGTGGCGCACGCCGAGATGGGGTGCGCCCTGCTCGACCGCGGCCTCCACCTGCTGATCGAAAAGCCGCTGGCGGCGAGCCTCGAGGAGGCGGACCGCCTCCTCGCCCATGCCGGCGACCAGGTGCTGGCGGTCGGCCACATCGAGTTCTTCAACCCGGCGGTGCAGGCGCTGCTCGCGGTCGGCTCGCCGCCGCGCTTCGTCGAGGTGCAGCGGCTGGGGGTCTTCTCGCCGCGCAGCCTCGACGTCGACGTCGTCCTCGACCTGATGATCCACGACCTCCAGATCCTGCACGCCCTCGACCCCAGCCCGGTCGCCGAGATCCGCGCCACCGGGATCGCCGTGCTCTCCGCCCGCATCGACATCGCGAACGTGCGGGTCGAGCTCGAGTCGGGCGCCGTCGCCACCCTGACGGCGTCGCGGATCTCCTCCGAGAGGGCGCGCAAGCTGCGCCTCTTCCTCCCCAACCGCTACTACTCGCTCGACTACCAGGCGCAGGAGATCAAGGGGTACCGGCTGGAGGGGCAGGAAGGGGACGCGTCGGCCCGCCGCATCCTCCCCGACGACCTCGCCGTCGAGCGGGCCGAGCCGCTCAAGCGGGAGCTCGAGGCGTTCCTCGCCGCCTGCCGGGGCGAGCCGGCGCCGCGGGTCGACGGGGCCCAGGGTCGCCGCGCCCTCGCCACGGCACTCCAGGTGGTGGAGGCGATCCGGTGACTGCCGGGGCCTGCTAGACTCTGCCGGCTCCACGAGCCGGTCCAATTTCGAGAATCCTTTTGAAGGAGAGTTTCTGATGAGCGACATCCGCATCGGTGTGATCGGTGGCAGCGGCCTGTACGGGATGGCGGGGATGACGGTCCGCGAGGAGCGCCGGATCGAGACGCCGTTCGGCGATCCCTCCGACGTCTACGTGATCGGCGAGCTCGACGGCCAGCTGGTCGCCTTCCTGCCGCGCCACGGCCGCGGCCACCGCCTCCTCCCCAGCGAGCTCAACTACCGCGCCAACCTCTACGGCTTCAAGGTCCTCGGCGTCGAGGAGGTGGTCTCGGTCTCCGCCGTCGGCTCGCTCAAGCTCGAGTACAAGCCGACCGACATCGTGGTCCCCGACCAGTTCTACGACCGCACCCGCCACCGGCCGGACACCTTCTTCGGCAACGGCCTGGTCGCCCACGTCTCGATGGCGAAGCCGATCTGCCCGCGCCTGCTCGACGTCGCCGCCGAGGCGGCCGCCGCGGCCGGCGCCACCGTCCACAAGGGGGGCACCTACGTCTGCATGGAGGGGCCGCAGTTCTCCACCCGCGCCGAGTCCGAGGCCTACCGCTCGCACGGCTGGGACATCATCGGCATGACCAACCTCCAGGAGGCCAAGCTCGCCCGCGAGGCGGAGATCTGCTACGTCTCGCTGTCGATGGTCACCGACTACGACTGCTGGCACGAGACGGAAGAGGCGGTCTCCGGCGAGTCGGTGATGGAGGTGGTGAGCCAGAACGCCAGGATGTCGCAGGAGGTGGTGCGCGAGATGCTGAAGCGGGTCGGCGCCGAGCACTCCCGCGACTGCCTCTGCGCCGAGGCGCTCAAGTACTCGCTGATCACCGAGCGCCACCTGATCCCGGCGGAGACCAAGAAGAACCTCGCGCCGATCATCGGCAAGTACATCCCGTAGCTCTCCAGGGCCTGCATGACGCGCATCCTGATCACCAACGACGACGGCATCTTCTCGCAGGGGATCCGCCGGCTCGCCTCCTCGCTCGCCGCCATCGCCGAGGTCTGGGTGGTGGCGCCGGACCGCGAGCAGAGCGCGACCGGCCATGCCCTGACGCTGTCGCGCCCGCTGCGCATGCAGAAGACGGAGGAGAATTGGTACGCCGTCGACGGCACGCCGACCGACTGCGTCAACCTGGGGGTGCTGTCGCTGCTCAAGGACCACCCCCCCGACCTGATCTGCTCGGGGATCAACTTCGGCCTCAACCTGGGGGACGACGTCACCTACTCGGGGACGGTGAGCGCCACCTTCGAGGGGACGCTGCTCGGCATCCCCTCGGTCGCCTTCAGCCAGGAGGTCGGCGAGGGGTTCTCCTTCGCCCCGGCGGCCGACTTCGCCCGCCGGCTGGTCGAGGTGCTGCTGACCGAGGAGCTGCCGCGCGACCTGCTGCTCAACGTCAACGTGCCGGCGGGCGGCAGCCGCGGCATCCAGGGGATCAGCTACACCCGGCTCGGGCGGCGGGTCTACAAGCAGTCGGTGATCGAGAAGCTCGACCCGCGCGGTCGCAAGTACTACTGGATCGCCGGCACGCCGCAGTGGGAGAAGGCGAGCGGCACCGACTTCGAGGCGGTCTCGCTCGGGCGGATCTCGGTGACCCCGCTCCACCTCGACCTCACCTACTACCCGGGGCTCGAGAGCGTCACCTCGCTGAAGGACAAGCTCTCCGCCCTGACGTTCTCTTCCTCCGTTCCCCCTGCGTCCGCGGACTGATGAGCGACTACGCCGTCCAGCGGGAGCGGATGGTCCGCGACCACATCGCCGCCCGCGGCATCCGCGACGAGCGGGTGCTGGCGGCGATGCGCAAGATCCCGCGCCACCTGTTCGTCCGCGACCACCTGCGCAGCCAGGCCTACGGCGACCACGCGCTGCCGATCGGCTCCGGGCAGACGATCTCCCAGCCCTACATCGTGGCGCGGATGAGCGAGCTGCTCGAGGTCGGCCCCGAGCATTCGGTGCTCGAGATCGGCACCGGCTCCGGATACCAGACGGCCGTCCTCGCCCTCCTGGCGCGGCGGGTCTACAGCCTCGAGCTGGTGCCGGAGCTGGCGCAGAGCGCCATCCCCCGCATCCGCCAGCTCGGCTTCGACAACGTCAAGATCCAGGTCTTCGACGGCACCGTGGGGTGGAGCGAGTGGGCCCCCTACGACCGCATCCTGGTCACCGCCGGCGCGCCGAAGCTGCCGGAGCCCCTCCTCGGGCAGCTCGCACCGGGCGGCACCCTGCTGATCCCGGAGGGGCAGCTCAACCTCCAGAAGCTGGTCCTCTACCGGCGCTCGATGCGCGGCGAGATCCGCCGCAAGGAAGGGGAGGACGTCGCCTTCGTGCCGCTGCTCGGCCGGCACGGCTGGAAGCCGCAGAAGTGAGCGCCCCACCCCAGGCCTTCCGCTTCTGGGTGAGCGGCCGGGTGCAGGGGGTGGGGTTCCGCTGGGCCGCCGTGCAGGCGGCGGACGACCTGGGGCTCGCCGGGCGGGTGCGCAACCTGGCGGACGGCCGGGTGGAGATCGCGGCGGCGGGGGAGCCCCAGCAGCTCGACGCCTTCCGCACTTGGCTGCGCCGGGGTCCGCCGGGAGCCCGGGTGGCCGGCGTCGAAGAGGAAGAGATATCCCCGTCCCCGCGTGGGACGGATTCGTCATTGAACGCTAGACGAGGAGACGACCATGGACGACCTGAAGAAGCACATCCGCGAGATTCCCGACTTCCCGAAGCCGGGGATCCTGTTCTACGACATCACCACCCTCCTGCAGCATCCGCTCGCCCTGCGGATGACCGTCGACCGCTTCGTCTGGCTGTTCGCCGAGAAGCGGATCCAGAAGGTCGTCGGCATCGAGTCGCGCGGCTTCATGTTCGCCCCCATCGTGGCCTACGACCTGAACGCCGGCTTCGTCCCCGTGCGCAAGCCCGGCAAGCTGCCAGCCGAGAAGGTCCGCGAGACCTACGAGCTCGAGTACGGCCAGGACACCCTCGAGATGCACCGCGACGCCATCCAGCCCGGCGAGCAGGTGCTGATCATCGACGACGTGGTCGCCACCGGCGGCACCGCCGCCGCGACCGCCCGCATGGTCGAATCCCTCGGCGGCGTCGTCGCCGGCTTCGGCTTCATCATCGAGCTCACCTTCCTCGACGGCCGCAAGAAGCTCGGCGAGCACCAGGTGGCCTCGCTGATCCAGTACTGAGGAGGGGGTCGGGGAGGCTGCGGTATACTGGCCCTCCCTGCGGCTATAGCTCAGGTGGATAGAGCAGGAGTACCCTAAACTCTTGGTCGGGGGTCGAATCCTCCTAGCCGCACCACCTCCCC
>CAVWOZ010000009.1:0-19394 GCA_963756595.1 uncultured Acidobacteriota bacterium
CGCGTAGGACGCACTATCCCCCGGTGATATCCTCTCCGCACTTCGGCTCCGTGACAGGAGGAGGTCTCTCGTATGCGCTCAAAGCGGGCTCTGTGGCCGCTGATCGTTCCGGTCCTGGCGTGCGCCGGGATGTTTGCCCTGGTGCGGCCGGTGCCGCTGGCTCGCGCGGCTCAGGACGCTCAAGGTGCCGCCGTGCCTCCCGCGCCCTCCCCGCAATCAACTCCCGCGGACTGCCGCCCGCTCCCGTTGCCGAGCGAGCTGGCGTTCCGGAAGTCGGAGTACGAGGCGCTCCTCGGGCGCTTCCTCCGCGCGGGGTGCTGGGCGGGGTGGCATCACGACTCGCAGCTCCGGCCGACGGGCCCAACGGTGGCGGGGCTCGGGGGGATCCTCATTTTCCGTCGTGGGTGACCACCACGCTCGGCACCCACAACACGGTGGTCGTCTACTACTCGCCGGACGTCTACCGCTGGATGTGCGAGGGGGACGCGGCGCACGAGCGGAAGTTCGTGGCGGAGTGCAGGAAGAGCTGCCCGACGTGCCGGCTCGACGCGATCATGATCGGGAAGGAGCCGATCCGGCCGATCGCCGACGGGTCGATGATCCTCAAGCTGATGTACGGCAGCACCACGGCCGAGCGGCTGCAGAACCCGGCGGTGCCGGCGGTCGAGTCGAACATGATCGCGCTGATGGTGCGCGACCGGCAGGCGTCGAAGGACGGCTGGTACTGGGGGTCGTGGGACCCGCAGGCGACCGAGGCGTCGCAGCTCGACTGGCCGCCGCCGGCGAACCTTCCCTACCCGTGGATGGGCTTCGGCTACTACTGCCTGAACTGCCACGCCTCGGCAAAGTCCGAGTCGACCTTCTCGAGCCTCAACAACGTGATCGGCAATCCCGACACGTTCGTGAAGTTCTACTTCCAGGAACAGCCGCCGATCGCCGGCGAGCCGAAGCAGCCGGCGATCGAGACGCTGTCGGCCCACGAGCGCTTCGAGCCGCTGCAGGACCTGCTGTCGAAGGTGGCGAGCTCGGGGGCGGCGTGGAACAAGATACCGTGGCCGAACCCGAAGGTGCTGCGGGTGAGCCAGCCCTACTCCGACTACTCCCCCGCGTTCCTCAAGACGTTCGGCGCGCACATCATCACGCCGCCCGGGGATCGCGACATCACCGGGCTCTACATGCCGCCCGAGGTCTACGACCATGCCTTCGCCGGACCGGAAAATCCGCCCCTCTTCCTGACCTCGGACCAGTGCGTGGGGTGCCACGCCGCGGGGTCGACCGGCCTCCACTACGACATGACGGTGCAGCAGGCGAGCCAGCCGGCCTACACCAACCTGCTCAACCTCGCCCCCTACGGCGAGTGGCGCGGCTCGCCGATGGGGCTCGCCGGGCGCGATCCGATCTTCTTCTCGCAGCTCGAGACCGAGCAGACGGTCCACCCGGCCCTCGCCAAGCTGGTGCCGGACGTCTGCCTGCACTGCCACGGCGTGATGGGGCAGCGGCAGTTCTGCCTCGACCAGTTCAAGGGGGACCCCAAGAACCCGCAAAAAGGGAACGCGGTCTGCAACAACACCGACCTCCTCGGTCTGGACCGGAATTCGCAGCCGATCGTGCCGCGCCAGCTGTTCAGCCGCGAGGCGCTGAAGGCGATCCCCTTCCTGGCGCGGACGGAGGAGCAGAAGCGGGATTCGAAGTATGGCGGCCTCGCCCGCGACGGCGTCTCGTGCGCGACGTGTCACCACATCGAGATCGACGACAAGGCGCCGATCGGCCACACCTTCACCGGCGACTTCAAGGTCGGCGCCGCGGAGGCGATCCACGGCCCGTTCGACGGCCCGCAGCAGGTGCCGATGGATCACACGATGGGGGTCAAACCGATCGAGTATCCGCTGATCCGCTCGTCGAAGACCTGCGGCTCCTGCCACAGCGTGGTGCTGCCGGTGTTCGACGGCGACAAGCCCTATATCCGGCGGGGAACCAAAAAACCCGAAGTCATCATCGAGCAGGCGACCTATCCCGAGTGGGTGTTCAGCGACTTCCGCGACGGCGGGCCGGCTCCCCAGTCGTGCCAGGACTGCCACATGGCGACCTCCTACCCCGGCGTCGAGGGGACTTTGAGCGCGAAGATCGCCTCGATCCAGGAGGCGAGCAACATGCCGCAGACGGAGAACCGGCTGGCGCAGAGCGACATCGACCTCCAGCCGCGCTCCCCGTACGCGCGGCACGCGCTCGTCGGCCTCAACACCTTCTTCAACAAGTTCGCGCAGCAGTTCCCGGACGTCCTCGGCATCCGCATCCAGGATCCGATGCTCGGCGGCAAGGGGGTGGCGCCGCTCGAGACGACGTTCAACTCGATGATCCAGCAGGCGGACGCCGGCACGGCCACGGTGGCGGTGAAGCGCGCCCGGATCGACGGCGGGAAGCTGGTGGCGGAGGTCCAGGTGGAGAACAAGGCGGGGCACAAGCTCCCCTCGGGAGTCTCCTTCCGCCGCGTCTTCCTCACCTTCGAGGTGCTCGACGCCGCCGGCCGCGACCTCTGGGTCTCCGGCCGCGCGGATTCCACCGGCGTGCTGGTCGACGCGGCGGGCAAGCCGGTGGCCGGCGAATTCATGTGGCGAGAGGAGTGCCGGCCGAAGACGGCGGCGGAGCAGACCTTCCAGCCGCACTACCAGACGATCACCCGGCAGGACCAGGTGCAGATCTACCAGGAGCTGGTGCGCGATCCGCGCGGCCGGCTGACCACCAGCTTCCTCTCGCTCGCCGACGTGGTGAAGGACAACCGCCTGCTGCCGCGCGGCTGGACGCCGACCGTCGCGCTCGCCGAAGAGAACGGGCTCGGCAGCCCGAAGCTCTCCGCCGCCGACCTCGTGCGCCGCGTCCTCCCCGACCTGCCGGACGGCCACGGCGGCGAGGTGCACGACCCGTGGTACGTGCCGAAGGCAGAGGGGGGGCTCGGCGGGGGCGGCGACGCGCTGACCTACGAGGTGCCGCTCGCCGACCTCCTGGGGAGGACGCCGGCGAGCGTCAAGGTGACGCTCTACTACCAGGCGATCCCCCCGGGCTATCTCCAGGACCGCTTCTGCACCACCCCGGCCCGGCCGGACACCGCCCGCCTCTTCTTCGTGGCGGGGCACACCAACCTCGACGGCACGCGGGCCGAGGGGTGGAAGCTGCAGGTGGTGTCGAGCGGCGTGGTGGCGCTCGCCGGGACCTCGCAGGCATCGCCGGCGGAGAAGGGAAAGTAGGGCCGGGCCTCCCTACGTCGGGTTCGCTTTTGCGGCCGCCGCCCCCTTCGGCAGCTCCTGCTCGCCGAGGTACCAGCGCGGCGAATCCTTCGGCGTCGCCTCCCAGACCAGGCCGAATTCGCCGGTGGCGGCGGCCAGGATACGATCGACCGCCTCGTCGACCGAGTCGGTGAGGAAGAGCCGGTCGCAGTCGGCCGGCAGGATCGTCTTCTCCGGGACCATGCCATGACAGAGGAAATCGTGCAGCGGCTGCCAGAACTCGGCCCCCATCAGGATCAGGGGGAAGTTCTTGATCTTGCCGGTCTGGATCAGCGTCGCGCACTCGAAGATCTCGTCCATGGTGCCGAAGCCGCCGGGGAGGACCACGAAGGCGTAGGAGTACTTGACCAGCATCACCTTGCGGACGAAGAAGTAGCGGAACTCGAGCCAGCGGTCGACGTACGGGTTCGGCTTCTGCTCGGTGGGGAGGATGATGTTGCAGCCGATCGACGGCGCGCCGACGTCGCGGGCGCCGCGGTTGGCGGCCTCCATGATCCCCGGGCCGCCGCCGGTCATCACCGTGAAGCCGGCGCGGCCGAGCCGCCGGCCGACCTCGCGGGCGAGGGCGTAGTAGCGGTGGTCCTCCGCGAAGCGGGCGGAGCCGAAGACGGTGACGCAGGGGCCCACGAAGTGCAGGCCGCGGAAGCCGCGGATGAAGTCGGCGCCGATTCGCAGCAGCCGGCGGAGCTCGCTGAGGCGGCTGTGGGGGCCGGCGAGGAAATGGCCGTCCTCGGCATGCTCGGTCCCCTTCCCCCACCGCGGCGCCTCGCCGCTCTCGGCCGCCGCCTGCTGCTCCACCTTGGGGGCGGGTCCCGGGGATTTTTCGGGTCGGATCTCTTCCATGGCCGGGAGAGTAGCAAAGGGCGGGCCTGGTGGGCCGATCCGTACGGCTACGGAGCTCGGGCGATGGCCGCGCCGCCGGGCCCTCACTCCCCCGGCCCCTCTCTCCCAGCCTCCCTCCCGCCCCGCCGGGAGAGAGGGGAGAACTGCTTGGTTAGTAAGCCGGCGGGACGCCGGCGCTCCCAGGAGGGCAAACCCGCGATCGCAGGGCCCCCCTCTTCTCCCGGATGGAAGGGGGGGAGGCGGGGAGAAGAGGGCCGGGGTGATGAGGGCCGGCGGAGAGGCCCCGCCCTCCTGTTCCTAATCGCCCTGAGCCTCCTCGCCTTCCTCATCGTTCCGGCGCCCGCCGCCCCTCGCCAGGCCGAGCCGGCCAACCGCTTTCCCAACGTGGTGATCCTCACCATCGACACCCTGCGGGCGGACCATCTCTCCTCCTATGGCTACCGGCTCCCCACGACTCCCAACATCGACCGGCTGCTGGCGGCGGGGGCGCGGTTCACGGAGGCTCGCACGGTCGAGCCTTTGACCACGCCGGCGCTCGGGGCGATGCTGACCTCGCTCTATCCGCACGAGCATGGGGCGACGCGCAACGGGATGCGGCTGCGGCCGGGGCTGCCGTCGCTGCCGCGGACGCTCGGCGAGCGCGGCTACCGCACCGCCGCCTTCGTGGGGAACTGGACGCTCAAGGACCACCTCTCGGGATTCGGCGAACACTTCGAGCGCTATGAGGAGGTGTTCACCCGCAAGCGCTGGCTCGGCCTGTTCAAGGACGAGGCGACGGCCGCGGACCTCACCGACGCGGCGCTCGCCTGGCTCGGCGGGATCCGCAGGCAGCGCGGCCCGTTCCTGCTCTGGGTCCACTACGTCGATCCGCACGCCCCGTACCGGCTGCACGAGGAGGTGGCGGGGCAGCTCGGGCTCGATCTCCGGGGCGGGCGCGCGGGACTCTCCAAGGCGGACCGCTACGACAGCGAGATCGCTTTCGCCGACCGCCACCTGGGGCGGCTGCTGGCGGCGTTCGACGCCGACCCCGAGCTGCGGGCCAACACCCTGTTCGTCTTCGCCGGCGACCACGGCGAGAGCCTCGGCGAGCACGGCGACTGGGGGCATGGGCGGAACCTCTACGAGCCGGCGCTCCACATCCCGTTCGGGATCGCCTGGGCCGGGCACGTCCGCCCCGGCGCCACGATCGACGCGCCGGCGATGAACCTCGACGTCCCCCCGACCGTTCTCGGCCTCCTCGGGCTGCGCGGTCTGCCGGCGCCCGCCGGCTTCCGCGGCGTCGACTGGACGGCCGTGCTGGAGGGGGCGGCGCCGGGCCGCGAGGCGCGCGAGCGGGTCACCGCCTTCGAGGCGCACCGCGGGGCCGTGCTGCCGTCTCACGAGGCGGGAGAGGCGCGCCGCAACGGGCTGCTGGCGGTGGGGGTGATGGGCGGCGGGCGCAAGGCGATCCTCCGCCTCGGAGAAGGGCGCCTCGGCGGCGGCGAGGAGAAAACGGCGCTCTTCGACCTCGCCGGCGACCCGCGGGAGGCGCGCCCGCTCGCCCCGGACCCCCGGCTCGCTCGGCACCTCGCCGGCTGGCTCGCCGAGGTGCGCCGCGGGCTCGCCGCCGCCGACCGCCTCCCCCCGGCCACCCTCGGCGCGGAGGACGCGGCGCGGCTGCGGGCGCTGGGGTATCTGCCGTAAGCGAATCGCCCTCTGCTATCTTTCTCCCGCGAGGGACCGACACGTGCCGACCACCATCAAACCGATCTTCCTGCTGGCCGACAGCCAGCTTCTCTTCTGGCGCGACGAGGAGGGGAAGCACTTCCTCGACCGCGCCCGGGCGCTGATCGAGGCCGACGAGCCCGGCCGCGCCCCCAAGGCCGCCTACCTCGGCGCCTCGAACGGCGACGCGCCGGAGTTCTACGACCTGTTCGTGGGGGCGATGAGCGAGATCGACATCCGCGACTGCCGCCACATCCCGGCGCGCCCCGAGGCCGAGGACCTAGCGTTCCTCGACCAGGCGGACCTCATCCTCCTCTCGGGGGGGGACGTGCGGCAGGGGTGGCGGGCGTTCGAGGACAACGGGGTCAAGGAGCGGCTGGTGGCGCGCTACTACGGCGGCGCCCTGATGATGGGGGTCTCGGCGGGGGCCGTGCAGCTCGGCCTGATGGGCTCGGACGAGGACGGCTCGGGATCGTTCGACACCCTGCGCCTGGTGCCGTTCGTGGTCGACGTCCACGACGAGCCCGCCTGGCAGCGCCTGCTGCGCCTCCTCCCCAAGGCGGGCGAGCACGCGCGCGGCTTCGGCATCCCGTCGGGGGCCGGCGTCCTCTACCACCCCGACTACTCGATCGAGCCGGTCCGCCATCCCCTGACCGAGGTCGAGATGGGCGAGGAAGGGCCGCGCCAGTCGCTGGTCTTCCCCGGCGAGACGGTCGAGGGTGCCGAAGGGCTCCACGGCGAGACGGCGCGCGGACCGGTGACGATGACCCAGGAGGAGATCCTGGAGAACGTGCTGCGCGACCTCGATCCCGGCGAGCCCGGGCCCGACGACCCGGTCAACTGATCCGATGAAGCTCTACGCGCTGGCCGACCTCCACCTCCGCTACGAGGTGACCCGCCAGGCCTTGAAGGCCCTGCGGCCGCACCCCTACGACTGGCTGATCGTGGCCGGCGACGTCGGCGAGAGCGAGGAGCACCTGCGCTTCGCCCTCGGCCTGCTCGCCGCGCGCTTCGCCCGCCTGCTCTGGGTGCCGGGGAACCACGACCTCTGGTCGGTGCCGAACAAGACGGAGGAGCTGCGCGGCCAGGCGAAGTACGACCGGCTGGTGGCGATCTGCCGCGAGTACGGCGTGTTGACCCCCGAGGACCCCTACGTCGTCTGGCCGGGGGACGGCGAGAGGTGTACGCTGGCGCCGACCTTCGTCCTCTACGACTACACCTTCCGGCCGGACGAGGTCCCGGTCGAGGAGGCGGTCGCCTGGGCGGCCGAGGAGAACCTCCTCTGCTCGGACGAGGTCCTCCTCCACCCCGACCCCTTCCCGTCGCGCGCCGCCTGGTGCCACCAGCGGGTGCGGGTCACCGAGCCGCGCCTGGCCGCGGCGGCGGCCCGGGGGCCGCTGGTGATCATCAACCACTTCCCGCTGCGCCAGGACCTCGCCATCCTGCCGCGCATCCCGCGCTTCTCGATCTGGTGCGGCACCCGCCTCACCGAGGACTGGCACCGGCGCTTCAACGCCCGCACCGTGGTCTACGGGCACCTCCACATCCGCGCCACCCACCACCGCGACGGCGTCCGCTTCGAGGAGGTCTCGCTCGGCTATCCGCAGAACTGGGACGCCGAGCGTGGGATCGAGCCCTATCTGCGGCAGATCCTCCCCTCCCCCGACGACGCGCCGGCCGCGGCGCGCCCGCTCCAGGGATCGATCTATCGCCCTCAGGGCTAGCGCGCGTCCGCCAGGATCACGTCGCTCGCCTTCTCGGCGATCATGTAGACCGCCAGCACGATGAACAGCCCCGGGATGTGGGGGAAGACCGAAGCGTCGACGACCCGCAGTCCCTTGGTGCCGCGCACCCGGAAGTCGGAGTCGAGGACGGCCAGCGGATCGTCGTCGCGGCCGATCTTGCAGGTGCAGGAGGCGTGATGCCCCCAGGCCTGGTCGCGGACGAACTGGCGGATCTGATGGGGAGAGCAGACCTCGGGGCCCGGCAGGACCTCCGCCTTGACCCGCTTGCCGTAGCTCTTCGTGATCCCCTTGACGAATTCGACGGCGCCGGCCACCGCCGCGAGGTCCTTCCCGTCGGGATCGGAGACCGCGTCGAAGTAGTGGAAATCGATCTCCGGCACGTCGCGCGGATCGGCCGAGCGGATGGCCACCCGGCCGGCGGTGTTGTGGGTGCTCCCCTTGAGCACCGCCCAGCTCAGGTAGCGCCGCGCCTCCTCGATCACCTTCGAATAGCCGGGGCGGTAGCCGCGGAAGTCGGTCACCAGGGCGAACAGGAAGAGATCGGGGTCCACGAGCTCGGGGGACGAGCGCTTGACCAGCGTGATCGAGGCGCCGTTGGTGGTGTAGAGCCCCTGGCCGCCGCGCCAGCGCTGGAACGCGGCGTCCGTCTTCGCCCCCGGCTTGGGGGCCACCATGGTGGCGCCGTCGAACGACGAGAACGGCTTCTCCATCTCGAGCACCACCGAGACCTCGTAGCGGTCCTGGAGGTTCGCGCCGACGCCGCAGAGGGGGACCCGCACCGGGATCCCGTGCTTCTTGAGCAGAGCGGGAGGGCCGATGCCGGAGAGCTGCAGGAGCTGCGGCGTGTTGAAGGCGCCCCCCGCGAGGATCACCTCGCGGCTCGCCCGCGCCTGCCGGAGCTCGCCCGGGCTCCCTTCCGGGTGGCCCGGGGCGGCGCGGTAGAGCTTCCTCCCCTCGAGGTACTCGACGCCGATCGCCCGCTGGTCGTCGTCGAACAGGACGCGGGTGACCAGGGCGCCGAGGCGGATCGTGAGGGACTCGGGAAACTTCTCCTGGATGTCGAGCAGCCGCTCGCGGCTGCCGGTCCGCACTCCCTTGGAGCGCGAGAGCGGGGTGATCCGGAACCCCTCCGACCGCTTGCTGACCGACCACCAGCTGTTGAGATCGCCGTCGGTGGCCAGGAAGAACAGGAAGCGGACGACGTGCGCGATGGCGCTGCCGCCCGAGCCGATCAGGTTCTTGAGCGCCGACCAGAGGACGAGCCAGCGCAGGCCGCGGTCGGCGAGCAGCAGCTTGAAATCGGCCTTCTCGCTGCGCAGCCAGCCGCCGAAGCCGTGCCGGCTGGGGTTCCAGCGGAACAGCTTGTGGAGCACGCGCAGGATGCCGCGGTAGCGGCAGTCCTCCAGCTTCTCGTAATAGCGGCGCATCGCCCTGGCGCCCCAGGAGGGATCGCCGGTCAGCTCGGCGATCCGCTCCCAGTCGCTGTTGTGGGGGTAGGCGAAGATCATCGCGTTGTGGGCCGTGCACCCCCCCAGGGTGCTGGCGCGCGGATAGAAGATCCCCCGGTCCGGGCAGTATTTGGGGTCGAGCTTCTGCTGCGCCTCGTCCGCGTAGTGGCGGACGAAGAACTCCCACGACATCTCGGGGTCTTCCGAGGCGGCGGGGTGGAACGCCGGCACCTGGTAGTTGTAGCCGCCGCAGTCGCCGCCGGCCTCGAGCACCAGCACGCGATGGCCGGCGCGGGCGAGGTTCGCCGCCACCGGGCCGCCCCCGGCCCCGGAGCCCACGACGATGTACTCCCACTCGTTGTCGTCCATGGCGTTTTCCAAGCTGCGGCTCGCCCGGCCTTCCGGCCTCTTTCTGTCGAGAAATTTTTGCTTTCCGTCCTTATCTTAATCGGGGGAGGTCAGAAGTCAAGGAGCGCGGGGGCGCCCGGAGAACCCTTCAGATATCGCAATGTTCACACCAGCTGCTTTCCTTGTCTCTGGCCGTCGCGTCCGTTAAACTGATCGGAAGCTCAAATTTGCGAACGGCGCGCAGCCGGAGGTTTTCCCATGCCGAGCCCTGCCTCGCTGTACACGGTGCTGACGGAGGAGCTGGAAAGCCAGGGGCGGGGGCCGGTCCCCCGGGACGAGCTGGAGAAGGCGCTCCAGGAGAAGCTGCCGGCGATCGACCAGGAGATCGGAACGCTGCGGGAGTCGGACCCGGAGGAATACGCCCGCCGCCTCGACGGCGAGCGGGTCAAGCTGTTCTACGCCTGGCTCCACGCCAACGACATCCGCCGCTCGGCGCTCTGCTTCTCGGGCGGCGGCATCCGCAGCGCCACCTTCGGCCTCGGCCTCGTGCAGGGGCTCGCCCGCAGCCGCCTGCTGGGCCAGTTCGACTTCCTGTCGACCGTGTCGGGCGGCGGCTATCTGGGGAGCTGGCTCACCGGCTGGATCTACCGCGAGCGCCGGAAGCTCGCCGCGGCCCGCGAGGGGCAGGAGCTCACGACAGAGGCGGGCAAGGACGACGCCCAGGCGGCGCTGCGCACGGTGGAGGCCCGGCTCGAGAACCTCCCCGGCTCCTCGCCCGGCTCCTCGTTCGACCAGGAGCCCGAGCCGGTGCGCTACCTGCGCCAGTACAGCCGCTACATGAGCCCCAAGGTGGGGCTCCTCTCCGCCGACACCTGGACCCTGGTGGCGATCTTCCTGCGCAACCTGTTCCTCAACTGGCTCGTCCTGCTGCCACTGCTGGCCCTCGGGCTGATGATCCCCCGGGTCAGCGTCATCCTCGTGCGGCTGGGCACCCGCCCCTGGTTCCAGGCGAGCGAGGAGTGGATCTTCCAGCTCGTCTTCTGGCTGGCGGTCCTCTTCGGCTCCTGCGCCATCGGCTACATCGCCGCCGCCCGCCCGAGCCTGGCGGCGCAGAGCCGGCTGCCGGCCCGCTTCCGGGGGCAGCTCCCCTTCCTCGCCTTTTGCCAGTTGCCGCTCACCCTGATGGCGATCCTGATCACCCTCTACTGGGCCTGGCTGCGCAGCCGCGGCACGCCGCTCGAGGGCCTGCGCTTCGTCGTCCTCGGGTGGGAGATCTCGACGCCCGTCGGCTTCGTCCTCTTCGGCATGGCGCTCCACCTCGGCGGCTTCCTGCTCTCCCGGCTCCTGGTGCGCAGCTACGTCCTCGGCGAGCTCACGGTCACCCTGGCGACCGGCGCCCTCGGCGGCGCCGCGGCCTGGCTCGCCGCCACCAAGCTCTTTCCCAGCGTCGCGCCGGGGCTCAGCTCCGAAATCTACTCCTGCTTCGCGGCCCCCCTGCTGCTCTTCCTCTTCCTGGCCGCCGCCACCCTCTTCGTGGGGCTGTCGAGCTACTACACCTCGGACGCCGACCGCGAATGGCTGGCGCGGGCTGGCGCCTGGATCCTGATCGTGGTCGCGGTCCGCATCGTCCTCTTCGCCATCGTGATCTTCGGGCCGGTGGTGCTGTTGAAAGCCCCCGGCTGGATCTCCTCGGCAGGGGGGATCTCCGGCCTGATCACCCTCGTCCTCGGGCGGAGCGCGCGGACGAAAGGGCGCAAGGACCAGCAGGAGAAGGGGGAGACCAGCCTGATGGCGATCGGGCTCGACCGCCTCCTGGTCTTCGCGGCGCCGGTCTTCGCCGCCTCGATCCTGGTGCTCCTCGCCCTGCTCACCTCGCTGCTCATCCGCTGGCTCGGAGGCTCGAGCTGGCCCGAGATCCCCGGGATCGCGAGCGACCTCTGGCCCTTGAAGGTCGTCTACGAATCGCCGTGGCAGACGGTCGGGGTGGTGGCGCTCCTCTTCGCGGTGGTCGGCGGGATCATGGGCTGGTTCGTGGACATCAACCGCTTCTCCCTCCACGCCGGCTATCGCGACCGGCTGATCCGCGCCTACCTCGGCGCCTCGCGCGGCAGCCGGCGGCGCCCCAACCCGTTCACCGGCTTCGACGAGGACGACAACGTGCAGATGCAGGAGCTCCGCGGCAACCGCCCGTTCCACGTCGTCAACATGGCGCTCAACCTCGTCTCCGGCAAGGACCTCGCCTGGCAGGACCGCAAGGCGGAGACCTTCACCGCCTCGCCGCTGCACGCCGGCAGCTTCCGGCTCGGCTACCGCGACACCGCGGAGTACGGCCTCCACCGCGGGCACCGGAACGTCGCCATCTCGCTCGGCACCGCGGTCGCCATCTCGGGCGCCGCGGCGAGCCCCAACATGGGATACCACTCCTCGCCGGTGGTCACCTTCCTGCTGGCGCTGTTCAACGTGCGCCTCGGCTGGTGGCTGGGCAATCCGGGGCCGGCCGGCAACCGCACCTTCGACACCCCCGGCCCGCGCTTCGCCCCCGGCTCGCTGTTCGCCGAGGCGTTCGGGCTGACCGACAACGGCCACCCCTACGTCTACCTGACGGACGGCGGGCATTTCGAGAACCTCGCGCTCTACGAGATGGTCCTGCGGCGGTGCCGCTACATCGTCGTCTCGGACGGCGGGCAGGACGGCGAGTTCACCTTCGAGGACCTCGGCAACGCCCTCTCGAAGATCCGCGTCGACCTCGGGGTGCCGATCAAGTTCGGCCGCATCCCGCTCTCCGCCCGCCCCGAGAAACAGGAGAAGTACGATCCCACGAACGAGCAGGCCGCCTCGGCGCAGTCCTACTGCGCCATCGCCCGCATCTGCTACTCCTGCGTCGACAGCGTGCCCGGCGGCCAGGCCAGGGACGGTTTCCTGCTCTACATCAAGCCGGCCCTCAACGGCTCGGAGCCCGCCGACGTCTTCCACTACGCGCGGCTCCATCCGCACTTCCCCCACGAGCCGACCTCCCAGCAGCTCTACACCGAATCGCAGTTCGAGAGCTACCGCGAGCTGGGCTCCTACGTCATGCGCAGGATCCTCGAGGCCGTCCCCGGCGACGGGACGCTCGAAGGGCTCTTCGCCAAGCTCGAGGAGGGCTCGGTGCTGGGGACGATGCCGGGGTGCGATTAGGAGGCGGCCGATGCCAAAATAGTTGTCTCAGTGGGGTTGAGGGCGTTCGCCAGCGGTGTCAAATGCCTCCTTTGCTTCTCGCACACTGCGGCGGATGATTTGCCGGTGAAAGAGGTAGGCTAGGTCACGGGCATCTTCAAGCTTCTCAATGTCTTCCTTTCCGAGGCTGTTCTTGCTCAGCGCTTTCGCTCGGACGGCTTTGATAGTATCCTTTATCTGCACCGCCCATTGCTTAAGATCTGGATCATCAGCATAGTACGCACGGCTGCCCTCAATGTCACTTCTAATCGTCGCCTGGAGTTCGGTGAGCCGAGCTGAGCTAATCTCCTCGAGATCATACGACCGAATATGTTCCGCATACAAGATAAAAGCATCCAGGTGCGCTGGCAGATCTGCGACGATTGAAACCGGCTTATCTACCAAGATTTCGCCTATGTGCCGTGCTTTCTCAAGCCTTTCCTCAGATCTCTGCATTCCGGTTTGGAAAACATAGATTGACACTGTAGTGACCAGCACCAGGAGGAACTTCTCAAACACCAGCCACCCAGCTTTTGACCTCCATGTATCGTTAGAAGAGTCGCCCGATGGCTTCTTCTTAATCCTTGCCGCAACAGTAGGATTTACATATCTACGTTGCCGGTTTAACATAAAATCCATACCAATCATAGTTGATGACGAGCTTCCACATCGTATTTTTATCTGGCTCAAAGTCGTCAACACTTTGATGTGTGTACCATAGAGGTCCCACTCTGGATGCATGGCCAGAATTAGCTCCGACCGGAGCACCCGGCGAATACGGACTTACCTGGGTGCTGCCTGATTGCCGACGCGATCCCGACAATCCAGACAGCCTATCTCTTGAGTCACGGACCATGTCAACAAAGGCCAAGAGCGGAGTTCGCCAATCAAATTCAAGCAGGACCGCATAATTTCCGGCATCTATACACGATGTTAAGGCTCCCTGAAATTTTGGTTCCAGTGGTAAGGGCGATGAGTTGCCTGCGGAGAGTGGATATTGACGAGAGGTGCGATATCTCTCCTTGAGTGGTCTTGCCATTGCGGCTTCAATCGGACAGTCCTTGTGCCCCGGCCTGTAGCTTTTACTGCAAAGCTCACCTTGAGGAACAAGTATAAATTTTACCGCGACCTGTAGCTCGACGGAGGCTAATGTGGGAGTAGCCGTTTGCTCAAAAAGTGGTGAGGCGGTCATAAGCAAAAAAAACGTGGTCGCATCGCCAAGTGGTATCAGACAACCACTATTCTCTTACAAAATGGTATCTCGCGGAGGCGAGGGCCGCCCGCAGCAAAAATGGCATTGGCCAGAGCAGGGGCGACAACGGGAGTGGGGGGCTCGCCGACCCCTGTCAGCGGCAGTTCACCGCCCGGATAGTCCGTTAATGCCTCCTCGCCAGGCTGCACGAAGTGCGTGTAGATTCTCTTCGGTGCTTGGTTGATGCGCAGTACGCGATAGTCCTCGAAGTCGTGCTGGACGACGGACCCATTCTTGACCGTGATCTCGCCAAACAGGGAGATGCTCAGTCCGTAGTTGATGCCTCCTTCCAACTGTGCCCTGACCCGATCCGGATTGACCACTAAACCGCAGTCGAGCGCCGCGTGGATCTCGTTGATCCTCAACTCATTGGCCGTATTCAGCGAAACGTCGATCACGATTGCCACATAACTGAGGAAGCTTCTGTGGGCCGCGATTCCCAAACCGCGACCTTTTGGCAGTTTACCCTTTTTCTCATCCCAACCCGACTCCTTCGCCGCCCGCTCCACCACAGCCCTCAGCCGGCGAGTGTCTAGAGGATAACCGGGTAAAATCGGTACCACTCGTCCCCCCAGCGCAGTCAGTAACGGATCGACAGGAAAAGGGTTGTCGCCCAAAGGACTGAGTCCCTCGGCTCTCAGGGCTTCCTCGTTGAATCTCACCCCCTTCCCAATCAGCTCTAGCAGGTATTCCTTGGAATCGCGCCCGGCAGCGAAAGCCATCTCGTCGGCGAAGGAGCAAATGCCGAATGCGTGGAAGATGTGCGCTCCTGAGCGAACACAACCGCAGCGGATGTAGGACTGGGCCGGGCAGTTCTCGATCCGCAGATTAGCGAGGTCATATGGAATATCCTCGAGCCCCTGTGCACGTTCGACAGCGGAAGCGTAAGGGTATTCGCCACCACCGTGGAATGCGGAACGCGCTCTAGCAAAGATTTCGTTGACCGGCGCAGGTGCCGAGGGGGACGGCGGAGGGAAGAGAGTCGCTAAGACCGACGTAGAGGCGCTACGCTGTAGCAAGGCCAGCGGATGCCCGTCCGCATCGAAGGCCGCCTTCAGGAACTGGCGGCTGACGGCGCTGTAGTAGCTGAATCTTAGATCGTCCTCACGGGTCCACTGTACTCGGATCGGAACGCCAGGGTACTTTCTGGCTAGAAATGCTGCCTCGATGGCATAGTCTGGGCTGGACTTGCGGCCGAAGCCACCGCCCAGCAAGGTAACGTGGACCTTAATCTTATCCCGGACGTTCTTCTTTAGATCGTCTCGCATTTTGAACAAGTCGGGCATATCGACACCGAGGAGTTTTGCGAGACCTTCACTGAAGATCTGTTGTGCTTCTCTTTCTCCCTCCCGCAATTCGTACAGGTCCTTCACCTGCCAGATCAGCCACTTCAGTGGATTCGGTTCCAGCATCGCCAAACCTACATAATGCTGGGTGAGCTCCGGACTTTGAGTGGGTGACCAAATCTCCCACTTCCCCTTCTCGTAGAGAGCGATGGTCGTGGGAGGCTCCATCGGCGCCTGAGCCAGGTGCGGAACGTAATAGCCCGCCTCAACCACCTTCGCAGCTCGGCCGAATACCGAGTCGACGTCACCTCTACTCCGCACGATCTTCCCCGGCTTCGCCGCCGAGGCTTCGAGCTCGCGGCGAAAGGAATCCGAATCGTAACTGGCGTTGGATGCGGCGGTTGAAGATCCGAGGTCCCACTCGGCCTTAAGGACCTGGCGCCCCTTCAACGCAGCCCAAGTGTTCTCTGCCAGAACAGCGACCCCAGCATGCGGTATGAAATTCGCGCCCACGCCGCCAGTCATCGGGTAGCCCGTAGGGAGAACAGGCGTGACAAACTTGACTCCCTTCACGGCGAGCACCGCCGCAGCGTTGAAGGACTTCAACGCGCCATTTGCTACCGGGCATCGCACGATCATCGCCGTCAGCATTAGGCGCCGACCGAAATCGATGTCGGCACAATAAATGGCTTTGCCGGTCACCATGTCTTTGCCATCGACAAATGGCATCCTCCCTCCTATGAAACGCCATTGGTGACGCGGCTTGAGGGCGGCGATGATTTCATCTGTCGTGGGAAGCCTAACCTTCGTGGCATGCAAGAGAAGTTCATGGTATTCGCTGGAACGTCCGGTGCTCGGATGCAAAATCTTATGCTGTTCCGCCTTGAGCTCCGCGATATCAACCCCCCACCTAATGGCCGCAGCACGGAGAAACACGAGTCTTATGCCAGCACCGAAAAGCCGCATAGGCATGAAATAGAGAGCCATGCTTTGCGAGTTCTCGGTGAACTGGGCATCCTCGCCTTTGACAAGCGCCGGGGCACCAGGTATTGGGTAGGGAAACGGCACTCCGAAGTTGACAGCGTCAGCATCGGCTTGGCGAAGCGTGACGCGAGCCCAGTCGGCCTCTAACTCGTCAGCGAGGACCGCTGCAAGGCTCGAGCGGATGCCCTGTCCCATCTCCGAGCGATGGCAGATGATGATGATGTCGCCGTTCAGCTTGATAGCGACAAAAGCGTTTAGCGGACTACCTTTAGCAACCGTGTCCTTTGCCCCGGGGGCAAGACCAGGCTCGGGAAAGATGGAGCACCCGAGCATTAGGGTGCCGGCGCCAACACCAGCTTGACGGAGAAAATCCCTGCGAGTAATCCTGACGAGGGCGCTCATGATGCCAAAGTCCGCCTACATAGGGTTCGAGTGGGTGCTCCCCTTCGCCCCTGAGAGAAGGGGAGCACTTTGCTCAGACCACGACCTTCTTGTAGAACGGAATCTCGCGGATGCGCGGGCCGCCCGCGGCGACGATCGCGTTGGCCAGGGCGGGGGCGACGGCGGGGGTCGGGGGCTCGCCGGCGCCGGTCGGTGGCACCTCTCCATCGTAATCCTTGGCCACCTCCGCGCTGGGCTCCTCGATGAAGGTGTGGATCTTCCTCGGCGCGTGGTGCATGCGCAGCACGGGGTAGTCGTCGAAGTTGTGCTGCTCGACGGCGCCGTTCTTGACCGTGATCTCGCCGAGCATGGCGTAGCTCAGGCCGTAGTTGATCCCCCCCTCCATCTGGGCGATGACCCGGTCGAGGTTGACGGCGAAGCCGCAGTCGATCACGCCGAAGATCTCGTTGACCGTCAGCTCGTTGGCGTCGCTGAGCGAGACGTCGACCACGATCGCCACGTAGCTCAGGAAGCTGCGGTGGGCGGCGATGCCGAGGCCGCGCCCCTTCATCCCCTTGTACTTCCTGACCTTCTCGTCCCAGCCCGACTCCTTCGCCACCCGCTCGACGACGGCGCGCAGGCGCCGGGTGTCGGGCGGGTAGCCGGCGAGGGCCGGCCGCGCGCTGTTCGGCACCAGCAGCGCGTCGACGGGAAACTGGTTGTTGTCGAGGCACTGGACCCCCTGGGCCTCCAGGTCCTTCTGGTGGAGGACGGTCCCCTTCCCGATCAGGTCGAGCAGGTAGTCCTTGGAATCCCGCCCGGCGGCGATCGCCATCTCGTCGGCGAACGAGCCGAGGCCGAACGCATGGTAGACGTTGGCCACCGAGCGCATCCAGCCGCAGCGGATGTGGGACTCGGCCTTGCAGTTCTCGAGGTGGAGGTTGGCGATGTCGTACGGCATGTCCTGGAGCCCCTGGGAGAGCTCGATGGCCGAGCCGTAGCCGTATTCGCCGCCGTTGTGGAAGCCGGCGCGCGCGCTCACCAGGAGGTCGTTCATCGCGGGGGGGAACGCGGGGGACGGGGGCGGGAAGAGGGTCGCGAAGAACGACGTGAAGGCGCTGCGCTGCTGGAGGGCCGTGGGATGGCCGTCGGCGCCGAGCGACGCCTTCAGATGCTGGTGGCTGACCGCGTTGTAGTAGCTGAACTGGATGTCGTCCTCCCGGGTCCACTGCACCCGGATAGCCGTGCCGGGGTACTGCCGGGCCAGGAAGGCCGCCTCGATGACGTAGTCCGGGTTGGACTTGCGTCCGAAGCCGCCCCCCAGCAGCGTCACGTGGACCTTGACCCGGTCGCGGATGCTCTTCTTGAGCTCGTCCGCAGTTTTGTACAGGGTCTCGACGTCGATGTTCAGCAGCTTGGCCAGGCGATCGTTGAAGGTCTGCTGGGTGTCCTGCTCGCAGGGCTTCAGCACGTTGACCGGCCTCTCCGCCTGCCAGACCAGCCACTTCAGGGGGTCGGGCTCCAGCAGGTAGAGGCCGAGATAGTGCTGCGCGAGCTCCGGACCCTGGGAGGGGGTCCAGACCTCGAAGCTCTTGCCGTCGTAGACGGCGGTGGCCACCGGGGGCTCCATCGGCGTTTGGGCGAGGAGAGGGACGTAGTACCCCGCCTCCACGACCTTCACGCCCGGCGCGAAGGCCGGGTCGACGTCCCCCTTGCTGCGCACCGTCTTTCCGGCCTGCGCGGTCGAGGCTTCGAGCTCGCCGCGGAAGGCTTCCGAATCGTAGGTGGCGTGGACCCCGAGATCCCACTGGAGGGTGGGCCGGAGCGCCCGGCGCCCCTGCAAGGCGGCCCAGGTGTTCTCCGCGATGACGGCAACGCCGTCATGGGGAATGAACGCGGCGCCCACCCCGCCGGTGCCCCCCTGGAAATCCGCCGGCAGGACGCGAGTGACGTATTTGACCCCCGGAATCGCGAGCGCCGGCTTGGGATCGAAATACTTCAGCTTGCCGTTGGCGACCGGGCAGCGCTCGATCATCGCGATCAGCAGGGGGTGCTGCGGGTCCTTGTCGGCGCCGTAGACCGCCTTGCCGGTTACCATGTCGCGGGCGTCGACGAACGGCATCTTGTCCGTGCCGATGTAGCGCCAGTCCTTCTTCGTCTTGAGCGCCGCCTTGACCTCGTCCGGCGTCGGCAGCGGCACCCCTTTGGCGGGGAGCAGCAGCAGGTGGTAGGGAAGGGAGAGGCCGTGGGGGCCGTACACCCGGTGCTGCCTCGCGTAGCACTGGGAGACGTCGGTGTGGAACACCTTCGCCGCGGCGCGCACGAACACCAGCCGGATGCCGGCGCCGAAGAAGCGCATCGGCATGTAGTAGGCGGCCATGCTGCGCGAGCTGTCGACGAACTGGGCGTCCTCGGGCTTGACCACCAGCGGGCTGCCGGGGAGGGCGACGGGGAACGGCACGCCGAACTTGTAGGCGTCGGCATCCGCCTGCTCCACCACCACGCGGTCCCAGTCGGCCTCGAGCTCGTCGGCCAGCACGGCCGCCAGGCTCGAGCGGGTCCCCTGCCCCATCTCCGAGCGGTGGGCGATGATGTGGATCGTGCCGTCCGCCTGGATCTTGACGAAATCGTTGAGCGGAATCCCCGAGTGGAAGGCCTCGTCGAGGAGCTTGTTGATGTCGGGGAGCCCCTTGGCGGCGGCCTCGTCGGGAAGCATGGAATAGCCGAACGCCAGCGCGCCGGCGCCCACGCCGAGATGGCGGAGGAAATCCCTGCGGGTGACCCGGTAGATGCTGCCGCTCATGACTTGCTCCCCGCCGCCTTGTGGATCGCTTCCCGGATGCGTGGATAGGTGCCGCAGCGGCAGATGTTGCCGCGCATGGCGTTGTCGATCTGCTCGTCGGTGGGGTCGGCGCCCTTCGTGGACT
>CAVWOZ010000010.1:0-23894 GCA_963756595.1 uncultured Acidobacteriota bacterium
GCCGCGCACTGCCGCCCCCTCTTCACCGGGGCTCCGCCTGATCTTCAGCGGCCCGAGGGACCCCGCCCGGTCTCGAACGCCGCCTGGCAGAATCGCCGCAAGCCGCCCACCCCATCCACGCAGTTGCCTATGCGACAGCCTCCATAGCGTTGACGAAGATTCGGCGTCACGGTAGTCTGGTTTCTAAGCTCTGGCATCCAAAAGAGATAGCGGATCGACCAAGCCTACGGAGGCTGATCGCTGGATCAGCCTCGACTGGAGGAAACACCATGCCCGACACGCTCGCCGCCCCCGTCACCGTCGTCGCGACCGGCTCG
Source organism: uncultured Acidobacteriota bacterium (assembly GCA_963756595.1). Classification (GTDB taxonomy): domain Bacteria; phylum Acidobacteriota; class Thermoanaerobaculia; order Multivoradales; family UBA5704; genus DATARR01. The sequence goes on from CAVWOZ010000010.1 coordinate 318, forward strand.
ACGGACGATCTCGATCATCCCAAGCCGGGGATCGCCTTGTGCCTGTCGGGCGGGGGATATCGGGCGATGCTCTTTCATCTCGGCGCGCTGTGGCGCCTGGGCGAACTCGGGTATCTGGCGAAGCTCGATCGCGTGTCGTCGGTGTCCGGCGGATCGATCACCGCCGCCGTTCTGGGGCTCAAGTGGGCCCGCCTCGGCTTCGACGCAGCCGGCATCCCGGCCCACTTCACCACCGAGGTGGCGGAGCCGATTCGCCAGCTTGCCGGGAAGACCATCGACGAAGGGGCGATCCTCAGCGGTATCTTCCTGCCCGGTTCGATCGCCGACAAAGTGACGGAGGCCTACCGCAAGTATCTGTTCGGCAACGCCACCTTGCAGGACCTGCCGGCCGATCCGCCGCGGTTCGTCATCAACGCCACCAATGTCCAGACCGGCTCGCTGTTTCGCTTCTCCCGTCCGTTCATCGCCGACTATCGTCTCGGCACCCTCCTCAATCCGACGGTGGAGCTGGCCGTCGCCGTGGCCGCCTCGTCGGCGTTCCCGCCCGTGCTGTCGCCGATGCGCATCGAGCTCGAGGCATCGGCTTGGACGGCGAGCGGGCTGCCGGGCGAGGACCTGCATCGCGAGCCGTTTCTGACCGACGTGGTGCTCACCGACGGCGGCGTGTACGACAACCTCGGCCTTGAAACCGCTTGGAAGAAGTACGAGACGATCCTGGTGAGCAACGGCGGCGGCAAGATGAGCGAAGAGGCCGAGCCCAAGGGCGACTGGGCCCGCCACGCCCTCCGCATCAACGAGATCATCGACAACCAGGTGCGCAGCCTGCGGGCGCGCCAGGTCATCGGGTCGTTCAACGCCGGAGATCGGAAGGGCGCCTACTGGGGTGTGCGCACTGACATCGCCGGTTACGGCCTGGCCGATGCGCTGCCGTGCCCCGTCGACAAGACGCTGGCCCTGGCGGCCACCAAGACGCGCCTGCAGCGGCTGGAGCCGGACGTGCAGGAAAGGCTCATCAACTGGGGCTACGCGGTGTGCGACGCCGCCATGCGCCGGCATGTCGAGCCGGGGACCACCGCGCGTCCGGCGTTTCCTTATCCCGATCGCGGAGTCTGACAACTGGACTGCCAAGGGTGCGCTCGGGACGCGACAGAGGCTGCCGGACACTCTGAGTGCGCAGCAATGAGACCCACCTCTTTAACAGGGCACCGTGTCTTGGTGGAAAACGTCGTCGAAGGAGGGCTCGGCAGTTTCGCTGACCGAGGAACCCTAGGCTGTATCAACGAGCCGGCTACCTTCATGTCGGCCTACTTAGGAGGGGCAATCTCGTGACAATAGGTGTGAGAGGACTTCTACTCGTGTTGGCATCGATCGGGGCGATTGGCCCTGCGGCTCACGGACAGGGTAGTCCAGCTGGCTGGGCGCAGGCAGCTTGGCCAGCTCTATCGGATCGTGTCGGCGAGCTCCCGTCCGAGGGGTGGCATGGTCGAGTTGTCGGCATTCCGGAGACGCCGACATCCCTTACCGAACAGGCCAAGCGTGCCATCAGCCTGCCGACATTCAGCCGATTCATAACGGCTCGGAAACATACCTACAAGTTTACGATGGTCGGGTCGGATGTCTTCGCCGCCCGGGCTCGGAACGTGGCGGTGCCGGTCAAAATAATTCCTGTACGCTTCGAGTTCCCGGACGGAAGCAACTTCGATCCGACCGAATCCGGGCCCAGCTGCACGGGAGGCGGCGCTCCATTGGATCTGACACTGCAGTCCCCTGTCTTTTCAGATTATGACTACGGCGACGGCGATCGCCAATTCTACGAATTCGTTCGTCGCCTCGAGTTTTGGCCATTCACGGGTGGAGGAAGGGTCAACCCTGGATACAGTGTCAGGGTTTCCCCGTCCGTGCTCCCGACTCTTCCGGTTTCGCTACCCTCGGGCTATCAAACGGTGAGTGCCCGCTGTGGCCGTTTCGGTATGGTCGACCTACATTCATTGGAGGTTTTCCTCCATACCCAAATCTTCCCGCAGTTCGCCCGGCTCGGCATTACGCCCGCTTCGTTCCCTCTCTTCCTGTTCACGAACATTGTGGTCGTCGACGGCGACAACTACTATCTTGGCTACCACAGCAGCCTTTCGACCTCAAAAGGTGTCCAGACGTACGGGGTCGCCGAATACGACACTAGCCAAAACGACTCGGCCTCCCGCGATGTTGCCGTGCTCTCTCATGAGATTGCCGAGTGGTACGACGATCCCTATGTGAACAACTTCACGCCGCTCTGGGGCCACACCGGGCAGGTTACCGACTGTTACGGAAAGCTGGAGGTAGGGGACCCACTGACCGGCGCGCCACTTTTCGAGATTAGGATGCCCAACGGCGTTGCCTACCATCCACAGGAGACAGCCTACTTCTCATGGTTCTTTGCCCAGTCTCCAGGCTATGGCTCCGGCGGCTACTACTCGTCAGGGCGAACCTTTACCTCACCGGCACCGCCTTGTCAGTGAGGTCGACGGCTTATCTGCCTGTGAAGAGGGTCCCCTCCTCCACGAAGCAGAGCCCGTTCCCGTCGGGATCGACGACGTAGAAGGAGCGTTCTCCCCAGGGGCGGACGAGGATCTCTCCGGCGCTCTCGCCGTGGACCTGGGCGGGGGAGAGGCAGCCGAGCTCCCGGGCTCTCGCGTGGACCGCTTCGAGGTCGGGGACTGCGAAGTAGAGGTGGTCGGGGAGGTGGGCCTTCTGCCCGCCGAGGAGGGCGAGGATGACGGGGCCGCAGTCGAAGTAGACGCGGCCGCCGCCCACCGGCCGGCCTGCGAGGCCGAGCAGGCGGGCGTAGAAGCGGGTGGCTTCCTCGGGGTCGGCGACGGGAACGAGGAGGCGGAAGAGGCGGGGAGGGGTGGCGGCGCTCATAGTGGGTTTAGAGTATCGTGAGGAGAGCGTTCTCTTCAGGAGACCGAGCATGCCTACGATTGGAGCGCCGGTGCTTCCGAGCCCGCGATGACCCATCCCCGGATCGAGCCGTTCACCCTCTCCGTCCCGCAGGGGTTGCTCGACGACCTCGCCGCCCGTCTGCGCGCCACCCGCTGGCCGCGTGGGGTCGTCGAGAGCGGCGGCCTTCCGATGAGCGAGATGCGCCCGCTGGTGGAGCACTGGCTGCACGGCTTCGACTGGCGGCAGCAGGAGAGGAAGCTCAACCGGTGGGAGCATTTCCAGACGACGATCGACGGGGCGCGGATGCACTTCCTCCACGCGCGCTGCGCGAAGCCCGAGGCGCCGGCGCTGCTGCTGCTCCATGGCTGGCCGGGGTCGTTCGTGGAGTTCCTGGAGGCGCTGCCGCGGCTCGCGGCGTCGTGCCACGTGGTGGTGCCGTCGCTGCCGGGGTACGGCTTCTCGGAGCCGGCGGGGGAGCCGGGGATGTCCAACGCGCGGATCGCGGAACGCATGGCGGCGCTGATGGCCGCGCTCGGCTACGAGCGCTTCGCGGTCCAGGGGGGAGACTGGGGGGCGGGGATCGCCACTTGGATGGCCTTGCAGGATCCGGCGCGGGTCGCGGGGATCCACCTGAACTACATCCCGGGGTCGTACGCGCCGTTCGTGGAGGGGGCGAAGACGCCGGAGGAGGAGGCGTTCCTCCGCCAGAAAGCGGAGTGGGGGGAGAGCGCGGGCGCCTACGGGCACATCCAGCGCACCTGGCCGCTGACCCTCGGCTACGGGCTCGGCGATTCGCCGGCGGGGCTCGCGGCGTGGATCGTCGAGAAGTTCCGCGAATGGGCCGATCCGGAGAGCCATCTCGCGCTCGACGCGCTGCTGACCAACGTCACCCTCTACTGGGTGACGGGGACGATCGCCTCCTCGATGCACCTCTACCTCGAGTCCGTGGCGACGCCGCTCGCGCTGGCGCGGGGCCGGCGGGTGGCGGTCCCCTGCGCCGTGGCGCGCTTTCCGTTCGAGATGCCGTTCCCGCCCCGCGCCTGGATCGAGCGCGGCTACGACGTCGTCCGCTGGACGGAGATGCCGCGCGGCGGGCACTTCGCCGCCATGGAGGCGCCCGACCTGCTCGCCCGCGACGTCCTCGAGTTCCTGAGCGGGCTCGGCACGCCGTAGCCGGGCAGGCCGGCCCTGGCCTCACGCGCCGGGGAGGGCGTCCTCTCCGCCCCGTCCGAGGATCAGGTTCAACAGCATCTGCTGGCGCTGGCCGACGGCGGCGAGGAACTGGTTTTCCGAGTGGAAGAGGCCGGCGCCGCTGACCTCGACGCGGACGCTCCCCTCGGGCGAGATGTAGACCAGCGCGATCGTGCCGGAGAAGGCGTCATTGGCGATATCCTCGCGGCGTTTGGCGTTGATGAAGCCGGCGTCCTGGTTGAGGACCTGCGGGACGTACCCCTGGTCGAGCAGCACGCCGACGGCGCGCCGCCAGACCGCGGCCCGCTGCTCGGGGGAGATGGTCGCCCGCCCCGGCTCGAGGGTGCCGGGGCGGACCAGATAGTAGGAGGTGCAGCCGGAGAGCAGGGCGCAGAAGGAGAGCGCCAGGAGCAGAGAAGAGCGGCGAGGAATCATCGTTCGGCCTCCCGAGGGCAGAGAAATTTGGACCTGAAGAAGGATGATCGATTTCGTGGATTCGCGTCTATCAATTCCCTGTAAACTTCGTAAAATTTTCACCCGCCGTGATCAATCCGGTGGGAGATCGACGGCGTCCTGGAACCCGAGGATGAGGACCAGCAGATGGTGACCGATCCACGCGCAAGGAAGGCCCCGAACCCCGAGAGCCCCGTCCTCCGCTGGCTGCTCGATTCCGACCCCGCGATCCGCTGGCAGGCGATGCGCGACCTGACCGATGCGCCGGCGGACGAGGTCGCGGCCGAGCGGGCGAGGGTCGCGACCGAGGGGATGGGCGCGCGGCTGCTCGCCCTCCAGGCTCCCGACGGGCGCTGGGGGGGCAAGGCGTGGAACCGCGGGTGGGACTCCACGATGCACGCCCTGTCGCTCCTCTGGGGGATGGGGCTCGATCCCGGGAGCGGCGAGGCGCGGCGCGCGGTGGGGCTCGTCCGCGACCGCGTGACGTGGAAGGGGTGCGCTCCGCCGGAGGTGGACGACAACCCGTTCTTCGCCGGGGAGGTGGAGCCCTGCATCAACGGGCAGGTGGCGGCGCCCGGCGCCTACTTCGGCCAGGACGTCCAGGGGATCGTCGACCGGCTGCTCGGCGAGCAGCTGGCGGACGGCGGCTGGAACTGCGACGCCCCGGACCGCTCGACGCGGTCGTCGTTCAACACCACGATCTGCGTGCTCGAGGCGCTGCTCGAGCACGAACGGGCGGGCGGCGGGAGCCCGGCGGACCCCGCGGTGGGGGCGGCCCGCCGCCGTGGCGAGGAGTACCTCCTCGAGCGCCGCCTCTTCCGCCGCCGCTCGACCGGCGAGGTGATCGATCCCGCGTGGACGCGCTTCGCCTTCCCGACCTGGTGGCATTACGACGTGCTGCGGGGGCTCGACTACCTGCGCCGCGCCGGCGTCGCGCCCGACGAGCGGGTCGCCGAGGCGATCGACCTCGTCGCCTCGAAGCGCGGCGACGACGGCCGCTGGCCGCTCGAGACCCGTTACCCCGGCAGGACGCTGATCGAGACCGACGAGGGCGAGGGGCGGCCGAGCCGGTGGATCACCCTCCGCGCCCTGCGGGTGCTGGACTGGTATTCGGCTCGAAAGTGAAGTTGGAAGCGCGGGCGGCCGGCCAAGCCATCCACGAAGTTGCCTATGCGTCCGTTATCATAGCGTTGACGAAAATCAAGCGGCGCGTTATCCTGTCGGAATGTCAATTATGACAAGTCGTAATCCGGAGGCTGTATGAAAATTTTTATCAGCTGGTCAGGGGAGACAAGTCATCGCGTCGCACACGTGCTGGGTGACTGGCTACCTTATGTGATCCAAGCGATCAAGCCTTTCGTCTCGGACCGGGATATCGCGAAAGGCGAGCGCTGGAGCAACGTTCTGGCGCAGGAGCTCAATGAGATAGAGTTTGGAATCATCTGCGTAACGCCTTACAACATAAAGGCGCCCTGGCTATATTTTGAATCGGGAGCCCTGTCCAAGTCCATTGAACGTTCCTCCGTGATGCCGTTTTTATTCAAGGTTGACCGTTCCCAGCTGCATGGGCCCTTGGCGCAGTTTCAGTCCACCACCTTCGAGAAGGAGGATGTGTTCAGCCTTCTGCTCAGCATCAACGCTCGACTGAAGCCGGAGGATCAACTGGAGCAGGACCACCTGAGGCATCAGTTCGATCAATGGTGGCCCCAGATTCAGCAAGGCCTGGACAATATCCCGATCAACCTCGAAGGCGGCACGCAGACCGGTTACGAGTGGTTGTATTCCCCGGGCGACCTCGCCGCCCTGGAACTGGACGCGAACTGTGAAGCGATCTGGGTGGTTACGCCATCCCCCTACCAGGATCTGCAGCTCACCTGCGTGAAGGATGTGGTGCGGAAGAATATAGAGAGAAAAGTGAAATATACCTTTATCATGCCGTCTTCCGACGACAACGACTCGGTCCGGGAAGCTCTCCAGAAAATGTTCTCGGATCATGCCGGCCAGCTGAGGATCCAGGCGGTCGACACCGAGGTCTTCCGGAGTTTGGCCGTTACGCATTACATGGCCCTCAACCCTGATGACTTCAATCCGCGAGTGCTTCTGGAGTTGCCGATCGAACCGCGCGACTACTGGATCGAGGTCGCCAGTGAGGCCGCCTATGGGTTCGTGGCTCGCTTTCGCCACATGTTGCAAGGCGTAGGCGGTCTCGAGATTGGGCTGACGGATGTCGTGCCGAGCGCCACGCAGACGCTCGCCTCCTAGCGTAGTGCGCTCGAGGTCGGTGACCTTATTGAGTGCGCTTCCCATGGGGATCTGCAAACCCCACGGCGGAGGCGGTAGAGACGCCCCGGGTCCTAACGAGAACCTTCCGAGGCCACGGACGCGGGGCGTCTCCGCTGGGCCCAGGCGACCCCGTCAGGGTAGGCCATTCGCGGGCACACGGACGCGTTTTGTTTTTGGTTGTCCCAGGCCCGGCGTCGGAAAACAGCGCGTCGGTGTGCCCTCGTAGTGCCTTGCGGGTGCGAGGCGGCCTGCCCTCCGCCGGAGACGCCCCGCGTCCGTGGCCTCGGAAGGTTCTCGTTATGACCTGGGGCGTCTCTACCGCCTCCGCCGCAGGGTGATCGTCGACGGTCTCAAGGCGACTCGATCCTGCGGTTCGCTGCGAAGGCCGGTGACGTTTGCCGGGGTGGGGCCGCCGGCAGACGGGCGATGAGGCCCCCGGCGGGCCGGGATTGTCGCCGATTTCCTACAGCGGGTCGCGGCGAGCAATGACCTGAAAAGCAAGGTTTTCGAGGTATCGGAAGGTGTCCTGCTTTGTTAAGCTGGTTTCACCGCGCTCGAGCAATGCGCGGCGAGGGATTCATTCAATATAATTTTTGATGTCGGGCGGTGTCTCATGAAAACCAGTGCTTTGATCCTCTCCTTCTCCTTTCTTTCCGGCCTGCTGGCGAGCGCACCGCGCGCGGACGCCGAGATGCTGGCCACGACGGTGCAGAGCCCGGAGCTCGCCGGCTTCCTCGGCTATCTCGACGCCCAGGGCTTCACGGTCCGGCGCATCGTGCCGCTTCCTGCCTCGACGGCTATGATCTGCAATCCGTGCATGACGACGCCGACCGGTTACACGATCTGCGCCTCCCCGACGGCGTCGCCCCAGGCGCCGTTCTGCCATCAGGCGCCGGCCGCCCTGCAAGTCTTCTTCGAGCGGCGATGAGACCGGCCGTGACCTCACGGCGGGGCGCGACGGCAGCGCCCCTTTTGGCATCTCTCTTGCTGTAGTCCCTTTCGGTCGCCGGGCTCGGCTCGGCGCCCTCCTCGGAGTTTTACAACAGGGCGACGACATCGGAAGGAGAGCGTGGAATGACGAATCAGACGTTGGAAGCTGGGAAGGATCAGGCCAAGGAGCTCGCGCAGGGGGCCAAGGAGCAGGTCAAGAGCCTGGCGAGCGACGCCAAGGACGGGGCGAAGGATGTGGCGAAGCAGGCGCGCGACCACGTCCAGGGGCTCATCGGACAGCAGAAGGAACAGGCGGCGGACCGCCTCGGCGCCCTGGCCTCGGCGCTGCGCGAGGCCGGCCAGAAGCTCAACCAGGATCAGGCGGCAGGAGACGTCGGGCAGTACGCGGGGCGCGCCGCGGGCCAGGTCGAGCGTCTTTCCAGATATCTTCGCCAGAGCGATCTCAATACCCTGGTGCGTGACACCGAGAGCTTCGCGCGGCGCCGTCCCGAGGTCTTCCTGGGCGGCACGATCCTCGCGGGTCTGATGCTGGCGCGCTTCCTCAAGGCGTCCGCTCCGGACACCGCGGACGGCTCGAAGGGCTCGAGCTATTCCGCCGGCGCCCAGGCGGCGTACCAGCCCGTGCGCACCGGTACCGGTGCCCAGGGCGTCTCGTCCTACGCTTCGCCGCAGCGCCCGTCCCAGAATCAGGCGGCGCGGACGCAGGGGGGCTCCAAGCCTTACGCGCCGTCCGTCAATTCGCCGGCCGGAGCGTAGGCCATGGCGGTCGCCAACGAGCGCAGAGACGAGCGGTCGATCGGCCAGCTCCTCAAGGAGTTGACGCAGGAATCGAGCACCCTGCTCAAGGCGGAGGTCAACCTCGCCAAGACGGAGATGGCGGAGAAGGCTTCGCGGGTCGGCGGCCGCCTCGGCGAGGTGGCCGTGGGCGGCGCGGTCGCGCTGCTCGGCGCCATCGCCCTCCTGCTGGCCGTCGTCAACGCCCTGACTTCGATCCTCGACCACGTCATGTCGCCGGCGATCGCCGTCTGGGTCGCGCCGCTCGTCGTCGGCGGCGTGCTGGCCGCGGTCGGCTATTCGCTGGTCATGAAAGCCCTCGCCACTCTCAAGCAAGAGAGTCTCACTCCCCAGAGAACCACCCAAAGCTTGCAGGAGAACAAAGAATGGCTACGACAGAAGATTTCGTGACGGACAATCCGGATCTGGGAGGGAGCCGCGGGCGGAGCTCCGAAGAGATCCGTTCGCAGATCGATCGCACCCGCTCGGACATGGACGAGACCTTCGCGGCGCTCGACGCCAAGATGACCCCGAAGGAGATCGGACTCGAGATCTGGAACCTCTTCAAGGGGGGCTCGAGCACCGGTGCCAGCAAGGTCTGGCAGATCGCCCGCGAGCATCCGATGCCGGCGGCCGTGGTCGGGCTCGGCCTCGGCTGGCTGGTGGTCGAGACCTCCCGCAAGTCGGACGGCTCCGACGCCTACGACGGCAAGTATCGCGGCTTCAGCGGCGGCTCGTACCGGCAGGGGTACGCCGGGATGGAAACCGATGAGGCCTCCGGGGTGCTGTCGGCCGTGAAGGACAAGTGGCACGACGTGGCCGACGGCGCCAAGGACGCCCTCGGCAGCGCCACCGAGAGCCTCGGCGAAGCCGCCGACTGGACCAAGGAGCAGGCCTCCGACCTCGGCCATCAGGTGGCCGACAAGGCTTCGACCCTCGGCCACCAGGTGGCGGACAAGGCGTCCGATCTCGGCTCGCAGGCGAAGCGGCAGGTGCGCCGGGCCCGGCTCGGCTTTTGGCAGACGATGGAGGAGAAGCCGCTGCTGGTCGGCGCCGCGACGCTCGCGATCGGCGTCCTCGCGGGCTTCCTGCTGCCGTCGACCGACCGCGAGGACGAGCTGATGGGGGAGACCCGCGACCACCTGCTCGACGAGGTCAAGGAAGCCGGGCAGCAGGCGCTCGACAAGGGGAAGCACGTCGCCGGGGCGGTCGTCGACAAGGTCAAGGAGGAGGCGCAAGCCCAGGGGCTGACTCCCGAAGGGATGGCCGACAAGGTGAAGACCGTCGCCAAGGAAGCCTCCAACACCGCCAAGGACGAGGCGAAGCGGCAGAACCTGGTGCCCGAAGCGGCCGACAAGCCGGCGAAGCCCGCCGGCGCCCAGCCGGAGCTCGCCAAGCGCTGATCCCGCGAGCTCGAGACAATCCGGTAGATCTTGCAGGAGCGGCCCACTGCGGGCCGCTCCTTTTTCAAAACAGCCGAATTTTTGCCGTTCGAAAGAGAAAGGCAAAGATTCGAATATTGGTCTAGGGATGCGCCCCGAAGATCCGGCGTCGAATCAACGGAACTGACTCTCAGCTTGGATTATTTTTTGGATTATAATCAAACGACATGAAGAACATCGCGCTGCTGGTTTCGCTCGCCGGCCTCGTCCTGCTGCCGGCGCCCCGCGCGGGCGCCGAGATGCTGTCGGCGGAAGTGCAGAGCCCGCGGCTCGCGGGTTTCCTGCACGACATCGAGGCGCTCGGCTACAAGGTGCGCTTCGCCGTGCCGGCGCACACCAAGTCGACGCAGGTCTGCGTCCCCTGCCTGACCACGGACACCGGCTACACGATCTGCGCCGATCCGGCGGGGCCGCCCGAGGCGCCGTTCTGTCATCAGGAGACGGAGACGGTCAGCGTGCAGGTGATCTACGAAAAGGTTTCGGATCAGCCCTGCACGCCGAATTGAGGGGACTCGCTCAGAACAGCCCCACCACCTTCCCCTGCTCGTCGATGTCGATCCTGGTGGCCGAGGGGACCTTGGGGAGGCCGGGCATGGTCATCACGTCGCCGCAGATCATCACCACGAACTCGGCGCCGGCGGAGAGGCGGACCTCGCGGACGTTGATGGTGTAGCCGGTCGGCGCGTTGCGGCGGGAGGGGTCGGTCGAGAAGGAGTACTGGGTCTTGGCGACGCAGACCGGGTAGTGGCCGTAATCGGCCTGGAGGCGGGCGATCTGCTCGCGCACCTTGGCGTCGGCGGTGACGCCGTCGGCGCGGTAGACCTTCTTCGCGATCTTCTCCATCTTCTCCCACAGCGGGTCGGCGTCGTCGTAGACGAAGGAGATGCCGGGCTCGCGGTCGGTGAGCTCGACCACGGCGTGGGCGAGCTCCTCGGCCCCCTTGCCGCCGTCCGCCCAGTGCGAGGCGCGGACGGCCTTCACCCCCTGGGCGGCCAGCCGGTCGCGGACCCGCTCGAATTCGGCCGGGGTGTCCGACGAGAAGCTGTTGACCGCCACCACGCAGGGGATGCCGTAGTGGTCGCGGACGTTCTCGACGTGGCGCTCGAGGTTGGCGAGCCCCTTCTCGACCGCTTCCACGTTCTCCTTCGTGAGCTCCTTCAGATCGACGCCGCCGTGGTACTTCAGGGCGCGGATGGTGGCGACGATGACGGCCCCCGAGGGCTTCAGGCCCGCCTTGCGGCATTTGATGTCGACGAACTTCTCGGCCCCGAGGTCGGCGCCGAAGCCGGCCTCGGTGACCACGTAGTCGGCGAGCTTGAGGCCGGCGCGGGTGGCGGTCACCGAGTTGCAGCCGTGGGCGATGTTGGCGAACGGGCCGCCGTGCAGGATGGCGGGGTTGTTCTCGAGCGTCTGCACCAGGTTGGGCTTGATGGCGTCCTTGAGCAGCACGGTCATCGCGCCGTGGGCGAGGAGGTCGCGGGCGCGCACGGGCTTGCGGTCGCGGGTGGCGGCGACCACGATGTTCCCCAGCCGCTCCTTGAGGTCGGTGAGCGAGGTGGCGAGGCAGAGGATCGCCATCACCTCGGAGGCGACCACGATGTCGAAGCCGTCCTGGCGCGGGTAGCCGTTGCCGACCCCGCCCAAGGCCACCACGATCTCGCGCAGCGCCCGGTCGTTCATGTCCATCACCCGCTTCCAGGTGACGCGGCGGACGTCGATCGAGGGCTCCCCCCCCTGGTGGATGTGGTTGTCGAGCATCGCGGCGAGGAGGTTGTTGGCGAGGCCGATGGCGTTGAAGTCGCCGGTGAAATGGAGGTTGATGTCCTCCATCGGCACCACCTGGGCGTAGCCGCCGCCGGCCGCGCCCCCCTTCATGCCGAAGACCGGGCCGAGCGAGGGCTCGCGCAGGCAGATCGCCGCCTTCTTGCCGATCCGGTTGAGGGCGTCGCCGAGCCCCACGGTGGTGGTCGTCTTCCCCTCGCCCGCCGGGGTGGGGGTCATCGCCGTCACCAGGATCAGCTTGCCGTCCGGCCGGCCGGAGAGCGAGGCGAGGTAGTCGAGCGAGATCTTCGCCTTGGTGTGGCCGTACGGCTCGAGCTGCTCCTCGGGGATCCCCAGCTTGGCGGCGACGGTGCCGATGCGGTCCAGCTTGGCCTGCTGCGCGATTTCGATGTCGGACGGCATGGGATTTCTCTCCTGGACCGAAATGGAATGGGAGGCGATGGCCATGAGGCTATGGAGGATCTTAGCGCAGACCTCCGTCGTCCATACCGGAGGGCTCGTTGATTTGGGCAGGTCCGTACGAGGGCTATCTGAAAGGAAACCGTCATGAAGAAAAGAGTGAAGAAGCTGACCCTCACCCGCGAAACTCTGCGCTCCCTGGATCTCGGCGGCGTCAACGGTGGCATCTCCCTGCCTCAGACGCAGGCGCCGACCTGTGCCACCGTCGCGATCCGGTGCAACACCGAAGGGGGAGGCAGCGACGGAGGCTGCTTCAATACCGCCGGCCTTTGTAGCGACGCCTGCGCGACCGGAGGAGCCTGCACCGTCAACTGCTCCGCCGGCACCTCCTGCTGCTGATCGACTCCGGAGAGATCGGGGTTCGCCGGGCCGGCTGCCGAAAGGGGCCGGCCCTTTCTGTCCGGAGGTCGCCAGCTCAGGTGCCGGGTTGGGCGCGCCGCCGCGGTCTGGTATCATGCGCGCTTCGTGGAATGACGTCGGGAGGCGCTGCGCCCCTGTCGAGTCTCCTGCGGGCGCTCTGCCGGCGCCCAAATCCCAGGATGAGAACCTTCCGGAGTTTGTCTGATGAATCAGCGTCTGACCCGTAAAGAGATCAAGCGCGACGAGTTCGCCGACGTCGTCGGGCGGAGCGTCGAGTATGCCGGGAGCCACGTCCGGTCCATCGTCTACGCCGCGGTCGCCGTGATCGTGATCCTGGCCCTCGGCTTCGCCTTCTACAGCTACCGCAACCATCGCCAGGAGCAGGCGAGCCAGGCGCTGTCGAAGGCGACCAAGGTCTACCAGGCGCCGGTGGTGGCGACCGGGGCCAAGCCGACGGACGCCGAGGCGCCGAGCTTCCCGACCGACGAGGCGCGCCGCGCGGCGGCGAAGACGGCGCTCGAGAAGGTGCGCAGCCAGTACGGCTCGACCGACGCCGCCGACGTCGCCGGGCTCTATCTCGCCCAGCTCGCCGCCGACGCCGGCAAGCTCGACGAGGCGCGCAAGCTCTGGAACGACTTCGTCGACGGCCACAAGGGGAGCATGCTGGCCGCCGAGTCGCGGCTGAACGTCCTCGCCCTCGACCGCAAGCAGGGGAAGGCCGAGGACGTGGTCAAAGAGCTGCGCGCGATGCTCGAGAAGGGGGACGCGCCGCTGCCGCAGGACGTCATCCTGCACGAGCTGGCCGCCACCCTCGAGCAGCTCCACCGGCCGCAGGAGGCGATCCAGTCCTACCAGCGGATCCTCGACGAGTTCCCGCAGTCCCCCTTCCGTTCGGACGCCCAGCAGAAGGTCTCCGCCCTCGATCCCACCCGCGCGCCGGCCGCCCCGCCGCTCGGCGCGCAGGGGATGTCCGGCTTCCCCGGCTGATCCCGGCAGGCCGGCAGGCACCTCTCTCTCCTGATGTCCCTTCCGTACCGCATCCTGGAGCGCAAGCGCGCCGGGATGCGGCTGACCCCTGACGAGATCCGCGAGGTGGCGGCGGGCGCCGCCGGCGACGGGTCCTGGAGCGAAGGGCAGCTCGCCGCCTTCCTGATGGCCGCCGCGATCCGCGGCCTGGACGGCGAGGAGACCCGCGCGCTCACCCTCGCCATGCGCGACTCGGGGGAGCGCTGGGAGCTCGCGAGCGCCGTCCCCCGTCTCTGCGACAAGCACTCGACGGGAGGGGTGGGCGACAAGGTGTCGCTGCTGATCGCCCCCCTCCTCGCCAGCTGCGGCCTCCCCGTCTTCATGCTCGCCGGCCGCGCCCTCGGCCATACCGGGGGGACGATCGACAAGCTCGAGAGCATCCCCGGGATGGACCTCCGGCTCGACCGCGCGCGCGCCCTCGACCTGCTCGGCCGCTGCGGGATGGCGATCGGCGGCGCCACCGCCGGGATCGCCCCCGCCGACCGCCGCCTCTACGCCCTGCGCGACGCCACGGCGACCGTCGACTCGATCCCGCTGATCGTCGCCAGCATCCTGTCGAAGAAGCTGGCGGCCGGCCCGGCCGCCGTGGTCTTCGACGTCAAGACGGGGAACGGCGCCTTCCTCCCCGAGCTCGAGCGGGCCCGCGAGCTGGCGCGGGCTCTCGCCCGAGCGGCGAACGCCCTCGGCGTCGCCGCCGATTCCCTGGTCACCGACATGAGCCAGCCGCTCGGCCGCTGGGCCGGCCACACGGCAGAGGTGGGGGAGACCCTCGACATCCTCGCCGGAGAGCCGGCGGCGCTCGCGGCGGACGATCTGATGGAGGTCACCTTCGCCCTCGCCGAGACGGTGTCGCGGCTGGCGGGGGAGCCGCTCGGGCGGCCGGAGCTCGAGCGCGCCCTCGCCTCCGGCCGCGCCCGCGAGGCGTTCGAGCGCTGGGCCGCGGCGCAGGGGGCGGCGGCCGCCTGGCTGCGCGCGCCGGAGCGCGCCCTGGCCCCGGTCGTCGTGCCGCTGCGGGCGGCGCGGTCCGGGGTGCTCGCGGCGGTCGACGTGCGCGGGCTCGGCCACCTGCTGGTCGAGGCGGGGGGCGGACGGGCGCGCCCGGAGGACGCCATCGACTTCGGGGTCTCGCTCGAGACCCTGGCCCGCCTCGGCCAGCCGGTCGTGGCGGGGGAGGAGCTGGCTCGCGTCTACCTCCGGCGGGAGGACGCCGGCCTCGCGGCGGCGTTCGCGCGCTGCTTCACGGTCGGCGACCGGGGCGAGGCGCCGCCGCTGCTATATCATTCGGCGGCATGAAGGCCGCCATCCTCGCCGTCGGCTCCGAGCTGCTCGGCACCGTCCGTCTCGACACCAACTCGCTGCGCCTGACCGGGCTGCTCGACCGCTACGGCGTCGAGCTGCTGCGCAAGGCGGTGATCGGCGACTCGGAGGCCGAGGTCGCGGCCGAGGTGCGCGCCCTGCTCCCCCGGGTCGACCTGATCCTGATCACCGGCGGGCTCGGACCCACGGCGGACGACGTCACCCGCGAGGCGGTCGCCGCCGCCCTCGGCCGCCCCCTCCGCCTGGACACCGCGGCGCTGGCGACGCTCGAAGAGCGTTTCCGCTCGCTCGGCTGGCAGATGCCCGAGGTCAACCGCCGGCAGGCCTGGGTGGTCGAAGGGGCGGAGCTGCTCGCCAACGAGCGGGGGTCGGCGCCGGGGCTGCGCGTCGAGGAGGGTTCCTGCACCCTCTTCCTCTTCCCCGGCGTCCCCACCGAGCTCGAGGGGATGATGGCCTCGGCGCTGGAACCGTGGCTGGCGCGCCGCGCCGGCGGGGTCGCCCGCGAGACGGCGGTGCTCAAGATCGCCGGCCTCCCCGAGTCGGTGGTCGAGGAGCGGATCGCCCCCGCCTACGGGGAGTTCGGCCGCGAGGCGATCACCATCCTGGCGAGCGTCGGCGAGATCCGCCTGCAGGCGACCGCCGCCGGCCCCGAGCCCGAGCGCCGGGCGCGCCTGGCGGCGATGGTGGCGCGCCT
This sequence comes from uncultured Acidobacteriota bacterium, assembly GCA_963756595.1. Lineage (GTDB taxonomy): Bacteria > Acidobacteriota > Thermoanaerobaculia > Multivoradales > UBA5704 > DATARR01. Next base: position 15,972 of record CAVWOZ010000010.1, read on the forward strand.
CGCCGAGCTGGCCGGCGACGCCGTCTACACCACCCGCGAGGAGGACACCCTGGAGAGCGTGGTCGGCGCACTGCTACGCGCCGCCGGGGCGACCCTCACCGCCGCCGAGTCGTGCACCGGCGGCCTCCTCTCGCAGCGGATCACGGCGGTGGCCGGCAGCAGCGACTACTTCCTGGGGGGGGCGGTGACCTACAGCAACGAGCTGAAGACGCGGATGGTCGGCGTGCCGGCGGAGCTGATCGCCGCGCACGGCGCCGTCTCCGAGCCGGTGGCGCGCGCCATGGCCTCCGGGGTGCGCCGGGCGCTCGGCAGCGATTACGGCGTAGGGATCACCGGCATCGCCGGCCCCGGCGGCGGCACGGCGGAGAAGCCGGTGGGGACCGTCCACGTGGCGGTGGCTGGACCGACGGACGCGGACGGAGGGGATGGGGTGAACCACCGCGCCCTCCGCCTCCCCGGCGACCGCGAGCGGGTGCGCCGCTTCTCGGCCCAGATCGCCCTCGAGATGCTGCGCCGGCGCCTGCTGGCGGATGCGCGGCCTGAAGGAGGGAGCCGGTGAGGCTGTTCGTGGCGCTCCCCGTCCCCGAGCCGGCGCGGCGCGAGGTGCGCCGCCGGGTCGACCGGGTGCGCGACCGCCTGCCGCGCGCCCGCTGGGTCGACTTCGACGCCCTGCATCTGACCTTGTTGTTCCTGGGTGAGGTAGCCGCCGAGCAGGTGCCGCCGCTCGCCGCCGGGCTCGGCGCGGCGTTCGCCCGCTGCCCGCCGCTCGACCTCCGGCTCGGCGACGGCGGCACCTTCCCGCCGGGGCGGCCGGCGCGCGCCGCCTGGATCGGGGTCGAGGCGCCGGAGGAGCTCGCCGCCCTGCAGGCGGAGATCACGCAAGCGGCGGTGGCCGCCGTCGGCTTCGTCCCCGAGGAGCGCGCCTTCACGCCGCACGTCACCCTCGCCCGCTGCCAGGAGCCGTGGCGGCGTGAGGCGATCGACAAGCTGAAGACCGCGCTGACCGGGCCGGTCGGGCCGCCGTTCGTGGCCGACTGCGGCGTCCTCTTCGAGAGCAAGCTGTCGCCGAAGGGGGCGCGCTACCGCGAGGTCGCGGTCTTCCCGATGCACGACCCGGTAGACGACGGCGAGACGGACGTGGTGCGCGAGACTCCGGCGCTGGAAGAGGGGGCGCCGTGAGCCCGGGGCTCGGCCTCGCGCTGGTCGCCGGCGCCTACCTGCTGGGCTCGGTCTCGTTCAGCGTCGTGCTGGTGCGGCTGCTGCACGGCCTCGACGTGCGCACGGTGGGGAGCGGCAACGCCGGCGCCACCAACGCGATGCGGGCGGCCGGCAAGAAGGCGGGGGTGGCGGTCCTCCTGCTCGACCTGATCAAGGGGGTGACGGCGGTCGCCGTGCCGCGCGCTCTCGGCGCGCCGGCGGCGGTGGTGGGCGGGGCCGCGTTCGCGGTCGTCCTCGGGCACGTCTTCCCCGCCTTCTTCAACTTCCGCGGCGGCAAGGGGGTCGCCACCTCGGCGGGGGCCCTGGGGACGCTGGCGCCGGCGGCGATGGCGCTCGGCCTCGTCGTCTTCTTCGCGGTGGTCACCTGGAAGCGCTTCGTGTCGCTGGGGTCGGTGGTCACCGCCGTCCTCTTCCCCCTCCTCGCCGGGCTCGGCGCGCGGCTCGGCTGGTCGGAGTACGGCGGCCCCTGGCTGGTCCTCTCCTCGTCGGCGATCGCGGCGCTGATCGTGCTCAAGCACCGGCGGAACCTCGAGCGCCTCTGGCGGGGGACCGAGCCGCGCCTGGGCGAACGGCGGGGGAGTCCGGCCGGGCTGCCGGACATCGCGGGCATCGCGGACATCGCGGAGGCCGCCGCCGCGGTCGCCGCCACCGAGGAGGTCGAGCCGTGAGCTGCGAGCGGCGGATCGGGGTGCTCGGCGCCGGCTCCTTCGGCACCGCGCTCGCCGTCCTCTTCGCCGGCCCCGGCGGCCACCGGGTGCGGTTATGGGCGCGCAGCCCGGAGCTGGTGGCGAAGATGGCGGCGGAGAGGGCGAACGAGGGGTATCTCCCCGGCGTCGCGCTGCCGCCGGGGGTGCTGCCGACCTCCGACGTGGCGGCGCTCGCCGACAGCGAGTTCCTGGTCGTCGCCGCCCCGTCGCACGGCTTCCGCGAGGTGCTGCGCCAATTCCTGCGCGTCGCGGAGAACGACGGTGCCCCCTTGCAGCTGATCTCGGCCACCAAGGGGATCGAGCCGGAGACGCTGGCGCGGATGAGCCAGGTGGCGGCGGAGGAGGGGGAGGCGGCCGGGCGCGCCATCCGCTACGCCGTGCTCTCGGGCCCCACCTTCGCCGCCGAGCTGGCGCGCAACGTGCCGAGCGCCGCCGTCATCGCCTCCGCGGAGGACGCCTTCGCGACCGACGTCCGCGAGTGCCTGGCGACGCCGTCGCTGCGCCTCTATTCGTCGGACGACGTGGTCGGCGTCGAGCTCGGGGCGACCACCAAGAACGTGATCGCGATCGCCGCCGGCACCCTCTCGGGGCTGGGGCTCGGCGCCAACACCCTGGCGGCGCTGATCACCCGCGGCCTCCACGAGATCACCCGCCTGGGGATCGCCTACGGCGGGCAGTCGCGCACCTTCGCGGGGCTCGCGGGGCTCGGCGACCTGGTGCTCACCTGCACCGGGGGTTTGTCGCGCAACCGCAAGATCGGCCTCGACCTCGCCGCCGGCCGGAGCCCCGCCGAGATCCTCGGCGAGACCCACATGGTGGCGGAAGGGATCCGCAACTCGGTCGCGGTGGCGAGCCTGGCGGCCGAGCGCGGCGTCGAGATGCCGATCACCCAGCAGATGGTGGCCGTCCTCCATCACGGCAAGGACCCGCGCCGGGCGCTCGAGGAGCTGATGACGCGGGAGCTGAAGTCCGAAACCGAATTGTAGGGCGCGGGAGAAAATCCGAGACATGTCGAGCGAAGCTGAAGCGCAGCACCAGACCGTCCTCATCCTCGACTTCGGCAGCCAGTTCACCCAGCTGATCGCCCGCCGGGTGCGCGAGAACCGGGTCTACTGTGAGGTCCATCCGTTCGATCTGCCCGTCGCCGAGATCCGCCGCCGCCGGCCGCTCGGGGTGATCCTCTCGGGCGGCCCGCAGAGCGTCTACGAGGAGGGGGCGCCGAGCGCGACCCCCGAGCTCTTCGCGCTGGGGGTGCCGGTACTCGGGGTCTGCTACGGCATGCAGGTGATGGCGCACGAGCTGGGGGGGAAGGTCGAGGGGTCGTCCCACCGCGAGTACGGGCGCGCCGAGGTGACGATCGCCGAGCCCGGCAAGCTGTTCGCCGGCCTCGCCCCCTGCGAGACGGTGTGGATGAGCCACGGCGACCGGGTGGGGAGCCTGCCGCCGGGGTTCAAGGTGACGGCCGGGACGGCGAGCGTCCCCGTCGTCGCCTTCGAGGACGCGGCGCGCGGTCTCTACGCCATCCAGTTCCACCCCGAGGTGTCGCACACCGTCTCGGGGATCGAAATCCTGCGCAACTTCCTGTTCGGCATCTGCGGCGCCCGGGGGGACTGGCGGATGGCCTCCTACCTCGACGAGGCGGTGGCCACCATCCGCGCGCGGGTGGGGGAGGGGAAGGTGATCTGCGCGCTGTCGGGAGGCGTCGACTCCTCGGTGGTCGCGGCGCTCCTCGAGCGCGCGGTGGGGGAGCGCTCGACGGCGATCTTCGTCGACAACGGCGTGCTGCGCAAGGACGAGGCGATGCAGGTGATGCACAGCCTGCGCGACGGGCTGAAGATCCCGGTGCTGGCGATCGACGCCCGCGCGCGCTTCCTCGCCGAGCTCGCCGGCGTCGAGGAGCCGGAGCAGAAGCGCAAGGTGATCGGCCGCGTCTTCATCGACGTCTTCAAGGACGAGGCGAAGAAGCTGACCGGTGTCGAGTTCCTCGCCCAGGGAACGCTCTATCCCGACGTCATCGAATCGGTGTCGGTCAAGGGGCCGTCGGCGGTGATCAAGACCCATCACAACGTCGGCGGCCTGCCGGCCGAGCTCGGCTTCGCGCTGATCGAGCCGCTGCGCAACCTGTTCAAGGACGAGGTGCGCCAGCTCGGCCGCGAGCTCGGGCTCCCCGAGGCGATCCTCACCCGCCACCCGTTCCCGGGGCCGGGGCTCGCGGTGCGCATCCTCGGCGAGGTCACCGCCGAGCGGGTGGCGCTCCTCCAGGAGGCCGACGCCATCTTCCTCGCCGAGCTGCGCGAGAGCGGCTGGTACGAGAAGGTGAACCAGGCTTTCGCCGTCCTGCTGCCGGTCAAGAGCGTGGGGGTGATGGGGGATTTCCGCACGTACGAGAGCGTGATCGCGCTGCGCTCGGTCGACACCCACGACTTCATGACCGCCGACTGGAGCCCGCTGCCGTACGACCTTCTCGGCCGGGTGGCGAACCGTATCGTCAACGAGGTGCAGGGGGTCAATCGTGTAGTTTACGATGTGACCAGCAAGCCGCCGGCGACGATCGAATGGGAGTGAGCCTCCCGCTTCTATGCCCTTCCGGCTATCTTGTGCAGGGTTTCACAAACTTGTCTCTCCCGTGCACCCTTCAAGGCACTTCTTATCTGAAGCAGGCCAATGTGGGGGAAGCCCCGGCGCTTGGGCGCCGGGAGCGGAGAGGAGGATTTCATGCACTGTCCTGATTGTGGTTTGGAGCATGAGGAGGGGTCTTCGCAGTGCCTGGGTGGGGAGGGGGAGGCCAGCCGGCCGGTGGAGTTCATTCCGCTGGCGGAGATGGCGGACGCCGACGCGTTCCAGGCGCTGGCGGTCGGTCTCGAAGAGGCGGGAATCCCCTGGTTCATCCAGAGCGAGCCGCCGATCGGTCTCGACGCTGAACCCGGCGGCCCGGTGGCGATGATCTACGTCGCCGAGCCCCATTTCCGCCGCGCCTGCCGTACCCTCGAAGCCGTGCGGCCGGTCGCCGTCCAACAGAAATAGATTCGAAGATTCGAGAGCTGGCGCGCAGGGTCCGCGAGCCTGCGCGCCGCACGCCTCTCAGCCGGGGTCTTTCCGCCCGAGCTCCATCTTCGCGATCTTTTCCGGATTCTTCTTCAGCTCCTTCGCCAGGCGCACTCCCAATCCCTTCTGCAGCTCGCGGCGCGCCGCGGGATCGGTCACCTTGCTGGCGTCGACCCAGCCGCCGGCGATCATGCCGTGGCCTCCCCCTTTGCCGAGCCGGCCGATGAGGCGCCGCATCAGGCCGCCGGCGTCGGCGCGCGGGTTGGTGGTGCGGATCGAAAGATAGAGACGGCCGCCGAAGAAGCCGGTGGCGAGCGACCAGGTCTTCCCCTCCATGCGCAGCAGCAGGTCGGCGATCTCGGGGACGATGTCCGGCTGATCGACCGGCCCCAGGTGGCTGAGGATCAGCGAGTCGACCGTCTCGAGGTTCTCGAGCGCGTCGTGGAGGTTGCCGAAGTAGCTCGCCGGCAGCCGCGGGCTCTGGATGCGGGCGAGGCGGCGATGGTCGGCCTGCGGGAAGAACAGGTCGTGGATCGTCTTGTCGGGGCCGGCGTGCTCGCGGGCGAAGTCGAGCGTCTCGGAGCGGATGGCGTAGATCAGCCCGGTGGCGAGCGCGTGGGTGGGCTTGATACCGGCCGCCAGCAGGTACTCGGCGAGGATGGTGGCGGTCGCCCCGTACTTCGGGCGCACGTCGTAGAACGGCCCGGTCGGGGTGTTGGCGCGCACCGGATGGTGATCGATCACGATGTCGGGGATCACCCGCGAGGGGAGCTGATTGTTGCCGCTCCTCGCCTGGGTGTCGACCAGCGCGAAATGCCGGTAATGCTTCCAGCTGAGGTGGCGGACGTGGCTGAACCGGAGGCCGAGCGACTTGACCATCTCGCGGTTCTCGGCGCGCCCGATGATGCCGCCGTAGGCGACGGTCACCGACTGCCGGAGGGTCTGCCGCAGCAGCCGCGCGAGGAGCTGCGCCGAGGCGAGAGCGTCCGGGTCGGGGTTGTCGTGCGTCAGCACGAGCCAACGCCCGGCCCCCTCGCGGCGCACCATCTCCGTCAGGGCCGCGAAGCGCTCGCGGGTCGTTTCGGTGATCATGGAGCGGGGATTGTAACCGCCCGGGGCTGACGGCGGCGAATCGGGCTCTCTCGCGCCCGTCGGGCCTGGGGGACCAGGGACTGCAGGGACTCCAGGGACGGCAGGGACAGGGACAAAAAAGGCCCCTGGCGTCCCGGCAGTCCCTGGTGGCTACCCTCAGACCAGCCGCAGGGTGGCGTGCCGCGCTTCCGCTTTCCCGGGCGGCCCGGGCGGCCGCTCCAGGATCTTCCAGGCTTCGTCCTCCGCGTTCTCCGCCGGCTGCGCCAGGCGCCGGCTGGCTTCGCGCAGAAGCTCGCGGACGATGCGTTTACGGTTCTCCCGGTCGGTGTCGACCTGGAGGATCTCCTCGATCTTCGTCCAAGAGAGTGGCATCGGTCTCATCCCCTTTGCGTTCCCAAAGATAACGTCCCAAGATGACTTTTCAAGAGAAATCGCTCACGCACCCGTGCTTTCTCACGCCTTCAAGGAAGCAGGAATCATGCCGGCTGCTGCGCGTCTGGCATCCTCTTTGCCAGTGAGTAACGTATGGACCTCCTGCAACCCCCTCACGTCACCCATCCCGGATTGCTGATCGCCATCGGCGGCGCCGAGGACAAGACCCGCGAGCGGATCATCCTGCGCTACTTCCTCGAAGCGGCCGGCGGTCCGGACGCCAGCATCGTGGTGCTCGCCACGGCCTCCGAGGTGCCGGAGACGGGGGAGCGCTACGCCGACCTCTTCCTCGCCCTGCGCGCCGAGAACGTCGAGGTGCTGAAGATCGACACCCGCGAGGACGCCGTCGAGGCGGGGCCGGAGGCGCGCGACCTGCTCGAGTACGCGACCGGCTTGTTCATCACCGGCGGCAGCCAGCTCAAGCTCTCCTCGGTGCTCGGCGGCACCGAGGTGGCGCACACCATCCGCGCGCGCCACGCCGCCGGCATGGTGGTGGCCGGCACCAGCGCCGGCGCGGCGCTCCTCTCCGAGCACATGATCGCGCTCGGCGACAGCGGCTCGACGCCGCGCCGGCGGCTCGTCCATCTCGCCAAGGGGCTGGGGCTCGCCCCCGACCTGGTGATCGATCAGCATTTCCGCCGCCGCGACCGGCTGGGGCGTTTGCTGACGGCGCTTTCTTACAATCCCGCCCCCCTCGGCCTCGGCATCGACGAGGACACGGCGGCGCTGATCCACGGCAGCGGCGAGCTCTCCGTCCTCGGCGCCGGCGCCGTGATGGTGGTCGACGCCTCGGGGATGCGCTTCACCGACAGCCACGCCGTCCGCCGCGGCCAGCCGGTCGCGATGATCGGGCTGAAGCTCGACTTCCTCACCTCCGGCTGCCGCTACGACCTCAAGGCGCGCCGGGGGATCAACCCGCCGCCGATGCTCCACCTCGACCCCGTCGACCGCCGCGCCCCCGAACGCCCCCCCGTGATGACGGAATCCGAGACCCTCATCGAGCCTCCGATCGTCCCGATGGAGGGTGCGGAATCCACGGGCGGCGACGGGGGGGAGTAGAAGAGCAGCCGACATGGGTGTAGGGGCGACCCGCGGTCGCCCTTGAACGCCCGGCGATTCATCGCTTGGCGTCCGCGGCGCCATCTTTGGCACGCATCTTTGGCACAAGCCTTGCTTTTTCGTCTCGGGTCGAGAACGACCAGGAAATCCTTTCCAACCCGGAGATGCACGCATCATGAAAATCCTGGAGACTCGGGTCTATCGCGGTCCCAACCTCTACGCCCGCTGGCCGATGATCCGCCTGCGGCTCGACCTCGGCGAGCTCGAGCGCTATCCGACGGCGAAGCTCCCCGGCTTCACCGACGGGCTGCTCCGGGCGCTCCCCGACCCTCGCCCAGCACGGCTGCTCCTACGGCGAGGACGGCGGCTT
>CAVWOZ010000011.1:0-33663 GCA_963756595.1 uncultured Acidobacteriota bacterium
AGGTCTGCGACTCTCTGAGGAAAGTCCATTCGGTTACCTCCTTGGGTATGAAAAGGGCGCGGAATGGCGCCCGGGCTCCACGGTTTCTCCGCGCTCGATTCTTCGGCCGGCCGGCCGCCGCACCGCGGCATAGGCGGCCGCGGTGGCGCCGCCGCCGCCGGCCGCCGTCAGCGTCACCAAAAAAAGAAAGCCTCTGTGCCCTATGGCGCGCTCCTCTGCAAGGCGTCAACGTAAATTCGAGCAGGCTTAGCGAAGCGAGTCTAATTGCTGAAATATATCGCGTCCATCCTCTCTAGGGAGGATGCGGAGCTCCCGAAAGTGTGATAGGGAAGGGCCAGCTGGGTCCTGGTCGAGCTGATCGAGCCGGGGCCCGCGGCCCGGACCTTCCGCGAAGCGGCGTGGGGGCTTACAGCCGGTGTTGGGTGTTAGAGTGCGAGCGTGACCCTGGAGGAGGCCAAAGCGATTCTCGCCGCGCTCGTACGCGAGCACGTTGAGTTCGTGGTCATCGGCTCGATGGCGATGGCAGCCCAAGGTCTCCCCCGCGCGACCCACGACCTCGACCTGTTCGTCTCCCCGAGGATCGAGAATCTGGAGGCCGTCAAGCGGGCGCTCCGCGGCCTGTTCGACGACCCGAGCGTCGATCAGATCGATCCCAGGGAGCTTGCCGGGGACTACCCGGCGGTGGAATATACCCCTCCGCACGGCCACTACTCGATGGACATCCTCACCCGGCTCGGAGAGGCCTTCACGTGGCAGGATCTCGCCGCCAATTGCGACGAGATCGAGCTGGGAGACCTGCTCGTCCAAGTCGCCAGTCCAAAGATGCTCTACCTCATGAAGAAGGACACGGCGCGGCCGCAGGACCGTGCCGATGCCGCCCGGATTCGTGAAGCCTTCGGTCTGGGAGACGAATGATGCCGGTCCGCAAGTACCGCTCGGTGACTGACATGCCTGGAGTCCGGCCGCTTCGGCCGCTCGATCCGGACAACCTCCGGATCGCGTGTGAGCTGACCGAGCTGAGCTTCGCGCTCCACCCCTGGAGGTTCGAGCCCGGCGTCCGCAAGTTCCGCTCGCTGGCGGAGGCCAACCGGCATCGCCAGGAGTGGGAGAAGAAACAAGTGCGCCGTCCGCATTGACGAAGCCCGCAACGGCAAGGTTCTCCACCGCCGATGAACGCTACGTATGGGATTGAGCTCCGGCCGAAGGTCTCGCGGCCCTTCAGGCTGCAACCATCGGTCCCATCTCCCCAACCCAGGGCATCGGCCCGCGGCCTCAGCCCTGGGCTCCGTTCTCCCGGCCCGTTGGGCCGGACGGATCGGCCATCCGTGGCGGCCAGGTCGTAGAGCTCCGGCTCCACACAACCCCGCCCGAGCCTCTCGGGCGGGAGGGTCTGATTTACTGGTAGGTCACCACGAGCTGCGGCCGGTTGGCGGCGGTCGCTTCGCCGGAGTAGTAGCCGAGGTAGTCGTTGCCGTTGTCGTTGTTGTCGTCGAGGTTGAAATAGACGCGGAGCTGCGTCGTCCCCGTCTTGTTGACGGCGGCGAGACCCGCGGCGTTGAGGCTGCCGGTCGACCAGTCCAGGTTGTTGGCGGCGTTGGTCAGGCTCGCCGCCTGGACGGCGGTCGCCGCGGCCTGGAAGTCGCCGGTCTGCAGCGTCGTCGATCCTGAGAACCCGGTGCCCGACTGGACGTCGACCCAGCAGGTGCCGTGGGTGGTGAAGGGGTTGGTGCCGGAGAGCGTGCCGCGGCGCAGTCGCAGGGTCACCGAGAGGATGGTGGCACCGTCGGGGATCGCCGAGGTGTCGAACGAGACGACGGACTTGTACTGCTTGTTCTTGTTGTCGTCGCCTACCCGCAGGGCGCTGGTGGAAGTGTCCGTGGCGTTGAGCGAGCCGCCGGCGTTGGAGGTCTCGCTCGACTCCAGCACCCAGCCGTCCTGGGCGGCGACGGACGTGAAGGTCGTGGTGATCGGACCCGTCACCACCTGCGGCGCGCTGCTGTCGTCGCCGCTGCTGTGCGCCCAGCCGCTGGCGCCGGTGAAGGTGGCGGTGACGGTATGGCTGCCCGCGGCCAGCGTCGAAGTGCTGAAGGCGGCGTTGCCGGCGCCGTCGACGGTGACGCCGGAGGCCAGGGTGGTGGTTCCTTCCTTGAAGGTGACGGTGCCCACGGGAACGCCGGAGCCGGAGGTCACGGTCGCCGTAAACGTGACCGATTGCCCGGCCGTGGAGGGGTTGGGCGCGGAGGTGAGCGTGGTGGCTGTGACGGCCCAGCCGCAATACCGTGCCTCCAGGCCCGCCGCCGCATACGGGCAATCCGAATGTTCGAGCAGGTAGAGGACCGCCTCGCGGTTGCGGGAAGTCTGCGCCGGGATCACCTCGTCCGGAGGGTAGAAGCCTCCTTGGCCGGCGGTCACCGGGTACATCTCGAAGGTGTAGGAGAAGATGCGGTGGGTGGCGTAGAGCCAGTCGCAGATCGTGCCATCGGTGATGTACAGGTCGCTCATCTGCTGGGCGGTGTAGCCGTTGGTGGCGGCCATGGCCTGGCCCATCGCCACGAAGACGTTGTGGTCGTCCGCGTTCATGTCCGACGGCACGTCGGTCAGCGTGTAGCCGTAGGGCCACATCAGCAGCTCGCCGTAGGTGTGGAAGTCGATGTGCGTCTTGATCTGCTGCACGCCGCCGATCACCCGGCTGTTCACGAAGTCGCGGACCACCTGGGTCTCGGGGGCCGAGAAGCCGGCAGCTCCCCGGTAGGTGTCGCTGCTCGGCGTGCCGCTGCTGCCGCCGCAGCAGCCCCAGTCGTAGCCGAAGTTGCGGTTCAAGTCGGTACCGATGGCGGTCGTGCCGGCGTTCGGCTGGCGGTTCTTGCGCCAGGAGGCGTAGCTGCCGGTCGCGATGTCGAACTCGCCGCCGTCCGGGTTCATGTCGAAGACGAACCAGATTTCGCGGCTGTTCACGATGTTGGTGATCCGCGGATCGGTTCCGTAGCCGTCGATGAGCTGGTGGAGGGTGTAGAGCGCCATCTCGACGGTGAGGTGCTCGCGGGCGTGCTGGTGGTGGGTGAAGAGCACCTCGGGCTCGTCCTGGTCGACGGCGACGTTGTTGGAGACCTTGCCGGCCCAGACGGTGCGCCCTTCGTAGGAGGTGCCGATACTGAACAGCGAGAAGAGGGTCGGATGGTCGGACTGGACCTGCTGCAGCTCGGTCACCATCTCGTTGTAGTCGTGGTACGCCGAGTCGGCGGCCGGAAACGCCTTGAGGAATTCCTCGGGCGTCGCGAAGCGCACCAGCCGCAGGCCGAGCCGGCGGATGGCCAGCACCTCGGCGGGCGTGGCCTCGACGAGGACGTAGTCGTGGCCGACCTCGATGATGTCGGCGCCGGTGGCGGCGATGGCGGAACGGCTGCGGACGTCGAAGAGGTTCGAGATCTTGTAGGTCCCGGTCTCCTTGAAGGGCTGGGCGGCGGCGGGCGAAACCATGAGGGCCACGAGGCCCATCAACGCAAGAACACCGGCAACGACGGTTCTCCTGAACGAGCTCATCGGACTTCTCCTTGATGAATCGTGAGAGGCGGCGTGTCTCGCACGATGCGGGCCGCCGCGCGGCGTCTTGCGGCATCCGTCTGTCTTTCACAGGTTCAGTAAGAGGTTAGAGGACCTGAAGCGCCTTGGCTATCCTCTCTAGGGAGGATCTTGGGGGGGGCCCGCATCCTCTCTAGGGAGGATTTTTTGTCATTCGCGTTTTTGCTACGTAAACGACGGCGGCCCCGGCGTTTCCAGGGAGGATGCCCGGCCAGAACGGCCTCAGCCCTGGGCTGAAACAATGTTTGAAGCCGTGAAACAATGTTCAGCCCGTAAAACAATGTTTGGCGGCTGCAAACATTGTTTTACGGGAAAAAACGGGATTCGAGCGCCTTCAGGCCGGCTCGTCCGCGCCGATCGAGAAGATGCGCTCGAGGTCGTAGCGGGAGAAGACGCGGAAGGCGAGCAGGGTCTCCGAGCGGATGATCCCCTCGATCTTCAGCATCTGGCGGGTGACCGCGTCGGCGATCGCCTCGTTGTCCTTGACGCGCGCGATCGCCACCAGGTCGTACTGGCCGGCGACCGAGTAGACCTCGGTGATCCCCTTGAGGTTGACCAGGCTCTCGGCCACCTCGTTGACCTTGTCCTTCTCCACCACCAGCAGAATGACGGCACTGACCATCGGACGCCCTCCTCGCGGATTGAACGGGAGCCGGTCGGCTCCCTCTCGCCGTCAACTCTATACCAGCCCCGGCGTGCCGTCGGGGGGCGCCCGCGCCGCGCAGTGCGGTACCCTACAGGCATGAGCTCCGCCGTCGCCATCGTCCCCGAGACCGTCTTCGCGCGCTGCCTGCGCACCCTCGAAGAGCTGACCGCCATCTCCTCGGACAGCGGCGATCCCGCGGGGCTGCGCCGCATGGCCGAGCGGCTGGCGGCGGAGCTGCGCGCGCGGGGGCTCGCGGCGGGGGTCCGTGACGAGGCGCTGGCGGAGGGGCCGTCTCTGCCGGTCGTCCACGCCCGCGGCGCCGACACACAGCGCGGCCATCTGCTGCTGATCGGCCACCTCGACACCGTCCTCCCCGCCCGCGAGCCGCGCCTCGAGCGCGACCGTCTGGTGGCGACCGGGGCGATCGACATGAAGGGGGGGCTCGCCGCCTTCCTGGGCGCCCTCGACCTCCTCAGCGAGCGCGGCCAGAAGCCCCCTGCCGACCTGCTGCTGGTGGTGGTGCCGGACGAGGAGGTGGGGGGCGAGCTGTCGCAGGCGGCGGTCCGCCGCTGGGGGGAGGGGGCGCGCGCCCTCTGGGTGCTCGAGCCGGGCGAGCCGGCGGGGCTCGCCGAGACGATGGTCGCCGGCCGCCGCGGCATGTTCCAGTGGCGCCTCGAAGCGCGCGGCCAGGCCGCCCACTCCGGGCTCCACTACTGGGACGGCCGCTCGGCCCTGAACGCCGCCGCCCACTGGGTGGCCGAGGCCGAGGCGCTGTCGCGGCAGGGGGGCGGCCCCACCGTCAACGCTGGCCGCTTCGTGGCCGGCGACTCCACCTTCGTCGACGGCCTCGCCGCCCAGCACGCCCTCCTCGGCACCGACCGCCAGCTCAACGTCGTCCCCGACCGCGCCGTGGTCGAAGGGGAGGCCCGCTTCCTGCGCGCGGCCGAGAGCGACGACCTGGCGCGCCGCCTCGAGACCCTCGCCTGGGACGTCGCCGCCGCCACCGGCACCGAGATCTCCTTCACCGTCAGCGCCCGCATCCCGCCGGTCGACCCGCAGGGCCCTCACGCCGAAGCGTGCCAGCGCGCCGTCGCCCTCGCCGCCGCCCGCGGCTGGCACCTGGAGATCGAGGAGGAGCGCGGCGGCATCTCCTTCCCCAACTTCCTCCCCGACCCCGGCCGCATCCCCATCCTCGACGGCCTGGGGCCGGTCGGCGGCGGCATGCACACGCGGGAGGAGTACGTGGAGCTGGAGTCGCTGCGGCGGAGGATCGTGCTGCTCGCGGATCTGCTGGCGGCGGAGGGGGCGGAGGCCGCGGACCACGGGCGCTGAGATCCGGCAACCGCCCTCGCAGGGCGCTTTGTTCCTCCCCCGTACTCGGGGGAGGTCAGGAGGGGGCCTCAACCTCCCAGACAAGGAAGCGCTCCGGAGGCCGGAACGCCCCCTCCTGGCCTCCCCCGAGTACAGGGGAGGAAAAAGGCTCCCGGGATCAGTGGGTTTGCAACTCCGGCCGGCCCCCGCCCCGCTACCCCTCCCGCCAGACCGGCCGCGTCAGACAGGTGGGCCCCCCCTCGGCCTTGAGGGAGATCTCCCGCCCCCGGTAGGTCGCGACCTCGCAGCCGGCCGCCTCGAGGCGCCGGCGGGTCACCGGGTTCCCTTCGAGCATCAGCAGCTTGCGCGGCGCCAGCGCCAGGACGTTCGGACCCTGCGAGGCGAACTCCTCCTCCGGCACCTCGATCAGGCGGATGCCGCGGTCCTGCAGCAGGCGCCAGAAGGGGACGGCGAGGAGCGGCGGGTAGACCACCGCGAGGTCGTGATCGACCAGGCTGATCAGCGAGAGGAGATGCAGGCATGCCTCGGGGCCGCCGAAATATGGCAGCTCGACGGGGATCACCTCGACCCCCAGCGGGGCGAGGATCTCCCGCAGCTGGGCGAGACCCGCGGCGTTGGTGCGGAACCCCTGGCCGGCGGCCAGGGTGTGGCGGTCGATCCAGAGGAGGTCTCCCCCCTCGGCCGTGGCGTCGCCGGCATCGCTGGAGATCGCCGCGAAGGTGGGGACGCCGACCGCCTCCAGGCGGCGGCCGAGCGCCGCCTCCTCGCCGCGCCGCAGGGGCTTCCCCATGCGCAGGAGGACGGCGCCGCGCTCGGTGATCAGGACGGGGTCGAAGACGTAGAGGGCGTCGGCGCGCTCCGGCTGCGGCTCGGGGTGGTCGATCACCTCGGCGCCGGCCGCGGCGAGTTGCTCCACCAGGGCGTCGTGCTCGCGGCGGGCCGCCGCGAGGTCGGGGCGCGAGGTGTAGTGCCAGCGCTCCGGGTCGGCGTCGCCGAACGCCTCGTCCGGCCGGCGGACGAGCACCCGCCGCAGGGGGGCGACCATGCTCTGGCAGCCATAGCGGGCATCGCGGGAAGGAGAAGACGGGCTCAAATCAGCTCCTCTTCGTCCGCGGTCTCATAGATCCGCCCCTCGATCAGCGTGCGGAAGCCGCGCAGCCGGTGGCGGATGCTGCGGCTCTCCTCCCGCTGCCCCGCGGCCCAGGGGTGGGCGCCGGCGAACTCGAGGTTGAGGCGGGCGCAGTGCTCCGCCGCCTCCCCCCCCGCGATGGCGATCAGGGTGGCGGCGCTCGCCTCGCCGCGGGCGTTCTTGAACCCCCAGTCGTAGAGCTCGATGCCGATCTCGGCCAGGGCGATGCAGTGCTGGGCGATCTCCAGCGGGATCTCGGTCGCCCGCTTCAGGGTCTCCTCGCTGCGCGCCTGCCAGTAGCGGTCGAAGGCGGCGGCGTCAGCGTCCATCGCCGCGCGCAGCAGGAGCGAGCGCGAGCGCGCCTGGTCGAGCAGCGTCTCGGCCCGCTCGTGGAAGGAGGCCTTCGCCTCGCTCCCGTGATTCGTGGCGCGCAGGGTGTGCCGCGCGACCGTCTGCAGCAGGCTCCCGGCGAGCGCTCCGGAGAGCGCCGCGGCGGTGCCGGCGCCGGGGGTGTTCCTGCCGTCGGCGAAGAGATCCAGCATCTCCTGCACGGGGCGGTCCAGAAAGGTGGCGGTGGCGTTCTCGGTTGGCATGGTCATTTGACGCGGGACGCCGGCCGGCGCCGGACCCCTCCCCGTTCTCTCCCTCCAGTCAGTGTTCCAGGTGCAGCAGACAGTGCCGGTAGAGCGCCGCCGTCCGTTCGGCGGTGCGGGCCCAGGAAAAGGCCTGCAACCGGCTCCGCCCGCGGCGGATCAACGCCCGGCGCAAGGCCTCGTCCGACAGCACCGTTGCGAGAGCTTGGACCACTGATGATACATCGGACGGATCGAAGTAGCAGGCGGCGTCCGCCGCGATCTCCGGAAAACAGCTCGCGTCGCTGAGCGCCACCGGGCAGCCGGCGGCGAACGCCTCGAGGATCGGCAGCCCGAACCCCTCGTAGAGCGACGGATAGACGAAGGCCGCGGCCCGCCGGTAGAGGAACATCAGTTGCCGGTCCGTCGCCGCCAGGCTCCGGCAACGGCTCTCGAGCCCGCAGCCGCGGATGCGCGCGCTCTCCTCCTCGCTGAAGCCCGGCTCCCCCACGCAGACCAGATGCAGCTCCGGGAAGCCCGCGGCGAGGCAGGCGAAGGCGGAGAGGAAGTTGGCGAAGTTCTTGTAGCGCCGGTCCCGCCCGCCGACGTACAGCAGGTAGCTCCCGGGGACCGGCACCGCTTCGCTCTCGGCGCCGAGGCAATTGGCGAGATGGATGACGTCGATCTTTGCCGGATCGATCCCCAGGTAGCGCACGATGTCCGCGCGCGTGGTCGCCGAGGGGGCGATGATCCGCGCCGCCGCGCGGGCGAGGAGCGCCTTGCGCTCCCGGGTCTTGTCGTGCGGGCTGAAGTGCTCCGGGTAGATCTCGTGGATCATGTCGCAGATCGTCAGCACGAAGGGCTTCCCCTGCAGGTGCTCCAGGAAGTACGGATCGTAGTAGGTGGGATGGAAGACGTCGAACCCCTGCCGGTCCAGCTCCCGGACGCTCGCCCGCACGTTGAGCGTGCATCTCGCCTTGCGCAGGGTCCGCGCCACCAGCCGGCTGGCGCGGTTGGCCTTCCCCGGCCCGGCGTCGCGGGGACGCTCCGCGGACCGGAAGTACTCGTTGTCGGTGTGGAGCGGCGGCAGCTTCACCTCCGCCAGGTGCCGGCTCTGCATCGCCCCGCTCAGCGCGTGGAAATAGCGCGACACGCCCCCCCGGACCTGGGCGTCCATGATCTGGTGATCGAGGAGAACGCGCATCGCGATCGTCTTCAGAGAGCGTCAGGCGGCCGGCGAGCCTCCGGCGGGAGCCAGCTTGTCGACCTCCGCGAGATCGGCCGGGGTGAGGTGCCAGGCGGCGGCCTTGACGTTCGCCCGCACCTGCTCGGGCGAGGTGGCGCCGGCGATCACCGAGGCTACGGCTGAGTGGCTGAGCAGCCAGGAGAAGGCGAGCTCGAGGAGCGAGTGGCCGCGGAAGGCGGCGAAGTGGATCAGCTCTTCGGCGATGTCGAGGTTGCGGTCGCTGAGGAACGACGCCGGGTCCTTCTTCGCCAGCCGCGTCCCCTCCGGCAGCGGCTGGCCGCGCCGGTACTTGCCGGTGAGCAGGCCGCCGGCGAGGGGGAAGTACGGCAGGAAGGCGAGCCCTTCCCGCGCGCACTCCGGCAGCACCTCGGCCTCGGGCTCGCGGTGCAGCAGGCTGAGCTGGTTCTGCACGCTGACGAAGCGCGCCCTCCCCTCCTTCTCGGACACCGCCTTCGCCTCGCGGAGCTGCGCCACCGAGAAGTTCGAGCAGCCGATCTCGCGCACCTTGCCGCTCTTCACCAGCTCGTCGAGCGCGCCCAGGGTGTCGGCGATCGGGGTCTCGGGGTCGGGATGGTGGAGCTGGTAGAGGTCGATGCGGTCGGTGCGCAGCCGCCGCAGGCTGTCCTCGCAGGCGCGGCGGACGTAGTCCGGCTTCGCTCCCTTGCGCTGGTCGTCCACCTTCATCCCGAACTTGGTGGCCAGCACCACCCGGTCGCGCCGCCCCTCGAGGGCGCGGCCGAGGAACTCCTCGCTCTCGGTGCCGCCGTAGATGTCCGCCGTGTCGAGGAAATTGATGCCGGCCTCGAGCGCCGCATCGACCACGGCGACCGTGCGCTCGTAGTCGAGCCGCCAGCCGAAGTTGTTGCACCCCAGTCCGATGACGGAGACGTCCAGCGAGCCGATCCTGCGGGTTTCCATGCGTCGTCCTCCCGCGGCAGCGGCATGCAAGCGCCGGGCCGTATCGCCCTTCTTTAATCCCGTTTCGTCTTCGATAGCACCTCGGAGCCGGGGTTGAACGTCAGGTTCTTCGGTTTCGCCGCCAGCGCGAGCGGAAAGCTCGCCTCCGGCGCCTCGACCATCACCCGCCGGCGCTCGCTGTGGCCGTCCGGATATTCGATCGCCACGGGGACGGACATCCGGAAGCCGGCGGGGACGTCGCTCTGGCGGACCTTGAGGGTGGCGACGTATTTCCCGTTGGCGTCCGGCGCCACCGCCACCGCGTAGCTCCAGCGGTAGCTGGGGATCCCCATCCCCTCCACCCACTCGTCGAAGAACCATGTCCAGTCCCCCGGGGCATGCCTGGCGAGGACGGCCGCGAAGTCGCCGGTCGACGCCGCCTGGCCGCGGTAGGTGTGCAGGAAGTCGCGCAGGACGTCGAGGAAGACCTGGTCGCTCCCGTTTTGTCCGCCGATTTGGTCGCGCAGCAGGCCGCGCAGCATGTGGAGCACCAGCGCCCCCTTGCCGTAGACCTGCGAGCCGTAGGCGGTCGGCACCTCGCCGGTGTCCGCCCGGTAGCCGTGGCCGATCGGACCCGTGCGGTCGCCGTTGGCGCGATTGACCAGGTTGACCCCCATGCGGGTGAACTTGCTGAACCCCGACTTGATCGAGCCGTTCTGCTCGTCGTTGTAAGCATGGATGATCTCGTCGAGGAGCGCGGGGCCGTCCTTCATCGTCGCCTCGACGTACATCATCCCCGAGTACTCGGCGAACGCCTCCCCCAGCCAGGCGTCGCGGTAGCTCGCCGCGCCCACCATCACCCCCCAGAACTGGTGGGCCGCCTCGTGCGCCCGGAACAATTCGCCGATCCCCGGCCCCAGGAGGTCGAAGCTGCGGTGCGCGAGCTGGATGAAGCCGTCGAACGCCTGGCCGTGGCCGGCGTTGATGCTCGACACGTAGATCGGCGTCGCCGGCAGCTTCTGGTCGAAGAGCTGCTGGTAGAAGGCGAGGCTGCCGCTGACGTCCGCCCCCACGTCGCGGAAGCGGAAACCGCTCGCGAGAGGCGCCTTGGAGCCGAAGCAGATGACGTCCGGCACCCCCTCGCGGGTCACCCGCTCCTCGTGGAGGTAGTCGGCGTAGGTGAAGGTCAGCATCTTGATCGGGTGGTCGGCGATCCAGACGGTGGTGACGTTTTTTCCATCCGTCTTCCCCGCCGCCTCGTCCAGCCGGCCGTTGGCGCGCACCTCGAACTTCTTGCGCGAGGTCACCTCCAGGCGGGCGGTGTGGGAGTCGAGCAGGAACGTCTCGTCCCCCTCGCCGTCCGGGTACCAGTCGCGCCCCGGCGCGTAGTTGAGGATGTCGAGCTCGTACTCGAGGTCGAGCCGCCGCTCCACCCCCTTGGCGAGCGGCGGGTCGAGCAGCACCACCAGCGAGACGTCGTAGAGGCGGTCGTCGAGGCTTGAGCGGCGCGCCCCGAGGTGGTCGCGCAGGTACGGCAGCGGCTTCCCCCCCTCCCCCACCGCGGTGATCTTGGCGAAGCTCTTCAGGTAGAGATGCACGGCGCGCGCGCCGTCCTTCAGCGGCAGCAGCCGCACCCCCACCTTGAACTTCCCCTTCATCCAGTCCTTGTCGCGTCCCCCCTCGGTGATGTCGGCGGCGATGTCGAAGTGCTCGATATCGATCGCCGGCCGGTAGCGGCTGGTCGGCCGCCCCCGCTCGTCGCGCTCCCCCGGCCGGTCGAGGCTGACCCAGATCTCGGTCATCGGGTGCTGTGTGTTGAAGCTCTCGAGGTGGATCTCCTCCAGCCGCTGGGCGTCGTAGTCGAAGGTCAGCCAGCCGAAATCGTCCGTCTTCATGTCCACCCGCAGGTAGCGGTCCCCCGGCGTGGCGAGCGCCTCGACGACCCGCGAGTCGGCGTCGAACCCCCGCTGCGTCAGCCACTGCTCATGGCGCTCCCGGGCGAGCTTGTTGACGGCGAAGGCGCTGGAGGCTGGCGACGCCCCCGGAGCGAGCGGCACGTCCCCGGGGAAGCCGGACGTCCGCAAGACCAGCGACGTGAACGGCTGGTCGATCCCCGCCAAGTCCGGCCGCCGCGCGAACCGCCGGAGCTGCGCCAGCTCCCGCCCATCCGGCACCGGCATCCCGAACCGCCCCTTCCCCTCGAACACCAGCCCCGTCACCACCCCCCCCGCCGTCGGCTCCGCGAACCAGATCCGCCCCGACTCGAAGCTCCACGTCGTCCCCTCGACCGTCCAGCGGAGCCCCCCCGCCGGCACGTTCACCGGATCGCGCCGGTACTGCCAGCGCTGCAGGCGGTCGTAGTCGTCGCGCAGCGATTGCGCGGTCTGGGCGGTCTGGGCGGCGGCCGGGAGGGCGAGGGAAAGCAACAGGAGGGACGGGAGGAGGGCGCGTTGGAGATGCATTGGGGGAGAGTGTAGCCTCCGCGCAACGAAAATCCTGCGGCGAAGGGTGTAGAGACGTGACAGGTCGTAACGAGAACTTGACCGAGGCCACGGGGACGGCGTCACGTCTCTTCGCAGGGCAGGTCGCCGGATCGACCCCCGCCGCCCTCCCGTCCTTTCGAAGGGCTCACCTTCCGGTCCGTCCAGATCCTCCCCTTCCGAGCGATCACCTTCCGGTCCGTCCTGCCTTCGTCTATCTGCGTCGACCCGCGTCTGACCGCAAAACGGCATCGAGACCTGCCCCGGTCCCCCCTTGCCTTGGCGCCGGCCTGCCCTCCGCCGGAGACGTGACGCCGTCCCCGTGGCCTCGGTCAAGTTCTCGCTACGACCTGTCACGTCTCTACACCCTTCGCCACAGGGTGAACGTCGATCGTGCAGAGGCGTAAAACCGGAACCTCCCCTTCACCCGTAGAAGACCGCGAAGGGAGAACCAACGCATGTCCGACTGGGAACCTCTGACGATGGACCCGCACACCCTGCTCGACGCCCGGTCGCAGCTCCACTGGGCCGCCCAGGTGGCCGCGGCGGTCGGCAAGCAGCTGCTTCCCCACCAGCCGGACTTCAGCGAGCAGAGCCTCGAATGGCTCAACGGTCCGCGGGTGCTGGCGCAGGAATTGGTCGCCGGCCCCCAACCCTTCCGCTCCGCGATCCGCCCCTCTCCCCCGGCGCTCCTGCTGCTCGGCCCGGCGGACGAGGTCCTGCGCGAGCTGCCGCTCGCCGGGCACACGCTCGACGAGGCCTACGACTGGATGCGCCGCGAGGTCGAGACGCTCCTCGGCCGGCCGCTCGCCGAGCCGCTGGCGCGCTCGGAGGGGCTCCCCGCTCATCCCGTCGCCGCCGGCGCGCCGTTCGCCTTTCCCGATGCCAATTCCGAGGTCAATACTCCGGCCGAAATGGCCCGCTACTTCGCGAACGCCTACCTCCTGCTCTGCGACCTGATGGCGCGCCAGTCCGGCAGCTCGCGCGTCCGCTGCTGGCCGCACCACTTCGATTGCGCCATCCTGATCCAGCTCGACGAAGACGACTCCCGCCCGGCCGACCCCGAGCACGCCCGCTCGCTCGGCGTCGGCTTGAGCCCCGGGGACGACGCGATCCCGCGCCCCTATTTCTATCTCCTCCCCTGGCCGCGTCCGGCGCGTCCGGCGGATCAGCTGCCGGCGCTCGACGGCGGGGGCTGGCATACGGAGGGTTGGCTCGGCGCCGTGCTCGACTCGACAGAATTCGCCGGGACCGCTGACCAGCGGGAACGCTGTGAACGATTTCTGAATTCGGCGGTCGCCGCCTGCTATGACCTTCTTGAGGAGCCCCGATGAGCGACGAAGCGCGCTGGTTCGACCTCGGACCGATCGAAGAGCTGGCGAAGCACCGCCTGCGACAGGTCGCCGTGGGGCGCACGAAGATCGCGCTCTCCTATCAGGACGGCCGCTTCGGGGCGATCTCCGGCGCCTGCAACCACGTCGGCGGTCCGCTCGGCGACGGCCGGCTCGACGGCGACTACGTGGTCTGCCCCTGGCACCACTGGAAGTTCCACTGCCGCACCGGCGAGGGAGAGCCCGGCTTCGAGGCCGACCGGGTGCCGAGCTACGAGCTGAAGCAGGAGGATGGGCATCTCTTCGTCAACCTCCAGCCCGTGGCCCGCCGCCACAAGCTGCCGCACACGCCGCACCCCCTCGCCCGCACCGTCCGCCGCGAGCCCGGGCCGGTGCGCGTGCTGGGGCTCTCGACGACGGTGATGGACCCCGCCTTCCCGCGCTACTCGACCTCCGAGGCGCTGCTCGAGACGGCGCTCGCCGCGGCGGCAGACACCGGCGCCGAGACGCGCTGCCTGCGCCTCTCGGCCCTCCGCTTCCGCCCCTGCGAGGGGTACTACTCGAAGAGCGCCCACGCCTGCACCTGGCCGTGCTCGATCACCCAGATGGACCCCGCCGACGAGCTGACCGAGGTCTACGAGGGGATCGTCCACTGGGCGGACGCCATCCTGGTGGCGACGCCGATCCGCTGGGGGTCGGCGAGCTCCCTCTACTACAAGATGGTCGAGCGGATGAACTGCGTGCAGAACCAGGTGATGCTGCGCAACAAGGTGCTGCTGCGCAACAAGGTGGCGGCCTTCATCATCACCGGCGGCCAGGACAACGTGCAGGCCGTGGCCGGCCAGATGCTCGGCTTCTTCGGCGAGATCGGCTGCCTCTTCCCGCAATTCCCCTACATCGCCCACTCGCGCGGCTGGTCCGCCGAGGACATGGAGAGGAACGTCGCCTACGTCCAGCAGAGCGACTCCCTCCACCAAGCCGCCCGCGAGCTCGCCGCCCGCTCGGTGACCATGGCGAAGGTGCTGCTGGCCACCGAGATCGAGCCCGAGAAGGTCTCCCGCGGCGGGCGCAAGGGAAGCCAGCCCATGGTGCCTGAGTCGCCGGCGGATCAGGCTTTGATGATGGAGGTTGGGGAGGAGGGGTGAGGGGGGGGTGGATCGCCTTTCACCTCATCACCGGACCGCGGAGCGACTCGCATAGATCGGCCACGGCGGGATGATTCGGCGGGAGCTGATAGAGGCTTAGGATTAGATCGAAAGCCGTTGCGAAGTAGGCATCGTCCTTGCGGAAGTCGCCGTACACCCGGCCGCGCAGGAGGGGCGGAAAGGACTCGGATTCCTTGCCGGCAAGCAGGAGAGGGAGCACGGTTCGCCCTTGCGGCTCAGTGCCGAGAAGCCGATTATTGATGAGATCGACCTCTGCCGCCAAGACGTAGGCGGTGCTCGTGTCCTTGTTCTCGTACTTCCGGCGGTAGAGCGGTGTGCCGACCAGGACGATCCGATCGCTTTTCTCGATCCGCTCCACGAACCGTGCCACGTTCGAGCCGATCTGTGTCTCCCACCTGTCCAACACCACTACGATTCCAGCTTTCTTTAAATCCGTAGCGAGCCGCTTCTCCACCCAGCGTTCGTGCTCGGGCTCGCCCCAGGCATAGGAGATGAAGGTCTCGGGCGGCGTGATCTTCTGTTCGGCCACGTAGGCGCGCACGCGGAAGACGGCCTGCTCGAAGCGGGTTCGCTGCTCGGCGGCACGGCGTTGCGTGTCCACCTGGGTCTGCTCTTCCCGGGTCAACTGGATCGGCTCCGCCATTTTCGGCAACGTCAGCTTCTCGCCGCACTTCGGGCAAAACGCGTTTTCCTCCTCGTCCTGCAGCGCTTCGCGAACCACCGCGCGATTCAGTGGGTGGCCTTTACTACAGCGCACGGGCTCATACCTCAAGACCGTCAGATTCCGTCGCGCCAGGAAGCTCTCGAACAAGCCTTGAAAGAGGGTTCGCACTGGCAGTCCGACCTTCGGACCGAAGCTGAGCACGAAGTTCAATTCGCCGTCAGGATCGGCTTCCTGCCGGAATCCGCACAACAGTCCGTCGCCCATCTCGTAGCGCGCGTTGTTCTGCCACTGGGCCGTGCGGGTGAAGGTGTGGGTGTAGCCCAACAGAACCACCAGCGAGGCAAAGACGTTCTCCGTCGGGCCGCTCACGGCGTAAGCCACACTGTCCTCGGCCTTCTCTTCCTCCGGCGGCTTCTTCAGATTGATCAGCTCGGGGAAGACCAGATAGGGCTCCAGGCGAAGCGGGTCAGTCTCGCGGAAACAAACGTTGTGCTCCAGGAACAACAGCGCCGCCGCGTCCAGGAGCACGTCGCGCTCGCTTGCGGGCAGGTCCTTCAGCTCTGGAAACTTATAGCCGCCCGCCAGCAACCGTTTCTCCTCCAGCGCGCCCAAGCCCTTCGGATTCCGCCGCGCCTCCAGGACGAACGATGACGCCAGGTTGTTGAGCCTTTCCGGTTGGAGCAGGATACGCAACTCGCCTTTAGAGGTCTGCAAACGTTTCACATAGCCGTAGTTTTCCAGATGGCCCACGGCGGTCAGCATCTCGGCGTCGGTAAAATCCCAGCCTGCGTCCATGGCCTCCAGATGCCCGCGAAGATCCTGGGGCGTGACGATGGCCTGGCCGGCCGAGTCCTGTTCTTTGAGGCCGAGGACGTTGTCCTTGATCCGCTTGAAGGTGGTGGTGGTGACCGTCGCGGGCTTGTCTTCCCAGGGAATCAAGGATTTCATGCGCTCGACCAGTTCAGCCATTCCCTCACCCGTGAATGCGCTCGTCTCCATAGGCCCTACAATACTGTGCTTCTGGCAGAACGCTGTTAGCTCTTCCGCCGTCAGTGAACAGACTCCACGATCCGTCTGAGCGGCCACGAGGATGATGGGGCAGCGGCTTTGCTCTGTCTGGAGTTGCTTGAGCCAGAAGCCCACGCCGTGCAGCGGGTCGCGCAGGTCCGAGGCATCGAACAACACCAGCGCGAGATCGGCGTTATCCACGAAGAGCGCGTGGACCAGCCGATAGTCGGGCTGGCCCGCGAAGTCCCAAAGGATCGCCTCGCAGTCCGTCCCATCCGCGCGACACTTGCCCAGGTCCGGAAACACCCAGAACTGCTGACCGTGGGTGGACTCCTGCTTCTCGAAACAGCCGTGGATCAGGCGATAGCCCAGCGCCGATTTGCCCACACTGTGATCGCCTACCAATACGATTTTACCCGTCGTGTGATGAACCGCGCGCGGGGCCGCCGCCATTCCGGGGCGCTGGCCCAGTAGCACATCGAAGTCCAACTCGTAGAGGTTGATCAGCCGGGATCGTTCCTGAACTGGTGTGCCTGGCTTCGAGCCGGCGGTGGCCAGCATGGGTAGGGTAGGATGAAAGGCGAGCGCGGGAATCCACCAAAATGTGTTTGATAGCTCCGGAATGACCGCGATGGTTTCCCATGTCTCGCAGCTCCACAGGCGGATGGTCTGATCGCGGCTTTTCGAAGCCAGCGAACGTCCGTCTGGGGAGAACGTGACGATATCGACCGAAGAGGTGTGTCCTTCGAGCGTTCGGAGTAGCTTGCCGCTTCGCACCTCCCAGAGCTTCACAGTCTTGTCAGCGCTTCCGCTAGCCAGCGTCCCACCCTGCGGATCAAACACCACGCTAAGGACACCACCCGAGTGCCCTTCAAGTGTACGGAGCAGCTTGCCGCTTCGCCCCTCCCAGAGCTTCACAGTGCGGTCATCACTCCCACTAGCCAGGATTTCGCCCTGCGGATCAAACGCTACGCTCCTGACGTTGTGCCCGTGCCCCCCGAGCTTGTGAAGCAGCCCGCCGCTGAGCACCTCCCAGAGCGTTACAATATTGGCATTACCCCCTCCGGCCAATGTCCCGCCCTGCGGATCAAACGCCACGTTCCAGAGCGGGGCCACATGCCCTTTAAGAGTTCGGAGCAACTCGCCGCTTCGAGTCTCCCAGAGCCTCACTGCATGGTCAAGACTCCCACTGGCCAGCGTTCCGCCTTGCGGATCAAACGCCACGCTCCTGACTAGTTTCCGGTGCCCTCTAAATGTGCGGAGGAGCTTGCCACTTTGTATCTCCCAGAGATTCACCGTCTTGTCATCACTCCCGCTCGCCAGCATCCCGCCCTGCGGATCAAAGGTCACACAGGAGACCACACCCTGGTGCCCTTCGAGCGTGCGGAGCAGGTTCACTCCCGGCGGCAGTTCCTGCCGCAGCTCTTCGTATGCCCCCTGCTCTCGCTCTTTCTCGTTTGCCATAGCGTTAAGATATTCTACGCCACAGAAAGCAGCAAATTGGGCGGAGTGGAGAGGCCGGTGGTCGCCGGGCGAATCGGCCAGGAAAATCCTGCGGCGCAGGGGGTAGGGGACGGGCCAGGTCGTAACGAGAATCTCTCCGAGGCCACGGGTATGGCGGGCCGCGCCTGACGCCAGCCCGCAGGGCGGCATTCCTGTAGCCCAGGGTGGCAACCCTGGGGACGCCGGCGTACCCACCTTACTTTTTCGCCGCGTGCCGCGCCAACGCCGTGCAACGCAAACCCGCGACAATCCAGACCAACCTCACCACCCCAGGCCGACCCACGCGACCTCACGCCAACCCACGCCACCCGGCACCACCCAACCGGGACCAACCCACGCCACCCACCACGCCCGCCCAGGGTTGCCACCCTGGGCTACAAGAAGGCCGCCCTACGGGCTGGCGTCGAGGCGATCGAAACGGTTGCCTATATAAGAATGGATTGAATCCCGCGCCCGGGCGGGGGGCGGCCGATCCTCGGCAACCGGACAAGGAAACGTGCCGGACGCCGGAACGCCCCCTCCTGGCCTCCCCCGAGTACAGGGGAGGAAAAAGGCCCCCGGGATCAGGAGGTTTGCGACTCCGGCCGGTCCCCGCCCGGGCGGGGACGAGCCCCGCCCCTACGTTGGGTTGCCGCGAGCTTTCAGGAGGAAACGGGGGCTCGAACAGGCGGAAACGGCCTCCAACTCCAAAAAACCGGTTTTTAGACTCTCTTCTTCAATTTTTAGTCCAAAAATTTGAATTTCTGACTCTAAATTCTAGTTTTAGCGCCTAATTTCGATTTTTTGACTCAAAGCCTCAATTCTTAGACCCTAAAAATTGAGCAACAAGACCTAAATTGAATTTTTTACACCAAAAAATCACCGTTTGACTCGAAAAACCCGTTTTAGCCTAAAAAACGGCCCGGGAGCCCAATCCAGGGCGCCGTGGCGTGTTTGACCGGCTTCAGGGACGAACGGCGGCGATTCGGGGGCGGCGGCCGGCGTTTGGGCCGCAAACCCTGGGGTGTACTAAGATCCCGGGCCGATGAAGGCTCCCAAGACGCGCTCCACCTCTGAGGCCGCGGCCGGCCGGTCGCGGTCGCCGTTGCTGCTGTTCACCGTCTTCCTGACCGGCCTGGTGGCGTTCGCCGGCGGGTGCGTCGGGCTGCGCAAGCTCGCGCTCCTGTTCGGCGCCAGCGCGGGCGTGCTCGCCACAGCGCTGGCCCTCCTGCTGCTCGGCCTCGCTCTCGGCGCCCTCTTCGGCGGCCGGGCGGCCGACCGCAGCGAGCGGCCGTGGCGGCTTCTCGCCCTGCTCGAGATCGGGCTCGGGGCCTACAGCTTGGTCTCGCTGCCGATTCTCGACCTCGGGCACCGGCTGTTCCTGGCGCTCGTCCCCGGCGATCCCTCGCCGCTGGCGGCGGCTCTCCTGCGGGTACCGGTGCTGCTGGCGGTGACGATGGTCCCCGCCCTGCTGACCGGCGCCGTCTTCCCGCTCTCCGCGCGCCTCGGGCGGTCGCCGGCGACCCTCGGCCGCGACCTGGCGCGGATCTACGGCCTCGGCGCGCTCGGGGCCGCCGCGGGGGCGCTGCTCGCCGGCTTCTCCCTGATCCCAGAGCTCGGGCTGGCGGCGGCGAGCTGGCTGCTCGGCGCCGCAGCCGCGGCGACCGGACTGGTGATCCTGAGCGCGAAGAGCCGCGAGACGCGGCGCGCGCCGGCGGCTCCCGAGCCCGCGGCGACCCCCGCGGAGACCACCCCCACTCCGGCGACGGGCGCGGGGGCGCTCGGGGCTCTTCTCATCACGCTCCCGGCGGGCGCCGCGGCGATCCTGCTGGCGACGGGTTGGGGGCGCTTCTTCGCGCTGCTCAGCGGGACGCAGATCTCCTCCACCCTCGCGGTGGCCGCGGCCGGACTGGCCGGGATCGGCGTGGGCAGCCTGCTGATGGGGCGCTTCGTCGAGCGGGTGCGCGATCCGTTCGCCGCCATCGCCTATCTCTACGGCGCGCTCGCCGTCGGCGGCATGCTGGTGTTCCGCACCGAGGGGGCGTTCACGCGGAGCTACTTCGCCCTTTTTCACCGCACGCCCGTCTTCGAGGACTTCCAGTTCGAAGTCGGGCTCGTCGTCCTGCTGATCGTCGCTCCGGCGACGCTGATCCTCGGCGCCAGCCTGCCGCTCGTGGCGCGCACCGCCCTGCGCGGGGCAAACCGGGAGACGGCGGAGCTGGGGGTCTGGGCGGGGCGGAGCTTCTTCGCCCTCGCGCTGGGCGCGGCGCTCGGCGCGCTCGGGGGGCGGCTGGTGCTGCTGCCGGTGTGGGGGTTCGAGGGGCTGCTGGTGGCGACGCTCGCCGTCTATGTGGCGGCCACGATGCTCTTCCTGGCGCTGTCGCCGAGCCCGCGGCGCTGGCTGCACACGGCGGCGTGCGCGGTGCTGCTGGCCGGGGCGCTGGTGCTGTCGCCGGCTCTGATGCCGTTCGAGATGCCTCGCGAGTCGCTCTCGTACCACGGGCTGCGCGCCGGGGGGCTCGCGGCGTACGCGCGGGAGTCGCGGAGCCTGGCGCTGGTCGACCGCCGGCAGGGGGGGTACGGCGAGGTCGACGTCGCCCGCGTCGGGGCCAAACTGCTGCTCCTGGTCGACGGCAAGACGGCGGCGGGGACCTCGATCGCGGACAGCCGGACGGCGGTGCTGCTCGGGCATCTCCCGATGCTCTTCCATCCCCATCCGCGGCGGGTGCTGCTGCTGGGCCTCGGCGGCGGCTTCCCGCTGCGCGCCGCGGTCCATCATCCCGAGCCCGAGCGGATCACCGTCGCCGAGGCCGATCCGCTGATCGTGGAGGCGGCGCGGGGGTTGTTCGCCCCGGCCAACGGCCACGCGCTCGACGACCCGCGGGTGCGCGTGGTGACCGCCGACGGGCGCGGCTTCCTGGACACCTCGCGGGAGCGCTTCGACGTCGTCATCGCCGCCTCGCCGAGCCCGTGGACGGCGGGCGCGGCGGGGCTGTTCACCCTCGAGCACTACCGCGCCGTGGCCGCGCACCTGACGGCGAACGGCATCTTCGGCCAGGCGGTGCCGCTCGACGAGATGAAGCGGGAGGACTTCCGGACCTGGCTGCACACGGTTACCACGGTCTTCCCCAACGTCACCTTCTGGCAGTCGGGATCGGACGTCCTCCTGATCGCCTCGCCGCAGCCGTTCCTGATCGAGCTGGAGCCGACCGTGGCGCGGCTGCGCAGCTCGGCGCTGGCGCAGGACTTCTCGACCCTCGGCCTCTCCATGCGCGGCGTGGTGGACTTCCTCAACGCCCCCGCCGTCCGCCCCGACCAGGTCGCCGCCTTCCTGGGCAACGTCGCCACCCTGAACACCGACGACCGGCCTGTCCTCGAGGCGGCGACGGCGCGCAACCTGTTCGAGCTGGCAAAAAGGAAGTCAGCCGGAGGTTGAGCCGGAGCGGTCGAGCCGCCGCCGGCTGTGAAACAATTCCTCGTCAAGCGCCATCCCGGTAGAGGAGCTTTCGAATGAGGAAACTTTCCGCTTTCGCGGTCCTGGCCTGCTCACTCGCCCTTCTTCCCCATCCCGCCGCGGAGGCGCAGACGGCCACCCTGGTGGCGGACATCAATCCGTCCCTGGGCTCGGGGAATGCCACGTCGAACCCCGACCAGCTCACGGTGTGGGGAGGCAAGGTGCTGTTCTCCGCCAACACCCGCAACGCCGGCACCGAGGTCTGGGTCACCGACGGCACGGACGTGGGGACGCGGCGGATCACCGACGCCTGCCCGGGGCGGTGCGGCTCGACGGTGACGATGCGCGCCAGCCTCAAGGGCGGGGTGATCCTCTCCCTCGATAGCGCGCTCTGGCGCTCGGACGCGACCCGCGCCGGCACCGTCCCCCTGGTGGTCGGCGGCGAGCCCCTCTCGCTCGCCCCCGAGTTCGCCACCGGCACCCGGGACTTCGCCGTGCTGGGCGAGCGGGCCTACTTCTCCGCCTGCACCCCGTCGCTCGGCTGCGGCGCCTGGCGCAGCGACGGCACTCTCGCCGGCACCATGGCGATCGGCCCCTTCGCGTCGGCCAGCAACACGCCCCAGCTCTACCGGGCCGCCGGCGATCGGGTCTTCTTCGTCTCGGCCGATCAGAGCTCTTTCCTGCTCTGGACGGTGCAGGGGACCGGCCGCCCGACGCGGGCGAAGATCTTCCCCACGGGCGGCCCCCCCGTCGCCCTCGCCACCGCCGGCAACCAGGCCTTCTTCTTCCACGGCAACGAGCTGTGGGCGAGCGACGGCACGGCGGCGGGCACGCGGAAGCTCCACGCCTTCCACGCGCTCCCCATCTTCGGCGCCTGGATCAAGCCGGTCGGGGGCCGGGTCTACCTGGTGGCGGACGACGACGGGAGCCACGGGCAGCAGATCTGGCAGAGCGACGGCACCCCGGACGGGACCCGGAAGCTGACCGCCTTCAGCACCACGTCGGGGCTCGAGAACCTCGATCCCGCCGCCGTCAGCACGGTGGGCGACCGGCTCGTCTTCCTCGCCTCGGACGGCAACGCCTTCAAACCCTGGACGGTCTCGCCGGACACCGCTCCGGCGGCGACCGACCTCTGCGGCTCGCGCTGCTCGCTGACCTACGACAGCACCACCCTGACGCCGGTCGGCGGGCGCCTCCTGTTCGTCGCCCAGGACGCGGCGCACGGCGAGGAGCCGTGGACCACCGACGGCACCCCGGCCGGCACCGCGCTCCTGGCCGACACCTGCCCGGGGTCGTGCGGCAGCGGGCCGGGCACCGTCTACCCCGGTTCCGGCGCCGTCTTCTTCCAGATGTCGGGTGCCCTCTGGCGCACCGACGGCACCTCCGCCGGGACCCGGCTCTACAGCGATGGTGCGCTCTATTTCTCGGATCGCTCCACGGGATTCGTGGCGCTCGGCGAGCAGCTCTTCTTCGCCGCCCGCAGCGCCGACTACAGCTCCCCCACCTACTACGACCAGGAGCTGTGGACGAGCGACGGCACGCCCGGCGGCACGCGGATCGTGACCGACCTCGAGAACGGCGCCGGGGGCTCGTTCCCCACCAACTTCGTGGCGCTCGGCGACAGCGTCTACTTCCTCGCCTGCTCGGGCCAAATCTTCGGCGGCCAGGAGCTCTGGCGCGGGTCGGCGGCGGGTGGGGAGGCGCTCACCACCGGCTCCGGCTCCGATTGTGATTCGACCAGCGCCATCCAGCAGGTGGTGCGGGCCGGCCAGCACCTCTTCCTCTGGCGCACCGCCGGGGAGTTCGATACCACCACCCTGTGGGCGAGCGACGGCACCGCGGCGGGGACCCGCCAGGTGACCACCCACGAGGAGAGCTTCATCCGCGGCGAGACCCGGCTCGTCCCCTTCCAGGACCGGATCTACTGGATGGAGGGGGACGAGGAGGTCCCCAACGAGGTGTGGACGAGCGACGGCACGGTGGCCGGCACGCACAAGGCCTTCGACCTGCCGGACCCGGCGAAGACGCCGGTCGGCGTCCTCGCCGCCGGCGATGCGCTCTACGTCTTCTCGGTCACGCCGCAAGGGCAGGATTTCCAGATCTGGCGGACGGACGGCACGGCGGCGGGGCTCCACAAGGTCTTCACCAGCACCCGGTCGCTCAACTTCGGCGGCTTCGCCGCCACCGGCTCGAGCCTCCTCCTCTTCCTCCCCGCCGACAGCGGGACCTACGAGCTGTGGAAAGTGGACGGCGCGGGGGGAGTCCACCTGCGCGACTTCTTCGGCCGCTCCCGGGAGGTGGTGACCCTCGGAGGAGCGTTCTACTTCTTCGCCCGGACGACCGGCTTCTCGAACGACTTCGGGCTCTGGCGCTCGGACGGCACGGCGGCGGGGACCTCCTCCGTCCACCCGTTCCACTCCAACGGCGACTTCGAGCCCGGGGAGGCGCAGACCTACGCCACCGTCTTCGCGGGGCGGCTCTACTTCGCCGCCGACGACGGCGTGCACGGCACCGAGCTGTGGAGCAGCGACGGCACGGCGGCGGGGACGGCGCTGGTGACGGACCTCTTTCCGGGCGCGGTCGGCGCCGCGCCGACGGACCTGGCGGTGGCCGGCGACCGGCTGTTCTTCTCCGCCGACGACGGCGTCCACGGCTTCGAGCTCTTCGAGAGCGACGGCACGGCGGCGGGGACCCGCCTGGTCGAGGACCTGGCGCCCGAGGCCGACTCCTCCTACCCCACCCAGATGACCGTGGCCGGCGACCGGCTCTACTTCGCCGCCGACGACGGCCTGTCGGGGAACGAGCCGTGGTCCCTCCCCCTCGCGGGCCCCGCCGGCTGCCAGCCCTCCGCCCTTAACCTCTGCCTGAACGGCGGCCGCTTCAAGGTCGAGGCGACCTGGCGCACCCCGGACGGCCGCACCGGCGCCGGACAGGCGGTGGGGCTCAGCGCGGATACCGGGTACTTCTGGTTCTTCGACCCGGCGAACGTCGAGACGGTGGTCAAGGTCCTCGACGGGCGGGGCCTGAACGGTCACTTCTGGGTCTTCTACGGCGCGCTGTCGAACGTCGAGTACACCCTGACGGTGACCGACACCCAGAGCGGGCTCGTCCGCCACTACTTCAATCCCATCGGCGAGTTCGGCAGCGTCGGCGACACCCAGGCCTTCGGCCCTCTCGGCTCCCACCTGGCCCCGCCCGCCGCGGCGTCGCCCCGGAAGCCGGCGCCGAAGCCGCGGATCGCCGAGGCGATCGGCCCCCCCGCCCCGGCCTGCCAGCCCTCCGCCACGCGGCTCTGCCTCGACGGCAACCGCTTCGCCGTGGAAGCCACCTGGAAGGATTTCAACGGTCACACCGGCAGCGGCCAGGCGGTGAGCCTCACCGGCGACACCGGCACCTTCTGGTTCTTCGACCCGTCGAACGTCGAGGTGATCCTGAAGGTGCTGGACGCCCGCGCGGTGAACGGCAAGTTCTGGGTCTTCTACGGCGCCCTCTCCAACGTGGAATACACCCTCCGCGTGACCGACACGGCGACGGGCAGGATCAAGACCTACACCAATCCGGCGGGCCGCTTCGCCAGCGCGGGGGACACGAACGCCTTCTGAGGCGGGTGGTTCAGAGGCGAAGGCTTTCCCAGGGCATCGTCTCGGCGTGCAAGGTCTCGACGTAGGGGCGGGGCTCGTCCCCGCCCGGGCGGGGGCCGGAGGGCGTGAACCTACGGAGCCCGGGCGCCTTTTTCCTCCCCTGTACTCGGGGGAGGCCAGGAGGGGGCACCACCTTCCATGTACAGGAATGCTGCCTTGATTGGAGGGTTGAGGCCCCCTCCTAAACCTCCCCCGAGTACAGGGGAGGAACAAAGCCTCCTGCGAGATCAGTAGCCTTCGCCCTGCACGGCCCACCCACCCAGGCGGGGACAAGCCCCGCCACGACGGTCGGACTTTGAGAACGAAACGGCCTGCTTGGCGAAACCCGCCGGTCCTGAAGATTTGAGCAGCCAAACCCTAGTCTGCGGGTTTTGCATACAAGACCACGACGCTATCCCGCTTGATCGGGCCGATGATCGGCTCCGCAACGAAGAGGCCCTTCAGCACCTTGCCGTGTTGCAGGAGCACCACGTAGGGACACCCCATTTCGGCGGCTTCCTTCTCTGCACGCTTCCAGGCATGCCCGAACGCGGTGCGCGCCTGGACCGTCGTGGAACTGACCACCTGGATAGCACCGAACTGTTTCTGGACCGCAGCCTGACCCGCGTCGTCCGGCATCGTGGAGATGTCGAGGACCTTGACGGATTCGCGGGGGATCGCAGGACCGCATTTGTCGTTCGGCTTGATGAGCTCGGCTTGGGCTGGAATGGCGAGAAGGAGAATTGCAAGTAGGAATCGCATGCGGAAAATTATATTGGGGGCAGGAAATAGGGAGCAACCTTCTCGTATGTGACCTGGACGGAGTAACCTCTGTCTTAATGGTTACTCCGAAACGGCCGGAAAGCGGCTCATGAAGATTCCAAGTGGGGCTGCCCGCCCCACTCTTGCCATGTTCCTTGCCTGCGGAGGTCTCGCCTCCCCTGCTGAGGCACAGAGCCCGATCGGGCCGGACGTCCGCGTGAATGAGATCGTGCCGGGACTCGAGGATCACTCCGGTGGCCGGCTGGTCGCTCTGAGCGATGGGAGTTGGCGCACCGCCTGGATCGAGTCGCCGAGCCCGAGCTTCGTCTTTCCTCCCTACACGGAATACCTCATGTCCCGTGGGATCGACGCGCTAGGAGCGCTGGGACCTGTCCAGCAGTTCGCCCGAGGAGAGGTCGTCGACACCGAGATCGGAGAGCTGTTCCTGGCCCCGGCCAGCGCACTCCATTTCGCTCTGTTCTTTGGCCAGGACGGGAACCCTGGCGCGCTTCGGGGCCGGGTCTTCGACTCCTCGGGCCAGCGCGTCACAGGATTCAGCCGGCGCGACATCGGAGGATTCTGGTCGATCACTCCGCGCCAGGGTGGGCTCTGGACAGCGCTCGGCGCGTCAGCGTCGATCCCACTCTTCTGGGAGGTTGTGGACGCCGGCGGCAACCAGGTGGGCGGACCCGTGGTCATCACGCCGGGGTTACAACCCGTGACCTGCGGCTACGGCTTCGCGGCGACTTTCGAAGGCGGAGGGGCTGTGGCCTGGTCGGTAGATGCCAACTCCACCCTCCACACTGGAAACGTTCGGGCACGCTTCTTCACCGCCACGGGCGAGCTCGGGCCGGAGTTTCAGGTCAACCCACGCTCGGGCACGGCGATCTGTCCCCAGGTTGCAATGCTTCCTGGGGGGCGCGAGGCCTGGATCCTCTTTCGGGATGCGCAGTCGTCCGATCCACCCAAAGACGGTCTCTACGTCCAGCGCGTCACCGCGGACGGTCAGCGTGTCGGCCGGGAGATCGCGGTGTCGCGGAGCAGCCCGAGCCTGGTCCAGGAGGAGGACACGATCGCCGCCGACAAGTTCGGCAACTTCGTCGTCGTCTGGGGTCAGCTCGCCGAATCGCCGGACTATTGCGGCGTCGCCGGCCGCCTGTACCGCGCGGACGGACGGCCGGTCGGCGGGACATTCCCGTTCGCGACCGTGCCCTATCAATGCGATGACTACCCCCGCGTAGCGTTCGCGGAGAACGGCACCTTCGCCGCGGTCTGGGCGGTCTATCCCGGCGTCGGGAAGCAAGACCTTTACTTCGCCCGGTTCTCGGCCTCGCCGGCCGACGAGCCTTGCCTCGCGCGGGGCGGGCACCTGCTCTGTGACACCGGCCGGACGGGAGGAGCGCCGGAGATCGACCTCGAGCTCTCGGCCGATCCCTCCGCGGTCCTCCTGATGGGAGACGTCGACGGCGACGGGCGCGCCGATCCGTGCGTCGTGGACGGCTCCCACCTGCGCTGCGACCTCGCCCATCGCGGCCTGCCCCTCGAGTGGGAAGGAGAGTTTCCGGCCGGCGACGACGGCACCGGCACTCCCCTGCTCGGCGACGTCGACGGCGACGGCAAGGCGGACCTCTGCCTCTGGCGGCAGGGAGTCCTGCGCTGCCGCACCGCGTCGGGACCGTGGAAGGAGAGCTTCGGCCGGGCCGGGGACATCCCCCTGCTGGGCGACGTCGACGGCGACGGGCGGGCCGACCTCTGCGTGCGGCGGGGGAATCGATTCCTCTGTGACACCGCGCACGACGGCGGCAGCCCGGAAGTCACGATCGCCTTCGGCCTGCCGGCCGACGTTCCCCTCCTCGGCGACTTCGACGGCGACGGCCGCGCCGACCCCTGCGTATTGCGCGGCAACCAGTTGCTCTGTGACACCAAGCACAACGGCGGCCTCGGGGAGGGGCAACTGATGCTCGAGGTCCGGCCCGGGGACCGGCCGCTGCTGGCGAATCTCGATGGGCTGTGACCGCCGAGCCTACTCGAAGCGCCCCAGGTAAAGCCCGCCAAGGCCCGACTCGGCCCAGATCTGCCCGGGGTGGTCACGGTCGGTCCACAGGCGCGACGC
The DNA here is from genome assembly GCA_963756595.1 of uncultured Acidobacteriota bacterium. Classification (GTDB taxonomy): domain Bacteria; phylum Acidobacteriota; class Thermoanaerobaculia; order Multivoradales; family UBA5704; genus DATARR01. The sequence goes on from CAVWOZ010000011.1 coordinate 27,482, forward strand.
TCCCCGCTTGCCGATCTGGAAGGGACGGTTGATCGGCGTGAAGGTGGCGCCGCCGTCGCGGCTGATCAGCAGCGGGTTGTCCGCCACGTAGAGGGTGTTCGGATCGGCCGCCGACACCGCCATGTCGCCGTAGAGATTGATCCCCCAGGGGACGTCCCGGTTGACGGCATTCCAGCTCGCGCCGCCGTCCGCGCTGCGCAACAGGGTCCCCTCATCCACCGCGTAGAGGATGCGTGAGTCGCCCGGCGCCACGGCGAAGTAGGTCGGCGAGACGAGGGCCAGCCGCGTCCAGGTGGCGCCGCCGTCCTGGGTGCGGAAGGCTTCCTGGCCGCGGGGGTGGCTGGTCCCCTGCACGTAGAAGTGCACGTAGGCGAGGCTCGGGGTCCGCGGATCGGCCCACAGCGACTTCGGGACGCGGGTTCCCTCGCCGTCCGGCGTGCCGCAGGGGATCACCACCTTCCAGGTCTTCCCCCCGTTGGTGCTGCGGGTGAGGCCGCAGCGGGCGCCGAGCAGGGTTTGGGGGGCGAGGGCGGCGAGCTCGCCTTGAGGAGGGGCGAGATAGACCCAGCTCTTGCCGCCGTTGGGGCTCTTCCAGGTCCCCGTCGCGTTGCTCGTGTAGAGGAGATCGGGATCGGCGGAATCGAAGGCCAGACGGTCCAGCCCGTTCTGGGCGAAGGCACGGGCGAAGGGCTGCCAGCTCCGCCCGTCGTCCGTGCTGCGGAAGGTGCGGCCGTCGTCCTGGAACAGGTAGACGGTCGCGGGGCGCTGGGGGTGGAACTGCAGGCTGGTGACCTCGGCGGCTTGGAAGCCCGTCTGGTCGCCGAGCCGCCACGGCGTTCCCGAGGTGTCGCTGCGCGCGACTCCCCACCCCAGGGTGCCGGCGAAGAGGGTCGCCGGCCGCGAGGGGGCCATTGCGAGCGCGAGGACCGGCAGCGTCCGGTTGTCGGGCACCCGCGGCAGGCCGCCGCTGATCTTCCGCCAGGAGCGCCCGCCGTCGGTGCTGGTGAAGGGGTCGCCCGCGCCGGCCGCGTACAGCCGCTCCGGCTGGCGCGGATCGACCAGCAGGCTGATCGGGGCGTCGCCGCGCGGCGACGTTCCCACCGCGCGCCAGGTCGCGGCGCCGTCGTCGCTGCGGTAGACGCGGCCGAAGGGGACCGCGAGGTAGAGCGTCTTCGGCGCGGAGGGAGCGAGGGCGAAGCCGGAGCCGTAGAAGTCGAGGCCGCCCGGCTGCCCGGCGAGCGCCCAGTGCGCTCCCCCGTCCGTGCTCCGGTAGAGCCCGTGGTCGCTCAGGTAGTAGGCGCGGCGCGGGTCTGCGGAGTCGACCAGGACCGCGCGGATGTTGACCACGCCGTCCTCGGCGACGACCGACCAGCTCTCGCCCCGGTCCGCGCTGCGCAGCAGGCGCGCCTCGTCCGCCGCCAGCACCACGCCCCCGGGCGCCACCGCCAGGGCCAGGATGCCGAGGCCCAGGCCTCCGGCGGGGACAGGCGAGACGTCGGTCCAGGTCAGGCCGCCGTCGTCGCTGCGCAGGAGATTCGTGCCGCCGGCGTAGAGCGTCGCGGGGTGCTCCGGATCGAGCGCCATCACGTCCGCCAGCACGCGCGGCGTCCAGGTGGCGCCGCCGTCCGTGCTCTTGAACAGCGAGCCGTAGAGGTTGAAGAAGTCGCCGCTGCCGATCGCGTAGACCACGGAGGGATCGTGCGGATCGACCGTGATCGACTTGACCGAGCCGCCCCCGGGGCCGTACGGCTGCCACGGGGGGGCCGCAGTCCGCGGTGCCTGCGCGGAGGCAGGAGACCCCGCCGCCAGAACGAGTCCGGCCAGCAGGAGGAGGATCGGGAACGGAGAACGGCGGCGGCCTTGCGGCATGGTCCTTTCCTTTCGTGTCGTCCCGAAGACTACTCGAACCTCGCCTCGTACAGCCCACCGAAGGCCCCGCCGGCCCACAACCGCCGCGGGTGGTTGCGGTCCGTCCACACCTGGACGATCCCGGTCTTCCCGATCTCCAGCGGTGCGGGGTCCAGGTTCAGCGTCCGGCCGCCGTCGCGGCTGAACAGCAGGCCGTTGCTGGCGCCGAGGAACAGCAGGAAGGGATCGGCGGCGTCCACCGCCAGGGCGCTGGAGTCGATGGAGATGTCGGGCGGCAGGCGGGGCTCGACCACCTTCCAGGTCGAGCCGCCGTCGACGCTGCGGACGAGGCGGTAGACCGGCGAGGATTCGACCGCGTAGAGGACCCTGGAATCGCTGGGAGCGACCGCGAAGGCGGTCGGCCCACCCGGCAGGGGGAGCTGCGTCCAGGTCGCGCCGCCGTCCCGGCTCCGGAAGGCCTGGAAGAAGGAGTCGTGGGTGCCGCCCATCAGAGAGAAATGGACGTAGGCGGTGCGGGGGTCTCGTGGATCGGTCCAGATCGAGAGGAGGGTGCGGCGGTCCTCGTTCCCCGTGGTGGTCGAGTCCACGCAGGGGATCACGGCAGCCCAGCTGTGCCCGCCGTCGACGCTGCGATTGAGGCCGCACTCGCCGGCGAGCAGGGTCTGGCGGCCGAGCAGGGCGAGATGGGAGGCGGCCGGACCGCCGAGCGCCTGCCAGGTGTCGCCGCCGTCGGTGCTCTTCGCGATCCCCCCGTCGCCGGCGGCGTAGAGGGTGCCGGCGGCGACCGGGTCGAAAGCGAGGTCGTAGAGCCCGCGCGCCGTGATGTCGCGGGCGAAGGGCTCCCAGCTGCGACCGCCGTCCGTGCTGCGGAAGGTGCGGCGCCCCTGGCCCTGCAGGACGTAGACGGTATCCAGCCGCAAGGGGTGAAACTTCAGCAGGGCAACGGTCGCGTTCAGGCCCGTCTCCACGCCGATCCGCCAGCGGGCGCCCGCGCTGGTGCCGCGGGCGACTCCCCAGTCGACCGTGCCGGCGAAGAGCAGGTCCGGCCGGGAAGGCGCCAGCGCCAGCGACAGGACCTGGAGCGGCCGGCCGAACGGCGTGGGGAGGCCCGCCGCGAAGCTCGTCCAGCTCAGGCCGGCGTCGCCGCTGACGTAGATCCCGGCGTCGCCGGCGGCGTAGAGCCGCGACGGCGACCGCGGATCGACGAGCAGCGCCGTCGGGACGCTCATCGGCGGGCTGCCGGCACCGCTCCAGGTCACTCCCTGGTCGTCGCTGCGCAGGATCACCGTCCTCGCGAAGTCGGTCAGCGAGGCGTAGACCGTGGCCGGGGAGGAAGAGGCGACGGCGACCTGGCCGAGATAGGAGCCCGGAAAGTCCGTGTTGAGAGGAACCGCCTGCGTCCAGGTCTCGCCGCCGTCGACGCTCCGCCAGAGCTGGAAGAAGGTCACCGCGTAGATCCGGCGCGGATCGGTGGGGTCGACCGCGATCGAGTGGAAACCGGTGCCGTCGGTCGGATCGTTCAGCGCCGTCGTCCAGCTGCGGCCGAAGTCGGTGCTGCGCAGCACCTGGTCGGCGGTGCCGACGAAGAGGGTCCCGATGGGAGAGACGGTCAGCGACCCGATCCCGTTCACCAGACGGGGGTCGGAGAGCACCGTCCTCCAGGTCTGGCCGCCGTCCCGGCTGCGCGCGATGGTGGTGCCGCCGGCGTAGACGATCGCGGGATGGGCGGGATCGACCGCCACCAGCCCGTGGTTCGGCCCCAACCGCGCCTGCCAGGTCACGCCGCCGTCGGTGCTCTTGTAGACCGAACCGGCCGCCGCCGCGTAGACCACCGCGGGATCGGCGGGGTCGACCGCCAGGGACGTGACGCTGCCGCCGCCGGGGCCGAAGGGGGCCCAGCCGCCCAGCGGCTGAGCGACGGCGGCGGCGGCGAAGAGAGGGAGAAGGAGAGCGCCCGCCAGCGAGTAGACGATGCAGCGGAAGCGGCGGAGGAAGACCCCGAGGTGCGGCATGCAGGCTCCTTTTCCGAAATCAACCGCGCCATCATATGCTATGAAGCCCTATTTTTGGCAAGGAGCCCGGGGAGGCTGGCGCCGTCTCCCTGGAGTATCATCCGCCCCGCCGGCCGATGAGCAGCCTTCCTCAACCGAGCGTCGAGATCCAGGGCGTCACCCGGCGTTTCGGCGCCGTGACAGCGGTCGATGGCGTGTCGCTCGCGATCGGCCGCGGCGAGTTCTTCGCCCTGCTCGGCCCCAGCGGCTGCGGCAAGACGACGCTGCTGCGGATGATCGCCGGGCTCGAGGTGCCGGACGCGGGGACGATCCGCATCGGGGGGAAAGACGTCACCCGCGTCCCCCCCCACCGGCGGCCGGCCAACATGGTCTTCCAGCAGTACGCTCTCTTCCCCCACCTCACCGTCGAGGAGAACGTCGGCTTCGGCCTCGCCTATCAGGGGGTGCCGCGGGCGGAGCGCGCGATCCAGGTGGCCGCGGCGCTCGCCCGGGTGCGGCTCGACGGCCTCGGGGCGCGCCGGCCGGACCAGCTGAGCGGCGGCCAGCGGCAGCGGGTGGCGCTGGCGCGCGCGCTGGTGCTCGCCCCCGAGGTGCTGCTGCTCGACGAGCCGCTCGCCGCGCTCGACCCCAACCTGCGGCGCGAGGTGCAGCTCGAGCTCAAGGGGCTCCAGCGCGAGCTCGGAATCAGCTTCGTCTTCGTCACCCACGACCGCGAGGAGGCGCTGGCGATGAGCGACCGGCTGGCGGTGATGAACGCGGGACGGGTCGAGCAGGTGGGGACCCCGGCCGCGGTCTTCGAGGCGCCGGAGACCGAGTTCACCGCCCGCTTCCTCGGCGCCACCAACATCTTCACGGCGGCCGTGCGGCGCCAGGAGGACGGCCTCCTCGCCCTCGAGCTGCCGGACGGCACCCCCCTCGCCGTGCCGGACTCCGGGGGCGAGCGCCTGCGGCGCGAGCCGGTGCGCTTCGTGGTCCGTCCGGAGAAGCTCGCCCTGCGCGCCGTCCCCTCCCCCGCCGAGGTGTCGCTGCCGGTGACCGTCGAGGAGCGCGTCTATCACGGCGCCAGCACCGAGTGGATCGTCCGCGGGCGCGGTGGCGAGCGCTTCACCGTCCTCGCCCAGAACGCCGGCGAGGAGCTCCCCTTCGCAGCCGGCAGCCCGGCCTTCCTGGGCTGGGAGGCGCGGCACAGCGTGGTGCTGCGGGAGTAGGTCAGCCCTCCTGGCTCAGTTCCATCTGACGGACGATCCGGGCGAACTCCTCGACCGGCTCCAGCCGATCCAGCGCCTCGACCACCTTGGCGAAGTCGAGATTCACGTATTCGTAGATCAGCACGTTGCGGAGCGCCGGCAGCCGAGCCAGCGCCCCCACCAGGGCGGACGAGAATTCGGAGAATGCGGCCAGGTTGCGCACCGCCTCCTCGTAATCCTGAACGCGGAGCTTGCGGCGGGCGGAGAGCTCACTGGAGATGTCGATCACCGCTTGACAGACGGTCCGCAAGGAAAAGAGCACGTCATTGTGAAGAGAGAGATCGCGCGCCAGGACGTCCGGCTCCGTCACCCTCGGGCGGAGCTCCCTGAGGTGCTCCAGGTGGCGGAAAAGCACGGCCAGTCTCTTCTCGTTCAGCTCTCGTCTCCCGATCTCTACTGCACGAGTCTAGCGTATGGCCCCATGCGCTTGACAGAACCGGTGCCGGAGGCTAGGTTCCCGGCATGACCCTCAAAGTTCCCCCGGCGGCGCGCCTCCCGTTGCCGCTCGGCGTCATCGAGGGGTTCTGCCGGAGATGGCAGGTCGACGAGATGGCCCTCTTCGGCTCGGTGCTGCGTGACGACTTCTCGCCGGACAGCGACGTGGACGTCCTGGTTACGTTTTCGCCGGATGCCCAGCTCAGCCTGCTGGATTTCGTGACGATGAAGGAGGAGCTCGAGAACACCCTTCACCGCCGGGTGGACCTGGTGAGCAAAGGGGGGTTGCGCAATCCCTTCCGGCGGCATGAGATCCTGAATACGCGGCAGATCGTCTATGCAGCCTGAGCAGCGGGATCAGGATTCCTGAACGCCCGTGGCACACGATCGAAGGGCCTCCGTCCGTCAATCCCGCACCCACGCCCTCCTTCTCCCCGTCTGGCTGGCGCTGGGGGTGTTCTTCCTGGCACCGCTCGTCCTCATGCTTCTGGTCAGCTTCGCCGAGCGGGGGATCTACGGTGGCGTGGCGCCCGTCGGCGACCTCGGGGCGTACCTGCGCTCGGGCGCTTTCCTCGCCAACTATGTGCGCTCCTTCGCGGGAATCTACTTGCAGATCGGT
>CAVWOZ010000012.1:0-18976 GCA_963756595.1 uncultured Acidobacteriota bacterium
GACCGCCGACAGCAACGAGATGCCGGCGGCGCCCCCCTTCTTCCCCTTGGCGAGCGGGACGATGGCCGACAGCACGGTGACCCCGGGGGTCGACGAGGAGAGGACGCCGCTGATCGCGGTGGCGTTGGCGCCGCCGATGTTGGTCAGCGGGATGGTCAGGTTCCAGGTCTCGTTGGGCTCGACGAAGGCGTCGCCGTCGCCGCTGACCTGGGTCTTGATCGGAGTGCCGGCGCTGAGCACGGCCTGCGGCGTGGCGCCGACGCTCTGCAGAGCGGCGTGGGCCATGACGATGCCGGCGCCGGTGTCGCGGTCGACCCCGGGGATCTCGATGTCGATCGCGGTGCTCACCAGGGCGGTGCGCACCTGGGCCTGGGTGAGGCTCGGCACGGCCGACTTGAGGAGGGCGGCGATGGCGGCCGCGTGCGGCGCGGCGGCCGAGGTGCCGTAGAAGGGATCGAAGCCGGGCGCGGCGGCGGAGATGCCGTCGGCGGCCGTGATGTCGGGCTTCTGGCGGACGACGCCCCCGGTGCTGGTGCGGTTCCCCGGGGTGATCTCGTTGCCGGAGGTGTCGAGGAGGATCCGCCGCGGGCCGTCGGAGGTGAAGTCCTCGCTCGCGTTGGCGGCGGTGAACAGGCCGGGGAACGGGCCGTCCGGCGAGACGCCGTCGAAGGAGGCGGCGGCAGGGGTCGCCGCGACGCTGAAGGCGTTGGCGGCCGAGTTGTGGCCGCGCGAGGCGCCGTTGGTCGCCAGCGTGTCGTCGAGCGTGCCGCGGAAGACGATGAGGTTCATCTCCGGGACGCTCGAGGTCGTGCCCGACGCGAACTTGTCGATCAGCAGGCGCTCGCCCGAGAACACGCCGCCGCCGATGAACTCGATCGGGAAGTCGTCGCCGCCGGTGCCGTCCTGGGTGTCGGTGCTGGCGTCGAAGATCGTCGTCAGGGCGCCGTCCATGTCGTAGAGGTCGAAGTCGGTCGACGCGTTGCCGGTGTTGAGATCGTAGTGCTCGGCCCAGATCAGGATCGGCGGATTGCCGCCGGCGCCGGTGATCAGGATCGAATTGGCACCGTCACCGAAGTCGTGCAGGTTGGCGCCGGCGAGGGGGGCGGGGTCGGGGGCGGCGGAGGCGAGGAAGTCCCCTTCCCAGGTCCCCGACGTGTCGTCGTCGACGTTCCCCTCGTTCCCCGCCGAGGAGAAGTAGAGGACGCCGGCGGTGGTGACCGTGTTCACCGACTGGGCGACCGGGCCGTCCTCGAACGGCGACTCGTCGAAGTAGCCGACGTCGTCCACGATGATGTTGCAGCCGCTGGTCGCGAGGTCGAGGATGTTCTGGGCGAAGGTCGCCTCGTCGGGGTCCGCGGTGGCGAAGCCGAGGGTGGCGTTGGGGGCGAGGTCGTGGATGATCTCGAGCATCGCCGATCCCTCGTCACCGCTGCCGGCCTGGCCCGGCAGCACGGCGACCGTCGGCGGCAGGTCGCCGCTCGCCTCGAGGCTGGCCAGCGAGTCGACGCCGTCCGAGATGGCGCAGACCTTCACCCCGGCGCCGGTGACGCCGTAGAAGGCCCGCGCCTCGTCCGCGCCGTGGGTCTTGTCCCCCTCCGAGGTGTTGATCTTGTCGGTGAGCCGCGGGATCGCCTGGCGCACCCGGCGCACGCCTGCCAGGCCGGCGAGCGGCTCGAGGTCCGCGAGGTGCACGCGGGCGCTGATCCGGCCGTAGCGGTTGCTCTTCGCCCGGATCGTCCCGCCGAGCGCCATCACCTTGTTGATGGCCGGTTTGATGCCGTCTCGCGAGGCCAGCACGATGTCGACCGGCACCCGGCCGTCGGCCTCGGGCTTGACGAAGCGGAAGGAGGTCAGCTGCGCGAGCCGGGGATCGCTCTGCTGGTGCAGCAGGCCGAGGTAGAGGCGCGAGTCGATCTTGTTCTGGGTCGTGGTCTTCGACCGCTTGATGCCGATCAGGGCCTGCATCTGGCTCTTCGCGCTGGGCTGGAGCTTGGGCGTCACCGCCGGCCTGGACGCCGCCGCCTTCCGCTGAGGCGGAACCGCCGGCCTGAGCGAGCCCGCATGGGGCTGCTTGGGCGAGGCGGCCTGCAGACCGGCGGTCAGGAACATCAGCGCGAGGACGAGGAGTGCGCCGGCGCGCGAGGCGATCGAGCCTCGCCGAGGGCCGGCGATGTGGGAACTGCAATGGACCATAAGGCTCACCTCCTGGAGACGGTACCGGCGAACCGCTGAGGGTTCGCCGGAATTCAAGAAGGACGGCACGATCTGCACGATCGGGACGGCCGAAACCACAACATTTTGAAGCCGCGGAGGACCGTGGCTTTGAAACCTGAAGGAGACTTTTGGACCCTATGCGAGCTGTCCGGAGGAGTCAATAGCTTTTCGGGTTCGCAATCTGTAAAATTTGTAAAATTCCATGACGGTCAGGCGCGGCAGAGGGCGAGACCGGCGCGCCGCCTGCTGGTGGTACTCTCCATCTCAATCGTCCCGCCGGCATCCGGCGGGGGAGCGAACGACAGGGCCGGCTCGGTCCGGCTCGACAGGAGGTATCGAGCGATGGCGAAGAATTCAGGGGCGAAGAGCTCGTCGGGGAAGAATGCGGGGAAGAAGTCCGGTGCGCTCGAGCGCGCCCGGCCGCTGGTGGGGCAGAAGGCGCACGAGATCCAGGCGTTCAACACCATCGTCAAGCTGCCGATCGCGCTCAGCGAATCGGCCTGCCGGCTGAGCGTCGAGAACCTGAACCAGGTGCTCGCCGACACGATCACCCTGCGCGACCTCTACAAGAAGCACCACTGGCAGGTCGCCGGCCACACCTTCTACCAGCTCCATCTCCTCTTCGACAAACACTACGAGGAGCAGAACGAGCTGGTCGACCAGATCGCCGAGCGCATCCAGCTGCTCGGCGGCGTCAGCCTGGCGATGGCCGCCGACGTCGCCGAGGTCACCTTGATCCCGCGCCCGCCGAAGGGGCGCGAGGAGGTCCCGGTCCAGATCTCGCGCCTCCTGCACGCCCACGAGATCCTCCTCAAGGAGGCCCGCACCATGGCCAGGCAGGCCGACGACGCCGGCGACGACGGCACCAACGACCTGCTGGTCAGCGACGTCATCCGCACCAACGAGCTCCAGGTCTGGTTCGTCTCCCAGCACCTGGTGGACGTGCCGCTGGTGCGCGCGGACTAGAGGGGCAATCCTCAAGGCGCAGGGCCGAAGGGTTCCGCAGTCGCGCCGTTGGGCCCTCATCACCCCGGCCCTCTTCTCCCCGCCTCCCCCCCTGCCGGCCGGGAGAAGAGGGGGGCCCTGCGATTGAGGTTTTGCCCTCCTGGGAGCGCCGGCGTCCCGCCGGCTTGCCAACTTGAAGCAGTTCTCCCCTCTCTCCCGGCGGGGTGGGAGGGAGGCGGGGAGAGAGGGGCCGGGGGAGTGAGGGCCCGGCGGCGCGGTGAGCGCTCCGCGATTCGTGACCCTCCGGATCGGCCCCCCCTCGGTTCTCGTCTCCTCCCCTGCTATCATCCCCGTCCCATGCGCAATCTGCTGTCTCTCCTGCTCCTCCTCGTCACCGCTCTGCCCGCCGCCGCCGTCCCTGTCTCCACTGCGCCGCTCGCCGACGTCGAGACCGTGGAGCTCGCCGCGCTCGACCGTGGCTGGCTGGCGGCGGAGGACGCCGCTCTCGACGAGAAGGGCGTCGCGCCGCGCTTCGCGATCCCGCACGCGGTCCGCATCACCCCCGCCGACCACGGCACCTGGACGGATCGCACGGACGCGGAGGGGAAGGAGCAGTCGCTCTGGCGGCTGCGCATCCATGCCGAGGGGGCCACCTCGCTCAACCTCGGCTTTCGCCGCTTCAAGCTCCCCGCCGGGGCGGAGCTGCGCCTCCGTTCGGCCGACGGAGCGCACGCCGTGCGCCCGTTCACCGCCGCCGACAACGCCGCGCACGGCGAGCTGTGGACGCCCGTGGTGCCGACCGACGACCTGGTGGTCGAGCTGGCCGTGCCGCGGGCCGAACGGGGGGACGTCGAGCTCGAGCTGGGGACGATCGGGCAGGGGTACCGCGGCTTCGGCGCCGCCGGGGTCGACAATCCCAAGTCGGGGAGCTGCAACATGGACATCGCCTGCCTCAACGCCACCGATCCCTGGCGGCAGACGGCGCGCGCGGTGGCCGTCATCTCGCTCGGCGGCGGCACCTTCTGCAGCGGCTCGCTGATCAACGACACGGCGCGCGACCGGAAGCTCTACTTCGTCACCGCCGGCCATTGCGGGATCAACAGCGGCAACGCCGCCTCGCTGGTCGCCTACTGGAACTATCAGAACTCGACCTGCCGCACGCCGGGGAGCGGGGCGAGCGGCGGCGCCGGCGACGGCACGCTGACCCAGTTTTCGACCGGCGCCACCTTCCGCGCCGCCAACCCGGCGTCGGACTTCACGCTGGTCGAGCTCAACGGCGCGCCGAACCCCGCCTTCAACCTCCGCTGGGCCGGCTGGGACCGCTCGGGGGGGGACATCACCTGCCCGCAGGGGAGCTGCTACCAGTGCGCCCCGGGGGCGCTCTGCGCCGGCATCCACCACCCGAACACCGACGCCAAGCGGATCACCTTCTCGCGGCAGGCGATCCAGCCGTCGAGCTGGGACGGCGGCCCCACCACCCCCGGCGACTCGACCCACCTCTGGGTGCACTGGGATCCGACTCCGGTCTTCCCCCCCAACCCGGCGCTCACCATCCCGGCGCAGGTCACCGAGCCGGGCTCCTCGGGCTCGCCGCTCTACGACCAGGCCGAGCGCTTCATCGGCCAGCTCCACGGCGGCCCCTCGTCCTGCGGGCAGACCGGCGACAACCTGTCGGACGTCTACGGCCGCTTCAGCGTCTCCTGGACCGCCGCCGCCCCCTTCCTCGACGCCGCCAACACCGGCGAGCTGGCGATCGACGGCCGCGATTTCACCGACCTGCTGTTCAGCGACGGCTTCGAGAGCGGCGACCTGGCGGCCTGGAGTGCGAGCTCGCCGTAGGCGGGCGTAGTGCCCTGGTTTGGAACCTGCTCGCCTCCTTCGGGCTGCGCTCCTTCGTCGCTGCCAGTCGGCTGCGCGGTTCAAACCAGGACCCTACGCCCTTCTCCTCACCGCCGCTTCTCGAGCGTCACCAGCATCCCCCCGTTCGGCTCGTAGAAGTAGGCGACGCGGACCGGCCGCACCTCGTCCTGGGCGAGCTTGAGGTCGGTGCGGCGGACGATGGTGGCGAGGGCCGTCTTGAGGATCACCATCGCCAGCTCACGCCCCGCGCAGCCGTGCGGGCCGCCGCCGAACGGGCTCCAGACCTCCGGGGGGAACTGCCTGCCGAGGAAATGGGCGGGGTCGAAGCTCTGCGGGTCGGGGAAGAGATCCTCGCGCATCGACAGCGCCGGGTAGCAGATCGACACGAACGTCCCCTCGGGGAGGAGGTAGCCGCCGAGCGGGAACGGCTGCTTGACCCGCCGCAGGGTGGTGAACAGGTTGCTGGGACGCCGGCGCAGCCCCTCGTAGACCACCGCCTCGAGGTAGGGGAGGTGGGGGAGGTGGGAGCTCTGGATCGGCCCTTCGCCGATCCCCGTGTCGAGCTCCTGGCGCAGGCGCGCCAGCACCTCGGGGTGGGCGATCAGCTCGCCGAGGGTCCAGGTCAGCGAGTCGCCGGTCAGCTCGTGCCCCTGGAAGAGGAGGTCGAGGAGCTCGGCGATGATCACGTCGCGCGACAGCCGGCCTCCGTCGGCGAGCCGGGCCCGCGCCATGCCGAGCACCAGGTCGTCGGCCTCCGGACGGTCGAGCGACCCGAGGCGGGCCTCGATCTCCGCCGCGAACAGCTTGTAGACCTCGCGCTGCCGCTTGAGCACCGCGCCCCACGGGCTCCACGGCCCGAGGTCGACCTGCAGCGAGCTGTGCGGCACGGCCGGCGAGCGCACCCCCTTGAAGGAGAAGCTCTCGTAGGTGTCGGCGATCTCCCGCACCCGCTCCGGATCGGCGGCGGGGAAGAACTTCTTGATCAGCGCCTCGAGGGCGATCTTCTGCACCGCCAGCACCAGCTTGAAGGGGGTGCCGAGCGGCCACTCGGCGACCCGCCGCTCGGTGATGCGGCGGATGTCGTCGACCTCGCGCAGGCTCTGCTGCGCCGCGAGGTACGGGCAGGCGATCGCCTTCCTCTCCTCGTGGACGGGGCCGTCGTAGTGGGAGGTGGCCCCTTTGCCGAGCACGTGGGCGAGGCTGAAGCCGCCGATGTCGCCGCCGGCCAGCACCTCGGGGGGCGCGGCGAGCATCGCCGCGACGAGGTCGGGCGAGCAGACGTAGACCCAGTGGCCGAGCCCGGGGATGCGGGTGGTGAAGATGTCGCCGCACTCGTGGAACGCCTCCTCGTAGAAGCGCATGGTGTTCTTGACGAAACGCAGCGAGTGCGACAGCAGCGAGCCCGCGGGACGCGGAATCTCCGACGACGGTTTCATGGCAAGCCCCCTCTGAGAAGATCGGCCGCGAGCGGCGACCCTACTAAGGTGTCGCGAGGGGGTGATTGGTTGACCTGCTCCCTTTGCGACGTCCCGGGAAAGGCAAGAGGGGCGGCGCCTCGCGGCCCCGCCCCCCTTTTTGCCGCTTTACCGGCGGCCTAGCTCGGGTCGGCGGCGGGCTCGAGCCACGGCGGCTCGCCGCGCGAGAAGTGGAGGAGCGCGTCGAGCAGGCCGTCCATCCGCAGGGTCAGCCGCAGGAGCGTCTCGATCCGTTCGACCGACTTGGTGTCGAGGGCGCGTCCGGCCTGCGCCTCGTCCAGCAGGTAGTGGGCGTACTGATGGATGCCGCGCAGCGGCTCCTTCAGGCCGTGGCCGGCGACCCCCGCGAAGCCGTCCATCCCCTCGTTGCCGCGCACCAGCTCGGCGTTGAGGGCGGTGAGGTGCTCGTCGCGGCCGGCCAGCAGGTCGACGACCAGCAGGCGGAGCTTGAGCACGGCGTCGATCTCGACCGCCGTCCACGGCGCGGAGCGGCCGAGGATCTCCTCCTCCCAGGGCGCGAAGCTGCGGCGCGGCCCCGGCCGGGTGCCCCGCGGGGCGTGCGGACCGGAGGCCTCCGGCGGGTCGTGCGGATTGCCGGCCCAACGCAACGTCTGGCGTTGCGCGGGGCGGAACCAGAGGATCAGGCTCTGCCGGCTCCCCGGCACCGCGATGGCCAGCAGCCCGGCGGCGGCGTCCGGGCAGGCGGCGGCGGGGAGCTCCTCCGCCAGGCGGTCGGTGGCGAAGTAGAGGTCCGCCGTCGGGGCGAGCTCCGGGCGGTCGCGGAGCCAGTCGCCCAGGGCGTCGAGCTGCTCCTCGTCCGGGGTGACGCCGAGGGTCCGCCACCCCTCGCGGTCGTAGGTCGCCGCGCCGGTGGCCGCGATGCCGTCGAGCAGGTTGGGCATCCCCGCCGTCATCGCGGCGAGCCCGCCGCCGCCGGCCGCCTTGGCCAGCAGGCCGTGGTGGGCGGTATCGAGGCGCGCGCGGTACGGCCCGTGCTCGCGGTCCTCCGCGCTCTTGAGCTGGAGCGACACCATCTGCGCCAGCAGCTCCGCTGCCGCCCGCATCGGATAGGAGTAGCGGGCGGGGGTCTGGTGGTGGCCGGCGATCAACCCCCAGAGCTCGCCGTCGCGCAGGATCGACAGGGTCAGCGACGAGGTGGCCCCCAGGTTCTGCAGGTACTGCATGGACCTGCGGGAGGCGCCGCGCAGGGTGCAGTGCGTCATGTCGAGCGGCCGGCGGTTGTCCGGGTTCGCCAGCGGCACCATCCCGTGCACCGCGCCGGCGGTGTCGGGGAGGGGGCGGATCCAGATCTTCCGGAAGGTCTCGCGCGCCGATGGGGGGATGTCCTCCTCCGCATAGCGCAGGCCGAGCCACGGCACCAGGTCGTCCCGCTTCTCCTCGGCGAGCACCTGGCCGCTGCCGTCGGGGTGGAACTTGTAGACCACCACGCGGTCGAGCCCGGTCATCCGGCGGACCTCCCGCGCCGCAACCTGGAGGAAGTCGAGCAGCGTCGGAGCGGCCTGGAGGAGCCCCAGCGTCCCCATCGCCAGCGCGTAGTAATCCCGCCCCGGCGGCGCTCCGGCGCTCCGGCTGGCCGCCTCGAGCTCGATGAGCACCACGCCGTCCACCGAATGGACCGTGACGTCCAGGGGGGTTCCCTTGTGCAGGCCCCCGCCTTCGATGGTGAAGGCGTAGAGCGGATTGCGCTCGACCGGCTCGTGGGTCAGGAGCGCGCGCAGGCGGGCGGTGGCGGCGCTGCCGAGGACGGTGGACACGCTGCGTCCGAGCAGGGCTTCGGGGCTCAGCCCCAACCAGGTGGCACAGTTTTCGCTGATCTGGGTGATGGTCAGGTTGCGCGCCCGCAGCGCGAGAAGGACGCCGTGCGATTGGATGCAACCAGGGGGCTGGATCGGCTCCGGGTCGGGGAGGATCATCGTCTCCCCTCGCCGTGGATCGCCGTGGGGGACGGAAGAACCGGAGGCTCGCTCATGAGACGCTTCCTTCAGCGGTTGGACCCGCTGCCAGGCCGCTTCCGTAGCCTTTGCTGCACCGGCGATCGCCGGCCGTTTCCCGATGTGGAGCGGAGCCTGGTCGTTCCAGAGCCTAACAGATAACACTAAAAATAGCGAAGCTGGAGATCCTCCGTTCGGAGTAGAATTTACCGGTTCCGCGGCACCCCGCGTTCCGAGCCGGTCTCTCGAGCCGCAACCGCAAGGAGAATTCAGGAATGCCGGTCCTCGATCCCGCTCCTCTCCGCTCCTGGCAGCGCCTGCGCGCTTTTGGGGCGCTCGGCGCCCTCCTCGTCCTGGCGTCGGGCTGCACCCTGATCTCGCTCGACAAGCGTAGCGCCTATCACTACGAGAACCCCTTCGCGGTCGAGGACGCCGCCTTCCGCCGCTCGCTCGACGCCTTCGGCAACGCCATGGTGGGGGGGAACCAGGCCGAGATCCTCAACAACGGCGACGCCATCTTCCCGGCGCTGACCGAGGCGATCCGCGACGCGAAGGAGACGGTCGACCTCGAGTCCTACATCTTCAAGGACGACAAGGCGGGGGGGATCATCGCCGCGGCGCTGATCGACGCCGCGCATCGGGGGGTCGAGGTGCGGGTGCTGGTCGACGGCACGGGGAGCTTCTGGTCCGGGGCGCTCCTCGAACGGCTGAAGCAGGCGGGGGTCAAGGCCTACGTCTTCCATCCCGTCCGCCCGTGGAGCCTCTACAAGATCGGCCGCCGCTCGCATCGCAAGATCCTGGTGGTGGACGGCCGGATCAGCTTCACCGGCGGCTTCTGCATCGCCGACCACTGGCTGGGCGACGCCCGCAACCCGGACGAGTGGCGCGACATCATGGTGCGCGCCGTCGGCCCGGTGTCGGCGCAGATGCAGGCGATCTTCGGCGAGAACTGGACCTACACGACCGGCGAGATCCTGGCCGGCGACAAGTTCTACCCGCCGCTCGCCCGGGTGGGGGAGATCCCGGCGCAGGCGGTCAAGATGTCGCACGGCGACTCCTCCTCGCTCGCCGAGATGCTCTACGTCCTGGCCATCCAGTCGGCCCGCAAATCGATCCACATCCAGAACGCCTACTTCGTCCCCGACGGGCAGATCTGCGACGCCCTGATCCAGGCGGCGAAGCGCGGCGTCGACGTGCGGGTGATGGTCCCCGGCCGGCACATCGACATGCCGCTGGTGCGCATGGCCTCGCAGCACAGCTACGGCGACCTGCTGCGCGGCGGGGTGCGCATCTTCGAGTACGGCAAGACGATGATGCACAACAAGGACGCCGTCGTCGACGGCGTCTTCGCGACCATCGGCTCGATCAACGTCGACCAGCGCTCGCTGCGCGAGAACGCCGAGGAGAGCCTCTCCTTCTACGACCGCGGCTTCGCCGCCAAGCTCGAGGCCACCTTCGCCGCCGACGAGAAGGAGTGCCACGAGATCACCTACGAGCGCTGGCGCCACCGCGGCCTCCACCGCCGCCTCGCCGAGCTGGTCTCGGGGCTGTTCCAGCCGCTGTACTGAGCGCCCTCAGGAGCTCGGGCAGGCCACCGATTCGAACGCCGGGACCAGGTAGTCCGGGGCGATGCGGCGCTTCTGGTGGAAGTCGAGCGCCTCGGCGAGGTTGTTGGCGGCCTCGTCGCGGACGGAGAGGGGCTGGAGGTCCCAGCGCCACTCGATCATCTTGAGCACCGAGGTGTGATCGTAGACCCCTTGCGCGATGGCGCCGGGGGCCGCGAACGGCGAGACGAGGAGGCAGGGGACGCGGAAGCCGCGCTGCTGGAAGGCGGGGTCGACGTCCGGCGCCGTGCCGGGCGGGATGTGCTCGAAGAAGCCCCCCCACTCGTCGAAATTGATCACCATCACCGTGCTCCGCCAGTCGCGCCCCGTGGTCACCGCCCTGTAGGTGCGGTCGAGGAACGACTCGCCGGCGCGGATGTCGCCGTGTGGATGGTCGTCGGCCGAGGTGCCGGCGTCCTCGCTGACGAACGGCGGATCGACGAAGGAGACCTCCGGCAGGCTCCCCGACGCGCAGTCGGCGAGGAACTGGTCGTAGGGGCGCGAGATCGAGGCGTACTTCGTCCCCCAGAGAGCGAGGAACGGGGTGTCGCTGAAGTAGTAGCGCCCGTCGAGGCCCGCGTCGGCCAGGCGGTCCCAGATCGTCGGCAGGGTGCAGAGCGAGATCGTGTCGTCCAGCCGGTCGGTGACCGCCGAGTGCTGATAGATCCGGTTGGGATAGGTCGGCGCCAGGATCGGCGCGAAGTAGCGGCTGCACACCGTCCAGTCGAGCGCCGCCTTGCCCAGGAACGGCAGGTCGGCCTGCGTGTAGTAGCCGATCGAATAGATGTCGTTGGCGCCGGCGCGCAGCCAGCCGTCGCACTGCCCGTTGTTGAATTCGACCCGGCCGCCGTCGTACGAATGATCGGGATCGGGATGCCCGCAGCCCTGATAATCGGGAGCCAGGGGATAGGTGGGGAACGCCTGCCCCGCGTTGT
The DNA here is from genome assembly GCA_963756595.1 of uncultured Acidobacteriota bacterium. GTDB lineage: Bacteria > Acidobacteriota > Thermoanaerobaculia > Multivoradales > UBA5704 > DATARR01. The sequence goes on from CAVWOZ010000012.1 coordinate 10,986, forward strand.
CCGTATAGATCAATCCGGCCTGCCGGCCGTCCGCGCCCGGGAGCCAGCCGAGCAGGTGATCGAACGAGCGGTTCTCCATCATCACCACGACGACGTGCTCGATGCCGCTGTTGCCGGGCTTGGGCAGCTTCTTCTTCCCCCCCTTGTCGGCCCACAGCAGGGACGATCCGGGAAGCCCGTTGGCGGAGAGCGCTCCCAAGGCGGCGGCCGAGCCATAGAGAAACTGGCGGCGAGAGATATGGGGCATGGGACCTCCTGACTCACGGCTGAGGATCGGGCCCGGGGCACCAGGAAGCAGGAACGCGGAAGAGCCTCGGGACCAGCCGCGCGAGCCGGAAGCGCGGTTGGGGAGGCTCAGTGCAAGGCATGTGCCTCGCCGGGGTCAGCGGTCGAGGAGGCGGACCGAATGCGGGTCCACCTCGAGCTGGGCGAGCTCTACGAATTCGGAGGGCGCGGCGTCTGCGATCTCTTCGCGCCTCCTCCCGCGGTTGGTTTATCGTGAGCGACCTCCGGAAGTCGCGGAGAGACGAGGGGAGAGCCCATGCCGAACGTCCGCATCGGCTGCGCGGGCTGGAGCGTGCCGCGCGCCGAATCCTCCCGCTTCGCGGCGGCGGGGAGCCACCTGGAGCGCTACGCCTCCCGCCTCGACGCCGTGGAGATCAACAGCTCCTTTCATCGCCCGCACCGGCCGGCGACCTACGCGCGCTGGCGCGCCAGCGTCCCGGCCGACTTCCGCTTCTCCGTCAAGCTCCCCCGGGCGATCACCCATGACCTCCGCCTCCAGGAGGCCGGCGAGCCCCTCGCCGCGTTCGTGCGCGAGGTGGCCGGGCTGGGGGAGAAGCTCGGGTGCCTGCTCGTCCAGCTCCCCCCGAGCCTGAGCTTCGATCCCGCGATGGCCGCCGTGGCGGAAGGTTTCTTCGCCGGCCTGCGGGCGTTGATCGCCGCCCCCGCCGTCCCGGTGGCCTGCGAGCCCCGTCACCCCACCTGGTTCACGCCGACGGCGGACGATCTCCTGCGCGGGCTTGGAGTGGCGCGGGTCGCCGCCGACCCGGCGCGCGTCCCCGCCGCCGCCGAGCCCGGCGGGTGGCGCGGCTTGGCGTACTACCGCCTGCACGGCTCGCCGCGAACCTACTATTCGGAGTATTCCGAGGAATTCCTCGCCGCCCTCGCCGCGCGGCTCCAAGCGGAGCCCGGGCGCCCGGTCTGGTGCATCTTCGACAACACCGCGCTCGGCGCCGCGACGGCCAACGCCCTGGATCTCCGCCGCCGGCTGGAGGGCCTCGAGGGGGCAGCGCGCTGAGGGGGGCGGCGCGGGGCCTCCCCCCTCCTGGAGGGCTACGCGTTTTCGGTGGTGATCGGAAAAGCGGGGCAGATGTAGCAGTTGGTGATGTCGCTGGTGAAGTCGGGCTCGGTCGTGCCTTGAGCGGCCCGGCCGCGGCCCGCCGCCCGGTGGAGCACGGCCGGGTCGAGGCGGCGGAGGGTTTCGCGGGCGAGGGACAGCCGGGGAAGCGTCTTCTTCATGCGGATCTCCTTTTGCGGGGTGCAGAGGCCCCTACACTTGCGAGTGTTCTTCGCGGCTCCGAACGGGACGGCCACCGGCGGTCTTCCTCTCCTAGGGCGCCACCACCCGGTAGGCGAAGCACCCCTCGATGCGGCCGATCCGCCAGCCGAGCTGCCAGAGCCAGCGGGCGCGCCCCTCGCGGGTGAGCAGCATCCCCGGCGTCTTGAGCAGCAGCTTCCCCCAGCGCAGCAGCCCCGGCATCCAGCCGAGGCGGGGCATGCCGCGCGAGCGGTAGCGGCTGTAGATCAGCACGTTGTGGCGGCCGTAGGAGATCCCCTGGCGGAAGATGTTCCCGACGTCGTGGCGGTGGCGGATGTTGACCACCGCGTCGGGCACGAAGTGGAAGCCGTACCCGGCGAGCTGGATGCGCCAGCAGTAGTCGGTGTCCTCGAGCGCCGGCAGGCTCTCGTCGAACCCCGCCACCGCCTCGTGCACCACCCGCCGCACCGCCAAGCCGCCGCCCCCCGCGTGCTGCAGGAACGGGGGATAGTCGTAGGCGGTGAGGCCGTCCCGCTGCGGATTGAGGTGCGTCCGCCGCACCCAGGCCGGGTTCAGCACCTCGTTGTCGTACCGGCAGGCGACGAATTCGTGCTCGGCGAGGGCCCGTCCGAGCGCCGCGAGCCACCCGGGCGCCACCTGATCGTCCGCGTCACAGAACAGGAACGCGTCGCCGGAGGCCGCCGCCGCCCCCAGGTTCCGCGCATGCGCCTGCCCCCGGCGGTCCGACGCGTCGACGAGCTGCAGCCCCGGCAGCCGCCCCCGGTAGCTCTCGACGATCGCCCGCGACCCGTCCGTCGACCCGTTGTCCGCCACCACCACGTCCCACTCCCCCTCCCAGCTCTGTCCGGCGAGCGCCTCGAGCTGCACCCCGATCGTCGCCGCCGCGTTCAGGCACGGGATCACGACGCTCAGGCGCAGGGGGTGGGGAAGGGTGGCCATCCGAAGGGGGGATCATAGAACAGGGCGGGGGCGGCCTACCCAGGACGCGGGCATCCGCGGGCCGATCAGGGCCTATCTCGTTGGGCGGCTTGAGCTTAGCGGGCCCGCCGTCCCTCGGTGTGCCGGCGAGGGCCAAGGCGCAAACGTCCCAGCGATTCTTCCGACGGCTCAGCGATTCTTATTTTGGCCCAGCGATGCTTATTTTCCCGCTGCGATCCTTATTTTGGTCCAGCGATTCTTATCTTGGCTCTGCGATTCTTATTTTGCGCGTGCGATCCTTATTTTGTGCCAGCGATTCTTATTTTGGCTCTGCGATCCTTATTTTGGTCCAGTTATTCTTATTTTGTCTCAGCGATCCTTCCAACGAGCCAGCGATTCTTATTTTGTGCCAGCGATCCTTATTTTCTCTCTGCGATTCTTCGCTGGGACAAAATAAGCATCGCAGCGGCGTTTGCACCCCTCAAACGACGGGCAGGTCGCGCTCCGTCATCTCCCGGAGTCTCTCATGGATCCGCCGGCGCACGGGCTCCGGGCTGCCCAGATCCAGGGCCTCGCGGAACCAGGCGGCGGCCTTCCTGGCGTCGCCGGCTCGGGCGTTGAGCTCTCCCAGGGTGACGGGGAGGGGGTAGTAGTCGGCGAGGGCGGGGTGGTCCTGGATCTCCTCGGCGGCGGCGAGGCCGGCGGCGGGGCCTTCGGCCATGGCGAGGGCGACGGCGCGGTTGAGGGCGACCACGGGGGAGGCGGTGAGGGCGAGGAGGGAGTCGTAGAGGGAGAGGATGTAGGGCCAGTCGGTGGCTTCCGGCGCGGCGTGGGAGGCGGCGATGCCGGCTTCGAGGTGATAGGCGGACATCTCGGGGCCGCGCGCGGCGCGCTCGAGGTGGTGGAAGCCGGCGGCGAGCTTCTCGGGGTCCCAGAGGGCGCGGTCCTGCTCGGCGAGGAGGAGGAGGTTCCCCTCGGGGTCGACGCGCGCCGGGTTGCGCGCCGCCTGGAGACAGAGGAGGGCGGCGAGGGCGTGGGCCTTCGGCAGGTCGAGCGCGCGGTGGCCGGCGACCAGCCGGGCGAGGCGGACCGCCTCGGCGCAGACCTCCTGGCGCACGAGCTCCCCGCCCCCGGAGGCGGCGTACCCCTCGTTGAACATCAGGTAGAGCGCCTCGAGGACCGAGTCGAGCGCCGCCGGCAGCTCGGCGGGGGGCGGCACGGCGAACGGCGGGCGGATCTCCTGGATCTTCCGCTTCGCCCGCACCAGCCGCTGGGCGATCGTCGCCTCCTTGGCGAGGAAGGCGCGGGCGATCTCGGGGACGCCGAAGCCCCCCACCGTCTTCAGGGTGAGCGCCACCCGCGCCTCGCGCGGCACGGCGCTCTGGCAGCAGATGAAGATCATGCGGAGCTGGTCGTCGAGCGCCTCGTCCTCGAGGGTGCCCAGGGCGCCGGCGCCGGCGGGGGGCATGGCGGCGGCCCAGGCGCGGATCGACTCCTCCTTGCGGGCCAGGTTGGCGTCGCGGCGCAGGAGGTCGAGCGAGCGGTTCTTCGCCACCTGGAGGAGCCAGCCGCTCGGGTTGTCCGGAATGCCGCGGAAGGGCCAGGTGCGCAGCGCCTGGAGCAGCGCCTCCTGCACCACGTCCTCGGCGAGGCCGAGGTTCTCGGACCCCAGCAGTCGGGTGAGCAGGGCGACCATCCGCCCCGCCTCGCGGCGGAACAGATGGTCGACGAGCTGCGGCACCTCGGTGGACATCGGCTCTTCCTACCTACATCTCGTCGATCTGGCGCACGTCGATCCAGCCGCGGTCGAGGTGGGGGCACCCCTTGGCGATCTCCACGGCCTCGGCGTAGTCGGCGGCCTCGATCATGTAGAAGCCCCCCAGCACCTCCTTGGTCTCGGCGTAGGGGCCGTCCGTGACCTCGACCCGGCCGCCCTGCGAGCGCAGGTGGCGTCCCCCTTCCTCCTTGAGCTTCTGGCCGGCGGTCAGCTTGCCGGCCTCGCGCGTGCTCTGGCCCCAGGCGCGATAGCGCTCGAACATCGCCTGCATCGCCTCGGGGGAGAGGTTCTTGAAATCCTTCGGAGTCTCGTTGAGCAGCAGCAGGAACTTCGACATGACGTCCTCCTCTTGGCCGGTCCGTGGCGGGATGATCGCCATCCTAACCCGGCGGACCCGGCGGGTGATTGGGCCGATCCATTCGGCCGCTTCAAGGGGATGACGATCGGCGGGGGACGAAATCGACAGGCGGAGCTGGAGGATCTTGAGGAAGGAGAAACGATGTGGCGTGGATTTCGCATCTTCATGTCGGTGCCGCCGGTAGGAAAAGCCGGAACGGCTTCGGATTCGACGATTCTTTCGATAGGAGGCTCAACATGTCAGACGACAAATCGAAAACCGGCAAGGCCGATCGGGACCGGGTGTCCCTGAGCGAAGACTACGAGGTGAACGACCTCGCCCAGAAGTTCGGCATCACCGCCGCGCAGGCCCGCGAGGCGATCAAGAGCGCCGGGCCGATGCGCCGGGACATCGAGGCGCATCTGCGGAGGGTATTGGTGGGGTAGGGGATTGGGTGACTAAACGCGAGCCCGGTAGGGCGGCCTTCCTGTAGCCCAGGGCGTGAGCCCTGGGTCGGATGGGCAGGCTCGAAGGGGAAGGGGTTAAAAGACGTCCTCCGAACGACACCCCAGGGTTGACACCCTGGGCTACAAGAAGGCCGCCCTGCGGGCTGGCGTCGAGGCCGGCCAGCGGTTTGTGGACGTTCGAGGCCTCGCGACGCCGAGGTTTTACGAGCCCTCCGGATCTTCGATCTTGCGGCCAGACCGTGCCAGCCCCTGGAGCCGGCGCATTTCCTCGACCGTATCTTCCAGCCAGCGCAAGCGTTCTATCGGGGTCATCTGCAACCCCTGCTGGAAGTGATGACGGCGGGTTCCCTCGAAGTCCCAGCCATCGAGACCGTTGCGATTCTTGGGGTCCTTGGGCTCGCTCATCAGTCCATTTTATTCTCCTCAGAGCCCTCTGCTATCGTCCCTCCATGACCACCCCCGACCTCCCCGAAGTCTGGATGCGCGGACCGATTCCGGACGTCCCGCCCCTGTTGCAGCCGGTGGCGCATGCGTTGCTCCAGTCCCAGGAGGAGGTGGAGCGGGTGGTGGGCGGGCTGTCGCCGGAGGAGATCTGGGCGCGGCCGGGCGGGGCTCCCGCGGTGGGGTTTCACGTCCGCCATGCGGCGGGGAGCCTGGAGCGGCTGTTCACGTACGCCCGCGGGGAGGGGCTGGAGGCGGCGCAGCGGGCGTATCTGGCGGTGGAGGGGGAGCCGGGGGCGCCTCCGGCGACGGGGGCGGAGCTGGTCGCGGGGTTCGCGGCGGCGGCCGCTCACGCTCTGGCGCAGCTTCGCGCCACTCAGGAAGCGACGCTGCTCGAGGCGCGCGGCGTCGGCCGCTTGCAGCTTCCCTCGACGGTGCTCGGTCTGCTCTTCCATGCCGCCGAGCACACCCAGCGGCATGTCGGGCAGATCGTCACCACGGCGAGGATCGTGCGCGCCGGCATCAAACCCGCGGCCAGCTCGGGGAGGATCGGGACAAACCCTTGAGGTGTAAGGAGTTGGACGAGGCGAAAAGGGAGAGGCCGGAGGCGCGCGCAACGGCTCGATTCCGCTCACCTGTCAGGAAATCAGCACAGCTCGACCGGCGTCGAAACTGACCGGTTCGGGTCGCGCGGCAGCACTCTCCTTCTGGAGGTCCTCGCGCGCGGCATGGGGCCGCGCCGCCGAGGGTCTCCGGAGGATTTCGATCATGAAGAAGCAGAGCCCGAAGATCACTCTCGCCAGGGAGACGCTGCGCCTGCTCGCCGGACCGGAAACGGCCGCGGCGCAAGGAGCGGACGGAAGGCACCCGAACACGCTGCTCAATTCCTGTCAATGTCCGACCTTCTCCTGCAAGGCCGGCCAGTGCTGACGCACCCCGCCCGCTGAATCCGGGGACTCCCCTGGCGCGCGAGGCCGGGGGAGCCCCCTGCCGGCCGATGCCGGCGATCCGCGAGACCCGGTGAGGGGAACCGCGCCCGCCCTTCGTTTCTTGCCGCATCGCCTCGACAACCGAGGCGGAGATCAACAGCCAGCAGATTCGCAAGGAGAGCCCCATGGACGTCAAGCCGCAGGAAGATCAGGTCGTCGTCTGCACCGAGCTCGATATCAAGATCGCCAATCACAACCAGACCGTCGTGCGCCCTCGCGTCACGGCGAATCACAATCAGACGGCCGTGCGCCCCCGCCCCTTCATCGTCGTCGGCTTCGACCCGGGCCTGGCCACCAATCACAACCAGACGCTGGTGCGTCCCCTGCTGGGGATCAATCCCAACCACAACCAGACCCTGGTCCGCCGCTGAGGGCGTGGCTGAGGGATTGTTCGAGGGAATCATGGCGAGCGGCGCGGAAAGGCAGGCCTTGGCTCCGCGCCCGCTCGCCGGTCCCGCGATCTGCCGCAGGCGGCTCGCGGCGTTGGGCCGTCTCGCCCATCGCCGCCAGACGGCGGGGCGCTACGCGGAGTCGGAGGCGCTCTACCGGCAGGCCCTGGCGCTCGCCGGGGAGACGCTGCCGGCGGACGCCCTGGAGACCGCCGCCCTGCTCAACGGCCTGGGAATCCTGCACAAATACCAGGGGCGCTACGACGAGGCCGAGGCGCTCTACCGGCGGGCGCTCGCCCTCCTCGAGCCGGCGCTGGGGCCCGGGCATCCGGAGCTCGCCTCGCTCTACCACAACCTCGGCGGCCTCGAGCACGCGCGGGGGAACGCGGCGGCGGGGGAGCCGTGGGCGCGGCGCTCCGTCGAGGTGCGCGAGCGCGCCCTGGGCCCGGAGCATCCGTGGGTCGCCGCCGACCGGGCGGCGCTGGCGGCGATCCTCGACGCCCAGGGGCGGTTCGACGAGGCCGAGGCGCTCTACGCGGCGGCGCTCGCGGTGTTCGAGCGGGTCTACGGGCCGGAGCACTACGAGATCGCCGTGAACCTCAACAACCTCGCCGCCATCCGCCAGGCCCAGGGGAGGGCGGCGGAGGCCGAGGCGCTCTACCGGCGAGCCCTGGCGATCAAGGACGCGGCGCTGGGGGCGGAGCATCCGGACGCCGCCCTCACCCGCCACAACCTCGCCACCCTGCTGGCGGGGCTGGCTGGCGAAGAGCGGCGGGACGAGGCGGCGGCGCTCTTCCTCCAGGCCCTGGAGGTCTTCGAGCGGACGCTGGGCGCGGCGCACCCCCATACGGAGATCTGCCGGGAGGCGGTGGGGGGGCTGGAGGGCAATCCGGCCAGACATGCGGCAACCGATCTCGCAGGGGCGCTTTGTTCCTCCCCCGTGCTCGGGGGAGGTTAGGAGGGGGCCTCAACGTCCCGAACAAGGAAGCGTCGCCGGCCTGCGAGCACCCCCTCCTGGCCTCCCCCGAGTACGGGGGAGGAAAAAGGCTCCCGGGATCGATCGGCGAGCGACTCCGGCCAGCCCCGCCTATGAAACAATCGCCACTCCACCC
>CAVWOZ010000013.1:0-36030 GCA_963756595.1 uncultured Acidobacteriota bacterium
GGGGGCCGTGGCGCAGAGCTCTCCCCCGCCCGCCGCTCCCGCCGCCAGCGAGCCCGACCCGTGGGCGACGTTGAAGAGCGTGCGCTCGAGCCTGGTGGAGGCGGGGCCGCAGGGGGCGAGCTTCGTGCAGACGTTCATCGCGGCGGGGTTCTCGACGGGGGACAAGGAGTCGGGGAAGCTCGCGCTGTCGCTGCCGGACTGCATGCGGTGGGACTACACGAACCCGTTCCCCAAGAGCTTCCTCCTCTGCGGCGGCACGGTGCACGCCTGGAACGAGGGGGACCAGACGGGGCATCGCTACCGGGTGGACCGCAAGAACGAGCCGGGGCTCGACCTGCTGCTGCTGGGGGTCGACGAGCTCAAGGCGCGCTACCAGGCGACGGCGAAGACGGCGGCGGACGGCAAGGTGGAGATCGCCTTCCTTCCCAAGAAGAAGGAGGGGACGCTGACCGACGCCACGCTGACCGTCGAGCCGGCGAGCAAGCGGGTGGTGGGGGTCGCCTACCACGACCGCGACGGCAACCTGACCCGCTTCGAGATCACCGGCTACCAGGAGCTCGCCCACCAGGGGCAGTTCTCCCCGCCGGGAAGCCTGAAGTGGGTCGAAGGGACGCAGTAGACTGGACGCAGCAGGCCGGGCACGGCAGGACCGCCCGGACGGTTTTCGCGATGGTTTCCGTGGCGCTTTCCGTATAATGGCCCCGGACCCGGAAAGCGGGCCCTTCGAGCTTGTAGCATTTGCTTGCAGCACTTAAAGGTATGGCCGCAGAGAACTCATTCGACATCGCCTCCAACGTCGACCTCCAAGAGGTCCGCAACTCCGTGCAGCAGGCGGAGAAGGAGATCGGCAACCGCTACGACCTGAAGAAGGCGGCGGCGACCCTCAAGCTCGAGGGGGAGGAGATCGAGCTCGAGGCGATGGACGAGTACTCGCTCGGCCAGGCGCTCGACGTCCTGCAGTCGAAGCTGGTCAAGCGCGGCGTGCACCTGAAGTCGCTGCGCTACGGCAAGATGGAGGCGGCGAGCCACAGCCGGGCGCGGCAGAAGATCACCCTGCAGCAGGGGATCCCCATCGAGACGGCCAAGAAAATCGTGGCCGAGATCAAGGCGAAGAAGCTCAAGGTGCAGGCCGCCATCCAGGGGGACACCGTGCGCGTCTCCGGGAAGAACCGCGACGACCTGCAGACCGTGATCGCCCTGCTCAAGGGGCTGGACCTCGACGTCCCGCTCACCTTCACCAACTACCGTTCCCAGTGAAATCCTCCGCCTTGAAAACGCATCCCTCCCGACTCCTCTCGCGGCCGCTCGCGGCCGGCGTCGTCGTCCTCTGTTTCCTCGCCCTCCTGGCGACCCCGGCAACCCCGGCGAACGCCGCGGTGCGCTACGACCAGGGGCAGCGCATCCAGGTGACCGGCATCGTCGCCGACGCCCAGGGGCAGCCGCTCTCGGACCTCCGCGTGGTGCTCGAGGTGTCGCGGACCTACTTCAGCATGCGCGAGCTGCGGCGCACGGCCGATCCCGACCTGCGGCGGGTGAGCGCCACCACGAACGCCCACGGCGAGTTCACCCTCGAATGGCCGTGGGACTCCTACTTCAACCACTTCGAGCTGGTGGCCGGGGTGCCGGTGCACGCGCGGGTGGAGGGGGGGAGGCTCGGCGAGAAGGTGGAGGAGCTGGCGCGGCAGGACATCACGCGCCGCATCCAGGGGGGGAGCCCAGCGGTGATCGCGGTGACGGTGGACAACCGGAAGTTCCTCGACGCCTTCCACCAGCTCCTCGCCTCGATGACCACCGACGAGATGCGCAAGGTCTACGGGGAGATGGGGAAGCCCGACAAGGTCCGCAACGTCCAGTTCCCGGGGCATCTCGAGATCTCCTGGTGGTACTTCGACGCCGGCCGCGTCTACCGTTTCCGCGACGGCCACCTCGAGCAGGTGACCCCTTTCGATCCGGTCCACCCGCTTTGAGCGCCCTTCCGAAGCCGAGGACCGATCCGGTGTCGAACCCACCCATCGCGAATTCAGCCGGCACGCCGGGAAATCCCGGAACGGTGACGGCGGGGAGCCGCGCGCAGGCCGCGCGCTTCGTCGACCTGGTGGCGGACAAGCTGGTCGCCACCGAGGCGGTGTTCCGCCATCACCTCGGCTCGGACGTGCCGTTCATCGAGAAGGCCGGCCGCTACCTCGGCGAGGGGGGCGGCAAGCGGGTGCGCCCCGCCCTGCTGCTGCTGGCGGCGCGCCTGCTCGGGCATGACGGCGAGGAGGAGGTCACCTACGCGGCGGTGGTCGAGCTGATCCACACGGCGACGCTGATCCACGACGACGTCATCGACCACGCCGCGCTGCGCCGCGGGCAGACCACCCTCAACCACCTGTGGGGGAACAACCTGACGGTGCTGCTCGGGGACTGGATCTACACCAAGGCGATGCAGATGGCCCTCTCGCACGGCCAGATCGAGGTGGTGCAGAACCTCTGCGGCGCCACCCTCAAGATGACCGAGGGGGAGCTGCTCGCCTTCCAGCGCCTGGGGGCTCCCGACCTCGGGGTCGAGGAGTACTTCGAGATCATCGAGAGGAAGACGGCGCACCTGTTCGCCGCCGCGACCTCGATCCCCGCCCTGATCCCGCCGTCGCGCCCCGAGGCGGGGCAGGTGCTGGCGCGCTACGGCCGCTCGCTCGGCATCTGCTTCCAGCTGGTCGACGACCTGCTCGACTTCACCGCCCGCGAGAGCGAGATCGGCAAGCCGGTCCTCTCGGACTTGAAGGAAGGGAAGCTGACGCTGCCGCTGATCCTCCTGCTGCCGCGGGTCGACGCCGCCCGGCGCCGGCTGGTCGAGCAGGTCCTCGAGGACCGGAGCTTCGGCCGCGTCTCGGCGGCGGAGATCCTCGAGCTGGTGCGCTCCGAGGGGACGATCGAGGAGGTCATCGCCCTCGCCGAGGAGTACGCGGCGGCGGCGAAGCGCGAGCTAGAGTTCTTTCCCCCCGGCGACGCCCGCGAGGCGCTGGAGTTTGCTCCAGACTTCGTCCTCAACCGGCGTTCTTAGCGGCGGCCCTTCGACCCCGAACACCCGCGTTTCCACCCGCGCCGGCGGCCGCACGGTCCCCGGCGGCAGGGGGAGGACCGCGGCCGTGGCCGGCCGGTCCAGACCCACCAGCAGCGCATAGCGGAAGCGGCGCGGGGCGGAGTCGATCCAGTCGCGCCGCGCCGACTGGATCAGCACCGGGGCGTCGGGGCGGGCGCGCAGCGGATCGGGAGGGGAGTCGCCGGTGAACAGCAGGGCGTGCTGCCCCGGCTCGAGAGCCGGGACGGCGAGGGTGAGGTACCCCTCGACGGGGCGCCCCCAGTCGTAGAGCACGGCCTCGCCCGCCGCGCCCGGGCCGGCCGCCGGGGTCAGGCTGGCGGGGAGGACGAACGGCTGCGAGACGGCGGCGGGGAGGAGATGTTCCGCCCCGGCGGCGAGGAGCTCCTTCGGCTCCCCCACCCTCGGCATCCCCCAGCGCCCGAGAGGCGGGTACCCCCAGACCTGCGCCGGCGTGCCGCGGCCGAGCGGCAGCCAGCCGCGCACCAGGCCGAGCTCGTGGCGGGGGAAGGTCCGCCAGGCGCCATCGCTCACCACCAGCGGCTTCCCGGTTTCCTCGTCGATCAGGCTCGCCAGCAGGCCGCCCGTGCCGCGCCCGCTGCGCAGCTCGACCAGCAGGCGGTTGCCGCCGGGGAGGAGGAGCGGCCCCACCTCGTAGACGTCGAGGGCCTTCTCGGGATCGAAGGCGCCGGCGCCGAGCCGTTTGGCGTTCAGGGTGACCACGTACTCCTCGTCGGCGGTGATCAGCAGCCGGGCGCGGGCGGGAGGCGCGGCGAGCGCGAAGTCGCGGACCGCGTAAAAGACCGCCGGGCTGTGGTCCGCGCGGTCGACCGGCCGCCAGATCCACTGCGCGCCGGCGGTGGGGAGCGAGCGCGCCCGCCACCCCGGCATCGCCCGCGTGGCGATCGCCGCCGCGGCCACCAGCAGCGCGGCGAGGAGCACGGCGAGACGGACGGAAGCCGGACGGAGGCTGGGGAGTGGGGACCGGGGAGCGGCGGGCACGGCGAAACTGTATACGAATCAAGGGGGGTGGACTGTCGGGGGGAGAAGCACCCGCCCACGGGCGGCCTTGGGGGCTGGGGGCTCGTCCCCTTCGAAGCCTCACCCCCGGCCCCTCTCCCACCGCACTCCCCTCCCCCGGGAGAGGGGGGGCCCTGCGGTGGGCGTTTTCGTGGGGTGCGCTACGCGCAGGGCGACCTCGGGTCCCCCCTCTCCCGGACGGCGGGAGGGCGGTGGGAGAGGGGCCGGGGGTGAGGCTTCGCAGGGGACGGCTGCCCGATCGGTCTCCGCCACTCCGAATCTCCCCGGCGCTCCCCCGCTGCCGCCCCCGTCGTTGACACCCCCCCGCCGAACGCTTTAGATTAGGTCGTGCACCCCACCCCGTCCCCTGCCTCGCCGCCCGTTGCCGGAGGCGGGGGCATCGTGGGCGCCATCCCGGCCCGTTACGGGTCGACCCGACTCCCTGGCAAGCCGCTGCTCCCGATCGCCGGAAGGCCGATGATCGAGCACGTCTACACGGCTGTGATGCGGGCGAAGGGGCTCGACCGGGTGGTGGTGCTGACCGACGACGAGCGGATCGCGCGCGCCGTCGAGAGCTTCGGCGGCGAGTGGGAGATGACCCCGGCGGACTGCGCGAGCGGCACCGACCGCATCGCCTGGGCGGCGCGAAACTGGAACGCGGCGGCGGTGATCAACATCCAGGGGGACGAGCCGCTGATCGATCCGGACGAGGTGGCGAAGATCGCGGCGCACCTGGCGGCCCATCCGGGCGATCCGGTGGTGACCCTGGCGACGCCGGCGACGGCCGAGGAGATGGCGAACCCGAACGCGGTCAAGGTGGTGCTCGGGCGGGACGGCGCGGCGCTCTACTTCAGCCGCGCGCCGATCCCCTACCCGCGGGGAGAGAACGGTGCGGCGCCGCTCAAGCACCTGGGGATCTACGGCTACCAGCGGGAGGCCCTGCTGCGGCTCGCCGACCTGGCGCCGACCCCCTTGGAGCGCAGCGAGTCGCTCGAGCAGCTGCGGGCGCTCGAGAACGGGATCCCGATCCGGGTGCTGATCGCCGCGCGCGGCGCGGTGGGGGTGGACACGGCGGAGGACCTCGAGCGGGTCGAGAAAATGTTGTTGACCAATCAGAATCCCTGACGGACCAAGGAGAGACGAACGCATGGCGACCAAGTACATCTTCATCACCGGCGGCGTGGTGTCCTCCCTCGGCAAGGGGGTGGCCGCCGCCTCGGTGGGAGCCATTCTCGAGTCGCGGGGGTTCTCGGTCACCCTGATGAAGTTCGATCCCTACATCAACGTCGACCCGGGGACGATGTCCCCCTACCAGCACGGCGAGGTCTTCGTCACCGACGACGGCGCCGAGACCGACCTCGACCTCGGCCACTACGAGCGCTTCACCCACAACCTGGCCACCAAGCGGCACAACTACACCACCGGCAAGATCTACTCCTCGGTGATCGACAAGGAGCGGCGGGGGGACTACCTCGGCAAGACCGTGCAGGTGATCCCCCACATCACCGACGAGATCAAGGAGGCGCTGCGCCGGGTGGCCGAGGACCACGACGTGGTGATCGTCGAGATCGGCGGCACGGTGGGCGACATCGAGTCGCTGCCGTTCCTCGAGGCGATCCGCCAGTTCCGCCAGGAGCTGGGGCGCGGCAACGCCGTCAACATCCACTTGACCCTCGTCCCCTACATCGCCGCCGCCGAGGAGCTGAAGACCAAGCCCACCCAGCACTCGGTGCGCGAGCTGCGCGAGATCGGCATCTCGGCGGACATCGTGCTCTGCCGCGTCGACCGCGCGCTCCCCGAGGAGATGAAGAAGAAGATCGCGCTCTTCTGCAACGTCGACCCGCGGCAGGTGATCGCGGCGCGCGACGTGTCGACGATCTACGAGGTGCCGCTGATGTTCTCGCGCGAGGGGCTCGACGACGTCGTCCTCGAGCTGCTCAACCTCCCCCACTACGACCGCGACCTGACGCGCTGGGAGAGCCTGGTGGCGCGGGTCAAGAACCCCCACCGCAAGGTGCGGGTGGGGATCGTCGGCAAGTACGTCGAGTTCCCGGACGCCTACAAGAGCCTGAACGAGGCGCTGATCCACGGCGGCATCGCCAACGACGCCAAGGTCGAGCTGGTCTACATCGACGCCGAGGAGATGGAGGGGGGGCGCGGCAGCTGGCCGCACCAGCTCTTCGAGGTCGACGCGCTGCTGGTGCCGATCGGCTTCGGCCAGCGCGGCACCGAGGGGAAGGTGCGCGCCATCCGCTACGCCCGCGAGCACAAGGTGCCGTTCTTCGGCATCTGCCTCGGCATGCAGTGCATGACGATCGAGTACGCGCGGAACGTCTGCGGGATCAAGGACGCGACGTCGTCCGAGTTCGACGCCGACACCGAGCACGCGGTGATCTACATGCTGCGCGACCTGCTGGGGGTCGAGGAGCTGGGCGGCACCATGCGCCTCGGCGCCTACCCCTGCAGGCTCAAGGAGGGGTCGCTGGCGCGCAAGATCTACGGCGCGGCGGAGATCAGCGAGCGCCACCGCCATCGCTACGAGGTCAATCAGAAGTACCTGCACACCCTGACCGAGCACGGCCTGGTGATCTCCGGGCTGTCGCCGGACGGCAAGTTCGTCGAGATGGTCGAGCTGCCGCAGAGCGAGCACCCGTGGTTCCTCGGCTGCCAGTTCCACCCCGAGTACAAGTCGAAGCCGACCGAGCCGCACCCCCTCTTCGTCTCCTACATCGCGGCGGCGCTGGCCCACGAGAGGGAGAACGCCGAGCGCGCGGAGCGCGGCGAGCCGGCCCCGCTGCCCGCGTCCACCCCGCGCACCCTCTCCGACGGTCCGGCGTCGACGGTGCAGGAGCAGCCGTCCGAGCTCCCCTCCGAGATCCAGGTCCAGGGTTGATGGCGGGAGAGAGAGCGCTCGAGGTGCCGGCGGTCGAGCTGGCGCCGGGGATCCTGATCGGCGGCAGCGGCGGCGGCAACTCCCCCTTCCCCGTCATCGCCGGCCCCTGCGTGATCGAGAGCGAGGCGCTGGCGGTCGAGACGGCGCACGTCCTCGCGGCCATGGCCGAGCGGCTGGGGGTGGCGCTGGTCTTCAAGTCGTCGTTCGACAAGGCGAACCGCAGCTCGATCGGCAGCTACCGGGGTCCCGGGCTCGAAGAGGGGTTGCGGGTGCTCGCGATCGTCAAGGCGGAGACCGGCCTGCCGGTGCTCACCGACGTCCACGAGCCGCACCAGTGCGCGCCGGCGGCCGAGGTCTGCGACGTCCTCCAGATCCCCGCCTTCCTCTGCCGGCAGACCGACCTGGTGGTGGCGGCGGCGCGCACCGGGCGGGCGGTCAATCTCAAGAAGGGGCAGTTCATGGCCCCGGACGACATGCTGAAGATCGTCGAGAAAGCCCGCAGCACGGGGAACAGCAAGGTGACCGTCACCGAGCGCGGTGTCTCCTTCGGCTACCACAACCTGGTGGTCGACATGCGGAGCTTCGCCATGCTCCACGAGGACGGCATCCCGGTGATCTACGACGTCACCCACTCGCTCCAGCTCCCCGGCGGCGGCGCCGAGAGCGGGGGCTTGAGGCGCTACGCCGAGCCGCTGGCGCGGGCGGCGGTGGCGGCGGGCGCCGACGGCGTCTTCCTCGAGGTCCACCCCGACCCCGAGCATGCGAAATCCGACGCCGCCGTGCAGCTCGACCCCGAGCGCGCGGAGAAGCTCCTCGCCTCGCTGCTGCGGCTGAGGCAGGCCCTCTGAAGACGATGAGCACTCCCAACACTCGTTCTCCCCGTCAGGTCGCCGCCGAGGTGCTGGAGACCGAGGCGGCGGCGATCCGCGGGCTGGTCGGCCAGCTCGACGAGGGGTTCGACCGGGCGGTCGAGCTGATGCGCACCTGCGCCGGGCGGGTGGTCTGCACGGGGATGGGGAAGAGCGGCCTGGTGATGCAGAAGGTGGCCGCCACCCTCGCCTCGACGGGGACGCCGGCCTTCTTCGTCCACCCCGCCGAGGCGGTGCACGGCGACCTCGGGATGATCGTGCCGGGGGACGTGGTGCTCGCCGCCTCCTACTCGGGGACCACGGCGGAGCTGCTCCGCCTGGTCGAGACGCTGAAGCGCCTGGGAGTGCCGCTGGTCGCGATGACCGCCAACGCCGCCTCCCCCCTCGCCCGCCACGCCGACCTCCACCTGCCGGCGGCGATCGACCGCGAGGCGTGCCCCCTGGGGCTCGCCCCCACCGCCTCGACCACCGCCACGCTGGCCCTCGGCGACGCCCTCGCCATGGCGCTGATCGAGGCGCGCGGCTTCACCCGCGAGGACTTCGCCAAGCTCCACCCCGCCGGGCAGCTCGGCAAGCAGCTCCTGCGGGTCGACCAGCTCATGCATGCCGGGGACGCCCTGCCGCGCGTGGCGGTGGATACGCCGATGCGCGACGCGATCTACGAGATGTCGAAGAAGGGGCTGGGGATCACCGCCGTGGTCGACGAGGAGGGGCGGCTCGCGGGGTGCATCTCGGACGGCGACCTCAGGCGCCTCCTCGAGACCGAGGACGGCACGATCCTCGGCCGCACCGCCGGCGAGCGGATGACCCGCGGACCGCGCACCATTGCCGGCGCGGAGCTCGCCGCCGCGGCGCTCAAGGTGATGGAGGACCGCCGCATCACCTCCCTCTTCGTCTGCGACGAGGCGGGGCGGCTCGAAGGGGTGGTCCACCTCCACGACCTCTGGGGATTGGAGCTGTTTTGAGGATCGCCGACGAGGAGCTGGCCCGCCGGGCGCGGGAGCTCGACTGGCTGCTGTTCGACGTCGACGGCTGCCTGACCGACGGCTCGCTGGTCTACGGCCCCGCGGGGGAGGAGTGGAAGGTGTTCAGCGTCCGCGACGGGGTGGGGCTGAAGCTTGCCAAGGAGGCGGGGATGAAGATCGGCATCCTCTCCGGACGCGGCAACGCCGCCCTCGAAGCCCGCGCCAGGGAAGTCGGCTTCGACGCGCTGCTCCAGAACCATCATGACAAGGACACCGCCTTCACCGCCTTCCTGGCCGAGCAGGGCGCCGATCCGGCGCGCGTCGCCTACATGGGAGACGACCTCCTCGACCTGCCGGTGATCCGCCGCTGCGGGCTCTCCTTCGCCCCCGCCGACGCGGTGGCCGAGGTGCGCCAGCGGGTCCACCGCGTGGTCGCGGCGAACGGCGGCCACGGCGCCGCGCGGGAGATGTGCGAGCTGGTCCTCCACGCCCGCGGGCACTGGGACCAGCTCGTCGCCCATCTCCTCGCCAACTGGTAGAGGCTCCTGCTCGCCGATGCCGCGCCGCAAGAAGAGCCGACTCAAGGCCCGGCTCGAGCCGGCGCTGCTCAACGGCGCCCTCTGGCTCCTCTCCTCCACCCTCGGCCGCCTCTCCTGGGCGGGGTCGCAGGGGGTCGGGCGAGGGATCGGCTCGCTCGCCTGGCACCTCTCCCGCCGCGACCGCCGCCGCGCCCTCGACCACCTCGCCCTCGCCTTCCCGGAGAAGACCGACCCGGAGCGCCGGGCCCTGGCGCGCGCCTGCTTCCGCCATCTCGGGGAGACCCTCGGCGAGTGCCTCCACCTCTTCCACCGCGACTGCGCCTTCGTGGGCGAGGTGGTCGAGATCCGCGGCTTCGAGGAGATCGAGCAGGTGCGCCGCGACGGCAGGCCGCTCGTCCTCTTCACCGGCCACTGCGGCAACTGGGAGCTGCTCGGCGCCGCCGTGAACTGCCGGGGGGTGGGGATGACGGTGGTCGCCCGCTCGCTCGACGAGCCCGAGCAGCAGGAGATGCTGGCCGGCCTGCGCGCCCGCTTCGGCACCCCCACGATCGAGCGCGGCAGCGAAGGGGCCGCCCGCCAGCTCCTGGGCACCCTGCGGCGCGGGCAGGCGCTCGGCATGCTGATCGACCAGGACAGCGGCAAGATGGACGGCGTCTGGGTCCCCTTCTTCGGCCGCCCCGCCTTCACCCCGGTCGGCGCCGCCAAGATCGCCCTCAAGCAGAAGGCGGCGGTGATCCCCGTCTTCATCGAAAGGCTGGAGGGCGGCAACCACCGCATCACCTTCCAGCCCCCTCTCGATCTGACGGACGATCCCCTGGAGGCCACGGCGCGGATGACGGCGAAGATCGAGGAGCACATCCGGCGGCGGCCGGAGCAGTGGGTGTGGATGCACCGGCGGTGGCGGCGGCAGCCTGGGGATGGGATAGCGACTCCGGATAGGGCGTAGCCTTCGGAGCGCTGGGCCCTCATCACCCCGGCCCTCTTCTCCCCGCCTCCCCCCCTTCCGGCCGGGAGAAGAGGGGGGCCCTGCGACGCACAGGCGACCCCGGCTGGGAGCTTTTTTCCTCCCCCGTACTCGGGGGAGGCCAGGAGGGGGCCTCAACCTCACGACCAAGGAAGCGTCCCGGACTCCGGACCGTTGGAACCCCCTCCTGACCTCCCCCGAGTACGGGGGAGGAAAAAAGCCCCTCGTCGCCGATGTCTACGAGCGGGTCTTCGAGTAGCCTTCGCCGTCCCGGAGCGGGCGGCCCCCGGTGCTAACATCCCCCCGCGTGCGACGCCCCCTCCTTCTTCTTTCGGTTCTTCTCGCCCTCCTCCCACTCCTCGCCGCCTGCCATTCGAAGACCGCCGCCGAGGCCGCGGGGGCGTGGAGCCGGATCGACCTGTGGGGGACGGCGTCGACGGTGGAGTCCACCCCACCGCAGTGGAAGGAGGCCGTCTTCCCGCGGATCTCCTACCTGGGCTCGGCCGAGGTGCGGGACATGCGGTTCGTGCCGCCCAAGCAGCTCGTCGCCTTCCCCACCCGCAGCGCGGGGCAGGTGAAGGCGCTCGAGCAGCGCGCCAGCACCCGGGTGCGCTGGACGCTCCATCCCGGCAAGGACGCCTACTTCTCCTTCGTCCCCCTGGGGACGGCGAACGGCTGCGCCTGCACCTACCGGGTGGGCGTCCGCGAGGGGCGCCCGGAGGACGGCCGGCTCACCCAGCTGCACACGGTGGCGGCGAAGGCGATGGGGCCGTTCGCGCCTGCGGCGGTCGAGCTCGACCTCTCCCCCTGGGCCGGGCGGCAGATCGACCTGCTTTTCCAGATCGACGGCTCGGCGGACCACCCGCCGGCGGCGCCGGTGCCGAGCGTGCTGTGGGGGAGCCCGGCCGTATACGGGCGCGGGAGCGCGGCGCCGGCTCCCCGCCGCGGGGGAGCGCCCAACCTCCTGCTGATCGGCGTCGACACCCTGCGCGCCGACGCCCTCGGCGCCTGGGGGAGGAAGCCGAGCCTCACCCCCTCGCTCGACCGCTTGGCCGCGGAGAGCGACGTGTGGCCGGAGGCCTATTCCGCCTTCAACGTCACCAATCCGAGCTTCGCCTCGATCTTCACCGGCCTCTACGGCAAGAACCACGGGGTCTACGACCTCAAGACGCCGCTGCCGGCCGGAAACACCACGCTGGCCGAGCTGCTCGCCGGCGCCGGCTACCAGACCCTCGCCCTGATCTCCGCGAGCCACCTCGGCGACCACAACTCGGGGCTGGGGCAGGGGTTCGCCGAGGTGCAGACGGCGACCGAGCAGGCGGCGGGGGAGATGCCGGTCGACGCCACGATGGACTGGCTGGCCGCCCACGCCGGGCAGCCGCAGCCGTTCTTCGTCTGGCTCCATCTCTTCGATCCGCACACCCCGCACACGCCGCCCGAGCCCTACGCGCTCGGGGAGCGCCCGGCCTCGGCGATGGGGCTCTCGCCGGTGCACGCCTGGGTCCCCTTCCGCGCCGTCGGCCCGCGCCCCTTCGTGGAGCAGGTGCTCGCCGGCAACCGCGACCTCTACGACGGCGAGGTGGCCTACGCCGACCGCCAGATCGGGCGGCTGCTCGACTTCCTGGCCAGCCGCGGGCTGCTCGAGAACACCGTGGTGGCCCTGGTCGCCGACCACGGCGAGAACCTCGGCGAGCACGGCATCCTGTTCCGCCACATCGGCCTCTTCGAGACCACCACCCACGTGCCGCTGATGATCCGCTGGCCGGGGGCGGAGCGCTCCGGGCGGCGCCTCCCCGGTCTGGTGCAGACGATCGACCTCTTCCCTACCCTCCTCGCCGCCGCCGGCCTGAAACCGCCGCCGAGCGACGGGCAGGACCTGCGCGAGCTGACCGACCACGGCAAGGCGGGGCGCCGCGCCGTGTTCACCGAGCACTCCGACCGCATGGGAGTCTCGGTGCGCACGCGCGGCTATCGCTACGGCTGGAACGAGGGGAACCTGCCGAAGCTCCTTCCCGACGGGCCGTATCTGTACGACCTGAAGGCCGATCCGGGGGAGACCCGGAACCTGGCGGGGCGAGGGCTCGCCGCCGAGAAGGAGCTCAACGGCCTCCTCCTCCGCTGGCTCTCGGATCACCACCGGGGGCCGAGCCCCCAGACGCGGGAGCCTTCCGAGGAGGAGAAGAAGAAGCTGCGGTCGCTGGGCTACGGGGGGTAAAGAAAAGGCTGATTAGTAGCCGGCGGGACGCCGGCGCTCCCAGGAAAGACCTCTTCGCCGCAGGGTTTGCCGCCCACTTCCGCCGCAGCGCCCCTGGGAGCGCCGGCGTCCCGCCGGCTACTAACTAGTTTTTTTATTCGTCGGCCTCGGCTTCCGCCGCCAGCTCGGCGGCGCGCTGGTTCCGCATGCGCACCGCCAGGAACGAGGCGCCGACCCCCAGGAAGTAGAGGCCGACCGCCGGGATGGCGAAGATGCAGAGGTTCACGATGTCCGGCGTCGGCGTGATGATCGCGGCGGCGATGAAGATGACGACCACCGCGTGGCGCCAGAAGCGCATCATCAGCCGCGGCGTCACCACCCCCATCATCGACAGCAGCAGCACGAAGACCGGCAGCTCGAACATCAGCCCGAGCCCGAGGATCACCGTCATCAGGAAGCCGAAGTACTTGTCGATGGTGATCACCGCATTGAATTGCTTTCCGACGTCGAGCAGGAACTGCGCGGCGAACGGGAAGGTGACGTAGTAGGCGAAGGCGCCCCCCGAGAGGAAGAAGAAGGTGGTGAGCAGCACGAACGGCAGCGCCAGCCGCTTCTCCCGCTGATAGAGGCCGGGCGAGACGAAGGCCCAGATCTGGTACAGGATGAACGGCGAGGCGACGAACACCGCCGCCAGCGAAGCCACCTTGAAGTAGAAGATGAACGGGTCGGTCAGCCCGAGGAACGACAGCTTGAGGTCGGGGGCGATCTTGTGGATCGGCTGGAAGAGGAACTGGAAGATCTTCTCGACGAAGTACCAGCAGGGGAGGAAGGCGACGGCGAGCGCCGCCACCGACCAGAAGACCCGCTTGCGCAGCTCCTCGAGATGCTCGAGGAGCGACATGCGCCCCAGCTCCTCCTGCTCCTGGGCGGTCAACGGGCGAGGCTCGACGGGCGGCATGCGTCGCTTGGCTTTCGAGGACGAGGGCGGGGGCGCGAGCCCGGGGTCAGCGCGGCTCCGGGAGCTCGGGAGAGGCCTGCGGGGCGGGAGCGGCCGGGGCGGCCCCGTTGAGCTCCGCGGCGTTCGCGGACTCCGCGGCCACGGCGGGCTCCGTGATCTCCGCGGCCTCCGGGAGGACGGCCGGCCCCACCTCCCCGGCCGGCACGGAATGGACCGGCTGCGGGAACGAGGTCATGCCGGTGCGCGCCTGCGTCTGCGCCGGGGCTTCGTAGGGCGCGATATAGGGCGCGGCGGGCGCGGCCGGGACCTCGTAGTGCTCCGCGGGGGCCGCGGGGGCCGCGGGCGGGAGCGCGGCCGTCATCTCCGGCGTCTCCGGCATCGGCGGGGTGGCCGCCACGACCGCCGCCGTCGCGGCCACGGGCTCCTCCAGCCGGCGGGTGCGCAGCACCGGCGGCGTGGGGGTCTCGTCGAGCGCCAGCTCGGTGTTGATCGAACGTTTCAGCTCGTCCGTCGCGCGGCGGAACTCGGAGACCCCCTTGCCGAGCGTCCGCCCGATCTCGGGGAGCTTTTTCGGGCCGAAGATCAGCAGTGCGAGGACGAGGATGAAGGCGATTTCAGGCAGACCCAGTGAACCCATGCGGCCCTCCAGGAGCCGATCATCGGGCGAGGACGCAGGGAAAGTCAAGGCGGCGGCGAGCCGCCCGTCCTCCCGCTGGAGCGAAGGGAGTCCGGAATGTAAAGTCCGGGAGCCGCGGGAGCGATGCTACACTTAAGGCTATGAGACGTTCATGGCGCATCGCAGCAATCGTTCTTTTCACAGTCGCGCTGGCGCTCGGCGGCTTGCTGGGCGACCGGCTCCTCGCCGTCACCGATGAGACGCGCGATTCCCTGCGGCTCTACACCGAGCTGGTGAACGTGGCGCACGACCGCTACGGGGCCGAGGTCAGCTACCGCGACCTCGTCTACTCGTCGGTCAACGGCATGCTCCGCTCCCTCGATCCGCACACCGCCTTCCTGAGCCCCGAGGCCTACGAGGGGATGCGCGAGAAGCAGCAGACCAGCTTCTACGGCCTGGGCATCCTGGTCGGCGTGCGCAACGGCCAGCTCACCGTCGTCTCCCCGCTCGAGGGGACCCCCGCCGCCCGCCTCGGCATCCAGGCCGGGGACGTGATCAGCACGATCGAGGGCGAGGCGACCGAGACGATGACGCTCGACGACGCCGTCGGCAGGCTCAAGGGGCCCAAGGGGACCCAGGTCAAGATCTCGATCGTCCGCCGCGGTCTGGCGCAGCCGCTCACCATGTCGGTGACCCGCGCCGAGATCCCGCAGACGACCGTCCGCCAGTCCTACATGCTGAACCCCTCGACGGGGTACATCCAGCTCACCGAGTTCGCCCGCGGCTCCGGCCACGAGATGGCGGAGGCGATCGAGAAGCTCCGCGGCACGGGGATGAAGCAGCTGGTGGTCGACCTGCGCAACAACGGCGGCGGCCTGCTCGACCAAGCGATCGACATCGCCGACCAGTTCCTCCCCGACGGCTCGATGATCCTGCAGACCAAGGGGCGGACCCGCGACTCGTTCCAGTCCTACAAGGCGGACGGCAAGTACCCGGCGCTCGACATGCCGGTGGTGGTGCTGGTCAACGAGGGGACGGCCTCGGCCTCCGAGATCCTCTCCGGCGCCATCCAGGACCACGACCGCGGGCTGATCGTCGGCACCCCGAGCTGGGGGAAGGGGCTGGTGCAGACGGTCTACAACCTCTCCTACGGGGCGGGGCTGGCGCTGACCACGGCCAAGTACTACACCCCGTCCGGCCGGCTGATCCAGCGCGACTACACCTCCTACTTCGACTACTACACCCACGCCGACGCGGGGTCGCCGGAGCTCACCGGCAAGAAGGTGGACGAGAAGGACATCTTCCACACCGACCTCGGCCGCAAGGTCTACGGCGGCGGCGGCATCACGCCGGACGTGATCGTGAAGGACCAGGAGCTTTCGCCGTTCGAGCAGTTCCTGCTCGCCCGCAACGCCTACCTCAACTTCGCGCTCGAGTACACGGCCCGCAACCACCCCAAGGCGGACTGGAAGCCGGACACCGACAAGGTGCTCGCCGAGTTCGGCCAGTGGCTGACCAAGGAGAAGCTGGCGTCCCCCGAGGAGGTGGCGAAGAACCTCCCCCTCAAGGAGGTCCGCGACGGCTCGATCCTCCAGATCCGCGCCGAGATCGCCAACTCGGTCGCCGGCCAGGAGGCCCGCCACCGCGTGCTCACCGAGGGGGACATCCAGCTCCAGCAGGCCCTCAAGCTCTTCGACCGCGCCGGCGCCATGCTGGCCCAGCGCCGCGAGAAGGGGGTTCCGAAGGTCGAGCAGGGGACGCAGACCAAGGGGATGTAGGGGGGGAACCTTCCACAGACCCTGAAATGGGAAAGGCCGGCGGTGACGCCGGCCTTTTTTGTTGTCCTTCCTGGGAGCGCCGGCGCTCCCAGGAAAGACCCTCTCGACCAGCTACCCCCTACTCCTCGCCCCCCCGGACCTCGTCAATCTCCTCGAAGTAGTCCGGCTTGACCAGCACCTCGCGGGGCTTCGACCCCTGGGCGGGGCCGAGGAGGCCGTCGCGCTCCATCATGTCGATCAGGCGGGCGGCGCGGGAGAAGCCGACGCGCATGCGGCGCTGGAGGAAGCTGGCGGAGGCCTGGCGCTCGGCGATCACCAGGCGGGCGGCCTGGTCGTAGAGCTCGTCGTCGTTGTCGCCGCCGTCGCCGTTGTTCCCCCCCTCCCCGTCCGGCGCCTTGAGGACGTCGGCGTCGAGCTCGGGCTTGCCGAGCTTCTTCAGCCAGCGGAT
Organism: uncultured Acidobacteriota bacterium; assembly: GCA_963756595.1. Lineage (GTDB taxonomy): Bacteria > Acidobacteriota > Thermoanaerobaculia > Multivoradales > UBA5704 > DATARR01. Next base: position 16,324 of record CAVWOZ010000013.1, read on the forward strand.
CAGGCTCGCCGTCTCCTGCTCGGAGATGTAGGCGCCGTGGAGGCGCATCACCCGCGAGGAGCCGGGGGGCATCATCAGCATGTCCCCCTTGCCGAGCAGCTTCTCGGAGCCGACCTGGTCGAGGATGGTGCGCGAGTCGTGGCGGCTGGCGGTGGCGAACGAGATGCGGCAGGGGAAGTTCGCCTTGATGGTGCCGGTCAGCACGTCGACCGACGGCCGCTGGGTCGCCACGATCAGGTGGATGCCGACGGCGCGGGCCATCTGCGCCAGGCGGGCGATCGAGGTCTCGACCTCCGACGAGGAGACCATCATCAGGTCGGCCAGCTCGTCGATCACGATCACGTAGTACGGCAGCGGCTTCAGGTCCGCGGCGGTGAACAGGCCGTCGCCGCCGTCCGAGAGCGAGAGCCGCTGCTGCGTCTCGGGGTCGGAGATCGCCCGGTTGTAGTAGGCGATCGAGCGCACGTGGACCTCGGCGAGCAGGCGGTAGCGGCGCTCCATCTCGGCCACCGCCCAGCGCAGGGCGTTGGCGGCCTTCTTGGGGTCGACCACCACCTCGCACTTCAGGTGCGGGATGTCGGCGTAGACCCCGAGCTCGATCCGCTTCGGGTCGATGAAGATGAACTGCACCTCGTCGCGCGTCGCCTTGTAGAGGATCGAGGTGATCATGCTCTGCAGGCCGACGCTCTTCCCCGCGCCGGTGGCCCCCGCCACCAGCAGGTGGGGCATGGTGGCGAGGTCGGCGTAGTAGGGCTCGCCGTGGATGTTGGTGCCGATCGCCATGGTGAGCACCGACGGCGCCTTGCGGAACTTCTCGTCGGCCAGCATGTTCCCCAGGCGGATGATCGAGCGCTCACGGTTCGGCACCTCGATGCCGAGCGTCGAGCGCCCCGGCATGCGGTCGATGCGCACCGACTCGGCCTTCAAGGCGAGCGCCAGGTCGTCCTGGAGGTTGACGATCTGGCTGACCTTGACCCCCGGCGCCGGCTGGAACTCGAAGACGGTGATCACCGGGCCGGGGCTGATCGCCTCCACGGTCCCGTCGACCCCGAACTCGGCGCAGCGGCTGCGGATCATCTCGCCGAGACGGACCAGCTCGGCCTCGTCCTGGGCGCTCCGCCCCTCGGCCATCTGGAGGAGGTTGACCGGCGGCAGGGTGCCCGGCGTGATCTCGGCCACGAACGGCAGCGCCTTCTGGGGGGCCGGGACGGGGGGCATGCGCGGCGCCGGTGGCATCGGGGCGGGAGGCGGAGACTGCGGCCGGATCGGCGGGGCCGCGGCGGAACGCACGGGGGCCGCGGCGAAGTCGCCGTCCGCCTCGAGGTCGGGCGAGACGGGTCCGGCCACCCGGCGGATGGCGAAGTCGGCCTCCCCCTTCCTCTCGGTCACCCGCGCCGGCGGCTGCCGCATCGGCAGGTCGAGCCGGTCGGGGGGCGGCGAGCCGACGGAGAGGGCGGCGGCGGCCATCGAGGGGCGGTGCGCCTCCGGGGCGGCGGGGGCGGCCTTGCGCTGGCGCTCCTCCACCACCCGCTGCAGGTGCTTGGTGATCACCCGCCGGCGGTTGCGCTCCTTCTCGCGGCGCTCGTGGCGGCGCTCGCGGGCCAGGGTCTGGTTCTGCCAGAACTGGCGCAGGCGGTCGCGCCAGGCGGCGAGGACGTTGCCGAGGGTCGACTGCACGGCGAGCGCCGTGCCGATGGCGACCGCCGTGACGAGCACCACCAGGGTGCCGGCGAGGTCGAGCCGCGCGCGCAGGAAGTCGGCGAGCAGGACGCCGAAGCCTCCGCCGGCGGCCACCGAGCCGTCGGTCCAGACGACGCGGCCGAGGCCGACCTGGAGGAGGGCCGGCGTCGCGGCGAGCAGGAGCGCCGCGCCGAAGCCGCGCCCCACCACCCGCGGCTGGCCGTGATGGCGCAGCCGCCGCCAGCCGGAGACCACCAGGAAGAACGGTACCAGGAAGGCGGTGAGGCCGAAGAAGCCGAACGCCACGGCGGAGACCTGCGCGCCCACCGCGCCTGCCCAGTTATGGACGGGGGCCGAGGGCTCCGTGGGGACGCGGTGCAGCAGGCTCGGGTCCTGCGGATGATGGCTTCCCAGGCAGAGGATCAGGAACGCGGCGGCCGCGAGCAACAGGAGGCCCAGCAGCTCGTTCCCCTTCTCGGCGGAAAGGGTCGGACGCTCCGGGCTCGTGCTCTTCTTGCGGACGACGGCGACGGACATGGCGATCTCTCGGCAATTTCTAGAAAAGGGATGAGGCTTCGACTCGCAAATACCTTTGAAGTCTAGCATAAGGAGATTTCGAGCTCTGTGAGGCCTCGGCGGGCGACAGAACGCCGGTGGCGAGCCGCTATACTCAGTTTCATGGACCTGAAGGCTTTCCCCGGCGGCGATCTGGTCGAGGAGGGGCTCGCCGACCTCGCTCGCGGCATCGAGTCGATCCCCGCCCTGCTGGTCTCGATCGGCGCCTATCGCCTGCGCCGGATCGGGCTCCCCGTCCCCGAGGGGGTGATCGACTCGCCCGAGCACCGCCTCTACGAAAAGCTGGCGGAGACCGATTCCGACTCGGCGCACTCCCGCTACAACGCCCTGGTCAGACGCCTCGTCAGCTTCGAGAACACGGCGGAATGCGTCGGCCTGTAGACGCGGAGCGCATCTACCGCTTCATGCGGGAGCTGGGGGGAGAGGCGGAGAGGGATCTGCGTCTCTACTTCACGGGAGGCGCCACCGCCGTCCTCTTCGGCTGGCGGGCCAGCACGCTCGACGTCGATATCAAGATCGACCCTGAATCGGACCGTATCTACCGGGCCCTCCCCCGTGTCAAAGAGAGCCTCGAGATCAACGTCGAGCTTGCCGCACCGGACCAGTTCATCCCCGAAGTTCCCGGATGGCAGGAGCGGAGCGCCTTCATTGCGCGGGAGGGGCGCCTGTCCTTCTACCACTATGACTTTTATGCCCAGGCCCTCTCCAAGATCCAGCGCGGCCATTCGCAGGACCGGAACGATGTGAAACAGATGCTGCAGCGAGGTCTGATCGACCCTGAGGAGCTGCGCCGCCGCTTCGAGCAGATCGAGCCCCAGGTCTACCGGTTTCCCGCCATCCATCCGGCCGCCTTTCGGCGCGCGTTGGAAGCGGCTCTCGAAGTCGAAATGCCCTGACGGCGAATCTTCCCGGGGGAGGGCTATACTCCAACCACTGAGCCCCTCCCGATGAGCGCTGATCAATATCTGAAGAAGATCCTTGCCTCGCTCAATGAAGCGCTGCGCGGCAAGGGGTTCCGCAAGAAGGCCGCGACGTTCTGGCGGGAGCGCGACGGTTTGATCCACCTGGTCAATCTCCAGCAGAGCCAGGCGAGCACGCTGGCGAGCGTGCGGGTCACGGTCAACCTCGCCGTCGTCTGCCGGCCGATCCTCTCCGCCTGGGAGCCGCCGTTCTCGGTCTGGTCGGGGCAGTGGAAGGCGCGGATCGGCTCGCTGATGGTCCCCCCTTCGGACAAGTGGTGGCAGATCGACTCGATGGCGGATGCCGAACGGACGGCGACGGAGATCCGCGCCATCCTCGACGAGCGGGCTCTCCCCGAATTGGAGGCGATCAACACGGTGGAGAAGCTCACCGAGCAGCTGCAGGCCGGCACCGTCCGCGGCGTCACCGCGATCGAGCGCCAGCGCCACCTCGAACGCCTGGCGGCTCTCAAGGGGTGATTCGACCTTTGTCAGACTTGGAGCACCTGTCCCGCCCGGGTATCAATGCCGCCCTCTTCTACACATCTCGAGGCAAGGACGCGTCGGACCGGCGGCAGCTTATCTGGCAGGGAGCTTTGTTCCTCCCCTGTACTCGGGGGAGGTTAGGAGGGGGCCTCAACCTCCCAACAAAGGAAGCGTCCCCGACTCCGGAAAACCCCCTCCTGGCCTCCCCCGAGTACAGGGGAGGAAAAAGGCTCCCGGATCGGTCGGTCCACGACTACGCCGAAAAGTAGAGGTAAGAAGGCGAACATGAAAACCAGGCGCTCGGCCCTCGTCCCAGACCCCGAGAAGAGCGCTCTTCAGGAGACCGAGTACCTGCTGTCGATCCCCGGGATGAAAGAGTCGATCCTGGAGGGGATGAAGACTCCTCTCGAAGACTGCATTGAGGAGGCCGACCTGCAATTTGACGACGATCCGCCCGGAACTCCGTAGTCCCTATCCTGCCGCGGGCCCGCGATCCTGTTCGTAGATCCCCAGAAACGCCGCCAGCCCCAGCTCCTCCGCCCGGGCACGCTCAGGAATCCCGGCAGCCGCCAGCGCCGCCTCCGCCCGCTCCCTCCCCCACCCCGACGCCAGCGAGTTGCGGAGGGTCTTTCTCCGCTGCGCGAAGGCGAGGCGAACCATCGCGATGAAGGCCGGCATCTCGGCGGCGGGCAGCGGCGGCGGCTGGAGCTCGAGGCCGACGAAGGCGCTGTCGACCTTGGGGGGCGGCCGGAAGCTCCCGGGTTTGACCCGTCCCAGCAGGCGCGGCCGGGCCTGAGCGGCCACGATCACGCTCAGCGAGCCGTAGGCTTCCGTCCCGGGCGCGGCGACCAGGCGGTCGGCGACCTCCTTCTGGACCAGGAAGGCGGCGCGGGGGATGCGGGCGTGGTGCGGCAGGAGGTCCTGGACGATCGCCGTCGCCACGTTGTAGGGGAGGTTGCCGGCGACCCGGGTGGGCGCCGGCAGGCGCTCCCAGGCGATCTCGAGGGCATCCCCCACCACCACGGCGAGGCGGCGATCCGGGAAGCGGCGGCGCAGCTCGGCGGCCCAGGCGGGGTCGAGCTCCCAGCCGAGCACGCGGGCGCCGGTGGCGAGCAGCTCCGCCGTCAGCACTCCGCCGCCGGGGCCGATCTCGAGCACCCGCTCGTCGGCAGGAGCCAGGAAATCGACCAGTGGCCGGCAGACGGCGCCGTTCACCAGATGATGCTGGCCGAGCGCTTTGCGGAGCAGGGGAGCGGGGGGCTTGCGCACGGAGGGGACGCTATCAGACCATTCTCCCACCTCGCTCGGTTCGCTGCGCCAATTTGGCGTCCCCGATCGCCGGCAAACGGCAGCCTAGCGGCTGCCAGGGAACCGTTCTCCTCGGAGAGAAGCCGTGGAATCTCCATGGCACTACGCTTGCAGCCAGGGCTTACGGAGTGCTTATGGAAACTGATGTCGCGACCCTGAATCGAGAGATCGAACGTGAAACCCTGACCCTCAAGCGGGTCGAGGCGGAGCTGCGGCGGGTGATCGTGGGGCAGGACTACCTGCTCGACCGCCTGCTCGTCGGCCTGCTCGCCCGTGGCCATATCCTCATCGAGGGAGTCCCCGGCCTCGCCAAGACGCTGGCGGTCAAGACCCTCGGCCAGACGCTGGCGATGGACTTCCAGCGCATCCAGTTCACCCCCGACCTGCTGCCCGCCGACCTCGTGGGGACGCTGATCTACGACCAGCGCAGCGGCGATTTCCTCGCCCGCCGGGGGCCGGTGTTCACCCACCTCCTGCTCGCCGACGAGATCAACCGCGCCCCCGCCAAGGTGCAGTCGGCCCTCCTCGAGTCGATGGAGGAGCGCCAGGTGACGCTCGGCGACCGCAGCTACAGCCTGCCGGAGCCGTTCATGGTGCTGGCGACGCAGAACCCGATCGAGCAGGAGGGGACCTATCCGCTCGCCGAGGCGCAGGTCGACCGCTTCATGATGAAGCTCAAGGTCACCTACCCCTCGCGGCAGGAGGAGGGGGAGATCCTCGACCGCATGCTGGTCGCCGGCGACCTGAAGGCGGCGGCGGTGCTCGACCGCGAGCGGCTGCTCGCCCTGCGGCAGGTGGTGGACACCGTCTACCTCGACGGCAAGATCCGCGGCTACATCCTCGACCTGGTGCAGGCGACGCGCGACCCGCGCGCCGCCGGGCTCCCCGACCTCGCGGACCTGATCTCCTTCGGCGCCTCGCCGCGCGCCACCCTGTTCCTCGCCCGCGCCGCCAAGGCGCTCGCCATGGTGCGGGGGCGCGGCTACGTGATCCCGGAGGACGTCAAGGAGCTCGCTCCGGACGTGCTCCGCCACCGGATCATCCCCACCTACGAAGCCGAGGCCGAGGAGATCACGACCGACGCGCTGATCGCGCGCCTGCTCGACCGCATCCCGGTGCCCTGACATGCCGGGCTTCCTGTCGCGACTCCTCGCGCGAGCCGAACGAGGTCCCAAGGCAGCTCCACCGGCGGCGTTGCAGCGCCCGCGGAGCGCCGGCCTGCCGGCCGACCTCCTGCGCAAGGTGCGGCGCATCGAGATCGCCACCAACCGGCTGGTCGACCAGGGGGTCGCCGGCGACTTCCACTCGGTGTTCAAGGGGCTCGGCATGGAGTTCGCCGAGGTGCGCCCCTACCAGCCCGGCGACGACGTGCGCAGCATCGACTGGAACGTCACGGCGCGGATGAGCGCCCCGTACATCAAGAAATACGTCGAGGAGCGCGACCTCACCATCTTCCTGGTGGTCGACGTCTCGGGGAGCCTGTCGTTCGGCTCGCGGACGATCCTCAAACGCGAGCTGGCGGCCGAGATCGCCGCCCTCCTCGCCTTCGCCGCGCTGCGCAACCAGGACCGCGTCGGCTGCGCCCTGGTGAGCGACCGGATGGAGCTCTTCCTCGAGCCGCGCCGCCGCCGCACGCAGGTGCTGCGCATGGTGCGCGAGATCCTCGACCGCCCTGCCGCCGGCGGCACCGACCTCGAGCGCGGGCTCGACGCCGTGCTCTCGACCCTCAAGCGGCGCTCGGTCCTCTTCGTGATCTCGGACTTCCTCGGCTCCCCCTGCACCCGTGCCCTCAAGGCCGCCGCCTCGCGGCACGACCTGATCGTGGTCGAGATCGTCGATCCGCGCGACCAGGAGGTGCCGGCGGTCGGGCCGGTGGTGCTGCGGGACGCCGAGACCGGGGAGACCGCCTTCTTCAGCGGCCAGCGCAACGCCCGCCGCCACGCCGAGCAGCGGCGGCACGAGCGCGCCGAGCTGCTGCGCCTCACCCGCAAGCTCGGCGTCGACCGCCTGGAGCTGCGCACCGACCGCCCCTACCTCAATACGCTGCTGGCGTTCTTCGAGCAGCGCAAGAAGAGGTTCCGGCGGTGAAGGTCGCCACGGATCGTAGGGTGCGCTGTGCGCACCTTCCGCGCGTTCTGGTGCGCACAGCGCACCCTACGGTTCTGCTCGCCCTGGCCGTCCTCGCCGCTGCCCCTCTTTTCGCACAACCCCCGGCCCTCACCGTCTCGCTGACCCCCAAGGCGCCGACGGTGGGGGACCACGTGGTGGCGACGCTCACCCTGCGGGTGCGGGCAGCGGAGCTCGCGGCCGAGCCGCGGTTCCCGGTGTGGGCGAAGAGCTGGGGGGAGGCCGAGATCGTCCGCAAGGGGGAGCCGGTGAAGCTCGGCGAGCAGGGCGGGGTCGCGACCTGGGAGCAGAAGGTCGAGGTCATCCCCTTCCGCCCCGGCGCCGTGCCGCTGCCGCCGATGGCGGTCGCCCTCCCCCTGAAGACGGGGACGGTGCAGGCGGCGACCCCGGCGGCGCTGGCGCTCGCCGTGCGCTCGGTGATCCCGGCGGAGGAGAAATCCCCGCAGGCGAAACCGCCGGCGCCGCCGCGCCCGCTGGCGCTCGGCGCGCGCTTCTGGTGGACGGTGGCGGGGCTCGGCGCCGCCTGCCTCGCCGCCTTCGCCCTCCTCTGGTTCCAGCAGCGCAAGCGGGCCAGGGCCGCCCGCGCCGTGCCGGCGCTGCCGCCGCTCGCCGAGCTGAAGGCCGAGATCGCCGGACTCGCGGCCGAGCCGTCGATGCTCGCCCTCCACACCCGGCTGAGCTTCGCGCTGCGCCGCTACCTCGGGCGCCGCCTCCCCTTCCCCGCCGTCGAGAGCACTACCGGCGAGGTGCAGACGCAGCTCACGGGGCGCCGCATGCCGGGCCAGCTCGCGCGGCAGACGGTCGAGCTGCTGCGCGCCTGTGACCTCGTCAAGTTCGCCCGCCAGGAGGTAGGCTCGGCGCAGGGGCACGCGCGCGCCGAGGCCGCCCTCCGCCTCGGCGAGGAGTGGGAGGCGCACCTCGCTCCCGCGCCGTCCGAAGAATCCGCGGAGCCTGCGCCTCTGGAGGCGACGGGATGAGCGGCGGCATCCCCCATCTGGCGAACCCGGCCTGGCTGCTCCTCCTGCTCGCCCTGCCGCTCCTCGCCTGGGCGCACCACCGCCGCGGGGTGGCGGGAGCGCTCACCTACAGCCGGCTGCCGGCCTCTGTAACCGGGGCAAGGGGCAAACGCCGGGGCGCCTGGCGCCTCCACCTGCCGTTCTACGCCCGCCTCCTCGCGCTCGCGGCGCTGGTGCTGGCGCTCGCCCGGCCGCAGCTCGGCTACTCCTGGGAGGAGAGCCTCACCGAGGGGATCGACATCCAGCTCCTGCTCGACGTCTCGGGGAGCATGGGGGCCGAGGACTTCCAGCCCAAGGACCGGCTGACGGTGGCGAAGTCGGTGGTCAAGGACTTCGTGGCCGGCCGGCCGGGGGACCGCATCGGCCTGTCGATCTTCTCCGGCGCCGCGATGACCCGCTCGCCGCTGACGACCGACCGCGACATGCTCAATCTGCTGATCGATTCGATCGAGCTCAACTCCCTGCCCGACGGCACGGCGATCGGCGTCGCCCTGGCCAACGCCGCCTCGCGGCTCAAGGACAGCGCGGCGAAGACCAAGATCGTGGTGCTGGTCACCGACGGCGGCAACAACGCCGGCGCCATCGATCCGATCTCGGCGGCGGCGCTGTGCAAGGGGCTGGGGCTCAAGGTCTACACGATCGGCGTCGGCTCGCAGGGGCAGGTGCCGGTGCCGCTGCCGATGCAGGACCCGGTGACCGGCCAGATCGTGACCCGCCGGGTGATGATGAACGTGCCGGTGGACGAGGCGCTGTTGCAGCAGATCGCGCAGAAGACCGGCGGCCAGTTCTACCGCGCCACCGACCGCGAAAGCCTGCAGCGGATCTTCGCCCAGATCGACCGGCTCGAGAAGACGCCGCTCCAGGTCAAGCGCTACGTGCGCTATCGCGAGGCCTTCCCGCCGCTCGCCTGGGCCGCCCTCACCCTCCTCCTCCTGCCGCTCGCCACCGCCGGCCTGCAGGTGACCGCCGAGCCATGACCTTCGCCGCCCCCGACCTCCTCTGGCTCCTCCTGCTCGCCCCCGCGGCGGCGGCGGCGGCGGCGTGGCTCTGGCGCCGGCGCCTGGCGGCGGACGCCGCCTGGGCCTCGCGCGCCCTCTGGAAGCGGCTGCTCCCGGCCTACGCGCCGCGCCGGCTGACCCTGGCCGTGGCAACGCTCTCGCTGGCGGTGCTCGGCGCCTCGTTCGCCCTCGCCCGGCCGCGCTGGGGGTCGGGCGAGCAGAAGGTGGAGCGCAAGGGGGTGGACGTCGTCTTCCTCCTCGACTCGTCGCTCTCGATGGCGGCGATGGACGCTCCCCCCTCGCGCCTCTTCGTGGCCAAGTCGCTGATCCGCCGCATGGTGCGCGAGATGCCCGGGAACCGCGTCGCCCTGGTGCAGACCGAGGGGGACTCCTTGGTGCTGGCGCCGCTCACCCTCGACGGCGGGGTGATCGACCTGCTGCTCGACGGGGTCGACGCCGGCTCGCTCCCCACCCCGGGGACCGAGCTCGCCCCGGGGATCACCACGGCGCTGCGCCTGTTCGGCCAGGGGAGCGAGAAGCACCGGGTGCTGGTGATCCTCTCGGACGGCGAGGACTTCGGCGGCGGGCTCGACGGCGAGATCGGCCGCCTGAAGGACGAGGGGGTGGTCGTCTTCGCGATCGGCGCCGGCACGCCGCAGGGGACGACCCTGCCGATCCCGGGGTCCCCGGGGGAGCTCAAGAAGGACCAGGACGGCAACGTGGTGGTCAGCCAGCTCCACGAGGAGACGCTCGAGAAGATCGCCCGCGCGACCGGCGGCGCCTACCTGCGCGCCGCCAGCGCCGCCGCCGATCCGACGCCGATCCTGCGGCAGATCGACCGCCTGGAGAAGCGGACGGTCGACAGCCAATCCTTGAGCACCCTCGAGGAGCGCTTCCAGTGGCCGCTCGCCCTCGCCGCCCTGGCCCTCCTCCTCCACCTCGGCGTCGGGCCGTTCCTGCCGGACGCCAGGAAAAAGAAGGCCCAGAGTGCCGTTGCCGCGGGGAAGGTGCCCGCGCCCGCCACCGCCGCCGCGCGCGGCCACCTCGCCCCGGCCCTCCTGCTCCTCGGCGCCTTCGCCTTCCCTTCCCTGCCGTGGCAGCCGCACCTCCCCGACTGGGTCGAGCACTGGCTCTACAACCCGCGGGAGCGCACCGAGCGGGCGCGGGAGGCCTACGCGAAGAAGAAGCCCGACCAGGCGGTGGGGCCGGCGGACACCGCCGTGCGCCTGGCGCCGAACGATCCGACCGTGCAGTACGACGCCGGCACCGCCCACCTGGCCGCAGGCGACCATCGCAAGGCGGTTTCGCTGCTCGAGAAGGCGGCCAAGGGAGCGGCGCCGGAGCTGGCGCCGGCCGCCCACTACAACCTCGGCAACGCGCGCCTCGCGGCCGGCGATCCCGGCGGAGCGGTCGAGGCCTTCAAGGCCGCGCTCCGTGAATCCCCGGGGGACGCCGCCGCCAAGTACAACCTCGAGTTGGCCCTGCGCGAGGAGCAGAAGAAGAAGATGGGAGGCGGCGGCACGCCAAAAGGATCGCGCGGCGATCAGAAGCAGAACCAGGACCCGGCGCGCCAGCAGGGGGCGGGGAACAACCCCCAGGGCCAGCCCCAGAAAAAACCCCAAGGGAGCGAGCAGCCGCCCAAGCCCCAGGATCAGGGGCAGCAGCCCAAGCCGGGGCAGACGGGGGAGTCGAAGCAGGCCGGCGGCGCCGGCGGGGACGACCGCCTGCCGCAGTTCCGCAACCAGCCGGAGATGAACGGCCAGGAGGCGGCCTCGGTGCTCGCCGCGATCGAGAACCTCGAGCGCCAGCAGCGCCGCGACCAGGCGGCGCGCCGCGCGCGGCAGCACGCCATCAAGGGGAAGGACTGGTGAGGGGTCTCCCCGCCAACCGGCTCCTGCTGCCGCTGCTAGCGATCGCGGCGATGGCCGGGATGTCCGCCGTTCCGGCGCGCGCCGGCGAGGAGGTCAAGGTCACCGTCGAGCCCGAGGTCATCGGCCTCGACGAGACGGCGACGCTGACCATCGAGGTGCACGGCGACGGGCTGTCGAGCCTGTCGAGCCTGCGCTTCCGGCCGAGCTTCGAGCTCGACAACCTGGAGACGGTGGGGGGGCCGGCGCAGTACGACGACATGCGCTTCACCAACGGCCGCCTGTCGCGCACCTTCCGGCTCTCCTTCGAGCTCAAGCCGCTCGGCCTCGGCAAGGCGCGGGTGCGCTCCATCTCGGTGCAGCTCGGCGACGACGTCCAGCAGCTCCCGGCGCACGAGATCCGCATCCAGCAGGAGCCGACGCAGGCGCCCGCGAACCCGTCGCGCCCGCAGCGCCTGCAGGCGGACGACGACCCCTTCCAGCAGATGCTCGGCCGCATGCGCAACCCGTTCCAGCGCGCGCCGCAGCAGCCGGACGTCTTCGTGCGCTGCGAGCTCGAGCCGCAGCGGCCGGTGGTGGGCCAGCAGCTCCTCTACTCGGTCTACCTCTACACCCGGGAGGACATCGCCGCCGTCTCGCCGAGCTCGCTGCCGACCCTCCAGGGGTTCTGGGTGCGCGACATCCCCCTCCCCCAGCGGCTGCCAATGGAGATGGTGGACCTCGACGGCCGGCGCTACGCCCGGGTGCCGCTGCTCAAGAAGGCGCTCTTCCCCCTGCGCCCCGGCCACTTCCAGCTCGAGCCGGCGGTGATCGACCTGACGGTGCAGCACTACGACCGCGGCTTCTTCTTCGGTCCGGCGGTGGCCCGCCCCGAACAGGTCCGCCTGCGAACGGCGGGGATGGCGGTCGACGTCGATCCCCTGCCGCCGGCGCCGCCGGGCTTCGGCGGCGCCGTCGGGCAGATCACCCTCGGCGCCCAGCTCGATCCGCCGCAGGTCCACCTCGGCGAGGCGGCGACGCTGACGGTGCGCCTGGGCGGCGTCGGCAACCTGCAGGGGATCCACGAGCCGCGGATCACGCCGCCGCCGGGGGTCACCCTCCTGCCGCCGCAGCAGGAGGGGAAGGACGAGCTCAACGGCACCGCCGTGCGCGGCCTCCGGGTCTGGCGCTACGCGGTGATCCCCAACCGGGCCGGCCGCTTCACGCTGGCTTCGCCGGGGGTCACCTACTTCGACCCGGCGGAGCGGAGCTACCAGGTGGCGACGGCTCCCGCCCTCTCGCTGACCACCCTCCCTTCCCTCGCGCCGCCCGCCGTGGCGCGGACGGCCAAGGGTGCGGCCGGGGCTCCGAAGAGCGGGGATCTCGCCGACCGCCGCTGGGCTCCCCTCCTCGCCTGGCTCCTCGTCCTCCCCTGGGGGCTCGCGCTGGCGGTGGTGCTGGTCCGCCACCGGCCGGCAGCCGGTTCGGCCGGCCCGGGCCCCGCGGGCTCGGAGGCAGCCGGTGAGCTCGAGACGGCGCTCGCGGCGGCCGCCGCCGAGGAAGTGCGCCCCCGGCCGCTCGCCCTGCGCATCGAGGAGGGGTGGCGCCAGTTCCTCCGCCAGCGCTTCGCCGTGCCGCCCGAGACCCCCCCCTCCCGCTGGCGCGAGCTGCTCGGGGACCAGGGGGTGGACGAAGCGGCGCTCGACGACCTCGACCTGCTGATCGAGGACCTCCAGTACCTGCGCTTCGCCCCCCAGCTCTCCACCACCGACAGCCTGCGCGCCGACGCCCTCGAACGCAGCCGGCGCCTGCTGCGCCGGCTGGCGTGAACGTCGGCGTAGTCGTGGACCGACCGATCCAGGAGCCTTTTTCCTCCCCTGTACTCGGGGGAGGCCAGGAGGGGGTGTTCCGGAGGCCGAAACGCTTCCTTGGTTGGCACGTTGCGAACCCACTCCTAACCTCCCCCTCTGGGGGAGGAACAAAGCTTCCTGCAGGATCAGTTGCCGCAGGTCCTGCCGTCTCCTTGCTGCGAAATATGGATAAGACGTTCGGTGTGTAGGAGAGGCGGGTATCCTCCACAGGTCCAGCCTATCGTCGCCCTGCAACTTCTGCTATCTTGAACGCGACTATTCGGCTTGGGGTTTACGGCATGTTTTCAGCGAGGGATGACAGTCGGGAGCGTCTTCCATGAGTGACGCACTCGTGCGAGCCCGCATGCCGGAGGAAAGCTTCACCACCGCGGACGCCTACCACAGCCTGGAGCCGGTCCAGCTCGAGCGCTTCCTGGAGCGCCGGCGCGCCAATCCGAGCTTCCCGCTGGAGCTCTCCCTGGCCGAGAACCTCGTCGAGGTGCTGCGCCGCGCCAACGGCTTCGTCCCCTCGGCCGCCGGCTCCATCCTGCTCGACGATCCCTCGAACAAGCAGGAGGACCGCCGCCGCAACAGCCTGACCTTCATCGCCGCCTTCGGCGACAAGTCCTCGTGTCTGGTCGGGCAGGTCATCCCCGCGGACCAGGGGATTGCCGGCCGGGTGTACCTGACCGGCCAGGCCTACTCCACCCCCTACGCGCCGGGCGACCGCTTCTTCTTCCGCGGCATGGACGAGCAGACCCGCTACCAGACCGAGTCGCTGGTCGCCATCCCGATCCGCATCGGCACCGAGGTCTGCGGCGTGCTCGAGCTGATCAACCGCTGCGACGCCCCGGGCTACAGCCAGGAGGACCGCAACCTGCTCGAGATCTTCGCCGGCTACATCTCGATCTCGATCCAGAACGTCCTCGACGGCCGCCAGGCCCAGGAGATCGCCAAGCGCGACAACCTGACCGGGCTCTACAACGACCGCTACCTGCACATCGCCTTGACCGAGACGATCGGGCGCTGCCGCGCCGAGGCGGTCGACCTCGCCCTGCTGTTCCTCGACCTCGACTACTTCAAGCACGTCAACGACACCCACGGCCACCTGGCGGGGAGCCAGGTGCTGCGCGAGGTCGGCCACCTGCTGCGCCGCAGGGTGAAACGCGCCAACGGCATCCCGGCCCGCTACGGCGGCGACGAGTTCGTGCTCCTCCTCCCGGCCTCCGACCTCGACTCCGCGATCGACATGGCGGAGGAGATCCGCGCCGCCATCGTGGGCAGCACCTTCTGCGCCGGCCCCGGGGACATCCAGCCGGACCCCCTCTCCCTCAAGGGGATCACCTGCTCGATCGGCGTCGCCACCCTGCAGCAGCACCTCGAGCCCGACCTCACGCTCGACGCCGCCAAGAGCACCCTCCTGCGCCTGGCCGACGCCGCGATGTACGTGGCCAAGGAGACCGGGCGCAACAAGACCGCCCTCGCCGGCCGTCCGGTCCGCCGCCGTCCCACCGAAGGCTAGCGTCCCAGCCCTTTGGCTGACCGTTGGTGTTGGCCCGCGCAGCCGACTGGCAGCGAGCGAAGCGAGCGGAGCCCGAAGGAGGCGAGCAGGGCCAACACCGGCGATCGGCCCAAAGGGCCCGGCCTACGCCGAAGAGCGGTGTGCTAGCATGCCGCGATTTCCTCCGGAGGCGGGACTCTGCGCCTCTGAACCCCCGTTTTGACTCCCCTCGCGGGATCGAATTCGAAGGCGACTCCACGGAGAGAGCCGGAAGAGGATTGCGCGTTCATGAGCAAGAAACATCAGATCGTCATCGCCGGAGCCGGCGGCATGGGAAGCGCCGTGGGCCTGTTGCTGCGGGAAGTGGGAGACTTCGACGTCGACCTCTATATCGGCGACGCCGACGCCGCGCGGGCGCGCGCCGCCGCGGCCTGGATCCGCGAAGGCTCGACGAAGCCGGGAGAGGTGCACGACTTCCTCCTCCCCACCGCCGGGACCAACGCCGCCCTCGACGAGGCGCTGGCCGCGGGGGACATCCTCCTCGACTGCCTGCCGGGCAAGGAAGCCCCCCGCATGGCCGGCTTCGCCCGCCAGCACGACCTCCACTACGCGAACCTCACCGAGCACGTCGAGGAGACGGAGCAGATCCAGCAGATCGCCACGGGCGCCTCCCGCGGCTTCCTGTTGCAGACCGGGCTCGCACCGGGCTACGTCAACGTCCTCGGTCACAGCCTCTATCAGCGCTTCTGCCGGGAGCAGGGGACCGACCAGGCCGAGTCGCTGGAGATGCGGGTCGGCGCTCTGACCACCACCGCGCGGCCGCCGCACCACTACGGCTTCACCTGGAGCCCGAGCGGCGTCGCCACGGAATACGTCAAGCCCGCCACCGTGGTGCGCGATCACCAGCGGACCACCCGTCCCTCGCTCTCCGAACGCTGCACGGTCGTCCTCGACGGCATCACCTACGAGGAGGACCTCACCTCGGGCGGCGCGGCCGACCTCCCGGCGGCGCTCGAGGGGAAGGTGCGCAACCTCGACTACAAGACGCTGCGCTACCCCGGGCACTATGCATGGATCGAAGAGCTCCTGGCGGCGGCGCCGGCCGGCGAGGACCGCATCGCCTACCTCCAGGCGAAGATGGAGGAGACCGTCCCCTTCCTGGAGGACGACCTGGTGGTGATCTATGCCGCCGTCGAGGGAAGCGGCAAGGACAGCATCCGGCGGCGCCTCGAGAGCACCCTCCTCATCCGCCCTTCCCGGGTGGGCGCCCGCATCCTCAAGGCCATCCAGTCGACCACCACCGCCGGGCTCGCCGAGTCGGCCCGCTTCCTGCTCACCGAGGACCCGCACGGAATATGCCTGCAGAGCCAGATCGATCCCGCGCACTTCATGGCGGGACCGTTCGTGGCCGGGATCTACCACCGCTAGAGAGGGTTTTTAAGGTGGCT
The DNA here is from genome assembly GCA_963756595.1 of uncultured Acidobacteriota bacterium. Classification (GTDB taxonomy): domain Bacteria; phylum Acidobacteriota; class Thermoanaerobaculia; order Multivoradales; family UBA5704; genus DATARR01. Next base: position 32,120 of record CAVWOZ010000013.1, read on the forward strand.
CTCAAGTACGAGCCTCCGAAGCTGTGGAAAATACCCTCCCCTCGGGGGGAGGTTTTCGGCCAGAGGCCTATTTCCCTCCGAACATATTTTTCAAACCACTGAGGGGAAAAGACTTGCCGCGATTGCACAAAAAACTGTTCAAAGTGGAGCAAGTGGCTCAGATGTCGTGGCTTTGGTCCCCTCCGCCGGTTCTTTCCCACAAGCTTTTCCACAGCCGTTGCGGAGATCGGCGTCCGAGCTGAAAACGCTCACTGGGTGAGCAGGTGCTGCTCAACGGGTGAGCGGCGGCGACGACAGGGTGAGACCTGGAAGAATCCCGCCGAGGTCCCCGGCGAGGCGGCGGCGGGGGGAACCTGAAGGCTGTCGAGGGCTCGTTGCCGTACGGCGAGCACCTTCCAGAGGTTAGGCCAAGAGCGTCGACGGAACGCGGTGAGCGAGATCGTCTTTCGCTCCTCGTTGTCGATCCCTAGAGTCAGCCATGAGCGCGGTTCCCCGGCTAAAGGCGGCGGCCTCCTGGCCATCGCCGCGAAGAGCGCATCTTTCCAGCCGTCATCCACCCCCGGCCAGGAGCGGACCGAGGCGAGCACGCGGGCGAAGAGAGCGGGATGGCTTTGCCAGAATACGGCGGCGGCGAGCCGGGGCTCGGCGAGCAGCGCCTGCGCACCGAGGGCGGGGGCGTCCGCCTCCCCGGGGCTCACCAGCATCGCGTAGAAGGGTGGGAAGGGGTCGAGGGGATCGAGGGTGCAGGCGGTCTCCAGGGCGCCGCCGGCCCAGGGGCGCTGCGCGGAGTAGCCGAGGATGCCGGCCACCACCCAGAGCGAGGGGACACCCTTCCCCTGGGTCGCCGCCTGCCAGGCGAGATCGGCGGCGGCGGCCTTCTCCTGCGGCCCCCGCGAATGCCCGGCGCGTAGCAGCGCCAGCCGCAGGGGGTAGAGCGGGAAGGTGGGGTCGAGCCGCACCGCCGACGCCAGCTCGGCCTCGGCGGCAGCCGTGCGGCCGGCCCCGGCGGCGGTCACCGCGCGGTCGTAGCGCCAGCGCGCGAGCTCGGTCGGGACCAGGGCGAGCAGCGCCGCCACGGCGTAGATCCGGATCGGCAGCGGCGAGCTCCGCCGCCCCTTCCCCCGCCCGCTCCCGGCGAGCGCCGCGCCGGCCGCGAGCGCGGCGGCCAGCGGCAGGGCGGTGACCGCCACCGCGCCGCTGGCGAGCGACGCGACCGCCCCCCCCGCGAGGCCGAGCATCCCCCCCAGCAGCAGGGCGGGGTCCCTCCCCTCCTCCCGCTCGGCGATGCGGCGCACGCCGAAGAGGACCGCCAGGGCGGCGGCGAGCAGGAAGCCGGTCACCCCCAATTCGTAGGCGAGCTGGACCGACAGGGAGTGGAGGTCGCCGACCGACTCGCCCCAGGGATTGACGCCTGGAACCGGATCGAGGAACGCCGTCGCCGTCCACGGGGTCGAGCCGGGTCCCCAGCCCAGCATCGGCCGCGCCGCGAACCCCCGGATGCCGGCCGCGAGGTAGGCGCTCCGCGCCCGCACCGACGGATCGGCGCCGGAGGCGATGCGCAGCACCCGCGGCGCCTGGGCCAGCGAGAGGGCGACCGCGACGACGAGGAGCGCGCCCCACGTCCGCCAGGGGCGCCCCCTGCCGGAACGCGCCGCCGCCGCCGCGAGCCCCAGGCCGGCCACCGCCACCAGCGCCACACACCCTCCCAGCGAGCGGCTGGCCAGCACGGCCGCCGTGATCAGCCCGCCGGCGGCGAAGCCGGCGAGCCGCCAGCGACCCGGCTCGCGCGCCGGCAGCACGGCGAGCGGTAGCACGATCACCAGCCAGGCGGCGAGCAGGTTGTGGTGGCCGAGCGGCATCGCCGCCCGCGGCGAGCCGAGAAAGCCCCAGTCGATCAGCGCCCAGAGCGAGACGCCGGCCGCCACCAGCGCCAGCGCCCGGAGCCCGCGGCGGCGCTCCTCCTCCCGGCGCCAGCAGCGCTCGACCGCGCCGGGGAGGGCGAGGAAGGCGGGGGAGAGCAGGAGGAAGCTCCAGGCCGCCCGCGGCACCGGCGAGGCCCAGGCGCTCGCCGCGGCGGCGATCCAGAGGGCGAGGGGGAGCAGGCGCCCCGAGGCGCCGAGCCGCAGCGGGTCCTGCCAGGAGGGGGCGGCCCAGAAGAGCGTGCCGAGGAGCGCCAGGGCGGCCACCGCGCTGGCCGCCGCGGCGGGCCCCCAGGCGAAGGTTCCGCACCAGGCGCCGTAGAGGGCGAGGAGCAGGGGCGGAAGGAGGCCGGCCATCGTGCGGCATTGTAGGCGATTGGGGTATCCTGTCCTCCTCTCGCAGGCGAGACCCGCAGAGCCTTTCTGCGTACCTTTGGAACCTTCCAGGAGAAATCCTCATGACCGTCCATACAGAGATCGAGACCGACAGCAGCGTCACCCAGATCCTCGAGGCGCTCGGCATCGAGCCCGAGAACCCCGGCGCCTTCGACGGCGAGTGGATCGCCACCCACGGCGAACGGATCGAGTCGCTGAACCCCGCCACCGGCGAGCCGATCGCCGCCGTGCGGATGGCGACCGTCGAGGAGTACGAGCGGGTGGCCGCGGCCACTGTCGAGGCGTTCCGCGAGTGGCGCACCTGGACGGCGCCCCGCCGCGGCGAGGTGGTGCGCCAGCTGGGCGAGGAGCTGCGCCGCCACAAGGACGAGCTCGGCCGCCTGGTGACCCTCGAGGTCGGCAAGGTCCTCTCCGAGGGGCTGGGCGAGGTGCAGGAGATGATCGACATGGCGGACCTCGCCGTCGGCCTGTCGCGCCAGCTCTTCGGCCTCGCCATGCACTCCGAGCGGCCGCAGCACCGGATGTACGAGCAGTGGCACCCGCTGGGGCCGGTCGGCATCATCAGCGCCTTCAACTTCCCGGTCGCCGTGTGGGCCTGGAACGCCATGGTCTCGGCGGTCTGCGGTGACTCGATGGTCTGGAAGCCGTCGCACCAGACGCCGCTGACGGCGCTCGCCGTCACCCGCATCGCCGACCGCGTGCTCAAGGCGAACGGCGCGCCGCCGATCTTCAACCTGGTGGTCGCCGGCCGCACCGGCGTCGCCGAGCGCCTGGTGGCCGACCGCCGCTTCCCACTGATCTCCGCCACCGGCTCCGGACGAATGGGTCGCGAGGTCGGGAAGGTGGTCGCCGACCGCTTCGGCCGCGCCCTCCTCGAACTCGGCGGCAACAACGGCATCCTGGTGATGGACGACGCCGACCTCGACCTCGCCCTGCGCGCCGTCCTGTTCGCCGCCGTCGGCACCGCCGGCCAGCGCTGCACCTCGACCCGCCGCCTCTTCCTCCAGAAGGGGATCGCCGCCGAGATGAAGCGCCGCCTGATCGAGGCCTACCCCTCGATCCGCATCGGCGATCCGATGACCCACGGCACCCTGATGGGGCCGCTGGTCGACCAGACGGCCGTCGACAACATGATGCAGGCGCTCGGCGGGTGAAGTCCGAAGGGGGGAAGGTCCTCTACGGCGGCCGGCGGCTCGACCGCCCCGGCTACTACGTCCAGCCCGCCCTGGTCGAGGTGCCGAAGCCGCTCGCCATCACCTGCGAGGAGACCTTCGCGCCGATCCTCTACGTCTTCGAGTTCGACGACCTCGACGAGGCGATCCGCATCCACAACGACGTGCCGCAGGGGCTCTCCTCGGCCATCTTCACCCTCAACATGCGCTCCGCCGAGCGCTTCCTGGCCGCCACCGGCAGCGACTGCGGCATCGCCAACGTCAACATCGGCACCTCCGGGGCCGAGATCGGCGGCGCCTTCGGCGGGAGAAGGAGACCGGCGGCGGCCGCGAATCCGGCTCCGACTCCTGGAAAGCCTACATGCGCCGCCAGACCTGCACGATCAACTGGGGGACCGAGCTGCCGCTCGCGCAGGGGGTGGAG
>CAVWOZ010000014.1:0-131977 GCA_963756595.1 uncultured Acidobacteriota bacterium
CACCTGAACCTCCCCCGCAGGGCCCTCATCCCCACTCCCACCCCCCGTCCCCCGCCCCATCTCCACCGGCACCGCTTCCACCCTTTCCAGCACCGCCGTCCCGTCGTTCTCGTCCTCCATCGGCTCCAGGGGATCCTGCCCCCCCATCCCCGCGCCCTCTTCCGAGGACGGCAGGCCCGGGAGGTAAACGTACCGGCCCAGGCCGCGGTGGAACTGCATGCCGGTGGCGGCTTCCCGGGCGGCTCGGAGCTGGTTGATTTTGGAGTCGAGGTCATCGATGAAGTGGAGGGCGAGGGCCTCGGGGGTCATGGGCTCGACGGGGGAGGCGAATTCTTTTTTGCCTTGGTGGGAGAGGACCATGTGCTCTAAGAGCATGCGGAGGTCTGCCGGGAAGTTTTCGATGGCGTTGGCGCGCTCGATCAGGAGGTCGCGGCCGATGACGACGTGGCCGATGAGGCGGCCTTCGAGGGTGTAGTCGTTGACCGGCATGGCTCCCAGCTCTCGCAGCTTGCCGAGGTCGTGGAAGAGGACGCCCAGGAGCATGAGGTCGCGGTCGAGCTCGCGGTAGTGGCCGGCGACGAGCTTGGCGAGCTCGGCCATCGAGACGACGTGCTCGAGGAGGCCGCCGCGGTAGGCGTGGTGCATGGCCTTGGCGGCGGGGTGCTCGCGGAGGGCCTTGCCGTGGATCGCGATCGTCTCGGCGGCGAGGCGGCGGAGGATGGGGCGCTCGACGTCGTCGGCGTAGATCCTCTCCAGTCGCCTCCAGAGATCATCGACGTCCTCCCGGGTGGACGGTACGAGCTTCGATTCGTCGAAGCCGTAGTGGCGGTCGCCGTCCGTCGCCTCGCGGCAGTCGTCGATCGTCACCTGGAGCTGGTCGCGGTAGTTCTTCACCGCGCCGCGGAAGGCGACGAACTGGTGGGTCTCGAAGCGGCTGTTGAGCGCCGGGCTGTCGGACCACACCTTGGCGATCATCGTGCCGGAGGCGTCGGTGAGCTCCATGTCGAGGAAGCTCTTGCCGTTGCGGTCCTGGCGCTGCTCCTTCTTGGTGAGGAGCGCGAACCCCTGCACGTTGTCGCCGGCCTCCCAGGTGCTGATGGGCTGGTTTCGTTTCGTCATCGTATTTTCCATAGTAGTCTGTCGATACCAGCGGTGCCAACCAGGAACCCATGGCACCGGGAATGCACAGAGGCTGCGCGTGAGATACCGGAACCCGCTTCTCTTTTCCCTCCTGCTCCTGCTGTCGGTCGCCCCCCTCTTCGCCCAGACCGCCTCGCAGAAGGCCCCGGCGGACGATCCGACGCTCTGGCCCGAGGCCGAGCGCGCCTTCCTCCAGGACGGCCCGGGCCTGCTGCTCACCGCCGAGCAGCGCGCGGAGCTCCTCGCCCTCGCCCCCGAGGCGCGGGCGAAGTGGATCGCGGACTTCCTCGACAAGGACCCGCTCCCGGCGACCAAGCTCAACGAGCTGCGCGAGGGGATCGCCCGCCGCCAGCGGCTGGCCGCGGAGCAGTACCTGTCGCCGCAGGACATCCGCGCGCAGCTGATCTTCCTCAACGGGCAGCCGGAGGACCGGCTGGCGGTCGACTGCGGGGCGGTGTTCCATCCGCTCGAGGTGTGGACCTACCGGAAGGGGATCGGGCCGGACGGCAAGCCGCTGCTGCACCGGCTGGTGGTGTTCACGTCGGGGAAAGGGGACCCCTACAAGCTCTGGCTGCCGAGCGACTCGAAGGCGGAGCTCTACACGCCGCTGATGGAGTACTGGCTCCAGCAGTGGGAGGAGCTGCGGGGGAACATCTCGGCGGTGCGCTTCGACCTCCAGAACTGCAAGGAGGCGAAGAACGTCGACGAGGCGACGGGGGTGCCCGGGCTCACCGGCGCCACGGACTTCCGGGGGCGGAGCAAGGTCCGCCCGCACGACAACTCCTACTTCATCCGCCCGCCGAAGGACCTCGCCGAGTGGGCGCGCGAGGCGGCGGCGACCGAGGTCCCGCGGCTGGCGCCCGAGCTCAAGGTGACCTCGGCCGCGGTGCACTTCCCGGAGCGGGAGGGGCAGCGGGTGGTGGCCCGCGCCCTGGTCGAGCTGCCGCCGGACGCCGGCTACAAGCTGTCGACCGACGCCAAGCCGATGGTCCGCCTGACCGTCGAGGGGATGGTCGAGCAGCAGGGGAAGAGCTTCGAGGAGTTCCGCATCCGCTTCCTGCAGCCGGCGCCCAAGCCGGGGGAGCCGATGGTGCTGGCGATCGACCGGCCGCTGCGCTCGCGGGAGAACTTCACCCTGCGGCTGAAGATCATGGACGACGTCGGCGGCGGCGAGGTGCGGCTGTCACGCGCCTTCCGGGTGCCGAACGATCCCACCCCCGAGCCGGTGATCGCCGGCAAGCCGGGAGAGGCCGCCGTTCCGGTCGTCGGCCAGCTGGTGCCGGCGAAGACGGCGGCCGGCGCCGACAGCCTGCTGCTGCTGCCGCCGACGGACGACGTGCTGATCGGGCTCTGGCGGGCGGACGCCATCGTCACCGGCAGCCGGATCGAGAAGGTGGCGTTCCTGGTCGACGGCAAGATGCAGATGACCACCGGCCGCGCGCCGTACTCGGCCGAGCTGCGGCTGTCGAGCTTCCCCACCGAGCAGACGATCCGCGCCGAGGGGTACGACGCCGAAGGGAAGCTGGTCGCCACCGACGAGGTGATCCTCAACCAGCCGAAGGGGGCGTTCAACGTGCGCATCGTGTCGCCGTCGAAGGGGACGCGCGTGCCGGGGAACAAGGTGGAGTCGAAGGCCGAGGTGGTGATCCCCGACGGCCGCCGCCTGCAGTCGATGGAGTTCAAGGTCAACGACCAGGTGGTGGGCTCGCTGACCAAGCCCCCCTGGCAGATGGAGGTGCCGGTGCCGGACGCCGACCTGGTCTACATGACCGTGGTGGTGACCTTGGACGACGGCAGCCACACCGAGGCGCTGCGCTACCTGCGGGCGCCGACCTACGTCTCCGAGGTGGACGTCGATCTCGTGGAGCTCTACACCACGGTGACCGACCGCTCGGGGAACCTGGTGCAGGACCTGAAGCAGGACGACTTCGAGGTCTACGAGTCGGGGAAGAAACAGGAGGTGGTGAAGTTCGAGCAGGTGCGGAACCTGCCGCTCACCATCTGCATGCTGATCGACACCTCGGGCTCGATGGCCTCCTCGCTCGCCGCCACGCAACAGGCCGCGAGCGGCTTCGTGCAGACCGTGATGAAGCCGGGGGACAAGGCGTTCGCGGTGAGCTTCGCCAAGCGCCCGCACCTCGAGATCCCGCCGACCGACGACGTCGGCGCCGTGGTGGCGGCGATCTCCGGGCTCCAGGCGGTGGGGGAGACCTCGCTGCACGACGCGCTGGTGCACAGCCTCTACTACTTCCGCGGGGTGAAGGGGCAGCGGGCCCTGGTGCTCCTCTCGGACGGCGACGACAACTCGAGCTACATCACCTACAAGGAGGCACAGGAGTACGCCAGCCGGAGCGGCGTGGCGGTCTACGCGATCGGCCTCAACCTCTCGTTCCTCGACACGTCGATCAAGCTCAAGCTCTCCGAGCTCGCGGGGGCGAGCGGCGGGCGGTCGTTCTTCACCAACGATCCCAAGGAGCTGCCGGCGATCTACAAGCAGATCGAGTCCGAGCTGCGCAGCCGCTACCTGCTGGCCTACAACTCCACCGAGGCGGGGAGCACGAGCAAGTTCCGGCCGGTGGAGATCAAGACCAAGAAGTCGGGGCTGAAGGCGCGGGCGGCTCGGGGGTATTACCCGTAGGGGGAGCGCAAGGCTCCTCTGGCAAGCGAAGGTGGTTGCTTTTTTCCTCCCCCGTACTCGGGGGAGGTCAGGAGGGGGCCTCAGCGTTCCGAACAAGGAAGCGTACCAGGCCTGCGAGCACCCCCTCCCGGCCTCCCCCGAGTACAGGGGAGGAGAAAAGCTCCAAGCCCGGCTCGACTGTGGATCGCAGGGCCCCCCTCTTCTCCCGGAGGGCCTACGCCCCCGCCAAGGGGAACCCGCTTCTCAGTTCGGGTCGACGCACTGGCAAATGCAAATGTGGCAGGTGAAGTACTTGCCCTGCGCGGCGCACGAGCTCTGGCAGCTTGCGCAGTAGTTGATGTAGCAAGCGCTGGCCGGCTTGCTTTGCGTGGCGGCCAGGGTGAGCAGGAGGGCGGCGGTACAGAGGAAGACTCGCTTCATGGGGGATCTCCTTTCAACGGGAACCGGCAGGGAATCTGCTGGATTGCAGGCATAGCGTAAACCCTCGCGGGGGATCTCCGCACCCGCGAGCCCCTCACTCGCGATACCATCCCCACCATGCTAGGCCGCCGGACTCCCGTGACCCTCTGTCTGCTGATCGCGATCGGCATCGGCTACGTGCTCCAGCTCGTGATGGGCGACGCGCTGACGCAGGCGGGGGCGAACTATGGGCCGGCGATCCGGGCGGGGGAGTACTGGCGGCTGGTGACCAGCATGTTCCTGCACGGGGGCCTGCTGCACATCGCCTTCAATGCCTATGCGCTCTACCAGCTCGGCGCCATGTTCGAGCTGCTGCTGGGGTCGTCGCGGATGCTGATGGTCTACTTCGTGACGGGGATCGCGGCGTCGCTGACCAGCGCGTTCTTCTCCTCGGTGCCGAGCGTCGGCGCGTCGGGGGCGATCTTCGGGCTGATGGGGGGTCTGATCGCCTTCCTGCTCCGGCGGCGGGCGGCGCTCACCCCGCAGGGGAAGTCGATCCTGATGCAGCTCGTGGGGTGGGCGGTGATCAACGTCGTCTTCGGCTTCTCGATGCCGGGGATCGACAACTCGGCCCATCTCGGCGGGTGCGCGGCCGGGCTCCTCCTCGGGTTCGTGCTGCCGGAGCCGAAGAAGGAGCTGCCGGCGCCGGCCTACGAAGAGGGGTACGAAGGGAATTTCCGGGGCCGGTTGTAACGGTTTGCTACAATGGATCTCCCGGGAGCGTCTGAAAGCTCGGCTCGCCGCTCCCTTCCACCCGTAAAGCCACGATCGGGTCTCCGGTTTCCGGGTCTTGTCGCCGCGGGGGCTTCTCCTCGCGCGATCCCGGCCGGTTGAGGCCCTGGAGGATTTTGCCGCATGGCACGACGCATGATGAACCGCCTCTACTATTTTACGATCGAGGATGAGGGCATCCTCACCGAGGCGTTCGCCCAGTTCCAGAAGGACGTCTACGCGATCACCTACAAGGTCGCGGGGACAGAGGACGTCTTCGTCACCACCAGCGAGACGAAGGACGCGATGGACAGGAACGACATCCCCTACAACCTGCTCGCCGAGGAGGATGGGGCGAAGATCTCGCTCTACCACTCGCCGCTGTCGCGCGAGGAGCTGGCCGACTACGAGGACGCCGTCAAGGCGCTCGCCCTCGCCTACCGGGCGATCGCCGTCGCCTGCGTGGGGGTCAACGGCGAGAGCAACCTCGGCTTCGACCTCTCGAACGGCGCCAAGACCTACACCTACTTCACGGCGCCGGCGGGGCACACCTTCATCTGGCGGCTGTTCCGCGAGCGCGACGAGGCGATCGACTTCCTGAGCCGGCTGACCGCCGGGGAGAAGAAGGCGGTCGAGTGGGCGGAGTCGATCCCGCTCGCCTCGTCCAAGGAGCTGAAGTCGTACCACTGAGCCCCGCTCCTTGAGCACCCTGTTCTCCACCGAGCCGACCTACAGCGTCTCCCAGCTCTGCGGGGAGGTGCGCGACTTCCTGGGCGAGGCGTTCTCCGCCGTCTGGGTGGTGGGGGAGGCGCAGCGGGTGCGCCCGAGCGCCCGCGGCCACGTCTACTTCGAGCTGGTGGAGAAGGGGGAGCGCGACGAGATCGTCGGCAAGCTCGACGCGGTGATCTGGAAGGGGGACTTCCTCAAGATCCAGCGCCTCCTCGCCGGCTCCGAGCAGCGCCTCACCGACGGCGTGCAGATCCGCTGCCGGGGAAGCCTCGACTTCTACGCCCCCAGCGGCCGGCTCCAGCTCTGCGTGCGCGAGGTCGATCCGGCCTTCACCCTGGGGCTGCTCGAACGGCGGCGGCGGGAGACGCTGGCCGCCCTCGCGGCGGCGGGGCTGCTCGAGGCGAACCGCGCCCGGCCGCTCGCCGAGCTCCCCCTCTCGATCGCCCTCATCACCTCCGGCGGGAGCGCCGCCTACCACGACTTCCTCTCCGGCCTCGCCGAGAGCGGCTACGGCTTCCGCGTCCTCTTCCTGCACGCCGCCATGCAGGGGAAGGACGCCGAGCGCGAGGTGGTCTCGGCGCTCGCCGCGCTCGCCGGCCTCGCCATCGACTGCGCGGTGCTGATCCGCGGCGGCGGCTCGCGGACCGACCTCGCGGCGTTCGACAGCCGGTCGATCGCCGAGGCGATCGCCCGCGCGCCGTTCCCGGTGCTCACCGGCCTCGGGCACGAGATCGACCAGGCGATCGCCGACCTGACCGCCCACACCGCGTTCAAGACGCCGACCAAGGTGGCCGAGTTCCTGATCGAGCGGATCGCCGGGGTGGAGGAGGAGATCGAGTCGCTGCGCCGGCGGCTGCTGCGCGAGGCGCTCGAGCCGCTGCGCGCGAGCCGCGAGGCGCTGGGGCGGGCGGAGCGGGGGGTGAGCCTGGCGCGCATGCGTCTGGGGGCGGCCGGGGCGCGGATCGAGGAGCACGCGCGGACCCTGGCGCGCCTCGGGCGGAGCGCGCTGCGCACCGCCGGCCGGCGGGGGGAGGCCCTGCGCTCGCGCCTCGCGGAGCTGGCGCCGCGCCGGCTGGGGACCGTCGAGCGCGACCGCGTGCGGCTGGGCGAGCGCCTGGCCGGCGCCGGGCGCGGCAAGGTGCGCGAGGCGGCGGCGACCCTCTCGGGGATCGAGCGCCTCTGCCGCCAGCTCGACCCCGAGCGCACCCTGGAGCGCGGCTTCAGCCTGACCCGCGACGCGGCCGGCCGCCTCGTCCGCCAGCCGGCGCAGGTGGGCGTCGGCGACCTCGTCACCACCCGGGTGGCCGGGGGAGAGTTCAACAGCCGAGTGGAGGAACCCTGATGGCATCGCAGACCACGCTCCCCGAGACCGCCCCACCAACCCCCGAGGCCCCGAGCTTCCGCGCCGCCATGGACGAGCTCGAAGGGATCCTCGAGCGGATCGAGGGGGAGGAGATCGACATCGACCGCCTGGCCGAGGAGCTGCGCCGCGCCGCCCTCCTCCTCGACCTCTGCCGCGGCAAGATCCGCAAGGCCGAGGTCGAGGTCACCCAGATCGTGCAGAGCCTCGAAGCGCCGGAGCCGGGGGAGGGGTGACGGCCGGGTCGGGACGGGTCCTCGCCTGGCCCGGCTCCCCTCCTTCGGGTTCCGCTCGCTTCGCTCGCTGCCAGTCGGCTGCGCGGGCCAGACGAGGACCCGACCCGAACCGGCCCCGCCGTCGGCAACCGATCCCGCAGGGATGCTTTGTTCCTCCCCTGTACTCGGGGGAGGTCAGGAGGGGGCCCCAACCTCCCCGAACAAGGAAGCACCCCGGACTCCGGAACGCCCCCTCCCGGCCTCCCCCGAGTACGGGGGAGGAGAAAGGCTCCCGAGATCGAGCAGTTCCCTGCTGCTCCCGCCTCAGTTCCCCGCCGTCGGGCCGGCCGGGAAGGCGTCGAGGTCGGCGGCGCTCGCCAGGTGGTGCTGCGGGTTGTGGTAGATCCGCTGCGCTCCCGTGGCGGTGTCGGTGACGGTCAGCGTGTAGTCGACGTCCGAGAGCCCGCCGTAGAAGACCCAGAAGTGGCCGTTGATGGCGTTGCCGTCGAGCACCTTCACCATCAGCTCGAGGTTGGTGGGGTCGAAGAACCAGAAGATCCCGGTGTCGTCGGTGAGGGTCACGGCCTGCCCCGGGCCGGTCGCTCCCGTGCGCGGATCGGTGAAGCTCACCGCCGCCCGGAAGCGGTTCTGCGGGCAGAGGGTGGTCGGCGTGGGGGTGCAGTCTCCGGCCGCGAAGGGAGCCCGAGGCGCGGACGGGCGCGGCGCGGCGGCGGCTGGCGCCGGGCTCGCCGGAGCCGCCGCGGAGACCAGGAGGAACGCCTGGACGTCGGCCTGGCTGGCGAATTGGAGGGGGGCGTTGTGGTAGGTCTTCACCGCTCCGGTCAGCGTCTCGGTGACGGTGATCGTGTACTCGACGTTCGACAGCGAGCCGTAGAAGACCCAGAAGTAGCCGTTGATCGCGCGGCCGTCGAGGATCTTGATCATCAGCTCGAGATTGGCGGGGTCGAAGAACCAGAAGGTGCCCGTGTCGGCGGTCAGCGGCCGGCTCCTGCCGGTGCCGGTCTCCCCCGTGTAGGGGTTCCTCCAGCTCACCTCGACGTCGAACAACTGGCCGCCGGAGGCGAGGGGCTGGCCGAGGCAGAGGTGCTCCGAGCCCGCGGCGCAGGCGGGAGCCTGGAAGCGCTGGGCGTAGACCCCCCAATCGCTGCCGTCGCGGCCGGGGCTCGGAGGGTACCCGGGGAAGAGGTGCGGGAGGCCGCCGCTCGCCCAGGCGACGAGCAGGTTTCCCGTGCCGCCGGCGGCCACCGCGGGCACCAGCTCGAAGTCGTCCCGCGGGGAGCTCGACGAGGAAGTCCGTTCCGAGGGGGTGCCAGGCGCGGTCGAAGAAGGCGGCATGGAGGACGGAGTCCGTCCCCTGCCAGGCGACGAGGGCCGTGCCGTCCGCGTCCGCTGCGGCGGCGGGAAGGGAGAAGCCGGCGACGTCCGGGGAGACCGGGATCTCGGCGTCGACCGCGACGCCGTGGGCGTCGAGGCGGCGGGCCCGCACCGCGCTGGCGGTGAGGTCCCAGAACACCACCGCGCCGTCCCCTTCGCGATAGAGGATGGGATTGCCTCCCCGGTGCGTCCCGGACCCGCTGGTGCTGATCCGGGTCTCGGCCGCCCAGGCGCCGCTCGGGCCGTCGAAGCGGCGGGCCCAAACGTCCCATAGCGCTCCGCGCCCGTCGTCCCAGCTCACCAGCAGGCTGCCGGTGGCATTCCCCGCCAGGCCCGGGGGTTGGCGTGCAATCCGTGCGCGATCTCCTCGCGGGCGCCCAGCCGCTGGTTCGCCCGAGTCGAAGCGTTGCAGCAGGATGGAGTCGCCCCTAGGGACCGCGTGGACACCCAGACGACGAACGCCGTGCCGGCGGCGTCCAGGGCCACGTCCGGCGTGGCGTTCGTCGGGTCGCCGGCCGGCGGCTGCACGCGACCACGTCCCCCTCCGGCCGCCCCAGCCGGTCGTAGCGCCGCAGGAAGACGAGCTCGCTCGTTCTGCCAGACGACCGCGAAGGCTCCCTCCGGGGTCATTGCCACGCGGGGCGATCGCGCCTCCCGTTCCGACCACGATCTCGCCGCCGGCCGGAGCTCCCGCGGGATCGAACCGGCGGGCTTTGACGGTGGTCGGCGCGGTTCCCCGGTCCCCCCAGACGACGACCGAATCGCCGGCGGTATCCTGGGCCACGGCGGGTAGTGCTGCGACCCCTCGGTCACCACGTTGACCTGGAAGTTCGTTCCCGCCGCGGGAGGCGGGGAGCGCGTGCCCCGGGAAGGGTGCCGGCGGCGGCGAGGGCGGTGCAGAGGACGGCGAGGGGTGCGATGCGTGTATCTTCATCGTGGGCTCCGGGAAGCGGTCAGAAGGCGTCGATGTCGGCGACGCTCGCCAGGTGGTGCTGGGGGTTGTGGTAGATCCGCTGCGTGCCCGTCGCGGTGTCGGTCACGGTCAGCGTGTAGTCGACGTCCGAGAGGCCGCCGTAGAAGACCCAGAAGCGGCCGTTGATCGCGGTCCCGTCGAGCACCTTCACCATCAGCTCGAGATTGGCGGGGTCGAAGAACCAGAAGATCCCGGTGTCGTCGCTGAGCGTCACGGCCTGCCCCGGGGCCGGTCGTTCCCGTGCGCGGGTCGATGAAGCTCACCGCCACCTGGAAGCGGCTCTGCGGGCAGAGGGTGGCCGGGGCCGGCGTGCAGGCGGCCGCTGCGGAGGTGGCGGCGGTGGCGAGGACGCGGTGCGGGCGGCGCGGGCACCGGGACCGGCGGCGGGGGGCACCGCTCCCGTTCCGCCCGGGAAAGCGTCGACGTCCGCCTGGCTGGCGAGTTGGAAGGGAGCGTTGTGGTAGGTCTTCTCGTCCCGAACACGGCGTCGGTGACGGTGACCGTGTACTCGACGTTCGACAGCGAGCCGTAGAAGACCCAGAAGTTGCCGTTGACGGCGCGGCCGTCGAGCACCTTGATCATCAGCTCCAGATTGGCGGGGTCGAAGAACCAGAAGGCGCCGGTGTCGCCGGTGAGCGGCGCGCTCTTGCCGGTGCCGGTCTCGCCGGTGTAGGGGTTCTTCCAGCTCACCTGGACGCTGAAGCGCTGGGCGTCGCCGAGGCGAAGACAGAGCGACGCGGAGCCGGCGGCGCAGGCGGGGGACTGGAAGCGCTGGGCGTAGACGCCGAGCTGCTGCCGTCGCGGCCGGGGCGGAGGCGGGTGGAAACGGGAAAGAGGACGGGAGCCGCCGCTGGTCCAGGCGACGAGCAGGTTGCCGGGGCGCCGGCGGCCACCGCGGGCTGAAATTCGACGGCGGTCAGCTGGGAGCCGAGGGTGAAGGTCGCCCAGCGGGCTCCAGGCGCCGTCGAAGAAGGCGGCACGGAGCGTCAGTCCTGCGCCTGCCAGGTGACGAAGGTCGTGCCGTCGGGGCTCGGGGCGGCGGAGGGGGGGCTGATCGGGCTCACGGGTCTGAGGCGTGAGGCCGATCGCCGAGACGGGACGCCGTGGGAGTCGAGCCGGCGCGCTCAGCCCCGCGGACGTAGTCCAGGAAGACCACCGCGCCGTCCCCCTCGGGGTAGAGGAGGGGGGTCCCACCGCTCGACACCCCGTTGCGGGAGCTGACCCGGGTCTCGGGGCCCCAGGTGCCGGTCGGACCGTCGAAACGGCGCGCCCAGGAAGTGGCGGAGGCTGGCGCGCTGGTCGTCCCAGACCACCAGCAGGCTGCCCGCCGCGTTCAGCGCCAGCGCGGGGGGCGGAGCGGGTGCCGAGCCCGTATTGACCGTCTCCAGCTGCCGAACGGCTGGTTCGAGGCGTCGAAGCGCTGCAGCAGGAGGACGTCGCCGCCGATCCGCTCCGCAGCCCACACCACGGGCGTGGCCTGCGGCGTCCAGCGTCAGGTCCGCGCCGAGAGCTGCAAGAGTCGGCGGGAAGTGACGCGGTGACGGGGCCTCCCTGCGGCCTCCCAGCCGGTCGTAACGCCGCAGAAATCCCTGTGTTGCTCTGCCAGATGACGGCGAAGTCGCCGAGCGGGGTCATCGCGACGCGGGGTCCGGCGTGGATTCCGACTCTGGTGATCACGATCTCCGGGGGGAGGGGGGTCCCAGGGCGTCGAAGCGGCGGGCCTTGAGGGTGGGCGGCCCGGCCCCCGAATCGATCCAGACGACGACCGAACTTCCCGCGGCGTCCTGGGCCGCGGCCGGATAGGCCTGGTTCCCCGCCGTCGCGGCGTTGACCTGGAAGTCGGTCCCCGCCGCGGGCGGCGGGGCCGCATGCCCCGGGAGGGTGCCGGCGGCGGCGAGGAGGGCGCAGAGGGCGGCGAGGGGCATCAGTGTCTTCGTTGCATCTGGAAGCTCCGGATCAGAAGGCGTCGGTGTCGGCGAGGCTCGCGAGATGGTGCGGGGGGTTGTAGTACACCTGCGCCGGCCGGTACGTGTCGGTCACGGTGAGCGTGTAGTCGACGTCCGAGAGCCCGCCGGAGAAGACCCAGAAGTTGCCGTTGATCGCCGTGCCGTCGAGCACCTTGACCATCAGCTCGAGATCGGCGGGTCGAAGAACCAGAAGGCGCCGGTGTCGCCGGTCAGCGGGATCGTCCGGGCGGCCCGGAGGTGCCCGAGCGCGGATCGGTGAACTGCACGGAGACCCGGAAGCGGCCGCCGAGGCAGAGCTGGTCCGAGGAGAGGGCGCAGCCCGCGGCGGTGAAGCGCTGGGCGAAGATCCCCACGGCGCCCGGCGGGGGGGGCGGGCCCGGCGGATCGTAGACGGGGAGCGAGAGGCTCGCCCAGACGGCGACCGTGCCGCCGGGCCCGGCGGCGAGGGCGGGCTGGGCCTGGAAGCCGCCGGAGGTGGTGTTGACCTGGGAGACCTCCCCCTGGAGCTGCCAGGAGGAATTGAACCGTCCGGCGAAGATCCCGCCGTCCGGATCGATGAGCCCCTGCTCGGGCCAGACGACGAAGGTGTCGCCCGAGGGGAGCGCGATGGCCCCGAGGCTCGAAGCGTTGTTGCCGGGTCCCTGATGGAAGGGGACGGGGTCTCCGGCCGGGGTGCCGGCGGCGTCGAAGCGGCGCGCCGACAGGCCGTCGAACGCGTTGCCCAGCAGGGCGCCGGTGGTCCAGACGTAGGCGAAGCCGCCATCGGCGTAGGCGACCGGCACGCCGTTGCCGCTCCCTGCCTGGAACCTGGCGATGGAGAGGACGCTCCCCACGGGCTGCAGCGCGGCGTCGAGCCGCTGCGCCCAGAGGTCGGCGTTGGGGGTGTCGATGGTGGGGTTGGGAGTTGCCCAGGTCACCACGTATCCCCCGGGGGCGAGCGCCGCCAGGCGAGGGGGGGCGCTGAGGAAAAACTGCGCGTCGACCGAGGCCTGGACGCCGGGGGTGAGCTGGCGGTCGAAACGCTGGAGGTGGATAGCGAGGTCGTTCGCCTGCGTCCCCGGCGCCTGCCAGGCGACCAGGAAGCCGCCCGCCGCGGCGGCCGGATCGGCGATGACGTCCGGCCAATAGAGGGGGCTGCCAGGCACGAGCAGGGTTTCGGCGCCGGCCGGCGTGCCGTCGGCGGCGATGCGGCGGCCGGCGATCCCCTGGGCGGTGGACCAGACGGCGAGGAAGCTTCCACTGGAATCGGCGGCGGCCCGTGGATTCTGCGCCAGCTCGCCGGCGGCGGAGAGGACGGCCTCCGGGCCGCGCGGGTTGCCGGCGGCGTCGAAGGAGCGCCCGTGCACGGCGGCCGGCGTGTCAAAGTTGTTCTCCCAGACCACCAGGAAGCTGCCGTCCGGGGCCACCGCGACCGCCGGGATCTGCTCCCGGTGGCCGGCGTCCGAGCCGGGGGAGAGGTAGACCGGGATCTCGCCGCCCAGGGGGAGCGGAGCGTCCGCCGCCGCGGCGGCCACCGCCTTGCCGTGGACGGCGGGGAGGAGCGGGGCGGCGGGAGGCTCGGGATCGAAGGCGGAGACGTCCGCCACGCTGGCGAAGCGCCCGGCCGGGTTCTGGTAGGTCTCGACGACCCCGGTCTGGAGGTCGGTGACCTCGAGGGTGAAGGCGACGTTCGAGAGTCCGCCGAAGAAGACCCAGAAGTGGCGGTTCACCGCGCGGCCGTCGAGCACCTTGACGGTCAGCTCGAGGTTCGAGCTCGCGAAGAACCAGAAGGCGCCGGTGTCGGCGGTGAGCGGCACGGCCTGCCCCTCCCCCGAGCCGAGCGACGGCACGGTCCACGTGACGTCGGCGGCGAAACGGTTGTCGGCGAGGCAGAGGCGGGTCGGGGACGGGTTGCACTCCCCCGGCGTCACGGCGCGGGCCGGAGCGGAGACGGCGAGGCCGGCGAGGGCGCCGGCCAGCAGGACGAGGACGAGGAGTTGCCGTTGCATCGCGAATCCCTCCGGTTCAGAACGCCGCGGTGTCCGCCTGGCTGGCGAGCTGGTGCGGCGCGTTGTAATAGGTCTTGCTCTGGCTGGTGACCAGGTCGGTGACGGTGATGGCGTACTCGACGTCCGAGAGGGCCGCGGAGAAGACCCAGAAGTGGCCGTTCAGGGGGCGCCCGTCGAGCACTTTGACCGTCAATTCGGGCTCGGCGGCGTCGAAGAACCAGAAGGCGCCGGCGTCCCGGGTGAGCGGGATCGCCTGCGCCGCCGCCGAGCCGCCGAGGCGCGGATCGGTGAAGCGGGCGGTGACCCGGAAGCGGCCGGCGAGGCAGAGCTGGTCCGGGGCGAGGGCGCAGTCGAGGGGGGAGAAGCGCTGGGCGTAGATCCCCAGGGGGTCTCCGGGCCCCGGCACCACCGGTGGATCCTTGACGGGAAGGCTCGACCAGACGGCGACGGTGCCGCCGGGGGCGCTGGCCACGGCGGGCTCGGACTGCGAGCCCGCGCGGCCGGTCTTGATCGGAGTGACCTCCCCCTGGAGGCGCCAGGAGGGATCGACCAGGCCGGCGTGGATCCCGCCGTCCGGATCCTCGGGGGCGTCGCGCTCGTGCCAGACGACCCAGGTGTCGCCGGAGGGGAGGGCGAGGGCGGCGGGGCTCGCCGCCGCGTCCCCCGCGCCGCGGTGGAAGGGGACGGCCTCGCCGTCCGGCGCGCCGCCGGCGTCGAAGCGCCGGGCCACCAGGCCGTCGTTCTCGTCGGCCAGGGAGGCGCGCGCGCTCCACAGGTAGGCGAAGCCGCCGTCGGCGTAGGCGACGGGCACCCCGGCGCCGGTGCCGCCCTGGCCGCGGGCGATCGGGAAGGGGCTCCCCAGCGGCTCGAGGGCGGGATCGAGCCGCTGCGCCCAGAGGTCGGCGTTGGGGAGGTAGATCGTGGGGTTGGCCGAGCTCCAGGTCACCGCGTAGCCGCCGGGGGCGAGAGCGGCCAGGCGGGGCGGCGCGCCCACCAGCCCCGGCGCGGCGATCAGCGCCTGGGTGCCGGGGGTCAGGCGGAGATCGAAGCGCTGCACGTGGATCGTGCGGTCCACCCCGTGCGCCCCCTGGTCTTCCCAGGAGAGGAGGAAGCCGCCCGCCGGATCGGAGATCACGTCCGGCGAGGCCAGGAAGGGCCCTGGCGCGAGCAGGACCTCGGGGCCGGCGGGGAGGCTGCCGGTGCCGAACAGGCGCCCGGAGATCCCCCGCGCGCCGGGCCAGACGGCGAGGAAGCGGCCGGAGGGGTCGGCGGCGGCCCGCGGACTCCCCGCCGGCGTTCCGGGGGCGGAGAGGGGGAAGGGGTCGCCGCGCGGGTTGCCGTCGGCGTCGTAGAGGCGCCCGTGCACCGTCGCCGCGTCGAGGTCGTCCCTCCAGACCAGCAGGAAGCCGCCGTCCGGGGCCACCGCGACGGCCGGCGCCGACGGGCCGCCGGCGCTCGAGGGGGCCGCGGCGATCACGCCGCCCAGGGGGGCCGGCGCGCCGGAGTCCGGCAGGGCGGCTGCCGGCGCCGTGGCGGGGCGCGCGGCGTGGGGGAGCGCGGGGGGCGCCTCGGCCTGGAAGGCGTTGACGTCCGCCACGCTGGCGAAGCGCCCGGCCGGGTTCTGGTAGGTCTCCTGGAGGCCGGTCGCGAGGTCGGTGACCTTGAGCGAATAGACGACGTCCGAGAGGGCACCGAAGAAGATCCAGAAGTGGCGGTTCACCGCCCGGCCGTCGAGCACCTTGACGGTCAGCTCGAGGTTCGGGCTCGAGAAGAACCAGAAGGCGCCGGTGTCGCCGGTGAGCGGCACGGCCTGCGCCGCTCCGGAGCCGAGCCCCGGGACCGTCCACGCGGCCTCGACGGCGAAGCGGTTGCCGGCGAGGCAGAGGCGGGTGGCGGAGGGGATGCAGCCGATCGTGGTCCCGCGGGCCGCTGTCCAGCCGCCGCGGCCGAGGAGGCCGCCGGCCAGCAGGACGAGCGGGAGCAGCGATCGCTTCATGAATCTCCCACCTCGCGAGGGTTGAAAGCCGGGGCGCTTCGAGCTCTCTTTACGAGCGGGAGCTTTGGAGGACTGCTTGATGCGATTCTAGCATAAAAATTCGTTGCGACGGCCGGCTCAGCCGGAAGTCGAAGCGCGGCTTCTATGAAGAGGCAGGGGAGAAGCGAAAGAAGGGGGAAGGGCTCGAAGCGGGTCGCGCGGCTGCGCGAGATGGCCGGGCGGGGCGCGACGTTCTATTAAGTCTATTCAACCAGCAAGTATTCGGAAGCATCGCTCCTCGCCTGGACGCTACGCTCGTCGGCGTCCTAAAGGAGGATAAAGAAATGAGAAAGATGAGCAAGCTCCTGTTCGCCGCCGCCCTCGCCACCGCCGCGTTCGTCACCGTGCCGCCGAAGGCGGTCGCGGTCACCAACGCTTATTGCGTCACCTGCGCGGCGGATCCCACCAACTGCTTCGCCTGCTGCCGCTGCAACGGGGGGACGATCCAGTACTGCACCATGTGGGCCTGCCACTAGCAGGAACGGGAACACACCGGGCCGCGCGGCGCTCCTCCCGGAGGACGTCGCGCGGCCCGCTCTCTTTTACCGCATGTACGCTTCGACGTGGACGTTGGCGTACTTCCACTTGAACGACGGCACCTCGCTCGGCACCTTGCCGGGGAAGAACCCCATGTCGCAAAGGAAGTTGGAGCCCGGCTTGACGGTGTAGGAGGTGACGTTCGGCTTTCCCGTGAGGGTCTGCTCGACGTGCCCGGTCGCCGTGTCGGTGATCGTGATCGTGTAGGTCTGATTCGCCATGTCGTAGTCGTTGTCGACGTGGTAGGTGTGCCCCACCTTGCCGGTGAACGGCTTGATGATCTTGATCTTCTGCGGGTGGGTGAGCCCCATGCCGTGGCGGGCGAACGCCTGGTTCTTGTTCGGCCCCAGGAAGTAGAGGAGCCCCGGCATGTCGATGTTCTTGTTGATCACGAACCAGTAGATCAGGTGCTTGCCGGCGGGGTCCGACTTGTACCAGTTGGCGAGAGTGACGTCGAGCGACAGCCGCAACCGCTTGGCGACGCCGGCGGGGGCGGGGAAGGTCACGCGGCCGACCGGCACGCCCGGCAGCGGCGCGGGGACGAACACCGTCCCCTGCGCGTCGAAGCAGGTCGCACCCGTCGGGCAGACCGGGACGGTCGCCGGCTTCTGCACCGCCTGGTCGGCAGCCGCCTCCTGGGGAGTGACCGCCTCGATCCGGCCGGTGACCAGGTCGGTCACCAGGGCGTAGGCGTAGAAGTCCTGGGCGCAGGAGAACGACGCCCGCGCCGGGGTCTCGAAGGTCGAGCCCTCTTCGATCAGACGCTCGAAGACGTTGACGAAGGCGCGGTTCTCGAGCCCCCGCAGGTTCAGCGAGGTGGTGGCGAGCTCGGCGCCGTCGCCGGTGGCGAGCGTCAGGGTGCAGAGGTTGTCGGTCTGCGCCAGGTTGACCAGCGCCAGGTTCGACGCCGAGACGGTCGAGATCAGCAGATGGTCGAGCGCCAGCGTCCGCCCGCCCGGGAAGCGGTTGTCGTCGGTGATCAGCGGCAGCTCGACGTCGATCCCCTTGCGCGGATCGGTGCCGACCATGCGGGCCACCGGCGCGACGGCGTCGTCGGCGGAGATCCGCAGCAGGCCGTCGGCGCGCCCGGGCAGCGTCAACTCGGAGGTTTCGCCCCCCTTGACCGTCAGGCGCGACTTGCGGGGCGCGGCTTCGAGGCCCTTCGAGAACAGGTAGGGGGCGGCGGCGAGCGCTCCGGAGGCGCCGTTGTGCAGGGAAACCCGGGTCTCATAGAGGCCGTCCGAACCCTCGGCGATCGGGGGGAGGGGGACGTAGACGACCCTGGCGTGCGCGACGCCGGCCGTCGACAGGACGGCGAGGAGCAGGCAGCGGGCGACATTCTGGGACATGGATTTTCCTCTTGGTTTGTTGGCTTGCGCTTCCCGAGGCGTGACGAGCCGCCCATTCTACGCTGCTGCCCGGGAGGCGTCCACCGGACGGGCCGGGTCTCTTCCCGGTCCGCAGGCTTGGCCCTGCTCGCCTCCTTCGGGCTCCGCTCGCTTCGCTCGCTGCCAGTCGGCTGCGCGGGCCAAGCCTGCGGACCGGGAAGAGACCCGGCCCGTCCGGTAGCTCCCCTTTACTCGGGTCCGGCGCTCGGGCTAGATTTACGAGCATGGGACGCATCTTCGAAACCAGAAAACACACCATGTTCGCCCGCTGGGACCGGATGGCGAAAGCGTTCGCCCGGATCGGCAAGGAGATCACCATCGCCGTCAAGGCGGGTGGCCCCGACCCGGTCGGCAATCCGCTCCTGCGCCGCGTGGTCCAGAACGCGCGCGCGGTCAACATGCCGAAGGACAAGGTCGACGCGGCGATCAAGCGCGCCTCGGGCAAAGAGGCCGAGGACTTCCAGGAGATCCTCTACGAGGGGTACGCCCCGCACGGCATCGCCATCCTGGCCGAGACGGCGACCAACAACCCGACGCGCACCGTCTCGAACCTGCGGACCCACTTCAACAAGGGGAACGGCTCGATCGGCAACTCGGGGAGCGTCAACTACCTGTTCAAGCGGATGGGGGTCTTCCGCCTCAACCCGGCCGGGCTCGACCCCGACGAGCTCGAGCTCGAGCTGATCGACCACGGGCTCGAGGAGCTCGGCGAGAGCACCGGCGAGAAGGACGAGCCGCAGCTCGTGCTGCGCTGCGCCTTCAACGACTTCGGCACCCTCCAGAAGGCGCTCGAGGACCGCGGCATCACCCCTCTCTCCGCCGAGTCGGAGTACCTCCCGCTGACTCCGATCGAGCTTCCCGAGGACAAGGCGACCGAGGTCCTCAAGCTGGTCGACCGCCTGGAGCAGGACGACGACGTGCAGAAGGTCTTCCACAACCTCGCCTGAAACCCCGAGGAGAGCCGATGTCGCCCAAGATCGCCGTCCGTGCCCTGCTGCCGGCCCTGCTGCTGATGCTCGGCCTCACCGCCGTGTCCGCCTCGATCCCCTCGGAAGATCCGAAGGCAGACCCCGGTCCCGGGAAGGTGACCGTCCGCCTCTCCGAGTACAAGGTCGAGCTGCCGGAGACCCTCCACGCCGGGCCCACCACCTTCGTCGTCCACAACGAGGGGGAGAAGACCCACAGCTTCAAGATCGAAGGGCCGGGAATCCCCCCGGACACGCTGCTGGCCAAGCCCATCCCCCCCGGCACGACCGGCGAGCTCACGGTCACCCTCCAGCCCGGCGAGTACAAGGTCTTCTGCCCGATCGGCAGCCACGAGGGGAAGGGGATGGTCCGGAAGCTGACGGTGACGGCGAAGCCCTGACGGGCCCCCCCGATCAATCCTCGATGATGTGGGGCACGAACCGGCCGGTGTTGCCGGTGACCAGCCCTCCCTCGCGGACGCCGAGGCCGGCGGGCTCGCCGTCGACGATCCAGCTGCCGAGCACCGGGCGCTGGCCCTCGCCATCGCCGCCATCGCCGAAAACGGGTAGATCGTAGAGATCCTGGTAGACGTACCCCTCGTGACCGTAGTCGCCAGGGGTCTCGACGAGGGTCGCGCCGTCCTTCACCACCCGGATGTTGGCCCCTTCCCGGGCGAGGAGGGGCTTGCGGACGTAGCTCCCTCCCTGCAACGGCTCGAAGGAGGCGGCGAGCAGGTTGGGGTGGCCGGGGAACATCTCCCAGAGCACGGCCAGCAGCGCCTTGTTGCTCCACAGCATCTTCCAGATCGGCTCGATCCACAGCATCGCGTCGTAGCTCTCGGCGATCCGCGGCCCGAACTCCTCGTGGACCAGCCACTCCCAGGGGTAGAGGTGGAAGAGGGTGTCGATCGGCCGGTTCGCGAGGTCCACGAA
Source organism: uncultured Acidobacteriota bacterium (assembly GCA_963756595.1). Taxonomy (GTDB): domain Bacteria; phylum Acidobacteriota; class Thermoanaerobaculia; order Multivoradales; family UBA5704; genus DATARR01. The sequence goes on from CAVWOZ010000014.1 coordinate 19,434, forward strand.
GCGGCGGCGCCGGGAATCCCAGCCGACGTCCCCGATCAGGATCGGCGCCGTCGCCACCCCGCCCTGCTCCGCGGTGTCGCGGAGATAGGTGACGGTCAGCGTGTCCTCGCCCGGCTCGTCGTCGACGTGCGTGAAGTGGACGCGTTTCCCCGGCAGCAGAGGCGCGAGCTCACGCCACTTGGCGACCAGCCGCTCGTGGAGGCTGTTGTACTGGTCGTGGTGGGGGTAGACCGCCTCCTTCCACTCCCACTGCACCACCGCCGCCTCGAAGAGGGCGGTCGGCGTGTCGCAGTTGTATTCGAAGAGCTTGGGCGGATTGTGGCCGTCGTAGCCGAGGTCGAAGCGGCCGTGGTAGAGCGCCGGCGGCTCCTCGTCCCAGGCGCGGCGGATCAGCGGCACCACCCAGGGGGGGATGCCGAAGCGGCCGAACAGGTCGCGGTCGAGGATCGCCTGCCCGGCGGCGAGGCAGAGGCGCTGGAGCTCGGCGGTCGCCGCCGCGATCGTCTCGATCTCGGCGCCGCGGAAGACGTAGCAGGCGCTCTCGTTCCAGTACGGCTCGCCCTCCGCCGTGTGCCAGAGGAGCCCCGCGCGCTCCACCTCGGCCTGCCAGCCGGGGCGCGGCGCGATCGCCAGACGTTTCACCTCTCAGCTCCCCGCATGGCTCGCGGAGGCCCCGGAGGAATGCGCCGAGCTGCCGAAGCCGCCGCGCGTCACGTGCCCATGCGCGGTCGACGACGCGCCGTCGTGGATGCCCCTGCCGAACCCCGCCGTCCCGCCCACCGAGTACCAGGTGTGGAAGCGCGAGCGGCTGGCCGGGCGATACCTGGGATCGTTGCAGGCGCCGGGCGGCAGCGGGTTCCCCTGGGAGTCCACGCAGGGCGCTGGGGTGGAAGCGGCGGGCAGAGCCGTCTGGCGGGGAGACGGGCCGCAGCCGAAGGCGATCAGGGCGGCGGAGACCGCCGGCACCAGGGCGAGATTGAACCCCTTCCGCGGCTTGCGGTCCCGCTGGGAATCGTTGGTCATGGCCGCATCATGATGACATAGCCGGGCCCCCTTCCCTCAATCCTTGACACATCAACTTATGATATAGAAGCGGAGAATTTTGCAGAACGGAGACCGTATGAAGCTACGAGTCAACGGCAAGGAACACGACGTTTCGGCCCCGGACGACATGCCGCTGCTGTGGGTCCTGCGCGACGTGCTGGGGCTGACCGGCACCAAGTACGGCTGCGGCATGGCCCAGTGCGGCGCCTGCACCGTCCATCTCGACGGCCACGCCCAGCGCTCCTGCGTGCTCCCGGCCGCGCGCGCGGTCGGGCACGAGATCACCACCATCGAGGGGCTCGATCCGCACGGGGCGCACCCCGTGCAGAAGGCGTGGGCCGAGCTCGACGTGGTGCAGTGCGGCTACTGCCAGCCGGGGCAGGTGATGGCCGCCGCCGCCCTGCTCAAGGAGGTGCCCCACCCGACCGACGCCGACATCGACAACGCGCTGAGCGCCAACCTCTGCCGCTGCGGCACCTACCAGCGCATCCGCGCCGCCGTCCATCACGCGGCGGACACCGCCGCCGGGCCGGCGAAAGCGAGCCGCACATGAGCGCGCCCAAGCTCTCCCGCCGCGCCTTCCTCGCCCGGTCGGCGGTGGTCGGCGGCGGCCTGGTGATCGGCCTCACCCTCCCCGAGAACGTGCGCCGGGTCTTCGCCCAGGAAGGGGCGGGCGCGGCGGCCCCGAAGCCGGCGCCGAACGCCTTCATCCGCATCGCGCCGGACGACACCGTGACCATCCTCCTCAAGCACTCGGAGATGGGGCAGGGGATCTTCACCTCGCTGCCGATGGTGATCGCCGAGGAGCTCGAGTGCGACTGGCGCCACGTGCGCGCCGAGCACGCGCCGGCCGACCTCGCATACGCCCACACCCAGTTCCGGATCCAGATGACCGGCGGCTCGACCAGCACCTGGGAGTCGTTCGACCAGCTCCGGCTGGCCGGCGCGGCGGCGCGCGAGATGCTGATCGCCGCCGCGGCCGGGCGCTGGAAGGTGCCGGCCGCCGACTGCCGCGCCGAGAACGGCTACATCCTCCATGGCGACGCCGGCGGACACCGGGCGAGCTACGGCTCGCTCGCCGAGGCCGCCGCGGCGCTCCCCGTGCCGGCGTCGCCGAAGCTCAAGGATCCCAAGGACTGGAAGATCATCGGCCGCCGGACGCACCGGCTCGACAGCCAGGTCAAGATCACCGGCCAGGCGGAGTTCGGCATGGACGTCCGCCGCCCCAACATGGTGGTGGCGCTGGTCGCCCGCTCGCCGTTCCTGGGCGGCAAGGTCAGGCGCTTCGACGCCACGAAGGCGAAGGCCGTGCCGGGGGTGGTCGACGTGCTCGAGATCCCCTCCGGCGTCGCGGTGCTCGGCGAGCACTTCTGGGCGGCCCGCCGGGGGCGCGAGGCGCTCGAGGTCGAGTGGGACGCGGGGAAGATCGCCGGCCACTCGACGGCAGCGCAGCGCGCGGACTACACCCGGCAGGTGAGGACGGCCGGCAAGGCCGCCGCCACGAAGGGGGACTTCGACGCGGCCTTCGCCAAGGCCCAGCGCAAGGTCGAGGGGGAGTACGAGGTCCCCTACCTGGCGCACGCCTCGATGGAGCCGCTCAACTGCACCGTCGAGCTGGGCCCCGACCGCTGCGAGATCTGGACCGGCACCCAGTTCCAGACCGGCGACCAGGGGGCCGCGGCGGCGATCGCCGGCCTGAAGCCCGAGCAGGTCCTCGTCCACACGCCGTTCCTGGGCGGCGGCTTCGGGCGCCGCGCCAACCCGCGCTCCGACTTCGTGGCCGAGGCCGTGCACCTCGCCAAGGCGGCGAAGCGGCCGGTCAAGGTCGTCTGGACCCGCGAGGACGACATGCGCGGCGGCTACTACCGGCCGATGTGGATGAGCCGGCTGCGGGCCGGGCTCGACGGCGCCGGCAAGCCGGTCGCCTGGGCGCACACCGTGGTCGGCCAGTCGATCCTCGGCGGCACGCCGTTCGCTGCCATGATCAAGAACGGGGTGGACGAGACCTCGGTCGAAGGGGCCTCGGACGCTCCCTATCTGAACGCCGTCGCCGACCACCACGTCGACCTGCACAGCCCGGAGCTGGCGGTCCCCGTCCTCTGGTGGCGCTCGGTGGGGCACTCGCACACCGCCTTCGCGGTCGAGAGCTTCGTCGACGAGCTGGCCCACGCCGCCGGCCGCGACCCGCTCGCCTTCCGCCGCGAGATGCTGCCGGCGGGGTCGCGGGTGCGGCGCGCCCTCGACACCGCGGCCGACGCCTTCGGCTGGGGGAAGCCGCTGCCCCACGGGCACGCGGCCGGCCTCGCCGTCCACGAATCGTTCGGCAGCTTCGTGGCGCAGGTGGCGGAGGTCTCGGTCGAGGGGGGAGCGATCCGCGTCCATCGCGTGGTCTGCGCCATCGACTGCGGGCCGGTGGTCAATCCGGACGGCGTCGAGGCGCAGATGCAGTCCGGGATCGCCTACGGCCTCTCGGCCGCCCTGCACGGCGAGATCACCTTCCAGGACGGACGGGTCGAGCAGTCGAACTTCCACGACTATCCGATCCTGCGCATGGTCGAGATGCCGCGCATCGAAGTGCACATCGTCCCCAGCACCGACAAGATGGGAGGCGCCGGCGAGCCGGGCACGCCCCCCATCGCGCCGGCCGTCGCCAACGCCCTCTTCGCCTTGACCGGCCAGCGGCTGCGGCGCCTGCCGCTGCGCCTCGCCTAGGAATGAACCCGATGCGACCGATGCGACTGATTCGGAAAGCGATCCCCAGCCTTCTCCTGATCGCCGCGGCGGGCGGGCTCGCCGCCCTCTCCATGGGCGGTGCGTCCGCGGCGCCGGCGGTCACCCCGAAAGCGGGAGACGCGGACGCTCTCCAGGCGTTCGCCGTCGTCCAGAAGGTGCTCCAGCACCCGCGCTGCCAGAACTGCCACATCCCCGGCGACGCGCCGCTCCAGTTCGACGACTCGCGGGTCCACGCGCAGAACGTCAAGCGGGGGCCGCACGGGCTGGGGGCGCCGGGGCTCGCCTGCGCCACCTGCCACTCGACCGCGAACCCGCCGGCGAGCTACGGCCCGCACATGCCGCCCGGCGCCCCCACCTGGCGCCTGCCGCCCCCCGAGCACAAGATGGTCTTCATCCGCCGCACGGGGGGCCAGATCTGCCGCGTCCTCAAGGACCCCCAGCAGAACGGCGGCAAGGACATGGAGGCGCTGCTCAAGCACGTCAGCTCCGACAAGCTGGTGCTCTGGGGATGGAACCCGGGGGTCGGCCGGGCGCCGGTCAACATCCCGCACGACGAGTTCGTCGCCGCCTTCCGCCGCTGGAAGGACGCCGGCGCCCCCTGCCCGGCGCTCTAGGACGAACAAAGCCCTCCCGGCGCCGCGGCGCCGGGCCGGCCGGTCACTTCGCGGGGCCGAGCGTGTACTCGAAGTCGTAGGAGTGCTTGCCGTCGGCGATCACGATCGACATCGAGCCGGCGATCCCGGCGAGGTCGCCGGTGCCTGAGTCGGGGACGACGGTGATGGTGAGGCTCGGGGTCCCCCGCGCCATCGTGCCGCTGTGCTGGAGGGCGAAGCTGCCGCCGTGCCCCTTGAGCGTCCCGGTGACCCGCTCCATCGCCACGTAGCCGGCGGACCCCTTGACGTCGGTGGCGACGGCGAGCATCTGCCCCTTGCCGGTCGCCTCGAGGTCGCCGTGGAACTGCTTGTCGAGCGCCAGCCGCCCCACGGTCGGATCGCCGACCTTCTCCTCCGCGGCTTGCGGGCTCACCTTCACGTCGAACGTACCGCGGGCATGCTGGGTCATGACGGGCTCCTTGGAGTCGGATGGGGGGATCGACCGGACGCCGGGCGGCACCGCGAAGGCGGTCAGGCTCAGCGACAGGCCGAGCGCCACGAGGAGGCCGGCCCGGAAGGGAGCACTCTGCTGAGTTGGATCTTCATGGGGGCCTCCCGGAGTGTGCCGCCGCAGGGGCGGGTTCGGCCGAGATCATAGCGCGACCCGCCTGCCGGGCCTTCCGGCCGCGCCGCGGAGAGCGGAAAACGGCCTGAGGGAAAACCCCCAAATTCCTTAATTTCAGAACCTTACGGCACTCAGAGCCGTCCGGGAATTTGTCGCGCCTCCGCCACGCCGCGATTGCTAAACAGCTACGGACCATCGGCCGGATCGTCGATAGACGGGAATCGGGGGGTCCCGTATCTTTAGATCAGCAGTGAGGCTCTGAAACGCGGGACACAACCGGTAGAAACGAAGGAGGCCGCAAATGATTCACATGATGCAAATCGATTCGCTGGGGGACGGCCGGTTGGACCCGCAGTTTCAGAGTCTGGAGTCGAGAGTGGCGGTCGGTGGGCTTGGTCTCCTGGCCGCCGTCGCTCCCGGTTCGGGGAAAGGAGGCCTGACGGGGCCGAGGGGTGGCGCGTGCGGAGGGCAGGCTCGCCAGGGGTGCAAAGCCTCCCCGGCGCGACGCTGCACACTTCGTCCGGACCGCTGCTCCTCGTCTCCGCGCAGGATGCTCCTGGCGATCAGGTCGATCAGGATGCGGCCGCGCGGTCGGCGGCGGCCGGTCCAGGACGGATTCTTTGCAACGCGATGGCGCACGACCTCGGGATCTCGCTCCCCCCGTCGGCGCCGTGGCTGACTGCACATAGTGGCGAGGTGATGTCGAGTCTCGGGGGATGCAAGTTGAGCGTGGGCTCGGGATCACTTCGCCACGCGGTAGGAGGCCGATCCATCCACGGATCCGCCGAGCTCCGGGACTGGGATGGCCCAGCGGGGGCGATCGAGGGAGCGAAATGCTCGTGATCTTTGCGCTGAAGTTGATGAAAGAAGTCTTGAGGGGGCACGTTGCTTTACTTTGAAGTGCTTGGAGTGGGAATTCTGTACTGAGAGTTGAAACGGATCACATGAGGTATTCAGGGGGGCCGGCGGTTCGCGGCCTCCTTTCTTCGTTGGCGGCAGTGGATTCGGTAACAGTTTTGCCGGTGGGGCGGGTGTATCTTGGAAACAGCATTACGAATCGCAATGCTGCTCAATGCGCGGGAATAGATCCCGCCTAGGAGAATCTCCATGCCTCACCTTACGAATGCCATATTTTGTGGAATTCGGAGCTCTGTTTGCAATCGGGAAGGCCAGCCGCTGAGGATCACCCTCGCCGGCGTCGCCTTCCTCGTCGCTCTCCTCGCGGGAGGAGCCCGGGCGGTGGCGGACCCGCCGATGACCCACGGCGCCGCCTTCGGCGAGCAGCTCGCGCAGAAGCTGCAGACCGGCGCCCTCACCGCCCAGGTATCCTCCGGTCCTCTGCCGGCGGTCGCCGGCGACGCTTCGCCCTTCAATCGGGATGCGAGCGCGCCCTCGGTCAACGTCGGCCTGGGCGCATTCGGGACGGTGCTGCGCACCGGCCTCCTGCAGACCCACGCCGAATCGGCCGCCGCCGGCCAGGCCTCCTCCACCGCCGTGGTGCACAGCTTCGCTCTGGTGCCCTCGGCGCTGCTGCTGAGCCTGCATGCCGACGAGGTGAGGTCGAGCGCGGCGATCGGCGGCACCTGCGGCTCGGCGCTCACCGCCACGGGGAGCACGACCCTGGCCAACGCGGAGCTGGGCGGCCTGCTCGGGCAGGGGCTGCACCTGGCGGCGAGCTACCCGCCCAACACGGTGCTGCTCAACCTCCTGGGGGCGCGGGTGGTGGTCAACGAGCAGATCGCCAGCGGCGACGGGGTGACCTCCCGCGCCCTCGCCGTCAATGCGCTCCACATCAGCCTGCAGAATTCCCTGCTCGCCCTCGTCGGCCGGCTGACCGGCGACATCGTGATCTCCCATTCGGAGGCCCGGGTGGTCTGATCCGCCGCCGCCCGGCGGCGATGCCGACCTCTCGCTCGCCATGGGAGTGAACGCCATCCGGGTGAGCGTGGACGCGCAGCTCACCTACGGCATGACGATGGCCAACGCCGGGCCGGACGGCGCGCCGAACGTGGTGGTGACGGACTCGATCCCCCCGGGGCTGCTGCTCCTCTCCGCCACGGCCTCGCAGGGAGGGTGCACCGGCACCACGACGGTCCTCTGCAACCTGGGAGCGATCCCGTCCGGGGGAGCGCCACGGTGACGGTCATCGTGCAGGCCCAGAGCAGCGGCAATCTGGACAATCAGGCCCGGGTCGGCAGCGGCGCCGCGGACCCCAACGTCGCGAACAACAGCGCCACGGTAACGGTCACCGTGCTGCCGCAGGCCATCCGGCAGAACGGTGGCTGAGGCGGCGCCGCCGCTCTGATCGCACGGGGCCGGGTTCTTCCGGCCCCTTTCTTTTTTCTCCGCGGGCTGTCCAACCGGTCCCTTTTGTGACAACTTAATAGGCGTCCCCGCGTGAGAGGAGCTTTGCCGCTGATGACGAATGCGACATCCAGTGTCCAGCCGCCAGCCCGCCGGCGTCCGCCGTTTCGCAAGCTGCGGGTCTACGCCTTCGACCCCAGCCTGAACTGGCAGATCGAGACCGCGGTGATCAATCAGATGACCCTCCAGGTGCCGTGGGAGGACCTCGAGCCGGGGCCGGTGGGGGAGTATCTGGAGGTGGTGGACGTCGACCCGGCGAGCCGCTGCTTCTACGCCCCGGTCAATCTCAACGACGACTTCCTGCTGGCCGCCGACGGGCTCGACCCCTCCGAGGGGGACCCGCAGTTCCACCAGCAGATGGTCTACGCGGTGGCGATGACGACGATCCGCAACTTCGAGCGGGCGCTCGGCCGGCGCGTCCTCTGGTCGCCGGCGGGGAGCGACCAGGGGTACGACTACGTGCCGCGGCTGCGCATCTATCCGCACGCCATGCGCGAGCAGAACGCCTACTACAGCCCGCAGAAGAAGGCGCTGCTGTTCGGCTACTTCCCGGCCTCGGCCGACAATCCGGGGCGCAACCTCCCCGGCGGCACGGTGTTCGCCTGCCTGTCGCACGACATCATCGCCCACGAGACCACCCACGCCCTGCTCGACGGCCTCCACCGGCGCTACATCGAGCCGAGCAACCCCGACTCGCTGGCCCTCCACGAGGGGTTCGCGGACATCGTGGCGCTGTTCCAGCACTTCTCCTTCCCGGCGGCGCTGCGCGACCAGATCCGGCGCACCCGCGGCGACCTCGCCGGGCAGAACCTGCTGGGGCAGCTCGCGCAGCAGTTCGGCGAGGCGATCGGCAACTACGGGGCGCTGCGCGACGCGCTCGGCCAGGTCGACCCGAAGACCGGCGAGTGGAAGCCGCACGAGCCGAGCCCGGCCGAGCTGCCAGAAGACCCGCGAGCCGCACGCCCGCGGCGCGATCCTGGTGGCGGCGGTGTTCGACGCCTTCCTCGCCATCTACAAGGCGCGCATCGCCGACCTGCTGCGCATCGCGAGCGCCGGCACCGGGGTGCTGCCGCACGGCGAGCTCCATCCCGACCTGGTGGACCGCCTGGCGCGCGAGGCGTCGGTGGCCGCCGGGCACGTCCTCAACATGTGCATCCGCGCCCTCGACCACTGCCCGCCGGTGGACGTCACCTTCGGCGACTACCTGCGCGCCCTGGTGACCGCCGACCGCGACCTGGTGCCGGACGACGACCTCGGCTACCGCGTCGCGATGATCGAGGCGTTCCGCCGGCGCGGCATCTACCCCCAGGGGGTGCGCAGCCTGTCGGCGGAGAGCCTCTGCTGGGGGTGCCCGATGGGGGAGGTGGCGGCCGAGTTCAAGCGCCTGCTGCCGGCGGCGGTCAACATCCGCCGCGTGCGCCCCGACTGGTCGCTGTCGAGCAGCCGCAAGGACGTCTGGGACGAGATGCGCAAGAGCTGCGCCGACATCCACGACTGGCTGCTGAGCGAGGAGGTCAGCGCCCTCGCCCGCCACTTCGGGCTGGCGCTGGGGGCCGACGCGCCGCATTCGATCGAGCGGAATCCCAAGACCGGCCTGCCGATGTTCGAGGTCCACTCGGTGCGCCCGGCGCGGCGCCTGGGCCCCGACGGCCAGACCGCGACCGACCTGGTGATCGAGATCACCCAGCGGCGGCACGGCTACCTGAGCTCGGCGACGCAGGCGGCGGTCGACCGCGGCGAGATCAAGCCGCCGCCAGCACGACTTCTGGTTCCGCGGCGGCTGCATGGTGCTGGTCGACCTCGAGCGCGGCGAGGTGCGCTACTGCATCGGCAAGGGGGTCGCCAGCGAGGATCGGCTGGAGACCCAGCGCCGCTTCCTGAACGGCACTCCGGACAGCTCGCTCTACGCCACCTACTTCGGCGATCCGCGGCGGCGCGCCGAGCCCGAGCCGTTCGCCGATTCTCCACCATTCCCTGTGAGCCCCGCGAAGGAGGATGTCTTGGACGACTCCCAGCCCGAAGGAGCGATGACCGCGCCCCCCTCCGGGGTGACGGTGCGCATGTACCGGCAGGGTCTCGGCGACTGCTTCCTGCTGGCGTTCGCGACCGGCGGGGAGCGCCCCTGCTACGTGCTGATCGACTGCGGGGTGCTGATCGGCACCCCGGACGCCGAGGCGCGCATGCGGCAGGTGGCCGAGAACGTGCGGGTGGCGACCGGCGGCCGGATCGACGTCCTGGTGGCGACCCACCAGCATTGGGACCACCTCTCCGGCTTCGAGCAGGCGCGGGAGGTGTTCGACCGGATCGAGATCGGCCAGGTCTGGGTGGCCTGGACGGAGGACCCCGAGAACGGCCTCGCGGCCCGCCTGCGAGCCCGGCGAGACACCGCCGTGCGGGCGCTGACGGCGGCGGCGCGGAGCCTGCGCATGCAGGGGAGCGACGAGCGCGCCGAGGCCCTCGACGCCGTGCTCGGCTTCTTCGGCGACCTCGGGGCGGACGGACGCCCCTCCGGCCTGCAGCGCGCCCTCGACTACGTCCTCGGCCGCGGCAAGCCGCCGCGCTACCGGGTCCCCGGCGAGCCGCCGGTTCCGCTCCCGGGAGTGGCGCCGGCGCGCGTCTACGTCCTCGGGCCGCCGCAGGACGAAGCGCTGCTGCTGCGCAGCGACCCCTCGCGCCAGGCGAGCGAGGTCTACGCGTCGCGGCTGGCGCTCGACGAGGAGACCGCCTTCTACGCCGCGGCGCTCGCCGTCGATTGCCCGGCGGCGCCCGGCCCGGCCGAGACGGCCCTCCAGGGCGACGCCGACGACGACGATCTGGCCGAGCTCAGCCTGCCGTTCGACCGCGTCTACCAGGTCTGCTCCGTGGACGCGCAGCAGGAGGAGTTCTTCCAGAAGCACTACTACGGCCCGCCGTCCGCGAATGCCGCGAATGCCGCAAACGCCGCCAACGCCGCCGGGAGCGGGGGGGCCGGCCCCACCGGCGGAGCGCTTCCGCCGCCGGCACCGCCGGCCTCTGCGACCACCGCCCGCGCCGCCGGCCGGCGGGCCGGACCTCTCCTGGCGGCGGATCGACGACAACTGGCTCTCGGTGGCCGACAACCTCGCGCTCCAGCTCGACAGCGACACCAACAACACCAGCCTCGCCCTGGCCATCGAGCTGTCGCCCGGCGGCAAGGTGCTGCTCTTCCCGGGCGACGCGCAGGTGGGGAACTGGCTCTCGTGGCACGGCGCGAACCTCCGCTGGCCGAATCCGGGCGATCCGCAGAGCCCGCTGACCGCCGCCGACCTGCTGCGCCGCACGGCGCTCTACAAGGTAGGGCACCACGGCAGCCACAATGCGACGCTGCGCGAGAAGGGGCTGGAGCTGATGGAGCGGCCGGACCTGGTGGCCCTGCTCCCCGTCGACGAGGCGATGGCGCACCGTCCGAAGGGGCGCAATCCGCTGGGCTGGGACATGCCGTTCGCCCCCCTGCTCGACCGCCTCCGCCACAAGACCGACGGCCGCATCCTGCGCGCCGACTCCGGGGCGCCCACGGCGGAGGACCTCGACCGGCTGAACCAGAGGGACCGCGAGGCCTTCGAGCAGCGGCGGAGGGAGACGGCGCTGTACGTGGAGGTGACGGTGGAGGCTTGAGCCCTACCCGGCCCCCACCGCCTTCGGAGCCGGCGCACCGCTACCCCAGAGGGAATTCAGCACGCGCTCGAAGTTGCCGCCCAGGATGAGGGCGATCGCCGCGTCGCTGTAGCCGCGGCGGATCAGCCCCTCGGTGAGGTCGAACACCCGGCGCGCGGGGGGGAGCCCGCGCACCTCGTAGCGGGCGAAGGGGCGGCCGGTCTGCGGATCGATCCCCGAGACGTCGAGGTCGCTCCCCAGCCCCACGTGCTCGACGCCGGCGAGGCGGGAGACGTGGTCGAAGTGGTCCAGCACCTCCTCGATCGTGGCGGTCGGGCGGCCGGAGACGAAGGCGGTCACGGCGGTGATCCCCATCACCCCGCCCTGGGCGGCCATCGCCCGGATCACCGTGTCGGATTTACAACGAGGGTTGGCGGCCAGCGCCCGGCAGTTCGAGTGGGTGATCAGCACCGGCTGCCGGGAGACGGCGAAGGCGTCGAGGCTGGTGCGCTCGGAGCAGTGGGAGACGTCCACCACCATCCCCACCCGGTTCATCGCCGCCACGATCTCGGCGCCGTAGGGGGTGAGGCCGCCGTCGCGGGTCTCGAAACAGCCGCTGCCGAGGCGGTTCCTGGCGTTGTAGGTGAGCTGCGAGACCCGCTGCCCGAGGGCGCGGAAGCTTGCCACGTCGGCCGGCGTGCGGAAGTGGTCGGAGCTCTGGAAGCCCACCAGGATGCCGATCTTCCCCGTCTCCTGGACGCGCCGGAAATCGGCGCCGGACTCGATGCGCAGCAGGTACTGCGGCTGCTCGGCGAGCAGGCGGTCCCAGCCGGAGAGCCAGCCGAGGGCGGCCTCGTAGGGGTGGGGATCGTCCGGATCGACGGCGGGGTGGAAGACCTTCACCCCGGAGGCGCGGAGCTTCTGGAAGTCGGCAGGGCCGAAGGTGGCGGGGGTCCGCTGCCAGGACCACAGCTTCGGCCAGTCGAGGGTCAGCAGGCCGAGCATGTCGATCACCAGCGACCGCCCGACGAGGTCGACGGCGCGGACCGAGTGCTCGATCCGGTCGTCGGCGAAGAGCCGGCAACGCCCCAGATTGATCATCGGGGCGGCGAGGAGCCCGCTGCCGGCCAAGGCTCCCGCCTTCAGAAACTCACGACGGTTCAATTGTCCTGCACCTCTTGTCAGTGCAGGCAGTGTACACCTTGCTCAAGGCGCCGCCAAGATGTGTAAATCAGGGACGGGCGTAATAACGGAAGACCACGGACGATCACGGACTCCCAGGGACGAACAAGGACAGCGACGAGGTCTCTGCGAAGTTACCTCTTCCCTGCCCGTGCTGGTCCATGCTCGTCCGTGCCGGTCCGTGGTCTGACCCCCTCACTCCGCCAGCAGGCTCTCCATCTCCCGCCAGGCGGGCTCGATCGCCTGGCGGCTCTCGGCCTCCATCCGGCGGTAGAGGGCGAGGACGGCGTGGCCGGTCGCCGTGAGGCTCGCGTGGCCGTGCTCGGAGCCGCCGCGCGAGGTGTCCACCAGGGGCTCCCGGAAGCAGGCGTTCATCGTCTGCAGGAGCTTCCAGGCCCGCATGTAGGACATGCCGAGGCGCCGCGCGGCCTCGGCCAGGGTGCCGGCGCTGGCGATCATCTCGAGCAGGTTCACCTTGCCGGGGCCGAGCGCGATCTCGGCGCCGCGATAGACGCGGATGCGGGGGCGGACGGCGTTGGCTGGCGGCGGCGTCTCGTCGGGCATGGGCTTTTTCCCCGGTGCGGCAGGCGCCTGCCAGCATAAGGCGTTTCGTTCGCGGCGGCCAGGAGGTAAGATCAGCCCCGAGAATGCGTGCCGATCCGTCTCAGCTCTGGTGGCCGATGGTGCTCTTCTGCGTCTTCACGCTGATGAGCATCGGCGGCGCCTACTGGGCGGTGTCGCACTGGCGCGGCCGGCGCTGGGGGATCTGGGCGGCCGTCGCCACCGGGGTGTTCTTCCTCGCCGTGGGCTACGGGGTCTGGGCGCTGATGCACGAGGCCGGCCTGGCCTAGAGACCCGTCATCGATCATGCAGGACCCCGAATTCGACCTCGAGCAGCTGGTCACCATCGAGACCTTCACCTCGCCGTGGGAGGCGCAGCTCGCCCGCGCCTGCCTGGAGGCCGAGGGGATCGAGGCGGTGATCGCCGACGAGCACTTCTTCCGCCTCTATGGAGCGCTGTCGAACAGCCTCGGGGGGGTGCGGCTCCAGGTGCGCCCGGAGAGCGCCGATCGCGCCGTCGAGCTGCTCCGCGAGCGGCGCCCGCTGTTCTACGTGGTCGGAAACGAGATGAACGAGGGGGAGGAAGCGGGAGAGCCGGCCATGGACCGCGAGACGGAGGCGCTGGTCACCGTCGGCCGCTTCTACTCGCCCTGGGAGGCCCACCTGGCGCGCACCCTCCTCGAATCGGAAGGGATCGACGCCGTGGTTTTCGAGGAGCGCCTGCCGGGGGTCAGCCTGCTCACCGGCGAGCCGACCGCCCTGAGCCGCCTCGAGGTCTGCGCCAGCGACTCCCAGCGCGCCCTGACCGTCCTCGCGGACGCGCTCGCCGCGGGGAGCGACGCGGAGCTCCCGGCTTCGGAATCCTGAAGAGGAGAGAGGCGCCGGCTCAGCGGGCCTTGTCGCCAGAGCCGGTCGAGGCGGCCGCGCCGCCGCTCTTGCCCACCGTCGCCAGCGCCTTGGTGACGGCCTGGTCGAGCAGGCGGGCGGAGCTCACCGGCGCCCAGCCGCGCTGGCCATAGGCGATCGTCCCGTTGGCGTCGAGCACCACGTAGGTGGGGAGGTTCTGAATCCCGAAGATGCCGCCGATCACCGTCCCCTTGCCGTCCCAGGCCTGGGGCCAGTCCATGCCGTTCTGACGCACGAACTCCTCGACCGACTTGCGGTCCTCGTCGGCGCTGACGCTGACCACCACCAGCGGCTGGCCGGCGTTCTTCTGCCGCAGCTCCTTGAGCTCGGGGAGGGCCTTGCGGCAGGGGACGCACCAGGTCGCCCAGAAGTCGAGCACCGCCACCTTCCCCTTGAGGGTCTCGCGGCTGATCGTCTTGCCGTCGAGGGTGTGGAGGGTGAACGCGGGGGCCGCGTCTCCCACCTGGAGGGTCGGCGCCGCCGCGGCGTGGCCGGCCGTCCTCAGGAAGAGGGGCAGCATGAGGACGATGAAGAGGGTGGCTCCGGCTTTCCGCGTCATTCCCAGAATCTCCTTTCCGGTAGATTGTAGCGCGGAGAGCCGCCGGGCGCCCCTGCAAGCCGCCGGGCCCCCGGCGTCCGTATCTGAGCACGGAGGTAGCAACTGATGATCCCGACGATTCCGATGATTCCGCGACCGCACGTCCCCACCCTTCCTCTCCTCGCCCTCGGCGCGTTCGGCGTCCTCGGGCTGGTTCTGCTCGCGTCCCGCGGCGGCGCCGCCGCCCCCGGACCTCAGCCCGCCGGCGGGGTGGCCGTCGTCGAGCTGTTCACCTCGCAGGGTTGCTCGAGCTGCCCGCCGGCCGACCGCCTGCTCAGCCAGCTGGCGCAGGACCCCCGCTACCAGGGGACGGTGATCCCCCTCTCGTTCCACGTCGACTACTGGAACTCGATCGGCTGGCAGGATCCGTTCTCTTCGGCCCGCTGGTCGGAGCGCCAGCGCGCCTACGCCGGCCGGGTTTTCCACAGCAACCGGATCTATACGCCGCAGGTGGTGGTCAACGGCCATACCGAATGCGTGGGGAACTCGGAGGGTGAGGTGCTCGGCCGCATCAAGGACGCCCTGGCCGGCCCGCCGGCGGCCCAGGTGACCCTCGCCGTGGCGCCGCCGACGGCGGACGGGCACCTCAAGATCGACGTCGGCGCCAGGCTCGCGCGGGCGGCGGGTTCCGGCCCCCTCGACCTCTGGGTGGCGGTCTACGAGAGCGGCCTCTCGACCGAGGTCAAGGCGGGGGAGAACGCCTCCCGCATCCTGCGCAACGACCGCGTGGTGCGCCGGCTGGAGAAGGCCTTCACCCTGCCGGGGACGGCCGGCGCCGAGAAGTCGGGGGAGATCGTCCTCGGCATCGACAAGCGCTGGAAGCCCGGCGCCCTGGGCGTCGCCGCCTTCCTCCAGGACCCCGCGACGCTCGCCATCCAGGGGGCGGCGGCGCGGGAGGTGGGGCGGTAGGGGGGACGGCGCCGCGGCCCGCTATTTGACGCGAATGTAGTAGCTCTCGCGCTTCACCCGCTGGCCGCCCACCTTCTCGTAGAGATCGATCGTGTAGCGGCCGGGCTTGAGAGCGCCGGCGGGGAGGCCGAAGCTGAACTGCTGGCTCTTCGCGTCACTGCGCAGGCCCGGCTTCGTCCAGACGAGGGCGCCGCCGGCGTCGCGGATCTCCAGCTCGCGGAGAGCCTCTCCTTCGCTTTCGGTCCCCAAGGAGAGGACGGACATCCGATCTCCCGGAATCACCCTCTCCTCCGGCGTCGCGGCGTTCGGGCCGCGCTCGACGACGACAGGGTTCAGCAGTCCCGACCAGGCGTTGACCTGCGGCTCCGAGACGGCCCGAGCCTGCTGAGCCTTGCTGTCGAGCTCCGCGAGTTGCTGGGCGGCCTGTTGGAGCTGCTGGTCGGTCCTCTGCTTGTAGTCCGCCATCCCCTTCTTGAGCTGCTCGAGCTGCGCGGCGAGGGCGGGATTGGCAGTGGCGGCGGGGGGGGCCGGAGCCGTGCGCGCACCCTCCTGCGCCGCGGGCCGGCGCGCCAGCTGGGCGGCCATGTCGCCCGCCTGTTGCGATTCGTAGAGCCAGCCGGTCCAGCCGACGACCGCGGCGAGGCCGGCCGCCAGGGCCGCCGCGCGCCCGGCGCGCCGCGGCCGCGGGGAAGGCGCGGGAAACACCACGATCTTCTCGTCCTTCTCGAATTGACGGCTCATGCGGGCGAGCTCCAGCTCGGCCGCGCACTGGGGACAGGACGCCAGGTGGCGGTCGGCCACGGCGGCTTCGATCCCGGCCGGGGCCTCGCCCCAGGCCAGGGCGACCAGCGCCTCGCTCGGGAGGTGCTGGTCGAAGGTGGTCCAGGCTTCGCGGGTCTCGCCGAGCGCCGCGCGGCAGCGCTCGCAGGTCGCCAGGTGGCGCCGGACCTCGGCCTCTTCTCCGCTCTCCAGGCTGCCGTTCAGCAACCAGGGCAACAACTCGCTGACATCATCACAGTTCATTGGTATTCGCCCCTCCGCTGCTAATAGGCGACCGTTTGACCGTGATGTTACGTCCGTTGCCGGGACGCCCCGCGAAGAGCTCCCGGCGCGCCGCCACCGCTTTCTCCCGGCAGCGCAGCACGCGCACCCGCAGGGTCCCCTCCGCCACGCTCATCCGCCGGCTCATCTCCTTGTAGGAGAGCCCGGCCACGATCATCCGCCAGAGCTCGCGGCAGTCCGCCGGCACGCGGTCGAGGACGCGGAGAAGGAGGTCCTTGTCCTCCTGGCGCGTGACGATCGGAGGGGTGGTGACGGCCGCCTCGTCCGTCGTCTCCAGGTCGTCGAGGTCGGTCCACTTCCATTTGATCTGGACCCGGATCTGGTCGAGGCAGGTGTGGCTGACCACGCGCCAGAGGTAAGTGCGCAGGCTCGACTCGCCGCGGAACTTCCCCGACCCCAAGAGGCGCGTGATCTCGAGGCGGACGTCCTGGAGGACGTCGTCCCAGCGGTCGGCGAGCCGCCGCCGGTAGGGCCAGGCGGCGCGCGCGATCCAGCCGTCGACGGTCCCCACCGCCTCTCTCTCCCCCTTCAGGTACCCGTCGACCGTCTCCTGGTCCGTGGCCATCATCGATAAATCCTATCCTCTTGATAGGGTAAGATGGAGAACGAATTCGCAGGACAACCATTCGTCGTGACGATCCTGCCTCTCCAGGCCCGCCGCTCCGCCCTCACTTCTCCGTCGTTCGGACGCTGGCTGAAGGGGTGGCGCCGCGCCGCCCTTCTGCTGGCCTTGGGGTTGCCGGGATGCGCCGCGCAGCCCGCGATGAAAATCCCGCCGCCGCCGGCCGCCGCGGTCGCGGCTGCTGTGCTGACTCGCGGCGGCACGGTCGAGCGGCGCCTGCCCGCGGCGGGACGCGACGAGGTCCCCCTCGACGTCGACGCCGGCTTCTATGTCCGGATCGGCTTCGAGACGCGGGGGAACGAGGACCTGGCGGCCAGCGTGCTCGCTCCCGGGGGGGAGGAGATCCTGCGGACCGCAGGGTCCGAGGGTCAGCTTTCCTGGATCGCATCGGCCAGGGGGACCTACCGCATCGTGCTCACCCAGCGGGTGTCCGGCTCCAAGGACGCGTCGTACCGTCTCCATCTCCGCGACGCGCGCCCGCGCCGGGAGGGGGACGAGATCCGCGTCTCTGCCGAGCGCGCCCTGGCCGAGGCCAAGCTCCTCGAGAGCGAGAAGGACTATCCGGCCGCGCTTGCCAAGGCCCGAGCGTCGCTGAGCGACTGGGACCGCCTTGCCGACCCGGCGGGGCGTTTCGAGGCGACCTACGAGATCGGAGTGCTCGAGAACCGCTCCGCACGGGGCAAAGGGCTCGAAGCTGCCTTGCTCTGGTACCGGCAGGCGTTGCAGATTGCCGAGGCGAGCGGTGACCCGCGGGCCGTGGCGAAGGCCCAGAAGGCGATCGGCTCCGCGCTCTTCGTCACCCAGCGGCAGGACGAGGCAGTGACCTTTTTCGCGGCCGCCCTTCCCGTTCTCAAGGCATCCGGGGATGCCTCCAGCCTCGCGGAGATCCTCCACCGTCTGGGGGCTCACGCTTATGATGTCGGCAATTACGACGAGGCCCAGAATTTCGGGCAGCAGGCCCTGACCTACGCCGAAGCTGCCAACCTCGAGATCGTACCCGCCATTCTGAACGGTTTGGGATCGATCAATCTCTCGCGCGGGCTCACCCGCGAGGCGCTCGAGAAATATCAGCGCGCCCTGGCGCTCGCGAACGAGGCCGGCAACGAGCGCGAACAGGCGACGGCCCTGGCGGGTTTGGGGGCGATCGACCGTCGGCAAGGCCGGCCGCAGCAAGCGCTGGGGAAGCTGCGGTCGGCGCTGGCGATCAACCACAACCTTTCCCTGACCCAAGCGGAGGGCAAGACGCTCGACCTGTTGGGAACGGTGGACCTCGATCTCGGGGATACCGTGAGGGCTTTCGCCGAGTTCCGCGGTGCCATCGAGGTCTTCCGCGGCGCCAGGGACTCCATCTGGATCGCGCGTTCTCTGGGTGTTCTCGGCAATGCCGAGCTGGCGACCGACGAGATCGCGTCGGCCCTCGGCACCTACCGCGAAATGCTCGCAGTCGCCGAGGCGGAGAAGCTCGGCCCGCAGATGGGTGCCGCTCGCCACGGCATCGGCGTCGCGCAACGGCGGATGGGCCACCTGGCCGCGGCGGTCGAGTCGCTGGAGGCTGCGCTCGCCTTGCGGCAGGGCAAGGAGCTGCTCGCCGAGGCCCTGACCCGGCAGGAGCTCGGCAAGGCCTTCCAGGCGCAGGAGGATCTCGGCCGGGCGGAGCCCTCGCTGCGGGAGGCTTTGCGCGTCGCGGACGCGGTGGGAGCCGTCCTGCCGCGGGCCTCCCTGCACTACGACCTGGCGCAGCTCGAGCGCCAGAAGGAGGACCTCCGCGCGGCGGTCGCCGAGATCGAGCAGGCGATTAAGATCCTCGAGACGGTTCGCGCCGACCTTTCGGAAGATCGCCTGCGCACCTCATTTTTTGCCTCGCGTCGGAGCTACTACGACCTCTATGTCGATCTGCTGATGGAGCTCGAGAGGCGACACCCCGGACAGGGGGATGCGGAGAGTGCCCTGGCGGCGAGCGATCAGGGGCACGCCCGCGGTCTCCTCGACCTGCTCGGACGGCTGGAGCTGACGCGGGGGATCTCGCCCTCCCTGCGGCAGGCCGAAGCGGACGCCGCCGCCCGTTTGTCACAGATCCAATCGGAGCTGCTCAACGAGAGCCTCAACAGGGCCCGGCCGGTGGTGCAGGCCGACCTGAAACAACGGCTGACCGCCGCCGAGGCCGAGCAGCGGGCGATCGAGCAACGGATCAAGGCCGAGTCGCCGGACTATTACAACGTGCGCTACCCGTCGCTGCTGAAGAGCGGGGAGATCCAGAGCCTGCTCGATGTGGACTCGGCCCTGCTCGAGTACTCGCTCGGCGAACAGGCGTCCTACCTCTTCGTGGTCACTCGGGAGGGCGGCCTCAAGGCCTACCGGCTGGATCTCTCCCGCGACGTGATCGCCGCCGAGGCGGCAAAGGTCCGCGGCGCGATCGAGCACCGGGGCGAGCTGAGCTACGCCTTTCAGGCCGCGGCGCTCAAGCTCTACCGCACGCTCGTCGCTCCGGCCCTCGCCGAGCTGGGGGGGAAGCGGCGGCTGTTGATCGCCGCCGACGGCCCGCTCAATCACCTTCCTTTCGACGCCTTGCTGACCGGCCGCGCGCAGGACGACGCCGGGCTCCGCCCTCTGTACCTGCTCAACCGGTTCACGGTGAGCTACATCCCCTCGGCGAGCGTGCTCTCCTCGCTGCTCTCCCAGTCGCGCCCGGCCGTGGGCGGCGAGGCGCAACGCTTCCTCGCCTTCGCTCCCTCGTACGGCGGGGAGCCGGCAGCCGGCGGCGAGGCGAGCCGGAGCGAGCCGGGCGGCGGGCTGGCGCTCCCCGCTCTCGAGGGAGCGGAGGCGGAGGTGAGGGCCATCGCCGCGCGCTACCCCGGGAAGGCTCGCCTTTACCTGGGGCCGGAGGCGAGCCTGGACAACGTCAAGAAGGGCCCGCTGGCTTCGGAGTGCGTCCATTTCGCGGGCCATGGCCTGCTGGACGAGGCGCACCCGGAGCGCTCGGGGCTGCAGCTGGAGGGCGGGCTGCTGACGGTTTCCGACATCTTCAACTTGAAGATGAGCGCCGGTCTGGTGGTGCTCTCCGCCTGCGAGACGGCGGGCACTGAGGTGAGCGGCGAGGGGCTGGTGGGGCTCACCCGGGCTTTTCTCTACGCCGGCTCGCCGAGCGTCGTCGTCACCCTCTGGCGGGTGGAGGACCGCAAGACCTCGGATCTGATGCTTCGCTTCTACACCAACCTCGACCAAGGCGGCGACAAGGCGGAGGCTCTCCGCCAAGCCAAGCTGGGCCTGATCGGCCGCGGGGGAGCGTCCGCCCACCCCTACTACTGGGCCCCCTTCATCCTGGTGGGGAGGCCGCGGTGAGGCGGCGCTGGTACGAAGTGCATCCGGGCTGTAACGCCTCCAGCGGCCGCGCGCCTCTAAGGAGGAACCCATCCATCGCGCGCCGCGGCGACGTTTCGCCCGCCGGAGGAGACAGTGTGCGAGTCGATGGGCGGCGAATCAATCGCAATGCAGGTGCCGTGTCGGCGGCTGGTTTCGATCAACGATTCTTTTGAAGAGAGGGAAAAATCTATGGGAAGCGATCCCAACCCGGTCAGCGTCTACCCCGATCCCGGTGGCGGGGCCCGCAAGAATGCCTTCACGCCGGTGAATACCGCCATGCAGATGACGAGCATCGTTCTTGGAGCCGGGTCCGTCGGCACGCTGGCGGCCGGCTCCGGCACCATGCCGCCGCCACCACTCCTGTTCCAGAATGCGGCCAACCAGGGAGCCGGCTTCCTGGGCTTCCATGCCGCCAGCGGCACCTACGTGGCGATCGCGCTGGTCCTCGGTGCCCTGAGCGTTCTGCTCTCGGTGATCAATCTGGTGAACGGAATACGGATGAAGGAGCGCCTGCGGGAGCTGTCGCAGCGGGTCTGCGACGCGTCCGAGAAGGCCGGCGTCTTCGACTGGTACAAAAAACTGATCGGAGCCTGAGGGCCCCACTCCATGCCCCCCGCCGGCCTTCGAAGCCGGCGGGGTTCCCCGTATACTTGCGCGATGCGCAAGCTGATCGCAGTCCCCATCCTCTTCCTGGCCCTGGCGCCGCCCCTCGCCGCGCAATCGGCCGCCGCGGCGCCTGCGCCGCAGGCGCCGGACGATGTACCCTGTCCTCACCGTCTCCGGCTCGGGGCAGTCCCACGCCGCGCCCGACGAGGCGACGGTCCGCCTCGGCGTGCAGGCGCAGGTGACGACCGCCCGCGAGGCCCAGGACCGGGTCAACCGGACGGCCGGCGCCATCCTCGAGGCCATCCGCAAGCTGGGGATCCCCGCCGAGCGCATCCAGACGAGCGGCCTCAACCTCGGCCCGCAGTACGCGCAGGGGCGCGCCGACGACCGCGCCGAAGATCACCGGCTACCAGGCCTCCAATTCGGTGAGCGTGCGGATCGACGACCTCGCCAAGGTGGGGCCGGTGATCGACGCCGGGCTCGCCGCCGGCGCCAACAACCTGGACGGGGTCGAGTTCGGCCTGCGCGACGACGGCGCGGCGCGGGCGGCGGCCTTCACCGACGCGGTGCGCTCGGCGCGCGGGAAGGCCGAGGCGCTGGCCGCCGCCCTGCGGGTGCGGCTGGTCGAGATCGTCGAGGTGGCGGAGGGCGGGGTCGCGATCTCTCAGCCGCAGCCGTTCCGCGGGCGCGCCATGGCGATGGCCCCCGAGGCGGCGGCGACGCCGGTCTCGCCGGGGCAGGTGGGGGTGGACGCCAGCGTCACCGTCCGCTGGCGGATCGCCCCCTGCTCCGGGGACGCCCCCTGCAAATGAGAGAGGACACGAGCGCCGACGAGGTGGTCCGCCTCCTCGGTCTCGCGCCGCATCCGGAGGGAGGCTTCTACCGCGAGACCTTCCGCGACGCCGCGGCCGGCGGGCGCGGGGCCTCGACGGCGATCTACTACCTGCTGCGGGAAGGGGACGAGTCGGCCTGGCACCGGGTGGACGCCGCCGAGGTCTGGCACCACTACGCGGGGGCGCCGCTCGAGATCAGCCTCTCCGCGGACGGCCGGGAGCGCACCGTCCTGCGCCTCGGCACCGACCTCGCCGCGGGGGAGCGCCCGCAGGTGGTGGTCCCCGCCGGCGTCTGGCAGGCGGCGCGGCCGGTGGGCGGCTGGACGCTCGCCGGCTGCACGGTGGCGCCGGCCTTCGAGTTCGCCGGCTTCGAGATGGCGCCCTCCGGCTGGCAGCCGGGGTAGCGCGCTTGGCTTACCGTTTCTTTTCACTCTCTCTCGAGCATGGCGAGCTGGCTGGTGTCGCCGTCCTCGGCGGCGGCCGCGGTCCAGCGCTCGATCTGCTCGGCGGTCATGTTGCCGAGCGGCTGGAGGCGGGCGTCGCGGTAGCCCCGCAGATGGGTGTCGACCAGGAACTGGGAGCGGGAGAGGATCGTCCCCCGGCAGACGCCGGCGTCCTCCCGCGGCGGCTCGGCGGCCTCGCGCCGCAGCCGGTCGGCGAGGGTCTCGAGCACGCGGCGCGGGATCCGAGCCGCATCCCCCGGGTAGATGTAGCCGAAGAGGGTGAGGTGGACGAGCAGCACCCGCCACCCGCCGTGCGGCTCGAAGCGCCGCAGCAGGCGGTCCCAGTCGAGCTCCCCGGCGCGGCTGTAGAGGACGTGCGCGACGTCGCCGCCGTCGAAGCGCTCGCGCTCCATGATGAACGACTTGGACCAGATCATCTCCTCGGCGGGGATGAGCCGGACGGGGTAGTCGAGCACCGTCTCCTCGACGGCGTGCTCGAACCACTGGTCGTCCACCCGGGCGACGCCGTTGCCGGCGCTGAAGATCACGTCGACGAAGTCGTCCCCCTGAATCCCCTTGCCCAGCCAGTGGGAGAAGGTGCGGGCGGTCTGCCACCCCTGGCTCGCGAAGACCTCGAGCGCGCGGTCGAAGTCCTCGGGGCGCACGAAGACGTCGAAGTCCTTGGTGTGGCGGGTGATCCCGGTGTAGCGGGCGTAGGCGTAGGCGCCGCCGACCAGGAAGGGGAGCTCGGCGTCGTCGAAGGCGCGCATCGCGGCGCGGTAGAACTCGGCGGTCTCCGCGCTGAGGTGGCTCGTCTGTGGGGCGGTCTGGGTTGGCATCCGGTTCTCCCGTTGAAGGTGGCTGGAAAAAGCAAGAGGCATACCAACTCGCATGGCGGTATGGCACGTCTCTTGAAGCCCTTGCCGGCGAAAGCCGGCGGCAGTCGAGCACGCGAGAGAGGAGAGACGAGATGGCGCAACGAGAGGGGATCGTGCGGGTCGGGGCGATCGGCGATCTGCACTATACGAAGACGCCCGAGGCGGCCACGCGCGAGGTGCTGGCCCAGGCGGGACGCGAGTGCGACGTGCTGGTGCTCTGCGGCGACCTCACCGACCACGGGCTCGCCGAGGAGGCCGCCGTGCTCGCCCGCGAGGTCCACGCGGCGGTGAACGTGCCGGTGATCGCCGTGCTGGGGAACCACGACTTCGAGGGGGGCGAGGAGAAGGAGATCGTGCGGGTGCTCTGCGACAGCGGCATCCGCGTGCTCGACGGCGACTCGACGGAGGTCAAGGGGGTGGGGTTCGCCGGGGTGAAGGGTTTCTGCGGCGGCTTCGGCCGCGCCGCGCTCGGCCCCTGGGGGGAGACGATCATCAAGGAGTTCGTGCGCGAGGCGGTCGACGAGGCGCTGAAGCTCGAGTCGGCGCTGGCGCGCCTGCGCGGCAAGCCGCGGATCGCGGTGCTCCACTACTCGCCGATCCAGGAGACGGTGGAGGGGGAGCCGCCGGAGATCTTCTGCTTCCTCGGCTCGAGCCGCCTCGAGGAGCCGCTCTCCCGCTACCCCGTGCAGGCGGTCTTCCACGGCCACGCCCACAACGGCCGCCCCGAGGGGAAGACGGCGGGGGGGATCCCGGTCTACAACGTCTGCCTGTCGCTGCTGCAGCGCTCCTACCCCGACCGCCCGCCGTTCCGGATCTTCGACGTCGAGGTTCCGGTGGAGGCCGCGGTGCGATCCTGAGGGAATCCCCGGGGGGCCGGGCTTGGTCCGCGCAGCCGACTGGCAGCGAGCGAAGCGAGCGTAGACCGAAGGAGGCGAGCAGGACCAAGCCCGGCCCCCCCGGGGATTCTCGGGACAGGTAGTCACTCGCCCCGGGTTCCGATACGATCCGGCCGATGCGCAGCAGCGAAGGGTTCGTGTTCGTCCGCCGGGGGCTGCACCTCTACTACCAGGTCCTGGGCGAGGGGCCTGAGACGGTGCTCGTCCCCAATGCCAACTGGCTCGCGGAGCTGCTGCAGCCGCTGGCCGAGGGGCGGCGCCTCATCTTCTATGACCCGCGCAGCCGCGGGCGGTCGAGCGCCTTCACCGACGGCCGCCACCTGAGCCTCGAGGACGACGTCGCCGACCTCGAGGCGGTGCGGCGCTACTTCGGCCTCGAGAAGGTGGCGCTACTCGGCGCCTCCTACCACGCCGCGATCACCGCCCTCTACGCGCTCGAGAACCCGGAGCGGGTCGAACGCATGCTGCTGGTCTGCCCGATCACCCCCCGCCGGCCGGGGGAGTGGGAGCAGGAGCTGCCGACCGCCGAGGAGATGATCTTCCCCCCCGGCATCTCACGCCTCGAGGAGATGCGCCGCGAAGGGATCGATCAGGAGGACCCGGTGGCCTTCTGCCGCGCCTGGTTCACCTACTTCCTGCTCCCCGCCCAGATGGGGGAGCTGGCCGCCGCGGCGCGCTTCCCGCTCGAGGACATCTCCTCCTTCCCCAACGAGTGGCCGCAGCACGTGATGAACGTGTACTTCCGCCACATCGTCCCCAAGATGGAGCGCTGGGACTTCCGCCCCCGCCTCCCCGAGCTGCGCGCGCCGCTGCTCGTCATGCAGGGGACGGACGACCTGGTCCCCGTCGAGGCGTCGCGGGAGTGGGCGGCGCACGCCGCGAACGGCCGCTTCCTCGCCATCGAGGGGGCGGGCTCGCACCCCTACATCGAGCGGCCGAAGGAGTTCTTCCCGGCGGCGGACACCTTCCTGCGGGGAGGGTGGCCGCGGGGATCCGAGGTCGTGCTGCCTCCGCAGGACTAAGCCCCCGCCGAGTACTCCCGTCCTTTCCAGGCGGCGGGCCTTCCCAGCAGCCGGCGCGCGAGCGCCACCCATTGCAGGAGCAGGAAGACGGTGATCGCCAGCGGATGGAGGAGCGCGCCGTCGAGCGGCTGGCGGAAGCGGCGGACGGCGGCGAGGCGGGGGAGGTACGCGGCGGCGGTGCCGATCCCGGCGGGGACCAGCACGGCGAAGGGGAGCTGGCCGAGGAGAGTGAGGACGAGCAAAACGGGAGGGATCACCTGCCCGGCGAGGAGGAGGACGGTCGCGGGGACGATCTTCTCCGGCGCCGCGAGCCCCTCGGTGGCGTTCTTGGCGAGGCCGCGCCAGACCTCGCCGGCGCTCTTGTACATGCGGCAGGTGGCGATCCCGGTGGCGTCGAAGAGGTCGGTGGCGAATCCCGCGCGGCGGAAGGCGCGGGGGAGGGCCACGCCGTCGTGGAGCGAGGCGCGGATGGCGCCGTGTCCGCCGCTCGCCGCGTAGGCTTCTCGCGTCGCCAGGAAGAGCTGGCCGCAGCCGGCGCCATAGGCCGGATGGCGTCTGGCCCGCATGCGGGCGAGCGGCAGGAAGCCGAGCAGCACGAAGTGGATCAGCGGCAGCAGCAGCCGTTCGAGGAAGGTGACGGTCTCCTGGCGTGGGATGCCGCTCGCGAGGCCGGCGCCGCTCGCCGCCAGGAACGCGGCGGCGCGGGCGGCCCCGTCCGGCGCCAGGCGGACGTCGGCGTCCACGAAGAGGAGGAGGGGATGGCGGGCGAGGCCGCCGAGGACGGCGCAGGCGTGCTGCTTGCCGTTCCATCCCGGCGGGAGCGGCGGTGCCGCCTCCAGCCGCAACCGGGGATCTTGGGCTGCAAGCTCCCTCACGATCGCGGCCGTGCGGTCCGCCGAGGCGTCGTCGAGCACGATCACCTCGACCTCGGCGCCGCGGCTGGCGAGCGCCGCCTCGACGGCGGCGCGGATCGATCCCTCCTCGTCGCGCGCCGGGATCAGCACCGAGATCGCCGGCCCGGGCGGGCCGGCTGGCGGGGGAGGGGGCGTATAGAGCGCCAGGTTGCGGCGGAAGAGGAGGGCCGGGCCCAGAGCGAGGAGGGCGCAGACGGTGCAGAACGCCGCGAGCCCGAGCGTCAAGCCTTCCTCCGCGGGGAGATCTCCTCGTCGCCATGCGCGGCCCGGAAGCGCTCCCCGCGGAGCCGGGCCTTCAACCGTCGCCAGCCGTCGTAGACGCCCCCCACCCCCGCCTTGCCGCCGAGCAGCACCTCGAAGCGGGAGGTGTCGCGCGCCAGCGCCTCGGCCGCCAGGGTGTCGAGGGCGGTGGTCAGCCCCTGCTCGAGGATGGGGGCCCAGCCGGCGGCGGCGAGGTCGGCGTCGCCGGTCGCGATCTCCTCGCCGAAGCGGGCGAGCGCCTCGGGGGTGCGCTCCTCCCAGAACGGATACTCGAGCGCCAGGGGGAGGAGGACGGCCTCGCGCACCCGCGCGGCGAGATGGCTGAGCCCCGAGCGCAGGCGCACCGGCCGCTCGCGGGGATCGGTGAAGCGCCCCTCGGCGGCGATCCACAGCGCCGTCCGGGGGCGCGCGAGGATGTCGAGCGAGGCCTTGAGGAAGCGCCGGGCGCCGCGCGGGGTGCCGGGCTCGACGCCGAAGAAGCCGAGCTTCTCGAAGAAGCGGTAGCGGGTCAGGGCGCCGGCGTCGATCGGGCCGTAGTGGGCGCGGTCGGGGAAGAGCTGCGCCGCGAGCTGGAGGCAGATCAGCGGGTCCCACCAGGAGGGGTGATTGAAGTAGACGATCAGCGGCCTGCCGGCGAGGGCGGCCGGATCGGGGCGCTGCGTCTTCGCCAGGCGGACGGCGTGGAAGTGCTTGGCGAGGTAGCGCTCGCAGTAGCGGCCGAACATCGCGACGAGGAGCGGCGAGACCGCCGGCGAGCGATCGGCCGGGGTCTCACGATCTTGGCGCTCCGGCTTCGTCTCAGGCGCGTCCATCTCCTGCGCTCCTCCCCGCCGCGGGCCGGAGGTCCCGGTCGGCGGCATCGGCGGCGATCCAGCCCGACATCAGCACCATCGGCATCCCCGGCCCGGGATGCGCCGCGCCTCCCGCGAGGTAGAGGCCGGAGAGGTCGCGGCTGCGGTTGGCCGGCTTGAAGGCGCCGAGCAGGCGGCCGTGGCTCGCCAGGCCGTAGATGGCGCCGTCGAGCACATGGTAGCGCTCGTGGATGTCCTGCGGGGTGAGAGCCGCCTCGAAGACGATGCGGCTCTCGAGGTCCTCGAGGCCGGCGGTCGCCGCCAGCTTGTCGAGGATCGTCCGCCGGTAGGCGGGGAGCATCCGCCGCCAGTCGTGGTGCGGGCGCAGGTACGGCGTGTGGACGAGGACGTAGAGCGCCTCGCCCCCGGCCGGCGCGACCTCCGGCTCGCTCCGGGCCGGTGCGCAGACGTAGCAGGTCGGGTCGGCGGCCGGCTCGCCCGCGGCGGTAGATCGCCTCGAACTCCTCTTCCGGGTCGCGCGAGAAGACGAAGTTGTGGTGGAGGAGGTGGGCGTAGGCGCGGTCGAGCCCCAGGTAGAGGACGACGCCGGAGCAGGCCGGCTCGTAGCGCCGGCGGCGCGCGAAGCGGCGGGCGGCCGGCTCGCCGGCGAGGAGCTCGCGGTGGGTGCGCACCGAGTCGCAGTTCGAGACCACGGCGGCGAGCGGGATGCGCTCGCCCGCCGCCGTCTCGACCCCGGTGACGGCCCCCTTCTCGGTCAGGATGCGGGAGACCGGCGTCCCGGTGCGGATCTCGACGCCGAGGTCGCGGGCGAGCCGGGCGAGGGCTTCGGGGACGGCGCGCGTCCCGCCGCGCGGGTACCAGATCCCCTCCGCGGTCTGCATGTGGGCGATCGCGCAGAGGACGGCGGGCGAGGCGTCGGGGGCGGAGCCGACGTACTGCGTGAAGTGGTCGAGCATCTGGGCCACCCGGGGCTCCGGGACGTGCTTGCGCACGGTGCCGGCCACCGTGCGGCCGAAGCGCAGGGCGAGGAGGTCGCCGAGGGTCGAGGCCTTGAACGTCGCGCCGCCGCCGAAGGTGTCGCGCACCGAGCCGACCGAGCGCCAGAAGAAGAAGCGCTCGCGAGATGTCGTGCAGCCGCGCGGAGAGGGCGAGGAAGCGCCGGTACCCCGCCCCGGCGTCCGCACCCGGCGCGAAGGCGTCGAGCGCGGCCGCCATCCGCGCCGGATCGGCCACCAGGTCGAGGGTCGAGCCGTCGTCGAAGAAGCAGCGCCACTGAGGGTCGAGGGGGAGGAGGTCGAGCTCGCGCTGGAGGTCGCGCCCGGCCTCGGCGAAGATCCGCTCCAGCACCGAGGGGAGGGTGAGGATCGTCGGCCCCATGTCGAAGCGGAACCCCTCGGCCGCGAGCGGCGCCGCCTTGCCGCCGAGCCAGGCATTGCGCTCGAAGAGGATCACCCGGTGGCCGCGCGCCGCCAGGGTGACGGCGGCGGCGAGGCCGCCGAGCCCGGCTCCGACGACGCCGATGCGATCCGTGCGCTCCGTCACGTGCGAGCCGCCTCCTGCCGGAGGGCGGGGCGGAGCCCTCGGCGTGCCAGGGCGCGAGCGAGGTCCACGGCGCCGCGCAGGCGGGGCCACACCCCGCCCGCGTGGGTCAGGGTGAGGTAGGCGGTGAACAGCTCGGCGTCGCCGGGATGCGGAGGCTCGAGGTGGAAGAGGCGGCGCGCGTGGCGCACCGCGACGACCTTGGCGCGGGTCAGCTCGAGGAGCCCCTCGGCGCCGCGGGTGACGCCGAAGCCGCTCTCCCCCTGGCCGCCGAACGGCAGGCGGGGGTCGGCGGTGGGGACGATCAGGTCGTTGACCACCACCACGCCGGCGCGGACCTGGCGCCCGAAGGCGACCGCCTCCGCCTCGTGGCCGAAGACCGAGGCGCCGAGGGCGTAGGGGGAGCGCGCCGCCGCGGCGAGCGCTTCCTCGGGGTCCGCCACGGCGGTGACGGTGAGCGTATCGAGCTCCACCGGCAGATGCCGGGCGAGCCGCTCGGCGAGGGGCGCCGCCAGCTCGCGGACGACGAAGACGCGGCGCGGCGCGATGCAGGTCGCTCCCCCGTTCAGCGTCAGGCCGAAGGCCACGGCCCGGGCCACCCGGTCGAGGTCGGCGCCGGGGAGGACGAAGAGCGGATCGCACCCGGAGAGCTCGAGGGTGGCCGGGATCAGCCGGTGGGCGAGGCCGGAGAGCACCTCGCGGCCGGTCGCCGCCGAGCCGGTGAGCAGCACCTTGTCGACCCCGGCGGCGATCGCACCCTGAGCGGCGGCGGGATCTTCCGCGAGGACGGTGAGCACCCCGGCCGGCAGGCCGGCCTCGGCGGCCAGCGCGGCGAAGGCCGCGGCGGCTGCCGTGCCCCCCGCGCCGGGCTTCCAGAGCACGGAGTTGCCGGCGGCCAGCGCCTGGACGGTCTGCACCCCGGGGAGGAAGAGGGGGTAGTTGGAAGGGGCGATCACCAGCACCGTCCCCAGCGGCTCGCGCCGGACCTCCGCCGTCACGCCGGCGAGCCAGGCCGGCCGCCCCTCGGCGCCCAGGCGGCGGGGGGCGAGGAGGCGGGGCGCCTCGCGCTCCAGGAAGCGGCAGGCGTCGGCGAGCGGCACCACCTCGGCCGACAGCACCTCCGCCGGCGGCCGCCCCGCCCCGCGCGCCGCCGCGACCAGCCCGGCCGAGCGCGCGGCGATCCGCTGGCGGAGGGCGCGGATCACCCGCAGCCGGCGCGCGAGGGGGAGCCTCCCCCAGGCGCTCTGTGCCTCCGTCTCGCCGATGGCTCCCGTCGCCTCGATCGCTTCAGGCATGGGAGGTCAGCTCGCCTCGGCCCAGGCGGGGCGCTCGTCGTCGTCCACGGGGACCGCGCGCCCGACGTTGTCGAGCGCGCTCGGAAGGGAGCCGGCGCCGAGGTCCTCCAGCATCAGGCGGGCGGTGATCAGCGCCGACTGGAAGATCACCGGCAGGCCGCTCCCCGGATGCGTGCCGCCCCCCACCAGGTAGACCCCCTCGAGGTCCTCGAAGCGGTTGCGGGGGCGCAGGTGGAGCATCTGGCCGAGGTTGTGGGCGAGGTTGAAGGTGGCCCCCTGGTGGATCTCGAGCTTCTGGTCCCAGTCGTCCGGCGTGACCACCCGCTCGAAGCGGATGCGGCGCTCGACGTCCTCGAGGCCGACCCGCGCCAGGCGCGACAGGGCGAGGGCGCGGAAGCGCTCCCGCTCGGCCCGCCAGTCGACGTTCGGGTGCTGGTGGGTGACCGGCACCAGCACGTAGAGCGTGCTCTTGCCGCGCGGCGCCAGGGTCGGGTCGGTGACGCAGGCGTTCTGCACGTAGAACGACGGATCTTCCGAGAGGACGTGGCGGCGCTCGATCTCGTCGAGGTTCCGCGCGTAGTCCTCGGCGATGTAGATCGAGTGGTGGGGGACCTGCTCGTAGAGGCCGTCGACCCCTAGGTAGAGCATGAAGGTCGAGCAGGAGAACTTCTTCTTCGCGATCCGCGCGTCGGTCCAGCGGCGGCGCAGGCGGTCGGGGACCAGGCGGGTCATGGCGCGGGCGAAGTCGGCGTTGACCAGCAGCGCGTCCGAGCGGTAGACGCCGGCGTCGGTGCGCGCGCCGACCGCCCGCCGCCCCTCGAACAGGATCTCACGCACCGGCTCCCCCGTGCGGATGGTGACCCCCAGCCCGCGCGCCGCGCGCGCCATCGCCTCGGTGACGGCGCCGCAGCCGCCGATCGGGTGGAAGACCCCGAACTCGTACTCCAGGAACGAGAGGATGGAGAACAGGCTCGGGCACTGGAACGGCGACATCCCCAGGTACTTCGACTGGAACGAGAAGGCGAGGCGGATCCGCGGATCGCGGAAGTAGGCCGCGAGCTCCTGGTCGAGCGAGCGCCAGGGGCGCAGGGCCGGCAGCAGGCGCAGCAGGCGGGGGGGCAGCACGTCCCGCCAGCCGAGGAAGGGGGACTCGATGCACGACCGGAAGCGTTCGAACTTGTCGCGGTTGTCGGCCAGGAAGCGCTGGACGGCGCCGCGGTCGGCCGGCGACAGGGCGGCGACCTGGCGGTCGAGCTCCGCGATCCGCGGCGTCGAGTAGAGCTCGCCGCCCCCCTCCCCGAAGGTCAGCCGGTACTGCGGATCGAGCCGCGCGAGCGCCACCTCGCGGGAGAGGTCGAGGCCGACGGAGGCGAAGATGTCGGCGAGGACCTTCGGATAGAGAAAGAACGTCGGGCCGGTGTCGAAGCGGAAACCGTCCGCCTCCAGGCTCGAGGTGCGCCCGCCGACGCGGTCGAGCCGCTCGAGGACGGTGACCTCGAGCCCGGCGCCGGCGAGAAGAATGGCGGCGGCGAGCCCTCCCGGCCCGGCTCCGATGATCGTGACGCGATCCCCCCTCGTTCCCTTCATGGAGAGAAGAGTAGCGCTCTTGTCCAGATCATGTCAATTTTGTCCATCATCTAATATGGACACCTTGAATGCGCGGCTCCGCGGGAAATGCCGCCGGGAGAGGCAACGCCGGACGTGTGGGATTTCCGCGCAGCGACTTTTCTTACCGTTCCGGCCGCTCCGCGCATTTAAAGATGGCTGTGACCAGAAACATCTCACCGTGCGAGGTAATCGCGACTCTGTGCAAATTCCTCAAATGAAAGGACTTATGCTTGATGAGGGAGGTCGGGTGCGGATATGTTCTCCCGGTGGAAATGTTCGCTCTGATCGGGGAGACCCTGCGGCGGCTGCGCAAGCACAACCGGCTGACCCTCGAAGGGCTCGGCGAGTCCGCCGAGCTCGGCCGCGGCCAGCTCTCGCGGATCGAGAACAACCGCCAGGAGGCCACCCTCTCGACCCTCGCCAAGATCCTCAACGCGCAGGGGGTGAGCCGGAGCGAGTTCTTCCGCCGCTACGACCTGGTCGAGTCCGAGGCGCTGGCCATGGAGCGCCAGGAGGCGGGCGCGGCGACGGGGGAGAGCGACTGGCCGAGCGAGGTCCAGGAGGTGCTGAAGCGGGTCGAGTCGTTCATCGACCTGACCCTCCACCAGCCGCGGCCGATCGCCCAGGGAGCGTTCGAGGTCGGCGACCTTGTGGTCCTCTTCCGCGTCGTCCCCAAGGGCGCCGCGCCTGCTGCTCCCGTCGCTCCAGCCGCCACGGCCGCGAAGAGCGAAGCGGCGGCGGAGAGCGCCCCCTCTCCGGCCAGGCCCGGCCGCCGGACGGCCACCCGCCGCAAGCGCTGAGCCGGTTCCGTCTTTCCGCGATTCTCACCGCCAGGGCCTCCGGTGTGGATCTCCGCCATTCCTGTCCGCTTTCGTCTCCGTAGATTTCGAAACGTTGTCCGGAGAGGACAACCGGAGCCCTTTCCGATATCCAGGCTTCGCCCGTAAATGGTTTGCTTTCAGGAGCTTGTGCTTGCAAGCAACCCGTGAAGCCGATACATTCCGCGCATGGCCATGTTCGCCAATCTGGGCAGGACGCTCAGCCTTTTGCGGGAGCTGCGGGGGAAGAGCCAGGCCCGCGTGGCCCGCGAGGCGGGGATCGGCAAGAGCCAGCTCTCGAAGTACGAGAACGGCAAGGAGCTCCCCAAGCTCGACTCGCTCGAGAAGGTGCTGAACGCGCTCCAGGTCGGCTACTTCGAGTTCTACTACACCCTGCACCTGGTCGACCGGCGCGCCGCCGACCTCGGCCGGGCGGAGGAGCGGGCCGCCGCATACCCTTCGGCCACGGCGAGCCTCGCCGCCGGCGATCCCCTCTACATGCCGCCGCTCCACGACGGCAACAGCCTGCTCGCCGGCACCACCGACCAGGCCTTCAGCCAGGTGTTCACCGATCTCCTCCTGCTCTACCGCCGGATCTTCGAGCAGCGCGTGCTCACCGCTCCCGAGCCGCGGCCGGAATCTCCCGGCTGAACGGCGCGATCCGCACCGTCATTTCCTCCCAGCGCGCGGCGGCCAGCTCGCCGGCGAAGTCCGCGTCTCCCCGATAGGCCCGCGGGGTGAGCCGGCGGCAGGGGACGCGGAAGGTCGTCGCCCCCGCCAGGGGGAAGGGGTCGAGGCGGACGGTTTCCTCCGGGGCCTCCAGGGCCTCGATCCGCACCCCGTAACGCTCCAGCGGTTCCCGCGGCTCCTGCGATTGCCGGCAGGCGGTGAGCGCGATCAGGTCGGAGAGGTCGATCCACCGGTAGTCCCCCTCCAGCTCCTCGCGCGGCACGCCGGTCTCCGCCAGCAGGCCGCGCGCGAAGTCCTCCAGGAAGTCGAGGAACGGGTCCCACCCCTCCTCGCCGCGCTCGCCGCGGCGCCCGCGGAAGAGCTGCAGGGCGTGGCGGGCGATCAGCAGCGCCGCGTACGGGCGCGCGGCGGCGAAGCGGCAGACGCCGCGCTCCCAGAGCTCGATGCGGTCGCGGGCCGGCAGGGTGATGAAGTCGTAGGGTCGCGCGCGCTCCGCGTCCCAGCGCGGGGCGGCGTCGGCCTCGCGCCAGCCGTTGTCGTGCTCGCGGGCGGCGAACAGGAGATCGGCGCGCCGCGGGTGACCGGGGAGGCCGTCGGCGTGCCAGAGCGAGAGGAGCTCGCCGGCGAGGTGGGCGTGGTCGGACTGGGTGACGAGCCGCAGCCGGGAGCCTTCGGAGGTGACGATCATCCTTTGAGCTTACCGTTTTCGGCGATGGAGTAAGATCGGCAGCCGCGATGAAGAAGATCAACCGTGAGGACGCTCTCGACTACCACTCCCGGGGGCGCAAGGGGAAGATCCAGGTCGTCCCCACCAAGCCGACCGCCAGCCAGCGCGACCTCGCGCTCGCCTACAGCCCCGGGGTGGCCGAGCCCTGCCTCGAGATCGCCCGCGACCCCCTCCTCGCCTACGAGTACACGGCGAAGGGGAACCTGGTGGGGGTGATCAGCAACGGCACCGCGGTCCTCGGGCTGGGGAACATCGGCGCCCTCGCCGGCAAGCCGGTGATGGAGGGGAAGGGGGTCCTCTTCAAGCGCTTCGCCGACGTCGACGTCTTCGACCTCGAGCTCGCCACCACCGACCCGGAGGAGTTCATCCGCGCCGTCAAGCTCCTCGAGCCGACCTTCGGCGGCATCAACCTCGAGGACATCCGCGCCCCCGAGTGCTTCGAGATCGAGCGCCGGCTGAAGGCCGAGATGAACATCCCGGTCTTCCACGACGACCAGCACGGCACGGCGATCATCTCCGGCGCCGCCCTGCTCAATGCCCTGGCGGTGGCCGGCAAGCGGCTCGACGAGGCGAAGATCGTCTTCTCCGGCGCCGGCGCCGCGGCCCTCGCCTGCGCCCAGCTCTACATCGACCTCGGCGCGCGGCGGGAGAACGTCACCCTCTGCGACAAGACCGGCGTGCTCTACGTGGGGCGGACGGAGGACCTCGACCCCTACAAGGGGGCGTTCGCCGTCGACACCCCGGCGCGCACGCTCGCCGAGGCGCTGGTCGGCGCCGACGTCTTCATCGGCCTCTCGGTCGGCGGCGTGGTCAGCCAGGAGATGGTGCGCGGCATGGCCCGCGACCCGATCGTCTTCGCGCTCGCCAACCCCGACCCCGAGATCAGCTACGAGGACGTGCGCGCGGCGCGCGAGGACGCCATCGTCGCCACCGGGCGCTCGGACTATCCGAACCAGGTCAACAACGTCCTCGGCTTCCCGTTCCTCTTCCGCGGCGCCCTCGACGTCCGCGCGACCGACATCAACGACGCGATGAAGCTCGCCGCCGTCAAGGCGCTCGCCGGGCTCGCCCGCGAGGACGTGCCGGACGGGGTGCTGCGCGCCTACGGCCTCGAATCGCTCCGCTTCGGCCGCGACTACCTGATCCCCAAGCCGTTCGACTACCGCGTCCTGCTGCGCGTGCCGCCGGCGGTGGCGCGGGCGGCGATGGAGAGCGGGGTGGCGCGGACGCCGATCGCCGACTTCGCCGCCTACCAGCGGCGGCTCGAGACGCTGATCTCCCGCCGGCTCGAGCTGATGCGGGGGATCATCGACCAGGCCCGCCGCTCGCCGCGGCGGGTGGTCTTCCCCGAGGGGGAGCACGAGCAGATCCTGCGCGCCGCGAAGATCCTGGTCGACGAGGGGATCGCCCACCCGATCCTGCTCGCCCGCCGCGAGGTGATCCTCGACCGCCTGCGCGCCCTCGACCTCCCCGAGGAGAAGCTGACCATCATCCACAACGAGAGCTCGGAGCTCTTCGAGCCCTATGCCGTCCATCTCAACGAGATGCGCCAGCGCGACGGGATGACCCTGGTCGAGGCCAGGAAGCGGATGCGCCAGCGCAACTACTTCGGCACCATGATGGTCGAGCGGGGGGACGCCGACGGCCTGATCTCCGGCCTCACCCAGTCGTACCCCGAGACGATCCGCCCGGCCCTTCAGATTGTCGGCACCCGCAGCGGCGTCCGCCGGGTCTCCGGCGCCTACGTCCTGATCCTCCAGGACCGCCTCTTCTTCCTCGCCGACACCACGGTGAACATCGACCCCAATCCCGAGGAGCTGGCGGAGATCGCCCTGCTCACCGTCGGCTTCGCGCGCCGCTTCGGGATCGTGCCGCGGGTCGCCATGCTCTCGTTCTCGAACTTCGGCTCGAACAACCACCCGGCGGCGCGCAAGGTGCGGCGCGCGGTCGAGATCGTCACCCGCCTCGAGCCCGAGCTGGAGATCGACGGCGAGATGCAGGCCGACACCGCCGTCTTCGAGCAGATCCTCCAGGAGGGGTACTCCTGGAGCCGCCTGAAGCAGCCGGCGAACGTCCTCATCTTCCCCGAGCTGCAGTCGGCGAACATCGCCTACAAGCTGATCTGGCGCCTGGCCGGGGCGGAGTCGATCGGGCCCGTCCTGCTCGGCATGGCGAAGCCGGTGCACGTCCTCCAGAACGGCCTCGAGGTGAGCGACATCGTGAACATGACGGCGCTCTGCGTGGTCGACGCGCAGGACCTCCAGCCGTGACGCAGGGCCGTGCCCTGGCTCGAACCGCGCAGCCGACTGGCAGCGACGAAGGAGCGGAGCCCGAAGGAGGCGAGCAGGTTCGAGCCAGGCACGGCCCGGAGGCCCCGATTGAAGGAAAAGCCGGCTTCCGGGGTAAAATCGGGATCTCAGATTCAGATTCCCAAGGAGGCTTGACCATGAAGCGCGTTTCATCTCTCGTCATCGGCTCGGCCCTGCTGCTCGCGATCGTCGCGGCGCCGGGCCTCACCCGGGCGGCCGGCAAGGGGGGCGCCAGCACCAAGCCCCGCATCGCCGTCCTCGAGCTCAAGAACAAGGCGGACAATCAGTGGTGGTTCCACGGCGGCGCCACCGCCGCCCAGGACGTCTTCGTCACCGAGCTGGTCAAGAGCGGCAAGTTCCGCGTCGTCGAGCGCGAGCAGCTCGAAGCCCTGATGAAGGAGAAGGGGCTCACCCTCTCGGGCGACGTCGATCCGTCGACCGCCATCCGCGTCGGCAAGCTGCTCGGCGTCAACTACCTGCTGACCGGCGCCGTCACCGAATACGGCAACACCAATGTCGGCGGCGGCGGCGGTGGCGTGTTCGCGGGGAAGAAGAAGTTCGTGGCGGCGCTGAACGCCCGCCTGATCGACACCAGCACGGGCGAGATCGCCTGGGCCGACGAGGCCAGCCAGGAGGAGACCAGCGTCAAGGTCTCCGTCTTCGGCTACGGCGGCGGCGTCGACGACGAGCGGATGTTCGACAAGGTGATGAAGCCCTGCATCCAGAAGCTGGTCGCCAGCCTCAAGGCGGCCGACCTCTAAGCATCTCCGCCTCCCTTCACGCGGCAAGAAAAAAGGCACCCTGCGAAAGGTGCCTTTTGTTCCCGCCGATCGCCCTCCGCCCGGCGAGGGAACGGACGCCGACAACCTATCTCGCAGGGAGCTTTTCTCCTCCCCCGTACTCGGGGGAGGTCGGGAGGGGGTTCGCAGCGCTCCGACCAAGGAAGCGTGCCGGACTCCGGAACGCCCCCTCCTAGCCTCCCCCGAGTACGGGGGAGGAAAAAGGCTCCCGGGATCGATGGGTTCTCGATTTCCGCTGGGCCAGTCTTCCTGAGTCCCCCTACATCGCCTTGAAATTCACCCGCAAAGTGGTCCACATCTTGACCCGCACGCCGTCGCGGGTGGGGGGGGCGAAGACGGCCCGGCGGGCGGCGTCGATCGCCGCCTCGTCGAAGCCGAAGCCGGCCTTGGCGCCGATGCGGTCGGCGTCGAGGACCCGGCCGTGCTCGTCGACCAGCACCTTGATGTCGACCTGCGCCGCGCGGTTCAGGCGCTGCGCCGCCACCGGGTAGCGGGGGTCGAGCTTGGAGGTCAGCTTGGGGGCGACCACGCCGGGGCCCGGCTGGACCAGGTCCCCCACCTGCACCTGGGACTTCCCGGCGGCCGGCTGCGGGACCGGAGACGGGGCGGGAGCGGCCGGCTTCTCGACCGCCGCGGACGACGGCGCCGGCGCGCTGGGCTGCGGCACCGCGACCTGCGGCGGCGGAGCGGCCGGCTCGGGCTTCACGGCGGTGCGCGTCTCGACCGGCGGCGGAGCCGGCTCCGCCTTCTCCGCGACCTTCTCCAGACGGGATCCGCCCTTCTCCGGCTGCGGTCCCTTCTTGCTGTCGGCGAGCTGCTGCTGGAGCTGCTTGATGCGGTCGTCGTACTGCCCCTTGAGCTTGTCCTCCATCTCCTTGCTGCGCGCCTCGAACATCTTCTGGATCTGCGCCTGGAGCTCCTCGGGGGTGGGCGCGGCCGTCGTGCCCGCGGCCCCAGGGGCGGCAACCGCGCCGGCGGGGAGCGGGGGCGCCACCGGCGCCGCCGCCGGGTGGAGGGCGGCGCTCTGGGTGTCCGCGGAGCGCCCGAACAGGAACCAGCCGCCGCCGGCGAGGAGGAGCACGGCGACCGCGGCGAGGCCGATCCACAGCCCCTTCTTCGAGCCCCCCTCGGCGGGCGCCGGCGCCGGGGTTCCCGCCAGGGTGACCTGGCGGACGCCGGTCGACTCCCGCATGTCGTGGGCGGCCACCGCCGCGGCCGCGACAGGCGCCGCGGCGACGGCGGCCGGCGGGACCGGGCGGGGGGTGAGCTCGAGCTTCTTCTCGGCCGCCATCTCCTGGCTCTCCCGCTCGATCTCCTCGCGGAAGAGGTTGTGCATGAAGAAGGCGAGGTTGAAGGTGGTCGGGCTGAAGCTGCCGTCGATCATCAGCTTCGACAGCGTCTTGTGCCAGGTCGCCGTGTCGGCGATCCGCCCCTCGCGGGGGACCAGGCTCTTCTTGAGCAGCGCCGCGACCGGCGCCGGCAGGGGGGTCCCCTCGTTCGGCAGGGTCACCCCGTCGATCAGCGCGGAGTACCCCTCCCCCGACATCGCAGAGGCGGCGGGGAGGCGCTCGCCGGTCAGCAGCTCGTAGAGGATGGCGCCCAGCGAGTAGACGTCGTCCGATTTCGCGAGCGGCGCGCCGGCGAGGACCTCGGGCGACAGGTACGGGGCGAGCGCGGGGTCCTGCCAGCCGCTCGCGGCGAGCTCGCGGAGGCCCGGCGCCACCTCGAAGCCGAGCACGCGGGTCTCCCCCTCGTTCGAGATCATCACCAGGTGCGGCACCACGAAGCCGTGCAGCACCCGCTCGTCCT
Source organism: uncultured Acidobacteriota bacterium (assembly GCA_963756595.1). GTDB lineage: Bacteria > Acidobacteriota > Thermoanaerobaculia > Multivoradales > UBA5704 > DATARR01. The sequence continues at coordinate 57,865 of CAVWOZ010000014.1, forward strand.
GGAAGCGGCTCTCGTAGGCCGCGGTCAAGGCGAGCGAGAGGCGCTCGGCGATCAGCAGGGCATGGTCGGTGGGGACGGGGGAGCGCTGCTTGGCGGACTGGGCGAAGACGGTCGCCAGGCTCTTCCCCGAGATGTAGTCGTACGCGGCGTAGGGGAAGCTACGCACCCGGCCGAGGTCGACGCCGCTGCCGATGTTCGGGCTGCGCAGGATCTCCTGGACGCCGCCGCGCCCGGCGACCTTCGCCCACAGCTTCTCGCCGTCGATCCCCTTGCCGTTGAAGACACGGAGCAGGACCACCTGCTCCATCATCCCTTCACGGCCCACCCGGCCGGCACGGAAGGTCTCGCCGAGCGAGTCCTCGGTCAGCTTCTTGAGCAGCAGATACTTGCCAAACTCCTCCGGGATGTTCATCCGAGATCTCCTTGCGGAACGGGGTGCCGTCGCCACGCCCGCGCGCCCCTCGGCGTGAAGGGTGGCGCCTCAAAGCTGATGGAGTCGTTCCTGACGCTTGAATACACCAGCGCTGGGGAACTGTCAATCGAGGCCGTCCGGCCACTGGCGTCCTCGTTGGCCCTGCTCGCCTCCTTCGGGCTCCGCTCGCTTCGCTCGCTGCCAGTCGGCTGCGCGGGCCAACGAGGCCCCCGGTGGCCGGACTTACCGGCCGCGGCGCTCGGCGGCCCAGCGGTCGCGCCAGTATTTCTTCTGCCAGATCTCGACGTTCCGGTTGTGCTCCTCGAGCGTCCGGGCGAACACGTGGGTGCCGTCGTTGCGCCCCACGAAGTAGAGGTAGGGGACGTCGGCCGGCGCCGCGGCGGCGACCAGGCTGGCGAGGCCGGGGGAGCAGATGGGGCCCGGCGGCAGGCCGGCGAAACGGTAGGTATTGTAGGGGGAGTCCATCCGCAGGTCGTCCTTGCGGAGGTTGCCGTTCCAGCGTCCGAGCCGCTTGAGGGCGAAGATGATGGTGGGATCGGCGGCGAGGCCGATCTTGCGGTCGAGCCGGTTCTGGTAGACGGCGGCGATCAGCGGCCGCTCGTTCGGCATCTTCGCCTCTTTCTCGACGATGCTCGCCAGCGTCACCACCTGCCGCACGCCGCGCCCGGCCGGCCCGCGCGCCAGCGCCGGGCGGACGTCGCGCTCGAAGCGCCGGCGGAAGGTCTTGACCAGGGTGCCCACGATCTCCGCCTCGCTGGTGCCGGCGGCGAAGTTGTAGGTCTCGGGGAAGAGGTACCCCTCGAGGTCCGGGGCGTCGGGATCGAGGTCGGCGATCAGCCGCGGCGACCGCATCGCCGCCAGGAAGGCGTCGCGGCGCCCGAACTTCCCCCGCGCGAGCTGGTCCGCGATCTCCCCGGCGGTCAGCCCTTCGATGATCGTCACGAAGCGCGAGACGGTCTGCCCGCGCACCAGCATGCCGAGCACCTGCGGCGTGCTCATCAGGCCGTGGAAGCGGTAGGTCCCGGCCTGCAGCCGGGGGCTCCCCTTGGCCAGGAGGTAGAGGCGCGCCAGCCTGCCGTTCTCGAGCACCCCCTGGCGCTCGAGGAGGCCGAGGACCTTGCCGGCGCCGCTCCCCGGCGTCACGGTGACCAGCCGCTCGGCCTCCGGGTATCCCTTGTAGGGGCGCTGGAGGTTCCAGGTGGACCAGGCGATCCAGCCCGCCGCCACGAGAATGAGCAGGAGGAGGAACAGCCCGAGCCTCCTCAACCCGCCGTTCCGCCTGCCGCCGCGCGCCCCCGTCTTGCCTCGTGCCACCCGCGCCTCCTTGCCTGGTCCCGCGATTTGAAACGTGATGCCTAGGGCTTCCGGACCGGCCGGTCGAGGACGTCCTGGAGCAGGATCTGCGCCGCCATCGCGTCGACCTTCCCCGGCTCGCGCCGGACGTCGACCCCGGCCTGGCGCAGCCGCCGCGCCGCCTCGACGCTGGTCAGCGCCTCGTCCACCAGCTCGACCGGCAGGCCGGTCCGCTCGGCCAGCTTCTCGCCGAAGCGGCGGACCCGCTCGGCCACCGGGCCCCGGTTGCCGAAGAGATCCACCGGCTCGCCGAGGAACAGCCGGCCGACCCCCTGCTCGCGGGCGATGGCGGCGATCTGCGCCAGTGCCGAGCGGTCGCTGCGCCGCTCGAGGGTGACCAGCGGAACGGCCACCCGCCCCTCCGGGTCCGAGATCGCGAGCCCGATCCGCCGTTCGCCGAAATCGATCCCCAGAGCGCGCATGGCGGAGTCCATCCGGGCGGCATTGTAACCGTTGTCGTTGTGCTAGGCTCGACGGCCCGGGCCGCCGGCCGCCTGCGCGGACGGCAATCCCCCCAAGCTGCATACCAGGAGAAGGTCATGGACGACGTCGTATTCTTGAGCGCGGTGCGCACCCCGATCGGGGTGTTCCAGGGCGCGCTTGCAGGTCTTTCCGCGCCCGCCCTCGGGGCGCGCGCCATCGCCGCCGCCGTCGAGCGGGCGGGGGTCACCCCCGAAGAGATCGAACAGGTCAACATGGGGTGCGTGCTCACCGCGGGGCAAGGGCAGGCCCCGGCCCGCCAGGCGGCGCTCGCCGCCGGCTGCCCGGTGTCGACCGGCGCCGTCACCCTGAACAAGGTCTGCGGCTCGGGGATGCGGGCGGTGATGATCGCCGCCAACGACCTGCGCTGCGGCGACTTCAAGCTGGTGGCGGCCGGCGGCATGGAGAGCATGAGCCAGGCCCCCTACCTCGCCCCCGGCGTGCGCGACGGCCTCCGCCTCGGCCACGGCAAGCTGATCGACTCGATGGTCCACGACGGCCTCTGGGACCCCTACGGCGACGTCCACATGGGGAACTGCGCCGAGCTCTGCGCCGCCGAGTACAAGCTCGGCCGCGCCGAGCAGGACGCCTACTCGCTGGAGAGCTACCGGCGCTCGCGCGAGGCGACCGAGAAGGGGCTGTTCGCCGAGGAGATCGTCCCCGTCCAGGTCCCCGGCAAGAAGGGGGAGACGACGGTCGACCGCGACGAGGAGCCGTTCAAGGTCGACCTCGCCAAGATCGCGAGCCTGCGCCCCGCCTTCCAGAAGGACGGCGGCACGGTGACCGCGGGGAACGCGAGCAAGATCAACGACGGCGCCGCCGCCCTGGTGCTGACCACCGCCGCCGAGGCCGCCCGCCGGGGGGCCAAGCCGCTCGCCCGCATCGTCGCCCATGCCTCGTTCGCCCAGAAGCCGGAGTGGTTCACCACCGCCCCGGCCGCGGCCGTCCGCCGGGCGCTCGACCGCGCCGGCCTCAAGACCTCGGACATCGACCTCTGGGAGGTCAACGAGGCCTTCGCGGTGGTGGCGATGGCCTTCCTCCACGACCTCGAGCTCTCCGCCGATCGGGTCAATCTGCGCGGCGGCGCGGTCTCGCTGGGGCATCCGATCGGCGCCTCCGGCGCCCGCATCCTGGTCACTCTCCTGCACGCGCTCAGGGAGCGCGGCGCCCGTCTCGGCTGCGCCGCGATCTGCATCGGCGGCGGCGAGGCTACCGCGATGATCGTCGAGCGGTTAGACTAGCCGCCGTTCTCATGCTCGGAAAAAACCTCACCGCCCCGGCCCTGCTGTTGTCGTGCTGCCTGGCCGTGCCGGCGGCGGCGCAGCAGTCGGTCCCCGAGCCGCTCCCCGGAGCGCCGGCGATGGGCATCCCCGCCGCCCCTAACCCCGCGACGCCGGCAGGGACCACTCCCCCTCCCGGCGCGCAGGGGACGAGCGGCAGCGGGGCGGCCAGCGCCACCGGCACCGCGGGGACCACCAACCCCAACGCCACGGCCCCCGGCGCCACGCCGCCGACAACCCCCGCCGCTCCCGCCGCCGCACCGCCGGCGGCTCCGGCCGTTCCGGCGGGCCCTCCCGGCGCGGGTCCCGGACGGCTCGACTTCCAGCTCAAGTTCACCACCAGCAAGGGGGGGCCCGGCAGCGGCAGCGCCGCCGGCAGCGCCGCCAACCTCGAATACAAGCGTGAGGACTACGCCGTCCTCTCCGGCGACGTCCAGCTCAAGTACCAGGACCTCGACCTCAAGGCGGACTCGGCCGAGATCGACCTGACGACCAAGGAGGTCGTCGCCCTCGGCAACGTCATCCTCGACCAGGGGCCGCGGCGGCTCTCCGGCGACTCGCTGGTCTTCAATCTCGAGACCAAGACCGGCACCGTCAAGCACGCGAGCGGCCAGGTGGCCCCCGACTACTACTTCCGCGGCGAGGAGGTCGACAAGACGGGTCCGGACACCTACGTCATCCACAACGGCGTCTTCACCTCGTGCAGCCAGCCGGTCCCCGACTGGAGCTTCCGGGTGGCGCGGGCGGAGATCGAGGTCAACGGCTACGCGCACGCGCACAACACCTCGATGCTGGTCAAGAAGCTCCCCATCCTCTACAGCCCGTTCATCCTCTGGCCGGTGCGCACCGAGCGCAGCTCGGGGTTCCTGATCCCCACCATCGGCTACTCGCAACGGCGCGGCGCCGAGCTCGGCATCGGCTACTTCCAGACGCTGGGACGCAGCTACGACACCACCTTCCACCTCGACACCTACTCCAAGGGGTACCTCGGGGTCGGCGACGAGTTCCGCTACGCGCCGACCCAGGGGACCAAGGGGGACGTGCTCGGCTACTACGTCTACGACCCCGAGACCAAGGCGTGGCGCTGGAAGCTGCAGGTCAACCACACGACCGAGGACCTCCCCTACGGGATGCGCGCCGTCGTGCAGTACCAGGACTACTCGGACTTCAACTTCTTCCGCGATTTCGAGCGCGACTTCGACACCAACACGCTGCGCTTCATCGACAGCCGCGCCTTCGTCACCGGCAACTGGGGACCGAACCTGGTCAACCTGCTGCTCGACAACCGCAAGGTCCTCCTCGACCTGCAGGGGAACATCCTCCAGCAGCGGAAGCTCCCCGAGCTCAAGTACAGCCTGCGCTCGACGCAGATCGGCAAGACGCCGTTCTACCTCGAGATGGACTCCTCGGTCGACTATCTCGACGTCGAGCAGCCGCGGTCGGTGACGCCGGGGACCGCGGGGAGCTACAGCGGCGCCTACTCGCGCTTCGACCTCTTCCCGCAGGTGACGCTGCCGGTGCGCACCTTCCCCTGGCTCGACGTCTCGTTTTCGGGGGGGAGCGGCTGACCTGGTACGGCGACACCCTGAACGCCAACCAGTCGGCCTTCACCGGCAACGCCGAGACCCGCACCTTCCCGTTCGCCAGCGCGCAGATCGTCGGGCCGTCGTTCTCGAAGATCTTCAACTGGAAGCTGGGCGACCTCGGCAAGTTCAAGCACATCATCGAGCCGCGCTTCTCCTACACCTACCAGGGGGGCAACCTCGCCCAGGACAACCCGGAGATCCCGATCTTCGACGACGTCGACACCCAGTCGGCCGGCAGCGTCGGGCGGGTCGCGCTCGACAACCGCCTGCTCGGCAAGCCGGACACCGAGGACGGCGTCGCCCGCGAGATCCTCTTCTTCGAGGTCGCCCGCAACTACAGCCTCGACAAGACGCAGCCCCTGCAGACCTCGGCGGACGGCACGGTGGTCACCACCGCCGGCCCGATCCAGTCGCTGCTGCGCTTCAACCCGACCCAGAAGATCGGCCTGACCACCATGGTCACCTACAACACCCTGTTCCGCGGGATCGCCTCGACGAGCTTCACCGGCAACTACGGCTTCGGCGCCGCCAACAACCTCGGCGCCACGTGGTTCACCCAGTACCAGACCGAGCGGCAGATCGCGCAGGGGAACCAGGTGCGCCTCTCGGGAGTCCTCGCGCTCCCCTGGTGGAACCTCCGCCTGCAGGGGCTGATCAGCTACGACGTGCAGCAGAAGTTCCTGCAGAACGACCAGATCGCGCTCGACTACACCTCGCAGTGCTACTCGCTCCACCTCGAGTTCCGCGACTTCCGGACCGGGACCGCGGCCGGCGTCGTCGCCGGCCAGATCGCCAGCGACCGCGAGATCCGTTTCACCCTCTCGCTCAAGAACGTCGGCACGTTCCTCGACCTGAACAGCCGCAGCTCGACCGTACCGCCCTGACCGTTCCGCCGGGAACGTCGGAGACTGATCCAGAATGAAGGGCCTGATCCTTTCGGGAGGCAAGGGGACGCGGCTGCGCCCGCTCACCTACACCTCCGCCAAGCAGCTGGTGCCGGTGGCCAACAAGCCGGTGCTCTTCTATGCCATCGAGTCGATCGTCGCCGCCGGTATCACCGAGATCGGCATCATCGTCGGCGAGACCGGCAGCGAGATCCGCGCCGCGGTCGGCGACGGCGCGCGCTTCGGCGCCCGCGTCACCTACATCCCCCAGGAGGCGCCGCTCGGCCTCGCCCACGCGGTGCGCATCGCCGAGGAGTTCCTCGCCGGCTCGCCGTTCGTCATGTACCTCGGCGACAACCTGATCGCCGGCGGCATCGCCGGGCTGGTCGACGAGTTCCAGCGCCTCGGCTGCAACTCCGAGATCCTGCTCGCCGAGGTCCCCAACCCCGAGCAGTTCGGGGTCGCCGAGCTCACCCCCGAGGGGAAGGTCCGCCGCCTGGTCGAGAAGCCGAAGGAGCCGAAGAGCAACCTGGCCCTCGTCGGCGTCTACATGTTCGACGCCACCATCTTCGAGTCGGTGAACCGCATCCAGCCCTCGGCCCGCGGCGAGCTCGAGATCACCGACGCCATCCAGGACCTGATCGACCGCGGCCTCGACGTCCACCCGCACATCGTGCGCGGCTGGTGGAAGGACACCGGCAAGCTCGACGACATGCTGGAGGCCAACCGCATCGTCCTCGAGGGGCTCGAGATGACCGGCCGCGCCAACCTCCGCGAGGTCGGCGAGGGGAGCCGCATCGAGGGGCGCGTCGAGCTCGGCGAGGGGGTCGTGCTGATCGACTCGCTGGTCCGCGGGCCGGTGGTGATCGGCGACGGCGCCCGCCTCGAGCACGCCTTCGTCGGCCCCTACACCTCGATCGGCGAGCGCTGCACCCTGGTGCGCTGCGAGATGGAGAACTCGATCGTCCTCGCCGACTCCGAGATCCGCGACATCCCGCTGCGCATCGACGGCTCGCTGATCGGCCGCAACGTGCGGATCGTCAAGACCGACTTCAAACCCAAGGCCTACCGCTTCATGCTCGGCGACAACTCGGAGGTCGGGATCACCTAGATGCGGTGCCTGGTCCTGGGCGGCACCGGCATGCTCGGCCAGCGGGTCGTGAGGGAAGCGCGCTCCCGCGGCTGGGCCGCCCTCGGCCTGGCGCGGAGCCAGGGGGACGTGACCGACCGTGCCCGCCTGCTCGGCTGGGCCGACGCCTTCCGCCCCGAGGTGGTGGTCAACTGCGCCGCGCACACCAAGGTCGACGCCTGCGAGACGGACGCTCCGAGCGCCTTCGCGATCAACGAGGGGGGAGCGGCGCACGCCGCGACGCTCGCGCGAGCCGCCGGCGCGCGGCTGGTCCACGTCTCGACCGACTACGTCTTCCCGGGGGATGGCACCTCGCCTTACGCCGAGGACGCCCCGACCGGCCCGCTCTCGGTCTACGGCCGGAGCAAGCTCGCCGGCGAGTCGCGCGTCCTGGAATCCGCGGCCGCCGAGCGCGCCCTGGTGGTGCGCACCAGCTGGCTGTTCGGCCCCGGCGGCCCCAACTTCGTGGCCACCATGGTCGCCCTGATCGAGGCCGGCCGGCTGCCTCTCCGCGTGGTTTCCGACCAGGTGGGGTGCCCCACCTACACCGGCTTCCTGGCCCGCGCGCTGCTCGACCTGGCGGCGCTCGGGGCCACGGGAATCGTGCACTATCGCAACCGGGAGGCGGTCTCCTGGTACGCTTTCGCCGTCGCGATCGCCCGCCTGTGGCAGCCTGACGCCCCGGTGGTGCCGGTCACGACCGCCGAATTCACCCGTCCCGCGCCCCGTCCCGCCTACTCGGTGCTGGACGTCGGGCGCTTCGAGCAACTCGCCGGCCGGCGCGTGGAATCCTGGGAGTGGGGCCTGGTCGAGACGCTGGCCGATCTGCGAGACAAGCGGAAAGAGAGGAATCACGAATGAGGGCACTGATCACCGGCATCACCGGTTTCGCCGGCTCCCACCTGGCGGAATATCTGCTCGCGGAGCACAAGGACGTGGAGGTCTACGGCACCTTCCGCTGGCGCAGCCGCATGGACAACGTGGAGCACCTCGACGAGCAGATCAAGCTGGTCGAGGCCGACCTGCGCGACTACACCTCGATGCACCGCGCGCTCGAGATCACGCGCCCGGACTACATCTTCCACCTCGCCGCGCAGAGCTTCGTGCCGGCGAGCTGGAACGCCCCGAACGACACCATCGTGACCAACGTCACCGGGCAGACCAACCTGTTCGAGGCGATCCGCGCCCTCAAGCTCGACCCGGTGGTGCAGATCGCCTGCTCCTCCGAGGAGTACGGGCTGGTCCTCCCCCACGAGACGCCGATCAAGGAGGAGAACCCGCTGCGCCCGCTCTCCCCCTACGCTGTCTCCAAGGTCGCCCAGGACTACCTCGGCTACCAGTACTTCCAGAGCTACGGCATCAAGGCGATCCGCACCCGCGGCTTCAATCACACCGGCCCGCGGCGCGGCCAGGTCTTCGTCACCTCGAACTTCTGCAGCCAGGTGGCGGCGATCGAGGCGGGGATGCAGCCGCCGGTCATCCGGGTGGGGAACATCGACGCCATCCGCGACTTCACCGACGTGCGCGACATGGTGCGCGCCTACTGGCTGGCGGTCACCAAGGCGAAGCCCGGCGAGGTCTACAACATCGCGACCGGCCACGGCATCACCATCCGCGACATGCTGAACCTCGTCCTCTCCCACTCCAAGGTCGAGGTGAAGATCGAGGTCGACCCCGACCGCCTGCGCCCCTCGGACGTCGAGATCCTGATCGGCGACAGCTCGAAGTTCCGCGCCGACACCGGCTGGGAGCCGCAGATCCCCTTCGCGCAGACGGTCAGCGACCTGCTCGACTACTGGCGCCAGAGGCTGGTCCACCGCAAGCGCGCCTACTGATGCATATCTAGATGCGTATTCTCGTCACCGGCATCGGCGGCTTCGTGGGTTCGCGGCTCGCCCGGCACCTCCTCGCGCAGGGGGACCGGGTGAGCGGTACCTGGGTGGACGCCAAGCCGGCTCTCGAGGGAGCCGACCTCTTCGAGGCGGACCTCCAGGACCGCGCCGCCCTCGAGCGGGCGATCCGCACGGCCGCCCCCGACGCCGTCGTCCACCTCGCCGGGCTCTCCCACATCGGCGACTCCTGGCAGTGGGAGAAGATGCCCGACTACTTCCGGGTCAACGTCGCGGGGACCGAGAACGTGGTCGCCGCCGCCGCCGCCGCGGGCGATCCGCCGGTGGTGATCGCCTCGAGCGCCGACGTCTACGGCCGCGTCCCCGCCGCCGAGCAGCCGATCCCCGAGTCCCGCCCCGTCGCCCCGCAGACCCCCTACGCCCTCACCAAGGCGGCGGCCGAGCGGATCGCGCTGGGCCAGGGAGACAAGGGAGCGATCATCTGCCGCTCGTTCAATCTCGTGGGTCCCGGGCAGAGCCCGAAGTTCTCGCTCGCCTCCTGGGCCGCCCAGCTCGCCGAGATCCAGCGCGGCGAGCGTCAGGCGCTCGACGTCGGCGACCTCTCGACGGCGCGCGACTTCGTCCACGTCGACGACGGCGCCGCCGCCTACCGTCTCCTCGCCGAAAAGGGGGAGCGGGGGAGCGTCTATAATCTGGCGTCCGGCCACGCCGTCCCGATGCGCAACGCCCTCGCCCGCCTCTGCGCCGTGGCGGGGGTCCATCCGGAGGTCCACGAGGGGGCCTATCCCCCCCGGCCGTTCGACATCCCCTGCCTCTCCGGCGACGCCGGCCGCCTGCGCGCCCTCGGCTGGCAGCCACGGCGGACCCTGGACGACGCCCTGGCCGACCTCTGGAACGAGTTTGGACTCTAGAAAGCGAGGCTCCGATTGAGCAAGATCCTCGTCACCGGCGGCACCGGTTTCCTCGGCCGCGCCGTCGTTCGCGACCTCGCGGCGCGGCACGACCTCCGCCTCCTCGTCCGCCGCGGCTCCTCCCGCGAGCGCTTTCCGGCCAACGTCGAGTTCGCCGAGGGGGACGTCACCGACCGCATCGGCCTGGCGAAGGCGATGGCCGGCTGCGACGCCGTGCTCCACGCCGCGGCGCTGGTCAAGATCCTCGCCCCCCGGGCGCAGTTCGACCGCATCAACGTCGGCGGCCTCGAGAACGTCCTCGCCGCGGCCGAGGCGGCGGGGAGCGTCGAACGGATGCTCTACGTCTCGAGCTTCATGGCCCTCGGCCCCACCGACGGCACGGTCCTCGACGAGTCGGCCGAGCCGCGCGACCGCCGCTTCATCAACGACTACGAGCGCACCAAGACCCTCTCGGACCGCCTGGCGCGGAAGGCGATCGCCGCCGGCGCGCCGCTCTCCGTGGTCTACCCCGGGGTGATCTACGGCCCCGGCGAGATGACCGAGGGGAACATCATCGTGCGCCACATCCTCGACCTCGTCCACGGCCGCCTGCCGGGGCTGATCGGCACCCCCGACCACCGCTGGAACTACGTCTACGTCGACGACGTCGCCCGCGGCGTCGCCCTCGCCCTCGAAGCCCCCCAGACCGGCCGCTACATGCTGGCGGGGGAGAACCTGACGCTCGGAGAGTTCTACTCGCTGGTGGGGAAGACGACCGGCGCCAAGATCCCCACCCTCCGCTTCCCGGACTGGCTCGCCAAGACGGCCGGCGCCGCCCAGAAGGCGTGGTCGCAGCTGCGCGGCACCACGCCGCAGCTCACGCCGGACCTGGTCGACATCTACGCCCACGACTGGGCCTACAGCTCGGCCCGGGCGGAGAAGGAGCTCGGCTACCGCTACCGCCCGTTCGCCGAGGGGCTCGCCGCCACCACCGCCTGGCTGCGCGAGAGCGGCCAGATGAGGAGAGCGTAGCCTTGGCGCTCACCCGCGGCGAGCTGGCGCGCAAGGTCGTCCACATGGGGGTGGGGCTGATCGCCTTCTCCCTCCGCTTCCTCGGCCCCCTCTGGGCGGCGCTCCTCGCCGCCGGGGCGCTCGCCTTCAACCTCTTCCTGCTGCCGCGGATCGGCGGCAAGAAGCTCTGGCGCGCGCACGAGGTGGACGCCGGCTCCTCGATCGGCATCGTCCTCTATCCGTTCACCGTGCTCCTGCTGATCCTCGTCTTCTGGCAGCGCCTCGAAGTCGCCGCCGCGGCCTGGGGGATCCTCGCTTTCGGCGACGGCATGGCCTCGGTCGCCGGCATGGCGCTCGGCCGCGAGAAGCTCTCCTGGAACCCCCGCAAGAGCTGGATGGGGACGCTCGCCTACGTCCTCTGCGGCACCGTGGCCGCCGCCGTCCTCCTGGTCTGGACGGCCCCCGTGCAGGGGCGGGCCTACGGTTGGGGATTCGCCCTCGCCGCCGCCCTCGCCGCCACCGTCCTCGCCGCCGGCCTCGAATCGCTCCCCCAGGGGCTCGACGACAACCTCGGCGTGCCTCTCCTCTCCGGCCTCTTCCTGCTCGGCCTCGTGCTCACCCAGGGGCGCTGGGGGGAGTACCTCGCCGCCCCCGGCCTCCCCCTCCGCCTCCTCCTCGCCGTCGCCGTGAACGCGGCGCTCGCCGGCACGGCCTACGCCCTCAAGACGGTGAACCGCTCGGGGGTGATCGCCGGCTTCCTGGTGGGGTTCGTGATCTACGCCTTCCTCGACTGGCAGGGGTACCTGCTGCTGATGGCCTTCTTCGTGATCGGCAGCGCCGCCACCAAGCTCGGCTACCGCAAAAAGGAAGCCGCCAAGCTCGCCCAGGAGGACAAAGGCCGCCGCGGCGCCCGCCACGCCCTCGCCAACGCCGGGGTGGCGACCGCCTGCGCCGTCTTCGCGGCGATGACCCCCTACCCCGTGCTCTTCGCCCTCGCCTTCGCGGGCGCCTTCGCCACCGCCGCGGCGGACACCGCGTCGAGCGAGATCGGCCAGCTCCTCGGCCGCCGCACCTATCTCGTCACCACCTTCCGCCCGGTGCCGCGCGGCACCGAAGGAGCCGTCTCGCTCGAGGGGACGCTCGCCGGGATCTTCGCCTCGCTGCTGATCGCGGCGCTGGGCTTCGCCCTCGGCCTCTTTTCCTGGAAGGGGGTCCCCGTGGTGGTCTTCGCCGCCTTCGTGGGGACCACCTTCGAAAGCCTCGTGGGCGCGGCGCTCGAACGCCGCCAGCTCCTCGACAACGAAGCGCTGAATTTCCTGAACACTCTGGTGGGGGCGCTCGTCGCGGCGGCCTTCGCCTGGTGGGTGCTCTGAGGTCTATCGATCGTGCCCCAGCCGTCCAAGCTCTCCCTGTACTCCCAGCTCGCGCGTCCGTTCACCCTGCTGCCGCCGCTCCTCGGCATCGTCTCGGGGTCGTTCTGCGCCTTCGGCTCGATCCACAACCCGGACCCCGCCCGCCAGGTCACCCTGGCCGTGGTGCTGACGGTGATCCTCGGCTCCCTCTGCGCGAGCTTCATGAACGCCGGATCGAATGCCATCAATCAGATCTACGACCTCGAGATCGACCGCCTGAACAAGCCGAACCGCCCCCTGGTCACCGGCGCCCTCTCGATGCGCGAGGCCTGGGTTTTCTCCTGGATCCTCTACGCGCTGGCGCTGATCCCCACCTGGCTGGTGGTGCCGTATCCGTACAACACCTGGAGCCAGAAGCTGACCGCGCCGCTCGGCGAGCACGTCACCTTCTTCATCTACCTCGCCGGCTTCCTCTTCACCTTCATCTACTCGGCGCCGGAGCTCGGGCGGACGAAGGTCCGCGGCATGCTCGCCAACTTCACCATCGCCATCCCGCGCGGCGTGCTGCTGAAGGTCGCCGGCTGGGCAATGGTGGCCCACGTCTCCTTCACCGAGCCCTGGTACATCGGCGGCGTGATCGGCCTCTTCCTCCTCGGCGCCGCCTCCACCAAGGACTTCGCCGACATGGAAGGGGACCGCGCCGGAGGCTGCAAGACCCTCCCGCTCCTCTACGGCGTCCGCAAAGCCGCCTGGATGATCAGCCCCTTCTTCATCCTCCCCTGGCTCCTCGTCCCCCTCGGAGCCTACCTCCCCGACCCGCAGAACCCGACCCACCCCATCCTCACCGGAAACCCCTACATCCTCACCGCCTTCGGAGCCATCTTCACCGTCTGGGGCGCTTACACCGTCTACCTGTTGCTGCGCGACCCCGATTCCCTGGCGGCGACGGAGAACCACCCGTCGTGGAAGCACATGTATCTGATGATGATGGGGGCTCAGGTGGCGTTTGCGTTGGCGTATGTGTTTTAAGGCGCCATTCTCCAACCTGCGGCGCAGGGTGTAGAGACGCGCCCAGGTCCTAACGAGAACCTTCCGAGGCCACGGACGCGGGCCGTCTCCGCCGGAGGGCAGGCCGTTGCCAGGGGCCAGGGCCTCCTGAGCGAGGTTCTTGAAGCCCCAAAGGGGCGACAGCGTAAAGCCTGGGGCGTCAGCCCCAGGGACCCGATCTCCCAACCTCCTAAAGCCCTGAAGGGGCGGCAGCAGACCGCTGGGGCGGGCAACTCCTCGATCAGGATCGTCGAGGTCGGGGGCCGCTGGCTTCTCGCAGGCGTGCCTACTACCATGTCGTCATGTTGACGAGGATCTGAAGGGGAGCTTTGATGGCGAATAACGACGCAATGACCAGCGACTTGAACTACGCCGATACCCTTTGGAAGGCCGCCGACGCCCTCCGTGGGCAAGTCGACGCCGCGGAATACAAGAACGTCGTCTTGGGCCTGCTGTTCCTCAAGTACATCTCGGACAGCTTCGAAAGCCGTCGCGACGACCTGCGGGCCGAGCTGACGAGAGATGGCATCAAGGGCAAAGAACTCGACGGCCTGCTCGAATCTCGCGACGAGTACACGGCTGAGCGGGTCTTCTGGGTGCCGCCCGAATCGCGGTGGACGAACCTCCAGAACCAGGCCACCCGCCCTGACATCGCCACGCTGATCGACGACGCGATCCTCGCCGTCGAGCGGGACAACGCGAACCTCAAGGGCAAGCTCCCCCGCGACTATGCCCGCCGCGGCATCGAGCCGGTCAAGCTCAAGGGGCTGATCGACCTCATCGCCGGCATCGGCTTCAAGGGCAGCCGCGGCAAGGCCCGCGATATGCTCGGCCGGGTGTACGAGTATTTCCTCGGCAAGTTCGCCGCTGCCGAGGGAAAGTTGGGTGGCGAGTTCTACACGCCGCGCAGTGTCGTGCGTGTGCTCGTCGAGATGCTGGAACCCTACGAGGGCCGCATCTACGATCCTGCCTGCGGCAGCGGCGGCATGTTCGTCCAGTCGGAGAAGTTCGTCGAGGCCCACGGCGGACGGCGCACCGACGTCTCCATCTTCGGGCAGGAGAGCAACCCCAACACGTGGCGCCTCGCCCACATGAACCTCGCCATCCACAGTATCGAGGCCAGCCTCGGCGAGCAGCCGGCCGACACGTTCCTCCGCGACCAGCACCCCGACCTCAAGGCCGACTTCGTCCTCGCCAACCCGCCCTTCAACGTCAGCGACTGGTCTGGCCAACTCCTCCGCGGCGACAGACGCTGGACCTACGGCGACCCGCCCGTCGGCAACGCCAACTACGCCTGGATCCAGCACTTCATCCATCACCTCGCCTACCCGAACGGTCGGGGCGGCGGCGTGGCCGGGTTCGTGATGGCCAACGGCAGCTTGTCGAGCAACACCGGCGGCGAGGGCGAGATCCGGCGCAAGATCGTCGAGGCCGACCTCGTCGACTGCATCGTCGCCATGCCCACACAGCTCTTCTTCACCACCGGCATCCCCGTCTGCCTTTGGTTCCTCACCCGCGACAAGACCGGCAAGAACATCCGCAAGGGCGCGCCGAACCGCCCCGGCGGGCGCAAGGGCGAAACACTCTTCATCGACGCGAGAAAGCTCGGCACGATGCAGACCCGTGTGCTCCGCGTGCTCTCCGGGGTCGAGACAAACGAGCAGGTGCCGGGTACGCATCTACTCGACAAGGACGGGCACATCGTCGACGGCACCGGAGACCCGCTGCCCACCTCCGATGTCGGCCGGATCGTCTACGCCTACCGCCGCTGGCGCGGCGAGCCCGCCCCGGCTTGGTGGGAGAAGAGGGAGCACGGCCAATGGGCGTTCGCGGCGACACCTGGCTTTGCCAAGCCTGCGACGATCGCCGAGGTCGCCACGCATGGCCACGTCCTCACTCCCGGCCGCTACGTCGGCGCGGAAGAGCAGGAAGAGGACGCCGAGCCGTTCGCCGAGAAGTACCCGCGGCTGGTGGCGGAATTGGAAGAGCAGTTGGCGCATGGCGAACGGCTGGCAGCAGTGGTTCGTGATCAGTTGAGTAGGGTGACACATGACAATTGATGAGGAGGCGATAGCGCAGCATATGCGATGGCGGGAGATGAAGGTCACAAATCTCATCTCTGCGGGCCTGCTGGCAGTGAACGATGGCTACCGAGTGCGGAATGTTGAACTCGGAGTCAACGGGACACCCTTCGTTCGGGGAGGAGATATTGGCGACAACGGTGAGATTAATACTGATGTTGTCGATCACGTGCTACCGATGTTCGAAGACCGTCTTAACGGTAAGTTCTCCGCACCGGGAGATGTCGCGTTCATCAGCAAAGGAACTGTCGGTCGCGTCGGGCGCCTTCGTGAAGGGCAGCCTCGGATCGTCTTCGCGCCTCAAGTTTGTTTCTGGAGATCACTGAACCCGGGCCAGATCAGCCCGGCATTTCTCTACTACCTCCTGAGAAGCAGAATTTTTCAATCGCAGCTGGATGCGGTTCGCACACACGGGGCGATGGTTGCCGACTATGTCAGCCTTGGTGATCAGAGAGCCTTCACGCTCCCGGTCCCCGCGATCGAGGATCAGCGCGCAATCTCAGCGCTGCTAGATTCCCTAGACGACAAGATCGAGCAGAACCGGCGGACGGGTCGGACGTTGGAAGGGCTGGCGCGGGCGACATTCAAGGCGTGGTTCGTGGACTTCGAGCCGGTCAAGGCCAAGGCCGCCGGCGCCACGAGCTTCCCCGGCATGCCTTTCGCTACCTTCGCCACCCTCCCCGATTGCCTAACAGACTCCCCGATCGGCCCGGTGCCGCAGGAATGGGAGGTGCGACCGATCGGCGAACTCGTTACGGTCAAAGGTGGAGGTACGCCAAGCACGAAAGTGGCCGAGTATTGGGATGACGGTACGCATTTCTGGGCTACACCGAAAGACCTATCCGGTCTGCAGGATCCAGTGCTGCTCGGGACCGAACGCCGCATCACAGATGCGGGGGCAGAGTGCATCAGTTCCGGTGTCATGCCGGAGAATACCGTGCTCCTGTCCTCACGCGCGCCAGTGGGATACACAGCCATTGCTAAGGTTCCAGTCGCAGTGAACCAGGGGTTTATCGCGATGGCTTGTGACGGACCGCTACCAGCGCACTATGTACTGCACTGGACGCGATCCGCACTTGATGAAATTAAGTCCAGGGCCAGTGGGACGACGTTTCCCGAAATCAGCAAGAGTGCGTTCCGTCCGATTCCCGCTCTCGTGCCTACCCCGGTGATAGTGCAGGAATTCGAACGCTTCGCGCAGGGCCTGTTCGATCTTATCGAAGTAGGTGCACGGCAGTCACGTAAGCTCGGGGAGCTGAGAGACTATCTGCTGCCTCGACTACTAAACGGATCGATAAGGGTCCGTGCATGAGAAATTCAGATTCAAGAGATCACGCCGAAATAGAGGCGACGACTCCAGCTGAATCTCTACTCCAGTGGCGCGAGACACGCGATGCGGACCGTTATCGGCAATGGTGCCTGGATACGTTTGGAGGGTTTGTCAAGGTCGGCGAGTACGAGTTTCATCCGGCAGACGTTCTTCGGCTCAAGCCCGGTGTAACTGAGAAGTCGATGTCCCAGTGTCGGTCGCTCCTCCGGGCTGAAGACGACGACACTGTCTGCGATCAATTTCCCGCGCCGGTGGCAATCCCCTATCACCAAGTTATTCATGGGCTGCGGGAGCCTGCCCGCCGGTTGACACGCATGCGTGACACATGGGAGGGCTTGATCAACTTGCTGGCGGCGATGGTTATCGCCGAAGCCGTGGCGATCGGTAGAGTCCCTGCACCAGTGCAGGTCATCGAAACTGCTTCTAAACGCCCCTTGAAGCACAAAGACCTCCGGAGCGGCGGACTTTCGATCCGGATTGGTGTCCTCGAAGGAATTGTTGAGAGCTGGCGAGCCGCTGGCGTCCGATCGGTCTTGGCGGATCTGATTCCGCCAGGACTTCCCGCCGAGTTGCGACGCCTGAATACGGTGCGCAACGGTTTCGCGCACCTTGGCACTCTTTCCGACGCGCAGGCTACGCGCTTGGTCGAAGAGAGTCGCCCCATACTGCACGAGGTGCTGGTGGATTGCCTCTTCCTGGCTGAGACTCAGCTTGTTCGCCTCATCAAAATAGCTCCAGGATCCCCGCCGTCCGCAGAGGTGGACTCGTTGAACGGTCACTCGACGGCTCGCCGGGTCAGAGACTTGGACTTGGACCCGGATACGCAGAAGGTAGTCATGCAGTCAGGGAAGGTCGGACCGTATGACCGCATCCTAGCAAAAATTCAGTCGCGCTGTCTTGATTTGTCTCCATACTTCTACGCTTGCGATGACGACTCGGGGCATCACACCCTTATCGCGTTTTTCAAGAAGCGGTTAGGGGATCAGTGTCATTTGGAAGTCGTTGGCGAATCTTTCGAACTGACGTCTGAAGCCAATCTCCACGCTCCCGAGTTCTCCCGTTGCGAAATCGCGATCCTCGGCAGTGATGGAGGTGCCGGCGATGAGTAGCCTCACAGAGCACGACATTGAGAGCGCCGCTATTCAAGCTCTCGTTTCAGAGGGATTCGCTACGCTTGCGGGCTCTTCAGGCTTGGGCGAGTCGGAGGCGGTCGACAGGTCGACCGGTGCGCTCACCGCCCGACTAGCGACTGCAATCGCGCGATTCAATACGCAATTGGGTGAGGCAGATTGCCGGGTTCTGGCACTGTCGATCGGAAATGTACCCCATACAACGCTCGTCGAAAACAACCGCCACTTTCACACCCTACTGACCGACGGCGTTCCGGTCGAATATAAGGACGCCGTCACCGGCGAAACCCGCGGAGCGCGGGCGCGGCTGATCGACTTCGACAATCCCGCCAACAACGACTTCCTCGTCGTCCGCCAGCTCACGATCTCCGGGGCGAATGGGAAGATGATCCGGCTGGACCTGATCCTGTACGTCAACGGCCTGCCGCTGGTCGTGATCGAGCTGAAGGACCCGGCAAACACCGCGGCGATGCTTGATGTCGCGATCGATCAGCTCGGGCGGTACAAGACGATCGCACCGGACCTGTTCGTGCCGAACCTGCTGCTGGTCGCCAGCGACGGGCTGCTGACGCGGGTGGGCAGCATCACCAGCGGGCGGCAGCGATTCATGCCGTGGCGGCCGGCGAGCGGAGGCGAGCCAACGCTGGAGGCGCTGATCCGCGAGCTGCTGAATCCCGACGCCCTGCTGGACTACCTGCGCTCGTGCGTGGCGTTCGAGGAGGACGAGAGGGGGAACATCGTCAAGAAGGTGGCGGGGTATCACCAGTTCCGCGCGGTGCGCAAGGCGCGGGCGAGCGTAATCGGCGCGATTAAGACGCCGGACCGTGAGCACGACGAGGCCGCGGGCAAGGGCGGCGTGGTCTGGCACACGCAGGGCAGCGGCAAGAGCCTGACGATGCTGATGCTCGCCGGCACGCTCGTGCGGGCGGCGGAGATGGCGAATCCGACGGTGGTGATCGTCACCGACCGCAACGACCTGGACGACCAGCTCTTCGACACGTTCGCGATGGGCCGGGCGCTGCTGCGGCAGGATCCCGTGCAGGCCGACAGCCGCGAGCACCTGCGGCAACTGCTCGACCGGGCGAGCGGCGGCGTGGTGTTCACGACGATCCACAAGTTCACCGAGAGTGCAGAGACGGATCCGAAGAAGCGGGCGATCAGCGACCGCGCGAACATCGTCGTGATGGCGGACGAGGCGCACCGCAGCCAGTACGGGTTCGTGGAGGGCGGGGCGCGGTGGATGCGCGAGGCGCTGCCGAACGCGACGTTCGTCGGGTTCACCGGCACGCCACTGACGGCGGGCGACCGGATCACGCGGAACGTGTTCGGCGACTACGCCGACGTCTACGACATCCGCCAGTCGGTGGCCGACGGCGCGACGGTGCCGATCTACTACGAGCCGCGGATCGTGAAGCTGACGATCGACGAGGCCGGCGCGAAGGCGGCGGAAGCGAAGATCGCGGAGTACGCGACCCGCGACGAGGACGGGCTCGAGACGCCCGAGAACATCCGCATCCCGCTGGAAGAGCTGTACGGCGCGCCCGAGCGGCTGGAGCGGGTTGCGAAGTTCATCGTGGAGCATTGGGAAGAGCGCCGCGCCGCGATGGAAGGCAAGGCGATGATCGTGACGATGAGCCGCGACATCGCCGCCCGGCTGTACGACGAGATCCGCAAGCTCCGGCCGGCGTGGCACGATGAAGACGACGCGAAGGGCGGGATGAAGGTGGTCATGACCGGCGGGCCGGACGATCCCGAGCACATGGCGCGGCACGCACGAGGCAAGGCGCAACGGAGGGCGCTCGCAGACCGATTCAAAGACCCGGCCGACGACTTCCGGCTGGCGATCGTGGTGGACATGTGGCTGACAGGCTTCGACGTGCCCAGCGCACACACGATGTACCTGGACAAGCCGCTGGCCGGGCACAACCTGATGCAGGCGATCGCCCGCGTGAACCGCGTGTACGGCGAGAAGCCCGGCGGGCTGATCGTCGACCTGATCGGCCTGGCCGACCCGCTGGCCGATGCGCTGGCGACCTACGCGAACGCGACGGGCGAGACGGACAAGCCGGTCAAAGAGCTGCAGGACGAGGCGATCCCGGCGATGCGGTCGGCGTTCGAGCAGTTGCGGGCGTTCTTCCACGGCTTCGACTACGCCGCGGCGCTGGAGGCGGAGCCGGCGAACGTGCTGCGGGTGTACCTGGGCGCGATCGACCACGTGCTGGACGTGAAGCAAAACGTCGGGGAGGAAACGGGCTGGCAGCGGTTCCGCGGGATGGTGAAGCGGCTGGCAACGGCGTTCGCGCTGGCCGTGCCGCGGGAAGAGACGCGGGAGATCGCGCCGCACCTGGCGTTCTTCCAGCGCGTGGCGGCGATGATCCGCAAGCGACTGGCCGACGATGCGGGGTCGGCGTCGGGCGCGGGCGGTCCGGAATCCGGATCGCGCGACATCGACGCGGCCGTGCGGCAGGTGATCGGCGGCGCGGTGGACGCGGGCGAGGTGATCGACCTGTTCGCCGCCGCCGGGCTCGACGCGGCGCGGCTGGACATCCTCAGCGACGAGTTCCTGGAGCGGGTGTCGGCTCTGGAGCAGAAGAACCTCGCGCTCGAGACGCTGCGGAAGCTGCTGAACGATCAGATCAAGATCAGCGAGCGGACCAATCTCGTCCAGGCCCAGAAGTTCCGCGATGCGCTGGAAAAGGCGATGCTCGGCTACACGAACAAGCAGATCACGACGGCCCAGATGATCGCGCAGCTTCTGGAGCTGGCGAAATGGGTTCGCGAGGCGAAGCGGCACGGGGAGGAGCTCGGCCTCAGCAGCGAAGAGACGGCGTTTTACGACGCGCTCGCGGAAAACGGGTCGGCCAAAGAGGTGATGAAATCCGACCAGCTCCGTCTGATGGCTCGCGAGCTGGCGGAGATGGTCAAGAAGATGCCAAAGCTCGACTGGACGCAGCGGGAGAGCGTGCGGGCGGACCTGCGGCGAAAAGTCCGTCGGCTGCTGGCGATGTACGGCTACCCACCAGATCTGTCGGAGGACGCAACCCAGCTCGTGCTGAAGCAGGCAGAGTTGTCGACGAAAAATGCCGAGTGATGGTGACCGGTGCAGCAGAGCGTGCTCGAAGTCCCCAACGCTCGGCGAGACCGGTCTCGCGGTCCTGATCGTCCTGATAGCGGCGAGTGGCGCGTCACTAGGGCTGGGGGTGGATTACTTTCTCAGCGTTGCCTGGCTCAGTTTCCGAGCGGCGCGATCACGGCAGGCTAGGGACTGGAAAGGGAATACATGGAAGGGGAGCCGGATCAGCGGAGCGCTGGTCCGGTATCTTTATGGTGAACCTAGCTGGCCATAAACGGTAAGGCAATAGCGGGCTAGGCCTTGGTCTTTTCGACACCGACTTCGACGGTTCTGTTTTCGTGATCCACTCGAAGAACTAAAGCGCGATAGTTGCTGTCGCCACAGGAAAAGCTGAACTGCTCGCCTGCATCGGAAATCGCATGAGAGTCTGATGCTCCGTCAGTATTGATGCGTAGAGTTAGGACTTTGACACTGTCGATGTCGTGAAACTTGGCGGAAATAGAGGCGCACCCGGGAACTACTGATTTTTGCTGCTGATCGGCAAGAGCAAATTCTTGATTCGACCATACTTCATGGCTTCCATGGTTGGTTAGATTTGGAGGAGCTGCTCCCGTTTGGCCAGTACGCTTAGAGTGGAAACTCGTCGCTCGATTCCCGTCCACTGAATGGAGGGGCGTGGGCTTGCTCGTTGCTTCCTGACCATAAGAGCCAGTTCTGGTCGGCGAAATATTGGCTACTCCGGATACGATCAATGAACCAACTGCCGCAATAGCGCCCACCCATGCCGCAGCCACCCCAAGGTTTCGTGCGGTAGCAGCTTTCATGGCTTAAATTCCGAGACGGATATCAGGAAAAGAGATGTATGAGGTGGTTCGAGTTCGCCCATCTTGTACCTCGATTGTGCCGACTATGTTGAATTTGGTTGCCTTGCTAACGCCTTTATCGAGGGTAAAAACAAACACGGCAGTAAGCGGGGCAGCTGGTGCGAGAGGAGAGGGGTTAAAGTTGGATCCCGCAATGCCTGTCTGTTCATGCATGCGCCACTGGTCGCCTTGGTCATCAACAATTTGAAACCGATTATGAGGATCCAAGGCAACCGATATTTCCTCTTCTCTCAGATTTTCAATCGTGAAGATGGCCTTTATCTGGTTATCAGAAGACTTCTTGAAGTATTTGAGAGTTATTTTTAGATTCTTGTCCTGGACGACTGTCGCCTTCCCTGCTTTTGGTGAAGATTGGCTCGCTGCGCCTCCATCCAGGGAGTTGTTGGAGGAGGCTTCCACGTTTGACCCAAGGCTTTCCATGGCACTTGTTTTGGGCACCGTCCCGCGGGCAGCTCCTACGATAGTTCCATTCTCGACGGTTATGACCTGGAGGGTGAGCCGGATGCTCTCGCCGAACGGCGTGATTGTGCCGCGTACCAGCCCATCGATGCCGGAGATTTTTAACTTCTTAGCCTCTTCCTTGCCTTGGATTCCAGTCATCGACAGTCTCTGTTCTTGAAGGATACTCCTTAAGTGAGAGCGATCGATCGTCTTAAACGACCTCTCCTTCAACACCAGGCTGGTTGTCAGCTCTTCGGCCAAGAATCGGCCAAGCTCCTGAGTATTGCCTTGGAGATCGGTAAAGTCCAGGATAGCTATGTTCTTCAAGTCGAGCTTTGTCGCCGTTCCGGCAACATCCTCAGCGAGCTTGTCTATTTGCTGCTGGTAGTCCTGTGCCTTTAGGGGTCCGATGTTCATGAGGAGCGACAGCATCGCCACCGCTGAAATCAGGGCTCGTTTACTCGTGAGAAAGGTATTCAATGTCTTCTCCTCCGGCCGGTTCTGTTAAAAGGAAGCAAGAACCGCTTATTGGTAGGCGACCGGTTCAGAAACCGCCACCTACTGCTCGCGACTCTAGCTGGCTAACTCTCCTAGAAGCCAATTCTATGTAGAATAGCGTAGCCGAGTCTGAGAAGATTTGGAAGAAGGTGCGGGGTTACCTTGGCGGCCGATGAACAGCAGCCGGCGGCGCGGCGCGAGATGCCCCGCCCTAGGTGCCCGGCGCGGCGCGAAGTGCAGGCCTGCGAGGTGCCACCCTCTTGGTAAATGCTTGGCCTAGCGACGTTTCCAGTAATCCGGCCGGCGCTTCTGATGGGCGACGGCGACGATTTCTACTCCAGGCGTGAGCCGGTAGACGAGCGTGTAGGGATACTGGTTGGGGAGACAAACCGCCGAGAGCCGTAGCGAGATTCGCTCCACCGCTCAGGAGCCTCCAGGATCGCGGCGACTCCCTGCTCGAGAGCCAGAAGGAAGCCCCGAGCCGCCCGAGCGCTGCGTGGCGCGTACCAGTTTCTAGCCTCCTCGGCATCCGTGAGGGCCGCGGGATGCCAGATCAGCTCACTCGAAGCCACGGAACAGGCGCTCTCGGACTTCCTCCCAAGGGATCCCCTGGACGGCACCCGAATCCAGTTCTTCGACCCGCCGGCGGATCTCGGCGTCCCAGGCTTCTTGGACACCTGGACCGTCGGGCTCATGAAGGCTCTCGATCAAGGCTCCGGCGACCGAGGCCCGATCTTTCTCGTCCAGAGTGAGAACCTGCCGCAGCAGCTTTTCCGCCGTGGGACTCATGCCTTCAGTATAACGGTCTGCCTGTCCTGCCGCGAGGCGCCCCTTGGGAACGGGACGAGGTGCTGTGGTCGTGGGGGTGCCGCGGCGCGGCGGCGGCGGCGCGCCGCGAGGTGCCCGGTAGGCGAGGCGCCACCCTCATGGCGGCCGGCTGTACTCCATGCTCCTGTGATAAAGATACTGTCTGTCTAAGGGACCCAGCGTTCACGGAGGCTGCACTCTGATGGCGATGCAATCCGGGTTCTCTCGTGGAGGCAGATCCGCCGTCGTTCTCCTCCTGGCTGTGGGGGCGGGGCTCCTCGGTACGGCTTCAGCTTGGTCCCAGTGCGGCGCTTGTGCCGTGGGCTCACCGCCGGTCGCAGCGTTCCTCTGTCCGGAGTCGGGTAGCGTCACCACCGGCACGGGCTGCGGCGGCTTCCCGAGCTGTCAGACGCCCCAGCTCTCCGGTCCTTTCCTCGACGTGATCCCGCAAGGGAGCGGCCTCTTCACCGTCCGCCTGCGGGTGGAGATCGTCGCCCCCCACAACCAGGAGCAGGGCAATTCCTCTTTCTGGCCACAGGCCTTCTGGTACACCGGGAGCTCGGCGCCGGCCCCGGGCAGTGGGAACGCCTGCCTCCTCGGCCAGTATGACAATGCCTCGACCTACATCGAGCGTCAGAACGTGACTTGCGCGGGAGGTGACTTCGGGACGTACTCGCTGCGGGTCAACGTCTGCCAGGATTTCCTGAGTTGCGCTCCAGCGGCCACGGTCACCGGCATGAGCTTCCAGGTCGCGGCCGGCTCCCTGCCCGGTTGCTCGCCGCCGCCCTCGATCTGCCCGGAGGACCAGACCTCCTGCTCGCTGTGCATTGGGCCGCAGGGAGCTTCGAGCCCCTCCGGCAGCGGGCCGGGGCTGTCCATCGCGAAGAGCGGCCCCGGCGCGCGGCTGCGCTTCGCCTCGGGGGGTGCGGGCTTCCCCAACACCCCAGGCGCCACGGCTTGGGCAGTCGCCCTCGGCCGCGGCTGGTCTCACGAGCACACGGAGAGGATCGTCCCCGCGCCGGACGAGACTCACGTCTGGCTGATCACCCGATGGGGCACCTTCCGCGAATTCAGCGGCCTCTCGGGAGGGCTCTACGCCGTCGTCCATCCCAGCGACGAGTACCGCAAGCTCAACCGCACGGCGACCGGATGGGACCTCCACGAGCTCGACGGAACGGTCCACAGCTTCGACGCCGCCGGGCTCTGGACGAGGAGCGTGGACCGGGACGGCAACGCCATCACCGCGACCTACGCGGGGGGCCAGTTGACCTCCATCGCCTTTCCCGACGGCCGCGGCGAGACCTACACCTACCAACCGACGGGGAAGCTCGCCTCGATCACCGAGAACGGCGTCGGCGGCGGGGCGAGCCGGACCTGGATGTATCTGTGGTCCGGCGACCATCTGACCGACATCGGCCGTCCGGATGGCACGGCCTACGCAATCCGCTACGACGACGCCCGCTTTCCGGACGAGCCCACCCGGCTCGACCTGGTGAGCACCGATTTCATCCACCGCGTCGAAGCCGCGTGGGCGTATGACAGCTCCGGCAACGTGGCGCAGACCTGGAAGGGCGATCCCGTCGTGACCGGCGCGAACGCCGTCGAGGTCTATGCCTTCTCCTACACGAACCCGCTGCTTCCCACGGCGGCGCAGGTCACTGATCCGCTGGGGCAGGTCAGCACTTACAGCATCGGCCGCGACACGGCGAGCCGGCGGCCCAAGCTCCTCCAGCTCACCGGCGACTGTCCGGCCTGCGGCGCGGGACCGAACGAGGTCCGCTCCTATGGCGACGCCGCCAATCCTCTGCTGCCCACGCAGATCACCGACGGCCGCGGGCTGCTGACCCAATTCGCCTATAACGCCAATGGCCGAGCCACCTCGAAGACCGAGGCCGCCGGCACCCCTCTCGCCCGCACCACTCTCTGGCAGTATGGCGCCCCCTTGTTTCCAGCCTTTCCCACCCGCATCGATGTTCCCTCGACCGCGGGCGGCAGCGCCACCCGGACGACGGTCCTCGCCTACAGCCCCACAGGAGACCTCCAGATCCGCACCCTTCAGGGCGCCGAGGCCGGCAGCAGCTTCAGCTACGTGACGACGACCACCTTCAACCCGGCGGGGCAGCCGTTGACCATCGATCCCCCCGGCAATGGCACCGCGGACGTGACGAGCTTCACCTATGATCCCACCCGGGGAAACCTCCTGCCTCTCACCCGGACCGACCCGCTCGTCGGAATGACCGCTTCTTCGTATGACGCTTTCAACCGCCGGACCAGCACGACCGATCCGAACGGGGTTCAGACGGTCACCGCCTACGACACTCTCGATCGGCTTACCGCGGTCACCCAAAAAGGGGCCACTCCGGCCGAGGATCTGACCACGACCTACCTCTACAACACCCTCGGCGACCTGTTCCAGACGATCCTGCCGCGGGGAAACCTGATCGAATATGGCTACGATGCCGCCGGCCGATGGATCTCCATCGAGCGCAGGCCGAACGCCGCCACCCACGGCGACCGCACGTTCTACACCCTCGACCCCTACGGCCATCGGACCAAGGAAGAGCTGCAGAGCTGGAACGGCTCGGCGTGGGTCTCGGCCTCCTTCACCAGCTACGTCTACTCGTCCCGCTGCCACCTCGACAAAGCAGTCTATCCGGGAGGGGCGGTCACCGAGTATGCGTACGACTGCGACAACAACCTCCAGCAGCTCTGGGATGCCAACCATCCCAGAGCCTCGAATCCGCTGGCGACTCAGGCCTACGCCTACGATGCGCTGAAGCGCTTGACCTCGCTGACGCAGCCCTGGGGAGGCGCGGGCGGCGGCGCCGCGGTGACCAGCTACGGCTACGACGTCCAGGACCACCTGAACAAAGTCACCGACGCCGAGGGGAACGTCACCTCCTACTCTTACGGCGACCGCGACCTGATGACCGCCCAGGTCTCGCCCGCCTCGGGCGCCGCCAGCTACGGCTATAACGAGCACGGCGAGCTGACCTCGCAGATCGACGCCCGGAACGTCACCACGAACCGGACCGTCGACGTCCTGGACCGGGTGACGGCCCTGACCTTCCCCACGCCGGACCTCAACGTCGCCTACACCTACGACGCCCCGGCGGTCCCCTTCTCCAAGGGGAGGCTCACCCGGATCGCCCGCGGCACCTCGACGATTCCCTATCAATACGACCGCTTCGGCCGGCTGCTCCAGGACGGTGAGCTGAGCTACACCTTCGATGCCAACGGCAATCCGGCGACGATCCTGTATCCTGGAGGCGTGACGGCGGTGATGACTTACGATTTCGCCGATCGCCCGACGAGCCTGCTGGCCAGACGTTCCGGAAAACCCGATCAGCCGCTGGTCTCCTCCGCGAGCTACCTCCCCTTTGGCCCTCTCAACACCGTGACCCTTGGCAATGGCTTGACCGAAACCCATGCCTTCACGCAACGCTACTTCCCCTCCTCGATCACCCTGGGAAGCCCGAGCAGCCTCCTGAGTTGGACTTACGCGACGGACAACGTCGGCAACATCTCCTCGATCACCGACGCCCTGAGCGCCGCCAACAACCGGACCTACGGCTTCCAGGACCACCAGTATTTTCTCACCCGCGGCGACGGCCCCTGGGGCACCCGCTCGTGGACGTACGACCGCATCGGCAACCGTCTGACCGAGACGCACGGCGGAATCACGGACACCTACACCTATCAGCTCGTCCCACCTCCCGGGAACGGCCATTCGCCGCTGCTCTCCACGGTCCAACTCGGGGGAGGTGGCACCCGGACCTACCAGTACGATCCCGCGGGGAACCTCCAGCAGATCAGCCAGGGCTCGACCTCGACCTCCCTGACCAACGATGCCGCCAACCGTTTGGCTGCGATCACGACGAGCCCCGGGGCCGGAGTGTCTCTCCGCTACGACGGCCGGGACTACCTCACCCTGGCGGACACCGCCGCCCTCCCGTTCCTGGACAGCTTCGAGTCGGGAGACCTCTGCGGCTGGAGCGCCGCCCTGGGAGTGACCACCCTCCCGAGTTGTGCCGCCAAGCCCGCCGTTCATCCCGTCTACAGCTCCGAAGGCATTTTGCGTGCCTTGCAGAGGAGCACCACACCTCAGGAGAGCTACGTCTTCCACTTCGCCGGTAGGCCGGTCGCACAGATGGATCTCACCGGCACGACCGAAGCCTGGAGATTCCTAACCACGGATCATTTGGGAACGCCTACTGTTGAGACCAGCACGAGCGGAACGGTTCTCTGGCAAGGAGGCTTCGAGCCGTTCGGAGCCGACTGGAATGGGGCTGGTGAGGCAGGGGTGTTTTTGCGGCTTCCAGGGCAGTGGGTGGACGGAGCCTGGGGAAGTGCCGCGCCCTCCTTGAGCTACAACGTATACCGTTGGTACGAACCGCAGGCTAGCAGATTTACCAGTACCGACCCGATTGGGCTCCTGGGTGGCGCAAACCTGTATGCATATGCGTGGGCAAACCCGACAGTGTGGACCGACACAGTGGGTCTGAGTCCACGCCCGTTGCCGCCACCGCGCCAGAGACCTCGAGCCTGCGCAACTGAGGAAATGGAAAGCTGCAGATTGACATGCGCTCAACAGGGAAAAACCATGGAGAGCTGCCGAATTTCCCAGACCTGGCGCGTGACGAGAATCAAAGGCGATCTGATTGGCTGGGGGTGGGTTGATGGACCACCGAGCTGCTCATGCAATGATCCTGACGAAGAACCGTTCCTGAAACGCTGCGTCAAACGACTTGAGCAAAATGTGACTGACATCCTGAACTGGCTTGCCGATCATCCTCCGCATCCACCCGTTCTTCCTGGACCACTCCCGATTCCTCTTCCCGTACCGTAGGCATGGGAGAGACCTGGTGAAGTCGAGACGATGCCCAATTTTTCTGGAGAAGATAGAGAGCGCCAATGCGTTTCGAAGAACGAGAACTACCGTCCTATGCCCAGCCGGTGTCTTCTGCTGACCTCAAGGAAGGGACCGTCTACTTCACCGTGAACTACATCGATGACGACTTGCTGATCCCCACCGTGGAGACGATCGTGTTCATCGGTAGGGATCTTCAACCTGGCGATTCTGGGAGAGTCTACTTTCAGGACATCGACTCGTACGGCCGAGGCGTGCGGTACGAGTCCGCAACCGCTGAGGACTATGTCCAGTTTTCTACCGGGTCCGAGAACGAATTAAGCCACATATTTGAATATGACAGAGCGCTGGAAGAGCTGATGAAGTGCTCGCTACGGCGTCGGCGTGCGAAACTATCCTGAACGCTATGGCCGCCAGAGAGGTTGTACGGCGACGGTTTCTGGCTTTCGTTCGTGCTCACGACTTTGGCGGCGCGGCTTTCTTTCTAGCCCGTGCTTTTCGTGAAACCCAGGAAGCCGGAAAGGCCAGGACACTCCTCAGAGTGTGATTTCGGTTAGCCGGGCGGCAACCTGGCTGCGCGCCGCATCCAGAGTGTGGCCTTTCAACTCCAGAACCTTGATCAGTTGAGTGTGTGTGCGTACGGCCTCGAACTCGAAGGAGCCTTTCACTGTTACTCCGGAGAGCAAACTGGAACTGACAAAGAATTGATTGCGCTTGGCGCCCAGAGAAAAGTAGTTGGCCGCATATTCATTGCCGTCGGAATCGATGATGCGCCCGCTATCAAACTGGAAGTCGCGGTCGACCCCAAGGTTTGTCACGAGAAACGAGCAGGTGACCTTGAAGCCTGACGGTGTGCAGCCACTGAGCTGGAATTTGATCTCTTCCGCCACAGCCTCATGAATCGGTCCTCCAGCAGGCGAAGGCGGCGGCACAGCCTCGGCATGGGTCGAAGACCCTGCGGCACTACGGCGAGCTTGGTCATTCAGCTCCGCAATCTGGGTGTCTTTGGCCTTGACGGTCGATTGCAGGTTCTCGACCTGCCGTCTCAGGGTGCCGCTCTCTGAATCGGCGGTGTCGGCTCTCTTCTGACTCGAGAGGTACAAAGGTAGGATCGCCGCGAGCACCGTCGCCCCGCCGGCGATCAGCGCGAGAACGATCTTGACCCAGGCTCCCTCTTTTTTCTCTTCGGCCATTCCTCTCTCCCCGATAACCGTCCCGATGCCGGACGGCTCTCGAACAGACTGCCGCTATATGGTTGATTCTACGAGCCGACGGACTTTACGACGGTTCCGGGCCGAGGTCAACGCCCAGCGCGAGGTGCAGCAACAGGGGTACCGCCCGCGCGAAGTGCCACCGTCTTGGTCACCGCGGGTCGCCGGCGCCGGCGAGGCGCGAGCGTTCAATCCTCGTCCGGCTCGTCGGGCTCGGTCTTGAAGTCGCGGAAAAACTGGACGGTGCTCTCCAGGGCTGCCAGCAGCTCGGGGGGGACGTCGGTCTCCTGCAGGATCTTGCGGGCCAGGGCGCGGGAGACGGATTGGTGGGGAGGCAGGTTCCCGTAGAGGTTGTGGAGCTCCCGGGAGACGCCGTCATGGAAGCGATGGATCTCGTCGCTCAGCTTGAACGGATCGATTTCGCCGCTTCGCCAACGGGCAAACTGCGCCTCCAGTCGGGCAAGCTCGGCTCCGAGCTCGCGCCGATACGCGAGGCCCGCAAGCTCGCGCAGCTTCCTTTGATTGGCTTTGGTCTCGAGATCGGTAGCCATTTCGACGGACGAACCTCGGTGGCTCGTCGTCATATTCTGCCACGGATGAGGGCTCCGCGTTACGTCGAAAGATGCCGCAGAAGTTCTGCCGAAGCTTACAACGGCCTGCCGAAGCTAACAACGGGCTGCCGAAGCTAACAACGGGCTGCCGAAGCTTCGGCGGGCTGCCGAAGCTAACAACGAGCTGCCGGAGCTTCGGCAGACTGCCGCAGCTAACAATGCGCTGCCGAAGCTTCGCTGAGCTGCCGAAGCTGACAACGCTCTGCCGAAGCTCCGTTGGCCTGCCGAAGGATCGGCAGCCTGCCGAAGCTGACAATGGGCTGCCGCAGCTTCGACGATCTGCCGAAGCTGCGATGCGCTGCCGAAGCTTCGGCGGCTGGTCGAAGCTGCGATGGAAGAACGTCGGGGCTTGTGGATTCGAGAGCGCGGGGCGGGCTGGCGATCGGAGGGAGGAGCAGGGGGGCGGCGAGCTCGGGGACGAGACGTCCCCGCTACGAAGGTCGCGCCTTCAGCCGGCGGACGGCGAGGAGCGGGAGGCCGAAGACCGCGGGCGTCCCGTCTCGGCGGACGCCGGACTCCGACCCGTCGAGCCGGCGGCGCAGGAGAGCCCACCGCGGGGCGGTGAGGCCGAAGCCAGTCCGCGGTAGGGAGATCGGGCGAACGCCCTGGACCCTCGGCATGAGCCGGGCGCGGATCGCCTCGAGAGCGGGGAAAGAAGCCAGGACGACCAGGAGCGAGGCGAGGAGCGGCGCCAGGGGGCCCAGCAGGGCGGCGGCGATCGTCTGTAGGGTCATCGGGGGTTCTCCTCGCTCAGGGAGCTGGAAATCAGCTCCTGATATGTGGATAGTCTATGGAAGTCATGGCCGCTGTCAAGAGGTACTCTGGGTAAGGCTGTGGAGAGCAGGCGACATTTATCTGCATGACAGTGTGGTGAAGGACCTCAAAGGGGTGTCGGACATCGATTCCGGGAACCTCCGCGCGCGTGTCCTGGGGAAGGGCGGCCGGTGCCAGAGCCGCCCACCCAGTGCCGGTGCCGGCGAGGTGCCTGCGGCGGCGCGAAGGGCGGCGGCCCGAAGTGCCACCCTATCCTCCGGCTTTGCTAACATCTGATGCATGCGCACCACACTCGATATCGCGGAGGATGTTCTGCTGGCGGTCAAGGAGAGGGCGCGGCGGCAAAAGCGCAGCGCCGGAGATCTCCTGTCGGAGCTCGCCCGGGAAGCGCTGACCCATAGGTATAAGGAGGATCCCAAGGTCAAGCAGCCGAAGAGCTTCTTTGGCTTCGAACCGTTGCCTCCCCGTGGCGGGGCGGTCTTTAATGAGCTCATCAACAGGCTGCGGGAAGAAGACTTGGACTGATGCCAGCGCTTCTCGACACCAACGTGCTCCTCGCGCTGCTGGATGCCGACCACGTCGACCATCGGAGAGCGCAAGAGTGGGTTTCAGGGGAAATCCAGCACGGCTGGGCGTCTGCGCCTTGACGCAAAACGGATTCGTTCGCATCATCAGCCAGCCCAAGTACCCCAGCCCGGTTTCGCCTTTCGAGGCTGTCGAGCGGCTGCGCCGGGCGACCAGCACCGAGCACCATGAGTTCTGGCTCTGTTCCACCAGCTTTCTCGACGACCGCCGCATCAACTCCAGCCACGTTCATGGGCCACGCCAAGTGACCGACGTCTATCTCCTCGCGCTCGCGGTGGAGCAGGGGGGAAGGCTGGTCACCTTCGATCACTCCATCCCGCTATCGGCGGCCCCAGGGGCTACGCCAGAACATCTTGTGATTGTCTGAGCGGTGCCACCCATAGGGCGGCTGTGCGGCCCAGGGCGCGGAGGATGTCCTGCCCGTGGAAGACCGCGCGAAGGTGCGGCCGAGCGGCCGGCTGCGTTACCATCGTGTCCGAGACGCATCGACGAGCATGCCGGATCCCACGGTCGCCTACCGCATCTGCCCCCTGTGCGAAGCCTGCTGCGGCCTCGCGGGTCGAGCTGCGCGAGGGCCGCGTGGCCGCAGTCCGCGGGGACCGGGAGGACGTCTTCAGCGCCGGCTATCTCTGCCCCAAGGGGGTGGCGCTCAAGGAGCTGCATGAGGACCCGGACCGGTTGCGCGCGCCGCTGGTGAAGCGCGACGGCCGTTTCGCGGCGGCGAGCTGGGAGGAGGCTTTCGCCGAGATCGAGAGGCGTCTGCCGCCCATCCTCGCGCGCTCGGGACGGGACGCGGCGGCGCTCGCCATCGGCAACCCGGCCGCCCACAAGATGGGCCTGTTGCTCTATGGGACGCGGCTCGCCCGCGCGCTGGGCACGCGCAACGTTTTCAGCGCCTCGACCCTCGACCAGATGCCCAAGCATCTGTCCAGCGGGCTGATGTTCGGCCACTGGCTGTCGATTCCCGTGCCCGACATCGAGCGCTGCGATTTCCTGCTCGTGCTCGGCGCCAATCCCATGGCGTCCAACGGCAGCCTGTGGACGGTGCCCGATTTCCGCGGCAAGGCCAGGGCGCTCCAGGCGCGCGGCGGCCGGCTGGTGGTGGTCGACCCGCGGCGAACGGAGACCGCGCGGCTCGCCGACCGGCATCTGTTCATCCGCCCAGGAGGCGACGTCTTCTTCCTTCTCGGCCTGGCGCACACGCTGTTCGACGAGGGGCTGGTGCGACTCGGGAGTCTCGCAGGGCACGCGAACGGCGTCGAAGCGGTGCGCGAGGCCGTCGTGCCGTTCGCACCCGAGCGCGTCGCGGCCCGCTGCGGCATCGCGGCGGAGACGATCCGGGAGCTGGCCCGCACCCTGGCCGCCACCGGGAGGGCCGCCGTGTACGGGCGGCTGGGGACCTGCACGCAGCGCTTCGGCTCGCTCAGCAGTTGGCTGGTGGACGTGCTCAACGCGCTCACAGGGCATCTCGACGCGCCCGGGGGCGCGATGTTTCCCAAGGCCGCCGCCTTCGGCAAACGGCCGCCAATACGATGGGGCCTCCCGGCGTGGGAAAGGGGGTCGCGACTGGGCGCCGCCGGAGCCGCGTCTCGAACGCGCCGGAGGTGTACGGCGAGCTGCCCATGACCTGCCTGGCGGAGGAGATCGAAACTCCGGGCGAGGGTCAGGTCCGGGCGCTGCTCACGGTCGCCAGCAACCCGGTGCTGTCGGCCCCCAACGGTCCTCGGCTGGCCGCGGCGCTCGCGACGCTGGAATTCATGGTCAGCGTGGACGTCTACGTCAACGAGACCACGCGCCACGCCGACGTGATCCTGCCGGGGCTGTTGCCGTTCGAGGAGTCGCACTACGACGTGGCGTTCCCCCAACTGTCCTACCGCAACCACGCCCGGTACAGCGCGCCGGTGCTCGCGCCGCCGGCGGGCCGGCCCGCGGAGTGGGAGATCCTGCTGCGGCTGGCGGCGGTCGCCGAAGGGAGGGGAGCCGGAGCCCACGCGCAGATCGTGCAGACCCTGGATGACGAGATGGTGGCCGAGGACCTCCGCCGCCGGACCGGCGCCCAGGCCGCTTCTCATCAGACACCCTATTGCAGGCCGTGGCGCCGTGGCGCGGCCCCGAGCGGCTGCTCGATCTCGCGCTGCGCGGCGGTCCGTACGGCGACCAGTTCGGACGCCGCCCGGACGGCCTGACGCTGGAGAAGGTCAAGGCCGCGCCGCATGGCATCGACCTCGGCCCGCTGGCGCCCCGCGTGCCGGAAGTCCTGCGCACCCCCTCGGGAAAGATCGAGCTCGCGCCCGCCCCCTTTCTCGCGGATCTGAAAAACGCCGAGGCGGATCTCGCGGCACCCGCTCCCGACCTGGTGGTGATCGGACGCCGCGACCTGCGCTCGAACAACAGTTGGATGCACAACCTTCCGCTCCTGGCCAAGGGTCCGCGACGGTGTACGGCGCTGGTCCATCCCGCCGACGCCGCCCGCTGTGGCGTGACCGAGGCCGGTCCCGCGCGCCTGATCGGCGCCGGCGGACAGGCGGTCACGGTGGAGGTAAAGATCAGCGACGAGGTCATGCCGGGGGTGATCTCCCTGCCGCACGGCTGGGGCCACGACCTCCCCGGAATCCAACTGGAGGTCGCCGCCCGGCGGCCGGGAGTCAACCTCAACGCCCTGCTCGACGAGAACCTGCGCGATCCCCTCTCCGGCAACGCCGTCCTGAGCGGCGTGCCGGTGCGGTTGGAGCCGGAAAGGGCCTGAGCGGGAACGAAGGTAGCCATTCGGGGAAAGTGGCTCAGTGTAGACGTAGGTTCGCGCGCATTCATCGGAATGCCACGATGTCGATGAAGGCATCTGGTTCACCGTTGCCATCGTTATGGTATGCGGTTATTCGTCCACCGCCCTCTGCCTGCTGAAGCTTCTGAGTAGACGGGAACCAAGGAAGGCTATCACCCTTGTCCGCCACCGCCTTATGCCACGACGATACGTAATAGGTTTTCCCAGAGTCCAGCGGCTTCCGGGTGTCAATGTTGTGCGCGATTGCAGTTCCCCAACTCTGATATAGATGGCCTGACTCATCAATCACGAGTACAGCGTTCTCGACCCATCGGGCAAGGCCGGCAGTAACGTGAGCGTTTGCGCCGGCCGGAACCTTAATGCGGACGGCGCCTGGGTAGTTTGTCGGATTTCCATCAGGATCTGCCAACGTACGGTTCACGGGCGTTATGCGCGGCGATAGCATGACAATGCTCATGCGGGCCACCAAGAACAGTGCCGCAGCCACTAAACCGAAGTTCTTTTCGGTTGCGAGGCGTAAGTATCAGATAAATAGAGATTTACCCTCTGAAGAGGGCTCCGCTTGCTGTCTACAGGACGGAGTACGGGAGCTACAGCGGTACGGCGAGGAGGGAAAGAGCCTTCTGCTGGAGTTGGGTAGGGCGCGCGAGGGTATCAAAGGGAGGGGAGGAGAGGATCTTCGGCTGTACGCGGTTCCTGGTGAGCGTCGCCAGGTCCTTCAGCAGCGTGGCGAAGCTGTGCGTGGGCAGGCCATCAGCGGTTCGAAGAGAGTGGACTTTGCGCTGTGCACTGGGGGATCGTTGGGCGGTGGCGACGATGGAGGGACGCAGGGCTTCGCCCGCTTCGGGATCATCGTCCTCGAAGAGCATGGGCGCCAGCTTCTGGCGCATGTGCCACTCGACGTAATAGGCCAGCATGCACAAGAACACATGGGCCCTTACACGCTCGGGCAGTTGGTGATAGATGGGGCGGATGTGCAGATCCACCGTCTTGCAACTGCGGAAAGCTCGCTCGACCACGGAGAGCCTCTTGTAGGAACGCACGGCATCCTCGGCCGAAAGCTCTGAGGCAGGTACGTTGGTCCGAATGACGTAAATGCCATCCAGAGCCGCTTCGGCAGCAATCCGATCCAGATCGCGTCGAAACGAAAACGAAGTCTCTGTGACCTCGATGATAAAGTGCTTTCCCATCTTGAACCGATCAATGACCTTCCCCGCTCGTAAGGCAATCTGATCTTTTCCCCGAAGTCGATTTTTCTGCCGTTGCGTGGCCTCAACGATCGGCTGCAATTCTCGCTCGGTCGCTTGGAGGAGCTCTTCTCGTTTGCGAGCTCTTTCCTGCTGAAGTAAAGGGTTCAGGCAAGCGATCAGCCGCTCGCCAGGAAATTCCGGACTGTGGACTTCGCCAAAGTCCCGTTGATCAAAGAGAGAGAACTGAAATCCGGCTCCTGCCACCAGCTTCTGGATCTCCGTCGTGCGCAGTGCGGAAATCCAGCCGAGTCCCTCGACTCCGTGAAAGTCTTCGCGGAGACGAGCCGAGGTGAGCATCCCACGGTCCCCCACAAAGATGATCCGGCTCAGACCAAACTTCTGCCGGACCTTTTCCACCTGAGGAGTCAGGGTCTTCGGATCGGCCGTGTTGCCCGTGAAGACTTCGACCGCGACCGGACATCCTGCGGAGTTGCACAGAAGACCGAACACAATCTGCAAGGTCCCCTTCTTGCCATCCCGGGAGTAGCCGAGTTGGGCCAAGGGACAACAGTGCCCTTCAAAGTACGTAGAAGACACGTCGTACAGCACGAGACTCCCATTTTGGAGATGGCGGCTGGCCAAGCGCTTCTCAATGGCTCCTTGGTGCACGTACAACCAATCCAAGGCGGCGTACAACTGGCTCTCGTTGACCTTGGACAGATCGAGATCTTCAACCAAAGCACTCAGCGGGGCTTCCTCTCCGAGGCCACGGGCCGTCGCAAGCTTGGACGCCGGCTCCAAGAGCCGTGCCACGATCATCGCCATTACCAGGTCACGCTCGGCACAGCCTTGGGGGTCAAGGTCGCGGTCGAGGCCGATCTGGCGCAGAGTGCCGAGGACGGCAGCGATGTGCCCGAAGGGCTGACTGCGGACCACCTCGAAGCTTTGAGAGAAGTCTTCGATGACAGTACCGCCACGAAAGAGAGCTCGCAACCCCTCGACAGCCTGAGGGGGTAGCTTGGAGAGGTTGGCCAAGGTTCTCTTGCGCACCTTGCCGTCTTGGCGATAGGACTCCCGCAGGAGGATGCAGGGCTTGGAGTCGCGGTTGGGCACAACCTCGATGTACATGGGTACCCATCTTAGGGAACTTCCGGCTCGGTGTCAACGGTCCTGTTCTCCGTTCCCGATACTTTCGGTATCGTTACATGGGTACATCACTTTAAGCTGGAATTGCTCTAAACCTCGGCACCGCAATGGTTTGCCTTGAATTTTGACGACTTTGAAAAGGAACTTCGGTCTAAAATTACTAGAACACCTAAAGGCATGGCAAAGCGGCGCGGTTGAGAAATAATCCTTGAGACAAGAGGCTTCCCGCGCGTCACAGGATCCGACGCCGACGATTCAGCCCGATCGCGTGAGTTGTTGGTGAATTCTGGCGACGGTGGTCCATGCGCAAGCTTCTCAATAATGAATCCCGCGAGATCCCTCGGGGTAAGCGAGCCCAGGTCCAGATATCCGACATCAGGATTTAGCCCAGGAATTTCCGTGTTGTCGAATCGGGCAGGGAGCACGTATTCGGTGTTCTCGCGAAGAGCTCGCGCCTGTGCGTTCGCGAGTTCATGTCGTGTCCACACCTTCTTGCTATAAGCCTCGGAGGCAAAAATTACGCAGAACCTCGCTCGATTGCGATAGACCTCGCCGAGATGTTGATATAGATCTTTGCCCCAAAGGTCGGCCTGCTCATAGCCGTCATAGAAGACTCTTACACCTCTCTCATTCAACATGCGCGCAACTTGCTCTACGTAAGGACGATCTTCTCCTGCAAAGGAGAGGCAGACATCATAGTCTCTCGAAATGGGGTTAACATGAGCGCTCTGAAGTGGATGGTGCGTGAGGTTGCTTGCATCCGTGGCCTTGTAATTTATCGTGCTCTGGCCTTGCTTCGCCTCGGCCTCTAGGAGGTCTAGTTCTGCTTGGGCCCGGCTAGTTGCAAGACCGGAAACCTCCTCCAGGAATCCATTGGGATTAGGCAAGCCGCCGACAGGCTGGGAAGTAACGACTCTCTCAAGGTAGCCTCGTTCGGCGTCTAACGTCCGAGCAATATTTCTGGAAGCCTGCGAGAGGAGTGAGTTGCGAGCCACAGGATCGAGACTGGAAAGTACGCGCTGCCATGTTTCGAGGATGAGGCTTTCGCGAACCTTGAATTCAGCGACCGCCAAGTCCTGCATGTGGTTCACCGCGACGCTTGATGACCACATGTTCTCTTTTAAGAGGCGCAGCTTGAGTTGCCTCATTTGATTCGCGAATACTCTATTTCTCTCGACGATATCGGCCGCAAGAAAGGTCTGCACAACCGCGAGGGCGTCTTCAGCGTTCACTGCCTCGGCCTCCTCAAGCCATACTACTGCTTCGATGCCAATCTGCCGACTGCATCCACTTTCGTGCCACTAAGTTCTTCAACCAGCGGCAGCCCATAGTCTTAGTCGCCGCTAGCGCGGAGAATTATGGGACTCTACGCCTCTTCCTGATGCATCGTCAATATTGCTAGCTTTACCTCTGATCGCCCTGTCGACGAATCGCCGTTGTCCACAGCCATGCGCAGATTTGGGCCAACCAAGTAGTGCCGTACGAGCCTGTTCAGAAGTAGGAAGAGAATTGTGGAGGACGCCCTGCGATGCTGCATTAGAATCGGTCGATAGGAATGCTTTCACACTCGTTATTGCACAACCTTCCGCTCCTGGCCAAGGGGCCGCGACGGTGTACGGCGCTGGTCCATCCCGCCGACGCCGCCCGCTGCGGCGTGACCGAGGCCGCTCCCGCGCGCCTGATCGGCGCCAACGGACGGGCGGTCACGGTGGAGGTGAAGATCAGCGACGAGGTCATGCCGGGCGTGATCTCCCTGCCGCACGGCTGGGGCCACGACCTCCCCGGAGTCCACCTGCAGGTCGCCGCCCGGCGGCCGGGAGTCAACCTCAACGCGCTGCTCGACGAGAACCTCCGCGATCCGCTCTCCGGCAACGCCGTCCTGAGCGGCGTGCCGGTGCGCCTGGAGCCGGACAAGCGCCTGAGCAGAAGGGAATGGAGGTGGCGTCCGGCAGCGCCGCCCGCGTCCAGCGGCTGCGTCAGAACGCCGCGGTATCCGCGACGGATGCGAAGCGCCCGCTCGGGTTGTGATACTGCCGCTGTAGGCCGGTCAGGGTATCGGTCACCGTGAGGGTGTACTCGACGTTCGACAGTGCGCCATAAAAGACCCAGAATTTTGCATTGAGCGGACGGCCGTCGAGCACCTTCGTCACCACCTCCACGTTGGAAGGAGCGAAGAACCAGAAGTAGCCCGTGTCGGAGGTGATGGGCACCGCTGTGCCGGACCCGCTGTTTCCCGCGAAGTCCTTCCACACCGCCTCCACGGCAAAGCGGCCCGCTTGCAGGCAGAGCCGCGAGCTGCTCGGCACGCAGAGTCCGGGCGGTTCGGAGGCCGACGAAACCTCGCCGTGAGGGGCCGGCGTCCGTGCGGCCCCCGCGATCGGCGCGCCGCCGCCGGTCGGAAACGCGCTGGTGTCGGCGACCGAGGCGAAATGACCCGACGGGTTGTGGTAGGTCTTGACGTCGCCGGTCTGCGTGTCGGTGACGGTGACGGTGTACTCCACGTTCGAGAGCGCTCCGTAGAACAACCAATGGTGGCCGTTGACCGCGCGGCCGTCGAGCACCTTGACGATCAGCTCGACGTTCGAAGCGCCGAAGAACCAGAAGTAGCCGGTGTCGGCGCTCAGCGGCACCGCGTGCCCACGCCCCGTGTTGCCCGCAAAGTCCCGCCATGCGACCTCGATCTGGAACCTGCCATCGCTGAGACAGAGCCGCTCGTCGCCCGGTGCGCAGACGGTCGGCTGGGCGCCGAGCGGCAGCGCCCAGAGCTCGCGCCCGGTCACGCCGTCGTCGGCCGAGAAGTAGAGGAGGTCGCCCACGACGGTGAGATCGGCGGGCGAGGACGAGGCCGCCTGTGGGGCGATGTCCTGCACCATGCGTGTCCCGCCGGCACTGCCATCCGAGACCCAGAGCTCGCTGCCGGTGAGGGTGTCGTCCGCCGTGAAGTACAGCTTGCCCTGGGCGGCGACCAACTCGCGCGGGTTGCCGGAAATCGGCCCCGGCCCGATGTCGCGGACCAGGACCGTGCCGGCGGCGGTGCCGTCGGTTCGCCAGAGCTCGACGCCGTGCGCGCCATCGTCGGCGGCGAAGTAGAGATGGCCGCCCAAGGAGGCCGCCGACCGAGGCCCGGTGATCACCCTCAACGCGGCGATCTGTTGCGTGGACGCGGGAGTCCCCTGCGTGCGCCAGAGAGTCGACACGCCTTTTTCCGTGCGCAGGAAGAGAAGCGCGCCGTTCAGCTCGTGCAGCCAGCTCAAGCGGTCGTTCCCGTACGGATCGCCGTCCTGCGGTCCGGGAATCGCCAGGAGGGTGCCCGCCGCCGTTCCGTCCGTGCGCCAGATGCCATGGTCGCCGGTGAAGTAGACGAAGCTCCCGGCGCGCGTGAACTCGGGATCCTGCACGAACTCGTTGCCCGGCTCGCCGGTGAGACGTCGCGTTCCTCCCGCGGAGCCATCCGTCCGCCAGACCTGCAGATTCGGCGAGGGGGCCCGGAAGTAGAGCTCCCCACCGAGCGCGGTGGAGCCCACGCCCGATCCCACGCCAGGCGGCAGATCGAAGGATTTGGCCGTGCCGGCGGCCGTGCCGTCGCTTCGCCAGAGACTGGCGACCGGCTGGTCGGCGACCGTCCGAGAGGTCCAGAACACGAGGCCGGCTCCGAATGCGGCGATGTCGTGCACGAAACCGCCGTCGACGCTGTTGTCCCACACCTTCCGCGTGGAGGCCGCGGTGCCGTCGGTCGCCCAGACTTCGGACTCTCCGGTGAACTGTGCGTACTCGAAGAACGTGCTGTTGCCCGCGCTCACCAAAGGAGAGAAGGCGTCGGTGGAGGAGCAGTCGACGTAGCCGTCCTTCGCGAGCCCGGCGTCGTGCGCTCCGGCGCCCCACAGCCCCTGGGGCCCCCGGCACGCCAGGAAGGCGACGCGGTCCCCGGCTCGCCTCAGCTCGCGCGGCTCGGAGCCGTCACCCTCCACCGCCGTCAGCGGCACGGTGTTCTGGGGAGCTCCCCGGCTCATCCAGAGGTTGGTCTCCCGGGACAGCTCCGGCGACGCCGCGAACAGAACACCGTCCAGGTTCTTCGAGGCGTACAGATTGAAGAAGGATGGGAACGAGCCCACCGACCGTGTGCCGGCCGCGCTCCCGTCCGTCACCCACAGCTCGGTGTCAAAGTTCGGCGACACCGGGAACAGGGCCCTGGCGCCGGCTACGACGGGTGCGTCCGTTCGGCAGTACCCCGTGCAATAGGTTGCCACGGGGCGCGGGACCTGAGCCGAGTCGACCGCCCAAAGGGTGTGGACGTCGCCCGAGACCGCGGGGAAGAGCAGCTTGCTGCCGGAAACGAGGATCCAGCCAGGATCGGGTATCGACGCGCAGCCGCTGCACGCCACCGGCTGCGCGCCTCGACCGCCGGCGTCACTCGACCACAAGGAGTAGGGCTCGCGGCCCTGGGGCCCGGGCACCAGGTAGTAGACGCGCGAGCCGAGTCGCTGCACCCACGGGTACGGCGTCAACGGGCTGAAGGCAACCTGCGTGCTCAGCACCGTCGACGTGCCGGCCGGGGTGCCGTCGCTGCGCCACACGGTGAGGGTGGTGCCGCCGTTGATCGGCATGGCCAGAAAGTAGAGCACTCCCCCTTCGACGGTAGCGCTCGGGAAGGTGATGTACTCCTGGCTGCCCAGCGTGGCAATCGGATCGACGGCAGTTCCGTTGCTGGCCCAGAGCTTCCCTTCGGCCACGACGAGGGCTCGTCCGCCGACCGAGGCGACGTCGTACGTGGTCCCGCCATTGCTGAAGGCTCGCAGAGAGAGCGTGCCGCCCGGGGTGCCGTCGGTCCTCCAGAGAGCCAGGCCAGAGTCGTTGCTGGCCGAAGCGAGGAAGTAGACGACGCCGCCGGAGCCCGCCAGCCGCGTCGCGCCGCCGTCAAGCGCGATGAGCTTGCGCGTTCCCTCGACGGTGCCGTCGGAGGTCCAGAGATCGCACGCGTTGGACGGCCGGGGGGCGCAATCGTGGAAGAAGAGGCGGCCCTCCAGCACGGTCGGGTCGGTCGCGAAGCCGGGGAAGTGAGAGCCTCCGAGGCCGGCCTTCAGCAACACCGTGCCGCCTGGAGTCCCGTCCGTCGCCCAGAGCGCGGTGGTGCCGCTCGAGTCCGAGGCCGCGAAGTAAGCGCGCTGACCGTTGCTGCCGATCAGCGTGCCGTTGCCGAGCACGGCCCCCGCGACCACGGGCCGAGTCCCATCCGGCGTGCCGTCGGTTCGCCAGATGCTCGGAAACCCCGTGCCGGCCGGAGCGAGGAAGACATCGCCACCGGTCACCGGCTGGAAAAAGCCCGGGTACACCTGGCCGCCCTGGTTCTGGGCCGGCGTGTCCGGGGCGATGTCGGCGACCTGGTACGCGCGGTCCTGAGCGGCGGCAAGGGCCGCGGACTGTGTGGTCAGGAAGGCAAGGAGAATCGCGAATCGGAGATTTCTGAAAGGCATCGTCATTGATTCTATCAGGGTTGTCCGAGACGTTCCTGAAGGCTCCTGCGGAATCGGCGGCTCAGCCGCAGTCGTTCGCCGGACTTCAGGACGACCTCGTAGTCGCCTTCCGCGTGGAGCTCGAGGGCGCGAATGCGGTCGAGGCTCACGAGGACGGAGCGGTGGATGCGGACAAATCGCGCTCCGCCCAGATCGACCTGGAGCTCCGACAGGGGGCGGCGCAGGAGGTGCGTGGCGCCGCCGACGTGGAGACGGGC
This sequence comes from uncultured Acidobacteriota bacterium, assembly GCA_963756595.1. Classification (GTDB taxonomy): domain Bacteria; phylum Acidobacteriota; class Thermoanaerobaculia; order Multivoradales; family UBA5704; genus DATARR01. Next base: position 100,301 of record CAVWOZ010000014.1, read on the forward strand.
GTAGTAGCCGTCGGCCTCGATCCAGTCGATCTCCGCGACGTCGACGAAGAGGACCTGGCCGCGGCTCTTGACGACGAGCTGGTCCATCGGGCGTGACGCTTGCGGTGCATAGCGCGCGATCTTGTCTTTGGCCCGGCAGAGTGCGCGCTCCAGACGCGCGTCGTCGAACGGTTTCAGCAGGTAGTCGAGCGCGCCGGCTTCGAAGGCGCGCAACGCATGCTCCTGATACGCGGTCACGAAGACGATCGCCGGTGGCACGTTGCCGCCGAGCAGCTCGAGCACGTCGAAACCGTCGCATTCGGGCATTTGCACGTCGAGGAACACGAGGTCGTAAGCCGAACGGCGGAGGGCTTCGACCGCCTCCAGGCCGGAAGCGCACTCGGCGATGGAGACGACGTCGCGATCGCGCTCGAGAAGCACGATCAGATTCCGCCGCGCCAACGCCTCGTCGTCGACGACGAGAACTCGCAGCCGCGGCCGCGGGTCGAGCATCAACGTTTTCAAGCCTCCGTGTAGGGCAGACGAACCACCACTTCCGCGCCGCCCGTCTCCAGGTGACGCAGCTGCAGCGCGGATCGATCGCCGTGCAGGATCTGCAATCGCGAGATCAGATTGGCGAGGCCGACGCCGGCGTGGGTCGCGTCCGCATCGGCGCCGCGCGCCGGGCCGTCGTTCTGGATCGTGAGGACGAGGTCTCCGTTCTCGCGCACCGCCGAAACGGCGACCGTTCCTCCGCGGACCCGCCGCGCGATGCCGTGCTTGATGGCGTTTTCCGCCAGCGGTTGCAGCAGCAGGTTGGGAACCATGGCGCGCAACAGGTCCGGCGGAATGTCCAGCCGGGTGCGAAGACGCTCGCCGAAGCGGACCTGCTGGATCTGGAGATACCGCTGCAGATAGTCGACTTCCTCGCCGAGCGTCACTTGCGATCGGTGCGAATCCTCCGAGGCGCGGCGCAGGAATTCGCTGAGTCCGACGATCATGCTCAGCGCTTCCTCGTTGCGCCGGTCGCGCACCAGGCCGGTGACGGCATTGAGCGTGTTGTACAGGAAGTGCGGTTCCATCTGTCCGCGCAACGCGGCGAGCTGTGCCGTCGCCAGTTGCTCGGCGAGCCGCGCCGCCGCGGTGGCCTGGCTCGCGATGCGTTCGCGAGCGTCGGCGAGATGGGTGACCGTCAGGATCAGGGCATACACGACGAGAAACGTGAAGGCCTGGAAGACGAGCGTCGTGCGGAAGGTGTCGACGAACGTCGGCCAGGTGCGATTGCCCCACGGATTGAACAGCACCTGGAGCCAGGCGGACCACGCTTCGGTCACTGCGCTGACCATCGCGAGCGCCGCGACGTGCACGGTGAACGTTCGCACGCTGGCGTCGCGAACGATCGGATAGCGGCGCGCGAGTCCGACCAGGGCCGGCGTCGCGAGCGCCCACGGCAGCCAGATCGCAAACTCGGTCGCGAACAGCGGAAGCCACGGTTGGTGGCGGCCTTCCGCGTGCATGACGAGGATCGTCTGGCTCGCGTCGACCAGCCCGCCCGCGGCCCAGAGGGCAGCGATCCACGGCCAGCGGACGCTGCGTTCGGCGAAGCGAGCAGTGATCATGGCGAGAGTATACGGAACGGACCGCGGCGAATTGCCGGCGATGCTGCAAACGGTCGGCGGGAAGCAGCGAGCGGTCTTGGTCGCTGCGATCCGGGCCCCTAGAGTGGGGTCGTTGGATGCTGGCTAACCCATCCTAGGAGGATCCAAGAGATGAGAAGGTTCTTCGGAGTGCTGGTGCTCGCGTGGTCCTGCATCGTGCCGCAGGGGGTCCGGGCGGCGGAGGCGCCGGCCCAGGACAGCGGCGAGGTGGAGACGCTGAAGCGACTTGGGCAGCAGATGGGCGATGCGATGATCGCCCGCGACGTCGACGTGCTCGATCGGATCTTCGCGGACGATTGGGCGCCCGGCGGGGCGTCCGGAAAGAAGGTGACAAAGGAAAGCATGCTGCAGGCGTTCAAGTCCGGAACGGATACGCTCGAATCGTTCGTGCTCGGGCCGATGGACGTTCAAGTTCTCGGCAACGTGGCCGCCGTCAAAGGCAGCGTGACGGAAAAGCGCCACCGCGACGGCAAGGACATCAGCGGCGAGTTCCTGTACATGGACCTGCTGGAAAAGCGCGCCGGGAGGTGGGTGGTGATTCGCAGCGCCGGCGTGCGCGTGAAGTGACGGACGGCAGCGCCTCAGCGGCGCGATCTTCGTCGCTGGCTGCACTCATCTGGGTAGACCGGCGATTCGCCAACCCTGGAGGTCAACTCATGAAGAAGAAGATCCAGAAGCCCCTCAAGCTCAACCGCGAGACCCTCACCGCTCTCTGCCACAGCGACCTCCGGGAGGCGGCGGGGATGGCGACCGGGCTCCCCAAGGCGTGCAACACGGTCGTGTGCACGGTCGCAACCGCGGCGACGTGCGGCGTGGTCAACACCCAATGCGTCGGTTGGTGAGCTGAAGCGGGGGCGGTACGGCCGCTCCCTCGACAGTCCCCACCCGCTCCCGTCCGGGCCCGCAGTCAGGGCCCGGACATCGTCTTCACGAGGTGCCTTTCAGAGGTGCGGCGCGGTGCGAGATGCTGCTGCTCGCCAAGTGCCACCCTCTTGGCGCGGCGGGCCCCTGCTATGCTCGGGAATGACGCTCAAGCGAATGGACCACGTCAGCGTCGTCGTCGTCGGCGAGGTGGTCCAGTACGAGGACAAGTACAGGCTCTGCTACCTGCGAGGCCCTGCGGGCATCATCGTCGCGCTGGCCGAGGAGCTCTTCTGACGCGTTCATCGCGGCTCTGCCGTCCCGCCGCGAGGAGCCGGTCGCCCTTCCCGCGCTCGGAGGGGGATGTCTGCTGAAGTCAGGCGCAGGGATCTCCGCAATTCTCGAGAACGTAGTACGCCGTTACATCGCCGATGCAGTAATTCCCGCCGGCATAGCAGCTCGGAAAGCAGCGCCCAGCCGGTTGCGTATGGGCCGCGTCATAAAAGTAGGCATATTCACAAAGCTTTGCAGCAGCACTTTCCGTGGGGCGGTAAGTCATTGCAGCGATGACCAGGACCGCCAAGAGGCCGAGCTTCTTCAGTTTCGCCATGGACGTCTCCCCAGGTAGTGCCAGGGACCGATCCCCGGCCTGCGCATTCTAGCTCACCCTGAAGTGCTGCCGGGTGATCGCGCGCGGCGTGAGGTGCCAGCGCGAGGGGGCACCGGGCGAGGTGCCAGGCTCTTGCGCGAGATGCCCAGGAGGTGGGAGGTGAGCTTCCCGGTTCTCCGGCGCGCGCAGTCTAGTGTAGTGCGCCGAAATTCGGGATCATGCTCGCGGCGGTCCCTCGCCTTCGCAGCGAACCGCAGGATCGAGTCGCCTTGAGACGGTCGACGATCACCCTGCGGCGGAGGCGGTAGAGACGGGCCAAGTCCTAACCCGAAGTTCTTTTCGGTTGCGAGGCGTAAGTATCAGATAAATAGAGATTTACCCTCTGAAGAGGGCTCCGCTTGCTGTCTACAGGACGGAGTACGGGAGCTACAGCGGTACGGCGAGGAGGGAAAGAGCCTTCTGCTGGAGTTGGGTAGGGCGCGCGAGGGTATCAAAGGGAGGGGAGGAGAGGATCTTCGGCTGTACGCGGTTCCTGGTGAGCGTCGCCAGGTCCTTCAGCAGCGTGGCGAAGCTGTGCGTGGGCAGGCCATCAGCGGTTCGAAGAGAGTGGACTTTGCGCTGTGCACTGGGGGATCGTTGGGCGGGGGCGACGATGGAGGGACGCAGGGCTTCGCCCGCTTCGGGATCATCGTCCTCGAAGAGCATGGGCGCCAGCTTCTGGCGCATGTGCCACTCGACGTAATAGGCCAGCATGCACAAGAACACATGGGCCCTTACACGCTCGGGCAGTTGGTGATAGATGGGGCGGATGTGCAGATCCACCGTCTTGCAACTGCGGAAAGCTCGCTCGACCACGGAGAGCCTCTTGTAGGAACGCACGGCATCCTCGGCCGAAAGCTCTGAGGCAGGTACGTTGGTCCGAATGACGTAAATGCCATCCAGAGCCGCTTCGGCAGCAATCCGATCCAGATCGCGTCGAAACGAAAACGAAGTCTCTGTGACCTCGATGATAAAGTGCTTTCCCATCTTGAACCGATCAATGACCTTCCCCGCTCGTAAGGCAATCTGATCTTTTCCCCGAAGTCGATTTTTCTGCCGTTGCGTGGCCTCAACGATCGGCTGCAATTCTCGCTCGGTCGCTTGGAGGAGCTCTTCTCGTTTGCGAGCTCTTTCCTGCTGAAGTAAAGGGTTCAGGCAAGCGATCAGCCGCTCGCCAGGAAATTCCGGACTGTGGACTTCGCCAAAGTCCCGTTGATCAAAGAGAGAGAACTGAAATCCGGCTCCTGCCACCAGCTTCTGGATCTCCGTCGTGCGCAGTGCGGAAATCCAGCCGAGTCCCTCGACTCCGTGAAAGTCTTCGCGGAGACGAGCCGAGGTGAGCATCCCACGGTCCCCCACAAAGATGATCCGGCTCAGACCAAACTTCTGCCGGACCTTTTCCACCTGAGGAGTCAGGGTCTTCGGATCGGCCGTGTTGCCCGTGAAGACTTCGACCGCGACCGGACATCCTGCGGAGTTGCACAGAAGACCGAACACAATCTGCAAGGTCCCCTTCTTGCCATCCCGGGAGTAGCCGAGTTGGGCCAAGGGACAACAGTGCCCTTCAAAGTACGTAGAAGACACGTCGTACAGCACGAGACTCCCATTTTGGAGATGGCGGCTGGCCAAGCGCTTCTCAATGGCTCCTTGGTGCACGTACAACCAATCCAAGGCGGCGTACAACTGGCTCTCGTTGACCTTGGACAGATCGAGATCTTCAACCAAAGCACTCAGCGGGGCTTCCTCTCCGAGGCCACGGGCCGTCGCAAGCTTGGACGCCGGCTCCAAGAGCCGTGCCACGATCATCGCCATTACCAGGTCACGCTCGGCACAGCCTTGGGGGTCAAGGTCGCGGTCGAGGCCGATCTGGCGCAGAGTGCCGAGGACGGCAGCGATGTGCCCGAAGGGCTGACTGCGGACCACCTCGAAGCTTTGAGAGAAGTCTTCGATGACAGTACCGCCACGAAAGAGAGCTCGCAACCCCTCGACAGCCTGAGGGGGTAGCTTGGAGAGGTTGGCCAAGGTTCTCTTGCGCACCTTGCCGTCTTGGCGATAGGACTCCCGCAGGAGGATGCAGGGCTTGGAGTCGCGGTTGGGCACAACCTCGATGTACATGGGTACCCATCTTAGGGAACTTCCGGCTCGGTGTCAACGGTCCTGTTCTCCGTTCCCGATACTTTCGGTATCGTTACATGGGTACATCACTTTAAGCTGGAATTGCTCTAAACCTCGGCACCGCAATGGTTTGCCTTGAATTTTGACGACTTTGAAAAGGAACTTCGGCCTAACGAGAACCTCTCCGAGGCCACGGATGCGGTCCGTCTCCGGCGGAGGGCAGGCCGGCACGAATCCACAAGGGACCGCGAGGGCACACTGACGCGCTGTCTTCCGACGCTGAGGGCAACACATCCGTGAGCCCGCGAACGGCCTACCCTGCCGAGGCCAACTTGGCCCACCGGAGACGCCCCGCGTCCGTGGCCTCGGAGAGGTTCTCGTTGGGACCTGGGGACGTCTCTACCGCCTCCGCCGTGGGGGTTTGCAAATCCCCATGGGAAGCGCGATCAATAAGGTCACCGACCTCGGGCGCACTACACTAGAGTGTTCTCAAGTTCTTCTCAATGGGAGTCTGCGAGGCTGGCCGGATCGTGCACCGCTCATCGCGCTATTCGTCCCACAGGTCGGATTGCGACCAGGTAGAAATGAACGGCGCTTCCAGTTTCTCGAGCGCATCGGAGTCTGTCCTTCTGGGAGAGCCCGTCCGCTGGCAAGTTTCGGCCTCGCCGGCTTCAGGTCGCACGGTTGGCATCCGTCCGCCGGGCAGGGCTCTGGGCGGCCCCGCCCGGGGATGGACCTCAGGACATCAGAGGGGTGTAGCGGAGTCTACCAGTTGATGCACGGACCGTAGCATTGGGTGTAGTAGCTGGGGCATGCCACCTCACAGGAATTGTACATGCTGTAGGCCTGGCCGCCGACCTTGGCGAGAGCCTCCGCGCTCAGGGGAGTCAGAGTCTCGCGGTGCAGGACAAGACGCTTCGGACTCTTCTTTTTCATCGCAGCCTCCAGAGTCATTGGCCCGGGATCAGGCCGGGCCAGAAAGCCGGGCGTGGGATCGTCTTCCCACGGGCGCGCGGAGCTTAGCACGCTCTAAAAGCTCGTGATCCGGTCAGAGGCCCTCCAGCGGGATCTTCCACAGCGCGCCGGTGCCGGCCCGCGCTTCCACCCCGCCAGGACCCATCTCGAAGTCTCCGAAATCCAGGACGTAGACCGCGCCTTCCGAGGGATGCACCCGGACGTCGATCGGCCGGCGGAACGGACCGGCCCCGGTCGCGTGGAGCGACCAGTCGGACGGATCGATCCTCGCCAGCGACCGGCCGACCCGCGGGCCCGCGGGTCCGGTCATCGGGCGCTCGTCGCCGAACAGCGCCACGAGGAGGTGACCCGGCCAGCGCGGCGCGCTTTCTGGGACGAGGTCCATCTTCGTCGCCGCCGCGTTGACCGCGAATTCCAGCAGCGGACGCTGCGGCGCCGGCAGCTCGCCGTGATTCGCCAGGAGGAACTCTGGCTGCGGCCCACGGTGCGGCTGGAACCGCGGGTCGGTGACGGGCACTCCCCCCACGTAGTCCGGCCAGCCGTACCAGGCCCCGGGCCGCACCTCGAAGAGCAGGTCCGGCGCCTGGCCGACCGGACGGCTGCCACGGTCGTCGGTCCCCTGATCGGTCGCCAGCAGGCGGCCATCGGGGAGGAAGAGGAGACCGTAGGCATTGCGCAGTCCCCAGGCCACGAGCTCGAGCTCCGAGCCGTCAGGGCGGCAGCGCATCACCGAGGCGGTGCAGGGGACGCGGCCCGCGATCCGCTGTCCCGGCCGCGTCTCGGTCCCGAACGGCGAGAACGCTCCGGTCCTGGCCGGGCGATCCCCGTTCGGGCTCAGGGGGTTCGCGCTCTCCAGGTTCAGGCCGGCCAGCGCGACGTCGTATCCCGGGACATCATGATTGTGCGGCAGCCGCTTCAGCCAGCCGAGCTCGTAGGCGTCGAGCCCGATCACGCCGCTGTTGGTCAGCGCGCCCTGGGAGAAGTAAAGCCGTCCGTCCGGCCCCACGACCGTCATGTTGGTGTGATAGTTGCCCAGGCCCGGCAGGCCGTCGAGGACGGTCTCCCGCTCGCGGCCCTGAGCCCAGCGGCTGATGCGGCCCGGGTGACCGCCTTCGGAGATGTAGAACAGGCCGTCGTGGAAGGCGAGGCCGTTCACCGGCCATTTCAGATCCCCGAGGAGCGGCTCCGTCTGGCCGTCCGGTCCGATCCTGCGGATTCTCCCGCCCGGGGCAGCGCCTGCGAACGGCAGACCGGACTCGGCGACCCAGGGCGTTCCCTCGGCGTCGAAGGCCAGGCTGGTGGGAAAATCCAGCCCCTCGGCGACGAGGCGGGCGCCGCTCACCGGAGCTCCAGCAGCCGGAACACGGCCAGGGCCAGCAGGTAGATGCCGCCCAGCAGCTCGGCCCGTTTGGGAATCCAGCGCCGCAGCTGCCCGCCGGAAAACAGACCCAGCGCGCACAGCGAGCCGCTGACCAGCCCGAGGATCAGGGCCGAGGCGAGCACCGGAAAGCCGAGCGATCCGAGGCCCACTCCGGCCGCCAGATTGTCCAGCGAGAGAGACAGCGGGAGGCCTGCCAGGGCGAGGCGGCTGTTGGCGAAGCGTTCTTTCGCCTCCTCGTCGCCGCGCAGCGCCAGGGTGCTGATCACAAGGCCGCAGAGTGCCAGCACCGCGATGCCGATTCCCTCGCCCCACCCTCCCGCGCGGAGGCGGGCGGCATGGCCCAGCGCCAGCCCGACGAGCGGCATGACCGTCTCGCACAGAGCGGAGACGCCGGCGAAGGCCCAGCGCCGCGCCGTGCTCATCCGCACCAGGCCCAGCCCCGCCCCCACTTCGAGGTTGTCGAGGCCGAGCAGGAAGCCGAGAAGGATCACCGCCGTCATCGCCGCTTCTCGAAATGGACCATGGACCATCCCTCCTCGAGGCAGGAAGAATCGGATCGATCCAAGCGTGTCAACCCATTCATTGCAGGCCGTGAAGGTACCATGAAGGAATGGCCGGAACAAGGTTCCGGCGCCTCCTGACGGCTCCCTGATCCCCTCCGGATCCCGGCCGATTCGTTGCAGGCGTCGCGATCCGCTCCTCCAATGGGCTCAAGGCCCTCGACGTGCTTTACAATGGAGATCGGATACGCGCTGCTCGACTTCACCGGACAGCCGGCGGTGTTGAAGTCTCCGGCTCCCGGCCGTGGGTTGCGGCTCTGGGTGACATGGACCTTTCACCGGAAGGAGACTGAGCGATGAGCGAAACGATCGTGGGCTGCTGGCAGATGGTGGAAGCGTGGAACATCAACGATCCGAAGAAGCCGAAGGAGAAGACGTATCCATGGGGGCAGCCCCCCCTCGGCTATTGGGTTTACGACCCGGCCGGAAATGCGTCGGTGATGATCTCGATCAATCCGGCCCTGCCGAACATCTCCACCACGGTGAACTGGTGGGACATGACGAGTGACAGCGTGAACAGCGCGATGGTGGCCTCGTTCGACAACTGCTATGCCTACTTCGGGACCTACACCGTCGACTATGAAACCGGCATCGTTACGGTCAACGTCGTCGCCGATGTTCTGCGCGCTCACCGGAACGGCGCAACCGCGCCCCTTCAAGTTCGTCAAGGGCGACCTGGTGATCGGTGATCCCACGTCCTACATCCGCCGTTTCAAGCGCGTCGCATCGTTCTGAACGGAACCGTGCTGGAAGGTGGCGGGTAGCCATCGCGGATCCATTGCTGGAACGTGGTGATTTGCTGGGCTGAAAGAGGCGGGCGTAATTCGCGGGAGGCATGCGCTGTCGGGGTCGGCGGTGATGAAGACCTGGATGATCGCGGCATTCGCTTTCACCTGTTCGTAGTCGGTCAGGTCGAAGCGCCATAGCATGTTCCCGCGAAAGGGGCCGAAGATCGGTGCGATGTCGTTGGAAAAGGACGTCGGCATCTTGTTCCTCCGGATTGCGCTGGCCTTACGAGCCGAGCTTGTAGATGTTCAGCACACCGCCCCCGGTCCCGCCCATGACCAGCGCGCCGGCGACGACGTAGTGCCCGACGGCCGGGCCCATGCAGTAGCCGTAGCCGCCCATGAAGCCGCCGGTCTGGCCGCCGAAGTTGACCATGTCGTTCCAGAGCAGGCTCCCATCGGTGGCGCTGAAGGCGTAGAGCGCCACCTGTGTGGTGGCCATGAAAACGACGTCGTTGACGACGGCGGGCACGCTGATGCCACTCTCCCCCGCGTTGCGATACATGGCCGCCGCGGCCTTCGTGTACTTCGGCGGGTCGCCCGCCGTAGGCCAGGCATCGTCGAGCGAAGCCCAGTCCAGGGCCCGCATGAACGGAGTGGTCTGAGAGTCGATCCCGGAAGCGATCCAGTGATAGTTGTTCCCGCCGAGGCCGATGAAGAGCTTCCGCTGCGGCGTACAGAGCGCGGCGGTGCTGTACGTGCCGTGGTAGTTCTCGGCTTGCGTGGCGTTCGATTGCTCGTTGGTGCAGTATTCGCCGGGATTGGCTGAGGTGTCGGGGCCGTGAGGATCGACCGTGGGGATCTGCGAGCCGTCGTTCATCTTGGGCAGCATCTGCCGCCAGGTGATCCTCTCGATCGTCTGCGCGTCACAGATCATGTAGCTGCCGTTTTTGGATCCCAGGCCCACGACCTTTTTGCCGTCGATCGCGTAGAGCGTCGGCCCGCCGAACATCGACGTCCATGTCGGAGTCCCGGTAGCTCGACTCCTCCGGAATCGGGCGAAGCCGACAAACTCCCCGGTCGAAGCCTTGAGCGCAAGAAGGCCGACGGAGTAGCCGGGACTCGGGAGCTGCCATCGGGCACCGGGTTGCCGGTGCTGCAATAGAGGAGGTCGAGGTCGGGATCGTACGCGGGCGAGGACCAGACGGAGCAGCCCAAGGTCACCGGCTGGGTCGGGGTGCTGCTGAACGGTGGATTGAGCGGCCCGACCACCATCGACGCGGGGAGGACGTTGGGCTGGTTGGGCTGTCCCGCGACGAACTGATTCGTGCAGAAGATCGAGATCACGTTGCCGGTGCTCGCATCGAGGCAGTAGACGAAAGAGTAGAGACCATCGTTCTCCCCCTCGCCGATCCCGACCCACACTTCCGTCGGCGACGCAGGGCGACGACCATCCCGAGGCCTGCGGCGTCGGCGGCTCCTGCCCGTAGTTGGCGACGTTGCTCACGGGTGCCTGGGCGGGTCCGCCCAGCGCAGGTTCGTGCTCCAGGCCAGGGTCATGTCCGAGGCGTTGAGGCAGTAAAGCACGCCGTTGAAGGCGAAGAAGTAGACCTTCCCGTTCACCACCGCGGGCGTCGATCCCATCCCGCTGAAGCCGTGCGAGCGCGTCGTTGATGTCGATCGACCAGTTGAAGCTGGCCTCCGTGACCCCGGTCTCGAGGTTGACCTTGAGCATCGCCCGCCGATACCGGTGGGGACGGCCTGGCTGGCAGTGGCATTGGCGAGGCCGACGTAGACGTACCCGTCGGCGACGGCCGGCGTGGAGAGGATCGAGCCCGGCACGTCGATCAAGAAGGTGTTGGTCAGTTTCGCGACGGTGCCGCTGTTGACCTCGCTGTCGGTGACTTCGCCGGTATCGGCGGTTCTCCGTGGAACATCCACCAGTTCGTCGTGGCCATGGTTCGTCGGCTCCTTTTCGCTCAGTGCGGGCGGCGCTTCAAGCCCCAGCTGAAATCTGTGTAGGCCGCCCCGAAGTGGCAGGACATGCAGCTGTTGCCCGAGCCCGCAGCGGCGTTGGCCGCCTGGAAGTAGGTTTCCATCGTCAGGTTCACCGCGCCGGTGACCGGGAACGGCAGGCCGGAAGTGCAGGGATAGCTGCCGCGCTCCTCGGGTGGCTTGTAGTACGTCGGGGGACCGTTCGCCGCGAACGGCCACTGCGTCACCACGAGTTGGTAGTTCGCCCACGGCGTGCCGGCCAGCGCGGTCTGAAAGGCGGTGTTCGCGTCGATCGTCGAGGCCCCGGCAGGGGTCGCCGGAATAGGGTTGAGACGCCGCGCCTGGACCGGAACGCGCGCGCTCGGATCGGGCAGGAGCTCGTCGAGACCGGCCGGTTCTTGAAGCCGTTCTGCTGGCACTCGGGATCACTGCTCGGGCAGGGCGGCAGGAGAGCGGCTCGCTGGTTCGCGGCCAGGACGTCGACCTGCTCGAAGGTCGACCACACCCATTCCGGAAACTGGTCGAGCTTCTGGGCGATGTGCAGGCCGACCAGCCCGACGCTCGTGGCCGCGCACTGCTGCGTCGCAGGATCGAACACCTGCGCGTCGACGACGTAGTAGCGGCTCCACTGCTCCTTGGGCACCGCGGCCATGTCGCGCCACGCGGCCTTGATCATGATCGAGCCGAGCTGATCGACCTTCGGACGCCGCTGTTGATCGACTGCGTCACCGGCATGGTGATCTGCCGCGGCGGATTGAGGTTCTTTGCCAGATACAGCCACGACGACGGATCGTCGTCCGTGCCGCGCAGGAACCCGTACGGTTGGCGGCCGTAGCGTACCTCGTACATGACGTACCGCTTGGTGCTGTCGACCAGGGGGAACAAGAAGGCCTCCACGCCGTCGTTGAGGACCGAATTTCCTTTCGAGGTCATGACCAGGGTCTTCTTCTTCGCGGCACCCGGGACGGTGGAGCTGCCGCACGTCGGCGCGACCGGGACGTCGTACGAATCGAACGGCGTCGGCCGCGCGGTGCCCTGGTCGAAGAGCTCCCAGTTGGCCTTGTAGGTGCTCCAGACGGTCGGCGTCCCCGCGGGCGCGTTCCGGAAGACCTCGGGATCGTTCGGCGAACGCGGGTTGCCTCGCGCCTCCGTCGAGGCCGGCGAGTTCATCGCGATGAACTCCTCCCACGAGAACCAGTCGAAGTAGGGGCGGATCTGAACCGGCGAATTGATCACGGAAGGGAGCGGCACGTAGAGCGGGATGTTGCCCGTGCTGGAGACCGCCGGCAGCGCGGACGGTCCACCCGGCGTGACCGCCGGATAGCAGGCCGGGAGCTGATCCGGCGGCACGGAGCCCTGCGGAGCCGGCGGAGCGGGCGTCGGCGGAGCCGGCGTCTTCGCCGATTCCGAGCGGCAGGCAACCATGAGGCCAAGTGAGAACACGATCAGCCAGCCCTTGGCGCGCATCAAGACTCCTTTCCGTTCCTGAAGACGTGCCTTGAGGTAGCTAATTTAAGACTTGTGCCCCGAGTTTAACCAACTGGCCAGGCGAGGACAAGGGTCTCTTTGCCGTTTTATTTTATTGCGTTCACGTCCCCAGGGAGCTTGTGGTCTCGGCGCGCGGTGGCGCAGGCGGCGGCCACCTGGCGGTCGCTGGTTTCCCTCGCGGTGCCGCAGTAGCGGAGGAACCGGGCGTCGGGAACCGGGTGTCGTCATCGCTCGCCGGGATCGAATGGGTGCCGGGTTGGCTGTACGGCTGGTTCCAACGGCCTCCCCGGGAGACGCGATTGAAGGCGTCGCCGACCGCCTGAACCCCCATCATCACGGCGGCGATCTCGGCGCCGATCGTCAGCACGATCCCCAGGATCAAGCCCAGGCAGCCTGCCGCCAGCGGACCGCCACAGCCGCCGCGGGCGGGAGCCGGCTGCCGCGCGAGGCTCGCGGGCGAGGCGGCGGCCTCCGCCTGAAGGGAGCCAGAGCGCCGCGGAGGGCCTCCTGCTGCTCCGGGGTGAGCTCCCGCCAGTACTCGGCTCGCGCGCTCTCTTCAGGAGGTTGGGGGCCTGGGCTGCGTCCCGCCAGGAGTCGGTCGCCATGGGAGTTCCTTTCGTTGCCCGCGCTCGGGCATGAAGCGTCGCCCAGGGATTCTCGCCGCGCGCCGCCGCGCGGTCCGCCGCCCGGGAGCCGGGCGGCGGACAGGCCGGCCGCCGCTTCAGGGCACGCTGACCTTCCGCTGTGGCTGGAGAGACTTGATCGCCTTTCTTGAGTGCGACCAGTCGTGGCGGCGAGGCCTCCGGCGTCGACTCGCGCGGAGGCGTCGCGGTGCTGCCATCGGGCAGGTCGGACCGGCTTCGGCGGTCTGATCGGCGGCGACCAGCAGGTTGGGAGCGGCGATCACCTCTCCTGTGCCGAGGGCGGTGAGCTTGAGATGGATCGAGCAGCTGCTCGGAGCCTTGACGCTGGGCTCGATCTGAACCTCGGTGCCGAAGCCGGACGCCGGCGCCGGAGCCGCGGGGGCGGCGGCGATCCAGAGGGCCGTCGCCGCGAGGGTGAGGATGGCGACCAGGAGAAGTCTTGCGCGCTTCATTGGGGTTTCCTCCGGTTGGAACGGGTTGTCTCCTGCAGTGCATCCAGGGTATACGAAGCTCGCGGCCGAGCCGTCGGGTTGCATTCCAGGGATGGCCTGGGCGGCGGTCGAGCGCGACCCCGCGCGAGGTGGTCAAAGCCCGATCCTGACCCCTGCGATCCAGCGAATGCGCACCGCCGATACGTCGCGCAGGCCGGGGCCGTCCAGGCGGAAGCGGACGATGCGGGGGAGGCCGTCGGGAGCGCCGGCGCTCCACAGGGCGGCGAGCTCGTCCAGGCTGGAGATGGCGGCGACGGACGGGGCGAGGAGCAGACCGCCGGCGGCGGTGTCGGGGAGGATGCGGACGGTTGTCTGGAGTCCACGGTCGTCGACGGCCTCGAGCTCGAGGGACGGCAGGCCGAGGAGCCAGCGCTCGAGCCGGCCCCGCCAGCTCGGCGAGAGGTCCAGGGCGGCGAAGGTCCAGCTTCCCGCCGGCGCCGCAGCCGCCGGGGGGACCTCGACCCAGCGGCCGGGCTCCATCACGCTCTCTCCCCGCGGCTCCAGGTGCCAGGCGAAGGGGTGTGGCGAGCGGCGCAGGACGAGGAGGTCGGGGGTGGGACGCCGCGGGTCGAGCTCGTAGGCGGCGAGGAGGGCTCGGGCGGTCTCGGGGGTGTCCCAGAGCAGGCTGCGGCCGTCGACGGTCCCGCCTTCGACGAGCAGGAGATCCGGGGCGCCGGGAGAGGCGAAATGGCGGGCGGTGAGGACGTCCAGCCGCCGGGTCAGCGTCGCGTAGAGCTGCAAGGTGGGGCTCGGCACCCAGCGCAGATGATTGGCGGGGAGGTAGGAGAGCTCCCAGGGGAGCGCGTCGACGCCGAGCCCCGACGCGCGCACGGCCGCCGCGAAGCTCTCCGGGAGCCGCGAGGGGGCGAGCGCCTGATCCTGGTCGCGGGCGATCCGGCGGTGCAGGGCGGCGGGGCTGATCGCGGCGGCGAGATGCCGGGAGCCCTGGAGGCCAAGCAGCACGTCGAGCCGGCCTACAACCCTCGGCACCCCGAAGCGCAGGGCGCTCCCCGTGGCGAGGAGCAGCAGGACGAGGGAGGCGCCGCCGATCACCCGGCGCTCCGCCGGCTGGCGGGTGAAGAGGAGCCCGAGCGCGACGACCCCCAGCACGAACGGAAAGAACCGCAGGGTGTGGACCGCGTCGCCGCGAAGGAAGGCGTGCTGGAAGGCCAGCCAGACGGGGAGCACGAGGATCGCCCAGAGGCGGGCGAGGCCGGTCCGTTTCGCGCCGGCATAGAGGAGGAGCCCCGCGACGACGGCCAGGGCGAGGAGGCCGGCGGCCAGCTCCCCGGGCGTCGCCGCCCGTCCCATCCCGGCGGCGTGGCCGCGGGCGGCCTCCCCTTGCAGCGCGAGCCAGCGCCAGGCGTTCCCCGGGCCGCCGAAGAGGAGAGGGATCGCGAAGGCGAGGACCGCCCCCGCGGCGGCGGCCATGGCGAGGAGCAGGCGTCCGTATCCCGGTGGACCGCGACCAGCGGCGCACCCGGGCCGCGAGGACGAAGGAGCCGAGGAGGGCCAGGGCCCCGAGGCCCAGGCTGAGCTTGATCAAACCGCAGACGACGGCGAGGGCGGCGGCGAGGGCCGGGGCCCAGAGGGTGCGGCCGGATTCGGCCGGAAGCAGGCCGGGCAACTCCGGCGCGAGGAGCAGGCCGAGGACGAGCACCAGCCGGGAGTCCTCCCCCAGGCCGAGCATGTGGCTCGCCACCAGGAGAACGGCGAACGCCAGGCCCGCCACACGGCGGTGGCCGCTGCCCTGCCACAGGAGGACGCGGCCGAGCGCCACGGCGAGGAGCGCATGGACGCCGATCCAGAAGAGGAGGGCGACGAGGATGTGGTGCCCCAGGTCGGCGGGGAAGAGGAGCCATCCCAGCGGGCCATAGGGAAAGGTGATGCCGCGCCACGCCAGGCGGCCGGTGAAGGGCAGACCATCGATCGCAAACCCCCACGACGTGTCGAGCCCGCGCCCCAGCGAGCTGCCGACCGGGGGAAGAGGAAAAGGACGGGGACGAGCCACGAGACCGCCGCCTGCCACGAGAACCGCCGGCGCGCGGGCGAGGCCCCTCCGGCTCGCGGCAAGGTCGTGGGGATCGCCACGCCGGCATTTTAGTCGAGGCTGCGCGGCGAAGTGCCACCCTCCTGGTCGGTCAGCGCCTCCTGCTACGGGAGCCGCGAGAGCTGCCCTGCGACGGCAAGGCCGTAGATCCCCACCGTCAGCAGGACGTAGAGGGCCACCGCCGCGATCCGCCGGGCTTTTCCGGGCTCGCCGATCAGCAGGAGGAAGAGGGCGAAGGAGAGCCCCCAGACGGGGAGGCTCTGGCCCAGCGCGGCGAGGAGAGGGGTACTGCCGGAAGGCGACCAGCGGCGAGATCACCCCGGCGATAGCGGCGAGCCCCAGGGTCCAGGCCTCGGCGTTCGGGCGCAGGAGGTAGAGGTGGCGCGCGAGGCCGAGGGCGACGACGATCTGGATCAGCGGCACCTTGGTCGAGCGCAGCAGGAGGCAGACGAGGAGGAGCACCAGCACGTTGACGACGAGGAGGACCGCCGCCAGGCGGAGCGCGGCCGCCTTGTCCGGCGAGCGGAGGCCGGCGGCCTCGCGGCCGAGGCGTGGCTGGTCGTTTTCAGGCATGGAGAGGGGCTGCAGTTTAAACCGGGTGCCAGGACTCGCGGAAGAGGCGCGGCGAGTTGCTGCCGAGGAGCTTCTCGACGCGCGCCTCCTTGTGGCCGCGCTGGAGGAGGAGGCCGGCGAGGGTGGCGAAGCGGCGCGGGGTGTTCAGGTCCGGCAGGAAGGTGTAGACGTCCTCCTCCTCGCCGGGGGCCGAGATGCCGAGCCGCCGCCGGTTCTGGACGTCCTCGCGGTGGTGCTGCTTGAACTCGGCGGTCAGCTCGATGGCGGAGGTGCCGCCGTCGGTGCCGAGCCCCACGTGGTCCTCGCCGCAGACGTCGATCGCGTGCTCGAGGTGGGCGATCAGGTCGTCGGAGGTCGGCTGCCCCTTGGGGCGCAGGAAGGGCATGAAGTAGATGCCGATCACGCCGCCGCGCTGGGCGAGCAGGCGCAGCTCCTCGTCGCTCTTGTTGCGCGGCAGGTCGGCGACCGCCGCGCACCCCGCGTGGGTGATCGCCACCGGCCGCTTCGAGGCCTGGATGCCGTCGAGGGTGGTGCGGTGCCCGCAGTGGCTGAGGTCGACCAGCACCCCCTGCTTGTTCATCTGGTCCACCACCTGGAGGCCGAGGCGGGAGAGCCCCGCGTTGCCGGGCTCGAGGCAGCCGTCGCCGAGCAGGTTCCTGCGGTTGTAGGTGAGCTGGATGACGCGGACCCCGAAGCGGCTGAACAGCTCCACCCGCTCGGGGTCGTCGCCGAGGGGCGTCGCGTCCTGGGAGCCGTAGATGACGCCGAGCCGGGCGGCTGGCGCGCGCCGTCTCGAGGTCCGCCGCGGTGCGGATGCGCAGCAGCGCCTCGGGATGGGCGTCGATCTCGCGCTCCCAGCCGCCGATGTTCTTGAAGGTCTGCTCGAAGACGTCCTCGCCGCTGCCGAGGGCGCCGACCGTCAGGTTCACGGCCGTCACCCCGGAGGCGCGGACGTCCGCGATCTCGGCCGCGCTCAGCCCCCCGCTATTGCCGCCGCCGTTGCCGGGAGACCCCAGCGCGTCGATCACCATCGCCTTGTCGTAGCCGGCCCAGGGGACCACGGCGCGGGCCGGGCTCGGCGCTCCGGCGCTCGCTGGGCTCGCGGCGACCGCCGAAGCCCCCGGCACGGCCGCGCTGGCCGCCGCGAGCGTCGAGAGATAGATGAAGCGCCGGCGATCGAGGCTGCCCGACATCCCTGCCTCCTTGTGCTGCTGACTCCGTGCCGCCCCGAAGGCCCGTCCGACATCAGGCGGGGCCGCCGGCGACGCGGCGATTCTACGGTACGGATCTGCAACCGGAACGTCCCGCGAAAGCTTCCTTACCTCGCTTACAAACTCTTTGCACCCGGCTGAAGATTGGCCGCGGCGCCGGGCCTAGCATCCAGTCATTCCGCGGGCGGCCCGCTGCCGTCCGCGGTCACGCCATGCAACGGCTCACCACTCTCCTCTTCCTCACCTCCGCGGCCCTCCTCTCCCTCGCCACCCTCAACCTGCCGGCCGAGACCCGGCAGCTCGTCGTCCTCCTCTATCTGGGGGTGGCCGAGCGTCCAGGACCTCTGCGCCCACCACCGTCACCTCCTGGGGTGACCGAAAGCAGGCGCCGTGCTCATCGGCACGACCACCAGCACCAGCAGGAGGTCGAGCCCCAGGCGCGCGCCGAGCAGGTGCTGCTCGAGGGTGGCGAGCCCGTCTCCCAGCACTCCGATCGCCCACTCGCTGATCACCCAGAGGACGAGGAAGAGCGCCAGCGTGTCCTCAGCCGTCCAGCGCCGGCGCGCCCCCCGCCAGACCAGAGCGCCGGCCACCGCCGCGAGGAAGAGCCAGAGGGTATACGCCGGCAGCCCGCCAAAGATTCGCCCCCGCCAGGCGGCGAATTGCCAGGCGGTCTCGTAGCCGCGCGGTCCCCCGTCACTCTCCTCGCGGGTGTAGTTGCCGCGCGGGTTCGTCTCCTGCATCTCGAGCAGCCGGGCGATCCGCCCCGCCACCTGCGTCCGCGCCTCGGGGTCGCGCAGGTAGAGGGCGGCCAGGCGGAGGCGCGAGAGCTTCCGCAGAGAGGGGAGCACGGGATCGTCGTGCCCGATCCGCTCGGCGAAGAAGTTCTTCGCCGGCCGCGACCGGAACTCCGCCGGGATGCCGAGCTCGGCGAGCGCCGCGTCGGGATCGCTCGCCA
This sequence comes from uncultured Acidobacteriota bacterium, assembly GCA_963756595.1. Classification (GTDB taxonomy): domain Bacteria; phylum Acidobacteriota; class Thermoanaerobaculia; order Multivoradales; family UBA5704; genus DATARR01. The sequence continues at coordinate 118,614 of CAVWOZ010000014.1, forward strand.
CCCTGGCGATGCCGCTGTAGACGGCGTCGTAGGCATTGGCGTCGAGGAAGCGCGGCCCCGGCCCCCAGAAGAAGTTGGCCGGCGCCGCGACGGCCGCCAGCGCCAGCAGGGCGAGGAGGGCGAGCCCGGCGCGGTCCGGGCGCCGCCGCTCGAACAGGAGACCGGCGAGGCAGGAGGCGAGGAGCAGCCCGGGGAGCACCGAGTACTGCATCTTGCTCGCCCCCGCGAGCAGCGCGCAGAGGACCAGGAGAGCCGGGATCGCGATGCGCTGCCAGCGCGTCCGGCCCGTGGCGGCCGGCAGCGGCAGCAGGCAGACCACCCCCAGGAGGCCGAGGAGGAGGGCGGGGTCGGCATACAGGCTGTTGTAGAAGAGCAGGAAGCCGGGGTCCGCCAGCACCCAGGCGAAGAGGAGGGCGCGCAGCGGCGACAGGCCGAGCGCCAGGGCGGCGGCGAGCAGCGCCAGGGTGAGGACGCCATAGAGCAGGCCGACCTGGCGGAGGTCGAATTCGCCCGCGGGGACCGCCACCCCCCAGCGAAGCGGGCGCGCCGTCCACGCCACCAGCGCCGCGCTGGAGAAGAGCGAGCCGAGGTAGGGCTCCGTCTCGGGATAGCGCAGATCACGAAGCGCCCCTGCCGGTGCCGCGGCTGCGCCGCGGCCTCGATCCCGCCGGGCGCGCCACCCGCCAGTAGTCGCGGTTGTCCGCCACCCCCACGCACGGATCGCGCGCCAGCAGCCGGGCCGCCTGGATGAGGACGAGGAGCAGGAGGGCGAGGGCGGCGTAGCGGGCGATCGGCGCCAGCCGCGCCAAGCGGGGAGGGATGGGGACGAAGCCGCTCAAAGCTTCCGGCGGGCCTCGGCCTCCGCGAGCCAGCCGCGGCGGAGGGCCTCCGCCGGGACGTTCGAGAGATAGGGTTTCAGATCGAGCACCGGGGTGCCGTCCAGCATGTCGACGCCGCGGACGGAGAGCACCGTCCATCGCGCCGCAGCAGCTCGACGACGGTGAGCGCCAACGGGTTCGGCCGGCGCGGCGAGCGGGTGGCGAAGACGCCGTGCGGCCGGTCGTCCACCGGCGGCGTTCCCGCCCAGCTCGGCGGCAGGGCGCCGGCGCGGTCGAAGACCCAGAACACATAGAGGTGCGAGAACCCCTCGACGTCCAGCAGCCCCTCCGCGTACTCGGGGAGGATCTCGATCGTCCCGTCCGCGCGGTGCTGCGCCCCCAACCCCTTGGGGATCTCGCGGGTCTCCCGATAGGGCGAATGCATCGTGCCGATCGGGCGAAAGGTGAACGTGGGGAGGATTGAGTCCATGGCGTCTCCTTCGCTTCGCGCTTCCAGGATATCCGACCGCGGGTGCTCGAAAGCATAGACTGGAGATCCTGATCCGAAAGGAGAGATCCCGATGCGTACCTTCCACGCAGCGTTTCGGCTGGCCGCCCCTCTCGCCCTGCTCCTCGCGATCCCCATGGTCTCGCCGGCCTGGGGGCAGGACGACGCGCCGCTGCCGGTCAAGAAGGCCCTGGGCTCGATCGAGCTCACCGACCCGGCCGGCGATGTCGAGCCCATCCACAGCTCGGGCGACAAGGACTATCCCGGCTACGACGTGGTCAAGCTCGCCCTCGCCAGCGACGGCAAGGCGCTCGCCGTCAGCGCCACCCTGCACGACCCGCCGAGGCTCTTCGCCTCGGACGTCCTCGAGCTCTTCTTCGATACCGACAACCAGGCGGCGACCGGCGCCCAGATGGTCTTCCCCAAGATCGGCGGCTTCGAGTACAAGGCCCAGCTCGACGCCTGCATCGCCTTCAGCGACAAGAGCACGGCCTGCGTCGGCGGCACCAGCAACGCCAAGGTGAAGCCCACGGCCCGCTTCGCCGCGATCGACCTCAGCCGCTACACCGGCAAGGGCCCCTACGACAAGGAGGACGTCGTCGACGCCCTCGGTTTCCCCGGCAACAAGGCTTCGGTGAAGACCCCGATCGGCCCCGACCTGGTGGTCCGCGGCACGATCGACTACGCCGACCTCAAGGTGAAACCCGGCCAGACGATCCGCATCCTGGTCCGCGAGGCGTCGTCGAAGACGGACCTCTCGGGGTACTTCCCGGAGATCCTGCTGACCTTGAGGTAAGACGGACCCCCTTGAACTCCCCTCCTCATCTCTGTAGCATCAAAGGAACCTACAATAAGTCGCGCGGAGCCGGACCTCACCTGCGAACCGCGGGATCCTTCCGGAGCCCGATTTCTCACGGAGGTGGTCGATGAACGGACGATGTCTCAAGCGGGTGTCTCTCTTGCTGACGCTGCTCCTCGCGCTGGTCCTCGTGGCGGCGGCCCAGAAGCCCACCGGACCGGAGTGCAAGGACGACAAGAGCTGCTCCGGCGGGCAGTTCTGCCAGAAGACCTCGGGGAACTGCGGCGGCGCGGGGCATTGCGTCGCGAAGCCCACGGTCTGCTTCTTCATCTACGATCCGGTCTGCGGCTGCGACGGCATGACCTACAGCAACTCCTGCATCGCCGCCAGCGCGGGAGTGAACGTCAAGCACAACGGCGCCTGCAAGAGCAACTGCACCACGAACGCCCAGTGCAAGACCGCGGGCCAGTACTGCTCCAAGCCGACCGGCCACTGCAAGGGCGAGGGGCTCTGCGCCACCAAGCCGCAGATCTGCCCGGACATCTTCGATCCGGTCTGCGGCTGTGACGGCAAGACCTACGGGAACTCCTGCGAAGCCGCCACCGCCGGGGTCAACGTCACCCACCTCGGCGTCTGCGCAGGTCCGAAGGGTAGTCCGAAGAAATCAGCCGGCGAGCCCGCCCGCCCGTTCCGGCGGGCGGGCTCGCCCGCCTGCTGCCCGCCATCTGTGCCGCAGCCTGTTGAATGAGCGCGTGGTAGTCGGGAGGCCCGCAGCGGATAGCCGGGAGGGCGGAGAGATACTAGCCGTTCGTGGCAGGTGTCCTCCGGCGGGTTAACCTTGAAGTAGCGCGCGACCTGCGTCTCATGGGGCTAGGTAAATTTGGCAGTACATTTTTCTGAGGATCTATTGCATGCATTTGTTTTGTGTAAGTTGAAAAATTATATAAGATGTGATCACGGCCATCAGGATATTTGCCGAGCATAGGATGAACAGCGCGAATTTTGATATTCGCCGCTCCGAATAATATGCGGAAGGCATGAAGGCCAAGGTGTCTAGCAAGTTGGCGGTCACAGTGGACATCTTGTATAAACGACACGTTGCTGCCACGTAGATCAGGCTACCCAATATGACGGCGAGTATGGCCGCATACCCGCGCGAGGGTGTTTCAGCGAAGAAAGCTTGGGCAGTCTTAGAGCTGATCAGCCATCCGAGGATAATCAGGGCAAATCCTGTTGCCTGAAATCCTCCACTAAAAGCTCCCTTATGAAAATCTTTGAGATCTCCATAGAGCACATTGAACCTCGTCTCAGCATCGTCTCGGCACGTAGAAGACTCCATGGGTTACTCCTTTCAATGGAGGCCTAGCCTCCCAGCGCAAGTTCACTAGGGCTCGAGGGGCCGTGCGGGCCACCTGCCGAGGATTTCGGATGGAATGTCATCTTCATCGAGAAGATCAGCAGATAGATTGTCCTCCCGCAGAGTATGACGGTAGTCAGGCCGTCCGTCGTAATCCAATGCCTGCAAGAAGCTCACTCTTTTGGGCTCGACGATGCGAGCGATCTCCTCAATGGATTCCTGTTTCTTCCAATAATCACCGTGACCAAAACCATCCATGTGGATAGCTGCCGCCCACCGTTGACCCCTGCCGGCTCCAGGACCGCCGGTACTTCCCACTGCTCGTCGCCGATTCTCAGGAAAGCGATCCGCGATCTCCTGGCCTATCTGGAAGGCATGGTTCAAGACTCCGTCGTCCCGCGAGTAGAGTGCCACCTCGTTCGCATCGGAGCTGAAAGGATTGCCATATAGTTCGCCTGGCACGCAGAACCCCTCGGGTACTGCCGCCGCCATGAGTAGAACGTCACGAATGATGATCTTCTCCCGATCTCCTCGCAGCAATTTGAGAGTTTCCAAGACGACCAGTGATCCTAACGAATGCGCAACAAAGGACAGCTGGAGAGGAACACATCGACCCTGCGCGGCGCGCCGCAGGTAAGCGGCCAGCAGTCTTGCGGTTTGTTCGGCAATTGGTAGCGTCCTTGGATAATTCATTGCCGAGAGCGGCTCCCAGCGTGAGTAGTCACCAGGCCAATAGAACAGTACTACATCTCCCAATTCTACGTGCCAGCGCTGGAGTTGCTCTATAGTTCCGCGCCATGTCTTTGCTGCGGTCCCCGCGTTGTTGTTAAAGCCGTGGATAAAGATGGTCCAGCGATCCAGCCCGCTTGTTGCCGGGTCCGGAGAACAGGCGGCAGCAGTAACAGGAACGAGACCCCGGCCGCGGTCCCGCGCGCGACAGGTAAGCTGATACATTCTATGTTCTGCGACGCTCGATAAGCGCCACCATGTCCCGCGCGAGCCACGAGAAGAATCCGCCCCAGACTACAGCGGCGAAAACGGCGCTAAGTTTGGCTTCTGGTCCGAGACTTGAGAGGCTCACAATCAGCAGGCCAGCTAATCCAGCAACGACAACCGCGACTACGCGCACGCGCCGCCGCCAGCGTTCCTTCAGGCGGACATGAATCAGGTTGAGATGCTGCTCCACAAAGAATCGCACCTCGACAAGAGCCTCGTTCGAACGGCTGACGCTCGTAGTCGTGCTATTGCTTTGCGCGATGGCCGGTGCGCTCTCCTCAGCCAGGTATCTCCCGACCGCGGACTTTCCGGCGGTGCCAGCGAGGAGGGAAAGGGCCTCTTCAAAGCCTCGCGGTCGGAGAAGAATGTAGTCCGCCGTAGAGCGAAGTTGGCCCATGACTACTTCCGTAGGATTGTCGAGAAGGCGGTTCAGTGCGTCGGGCCAGGAAGACGTCTCTGAGGGGAGATTGTTGAGCTTTGGACCGGCCAACCCGAGCACTTGGACCATGCTCTTACCGAATAGAACCTCCAATTCACTGGAGTGGAACGCAGATCGTGGAAGGAACAAAGCCTTCCAGAACTGTACGGTCGCCATGGCCGCGACTCCGGCACTTGCCGCTATGAGAAGCAGGAACCATGCAATGGAAGCTGCGGTGCGAAGCTGATCGACCCGAGGGATGTTCAACGGTCGCCAGAACCAGAACAACAGGCCAACAATGATGACGAGGAGTACCAAAAAGCTGCGCGCAGCGTATGCAGACTTAAGAATGTCATGCTTCATGGTTCGCTCTCCTATCGCTGGCAGCGTAGGCAGTACTTAGCCTCGGATCCAACGTCCAGTTTTGCCTGTGGATCGGCATACTGTAAGCCTACCGGGCCGGCGAAATAGATTAGACGCTATCCAAATACGGTCCTAATATCATTTAGGATAACACAAGGCTGTCCCGTATCTGCGCCAACATCTTATCATCGCGATGCCTATCAGCCCGGGCGGTGGGGTGAGGTTCTCAGTTAGGATAGGTGGATCATGACGTCGACTTCCAGGAAACCCGCGCTGCTGCTCCTGCTCCTCGCCGGGATCGCCCTGCTCGGCTCCGGGTGTGTGGTCAGCACGGCGATCAGCGCCGCGAAGGCGCAGCCGGCCGGCAGTGTCACGCTGACCAGCCCGGCGCTCGGCGATCACACGCTCCAGCCGGCGGAGTGCCGATCCGGCGAGCACCAGCTCTTTCTCGGCGCGGATTTCCTCGACGGCCAGGGGATCGTCACGCGGCTGATCGTCGCGCCCACCGGGGCCGCGAGCCTGCGCTTCTTCGACGCGGCCCATCCTCTCGACCCGGGCGTTCTGTTCCGGCGCGAGGACTGCGGCCGGTTCGAGCTGACCCTGGACCGCACCGGCTGGCGAATCAATGACATCTACGATCTTCGCCTCAGCCTGGACTTCGAATGCCACGCCGCCTCAGGCGAGGCCGCGGCGGGACATCTCACAGCCGATCACTGCCATTGAGCCTGGCGGTCCCGCGCGGCTGAGGGGTTCCGGGGGGCTGCGTCGTTCCGTTGAGTGGCGCGGGAGAGCGGACGCGCCGTGCAAAGGAGATCGCCCGTGAAGAAGCCGACCCTGGCCAGGCACCTGCCCGTCGACCGCAAGCTGCAGGTCGACCGCGAAACCCTCCGGCAACTCGACGCCGGAGCTCTCCGAGAAGGGCAGACCCGGGCGGAAGACCCTTGTCCGACGGGATCAAATACAACCGAGTAGGTGGCCGGGGATTCTGGAGAATCCCGCCTACCTCCCCAGAGGTGCGCCCCAGATCACCGTGACCGTGTTCGCGGCTTGGTTTGTGATCACGAGGCCGGCGGAGCCGTCGCCGTTCAGGTCGCGGATGGCGAGCCCTTTGGGATGCCCGGGAACCGCCAGGGTCGAGCGGGACGCGCCCACGCCGTTGCGGCTCAGCCGGAAGATCGTGAGGCTGTCGCTCTCCGGATTCGAGACGACGACCTCCGCGCCTTTACCGCCTCGGGAAGCCCCGATCGCCACCCGGTTCGGCCGCTTGGGGAGATCCAGGGGCGAGCCCGTCGTCTTCCTGAACCCGCCGCGGCCGTCGCCGAGCAGGATCGTCAGGCCGTCCTGGCCGGTGCGGTCCGAGGTGCTGCTGGGGGAATTGACGACGGCCAGGTCCGGCCGGCCGTCGCCGTCGACGTCTCCGATCGCCACGTCGAACGGCGAGTCGCCGCAGGGGAACGGCGAGCCCGGAGGCTGCCGGAACCCGCCCCTGCCGTCGCCGAGCAGGATGCTGACATTGTCCCCGTCGAGATTCGTGCTGACGATATCCGCTTTGCCGTCACCATCGAGATCGGCCACGCGGACGCGCTGGTAGGGGTGCTTGCCCACGGCTACGTATTTCCCCGGCGTGAAACCTCCCTTGCCGTCGCCGAAGAGGATCTCCAGCCGGTCCTCGCCCCAGCTGTCGGTCACCAGGTCGAGATTTCCGTCGCCATTAAAATCGCCCGTCGCGAGGCCGTGCGGATGGGGCCTGACGGCGACGGTGACCGGCGAATGCGGGGCCGGAGCGAATCGTCCCTTGCCGTCGCCCAGCAGCACCGTCAGATGCTGCGTCTCATGGTTCGCGAACGCCAGATCGAGCCGGCCGTCGCGGCTGAAATCGCCCACCGCGAGATCGTTGGGGTTCGGCCCGGCGGGCACCGGCGACCCCGGCGCCGGAGCGAAGCCGCCCTTGCCATCGCCCAGCCAGACCGAGGCATCACCGCCCAACTCGTTCGCCGTCACCAGATCCAGCTTGCCGTCGCCATTGAAATCCGCCACCGCCACGCTGCCGGGCCCCTTGCCGGCCGCGAGATGCAGGCTGCCCGACGTGGGCGCGAGAACGCAGCTCGCCAGGGCGATGTTCAAAGCGAGGCCAAGGAACCTGCGGCCGATCATGAAATCCTCCGATCGGGATCACTTTTCGACGAACCGATAACTCCCGTGGCTGTCGTAATCGATGCCGTGCCGGGCTTTCAGCTCCTGGATGTAGCGCAGCGTTCGCGGGGTGTGCGGGCTCGCGACGCCGTCGCCCAGGGGCTCGAAAGTGTGCAGCAGGGTCTCCTCGAGACAGCCGCTCAGGCTCATGTGCTTGTGCGCTGCCAAATCGTGGAGCAGGGCGACGAGCCGTTTCTCCAGACGCACGGTCACCTCGACGCGTTCGATCTCGATCGGCGGACCGGCCTCGGGCAGCCGATGCCCGAAGGTGAGCACGTAGCCGTCGAGATCTTTGACCTTGTAGTCGTGGAACCCCCACGGCTTGTCGGCCGGCGGTGCCACCACCTCGACGCCGCTCGCGCGCTGGAACTCGTAGAGCTCGTCGGCGTCGCCGATGACGAAATACACCGGGCATCCCTGGGGGTTGGTGGTGCCCTGCTCGAGGAAGATCTGCACGCGATCGAGGTTCACCCCGGCGATCGTGGGCGGCTCGCCCCAGGTGAAGCCCAGGAGAAAGCCGAGCTTCGTGGTGTAGAAGTCGGCGGCGGCCAGGACGTCGCCGACGCACAGGCTGGCGTGGTGCTGCTCACAGTCGACCTGTGGCGTCGTGGGCTGAGCGGGCATGGGCATGCGCCTCCGGGTCCGAGGATCCTCGAGCGAAGCATAGCCCAACGCGCGGCGGGCGCCGACCCCTACGGAGCCTCCCCCACCCGGATCACCGCCGCTCCGGAATAGGCCACGAACTCCGGGGCGTACATCGATTGCAGGGTGGCCGGGCCGACGCGGAACTCGCCGGCGAGGTTGGCGCGCAGGCGGTACTTCAGGGTGTGCTCGCCGGCGGGCAGGGCTTCGAAGAAGAAGCTGGTGGCGCTGTCGCGGGTCTCCTCATAGGCGGAGAGGTCTTCCTCCCAGCGCCAGCCGGAGCCGCCGGTGCCGGGCTCGAGGCCGGCGGCGCGGGGGTCGCGCAACTGAACGTATTCCGCGGGCTGCCGGCTGCTGATCGTGAGCCAGACCTCGACCTCGTCGCCGGGTTTGAGCAGGGCGCCCGCGGCGAGCGGCTGCAAAACCTTTTCTTCGCCTTTTGAAAGGCGCAGGAAGTAGCGGCGGTCGACGTGGAAGAGGTCGCCGCTCCCCGCGGCGGGCGGCTCCTCGGTCGAGAAGTGCCAGGTGGCGGAGGCGAAGAGGAAGCCGGGGGTCTGCTTCTCCACCACGACGGCGGAGTGGGCGGGGACGAGCTGATCGCCGGGGAGGATGATTCTGTTGGTCCGGTTCGGCTCGTCCGGCGCGAAGGTGAAGGTCGTGGTCTTCCCCGCGGCGCGCACGGTCGCCGACTCCGTGGCGCCGAGCTCTCCCTCCTTCTGGAGGTAGTGGACCAGGGCGTAGAGCGCCTCGGCGGTGGCCCGCGTCGATTTCCAATGGCCGAGCTTGCGGTTGAGGAAGAGCCACTGCACGAGGCCGTGGCGGCGGGGGTCGTCCGGCCGCAGCTCGAGCAGGGTGCGCAGCGCGAAGGCGTGCCCCTCCACGGGGTCGTTCGACCACAGCCAGGAGCTCGGCTCGGGCGGCCAGAAGGTCCCCTCGTCCGGAGTGGACTGCACGCTGTCCATGACGCTGTCGAAGACGAGCCGGGCGTCGGCCGGCCGGCCCATGCGCTGGAGGGTGAGGGCGAGCAGGCTGCGCAGATAGGGCGAGAGGGTCTGCCAATGGGCGAAGCCGGCGTCGAGGATCTGCCGGCGCTCCGGCTCGGTCAGCGCCTTTCCCATCCAGGACGGATCGGGGTAGGCCGAGGCCGCGTAATCGAGCAGGATCTGGACCGGGAGATCGAAGTCTCTTCCCGGCCCCTTCGCGGTACTCCTTCGCCACGTAGGCCCACCCCTTGCGGACCGTGTCGCGCAGCTCCGGCGGCAGCTCGAGCCCGAACTCGGCGGCCCGCGCCATCCCTTCGAGGACGTAGGCGGTCATGTAGGGGGAGGCGGACCCTCCCGGCCACCAGGGGAAGGCGCCGTTCGCGAGCTGCATGCGGCCGAGCTTGGCGAGCGAGTCGTCGCGCTGGGCGCGGGCGACCGCCAAGTCGAGCACCTGGAGGAGGCCGTTCGCGGGCTCCGTTCCGCCCTGCGCCGCTTCCAGGAAGGGGGTCTCCTCCAGGGCCAGCTTGCGGTTGGGGTCGGCGGCGTCCCAGGTGGGGAGCGGCGTCGTCCGTTTCGCCAGCTCCGCGGCCTGGGCGGCGATGGCGGGGTAGCGCGCGAAGAGGCTGGACACGATCCCCGTCGACAGGAAGCGGTTGAGGGTCTGCTCGGTGCACTCGTAGGGGTAGTTGGCGAGGTAGGGGAGGGCCGCGAGCGCCCCCTGGAAGAGCTGGCCGTCGAGGGTGACCACCATCTGCTCGTCGATCCGGGTGGGATCGTCGTTCCTCTCCAGGTCGGCGAAACGCAGCTCGCGGCGCTCGGCGCCGTGCAGGGCGGCGAAGCGGGACTGGGCGAGATGGACCCGCGAGGGGAGCACGGGGAGCGGGCGCAGCTCGCCGTCGCTCTCGTCCCCGGCCACGGCCGAGACCTTGACGGCCACCGGCCCCAGCCGTCGCGGGACGGTGAGCGGGAAGACGACGCTGGTGCCGCCGCCGGCCGCCGCCGTGAAGGGGAGGCGCGCCGCCGCCGCTGTGCCGTCGAGCCCGAAGCCGGCCAGCAGGCTGGCGCCGGTCTCGGGATCGGAGATCTCGAGGGTCACGTCTCCACGCATCGGCAGCTTGCCGCCGTTGGTGACGACGACCTTGAGCCGCGCCGTGTCCCCCTCGCGCAGGAAGCGCGGCAGGTAGGGGCGGACGAGGAGGTCGCGGGCGGAGCGCGCCTCCTTGCGCAGGGTGCCCGAGCGCAGGTCGCGGGTCACCGCCTGGACGAAGACGTTCCACGCGGTCACCGCGTCGGGGACGGTGAACTCGATCGTGGCGGTGCCGTCCGCGCCGGTGAGCAGGTGCGGCTGCCAGAAGGCGGTCTCCGCGAAGTTGCTGCGCGGCGGGATGCCCGGCGCCGGGCGCTCCCGGGCTGCCGGGGGAGGGTTGCGGGGACCTCCCGCGGTGGGGATGCCGGCCAGCTCCCTCTGGCTGACCGTGGCGCCGGTCGCAATCCGCCGCCCGTCGAGGTGGGGACGGCTCGTGGGGACCTGGATCGTCTGCGTGATCTCGCCGGGCGTGCTCTGCAGCGCGCTCCAGGGATCCCGGGTCGGAGGTCCGACGCGCATGGAATCCGTGTCGAGATCGAAGAGCAGCTCGTCGCCGGACAGCTCCTGAGGCTCCTTATCCCACCCCAGGCCCTGCTGCCAGGTCTCCCGGCCTCTCCCCAGCCCCGAGGTGACATCGGGGAGCTCGCGGCGGTCGGGATAGAGGCGGAGCGGGTCGGGAGCCTCCCAGTGCCCGAAGAGCTCGAGGCTGCGGTCGGTCATCGTCGCCAGCACCTCGGCGGCGGCGCTCTCGGGGGACACTCCCGCGGGCGGGCGGACGGCGATCTTCCAGGTCTCCCGGGCGCCGGGGCGCAGGCGGTCGCGGAAGGTGGCGAAGCTCACCCGCAGCTCGCGGTCGTCCCACGGCACCTCGAGGGTCGTCGAGAGATCGCAGAGCTGGAAGTCGCGCAGCAGCAGGAGACGGAAGCCGAGGCCGCCGCGGTCCGCCTCCCGGATCGGGACCTCGATCACGGCGGGCGATTGGCCGCCGCGCAGCAGCCGCCGTTCGCGGCGCTCGCCGCCGTGCCAGATCTCGAGGAAGAACGCCTGGCCGGCGAATCCCGAATGGACCAGCAGCCGGGCGGTGCCGCCGACCCGCACCTTGCCGCGCTCCAGAGTGAGCACCGCCGGCAGGGCGAGCGGGGTCCGCGCCCCGGCGACGATCAGCTCGCGCTGCGCCGTCGCTACCGCCGTCGCGCCGTCGCCGTCCCGGGTCTCCCACATCACACGGTAGGCGCCGGGGCCGAGCGCCGGGAGCTTCAGCGTGGCCTCGCCGTTCGCGCCGTGGCGGAGGACGCCGCCGGTCAGGCGCCGTCCCGCCGGCCAGCCGCGCAGCGCGGCCCCCGGCTCCTGGCGCGGGCCCCACGGCGGGCTCAGCGCGTCGCCCGGCGTGCGGAAGGGGGTGATCCCGTCCTCCCCCGGAGGGGCGGGAGGCACGGGCAGGTCGGCGGGCATCCGGGGAATCTCGGGCTGGCGCAGCTCGTAGAGCGACCACGAGGCGGTGCCCGGCCGCGGCACGCCGTCGAGGTCCCGCCGGGTGATGGTGAGAGAGGTGGCCCGGCCGGCCCTGAGGAACTCCCCGTCGCTCGCGATCTCTCCCTCGAGGGCGGCGTGGCCGAGGCGGAAGGAGCGCGCCGTTTCGCGCGTCTCGCCGCCGTCGTCCGTCACCTCGGCGGAGACGCGGTATTCGTAAGTGAGCTCCCGTCCGCGGGCGTCGATTGGCGGCCGTGGCGGCTGTGGCAGGAAGGCGATCTCGAACCGGCCGTCCGCCCCCGGCGACGCGGTGCCCGCCGCCACCGTCCGCGCGGTCTCCGGGCGCTCCCTGCGCCACCCCACGGGATCGGGATCGGACGGCGCGCGGACGACCCGCCAGCGCACCTGGCCGCGGGTGACGGGGAGGCCGAAGTAGTAGCGGGCCCGGCCGGTCAGCGACGCCTTCACCCCCAGCCGCAGGGGCGCGGCGGGATCGTCGAGGAAGACCTCGAAGGTCGGCCGCTTGTACTCCTCCACCCGGACCGGCGTGCTCTCCTTCCGGCCTTCGGGGGAGGCGGAGTCGAGACGGGTCTCCAGCCTCCACGCTCCCAGCAGGTGGCCGGCGGGGATCGGGATCTCGCCGGCGGCCGTGCCGAAACCGTTGGTGGTCACCGTCCGCGCCGCCACCTCCTGCGAGCTGGCGTCGCGCAGGGTCACCGTCACCTGCCGCCCGGCCAGGCCGCCGAAGCGCGCCTCCCGGCGCGAGCCCTGGACGACCAGCACCTTCCAGAAGAGGGTCTGCCCGGGGCGGTAGATGGCGCGATCCGTGTAGATCAGGGTCGAGACCCTGCTCTCCTCCCGCGGGTCGGGATCCGCGGTGTAGAGGGTCTCGGATTCGGCCGGCCCGGCGGGCGAGTCGGCGAGCACGCGGAAGCCCCCTCGCGCCGGGGCGGACAGCCGGAAGCCGCCGTCGGCCCCCGTCCTCCCGGCGGGGCTGAGGGAGCCGTTGCTGTCGGCGAGGCGGAGCGCGGCGCCGGGGACCGGCTCGCCGGTGGCTCCCGAGAGCGCCAGCCCGTCCACCCCCGGGTCGACCTGCTGGGTCACCAGCACCAGATCGCCGAGCAGGATGCGGACGGCGGAGAGGGGATTCCTCTCCGCGGAGAAATCCTCCCGCGCCGAGCCGACGATGAGATAGGCGCCCGGATGCGCGATCGGCGGCACCACCCAGGTGGCGTGGAGCTCGAGGTCGGGAGTCGCCGGAAGGTCGACGCGCCAGGCGGCCAGGGGCGGGGCGCCGTGCAGCAGGTTCTCCACCTCCGGGCTGGACAGCTCGCCGGTGTAGGCCGGCTGCGGGGCGGTGCGGTAGGCCCGGAAGTAGACCGCCGCGAGGTTCTTGTGGCGGACCTCGAGCGAGCGGCGGCCGAGCCCGTCGCTCGCCATCGCCTGGAGCTGGAGCTCGGGCTGCTCGATCTCCAGGGCGATCGCCCGGCAGCGCTCGCTCCCCGGCGAGCCCGGCCAGGCGTCGCGGCCGGCGCCGGCGGCCGCGAGCGCCCGGACGAGGTGGCCGGGCATGTTCTCCTCATCCCTCTCCAGGCGCGCCAGGGTGGCCATCCCCGTCGACCACCAGGGGACGTCGCGAAAGCCGGCGAGCCGGGCCGCGAGCTCGCGGCGGATCAGCCGCCGGTCCTCGCCGTCGGGAAACTCGTCGTAGATCCCCCGCAATCGCGTGA
>CAVWOZ010000015.1:0-264526 GCA_963756595.1 uncultured Acidobacteriota bacterium
CATTGGCGAGCCCCAGCTCCTCGGGGGGGAAGGTCTCGACCAGGATCGCCTGCGAGGTCGACAGCATGGCGCCGCCCCCGGCCCCCTGGATGAAGCGGAAGATCACCAGCTCCCAGAGGTTGGTGGCGTGGCCGCAGAAGAACGAGGCGATGGTGAACAGGATCATCGAGCCGATGAAGTAGTTGCGGCGCCCGAAGACGTTCGCGAACCAGCCGGTCATCGGGATCACGATCACGTTGGCGACCACGTATCCGGTCACCACCCATGCGATCTGGTCGAGCGTCGCCCCCAGGTTCCCCATCATCTGGGGGAGGGCGACGTTGACGATCGAGGTGTCGATCAGCTCGATCACCGAGGCCAGGATGACCGTGATCGTGATCAGCCACTTGTTGGCGCCCTGCTGGGGCATGAGCGCGTTCCTTCCCTTTTCAGTCGAGGTTGACGGTGACGTTGACGTTCATCCCCACCCGCAGCGGATGGCGGGGGTCCGCCGGCTCGGTGAACACGATCTTCACCGGGATGCGCTGGACGACCTTGGTGAAGTTGCCGGTGGCGTTGTCCGGCGGCAGCAGCGAGAAGCGAGCGCCGGTGGCGGCGGCGAGCGACTCGACCTTTCCCTTGAAGGTCTTCCCCGGATAGGCGTCGACCTCGATCTCCGCCGTCTGCCCCGGGTGCATCTTGGCGAGCTGCGTCTCCTTGAAGTTGGCGCTCACCCAGACATCGCTCCCCTGCACGATGGCGAGCAGCGGCTGGCCGGCCTGGACGAACTGCCCGACCTCGACGTTCTTCTTCGACACGATGCCGGCGACCGGCGCCTTGAGGACGACGTAGGAGAGCTGCAAGCGGGCGGCCTCGAGCGCCGCGCGGTGCTGGGCGACCTGCGCCTGGGCCGCGGCGACCTGGCGGGTGGCGGCCTCGATCTGCGCCCCCGCCGACTGCACGGTGGCGCGCGCCGACTCGGTGGTAGCACGGGCGGCGTCGGCGTTGGCGCTCGCCGACTCGGCGGCGGCCTTGGCCGCGTCGTACTGCTGCTGCGAGATCTCCTCCTTGGCGACCAGCGCCTTGTAGCGCGCGAGGTCGGCGGCGGCCTGCCGGGCGCGGCTCTTCGCCGCCACCACGTCGGCCTGGTTGCTCGCCACCTTGGCGGTCGAGCCGGAGGCGAGGGCGCGGGCGTTGGCGACCGCGGCCTGGGCGACCGAGACGGCGGCCTCGGCGTTGAGCAGCGAGGCCTGCTCCTGGTCGAGCTTGGCCTGGAGGTCGCTGGGATCGATCTTCACCAGCAGATCGCCCGGCTTGACCTGCTGGTTTTCGGCGACGTGGACCTCGGTCACGTACCCCGAGACGCGCGGCAGGATGGGATTGATGTCGCCGTCGAGCTGCGCGTCGTCGGTGGTCGCGTGGTGCGAGTAGAAGACGACGGTGCGGAACCCCCAGATCCCGCCCACCACCAGGAGGATGGCGAGGATCGAGAGGATCACGATGCGGCGCGCCCCCCCCTTCTTCGGGACGGGCGCGTTGTCTGCCGGGGCTACCGGCGCGGCCGGCGCGGGGGCTTCCGCGGGCGCGGCCTGCGCGGCTGGTTTTTCGACTCTCAAGGGACTGCTCATGGGATGACCCTCCGTCTCACGGCCGGACGTTCGGCTTGGTATTGGATTGAGAATGATTCTGGGTTTCGGATGCGGGATTGGCCGGAGGCGTTCCCGGGATCAGGTCGCGGATCTCGCCGGTGGCCCGCGACAGGTCGAAGCGCGCCTGCGCCACGTCGGCGAGGGCGTCGATGCGGGTGTCGCGGGCGGCGGCGAGCGAGGTCTGCGCGTTGTCGACCTCGATCGAGGTGGCGACGCCGGCCTTGAAGCGGTCGCTCGCGAGGTCGAGCTCGTCCTGCGCGAGCTGCTCGCTCTGCCGGGCGAGGTCGACCCGGCTCCGCGCGTTGTCGTAGGCGAGGAGCGCCTGGCGGACCTCCTGCTCGATCTGCCGCCGGGTGTCGTTCTGCTGGATCAGCAGCTGGTCGCGCTGCGCCTGGGCCGCGGCGACGCGTGCTTGAGTGCGCCGGCCGTTGAAGATCGGCACGTTGACCACCGCGGCCACCGTGCGGCTCCACTCGATGTCGCGCACGCGGTTGCCGCTCTCGAACCCCTGCGCCTGGGCCCCCAGGGTGGGGAGCCCCTCGGCCGCCGCCGCCTCGATGTTGAGCTGGGCGGTCTTCAGCCGCAGGTCGAGGAGCGACAGCTCCGGCCGCCGCCGCCGCGCCACCTCGAGGGCGGCGGGGAGGGCGGGGGCCGCGGCGACCCGCGTCCAGTCGTCGGTGAGCTGGAGGCTGGCGCCGAGGTCGGCGCCGATGGCGCGCAGCAGGGCGAGCTGGGCGAGGTCGCGCTGGTTCATCGCGACCAGCAGCGCCTGCTGCTGGCGGGAGAGCTGGACGTCGGCCCGCGTGGTGTCGAGCTTGGTGCCGACGCCGGCGTTCTTCTGGTCGAGGGCGAGCTGGCGCAGCTTCTGGAACAGGTCGACGTTGGCGCGGATCTCGTCGATGCGCGCCGAGCTGCGGCCGAGCGAGACGTAGAGCGAGGCGACCGCCGCGGCGACGCCGTCCTCGGTGCGGCGCTGGTCCTCCTGCGTCACCTTCACCCCGGAGCGCGCCGCCTCGTAGCGCCGCTTCGCGGCGAGGTCGATGATCGTCATCGCGAAGTTGACGTGGGCGTCGACGATGTTGAACGCCGGGGTCACGTTCGGCACCCCCGGCAGCGTGAAGCCGAAGGTCGCCAGGTTGATCGTCTCGTTGGCGAGCTGGCCGCCGAGGCTGAGCTGCGGCAGCAGCGCCGAGCGGGCCTCCTGCGCCTGTGCCTCGGCCACCCGCGTGCTGGTGGTGGCGATGCGGATCGCCGTGCCGGTGTCGAGCGCGCGGGCGATGGCGTCGGCCAGCGAGAGGCGGATGGTCCCCTCCGCCGGCCCCTGCTGAATCCCCGTCGGCTGGTACTGCTGGCTCGGCAGAGTTCCCGCCGGCTGGTTGGGATTGCTGCCCGCCGGCTGCCCCGGGTCGGTGGCGGCCGGCTGGCTCTGCACGGTCCCCTGCGGCTGCCCCGGCGCGGTCGCGGTCGGCTGGCCGGGCAGGGGAGCGTGCGGCTGGGTCGGTGTCTGCGCGCTTCCCGGCGTTTGCGCCGGAGGCTGCGCCGCCCCTTGAGCCGCGGCGGCGCCGAGGTTCAGCAGGGCGAGCGCCGAGCCCAGCAGCGCGGCCTGCAAGTTGGTCTTCATGAAGGTTTCCTCTCCTCCCCCTCGCACCGGATCCACGAGAGTATGTAAGCGGGGCAATGGACGAGCTCGATCTTGGCGCCTTCGCCGCAGGCCAGGAACTGGACGAACTCTCGGTCGGCGAGGATCAGCCCCTCGAGGTCGAGAGTCACCCGGCGTCCGCCGGCCCGCTCGTTCACCAGCAGCTCGACGAGCTCCGGCAGATGCTCCTGCGTCGCCCGCCCCGAAAGGGCGTAGGTGACGGCGGAGGTCGTGTCGGTTCGGGTTTCGATTCGGAACATCGTGTTTTCAACTCCGACGTGGGAGTAGTACACGAGCCGTGCCAGGAGACCGGCCACGAAGAATCAAGGAGTTGCGAAGATTTACGACGGATCGTCGTAACGATATGTCGTAGATTTACGAGATTTCGTCAGGCGGGATTCAATCGAGACGCGCGAGATCCTCGTAGAGGCGGGGCAGCGCCAGGGCCCGGACCCGCTCGGCCAGCGGGAAGGTGTGCTCGCCGGGGTAGACCACGTCCACCCGTTCGAGGTGGAGGTCTTCGAGGGCGGTGCGGATCGACGGGGTCATGCGCGGAGCCGAGGTGCGTTTCAGCTCGAATCCGAGGCGCCGCTGGCCGCGGACGATCAGCAGGTCGAGCTCGGCTCCGGCATGGGTCGCCCAGAAAAAGACCTCTTCGGGGCGCGCTCCGAGCCTTTCGATCACCTCGCGCAGGACGAAACCCTCCCACGACGCGCCGACCTTCGGATGCCCGGTTACGTCCTCCCGGGAGCTGAGGCCCAGAAGGGTGTGCAGCAGGCCGCTGTCCTCCACGTAGACCTTGGGCGATTTGACCTGGCGCTTGCCGAGGTTCTCGAACCAGGGCGGAAGCTGGCGCAGGACCAGGGAGGAGGTGAGCGTGTCCAGATAGCGCCGGACCGTGGAGCCCGAGACGCCGAAGGCGCGCGACAGCTCCGCGCCGTTCCATACCTGGCCGTGGTAGTGGGCGATCATCGTCCAGAAGCGGCGGAGCGTCTCGGCGGGAATCTGGACGCCGAGGTCGGGGAGGTCCCGCTCGAGGAAGGTACGGACGAAGCCCCGCCGCCACTCGGCGCTGGCGCCGTCCGACTCCGCCAGGAAGGAGCGTGGAAAGCCGCCGCGGAGCCAGAGCCGCTCGTAGGCGCCGACCCCCACCTCGTCGAGGTCGAAGCCTCCCAGGTCGTGGTAGAAGATGCGTCCCGCCAGCGACTCCGAAGTCTGCTGCAAAAGCTCCGGAGAGGCGCTCCCCAGCACCAGGAAACGGGCCGGGATCTCCCGCCGGTCGGCCAGGACGCGCAGGACGGGAAACAGCTCGGGACGGCGCTGCACCTCGTCGATGACGATCAACCCGCGGAGGTCGCGCAAGGCCAGCATCGGCTCGGCCAGCCGGGCCTGATCCGTGGGATCCTCGAGATCGAAGAAGAAGGAATTCCCGTCGTAGCGGGCGGCCAACTGCTGCGCCAGGGTCGTCTTGCCGACCTGCCGAGCCCCTAGGATGCCCACGACAGGATGTCGACGGAGGAGCCCCGCCACGGTTTCCTGATGTCGCGTTCGCTCGATGAGCCCGTCAATCACCTTGAAATCCTATCAGGGTGCGTCCGATTTTCAAGGTGATCGGCATCAATATGCGATTTCACCATGCAAATCTAAAGTTCAACTTTCAATTTGCATGGAGTGAAGCGCTTGCTGAGATGCGCGTTGCTTCTCACCCCTTGCCGCGGAACCGGTACTTGTCGATCCCCAGCCGCTTGATCCGCGACTCCAGGGTGGTGGAGGGTATGCCGAGGCGGAGGGCGGCGCCGCCGGCGCCGGAGACGCGGCCGAAGGATTGCGCCAGCGCCTCCTCGATCTGCCGCCGCTCGGCATCGCGCAGGCTGTCGGGGAGGGGGACGTCGGGCGAGATGGCGGCGCCGCCGCTCATGCCGAGGAGCGGCTCGTCGATCCGCAGGACGTCCCCTTCGGAGAGGATGGCGGCGCGCTCGATGACGTTCTGCAGCTCGCGCACGTTCCCCGGCCAGGAGTAGGCGAGGGCGCGCTCCATCGAGCTCTTCTCGATGCTCTGGAAGCGCTTGCCGAAGCGCGGGGCGTAGCGGGCGGCGAAGTATTCGACGAGGATCGGGATGTCCTCCCGCCGCTGGCGCAGCGCCGGCATGGCGATCGGGAAGACGTTCAGGCGGTAGAAGAGGTCGCTCCGGAAGCTGCCGTCGGCCGCTGCGGCGCCGAGGTCGCGGTTGGTGGCGGTGATGATGCGGGCGTCGGTCGAGATCGGCTCGCTGCCTCCGACCCGCTCGAAGGTGCCGTCCTGGAGCACGCGCAGCAGCGACGCCTGCACCTCGGGCGGCAGCTCGCCGACCTCGTCGAGGAAGATCGATCCCCCCGAGGCGAGCTCGAAGCGGCCGACGCGGCGCTGGAGGGCGCCGGTGAACGCCCCCTTCTCGTGGCCGAAGAGCTCCGAGGCGATCAGCGACACCGGGAGGGCGGCGCAGTTGACCGCCACCAGGGCGCGGCGGGCGCGGCGCGAGCGGCGGTGGATGGCGCGCGCCACCAGCTCCTTGCCGGTGCCGGTCTCGCCGGTGATCAGCACCGTGGTGTCGGTCGCCGCCACCTTGTCGACCAGCGCCAGCGCCTCGCGGAGAGCCGGCGACGAGCCGATGATCTCCTCGAACATCGAGCGCTCGTCGATCTCCTGGCGCAGCGCCAGGTTTTCCGCCTGGAGCTGGCCGGTCAGGCGGGCGATCTCCTCGAAGGCGCGGGCGTTGGCGACCGCCGCGGCGATCGGCCGCGCCAGCGCCTCGAAGACGTCGACCTCGTGGGGGGAGAAGGGGCCGGGGGCGCTGCGCGAGAAGGCGAGCGAGCCGACGACCCGCTCGCGCATCCGGAGCGGCACGCGGACGTAGGAGCGGACGCCGGCCGCCAGCAGGCGCGAGTCCTCTGGGAAGCGCACCCCCTGCGTCAGGTCGTTGCAGATCCAGGCCTGGCCGGTGCGGGCGACGTGCTCGGTGCCGCTGCCGGCGAGCGGCAGGCTGCCGGATTTCTTGAACGGCATCTCGCCGCCCGCTTCTCCTCCAGACAATCGCATCCAGCGCTCCAGGATGTCGGCGAAGGAGTCCCCCTGCCGCCGCTCGACGCCGCGGATGTAGACGGCATGGGGGACCAGGTGGTCGCCGTCGATCGTGGTCACCGCCAGCGCCTCGACGTGGATCGCGGGCTCCAGCCCTTCGACCACCGCCTCCAGCACGGCGGCGATCTCGATCTGCGAGTTGGCGGCCTCGGAGACCTCGAGGAGGAGCCGGTACTTCTCCTCGGCGGTCAGCATGATCCTTACTTGGCCTTGGAAGGAGCCGGTTGGCCCGTCACCTTGGCGAAGCCGTCCTTGAGCTGCGGCATCCAGTTCTTCGGCACCGAGAAGCCGTGCCCCACCTTGTGCAGCCAGACCAGCTCGCCGTTCTTCACGTTCTTGAGGTAGGTGCGGGTGTCCTCCGGGGTGCAGATCTGGTCGATGTCCCCCTGGAAGGCAAGCCACGGCTCCTCGAGGGAGTCGGCGGGGGAGAAGTCGACCCCCTTCATGTGCGGGTCGTGCGTCCAGGCGAGGCCGTGCCCCTTGCAGATCGGGTGGTTGACGATCAGGTCTGGGCAGAAGCCGAGGCTCAGGCCCCCCTTGAAGGTGTGGGGAGGGGCCTGCACCATGGCGGCATAGACGATCGTCGCCCCCGACGAGTAGCCGGCGAGGACGGGCTTGACCTTCGAGGTGTAGCCGTAGCGCTTCTCGATGGCGCGGCCGAGGTCGGCGAAGTCGGTCCCCGGGTCCCAGCACTTGTCGGGATCGGCAGTCGACGCCTTCATGTAATGGCGGATGTCGACGCCGGCGACCAGGGCGTCCATTCCCGCCAGCTCGCGGGCCATGTCGACGACCCCGAGGTTCCAGCCGCCGTCCCCCGAGATGAACAGGGCGACGTGCGTCGGGCGCGCCGTCGGGTGGTAGACGGTGACCTTGCCGAAGGGCTCGAGGTCGAACGTCTCCTCGGTGGCGGCGGCGGGCAGGGCGCGGAGGGTGAGAGCGAGGAGGAGGCTGAGGATCAGGGTCGTTTTCTTCATGAGGTTCGATTCAGTTCCACGATAGTTCCATGACGGGGTGATTATTTCAGACTGGAGGGCCCTGGAGGATGCGGTCGGCGACCGGGCCGTAGTTCTTCCCCACGATGTGCTTGCCGGGGCGCTCGAGCGGCTCCACCAGGCCGGCGGGGAGGGTGCGGCAGATGCTGTCCTTCTCCTCGTGGCCGTAGGCGCAGACGATCTTCCGGCCGCGCAGCTTCTCGAGCTCGGGGATCACCGGCAGGCTGTCGTCCGAGGGCTTGCGGAGCCACTCCGAGGGGTGGAAGTGGAAATCGGCGATGCGGGTGGGGCCCATCAGCACGACCAGCGAGACCTTCTTCGCCAGCTCCGGCGGCAGCCGGCTGACCAGGAAGGGCATCACGTCCGCCCCGAAGGAGTAGCCGATCAGGATCACCTTCTCCTTGTGCCAGAGGGGAAGATAGACCTGCAACACCCCTTCGAGGTCGCGGGCCACCCGGTCGGGCTTCTTGCGCCGGATGAAGTAGCGTAGCGAGTTCCACCCGACGACCGGGATCCCCCCTTTGCTGAGCCGGTCGGCGAGCCCCTTGTCGGTCTCCGCCCAGCCGCCGTCGCCCGAGAGGATCACGGCCATCTCGTCGCGCGGCGCACCGGCGACGACGCGGGCGGGGACTTCGATCAGGGGGACCCCGACCACCTTCTGGGCGGGCGGGCGGTGGGCGACGCGGACCACCGTTTTGGCGGCCGGCGAGGCGGGTGCCTGGGCGAGCAGAGCGAGTGCGAGCAGAGCGGCATACAGCATGGCGCCATGGGTAACCCGTTGGGAGGGCTGCATAATCCCGCGGCGTCGTGTCCTGGTTTGAACCCGCTCGCCTCCTTCGGGCTCCGCTCCTTCGTCGCTGCCAGTCGGCTGCGCGGTTCAAACCAGGACACGCCTTCCCGATGTGCCCTCTCCGGTTATACGCAGAGTCTGGTAACGTTGCGTATAACTCAAGGAGGAGACGCCGGATGTCGTTTCAGCGCCTTTCCGACTCGGTGCAGACCCTCTACGCCGAGCTCCTCGACCAGACGATCCAGTCCGAGGCCGAGGCGGCGATGGTCGCGGCCCCCCCGGGGTCGTTCGTCTCCAAGGCGATCAAGGGGGGAACGTACTGGTATCTCCAGCGGATGGAGGGGGACCGCAAGCGCCAGCAGTATCTCGGCCGCGAGTCCCCCGCGCTGCTCGCCTGGATCGAAGCGGTGAAGGAGGCGCGGGCCCGCCTCGCCACCGACGAGGCGCAGCGCTCCAGGCTCAGCGACATGCTGGCCGCCGGCGGCGCGGCGACCGAGAGCGCGCCGATGCTCCGCGTCCTCTCGTTCCTCGCCGCGGCCGGCGTGTTCCGCATGGGGGGGATCCTGGTCGGCACCCAGGCGTTTGGCGCCTACGGCAACATGCTCGGCGTCCGCTTCGCCCAGCAGGCGCTGCGCACCCAGGACATCGACATCGCGCAGGACCGCTCGATCGGTATCGCCCTGTCGAGCGAGACCGCGCCGCTCGAGGTCGAACGGACGCTGACGGGTGCCGGCCTCGGCTTCTTCCCCGTCCCCGGGTTCGACGCCCGGCAGCCGAGCACCTCGTTCAAGATCCGAGGAAGGGACCTCCGGGTCGATTTCCTGACCCCTCTCGTGGGCGCGGATTCGGGAGAGCCCGTCTATCTGCCGGCCCTCGGGGTGGCGGCGCATCCGCTGCGGTTTCTGGACTATCTGATCGAGGCCCCCGCGCAGGCGGTGGTCGTGGGGGGAGGGGGAGTGCTGGTCAACGTCCCCGACCCCGCGCGCTTCGCCTTCCACAAGCTCTGGATCTCGGGGCGGCGGCCGGTCTCCGAGCAGACCAAGGCGGCGAAGGATCTTCGCCAGGCCGCCGCCGTCCTCGAGGTGCTCCTCGCGGATCGCCCGGCCGACGTGCTGGCGGCCTGGGAGGCGCTGCTCCGCGCCCCCGCCAACGCGAAGGCCGTCCGCAAGGCGATGGAGCGCCTGCCGCCGGAGCTGGTGGAGCGGTTGGCGGATCACCTGCCGGCGACGGGCTGAACGGCGGGCTCCGGGGCCGGCCCGCGCCCGGTTTTCCCGGGCGGGACGACGGCGCGATGTATCATCGCTCGCATGAGCGCCCTCAGCAGGAACAACGTCAAGCTCTCGGGGCCGGAGAGCGGGCGGCCGATGATCTTCGCGCACGGCTTCGGCTGCGACCAGAACATGTGGCGTTTCGTGGCGCCCGCCTTCGCGGCGGAGCACCGGGTCGTCCTCTTCGATCACGTCGGCGCCGGCGGGTCGGACCTCTCCGCCTACCACCGCGGCAAGTACGAGACGCTCGACGGCTACGCCACCGACGTGCTCGAGATCTGCCGCGAGCTGGGGCTCGAGCAGGCGGTCTTCGTCGGCCACTCGGTGAGCGCCATGGTCGGGGTGCTGGCGGCGATCCGCGAGCCGGAGCGCTTCGCGGAGCTGGTTCTGGTCGGCCCTTCGCCGCGCTACATCGACGACGCGGCGGGCGAGGGAGAGTACGCCGGCGGCTTCAGCCGCGAGGACATCGAAGGGCTGCTCGAATCGCTCGACAGCAACTATCTGGGCTGGTCGTCCGCCATGGCCCCGGTGATCATGGGGAACCCCGACCGCCCCGAGCTCGGCGGCGAGCTGACCAACAGCTTCTGCCGCACCGACCCCGCGATCGCCCGCCATTTCGCGCGCGCCACCTTCCTCTCCGACAACCGGGCCGACCTCCCGAAGGTGCGGACCCGCTCGCTGATCCTGCAGTGCGCCGAGGACGTGATCGCTCCCCAGGCGGTGGGCGAGTACGTGCACCGGCAGATCGCGGGGAGCGAGCTGGTGCTGATGAAGGCGACCGGGCACTGCCCGAACCTCAGCGCGCCGGAGGAGACCATCGCCGCCATCCGGGCGTTCCTCGAGTCGTAGGTTGACCGCTCGCGACGAGAGGGCCGCCGCCTTCGCCGCCGATGCGGCGCTCCTCGAGGAGAGCGCGGAGGACCTCTACGACAACGCCCCCTGCGGCTACGTCTCGACGCTGCCGGACGGCACCATCCTCAAGGTGAACCAGACGCTGCTCACCTGGACCGGCCACCGGCGCGAGGAGCTGGTCGGCCGCCGGCGCTTCCAGGACCTGCTCACCGCCGGCGGCCGGATCTTCCACGAGACCCACTACGCGCCGCTGCTGCGCATGCAGGGCGAGGTGCGCGAGATCGCGGTCGAGATGGTCTGTGGGGACGGCGGGCGGCTGCCGGTGCTGATCAACTCGGTCCTCAAGCGCGACGCGGCGGGGACGCCGCTGCTCGCCCGCACCACGGTCTTCAACGCCACCGACCGCAAGGCGTACGAGCGCGAGCTGGTGCGCGAACGGCAGCGGGCCGAGCAGGCGTCGAAGGCGAAGTCGGACCTGATCGCGATGATCAGCCACGAGATCCGCACTCCGCTCACCGCGCTCATGGGGGTCGCCCACCTCCTCGGCGTCACCGAGCTGACGGCGCACCAGCAGAAGCTCGTCCGCGTCCTGCGCTCGTCGTCCGAGAGCCTGCTCGGGCTGGTCAACGACATCCTCGATTTCAGCAAGATCGAGGCCGGCAAGGTGTCGCTCGAGAAGCGCGGCTTCGACCTCCGGCGGCTGGTCCACGAGACCGCCGACAACCTCCGCGTCAAGGCCGAGCCGAAGGGGATCGCCCTCGCCGTGCGGGTCGACGAGGGGGTGCCGGCGAGCGTCCTCGGCGACCCGCTGAAGATCGGGCAGGTGCTCACCAACCTGCTGGGCAACGCCATCAAGTTCACCGCCGAGGGGGCGGTGAGGATCGACCTGCGGCTCCTGGAGCCGGGCCCGGAGGCGGTGGTGATCGACTTCCGGGTCGCCGACACCGGGATCGGAATCGCCGCCGACCGGCTGCCGCACATCTTCGACGAGTTCACCCAGGCCAACTACGACATCGGGCTGAAATACGGCGGCACCGGCCTCGGCCTCTCGATCAGCAAGAAGCTGGTGGAGCTCTACGACAGCCGGATCGCCGTCGAGAGCGAGCTGGGGCGGGGGACAACGTTCTCGTTCGCCCTGCGCCTGGAGATCCCGCCGGCGGCCGCGGCGGGCGCCGCCGTGGGCGAGCCCGGCGACCAGGAGCTCGCGGGGCTGCGCATCCTGCTCGCCGACGACAACGAGGTCAACGTGCTCGTGCTCACCGGCTTCCTGAGCAAATGGGGGGTCGAGGTCGATGCCGTGAAGGACGGCCGGCAGGCCGTCGAGCGCGTCGCGGCAGGGGACTACCACCTGGTGCTGATGGACCTGCGGATGCCGGAGCTCGACGGCTATGCCGCCACGCGGCAGATCCGCGCCCTGCCGGACGAGAGGCGTGCGCGGCTGCCGATCTTCGCGGTCTCCGCCTCCACCCGCATGGGCTATCAGCACGAGCTCGACGCCGCGGGCTTCACGGAGTTCGTCGGCAAGCCGATCAGCCCCGAGATCCTGTTCGCCAAGATCGCGCGACACACCGGCCGCCGGCCGGCATAGAGTTCCTCCATGCGGACACGACCTGCGCCCCTCGTCGCCCTCCTTCTCCTCCTCGCCATCTGCGCACCCCTCCTCGCGGCCACCGACCGCCCCGGCCGTGAGCCCGGCGGGGTCACCCTGCTGCCGAACGGCTGGCGGATCGCGCCGGCGGGGCGCCACCTCCCGGTCG
Organism: uncultured Acidobacteriota bacterium; assembly: GCA_963756595.1. Classification (GTDB taxonomy): domain Bacteria; phylum Acidobacteriota; class Thermoanaerobaculia; order Multivoradales; family UBA5704; genus DATARR01. The sequence goes on from CAVWOZ010000015.1 coordinate 12,045, forward strand.
GCGACCTGCCGCTCGCCATGGTCGAATCGCCGGACGGCGGCACGCTGGTGGTCAGCAACGACGGCTACGCCAAGCCGACCCTGACGGTGGTCGACCTCAAGGGGTTCTCGGTGCGCGAGAAGGTCGCGCTCGACGACGCCTGGCTGGGGCTCGTCTGGCATCCGGACGGCAAGCGCCTCTACAGCTCGGGGGGCGGCGCCGGCACCGTCCAGGAGATCAAGCTGACGGCATCGGGGCTCAAGGCGGTGGCGACCGTGAAGCTCAGGAAGCCGGCGACCGAGAGCTTCGTGGGGGGCTTGTCGATCACCCCCGACGGCTCGCGCCTCTATGCCGTCGAGGCGCTGGGCGAGCTGCTGACGGCGGTCGACCTCACGGGCGAGGGGGCGCCGAAGGTCGCCCGGGAGGTGGCGCTGCCCGCCGAGGGGTACACGTCGCTGGTGACGCCGGACGGCAGGACGGTGATCGTCTCCGTCTGGGGGGGCGCCAGGGTCCTCCTCTTCGACGCCGCGACCCTCGCCCCCCGCGGCGAGGTGGCGGTCGGCGAGCATCCGAACGCGATGGCGCTGTCGAAGGACGGCGGCCGGCTGTTCGTGGCGTGCGCCAACACCAACGCCGTCTGGGTGGTCGACCTCGCCACCCGCACGGCCCGCGAGCAGATCTCGATCGCCCTCGATCCGGCGGCGCCGCCCGGCAGCACGCCGAACGCTCTCGGCCTCTCCCCCGACGGCCGCACCCTGCTGGTGGCGAACGCCGACAACAACACGGTCGCCGTGGTGGATGTCGCGAGCCCCGGCGCGAGCGTCGTGCGCGGCTTCATCCCCACCGGCTGGTACCCGACGGCGGCGCAGTTCAGCCGCGACGGCAAGCGGATCTACGTGCTGAGCGGCAAGGGGCTGACCTCGGCGGCGAACCCACGCGGCCCGCAGCCGGGGATCCCCGCGGCGCCCGGGCAGTACGCCGGAGAGCTGCTGCAAGGGTCGCTCTCCGTCCTGCCGGTGCCGGGCGACAAGGAGCTGGCCGCCGACACGGCGACCGTCTACCGCCTCACCCCCTACACGGCGGCGGGGCGCCTGGCGCCCGCCGGAGCGCCGAAAGGGTCGCCGATCCCCGCCCGCGTCGGCGGCAAGTCGCCGATCCGGTACGTCTTCTACGTCATCCGCGAGAACCGCACCTACGACCAGATCCTCGGCGACGTCAAAGAGGGGAACGGCGACCCCAACCTCTGCCTGTTCGGCGAGGAGGTGACCCCCAACGCCCATGCCCTGGCGCGCGACTTCGTCCTGCTCGACAACTTCTACGTCAACGCCGAGGTGAGCTACGGCGGGCACGCCTACTCGACCGGCGCCTACGCCACCGACTTCGTGCAGAAGGTCTGGCCGATGAACTACGCCAACCGCGGCGGCGACTATCTGGTCGAGGGGAACGGCCCGCAGCGCAACCCCTACGGCAACGTCACGGCCCCCCGCGACGGCTATCTCTGGGACGCCGCCGTCCGCGCCGGGGTCAGCGTGCGCAGCTACGGCGAGTTCGCCGAGAAGAACAAGGAGACCGGCAAGGCCGAGGGGACCGTGCCCGGGCTCAAGGGGCGGGTCGATCCCGACTACTCGCCGTGGGACCTCGACCTGCCGGACAACCGGCGGGTGGACGTCTGGCTCAAGGCGTTCCAGGATTTCGCGGCGAAACCCGACGGTCCGAACGGCCTGCCGCGGCTGTCCATCCTCCGCCTCCCCGCCGACCACACCCAGGGGACCCGCGCCGGCGCGCCCACTCCGCGGGCGATGATCGCCGAGAACGACCTCGCCCTCGGCCGCATGGTGGAGGCGATCACGAAGAGCCGCTTCTGGCCGCAGTCGGCGATCTTCATCCTGGAGGACGACGCCCAGAACGGCCCGGACCACGTCGACGCCCACCGCTCGGTGGCGCTGGTGGTGAGCCCCTACACCCGCCGCAAGGAGGTCGACAGCACCCTCTACACGACCGCCGGCCTGCTGCGCACGATGGAGCTCATCCTCGGGCTGCCGCCGATGAGCCAGTACGACGCCGCGGCGGCGCCGATGTACCGCGCCTTCCAGGCCGCCCCCGACCTCGCCCCCTTCACCCACCGCGAGGCGCGGGTGGCGCTCGACGAGAAGAACACCGCGGAGACCTACGGCGCCGCCGCCTCGGCGGCGATGGACCTCACGGCGCCCGACCTCGCCCCCGACCGCGAGCTCAACGAGATCCTCTGGAAGTCGGTCCACGGCGCCGCCTCGCCCATGCCGCCGCCGGTCCACGCGGCGTTCGTGCGGCCGGCGAAGGCGGTGGCGGGCGACGACGACGACGATTGAGCGAGCGGAAGGGCGCGCCTGACAAGAAACTGCTCCTTGGGGTAGGGACTCGCGGGCCGCTTTCCCTCTACACTCGCCTCGACTGGAGGATTCGGGATGAGCGACAAATACGTCTACGCGTTCGGCGGTGGCACGGCGGAGGGCGAAGGGAGCCAGAAGGAGCTTCTCGGGGGGAAGGGGGCGGGGCTGGCGGAGATGAGCCGGATCGGCATTCCGGTCCCGCCCGGCTTCACGATCACGACCGAGGTGTGCACCTTTTACCAGGACCATGACGGCTCCTACCCGGAGAGCTTGGCGGACGAGGTGGCGGAGCAGCTCGCCCGGCTCGAGGCGCAGGCCGGCCAGCGCTTCGGCGACCCCGAAAACCCGCTGCTGGTCTCGGTCCGCTCCGGCGCGGCGCGCTCGATGCCGGGGATGATGGACACCATCCTCAACCTCGGCCTCTCCGAGGCGGCGGTGGCGGCCTGGATCGCGCGCGGCGAGGACGCCCGTTTCGTGCTCGACGCCTACCGCCGGCTGCTCACCATGTACGGCGACGTGGTGATGAGCGTGCCGCACTCCGAGTTCGAGAAGATCCTCGGCGACGCTCGGCGTGCGCAGGGGGCGGCGAACGACGCCGAGCTGACCGCGGAGTCGCTGCGCGGCGTGGCGGATGCCTTCAAGGCGCTGATCGAGCAGCGCGCGGGCAAGCCCTTCCCGCAGGACCCCCACGAGCAGCTCTGGGGATCGATCGGCGCCGTGTTCGCGAGCTGGAACAACCCGCGGGCGCACGAGTACCGCAAGATCGAGGGGATCTCCGACCGCCTGGGGACCGCCGTCAACGTGCAGACCATGGTGTTCGGAAACCGCGGCGACGACTGCGCGACCGGCGTCGCCTTCACCCGCAACCCGGCGACCGGCGAGCGGCGGGTCTACGGCGAATATCTGATCAATGCCCAGGGGGAGGACGTGGTGGCGGGGATCCGCACCCCGAAACCGATCGTGGGCGAGGACGGCAAGAACGGTCTGGTGGAGGATTTCCCCGCCGCCAGCCGCGGGCTCGACGCCGTCTGCGAGAAGCTCGAGCGCCACTACCACGACATGCAGGACGTCGAGTTCACCATCCAGCACGGCGAGCTCTTCATGCTGCAGACGCGGTCCGGGAAGCGCACCGGCCCCGCCGCCGTGCGCACCGCCGTCGAGATGGTGGAGGAGGGGCTGATCGACCGCCGGGAGGCGCTCACCCGCGTCCAGCCCGCCCAGCTCGCCCAGCTCCTCGCCCCCGAGTTCGACCTCGAACAGAAGAAAAAGGCGTTCGCCGACGGCGGCCTCCTCGCCCACGGCCTCCCCGCCGGCCCTGGCGCCGCCTCCGGGCGGATCGCCCTGACCGCCGAGAAGGCCGCGGCGATGGTCGCGGCGGGCAAGGGACCGGTGCTCCTGGTGCGCGCCGAGACCTCCCCCGAGGACATCGTGGGGATGCACGTCGCGGCCGGCATCCTCACCTCGCGCGGGGGGATGACCTCCCACGCCGCCGTGGTCGCCCGCGGCCTCGGCAAGCCCTGCGTGGTCGGTGCCGGCGACCTCGACGTCGACGAGGACGCAGGGATCGTGCGGGTCGAGGGGCGCAGCTTCAAGGAAGGGGACGAGCTGTCGATCGACGGCACCACCGGCGAGGTGATCGCCGGGGCCCTCGCGACGCGCGCCTCCGAGGTGCTGCGCGTGCTGCTCGAAGGGGCCGAGGCGTCCCCCACCTCACGCGGCTTCCTCCAGCTCCTCGAGTGGGCCGACGGCGAGCGCCGCCTGCACATCCGCGCCAACGCCGACACCCCGCGCGACGCCCGGGTCGCCGCCGCCCTCGGCGCCGAGGGGATCGGCCTCTGCCGCACCGAGCACATGTTCTTCGCCGACGAGCGCATCCCCTGGGTGCGCCAGATGATCCTCGCCGACGGCCCCGAGAACGCCGAGGCGCGCGCCGGCGCCCTCGCCAGGCTCCTCCCCATGCAGCAGGGGGACTTCGAGGGGATCTTCGCGGCGCTCGCCGGCCGGCCGATCACCGTCCGCCTGCTCGACCCGCCGCTCCACGAGTTCCTCCCCCACGACGAGAAGTCGCAGGCGATCCTCGCCAGGCAGATGGGGATCGCCGCCGCCGACGTCAAGGCGCGGGCGGAGTCGCTCGCCGAGTCGAACCCGATGCTCGGCCTGCGCGGCTGCCGCCTGGGGATCACCGCCCCCGAGATCTACGAGATGCAGGTCGAGGCGATCGTCCGCGCCGCCGCCATCCGCTCGCGGGCGGGGGACGCGGTGCGGCCGGAGATCATGGTCCCCCTGGTCGGCACCGACGAGGAGATGGTCCGCCTGCGCGGGATGATCGAGAAGGTGATCGAGCGCGTGCAGACGGAGGAAGGGAGTGGATCTCGAGATCCTCATCGGCACCATGATCGAGGTGCCGCGGGCGGCCCTGGTCGCCGACCGCATCGCCCTCCACGCCGACTTCTTCTCCTTCGGCACCAACGACCTGACGCAGATGACCTACGGCTACTCGCGCGACGACGTCGGGCGCTTCCTGCCGCAGTACATCGAGTCGAAGGTCCTCGACCACGACCCCTTCCAGCGCATCGACGAGGAGGGGGTGGGTCAGCTCGTCCGCTTGGCCTGCGAGCGGGGGAGGGGAGCGCGCCCCGACCTCCATCTCGGCATCTGCGGCGAGCACGGCGGCGATCCGCGCTCGATCGACTTCTTCGAGCGCGCCGGCCTCGACTACGTCTCCTGCTCCCCCTACCGCGTGCCGATCGCCCGCCTCGCCGCGGCGCAGGCGAGCCTGGCGGGGCGGCGGAAGGCGGACGGCGCGGAGGAGCCGAAGGGCGCGCGGCCTGCCGGCTGGCCACCGCCCGAGGGGCGCGAGTCCCCCGGAGCCTCGCCGCTGGCGGCTTCCGCCGAGGTGTGAGGAGCGACGGCGGCCCAGGGTTTGCAGTGAGTTTCAGCCGGAGGTAACCCGAAATGGACGATTCCGAACGGACGTACGGATACAGTGAAGACATCTACCACGGCCCGCACGACAAGAAGGACGAGAAGAGCTACGAGTACGGCGCCGAGAACGCCGAGGAGGTCGAAGGGGAGATGTTGAGCCCCGAGGAGGCCGCCATGCACCTCGAAGGCCCTCTTCCGAACCGCACGGTCGAGTCCGCGGACCCTGGAACTTACGACTACGGCCGCGACGGCGAGCTCGGCACCACCGAGTCCTTCACCTGGGACCTGTCGACCGATGAGGCGAAGGACGGCAAGGGCGAGAAGAATGAGGCAAAGGGGAAGAAGACCGAGCCGACCCTCGCCGAGCAGCGGCTGGAGCCGGCGAAGCGCGAGCCCTGACGCGAGTCCCTGAGAGGTCCTCGCCCGTTGGGCCTCGTCCCCTGCGAAGCCTCACCCCCGGCCCCTCTCCAATGCATGGAGAGGGGTGACTCCACCGAACTGGAAGAGCCCGTAGGTTGCGCTGTGCGCAACACCAACGCCGACGGTGCGCGCAGCGCACCCTACGGAAGGCCCAGTCCCAGGGTCCTCTGGACTCCGGTATTAGCCAAACGTGGCGTCGAGTTGCTGGGGAGAGGAGACGACGAGCGGGCTGTCCTTGAACCCCTCGGGGTCGCGGGTCACGACGGCCTCCACGCCGGTTGCCAGCGCCGCTCTGACCGTTATAGACTCGTCCTCGACGCGATTTCTTCTCCCTTCCATGTCCCGCATCCATCTCCTCCCCGATACCCTGGTCAACCAGATCGCCGCCGGCGAGGTGGTGGAGCGCCCGGCGTCGGTGGTCAAGGAGCTGATCGAGAACGCGCTCGACGCCGGCGCTTCGCACGTCGAGGTGCAACTCGAGGGGGGCGGCAAGGCGCGGATCGCGATCGCCGACGACGGGCACGGGATGGGGCGGGACGACGCCCTGCTCGCCTTCGACCGCCATGCGACCAGCAAGATCGCGAGCTTCGACGACCTCGAGCGGGTGGCGACCCTCGGGTTCCGCGGCGAGGCGCTCGCCACCGTCGCCGCCGTGGCGCGGGTCGAGCTGACCACCGCCGAGCAGCCGGGGGACGGCCACCGCGTGGCGATCGAAGGGGGACGGGTGCGGGTGGCGGAGCCGTTCTCGCGCCCGGTGGGGACCACGATCGACGTCCGCTCGCTCTTCTTCAACGTGCCGGCGCGGCGCAAGTTCCTGAAGTCGCCGCAGACCGAGCTGCGCCGAGCCATGGAGGTGGTGCAGGGGTACGCCCTGGCGCGGCCGGACGTCCGCTTCCAGGTCGTCCACGAGGGGCGCGAGCTGCTCGACGCCCTGCCGGCGCCGGGCACCCGGCGGCCGGCTCGCGCGAGCGGATCGGCCAGATCTTCGGCCCCGAGCTCGCCCGCGAGCTCGCCGAGATCCCCCAGGGTGTCGATTCCAGCCGGCCCGGGGAGGCGATCCGCGGCTTCGTGGGGACCCCGGCGACGGCGCGCGGCCGGCGGCAGTTCGTCTACGTCAACCACCGGCTGATCCGCGACCGCGCCGTGCTCGCCACCTTCTACCGCGCCGTGCGCGACGAGTGGCGGCACGAGGACTTCCCGGCCCTCTTCCTCTTCCTCGACGTCCCCCCCGAGTCGGTGGACGTCAACGTCCATCCGCAGAAGGCGGAGGTCCGCTTCCGCGATCCCAGCCTGCTCGACCGCCTCTACGACGCCCTCCGCCGCACCCTCGAGCGCGCCCGCGGCGAGGAGGCGGCGCCGCTGCGGCCGCCGGCCGCCGAGCCGTACGTCCCGTTCGCCTGGCAGGGGCTCGGCGAGAAGCGCACGGCCTCCGCCCCCTGGGAGCGCCCGGCGGATCTGGCCGCGACGGTCAGCGGCAGCGCCGGAGCAGCGCCCGCCGTCGTCGAGCTGCCGGTGATCCCCACCCGCCTCGCCACTCCGTCCTACGCGCCGGTGCAGCGGCCGATGGTGCCGCTCTCCGGGCGGCACGGCGAGGCGCGGCCATTCCGGCTGCTCGGGCAGTACAAGGGGACGCTGATCCTGCTCGAGGGGCCGGACGGCCTCTATCTGATCGACCAGCACGTGGCCCACGAGCGCATCCTCTACGAGCGCCTGCGCCGGGCGATGGCGGAGCAGCGCCCCGCCGTGCAGCACCTGCTGACCCCGGTGCTCCTCGACCTCGCCCCGGCCGAACGGCTGCGCCTCCAGGAGCTCGCCCCCGGCCTCGAGGAGCACGGCTTCGGGATCTCGGCCCTCTCCGGCAAGACGATGGCGCTCACCTCGACCCCCGCCGTCCTCTCGGCCGCCGACGCCGAGGTCCTGCTGCGCGGCCTGGCGGCGGACGCGGGCGACGGCACGCACGGCGCGGCGGACCTCGCCCGCGAGATCCTCGAGACGCTCGCCGCCAGCATGGCCTGCAAGGCGGCGGTCAAGATGCACCACCCCCTCTCGGCCCCCGAGATGGAGGCGCTGGTCGCCGAGCTGTTCACCGCCGAGCAGCCCTACGCCTGCCCGCACGGCCGGCCGATCGTGCTGCAGATGACCGACTCGGACCTCGAGCGGCGCTTCGGGCGCCGGTAGGCGGCAATTTCCGGCTATCGGCCGCCGGCCGCGAGCCGGCGGGGACGCCGGGGCCTGCCGCTGATACCATGGGAGGTCATGGTCTTCGGACGGCGCGATCCCACCCCGCTCGAAAAGCGCCTCGGCTACCGCTTCAAGCGCCTCGACCTGCTGGAGCTCGCGCTCACCCACCGCTCCTGGGCCAACGAGCAGGGGATTCCCGAGCACTACGAACGGCTGGAGTTCCTCGGCGACGCCGTGCTCGGCGTGGTGACCGCCGAGTGGCTCTACCAGAACCATCCCGAGCTGCCGGAAGGGGACCTCTCGAAGCACAAGGCGCAGCTGGTCAGCCGCGATTCGCTCGCCCGCCACGCCCAGGAGATCGGCCTCGGCCCGGCGCTCCGCATCGGGGTGGGGGAGGACCGCTCGGGGGGGCGCACCAAGGCGTCGCTCCTCGCCGACTCGATGGAAGCGGTGTTCGGCGCCCTCTTCCTCGACGGCGGCCTGGAGCCGGCCCGCAAGGTGATCCTCTCGATGGTGACCGACGCCTTCGCCGAGCTCTCGCGGCAGGCGGTGACCGACGCCAAGACCCAGCTCCAGGAGGTCGCCCAGGCGCTCGGCTGGCCGCTCCCCGAATACCGCATCACCGACTCGCTGGGCCCCGACCACAGCAAGACCTTCGTGGTCGAGTGCTGGCTCGACGGGGAGCTCGGCGGGCGCGGCGAGGGGCCGAGCAAGAAGGTGGCCGAGCAGCGGGCCGCTACCGACGCGTTGGCGAAAATGCCGGAGAAGTGAACGGCCGCCCGGAGGCAAGTGGAGTACAATCCCGCCCCCATGAGCAGCCAGGCCACCTCCGCCGTCCCCGCCGTCCCGGTCACCACCCTCCGCGAGCTCACCCGCAGCATCGGCCAGACCGTCGAGCTGCGGGGTTGGATCGACAACAAGCGTTCGAGCGGCAAGATCGCCTTCCTCCAGATCCGCCTCACCGGCGGCGTCGTGCAGGCGGTCGCCGGCCGCAAGGACGTCTCCGAGGCCGACTGGGAGGCGATCGAGCGCGCCACCCAGGAGTCGACCGTCAAGGTCACCGGCACCGTCAAGGAGGACAAGCGCTCGCCGAGCGGGGTCGAGATCCAGTGCTCGGGGTTCGAGCTGACCTATCTCACCCCCGAGTATCCGATCACCCCCAAGGAGCACGGCACGGCGTTCCTGATGGAGCACCGCCACCTCTGGCTGCGCTCGAGCCGCCAGCGCTCGGCGCTGCGCGTGCGGAGCGAGGTCGAGCAGGGGATCCGCGACTTCTTCTACGAGCGCGACTTCACCCTGATCGACTCGCCGATCCTCACCCCCGCCGCCTGCGAGGGGACCTCGAACCTGTTCGAGACCGACTACTTCGGCGACAAGGCGTACCTCTCGCAGTCCGGCCAGCTCTACCTCGAGCCGGCCGCCGCGGCGCTCGGCAAGGTCTACTGCTTCGGCCCCACCTTCCGCGCCGAGAAGTCGAAGACCCGCCGCCACCTGATGGAGTTCTGGATGGTGGAGCCCGAGGTCGCCTTCCTCGAGTTCGAGGGGCTCTGCGCGCTCTCCGAGGAGTTCATCGGCTACCTCGTCGCCCGCGTCCTCGACCGCTCGCGCGAGGAGCTGAAGATCCTCGAGCGCGACACCGCCAAGCTCGAAGCGGTGGTGCCGCCCTTTCCGCGCATCACCTACACCGAGGCGGTCAAGATCCTCAACGACAAGGGGAACCCGATCGTCTGGGGGGACGACTTCGGCGCCGACGAGGAGACGCTGATCGCGAGCGACTACGACCGCCCCGTGATGGTCACCAGGTTCCCGGCCTCGTTCAAGGCGTTCTACATGCAGCCCGACCCCGAGAACCCGGAGGTGGTGCTCGGCCTCGACCTCATCGCCCCCGAGGGGTACGGCGAGATCATCGGCGGCAGCCAGCGCATCCACGACCACGACCTGCTGCTCTCGCGCATCCACTCGCACAACCTGCCGGTCGAGGCGTTCCAGTGGTATCTTGACGTCCGCAAGTACGGCTCGTTTCCGCACAGCGGCTTCGGCATGGGGATCGAGCGCTTCGTGGCCTGGATGACCGGCGTCACCCACCTGCGCGAGACGATCCCCTACCCGCGGATGCTGTACAAGATCTACCCGTAGGAGGCCGCGCTCCCCGCACGCATTCTCCGGGCGGCCCGTACGGCCGCCCGTTCCATTTCCACGGCCTTCGATCATGCCCACCAGGACCCCCAGCCGCCTCGCCACCGGCGCCGCGCTCGCCTCGCTGATCCTGATCTGGGGGACCACCTGGGCGGCGATCCGGGTGGGCCTGCGCGGCATCCCGCCGTTCACCGGCATCGCTCTCCGCTTCGGCCTCGCCTCGGCGGTGCTGCTGCTCCTCGCGCCCGTCCTCGGGGTGAAGCTCGGCCGCGCCCCGAACGAGCGCTTCCTCTGGCTGGTCAACGCCGTCCTCACCTTCGCCGTCCCCTACGGCATCCTCTACTGGGCCGAGCAGACCGTCCCCTCGGGGCTCGCCTCGGTCCTCTTCGCCAGCATGCCGCTGATGGTGGTGGTGAGCGCCCACTTCGCCCTCCCCGGCGAGCGGATGACCGTGCGCGGCGCCCTCGGCATCCTGATCGGCTTCGCCGGCATCGTGGTCATCTTCTCGGACGACTTCCAGGCCCTCGGCGGCGCCCAGGTGCGCACCGCCGCCGCCGTCCTCCTCATCGCCCCCCTCTGCGCGGGCTTGAGCAGCATCGCGGTCAAGAAGTGGGGACACGGGATCCACCCGATCTCGATCGGCGCCGTGCCGATGGGGCTCACCGCCCTCCTGATGGGCGGCCTCGCCCTCGCCTTCGAATCCGGCCGCGCCGTCCACTTCGACCAGCCCTCCGTCCTCGCCGTCCTCTACCTCGGCCTCGTCGGCTCCGCCTTCCCCTTCACCCTCTACTTCTGGCTCCTCAAGCACCAGACCGCCACCGCCATGTCGCTGATCAACTACGCCACCCCCGTGATCGCCGTCGCCCTGGGAACGATCTTCCTGTCCGAGCCCGTCACCCCGCGAGTGATCGTCGGCTCGGCGATGGTGCTGGTGGGGGTCGGGGTGGCGCTGCGGAAGGGGAAGGTGGGGGTGGAGTAGCAGACGGAGGTGTGCTTCAGGCCCGGAGGGCCGTAGGGATGTAGCCAGGGGTTTCAACCCCTGGATGCGCGCCCCCATCTACCCCATCGAAGTCCCGGAGGGACGCAGGGAGCCGGATGGACCTCCGCGGCGGGAGAGCCAGGACCGGTCGGGACGAGAACCTCGCGGCAGCCCGGGGGGACGGCTTCGCGTCATTGCCGAGACGGTTCCCGGCGTCCCTTCGGGACTTTGGTGGTGGGGGGACGCCCCAACCAGGGGTTGAAACCCCTGGCTACATCCCTACGGCCCTCCGGGCCTGAAAACTCCGCGCGCCGGGATGGATCGGCAGGTCGGCAGTACGGTTCCGCGACATCTTCGGACGGAGGCGATCAGCTGCCACCAGAGCTGCGAAGTCACGGGGAAGCGAAGAGCTCCCGGGTCTCGCGCCAGATCTTCCACCGCTCCTGGGGCTTCAAGGCACCGGCGAAGGGGGTCGATTGCCGGAGCTCGTTGGCGAGCTCGCTGCGTTCGGTGAGGAAGCGGGCGATCGAGGTCTCATCGCGTGCCAGGACCTCCGCCCACTTCAGGGCGTAGAACGGAGCCGCGGTCGTCTCCAGCAGCCAGGACTCCACGCGCCGGCGCGCGTTGGCCAGGATCTCAGGCTGAGCGGGGAAGCGCTCCGCGATCACGCGGTGATACGCGATGCTCCTTTCCTCGTCCAGCCGATGCAGGTCCATAGCGAAGATAAACCTAACACAGGGCTCATCGCAGGGCCCCCCTCTTCTCCCGGCGGTTGGGAGGGAGGCTGGGAGAAGAGGGCCGGGGTGATGAGGGTTCGTCGGGGCGGACGCCATGGGAGATGCGCAGAAGGTACGGGTCGGAGACGAGATGCGAACCGGGGAGTCGAGGATCAACCTCCACCCCCCGGTTTTCCTGCGGCCTACCTCAAACCACCCGCCGCTTCATCCTCCAAACCGCCACCAGCGCCAGCAGCGCGGCTAAGGCCATCAACCCCCAGGCTCCCAGCGTCGGGATGGGGATCACCTGGACCAGGGCGGTGTGGTCCTCGACCTCGCCGTCGGGGGCGGGGCCGGTGAAGGTGAGGCCGGATTGCGAGCTGATGCGGCAGCGGACTCCGGCGTTGCCGTCGGGGGAGCCGGCGGGGACGGGGAAGGTGCGGGTGACGTTGGCGTTGCCGGGGAGCATCAGGTCGGTCACCACGTGCTCGCCGGCGTCGGCCCAGCTGTGGTTCTCGTTGAAGTCGATCCAGCAGTTGACGAAGCCGCCGGTGGGGCCGGTCCTGAGCTGGATCAGCCCGAGCTGGCCGACCTGGAGGACGGCGGGGAAGCTGACGCCGTCCTCGTCGGCGCCGTCGCCGTCGAACTGGGTGCTCGGCTGGCCGTCCGGCTCGGTGTCAACCGTCGACCCGAGGGTCGGGTTGTTGATCGGCAGCACGATATGGCGGGCGCCGTTCTGGGCGAGGGTGGTGGGGAAGGGGGCCGGCGCGTCGCCGAAGTCGAACCCTTCGGTGGTCACGGCGTAGTCCTCGACCTCGCCGTCGTCCGCCGCGCCGCCGGGGCCGGCGACGCCGGTCGAGGAGAGGCGGAAGCGGGCGTAGGTGAGCTTCGACTTGGCGTCGCAGGGGACATTGACCGCCACGGTGTTGTTTCCCGAGACGAGCGCCAGGCTGCTCGCGATGCGGTCGCGCGGGCTGTCGAAGTGGCCGTCGCCGTCGAAGTCGATCCAGGCGTCGAGGCGCGGGGTGGCGATCCCCGCCGTGTTGGTGAGATTCACCGTCACGTTCACCGTGGTGCAGGCGACCAGCACGCCGGCGTTGGGGAAGGTGACGCCGTCCTCGTCGGCGCCGTCGCCGTCGGCGTTCGCCGAGGGCTGGCCGTCGGCCTCGCTGTCCTCGGTGGCGCCGAGGGAGAAGCCGGGGACGACGCGATGGTTCGGGCCACCGGCGGCGAACGTGGTGCCGTAGCTGTCCGGCGCGTCGCCGAAGTCGACCGGGGCGATCAGCAGATCGTAGTCCTCGACCTCGCCGTCGGGCGCCGCGCCGGTGGGGCCGAGGCCCCCCGCCGAGGAGAGACGGAAGCGGGCGTAGGTGCGGCTCGACGTCACGCCGCAGGGGACGGGGAAGGTGAGCGCGTTGCTGCCGGCGACGAGCGGGAGGCTGGTGAAGACGTGCTCGCCGGGGTCGTTGAAGCTGCCGTTGCCGTTGAAGTCGATAAAGGCGTCGAGCTTGCCCGGAGCGCTGGCGCGCACCGCCACGTGCCCGGTCTGGCAGGCGACGAGGGTGGAGGTGAAGGAGACGCCGTCCTCGTCGTTGAAGCAGCTGCCGACCCGACTGGTGGCCGCCCCGCCGTCGTCGCCCCGGGCGTCGACCGAGGGCTGGCCGTCGGGCTCGGTGTCGACGCAGGTGCCGAGCATCAGCGGCTCGAGCGGATTGACGACGTGGCTCGCCGCCCCCGGGCCCGAGGTGCCGTAGCTCGCCGGCGCGTCGCCGAAGTCCTTGCCGACGACGGCGACCAGGTAGTCCTCGACCTCGCCGTCGGCGGCGATGCCGGTGGGCTTGAGGCCGCCCGTCGAGGAGCAGCGGAAGCGGGCGTAGGTCAGCCCGGGCACCGCGCCGGCCGGCACCGCCGGGTTGAGCACGGTGGGAGAGCCGGTGGGGACGGTGACATTGGCCGCGATCTGCTCGCCGGGGGAGTCGCCGAAGACGCCGTCGCGGTTCCAGTCGACCCAGGCGTCGAGATGGCAGGCGGTGGGACCGCCGGCGGCGACGGTGAACGCCGCCGTGCCGCCCGGCACGAACGGGTTGGTGAAGGTGACGCCGTCCTCGTCGTGGCCGGGGACGGCGCAGGTGCCGACGGTGAAGTCGGAGGCGGTCTGGTCGTCGGCGTTGGCGGCGACGTTCTGGTGCAGGCCGTCGTCGGCGTCGACGCAGGCGCCGAGGTAGGGGGCGTTGGGGACCCCCAGCAGGTGGGCGGCGCCGTCGTTGAGCGCCGTGGTGTTGTAGTTCCCCTGCGCGGTGCCGGCCATGACGTCCGGCGCGTCGCCGTAGTCGTAGCGCGGCTGGGCGACCGGGCCGGTGCTGGCGATGAACCCGAAGTCGACCGTCAGGTTGGTGTTGGCGTCGCCGTCCTCGGCGGTGGGCTCGCCGCCGCTGGTCAGCGTCACCGGATGGCTGCCGGTGAGCGCGCCGAGGGCGGTGCCGTTGTCGTCGCCGTCGACGTCGTCGTCCGGATCGGGGGCCGGATCGTTGCCGGTCGACGACACCTTGCCGGCGAGGGCGCCGCCCCCCGAGAAGCTCGAGGGATCGACGACCACGATGTAGTTGCCCGGCGCCAGGTTGGAGAAGCCGTAGCGGCCGGCGAAGCCGTTGATGGTGGCGCTGCTGGTGGTGCCGAGGTACTCGTCGAGGGTCGGCAGGCCGTCGCCGTTGGCGTCGACGTAGAGGTCGAGGCGGACGCCGTCGATCCCCATCTCGCCGTTCTGCGGCTCGTAGATGCCGTCGTTGTCGGCGTCCATCCAGACCTGGTTGCCGAGCGAGAGGTTCCCCGCAGCGGCGACCAGGCCGGCGTCGATCGTCGGGTTGTACTCGCCCGGCGCGAGCACGACCTCGGCCGTGGCGCCGTCGCTCGTGCGGGGGTTCGAGTCGACCGTGGTGTCGGTGCCGGCCGTCTGGGTGGTGAACCCGGTGGCCGACGCGGGCTTCACGAACTGCACGAAGTAGGAGAGGCCGGGGACCAGGCCGTCGAAGCGGTAGTAGCCCGGGCGGCCGTAGACGTCGTCGGCGGTGACGGTCGAGGCGATCAGGGCGTCGACCGCCGGCTCCGGGACGCCGTTGCCGTTGTCGAGGAAGAGCTTGACGGTGACGCCGTTGGCGCCGTCGGTCGGGGCCTCGTTCTGCAGGCCGTCGCCGTTCCTGTCGAACCAGACGAAGTCGCCGAGGGCGGCGAGCTGGGTCGCGATGAGGCCGGCGTCGACATCCGGATTGTGCTGGTTGGCGGCCAGGGTGACCAGCGGCGTGCAGCCGTTGACGGTCGAGGCGTCGGAGCCGCTGGCAGGGGTCCCCAGCCCCGGGGTGGTGAGGACGAAGGTCGGCGGCGGCGTGAAGCAGACGAAGTAGCTCCCCGGCGCGAGCCCCGGGAACTGGTACCAGCCGGCGGCGCCGTCGGGGCCGTTGCTGGTCACCGTCGAGGCGAGCGGCACGTCGTCGAGCGTCCCCGGCACGCCGTCGGGGCCCGGCGTCAGCAGCCGGACGTAGACGTCGTTGAGGCCGGTCGGGCCGTCGTCCTGGATACCGTTCTGGTTGGTGTCCACCCAGACGAAGTCGCCGAGGCTCGCGGCGTCACAGGCGCCGAGCGAGACGCCGACCTTCTGCGGCTCGGCGGCGAGCGAGCCGAGGCCGTCGGCGCGGTCCGCCTGGTAGGCGAAGGAGTTGTAGGCGAAGGTCCCCGCCGGCACGTTGCCGGGGGTGGTCATGAAGAAGAAGAAGTCGAGGGTGTCCGAGGGGTTGACCACCCGGCTGCCGAACTCCACCTTGAACGAGCGCACGCTGGTGATCGGGTCGGGAGCCACCGTCGTCCAGTTCGGCGGATCGCACGCCGTGGTCGGCCCTCCCACCTCGGGGCGGCAGGGGTTGCCGGAGGTCGAGTAATAGATGACGGTCCCCGGCGGCGGGGTGATCGGCGCGATCAGCAGCGGCGTCCACTGCGAGCCGCGCGGCGAGGTGTCGCGCACGCCGGTGTCGCCGACGAAGGGGAGGATGTCGATCAGCACGAAGTTCTGCATCGGCACCGACCCCGGGTTCTGCACCCGCAGGCGGTACTTGAGGGAGCCGCCGGTCAGCGTGCCGGCCGAGGTGGCGACCGAGCCGCCGTCGCAGGTCCCCTGGATTGTCTTGGCTGAGACCAGTTGGGCGATCGGGGCGATGGTCGCAAAGCCGGTCGAGGTGCAGAGCGTCTCGGCGGTGTCGCCGTCGCCGTCGAGGTCGAGCGAGTCGGCCTGCGAGCTCCCCGAGCAGCGCTGGGCGAGGCCGGGGGCGTCGGAGTCGAGGTTGAAGGTGTTCGACAGCGGGCCCTCGATGGCGCCGGCGCGGATCGTCGTCGAGATGTTGATCCACACCTCCTGGCCGACGCCGAGGTTGCCGCTGCCGGCGTTCCAGCGCCAGCGCAGCAGGGTGCGGCCGGTGTTGGCGAAGTTCGGGATCTGCTCGAAGGTCTGCGGAGCGGGCAGGCCGGTCGAGCGGTCGTCGAAGGTCCAGCCGGTGAAGACGAGGTCGACCGGCAGCAGGTCGGTGGCGACCAGGCCCTGGAGGGGGACCGGATCGCTCGACCGCGCATCGCTGCGCACCCGCAGCCGCCAGGAGACCGCCTGGCCGGGGTTGAACGGGCCGCCTCCCGAGAGGTTGTCCTTGGCCGGGTTGAGCTGCACGAAGGGGCCGCTCAGGGTGAAGGTGTTGCAGGAGTGGCCGCTGACGTTGGTCGGCCCGGCGGTGTAGACGGCGGTCGAGTCGGCGCAGTTCTGAATGCTGGCGCCGAAGGCGACCGGGGCGCCGGCGTTGTCCGGATTGACGATCTGGCCGGTGATCTGCGGCCGGCTCGCGGTGCTCATCCCCACCGCCGCCTGGCCGAACCGCCAGCGGAGGCGGGTGACGTACTCGCCGGCGCCCAAGCCCGGCGGAGGCGCGGTCAGCGTCGTGCTGGTCGCCGTGTTCGGCGAGCTCCCCCAGAGGGTGAAGACGCCGGGGGCGGTGTTCTTCTCGTAGCTCACCTCGACGCCGACGCCGGCGGCGAAGTCGCTCAGGTTGTTGTAGGAGCCGGTGGTGACGCTGGCGAGCTTGAACTGCACCGGCAGGGTGTCGATCGCCACCAGGTTGTCGAGCGGCACGTTGCCGCTGTTGCTCACCGCCAGCTCGTAGCTGAAGGTCTGGTTCAGGGTCGGCGGGTTGGGACTGTTGCCGTTGATCCCCTTCGAGAGGCCGGTGCCCGGGGCGGGCACGAAGGTGGTCACCGGATGGGTGACGGTGCCGGGGCCGAGGTTCTGCGACGGCTGCCCCAGCGGCGTACCGTCCGCCGTGAAGCTGTTGGTGACGTTGGTGCCGCTGGTGAAGGTGGCGCTGGGGAAGGTGACGTTGACCGTGATGTCGCAGTTGCTACCCGGCATCACCGGCAGCGAGCAGGGGCTGGTCCAGGTCACCGTCGCCGGGGTGGTGCCGACGCAGCCCGGCTGGCAGTCCGCGGCCGGGGTGGAGCCGTTGAACACCGTCCCCGGGGGGAGGGTATCGACGACCGGGCCCACGGCGGTGAGGTTCAGCGAGCCGTTGGAATTGGAGAGGTTCGAGATCCGCAGCCGGTAGCTCTCCGGCATATCGAGGTTGGCGGGGGACGTGAGCAGAGCCTTCGTCAGGCTTACCTGCAGGCTCGCCACGGCGGTCACGTTGACCGGCGGCGTGGTGAAGGTCCCGGGGGTGGCGCCGAGGTTGATGCCGTCCGCGGTGTTGGTGGCGACGGTGCCGTTCGGCGTCGAGCCGTTGGGGAACCGGACGTCGATCAGCAGGTCGCCGCTGTTGCCGGCGGTCAGCGGGGTGACCATCACGAACTGCACCCGCGTCCGGCCGCTCCCCATGTAGTTCGGCGTCACGTTGATCGCCGCCACGTCGCCGGTGGGGCTGGTGGGCACCGTCGAGATCTCCTGCACCGAGGCCGGCAGCAGGTCGTCCACCTCGGCGTTCAGGCACGGGCCGGAGGTGCTGCTGCAGTTGTAGGTCAGGCGGTAGCCGAAGGATTGGCCGGTCTGCTTGGTGTTGCCGGGGTCGACCTGGATGGCGGACTTGACCAGGGGCTGGGCATTCGCGGCCCCCAAGGACAGACCGAGGAACAGGGCGGCCGCAACGGCCACGAGAGCTCGACGCATGGAAATCCCTCCACAGACGTGATGTGACGACCGATCCCGGATCGCCCGGGACCGCCTGCCGATGAAACCTGCTGAACCGCGGCGGATTATGCCGTGAAATCCTGAATTTTGACTTGCCGCTGCGGGGAGGATCGTTGTCTTCCCGGGGACGGCCGCGGGAAAACAACGAATTGTCGCGGGGATGTAACGGGGATCGTTGTTTTAGTGCGAGCTGCGATGGCGGGCGGCGAACGCCGAGGGGCGCTCGCCGAACTGCTCCTGGAAGGCGTTCGAGAAGTGGGCGACGCTCTTGAATCCGACCCCGTAGGCGACCTCGCTGACCGACCCCGCGCCGGCGCGCAGGAGCTGCTCGGCGCGCTGGAGGCGCAGCGAGCGGATCAGCCCGGAGGGGGTCTCGCCGGTCAGCGAGCGCAGCTTGCGCAGCAGGTACGAGCGGTCGCAGGCGAGCGCCTCGGCGAGGTTCTCGACGGTCAGCTCGCTGTCCCCCAGCCGCTCCTCGACCGCCCCCTGCACCCTTGCCAGGAAGGCCTTGTCGGCCGAGGTGACGTTGATCTCCGAGACGCGCAGCGCCTGCGGCTTCGCCTCGAACCCCTCGAAGCGCGCCATCCAGCGCTTGCGGCCGGCGATCAGGTTGGCCACCCGCGCCTTCAGCTCGCGGGGATCGAACGGCTTCACCAGGTAGTCGTCGACCCCCTCGCGGAACCCCTGGATGCGGCTCTCGGGGGACGCCCGTGCGGTGAGCAGCACCACCGGCACGAACTCGAGCTCGGGGTCCTCGCGCAGCTTGCGCAGGAGGGCGTTGCCGTCGAGCCCGGGCATCATCACGTCGCTGACCACCAGGTCCGGAACCCGCCGCCGCGCCGCCTCGAGGCCGGCCAGGCCGTCCGCCGCCTCGACCACCCGGTACTCGGGCTCGAGGTGGCGGCGGATGTAGGCGCGGACGTCCTGGTGATCGTCGACCACCAGGACGGTGGTGCGCTCGTCGTCCGCCTCCTGGACGGCGCCGGCGGGGGGGTGGAGGCGCAGCGGCTCGTGCGGCGTCTCGGCGGGGAGGGCGAGCGGACGGGTGGGGGTGCCGGACGGCCGCTGGTCCCGCGTTCCCGTGTCCACCGCGCGGCCGGCGAGCTCGGCGGGGAGGCGCTCTCCCTCCCGCCAGAGGAAGACGGTGAAGCAGGCGCCCTCCCCTTCCGTGCTCTCGACGGTGATCGCGCCGCCGTGCAGGTCGGCGAGCTGGCGCGCCAGGGCGAGGCCGATCCCCGCTCCCGGCCAGCGCCGCCGGGCGGTCGCTTCCACCTGGTAGAAGCGCTCGAAGATCCGCTCCCGCTGGTCGGCGGGGATGCCGGGGCCGCTGTCGCGCACGCTCACCCCGACCTGTCCCTCCGGCGACGCTTCCGAGGAATGGACGAAGGCGACCGAGACCCGCCCGCCGCGCGGGGTGAACTTCAGGGCGTTGCCGAGCAGGTTGTCGAGCACCTTCTCGATCTGCACCTCGTCGAACCAGGCCCCCACCCGCTCGGCGGGCGCCGCCAGCGACAGCTCGATCCCGCGGCGCTCGGCGAGCGGCAGGAAGGCCTCGACGCGCTGGCGCACCATCGCCGCGAGATCGCCGCGGCGTAGCTGGAGGTCGAGGCGCCCGGCGTTGATGCGGGCGACGTCGAGGAGCTGGTCGACCAGGCCGAGCAGGCGTTGCGCGTTGCGCTGCGCCAGCTCGATCTGCTGCGCGAGGTCGGCGCGCAGCGGGCCGAAGCGGCCGTCGAGCGCGTCCTGCAAGGGGCCGAGGGTGAGGGTGAGGGGGGTGCGCAGCTCGTGCGAGACGTTGGCGAAGAACTGCGACTTGAGATCGTCGAGCTCGCGCAGCTTCTCGGCCTGGGCGGCGATCGTCGCCGTCCGCTCCTCGACCAGCCGCTCGAGCTGCCGCCGGCGGGCGCGCTGGCGGACGTCCCACCCCTGGATCAGCCCGACCACCGCCACGGCGGCGAGCAGCGCGGCGAGAGCGCGGAACCCGCCGGTCTCCCAGAAGCGGGGGACCACCTCGACCGGCAGGGTGGCGGCCGGGCTCCAGCCTCCGTCCGGCCCCGCCGCCCGCACCTCGAAGCGGTAGCGCCCCGGCGGCACGTTGGTGTAGGACGCCTCGCGGCTGGCGCCCGCCTCGCTCCAGCCGTGGTCGTAGGGGACCAGCCGGTAGCGGAAGCGCTGGCGCTCGGGCGCCAGGAACGACGGCGCGGTGAGCTCGAGGACGAAGCTGCGCCGCGGCGGCGGCAGCACGAGGGGGCCGCCGAGCGGGCGCTCCTCCTTCCCCGT
Source organism: uncultured Acidobacteriota bacterium (assembly GCA_963756595.1). GTDB lineage: Bacteria > Acidobacteriota > Thermoanaerobaculia > Multivoradales > UBA5704 > DATARR01. Next base: position 32,238 of record CAVWOZ010000015.1, read on the forward strand.
CCGCACCCCCTCGATGTAGACCGGCGGCGGAGGAGTGGGCGCGAGCAGCGCGCGCGGGTCGAGGCGCACCAGCCCCCCCTGCGTCGGGAACCAGATCCGCCCCATGCGGTCGCGGAAGCCGGCGTCCTGCACGCTGCCGTTGGCCTCCCGCGTCGGCATGCCGTCGCGCTCGGTGTAGGCGACCGTGTCGAGCCGCGCGAGCCGGCCGTCCGCCACCGCGTCGAGGTCGGCGAGGCGGGCCCGGAAGAGGCCGCGGTTGCTGCTCATCCAGAGGTTGCCGAGGCCGTCGGCGACGATCTGGTGGATGCCGTTGGCGTAGAGCCCCTGCCGCTCACCGACGACGGCGATCCTCGCGACCCCGTTCGCCGCTTTGGGGTCGAGGGTGAGGCGGCTCAACCCCCGGTTCTCGGTCCCCACCCAGAGGTGGCCGTCGGGGGCGACATAGAGCGAGCGCACGAGGTCGCTCGCCAGCCCCTGGGCGCGGGTGACCGAGGTGAAGTGTCCGTCCCGGTAGCGGATCACACCGCCGCCGTTGGTGCCGATCCACAGCGCGCCGTCCGGCGTCTCGCGGATCACCCGGATCCAGAGGAAGGGGAGGCCGTCCGCCGTCCCCAGCCACCGCCATTTTCCGCCAGGGCCTCCCGAGGTGGCCGGCTCACGGTGGAAGAGCCCCGCTTCGGTCCCCACCCACAGCCCACCGCGCGAGTCCTCGAAGAGCGCCGCGGCGGCATGGCCGCGCAGGCGCTCGTCGCCGGCCGGGACGAATCTCGCCGGGCCTTGCGTCCCCCGCTGATAGAGGCCGCGCGAGGTGCCGATCCAGAAGGCCCCAGAGCGGTCGCGCAGGAAGGAGTAGACGCTCCCCCCCGTCCCCGCCGGGTTGGGGAGGGGGCGGAAGCGCTCGCCGCCGGGGGGGAGCACGGCCAGCGAATCGGTGCCGCCGGCCCAGATCGTGCCGTCGCGGTCCTCGTAGATCGGATAGACGTTGGCGCTCGGCAGCCCGTCGGCGAAGGCGGCGAGGCGCGCCGGGCGCAGGGCGTGCAGCTTGCCGCCGCGCAGGGTGGCGACCCACACCGTGCCGTCGCGGCTGACCGAGACCGAGCTGATGCCGCCGGTCTCCTCCTCCCGCAGCGCGAGCACCGGCCGGCCGTCGCGGGTCAGGGTGGTGGAGGAGACGGCCCACGCCTCGCCCCCCGGCCCCAAAGCCCTCCGGTTGCGAACCGGATCGTGCACCGGGGCCGCCGCGGCGTCCGCGGAGGAGACCGCGCGCAGCCCGCGCCCCGCGACGCGGTAAGCGCCGCCCGGCCCGCGGGCCCAGAGCGCGCCGCCGGCGTCCGCCTCCAGGAGGGTGTAGCCGGGGAAGCCATCCTGGGTGAGCGAGCAGTCCGCGCGCCCGCCAGTCACCTGCGGGCAGGCGGTGAAGGCGCCGCCCGCGTAGCGCACGAGGTGCCCCTGCTCGGTGCGGATCCACAAGGCGCCGTCGCGCGCCTCGCGCAGGTCGAAGATCCGGTTGCTCCCCAGCGCCGGCACCCGCTCGCTGTCGAACACCTCGAAATGAGCGCCGTCGAAGCGCACCAGGCCGTCGAAGGTGGCGAGCCAGAGGAAGCCGTCGCGCGTCTGCAGGGTCTGGCAGATCCCGGCGACCGGCAGCCCGTCGTCGGTGGAGAAGACCTCGTGGACGTAGCCCGGCGTCCCCGGCGTCTGCGGAAGGCGCTCGAGCGTGCTCGCCCGGGCGACGCTGCCGGCATCGGCGCTCCCCATGGCGAGGAGGCCGAGGATCGCGATCCCGCGGAGCGCGAGGGCGAGTGAGGCTTTGTTCATTGCAAGGGACGCATTTTGAAACTTGCGCGAGCCCATTGTAGCGGGGAAGGGGGACGGCGGCGAGAGGGCCGCGGGGGACGGGATGGCACCTTCGCCGGCGGTGCCTCCGCTCCCTATGGTTTCGTGTCTCGCTATGTTCTCCGCGCCGCCGGGCCCTCATCACCCCGGCCCTCTTCTCCCCGCCTCCCTCCCGACCGCCGGGAGAGGAGGGGGGCCCTGCGATCGCGGGTTTGCCCTCCTGGGAGCGCCGGCGTCCCGCCGGCTTACTAACCCAGCCGTTCTCCCCTCTCTCCCGGTCGGGCGGGTGGGAGGCTGGGAGAGAGGGGCCGGGGGAGTGAGGGCCCGGCGGCACGGCCCATTCCCGACACCCAGGAACCCTCCGGATCGGGACTCAGGAGGTCGACGCCCCCCCGCCCAGCCGCCGGACCTCCGCCTCGACCGCCGCGGCCACCGCGGTCCAGCCGTCCTTGTCGTTCGGCGTGGCCGGAAAGCGCAGCGGCGCTCCGACGGTCAGGATCAGCTTGCGCGGGCGGGGGAGGCGCCGGTGCGAGGGGAAGGCGGCGAACGCTCCCGCCAGGTGGCAGGGGACGACCGCCACCTCTGTCCCCGCCACCAGGGCGCCGATGCCGCGCTTGAACCTCCCCATCTCGCCCGTCCGGGTGCGCGTCCCCTCCGGAAAGAGCACGTAGGCGCAGCGCTCCTCGACCAGCCGGCGGCGCAGCTCCTCGAGGTCGCGCGGGTCGCAGTGCTTCCGCCAGAGCGGCAGCGCGTTCAAGGCATAGGCCGCGAAGGCGGCGACCGGGACGCTCTCGAAGAAGGTGTCGCCGGCGGCGATCGGGAACAGCCGGTCGCGCAGCCGCATCGGGCAGCGCGCGGCGAGCGCCAGCACGTCGAGATGGCTCGCGTGGTTGGCCACCAGGATGAACGGCGCCTCGCGGGGAAAGCTCTCCGCGCCGCGCACCGTCAGGCGGTGGAAGACGAGGAGATAGCCGCGGATGAAGCTCCACCAGAGGATGTGCAGGAGCGTCCCGGCGAGGCCGGTCTCGCGCTTGAGGCTCTTCAGCCGTTCGGAGAGGGGGAGCCCCAAATCATGGGCGGGCTCGAGCTTCCAGTCCTCCATCTGATTTCCCGGGGGCTACGGACCGGTGAGGATGCGGACGGGCTGGCGATGGCGAGGCCGACGTAGAAGTGGACGAAGTGGAAGACCGCCGGGGCGGCGAGCAGCAGGCTGTTGACGCGGTCGAGCACGCCGCCGTGCCCGGGGATCATCACCCCCATGTCCTTGATCCCCAGGTCGCGCTTGATCGACGACAGCGTGGGTCGCCGAGCTGCCCGGCGACGCTGACGATCATGCCCAGCAGGATCAGCTGGAGCGGATGGTCGAGCAGCATGCCGGGGAAGATGAAGTGGGCGAGGGTCACGACCCCCGGCAGCGGTCAGCGCCAGCGCCCCCGGGGTCCAGGGCCACCGTCTTGTTGGGGCTGGTGTTGGGGACGATCTCCGGCATCGGAGCGTCTTCCCCGCCACGAAGGCGAAGACGTCGTTGAGCTGGACGCCGAGCAGCAGCATCGGGAGGATCAGCCAGTCGGTCGGATCGTTGGCGATGAACAAGACGTGGGCGAGCGCCGAGCCGAAGAGCATGAATGCCAGCACCCCAAGCCCACGCGCTTCAGTACCCCTGCGGGTGGTCGGGGAGGATGGCGACCGCCGCGATCGTGATCACGGTGAGCGGGAAGAGGGCGACGAAGAAGCCGTACCAGTCGTCGAGCGCCGTGAAGTTGACTGCCAGGATCCCCAGCACCACCACCAGGCTCACCAGCTTCTCGCGGAACTGCCCGGTCGCCCGCGACAGCTCGCGGGAACGGCGAGGCTGAGGATCGTCACCCCCAGGATCGTCCACCCCGGCCCGAGGAGGATCGGCGCGATCAGGATCGGCGCCATCACCGCCCCAGGCGAGCATCCCCGCTTCCACAGCTCCCCGCGCAGCGGCGGCTTCACCCGCCCGGTGAGCGAGAGGAGCGCGATGACGAGCATGGCGAGGACGAGCACCGCCCCCACGCCGATCGTGATCCACCGCGTCACCGGATGGTCGAAGGCGTGCGCCGCGCCGAGGAACCGTTCGCGGATCACCGGGTTCCCCGCTGACCGGAAGACAGAGAGGAGGCGATCCGCGAAAGCCGGCGCACGGCGCCGGCAAGCGATCCCAGGAGGATGACGAAGAGCGCGACGGCGGGGAGGCCCACGCTCGAGGCGCTTGAGGCGCCGAGCGGGATCTGCTGCCAATCCACCGGGGCGAGGGCGCAGTAGACGGCCACCACCGTCGCCGTGAACATCCGCTGCTGCTTGGCCATCGGCCCGCAGAACTCGCTGGGCGCCCCGGCCCCCTTGCCCACCGCGCGCACGTACGCCGTCATCACCGCCGCCAGCGCCGCCCCCAGCCCCAGCCGCACGTCGCCCCCCGCCGCCCACCCCAGCCCGATCAGCGTCGCCGCGTCGGACACCCGGTCCGGCACCTCGTTGAACAGCTCGCCCACCTTCGAGGCCGTCCCCCGCGCGATCGCCACCATGCCGTCGAACATGTTGGCCAGCAGCCGGCACTGGACGCACACCGCCCCGGTGATCCAAAGCAGCCGCGAGCTCTCCGGGAGCCGGGACGTCAGGAAGAAGAACACCCCCGCCAGCACCCCGAACCCCATCCCCGCCACCGAGATCCCGTTCGCCGAGAATCCCCGCCGCGCCATCCAGGAAGCCACCGCTTTGACCAGCCGCAGCTCCCGCGCCGCGATTGGACGCCGGTCTCCCGCGGCTTCAGGCCCTCCTTCCCTCATCGACGGCACTCCTTTTCGCGGACGGCGGGACGCGCAGCGGGACGAGGAAGTCGGAGGGGAGAGCACATGAGTGGGTCGGCGGAGCCGGGGAGGAGATTACTACAGGGCGGCTCCGGTGCCACGTTTCGTGGAACCGGCAAACTGTCGCGTTCACCAGGTCTGCGGCCCGTCGAACCTGGAGGCTGTCGCGTATCCCAGGTTTCCGTCGCATTCAACAGGTTGTCTGTCGCGAATCCCGAGTCGGCGTCGCATTGTCCCTGGTGAACGAATCGTAGACCCGGGCGGTGTCGCGAACAGCCCGTGGCTGTCGCATGTACGAGGTCGAACGTCGCGTACACCAAGTCGCTGTCGCGTACTCCGGATGGCTGTCGCAACGGTCTGGATTGCTGTCGCGTATACCAAGTCGGTGTCGCGTTCAGCCGGTCACTGTCGCATTCAGCCGATGCGATGTAGCGAATACGGAGTCCGTGTCGCGTTTTACCGGCTCCTTGTTGCAGATTGCCACCTGATTAGTGAAGGAGAAGACCGTGAGCGCAGAGCTTTCCGTCGGGGAGGTACTGGCGAAGCTGGAGGCACAGATGGCGTATCACCGGGAGCGCGCGGCGCATCACGCCGAGCTCGAGACCTTCCACCGGGAGCGGCGGGCCGGCCACACCGCCGAATACGAGACGGTGGCCCGCCACTACGACGCCTTCAAGGCGACGGCCGGGGCGGCGGCCGAGATCGCCGTCCGGTCGACCGTTCCCGCGCCCCCGTCTCCGGAGCCGCCACCTCCGGCGCCGGAGGAAGAGGCGCCGCCTGCCAGGATCCTCCTCTCCAGCCGCCTGGTCGCCCGCGCCGTCGACCAGTGGCCTGCGGGGGAGCCCTTCACCGCAACCCGCCTCGCCGCCGAGGTCAACCGCCTCTACCCCCGCGAGCTGCGCAAGCCCGTCGACCCCCGCCTCACAGCCACCACCCTCCGCCGCCTAGTCGCCCAAGGCCGCGTTCGCCTGGTTCAGGCGGGGGTGCCGTACCACGAGGCGGTTTACAGCCGGGGGTGAGGGAAGCCGAAGGATCTCTTCGGGTGAAGTTTCAATCCACGCCTCCGCGCCGCGCTCCCCGGGGCCAGCTGGCTGTCACGCTTGGCCTAGCGACCTCCATCCTCCAGCCCTGAAAGGCCGACAGCATAAAGCCTGGGGCGTGAGCCCCAGGGCAACCGCCCCCCGCCTTCCAAAGCCCTGAAAGGGCGTCAGCAGACTGCTTGATGAAGACGTCAATGGGCGCGGAGGTGGTGAGAAACAGTTCCAGACAGCCAGCCGAGTTTCAACTACGCCTCAGCGCCGGAGGGCGACCCCCAGCAAGCTTCTGTTGCAGCTCGCCACCTTTGTTTCAATCCACGCCTCCGCGCGGGAGGCGACTCTCCCCTCTCCGGGGGAAGAACTCGCGTGGGCGGTTTCAATCCACGCCTCCGCGCGGGAGGCGACGCTGAGGAGGTCGAAGACGCTCGCCAGCCCGGTCAGGTTTCAATCCACGCCTCCGCGCGGGAGGCGACGGACACGGTGTGGTTCCTTTCCAGGGGTCACATGAGTTTCAATCCACGCCTCCGCGCGGGAGGCGACCCGTGACGGAGCTCTGCGAGGGCATCGAAGCGTGGTTTCAATCCACGCCTCCGCGCGGGAGGCGACGCCGTCCTCCACGAACGAATGGCAGATCGCGCAGGAGTTTCAATCCACGCCTCCGCGCGGGAGGCGACCTGATGTGCTGGCCCGCTTGGTTCCACGAACACGAGGTTTCAATCCACGCCTCCGCGCGGGAGGCGACCGAGGCTTGCCGACCGTCTTGGGTCCTCGCTGAGTTTCAATCCACGCCTCCGCGCGGGAGGCGACGGTTTCCATCCCTCTCCCAGATCAAGGGAGGGGAGTTTCAATCCACGCCTCCGCGCGGGAGGCGACGGCGACTCCGAGGCGATCATCCTCGAAGAGATCCAGTTTCAATCCACGCCTCCGCGCGGGAGGCGACCCGCGTGGGCGACCGACCCCGCCGCCATGGCATTGTTTCAATCCACGCCTCCGCGCGGGAGGCGACAGCGCGAAGTTTGGCGGGGTGCCTCCCTGCAAGGGGTTTCAATCCACGCCTCCGCGCGGGAGGCGACGAGACGTAGGAGGTGATCGTCCAGCCGCTCAACTGGTTTCAATCCACGCCTCCGCGCGGGAGGCGACGGCGGCCTGCTCAAGCTACTGATTCTACGCGCCCTGAGAGGTCCTTTCCGCGAACCCAACCGATCGGGACGGCCGGGAACACGGCTGCCTCCTGGAAGCCCCTCGGTAAGTGCTGGCTCTACAGAAGGTTACCGCCAGCGCGAACCGTCCCTGGGAAGAGCTGGGCGCTTGAGGTTCGCGCGCTGCCACGGCTTCGGCCTCACGCGATCAACGGGCCTTCGAGGTCGAGCACGGTCTTAATGCCGTGGTGCTCGACGCGCCCCTTCCAGTTCGAGCCCAGGAAGTAGAAGCGGAGGCTGTCTTCGTCATCCTCATACTCCTTCAGCAGGCGAAGGCGGAACTGCGCCCATTGGGTCGGATCGACGACGCACTCAAAGCGTGTTCTGCACCCGTTGGCCGTAGTCCAGGCAGACCTTGGCGACCCTGCGGAGGCGACGGCGTCCGGCCAGACTGGTGGTGGAGACGTCGTAACTGACGAGGACCATCATCGGAAAGACCCCCTATTTCCAAAAGAACGAGGGATAGCCATCGAGGTCCTTTCGGAGAGCCCGGGCGAGGAGAGCGGCCTGGAGATGCGGGAGGAGGCCGAGGGTCGTCTTCTCACCGAGGAAGGGATGAACGATCTCTTCCTCCTTCCTTTTTTGATAGGCGACCAGCACGGTCTTTCGAGTCTCGGCGTCCATGGTGATCCCACCGGACTCTCCACGCAGGAAGCCACGGCCGCCGCTCGACAACATGAACGCCTCTGGCCGTAGAAGAGGGCACCGACGGGTATGGCGACGCCGAGCATCTCTTCGAGGCAGAGGGCCTGGGCACAGAGCTGGGCCTCGTCCGCGCGGTGGGCCTTGGGCTTTCCGCGTTTGTACTCGACGGGAAAGGGGAGCCAGACGCCGGGAAAGCCGGGGAAGGCCGCCCCCGGCGTCTCCGCGTGAGCGTCCTCTGGGATCCTGTGAAGCTCGACGACGTCCGACTTGCCCGACAGCCCAAGACGAAGGCAACGGAGGGGGAGGCTGCGCGCGATCCGGACGTCGCCTCGCGACTCGGAGTCTCCGGCGTCCGCGCGTTCGTGGAGGTGAGTGCCGTCCACGGTCAGCGGGTTGTCGGCCCAGAGCCGCTCGATGTGGATGAGCGCGGCCTGCCGCTCGCAGAACAGCAGATGCTGCAGCGCGGAGAGCGGCAGAAGCTCGTCTTCCTCGTACACCTCTACCGCAGCTCCAGCAGGCTGACTCCGGCCGGGAGACGGTCGCGATGGACGGAGACCTCATAGTCCGCGAAGGTTCGCGGCGCCTCGACTCCCTCCTTCTTACGGACCTCGATGAGATCGAACAGCTCGTGGGCCGGCGCGCAGCCGAGCATGGCCTGGCGGCGGCGCTGCTCGGGGTCGGTATCGGTGCCGTCGTGCCGGAAGACGAAGAGCGGACGCTGGACGGTCATCACTCCCTTGCTGGCGGAACGGTCGTGCTCGTACATGTTGAGCAGGGCCTCCCAGAGGAGGGCGAGGTCGGCTTCAGAAAATCCGGTTTCGTGCGCGAGGTGGGCGCTGACGAAGCCCCGGCCGAGAAAGAGGCCGTAAGGGATCAGAGACTTGCGCCCCATGGTGCGCAGCTTGTCCTCGGGTTGCTCGGCTTCCCATTGCGCGATGTCCGCGCTGGAGGTCTTTCCCTTGACGTTTTCGGCGACGGCCATGCGGGTGATCGAAACGTCCAGCGCCAGCACGGGATCGAGCGAGCGGGCGAAGGCGATCTGCACGGGGCCGCGGACCTGGCCGGCGTTGGCGCCGGTGCTCATCACGGCGCCGAAGGCCCGCACGTCGAAGAAGCTCGCGCACATCCATCGCCGCGCGGCTTCCACCTGGCCCTTGGAAGCTCCCTTCTTGGGATCGGGGAGGCCGCCGGTCTCCTCATGAGCGCGGGCGATGGCCCGGTTAAGGTTGGTGGCGTGCTCCACGAAGATGGCGTTCGGCATCTGGTTGCCGCGGGCGATCTGGACGTAGTTGCGAACGCGGCGCTTGAGGGCGACGTCCGAGACCAGGCCGAGCATGGTCTCGGGATCGAGCCGGGGCGCGTTGCCGGCGTCGGGGTCGCCGTTGGGGTTGCCGTTCTCGCAATCGAAGAGAAAGAGGAACTCGTAGCGGTTCTGGAGCGGCTCAGTCATGGGGGACCTCCTGGGCGTCGGTCGGAGTTTCGGCGGAAGCTCCGGCCGGGGCGTCCTGCCGGGTCCGGGAGCGGTCGAAGGCGATCTGTTGGTAGTAACCGAGGGCGAAGAGGCTCTGCTCCTCGAGCTTGAGGGTGCGCGGAACGCTGTCGTGAATGCGCCCCCAGACGTCCGCGATCCTCCCTTCGTACCAGCGGGCGAGGCCGCGGTCCAGCTTGTCGAGATGGAATTGGGACGTCCGCATCAGGCGGCCGAGGACGAGGGCGGGAGTGGTGCTGGTGGCGGCGTAGTAGCGCTGTACGACGCCGGCTCCGACGTCGCCCAGAGCACGGAACTGCAGGGCGGCGAGCAGCGCCATGAGCCGGCCGCAGTGATAGGCCGGATGCGGATGATCTTCGTTGAGATAGGGTTGCATGAAGCGGTCTCCTGCGTTGGGTTTCCGGAGGTGGAAGGCCTTGAGCAGGCCCATGCGGGCGTGGTTGAACGGCTGATCAGTGACGATGTCGATCCTGGTCCGGGCCAGAGCTCTGGCGTGCACCTCGCCGGGGATCGGTTCCTGGCGGACGGCGACGCGCCAGAGCCGGCTCTCAAGGGGCGCCGGCAGATCGCGGAGGTCGCGGACCAGGCAGCCGAGGACGGCGAACAGCTTCGGGGGCGGAGCGAGCGCGTTCCCCTCGCGGCGGACGATCGAGAGGTCCTGGAACCAGGCGTTGACCTGGCGGACCAGCTCAGGGAATTGTCCTTCCATCCAGTCGCGGACCATCACCCGGCCGGAGGCGCCGGAGAGGGTGAGGGCGTAGTAGTGATTGTCGGCGAGATCGGGCCGCTCGCCAGCCTCGATCGCGTTGAGCAGAGTCTGGGCGCGGCCGTCGGCGTAGCCCTCCTCGTTCGGCTCGACCAGGAAGGAAAAGGGGTCCTCCTCCACGGGGACGCGCTCCTTGAACCAGGGGACGACCTTGGCGCCGGTCAGCCGCTTTCCGTGCTCCGTGATCAGGTGGTTGAGGGCCGCCCGGTACGCCGCGGCGTTCTCGGCGGACACGGGAGCGTTACCCGCCTGGACGAGGCCGTAGGAGCCGAAGGATTCCTGCTTGAAGGACGCCAGGACTTCGCCCATGGCGAGCCCTCCCACGTCCGAGAGGCCGGCGATCTTGGGATGCGTGGCGGCGGGCTCGACGAGCTCGCCGGTGGCGAGGCAGCGAACCAGAGAAAGGGCCTCCCCGGCCTTGGGCCGGGCCGCGGCCTTCTTCTCGCCCAGCGTGCGCCGGAACCGGCGCCACCAGTCGTGCCAGGCGTCGGACTCCACGGGGAAGGCGGGCGAAGCGCCGAGCACGGAGAAGGTCACCTTGTCGGTGGGACGGGCCTTCTGCGCTTGCAGCCGGGCGCGGATCTCGGCGAGCTGGGCGTCGTCCTCGAGGAGGCCGGCGAGGCCCGCGAGAAGGGGCATCGCGCTCGCGGCCTGGCGGAGCAGGCCGGTGAAGTAGGTGTGCTTGGCGAGGAGCTTCGCGTCCGGCTCGCCGTCGGTCAGCAGGGTCACGACGTCTGCCGAATCGATCAGGAAGTGACGGCAGCCCGGGCCGCCGCCTTTGAGCTCGGGCTGGGAGAGCTCGGGAGCGCGGGCGAAGGTGCGGCCGCGGAGATCGTCGCCGGCGAGGTCCAGAATCTCCAGGAAGCGGCCGTTGCCGTCGCAGATCAGCGCCCAGCGGACGGCCTTGGGGGCGAAGCCCGGCTCGGCGACGAGCTGGCGCCGCCGCGAGTAGTCGAGAAGGGCGCCGAGCATCAGGCCGCCCCTCCGGCCGTCTTCAGGACGTCGGGGCTCGCGTAGTCGGGAACCGTGAGCACGCCGCCGTGCAGGGCGGCGCGGAAGAGGCTGACCGCGGGACCGTCCTGTGCCGTCCCCGGCCGGGAGAGGTCGAAGACGTCATACAGCATGTAGCCGAGATCCTGGTCGAGAGAGGCGGGAAGGGGCGCGTCTCCCGGTTCCGCGAGGGCGAAAAAGGCGGGGAACTCGCGGCAGCCGAAATAGGGCTGCTGAAAACATTTTCCCCGTTCGGCCCGGCGGCGGAACTGGGCTTCCAGGGCGGCTTGCCGCCCCTCGTGCCCGGGCCACGGGCGGATCTCGGCGTGCAGGCGATAGTGCACGTCCTTGAGGGCCATGGTCTGCCGCTGGGTGCGCCCCTTCTCGTCGGAGCCGAGCAGATCGCGGTCGCCGTCGGCCCACAACGGCTCGGGCTCCCGCTTACCGCTCATCCAGTCCTTGACCGCGTGGACGTTGACCTTCTCCTTCACCTCGTTGCGCCGCAGGGCGATGTAGGACGGGGGAGAGAGCACTTCGATGCGGGTCACCGCCCAGCGGAACTCGGCCGGCTTGGCGTAGATGGCATCGAAGATCCCACGCGCCGCGGAAGGCGTGATGACCGGATAGCTGAACCGCTCGACCTTCAGCTCGGGACGGGTGAAGCAGGCGAAGTCTCCCCAGACCTCGAGCGTTTGGGGCTTGGAGGGCATCAGGGCTCCTTTCGAAGTTTCGGGGTCAGAGTGGCTCCCGATAAGAACGCGCGATCGATAGAGAGTCTGTACCTAGGCAATCCATGCGGTGGGTGCGGCGATGAGACCCAGCAGAGCGGAATCGTAGAGGGACGCATCGAGCAGGAAGAACCAGTCGGCCGGCTTCTGTTCGTTTGCAGGCCGTACGGCAGGCTCGAGGAAGGACCAGATCGGGTTGTCGGGCCTTGGCCGGTAGAGGTTCACCGTGTGAGGCCGCGCGCGCCGGAGCCAGCTCGCGGGAATCCGGCGCCCTTCGCGCAATTCGGCGCGAAGACGGTGGAAAGCCTTGGGGTCGTAGGGCACGAGCACGTTGATGGCGTCCTGATCGATCAGGCGGTAGAGCTCGGCGGTCTTGAGGAAGTCGTGCCGGGAGAGGGCGGTTTCCAACTCTTTAGCCTTGCCCTGCGCGCCGGCAGTGATCCCGGTCAACTCGTACAGGTGTTGGTAGTAGAGGCGGAACAGATCCAGATCCTGGAGGTCCATCCTCTCGGGCCCGCGTTCTTTCAGGAAAGCCCAGCTGACCGCGGCGGCTTCCTGGTAGCCACCCGGAGGATAGGCCTCGTCTTCCGGACGGAACACGCGCACGACTCCCGGCTCCTCTTGAAGGCCGTTGCGATTGCACCGTCCCGCGGCCTGGGCGATCGAATCCAGTGGACCGAAGGCGCGTAGGACGAGAGGAAAATCGACGTCCACGCCGGCCTCGACGCACTGCGTGGAAATCAGCAGACAGGGCCGGTGGTCCTTCAAACACTGGCGGACGTTGGAGAGGACCCGCTCGCGGTGTGCGGCGCAGAGATTCGTCGAGAGGTGGAACAGCCCGGAGACGCCGCGCTCCTGAAGGCGGGAGACTAGCGCAGAGGCGTGCCGCTTGAGATTGACGATGCAGAGCGCCGTGCCGGCCGCCGCCAGGTCATCGGCCAGGGAAACCCAGGAGCGGCGGGAGTCCGTGTCCCAGTGGATCCGCGTGCGGCGGGCGCGCTCGAAGAGGTTGAGGGCTGGGTCGACGATCTCCCGCGGCTTCCAGCCGGAGCGGGCGAGAGGGAGGACGCGGTGATCGAGGTGGTCGAAAGCGGGCTGGGTCGCGGTGGCGAACACAATCGAGGAGCCGTAGCGGCTTGCCAGATGGGAGAGAGTGGCGAGCGTCGGCGCCGCGAGCCAGGGCGGGAGCGTCTGGACCTCGTCGAGAAGGATCACGCTCTCCGCCAGGCGATGCAGCTTGCGGCAGGCGGAGGGGCGGTTGGCGAACATCGATTCGAGGAGCTGGACGGTGGTGGTGAGGACGAGAGGTGCATCCCAATTCTCCGCTAGGCGTCGGCTGGGCCGATCCACTTCCTCGGGCGGGTCACCCTCCGGGCCGCGCGTCCCGGCCAGGCTGTGGTGCTCGAGCACGAACGGCTCGCCGAACAGGTCACGATAGATCTTGGCCGTCTGCTCGATGATGCTGAGAAACGGTACGGCGATCACGATCCGCCGGAGGCCATGAGCCCGGGCGTGATGGAGGGCGAAGGCGAGCATCGCGAGCGTCTTGCCGGCGCCGGTGGGGGCGGAGAGGGTGAAGCATCCTCGTTCCCAGAATCCCGCCGACCGGCAGGCCGTGAGCAGGTCGGACCGCAGGAGGTTGACCGTCTCGGCTGCCGACCGCTGGCGGGCCAATCGCGCCAGCTCCTCGTCGAGCACAGCCAGGGCCGCAACGGGATCGAGGACGGGGCCGGCCGCCCGATGGACCTTCCGGCCCGCCGCGTCGCGCGCGAAGTGAGCCTCGGTCTCCAGGAAGTCGGCATCGACGAGCGTCGAGAAGAGCATGCGCACGTCCAGCATGCCCGCCGCCGGAGGACCCTTGGGCTCGAAGAGAGAGCCGTCGAGATCTGGGAGCGCGAGGGAGTCCTCGCCGAGCCGCGTCAGCAGGGCGGAAAAATCGACCTCGGTCAGCTCCAGACCCCGGGGATGGTGGAGAGCGTACTCGGCCGGCTTGGCGAGCCCGCGGAGCGCGTCCGGGCTTTGCAGGCCGATGTGATTCCCCTGGACGGCGAGCGCCGCGGCGGTCCCTCTCGCCTTGAGCGCGGAAAGAGCCGCCCAGGCTCCCGCCGACCAGTGATCGAGCCCGCGCTCCAGCCCTTCGAGGCGCCGGGTGAACCGTTCGCTGTACTTTCCGAGGTCGTGGAGCAGCCCGGCGAGCCGGGCTTCGTCCTGGGCATCGAACGGCTGAGCGAACGAGGCCGCCCTCTCGGCGACATCCCGAAGATGATCGTGGAGAGGCTCCCACTCTTGGCGTGAGGCTGCTGAATGAGCGTAGTACATCGTAGTCTTCCGTCCAGAGTACCCATGAAGGAGACTCGGCAAGCGGGTATTGGAGCTGAAGCTTGAGTATCCCATAATCCTCCAGGCCCAAGGTCTGCTGCCGCCCTTTCAGGGCTCCGGGTTGCTGGACTTCGAATTCCTGGGGCTGACGCCCCAGGCTCTATGCTGTCGCCCCTTTGGGGCTGGCCGATCCCGTGAGGGGCGGGAGTGCCTAGAATGCTGAGAGGAGCCGTGCCATGACGCTGTCCCCGTTCCTCCTTGTGACCCTCGCTGCTCTGACTTCGGTCTGTGGTGCCTCCAGGGACGACCAGCTCCAAGCCTTGAGACCTGAGCAGGTCTGGGTGCACTTCGATTCCCCGTGGCGGGAAGCGCCCGCGGAGGCGGAAGTGCGCGAGGCCACGGCTAGGGTGAAGCTCGTGACCTTTCGAGCCGGAGGAGACTTCGTCTGGCTCACTGGTCTCTTGATCAAGCAGGGAGACGCGGTGCGGGTGGGCCAAGGTAACCCCGTCGAGGTCTATCGCGGCCATTGGGAGATCGCAGACTCGGGCACCGAGGTGGAATACTCTCTCTCCTTTCGCACCCTCGGCGGCAGAGGCCCGAGCCCTGCGAAGGCCGGGAAGCAGCCGGTCAGGACAGGCGGACATACGTTGTACTTTCTCGACCAGCCCTTCCATCTGCTGAGCGGACTGGAGAGGGGAAGCTTCGAATCCGCCGTATCTCAGGGCTTGGACGGGAGGACCCGAGGCTGACCGGCTATGTTGCGGTGGGGGCGGCGTTGGGGTGCGCCGAGCAGGCGATCGCTGGCGATCGACGGGTCCTTGGCCCCGGGCCTGCGGGATCTTCTGGGAGACGTGGGCGTACATCCACCTGCTGCCGCTCGCGTTCGCCAGCTCGGGTCTGGGCTTGAGGTTGGGGCGGGTCGGCGTGGGGATCACCGTGGTGCTGTACTTCATGGCCATCGGACTCGTGCTCTGGCTCCTCTGCGAGCGGCGGCCGTTCAAGGATGACGGGGGTTCGTCCGTGGCTGCGGCCGGTCGTGGCGTGGGCGACGTTGGAGGGGCAACTTCTTTGGCGGCCTGATCGCCGTTCTCGGCCTCCTGGGCTGGCTCAAGGACTAAAAAAAAATGGTAGAACCCCGACTCCCCGGGGAATCTACGACTTCACGGTGTCGAAAACCGGGAACCCTTCGTTCGTCATCGGAGGGAAAGGAGACCTACATGGAAGAAACAAGGAAAGAGACCAAGGCTTTGGGGAAGTTCGTCTGGCGCGACCTGATGACCACCGATCCGGCGCGGGCGCGGGAGTTCTACACCGCGCTGGTCGGCTGGAGCTACAACGAGGTGGACATGGGGAGCTCCAAGTACCCGATGATCCACGCGGCGGGGGAGGACCATGGGGGGATCGTGAGCGCGCCGGCGGGGTTGCCGTCGCACTGGGTGTGCTACGTGACGGTGGAGGACGTGGACGCGGCGGCGGCGAAGGCGGCGGAGCTCGGGGGGCGGGTGCCGGAGAAGGGGCGGGACATCCCGGGGGTGGGGCGCTTCGCGGCGATCGTGTCGCCCGGCGGGGCGGCGATCTGCCCGTACAAGCCGGACACGTGGGGGGGCGAGGGGTACGCCGGGCCGGCGCGGCCGGGGACGTTCGTGTGGCACGAGCTGCTGGCGCTCGATCCGGAGGCGGAGGGGCGCTTCTTCGGCGCCATCTTCGGGTGGACGACGCGGGCGATGGACATAGGAGCCGATGGGGATCTACACCCTGTTCAAGCGGCCGGACCGCCCGGAGGCGAACGCCGGCGGCATGATCCAGAAGTCCGACGGGCGCCGGCCCCTCGGCCTGGCTCCCCTACATCGGGGTGGAGGACGTCGACGCGACGTTTGCCCGGGTCGAGCCGCTGGGCGGCACGGTGTGCGTGCCAGCCGACCGACATCCCCAACGTCGGCCGCTTCGCCGTGGTGACCGACCCCACCGGGGCGATGTTCGCTCTCTATCGCTGAAGCCCCGCTGAGGCCGCCGAAAGGGCGGCGGGCTCCCGGATCTCGGGAGCCCCCGGCCGGGGTCGATCGCGAGGAGCGGGGGCTACTCGTTGCCCGCCACGGCCTGGCCGGTCGTGGGGTTGAGGAAGACCGGGGTAGGGCCTGGTGACGGCCGCTGAAGTCGAAGAGGTTGTCGAGCGAGCCGGCGAGGGCGTCGAAGGAGCCGCCGCCGATGCGGCCGAGGCTCCAGTTGTCCTCGATGAAGCGGAGGATCGACGACTGGTCGGTCACCGAGTGGTCGACGAAGTTCACCTTGCTGTAGGGGGAGACCACCAGGAGCGGCAGGCGGGGGCCATGGCCGCAGCGCCCTTCGAGGCCGCCCAGCAGCTCGACCCCGAGCCGCAGCTTCCCGTGCCGGTCAGCGCGTCGGCCGCGGTGGTCGAGGGGTTGACCAGGGGCGGCATCACATGGTCGTACCAGCCGTCCGAGTCGTCCCAGTTGATGATCACCGCGGTCGAGCCCCATTCGGGGGTGTGCTGGAGAGTGTTGAGGACGGTGGTGAGGAAGACCTGCTCGTCGAGCGGCGAGGAGTAGCCGGCGTGGCCGTCCTGGCTCTTGGTGGCCTTGAGGAAGGTCACCGCCGGCAGGTTGTGGGCGCGCACGGCGTTGTAGAAGTCGGCGAGGTCGTACTGATGGTTCGCCGGGTCGGTGTGGCCGATCGCCGCCACCGAGGAGGGCGGAAGGTGGTGCGGGTTGGCCGTCGAGGCGTAGTACTGGAACGGCTGGTGGTGCGCGCTGTAGGCGGCGTTCTGCACGCCGCCGAGGTTCGGGGTCTTGACGCCACAGGTGGCGGTGCCGACGCCCGAGCGCGAGCTGGGGGCGAAGCCGCCCTGGACCCGCCCCAGGTGAGGCCGGCGGCGTTGAGCAGGTCGCCGACGTTCTTGCCGGTCATCGCCACCTGGGTTCCGGCGCCGCAGTCGTCGTAGAAGGGATCGGGATCGCCGATGACGCTCCCCGCGATCACCGCCTCGCTGAGATCCCCCTTGGTGTGGGCGGTGTCGACGCCGCCCGCCGGCCTGGCCGGAGACCAGGTCAAGACCTGGGGGTCGACGGGCCGTAGGTGGTGTTGAAGGAGTTGTCGCTCATCGCGAAGCGCTGGGCGAGGTTCCAGACGGCGGTCACCGTGTTGCCGTCGTAGTAGCCCATCACCAGCCCCTTGCCGTGGCCGATAGTCGGGGCAGCCGGGGGAGCCGACGCCGACCGTCTCCACGAACTTGTTCATCTGCCCTTCGCCGATCGCCTGCTGCTCGGGGGTGTAGTCGTGGTCCTGGTCGCAGGTGTAGTTCTGCGCCGGGGTGAGGCGGAAGGGGGCCACCGAGTTCGGGTTGGCGCTCCGCAGGACGTCGTTCAAGCCGTTGACCGCGGCGGCGACGGCGCCGTGCACGGGGGTGAAGCGCGTCTTTCCCTTGAGGTTGGCGGCGTGCGGGTAGGTGGCGAAGTAGTGGTCGAAGGAGACGTTCTCCTGGAAGATCACGACGACGTGCTTGATCGGGGTGGTGGTCGCGGCATTGGCGGGGGCGGCGGCCATCTCCACGGCGAAGGCGGGGACGCCGGCAACGCCGGCAAACAGCGTGGACGTCAAGGCGACGAGGGTCGAGGCGATGCGGAATCGGGACCTGGGCTGCAATTTCATCTTCATCAGGGGCTCCTCCTGGGTGTCGGACGGATGGGAGTCGGACCAACGACGGACGGAGGCCACGATAGAAAGGGGCGATGTCGCGGGCGTGACGGGGCGGTGAAAGGCGTCGCGCAAGGCGGCGCCGCCATGTGACAGGGGTGACAGGGGGTACCAGGCGCGAGCCGCAGCGCGGCGAAAAAGGGATGCCGCACCCTCCCGAAGAGGGGCCGGACGGCCCGAAAGTAGCACTACGCTGGCATATCGTCTTCCAAGGGCTTGACGCCGGAGTCTGGCGTGGAGCGCGCGGCCCTGCTATCGTTGCTCGCAGTGCGGCATAGCCCGGGATCGGGCGCCCACTCTCAAGTCAAGCAAAGGGGAGGGGCGGGGTCGAAGGATCTGCAGAATCAGCGAGCTGGAATCGAGGAAGGTGGCAGAGGCCTCCCGCGAGACCGAGTGGAAGCAGCCGAGCTTCCTGCGGGAGATGTTCCTGGGCAATTTCCGTCTCGACCTGATCCATCCGTATCCGCTGCCGGCGGAGGAGCGGCCGGAGTTCGCCGCCTTCTACAACGCCATCAAGGAGTTCCTGCGCGACCAGGTGGATTCGATCGCGATCGATGCCACGGGGGAGTACCCCGAGCAGGTGGTGGACGGCCTGCGCAAGCTCGGCGCCTTCGGCATGAAGATCCCGAAGAAATACGGCGGCCTGGGGTTCAGCAACGCCGAGTACCAGAAGGTGATGCAGCTGCTGGGCTCGATCGACGGCAACCTGTCGGCGCTCCTCTCGGCCCACCAGTCGATCGGCGTGCCGCAGCCGCTCAAGCTGTTCGGCTCGGACGCTCTCAAGAAGAAGTACCTGCCGCGCTGCGCCGCCGGCGAGATCTCCGCCTTCGCGCTCACCGAGACGCAGGTCGGCTCCGACCCGGCGCGGGTGCGACGCGGGCCGAGAAGGCCCCCGAGGGGGACGGCTACGTCCTCAACGGCGAGAAGCTCTGGTGCACCAACGGCACGATCGCCAAGCTCCTGGTGGTGATGGCGGTCGATCCGAAATCGAAAAGATCAGCGCCTTCGTGGTCAAGACGAGTTCACCCGGGTGAAGGTCGAGCACCGCTGCCACTTCATGGGGCTGCGCGCGCTCGCCAACGCCGTGATCAGCTTCAAGAACGTCCACATCCCCGCCGAGAACCTGATCGGCGAGGAAGGGAAGGGGCTGAAGATCGCCTTGACCACCTTGAACGACGGGCGGCTGTCGATTCCCAACGGCTCGGTCGGCACCTCGAAGCTCTGCCTCGAGATCTGCCGCGCCTGGGGGAACGAGCGAGTGCAGTGGGGGCGGCCGGTGGGCAAGCACGAGGCGATCGCCCACAAGATCGCCGACATGGCGGCCACCACCTTCGCGATGGAGTCGATCGCCACGCTGGCGACCGAGATGTCCGACCGCGGCGGCTACGACATCCGCCTCGAGGCGGCGGCGTGCAAGGAGTGGAACTCCGACCGCACCTGGGAGATCGTCGACGAGACGATGCAGATCCGCGGCGGCCGGGGTTACGGACGCGGCGACCTCGCTCAAGGCGCGCGGCGAGGCGCCAATCGCCGTCGAGCAGATCATGCGCGACTATCGGATCAACAAGATCTTCGAGGGGTCGTCCGAGATCATGCACCTGTTCATGGCCCGCGAGGCGGTGGACAAGCACCTCCAGGTGGCCGGCGCGATGATCGATCCCGAGCGCAGCATGGCCGACAAGCTGGCCGAGCTGCCGAAGATCTCCTCGTTCTACGCCTCGTGGTACCCCACCCGCTGGCTGGGCTGGGGGCAATGGCCGGGGTACCCGGAGTTAGGGGATCTCGCCACCCATCTGCGCTTCGTCGAGCGCAACACGCGGCGGCTGTCGCGCCAGATCTCCCACGGCATGATCGCCTACCAGGGGAAGCTGCAAGACAAGCAGGCCTTCCTGTTCCGCCTGGTCGACGTCGCCAACGAGCTGTTCGCCCAGGCCTCGTCGGTCTGCCGCGCGCAGGCGATGGAGGCCGCCGGCCATCCGGACGCGGCGAACGCCGCCGAGCTGGCCGACCTCTTCTGCCGCAACTCGCGGCGCCACGTCCTCCAGCTCTTCCACGACCTGTGGTCGAACGACGACGTCCGGAAGTACAAGGTGGCGCTGCGGGTGTTCGACGGCAAGCACGCCTGGCTCGAGGAGGGGACCTCAAGCTGAGCGAGCGGCCGGCGCTGGCGGCTCCCAAGCCGGCGGAGCCCACCAAGGGGGACACGCAGACGCCGCAGGCGGCGCCGGCCATCCCCAAGGCGCGGGCCCTCGGCTCGCACTAGCTCCGGCCGCCCGGGCATGAATGCCCGGGCTACGCTGCGACCGAAAAGCCGGGTGAACCCGGCTCCTGAAGGAACGATCCTGACTTCGGAGCCGGCTTTAGCCGGCTTTTCGTTTTGGACGTAGCCCGGGGCATTCATGCCACCCTCTTATACACATCTATCTCAATTGCCTCGACGCGAGCCCGCAGGGCGGCATTCCTGTAGCCCAGGGTGGCAACCCTGGGAATGTCGGCGTGCCCCTCTCCCTTCTTCGAGGCATGCCACGCCAGCCCAGGGCTCACGGCCTGGGCTACAGGAATGCCGCCCTGCGGGCTCGCGTCAGTCGCTCGCGGGAAGTTATGTATAAGAGGGTGGCATTCATGCCCGGGCGGGGCCGGAGCGCCAGCACCCCGCTCCGACCTCCATCCCCTCCTGGAGTAGGATTCCCCCCATGCGCGCCATCCTCCCCCTCGACCGTGACGCCCGGGATCACTCCAACCCCATCGTCGGCGACCTCCCCGATCCGTCTCCCGGGCAGGGGGAGGTGCTGGTCGCCGTCGAGGCGGCGGGGCTCAACCATGCCGACCTCCACCAGCTGCGCGGCAACTATCCGCCGCCGGCGGGGGAGAGCGACGTCCCGGGGCTCGAGCTGGCGGGGGTGGTGATCGAAGGGGAGATGGGGAGCCCCTGGCTGCCGGGCACCCGGGTGATGGCGCTGGTGGGAGGCGGGGCGCACGCCACGCGCGCCGCGGTCCCCTCCGGGCTGCTGATGCCGCTGCCGGACAACCTGTCGTTCGTCGAGGGGGCGGCGATCCCGGAGGCGGCGCTCACCGCCTGGGTGAACCTGGTGGTCGAGGGGGGCTTGCAGGCGGGGGAGACGGTGCTGGTCACCGGGGCCACCGGCGGCATGGGGAGCTTCACGGTGCAGCTCGCCCGCGAGCTGGGCGCCCGCGTGCTCGCCGCGGGGCGCGATCCGAAGCGGCTCGAGATGCTGCGCGACCTGGGGATCGACGAGATCTGCCTCGACGGCGCCAACCTCGCGGGGCAGATCCGCGACGCCACCGGCGGCCACGGGGTCGACCTGGTGATCGACTTCACGGCCGGGGCGGAGATCGGCAATCACCTGGGGGCGCTCAAGGCGCGCGGGCGGCTGGTGGTGGTGGGGACGGTCGGCAGCCGCAAGGGGGAGATCGACCTCGGCTTCGTGATGAGCCGGCGGCTGAAGATGATCGGCTCGGTGCTGCGCGCCCGCCCCCGCGAGGAGAAGGCGCGGCTGACCGCCGACTTCGCGGCCTTCGCCCTGCCGCGGCTGCGCGACGGCCGCCTCCGTCCGGTGGTCGACCGCACCTTTCCGCTGGCGAACGCCGCGGAGGCCTACCGGGCGCTCGAGCGCGGCGGCGCCTTCGGCAAGATCGTCCTCGCCACGGCCTGAGTCAGTCGAGCTTCAGCGGGACCAGTACAGCACGCGCAGGCGCGGCGGCCGGCCGTTGGGGGCCGTTGCCACCGGCCCCACCAGCGCGGCCTCACCAGGAGCGCGGTCGAGGCGCACCCGTTCGGTGAGCCCGCGGCGGTCGCGGTTGCCGCCGGGGAAGAGCGGCAGCTGCCGGCCGTCGACCGCGAGCGCCGCCGGGAGATCGACGCCGGCCGCCACTACCACCTCGAAGGACACCACCTCGAACGGCGCAGAGGCCGGCAACGGCGGGCCGGGCGGCAGAGCGGCCGTCCAGGCGCCTTGCGGACCCTGTTGCATCAACACCTCGACCGGCTCGACCAGCGGGCGCCAGGGGTGGAGGAGGAGGGTCAGCGTCTCGCCGTGAGCGGTGAACGGGCGGGGCTCGACGCGCAGCACGGCGAGCGGCGAGGCGGCGATCCGCGCCGCGGCCGCGGGGCTCGCCAGCGCCTCCGGGGTGTAGAGCTCGGCGTCCGCGAGGTCGAGCCCCGGGGCCGGGGCCTTGTCGATCGTGGCGAAGTCCCGCACCAGCGCCCGGCCGTCGTCGTTCCCGACCCAGACCAGGCGGTCGAGCTCCCCCACCTGATAGAGCACGCGCGAGCCGGCGAGCGGCTCGAGCCGGGTGCCGAGGGTGTCCTCGGCGACGTCGAGGGTGGCGGGGATCGTAGCCTCGTAAGCGTAGGCCATCGGCCGCCAGACCAGGGTGAGACCCCAGAGGAGGACGGCGAGCGCGAAGATCCGCCGCGGCGTCCCGTGGAGAGAACCCCAGGCGGCGGTGACCAGGGCGGCGGCGCCGAGGGCGAGGAAGGGGCTGACCGGCAGGTAGTTGTTGGTCTTCGCGTAGGTGGTCGACGCCGCGTAGACGGCGACGTAGGAGAGGGGGAACAGGGGGATCAGCGCCAGAAGCCGGTCGCGGCGGCGGAGGGCCCAGAACGCCGTGGCGAGGAGCCCCGCGAAGCCCAGCACCCCCGTGACGACGCCGTGGAAGCTCTCCGACAGCATCTCGGGGCCGGTCGCCGCCAGCACGTCGAGATGGGTGGGCGGGGTGTCGCCGGCGCTCGACTTCGTCTTGTAGTGCTCGATCGTGTAGGAGAAGTCGTGGCGGAACTTCTCCTGCATCGAGAAGAAGTAGGGATCGAAGAGGGCGAAGACGAGGAGCGAGGCGGCCCCCGCCGCCGCCAGCCGGGCGAGGACCGCGGGGTCGCGGCGCAGGCTCGGCAGGGTGAGCAGGGCGAGGGGGAGCGCCGCCGTGACGCCGTTGTACTTCGCCGAGGTGGCGAGCCCCACCGCGGCGCCGGCGCCGAGGAACTGGCGCAGCTTGCCGGACACGCCCGAGGATAGCGCGGCGGCCGTCGCCTCCGCCGCGATCAGCAGGCCGAGGAGGAGGAGGATGTCCGGCTTGATGACGGCCGACTGGCGCACGTGGAGGGGGACGGCGGCGAGCGCCAGCGCGGCGAGCAGGCCGGCCCGCGGCGACAGCAGACGGCGGCCGAGGCGCCAGGTCCAGTAGATCGTGAGCACGCCGATCGCCGCCTGGAGGGCGCGCCCCAGGAAGTAGGCGGTGGGGGTGAAGCGCCCGTCGTGGAGGATCGTCTCGCCGCCGTGGCCGGTCCAGCGCGCGAGGAGGTCGGCGGTGCCGAGGAGGAGCGACTGGAGGAGGCTGCCGAGCCCCGGATAGAAGAGGTTGACCGGCCGCAGCGAGCCGTCCGCGAGGACGCCGCGGACGTTGTCGAGCACGAAGCGCTCGTCCACGAAACGGCTGGGGTCGAGGCCGGTGCGGGCGAACCAGAGGCGCACGCCGAACGCCCAGGCGAGCAGCGCGCCGAGGAGCCAGCGCTCCCCGGCGGACAGGCTACGCCCCGGAGGTGGCGGCGGGGCGGCGGCGGGATCGGTCATGGCGCGGCGGGAGCCTACCGCAGATCACCGCAGATCACGGACTGGCACGGACGAGCACGGACCTTCACGGACAGGGAAGAGGTAGCTTCGCTGATACCTCGGCGCCGTCCCTGTTCGTCCGTGTGGGTCCGTGTTCGTCCGTGGTCAGATCAGGGGTGCGCGCTCGCCGACGCCGCTCCCGGGCCGACGGTCAGCGGCCGGGAGAGGTAGCTCGAGGTCGCGGCGAGCTCGTCGCGCACGGCGACGGCGACGTGCTGGGGGCCCGCCTTCATCTTCAGGGTCAGGGTGTAGAGGTAGTACTGCCCCATGGCGTTGAGCACCTCCTTGCGCGGGATGTCGAGCGGCACCTCGACCTGGCGCACCGGCGAGGTCCCCCCCTGCTCGTCGCGCGTCGCCACCAGGATGCGCAGCTTCCCCTTGAAGGAGTCGTCGCGCTGGTTGAGGATGGCGAGCTTGAACAGGGGAATCTTGACTTGGACGGGCACGGCGTACTGGTTCCCGTCGGCGACCGGCTCGCCGATCTCGATCTTGAGGTCGAGCGGGTTGTCGTCGATGCCGTAGAAGAGGGCGGCGAGGGTGCGGTCCATCACCTTCTCCAGGGTGGTCTTGTCGCGGTAGCTCTGGCGGTAGCGCAGGTGGACCCCCGCGGTCTTGACCTTCACCTCGAGGCGGTGCTCACGGCCGTCGCTCTTCGCGTGCGGGGGGTTGAAGCCGAGCGAGTAGAAGCTCGCGAGGTCCGCCCGCATGCGTTTGAGGTCGGGGAGGGGATGGTTGGCGTCGAGGATCACCGTCCCGCCGGTGGCGTCGGCGAGCAGCGAGAGGGAGTCGCGCCGGTTGGCGCGCTCGACGGTGCCGACCGACTGGAACTGATAGAACCGCTCGTTGGGCGCATAGCTGGCGTCGGAGGCCTCGGTCGTCTCGGCTCCGGAGGCCTGCAGTGCGTTCAGGGTCACCCGGTGGGCGTTGGCGTGCGCGGCGAGCGTCTCGAGGTTCTTGGCGACGCTGTAGTGCTGGGCGTCGAGCGGCGCCTGCGAGGCCGCCTGGTACGACCTGGCGTCGAGCGAGGCGGCGTCATAGACCTGCGGCACGTCCGGATCGTCCTCTGGAGCCGCCGGTTTCGTCTCTCCCCGGAGCGCCTTTTACCTGGCTGGGCCGGCCGGGCGGACGGTGGAGCCGAAGCCCGAGGTGCCGTTGCCGCCGCAGAGCTCGACCAGGTACTGGAACGCTTCCTCGCCGGGCTGCAGAGCGGCAGGCCGTCGCTGACGTGGAGCACCGCCTTCCTGCCGGGGACGCCGGAGAGCGAATTGACCAGCAGGGTGAGGGCGCCGACCGCCTGCAGGACCTCGTGCCGCCGCGTGGAGGCGTAGGCTTCGGCCGGGGTGACGATGTTGATCGGACAGGGGATGGGATCGGGATCGAGCAGGGAGTTGCGCTGGATCGCCATCATCGTGTCCAAGGCCTGGCGGCGGTCGCGGTCGCTCTCGTCGCCGTGGGTCACCAGCGTCTCGAGCGTTTTCAGGCCGGCCGCGATCGCCGCCGGATCGCCGGTGAACGGGACGCGGACGTGGGGGCCGCCGCCGTCGTAGCTGACCACCATCACCCGGTCGGCCGGCCCGAGCTGGCGGGCGAGGAACTCGTGGAGCTGCCGCAGCACCCGCGCGCGATGGGGGGGGCGGAGGTTGAAGTTGTCGAAGAAGACGACGAGGTTCAGCGCGTCGTCCGGAGAAGGCGGCGAAGCGGGGGAAGCGGCCGCCGCCGAAGCCGGACCGGTAACCGGGGCACCGGCGGCGGCGGCGGTTACCGTCTCGAAATTGCTGACCGCGACCGCCTTGCCGTCCTCCAGCAGCTCGAAATCGCCCTTCTTGAGGCCGGACACCGGGCGTCCCTTGTCGTCCGTCGCCGTGACGTCGACGTTGACCACGTTGACCTCGATCACGTCGCCGAAGGGCGAGTTGCCGCCGGACGCCTTGGCGGCGGGAGCCGGCCGCGCCTCCTTCGCGCGCAGCGCCGGCGTGCCCAGGCTCAGTCCGAAGCTCAGCAGGAGAATTCCTGAAAGTGGAAGAAACTTCATGGTCCGGTTCCCCTCCTCGACGAAGTCCCGTCGATGGTCGGTCGCTTTTTCAAACGCTTTTCCCCAGAAGAGCTGCAAAGGACGCGCCATTCGTCTCTCCTGGAGAGACGGAGCGCGGCGCCGCCATGGAAGGAGAGGATGGCGGCGAAAGCGGCCCGGGAACGTCCTCCGTAGCTGACACTGCCGCCATCGCGGGCGACCCCGCCGTCGCTCCCGCCCCTCGGGCGCGCGGCGCCACACCCCCGCCAGAGAAGCCGTCAGCCCGACCCCGAGGAGGGTCAGCACGGCGCTCCCCTCGGGGCCGAAGCCGCCGCCGGTCACCTCCGGTCGCCGGAGGTCGCCACGCGCAGCAGGTGGAACAGCGAGACGCCGCTCACCGGCAGCGAGAGCAGGCAGGCGACGGCGAAGTTCCAGACCCCGTGGGCGATGGTCGGGCTCCACAGGCTGCCGGTGCGCTCGGCCAGCGCGGCGAGGACCAGGCCGGCGAGCGCGATGTTGGCGAGCGCCAGCCAGGAGAAGGCGAGAATCCGAGGTGGAGGAGGGCGAAGAGGAGCGCGGAGGAGAGCGCCGAGGCCCAGGCCGGCCAGCGCTCGCGCAGCGTCCGGTAGACGTAGCCGCGCATCACCCACTCCTCGAGCCGCCCTGGAGCAGGAAGGCGGGAGGAGCAGGGCGAGCAGCAGGAGCGGCGGGAAGGGCCACCAGGCGGGGCCGCGGCGAGCTCCGGGCTGAGCCGCCGAAGCGGAACCTCGCCAGGCTGTCCGGCAGGAGGAGACAGCGCGAGCCAGCCGCCGAGGACGGCGAGGGCCCGAGCGCGGAAGCGGCGAGCTGGCGCCGGGCGCGTCCGCTCCGCCGGCCCGCGGGCCAGCGCGCGCCGAGGCTGGCGAGGCTCCGCCAGTCGAGGAGCGGCGAACAGCCAGGTCACCAGGATCTGCGGCGGGATCGTCGCCAGGATGGCGAGGAGCGAGAGCTCGACCGAGCGGCCGAAGCTCCGGGGGGCGAGCGGAGCGGATCGCCGCCAGGAGCGAGGGTAGACGACCAGCAGCGCGACCGCGAGCTGGACGAAGACATAGGCCACCAGATAGAGCCCGGCGCGCAGCGCCGGCACCAGCAGGCGGAGCCACGGCGCTCGCGCGGCGCCGGGTCGACCGCCAGCGGTCTGGATTGGTTCGAAGATCGGTTCCAAAGAGCTCTCGGAGTCGCTGCGGTTTCGGCGCGGCGATTCTATCTCGCTCGGCGCCGGCGGAGGCGCGCTTCCCACGCCAGTTGCTATGAACCCAAAGCAGGGAGAACGCAAAAAGAAACCAACTCAAAGCAGCTCAAACCTAAGGAGGATCGTCATGAATCTCATTCTGGTACTGATCGTCGGTGGTCTATTCGGATGGGTAGCCAGCATCGTCATGCGCACCAACGCCGAGCAGGGGATCCTGCTCAACGTGGTGGTCGGCATCGTCGGCGCCCTGCTCGCCGGTTTCCTGCTCGCGCCGCTGTTCGGCACGGGTACCATCACCCAGGGCATTCAGCCTGCCGGCTCTGCTGGTCTCGCTGCTCGGCTCGGTGATCCTGCTCGCGATCGTCAACCTGTTCCGCCGCGGCTCCGTGCGCTGAACCGGAAGCTCAAAGCCTGATCATCCACGGCGGGGTCGCGGACGAAGGTCCCGGCCCCCGTTCCACGTCTGGTAAGCTCCCGCCGTCATGTCCGGCGCCCCGTCCCTCCCGGTGATCATCACCGGCATGCACCGTTCCGGAACTTCGCTGGTCGCCTCGTTCCTCGGCGCGCTCGGGGTCCATCTCGGCGACCGCCTGCTCGCTCCGGACCGCCAGAACCCGCGCGGCTATTTCGAGGACGCCGACTTCGTCGAGCTGCAATGGCGGATGCTCGAGGACGCCACCCCCGCCGGGGACGGCGGGCATCGCGACTGGGGATGGACGGAGAGCGAACGCCTCGACCGCGCCCGCTTCGCCCGCCATGCCGAGGCGGCGCGGGGGCTGGTCGCGGCGCGCGCCGGCCGCTCCGGGCTGTGGGGATGGAAAGATCCGCGCACCAGCGTGCTGCTCGACTTCTGGGACGAGATCCTCGCCGGCCAGGCGCTCTACGTGCTGCTCTACCGCTTCCCCTGGGAGGTGGCCGACTCGATCCAGCGGGTCGGCGGCGGCGAGTTCCTGGACCATCCCGAATATGCCTTCCGCATCTGGGCTTTTTACAATCGCCAGCTCCTCGACTTCCAGCGCCGTCACGCCGATCGCTGCGTGCTGGCGAGCGCCAACGCCGTGGTCCACCACGCCGGCCGCTTCGTGGCCCTGCTGCGCGACAAGCTGGGGCTCGCCGTCGCCGACGCCCCGCTCGACAGCGTCTGGCAGCCGGGGCTGTTCGGCTCCTTCCCCCCCGACGATCCGCTGCTCGCGCTCACCCTCGCCACCTCGCCCGACTGCGCGGAGATCCTCGCCGCGCTCGACGCGGCGGCCGACCTGCCGGCGACCGGGCTATGGCACGACCTCGGCGCCTCCCCGCTGCGCCCGCGCCTCATCTCCACCCCCGGCGCCGCGGTCGATCTCTCGGTGGTGATCCCCTGCTTCGACTACGGCCAGCTCCTGGTCGACGCCGTCGCCAGCGCCGAGCGCAACGCCCCGCCGGGGAGCGAGCTGCTGGTGGTCAACGACGGCTCGACCCAGCCGCGCACGCTCGAGGTGCTCGACGTCCTGCGCCGCGCCGGGTACCGCATCCTCGACCAGGAGAACGGCGGCCTCGCCGCGGCGCGCAACCGCGGCGTGCGCGAGGCGCGCGGGCGCTACATCCTGCCGCTCGACGCCGACAACCGGATGGTCCCCGCTTTCGCCGCGGCGGCGATCCGCGCGCTCGACGCCGATCCGCGGCTGGGGGTGGTCTACGGCGACCGCATCGACTTCGGCGCCCGCTCCGGCCGGCTGCGGGTCCCCGAGTTCGACCTCGACACCCTGCTGTGGTCGAACTTCATCGACGCCTGCGCGATCTACCGCCGCGAAGTGTGGGCCGAGGGGGACGGTTACGACGCCGGCGCGGCGGTGTGGGAGGACTGGGAGCTGTGGATCTCGGCGGCCGAGCGGGGGTGGCGCTTCCTGCGGCTCGACCAGCCCGGCTTCGAGTACCGCGTGCGGCCGAACTCGATGCTGGTGGTCGCCGAGCGGGACGGGCGCTTCCGCACCGCCTGCGACCACGTCTACGCCAAGCACCGCGCGCTGTACGTGGAGCGCTTCGAGTCGATCCTGCGCGCCGGACGGGCCAACCTGCTCGAGGTGGCGGAGGACGCCACCGCCCTGCGCGCCGCGCGCGACCGCCTGCAGGTCGAGATCGACCTCCTCGCCGCTGCGACGGCGTCCGCCTCCCCGGTCGTTCCGGTCACCGTTCAGGAGCTGATGGAGCGCCACGCGGCCGAGTCCCGGCGTGAGAGGGCGGTCGCGGCGGTAACCGAAGCGGCGGTCGCCGCGGTGGCGTCCGCTCTCGACGAGGCGCAGCGCGACGCCGCGGCGCTGCGGGTCGAGCGGGAGGCCCTCTACCGCGAGCTCGCGGCCTGGCAGGAGCGCGCCGCCTTTTTGGAAGGGACGCGGGCCTTCCGGCTCCGCAACCGGCTGCTGGGCTGGAAGAACCGGCCGGCGTTGATCTCGTTCGGGTTTCCTACTAAAATTGGGGAGCCGATAACGCAAGGAGCTCCGCATGCAGCCCCGCCCGAAGATCCGGCGTTTCCCCCGCGTCCCCGCCGAGCACGCCGTCATGGTCCGCCTGCTCGGCGTCAGGCCCTTCGAAGAGTTCGCCCGCACCCGGATCATCGGACCGGGGGGGTGCATGTTCGTCAGCGAGGAGTCGCTCGGCTTCGGCTCGCTGATGGAGCTTTCGATCGCGGTGCAGGGGCGGGTGCTGAAGACCGACGGCCGCGTGGTCTACGAGATCCGCAAGAGCCCGACGGAGCACCAGGTCGGCGTCGAGTTCCTGCGCATCACCCCCGCGGACCGCGCCTTCCTCGAGTCGGTGGTGGGGAGCCGCCGCCCCGGCGGTGCCGACTCCGCCGCCCTCAACTGACCGCGCCGCGCACCTCCGGGTTTAGCGCGGCGGCAGCCCGCGCTCCGTCATCAGATAGGTGGCGAAGCTCCCCAGCCAGTGCCCCCCCTCGTAGTGCTCGCCGGTGACCGCGGCGAGGCCGGCATCGCGGTGCGCCGCGGCGGCGGCGCGCAGCTCCTTCTGGCGCGGGTCGCCGGCGGGGAGGCCGGCGCCGATCCCCGCGAGCATCCAGGCCCGCGAGAGGTTCAACCCGTCGAGGTGGGCGAGCTTGCCGTCCGTGGGATCGGGGCTGACCGCCGGGGCGAGCCACCCCGGGGTGGGCCGACCTGCGGCAGGAACGCCGTCAGCCAGGGGGCGAACTCCGCCGGCGGCAGGACGCGGCGCATCAGGTCGGCCTCGGCCAGGCAGGGGGAGAGGAAGTCCTCCCCCGAGGGCTCGTAGGCGAGCGGGCAGGCGCGGTCCTCGAGGTAGAGGGCACGGGCCCGCGCCGCGAAGAATTCCGCGGCCTCGCGGTCGCCCGTGCCGCGCGCCCAGTCGAGGATCAGGCCGAGCGAGAAGGCGGTCTGGTTGTGCTCGCCGATGCGGATCGGATGCGACAGCTTGGGGAGCCAGGTGTGCAGGGTGCCGACGGCGGTCTGGACCAGCGGCTCGAGCGCCGTCCCCCACTCCTTCGCCTGCGGGTCGTCCCACTCGTGGAGCTCGGCCGCGAGCTGGAGCAGCCAGGCGAGGCCGTACGGGCGCTCGAAGGTACCCCGCCCGGCGGCCGCCATGTATTTCACCTCGGCGGCGACGTGCTCCGGCGTCAGGCTCTGGGCGAGCGCCGCCCGCGCCCGGACGGCGAAGGGGGTGGCGGGGAACTGCCGCGCCAGCCGGGCGAGCAGCCAGTGCCCATGCACCGCCGAGTGCCAGTCGTAGCAGCCGTAGAAGGCAGGGGTGAGGCTGCGCGGCGGCCTGGCGTCGGCGTCGCTCGCCATCGCGTGGGAGATCTTGTTCGGGTACTCCTGGTGGACGCAGGCGAGCGCCAGCTTGGCGAAGCGCTCCGCGGTCGCCGCGTCGAGGCGCTGCGGCGGAGACTGAGGAGCCGGAGCGACCGCGGCGGCGGCGAGCGGGGCCACGGCGAGGAAGGCGAGGAGCGCGGGCGTGAGCATGGGCGAGGATGGTAGCAAAAAATTGATGATAAGGGATTTGTTCTCTGAATTCGGGGAGGTTAGGAGGGGGCTGGACGTCAAAAGGAAGTGTTTGGGGGATTGGTGAAAGGAAAGGATGTTATGAATGTTTTAATAGAAAGAGGGGCATCGGCGCGGAGGTGGCATGAGCGGCAGCAGCGGGGGGGAGGCGCAGTCCGGGGGAGGGTATTCGGCGCGCGAGGAGATCGCGCACAGCGCCATCCACGGCCTGGGGGTCGCGCTCAGCGTCGCCGGGCTGATCGTCCTGATGCTCACCGCCGGCCGCACCGGCGACGTCTGGAACATCGCCGCCTCGGCGGTCTTCGGCGTCACCCTGATCCTCCTCTACGTCGCCTCGACCCTCTACCACAGCATCCCGTCCGCCCGCGCCAAGGCGGTCCTGCGGGTGCTCGACCACGCCGCCATCTACCTGCTGATCGCCGGCACCTACACGCCGTTCACCCTGGTCAGCCTGCGCGGCCCCTGGGGGTGGACGCTGTTCGCCATGATCTGGGGGCTCGCCCTGGTCGGCATCGCCCTCAAGGTGACGGCGATGGGGCGCTTCCGGGGGGTGTCGCTCGCCCTCTACCTCGGCATGGGGTGGCTGGTGGTGGTCGCGCTCAAGCCGCTGATCGCGGCGGTGGGGCAGGGGGGGCTGCTCCTCCTCGTCCTCGGCGGGCTCTCCTACACGCTGGGGGTCGCCTTCTACGTCTGGCGCCGCCTGCCGTACCACCACGCGGTGTGGCACGTCTTCGTGCTCGCCGGCAGCGTCTTCCACTTCTTCGCGGTCCTCCTCTACGTCGCGCCCCGCCCTCCCCGCTGACGGGGCGGCCGGCCGCGAGCGCCCCTGTAACCCTGAGGCCGTTCGGCCGTATAGAGGGGGCCCGTATGAGAGGGGCCATAAAGGAGATTCCCCGATGCGTTTGAAATTCTTGCTGGCCGGCCTGCTGCTGGCCTCCGTTCCCGTCTGGGCGGCCCCCGCCGATCCGACCTCAAAGCGCGCCGCGCCGCGCTCGACAAGCTCCTCGCCGAGCAGTGGGAGTACACCCTCTCCCATCAGCCGGAGTTCGCCTCGATCCTCGGCGACAAGCGCTGGAACGACAAGCTCTCCGACTTCTCGCAGGCCGCCATCGACGCCGACCTCGCCAAGACGGCCGAGTTCCTGAAGCGTTTCGAGGCGGTCGACACCACCGGCTTTCCCGAGCAGGAGAAGCTCAACCAGGAGCTGATGGTGCGCGGCCTCAAGGAGACGCTCGACGGGGCGCGGTTCAAGGACTGGCTGATGCCGGTCAACCAGATCTCGGGCATCCACCTGATGGCCGCCCAGTTCCCCTCGATGCTGACGTTCACCACGGGCAAGGACTACGACGACCTGACCGCCCGCTACCGGCTGATGCCGCGCGCCTTCGACCAGACGATCGATCTGATGCGGGAGGGGATGGCGACCGGGGTGATGCCGCCGAAGTTCCTGCTCGAGAAGGTGGCGGTGCAAGTCGACGGGATGGCCTCGACGCCGGCCGACAAGTCCCCCTTCGCCCAGCCGCTCGCCAAGTTTCCCGACACGGTCCCCGCCGCCGAGCAGAAGCGCATCCGCGAGCAGATGACGGCCGCGATCAAGGATTCGGTGCTGCCGGCCTACGCCAAGTTCGCCCGCTTCGTGAAGGAGGAGTACGCCCCCAAGGGACGCAGCGAGCCCGGCATGTGGTCGCTCCCCGACGGCGAGGCGCGCTACGCCTTCAACGTCCGCGCGCTGACCACCTCGAGCCAGACGCCGGAGGAGATCCACCAGCTCGGCCTGCGCGAGGTGGCGCGGATCGAGGGGGAGATGCTGCTGATCGCGAAGAAGCTCGGCTACTCCGACCTCAAGAGCCTGAACGCGGCGATCGAGAAGAACCCCAAGCTGCACGCCCAGTCGCGCCAGCAGATCCTCGACCTCTACAAGGGGTACATCGACCAGATGTACGCCAAGCTGCCGCAGCTCTTCGGCCGTCTGCCGAAGGCGAAGGTCGAGGTGGTGCCGACCGAGGCGTTCCGCGAGAAGGAGGCGTCGTCGGCCGAGTACCAGACCGGCTCGCCGGACGGCGCCCGGCCGGGGCGCGTGCAGGTGAACACCAGCAACCCCGAGCAGCGCAAGATCATCACCTGCGAGTCGACCGCCTACCACGAGGGGGTCCCCGGCCACCACATGCAGCTGTCGATCGCCCAGGAGCTGCCGACCCTGCCGCCGTTCCGCCAGCAGGGGGGGTACACCGGCTTCATCGAGGGGTGGGCCCTCTACGCCGAGCGCCTCGGCAAGGAGGTCGGCTTCTACCAGGACCCGTGGAGCGACTACGGCCATCTCCAGGACGAGATGCTGCGCGCCATCCGCCTGGTGGTCGACACCGGCTTCCACTACAAGCGCTGGAGCCGCGACCAGGTGGTGCAGTTCTTCCACGACCACTCGGGGGTCGACGAGGTCGAGGTGCAGAGCGAGACCGACCGCTACATCGTCTGGCCCGGGCAGGCGCTCGCCTACAAGATCGGCCAGCTCAAGATCCTCGAGCTGCGCGAGCGGGCCAAGCGGGAGCTCGGCGCGAAGTTCGACATCCGCAAGTTCCACGACGAGGTGCTGGGCGCCGGCGCCCTGCCGCTCGACGTCCTCGGGGAGCGCATCGACCGCTGGATCGCCGAGCAGAAGGGGATGAAGAAGGCGGCGTAGGTGTCTGCGCGGCCTGGCGGCGCGAGATCGGGGCGGGGACGCGGTGTCCCCGCCCGTTGCGTTTAGAATCGTCCCGAGGAGGCGAGCGCCATGTCCGAGAGCGTGGATCTGAAGCAGGTGGTGGAAGGCAACGACGGGATCTCCGTGGTCCGCAACGGTGAGACCTGCCGCGGCTGGAACAACATCCGGTACAAGGCGGGGCTGTCGGCCAAGAACGTCAACGCCACGAAGCTGTCGATGAACGTCGCCACCATCCCGCCGGGTGGGGTCGCCTACGCCCACATCCACGTCGACTTCGAGGTGATGCTCTACATCCTCCAGGGGCGCGTGCGCCACGAGTACGGCCCGGGGCTGCAGGCAGGCGGTCGAGAACGGCGCCGGCGACTTCATCTTCATCGAGCCCGGGGTGCCGCACGAGGTGTTCAACCTCAGCGACAGCGAGCCGGTGGTGGCGGTGGTCGCCCGCTCGGACGCCTCCGAGTGGGAGAACATCGTGAACTACGACCGCAATAGCGAGGCGAAGCGTAAGCGGGCTCGCCGCGGCGATCTTCCCTCCCGCCCCACTGATCATGCAGCAGCGAGACCCGGCGGCGTGTCGCCGCCCGGGGCGCAACTCCGGAGGGACCACGACTTGAGCTTCGCCAAAGATCTGCCCGAGCACCCCAACCTCGTCCTCATCCTCAGCGACCAGGAGCGCGCCACCCAGCACTTCCCGCCCGGCTGGGAGGCGAAGAACCTGACGAACCTCAGCCGGCTCAAACGGCACGGGCTCACCTTCAACCGCGCCTTCTGCAACGCCTGCATGTGCTCGCCGAGCCGCAGCACCCTGTTCTCCGGCCGCTACGTGGCGCAGCACCAGGTGACCGACACCCTGACCTGGGGAGGCATCTGGTCGCCGACCGAGAACGTGCTCGACTCGACCCTGCCGAACCTCGCGACGATGCTGCGCCCCGCCGGCTACAAGGTGCACTACCGGGGGAAGTGGCACCTCAGCAAGGGCGGGTCGGGGGAGAGCAGCCTCTACGGCGCCGACATCGCCATCTACGGCTTCGAGGGGTGGCTCCCCCCCGACTCGGGCGAGGACACCAAGATCGTCAACTTCGGCGGCGGCTACGCCAACCACGACCAGCGCTACGTCCAGGAGGCGGTCGAGTTCCTGCGCCGCGCCGACGCCCGGCAGCCGTTCTGCCTCGTCCTCTCGCTGGTCAACCCGCACGACCTGCTCTCCTACCCGAAGACCTATCAGTACGGCTACACCGACGCGGATCTGGAGGGGCCGATCGAGCTGCCGGCGACCTGGGACGAGGACCTGCAGGCGAACCACAAGCCGACCGCGCAGTCGCAGCTCCTGGTCTCCGCCGCGGCGAGCCTCGGCCCGCTCCCCAGCCGGGAGCAGAAGCGGAAGTACGTCAACTTCTACGGCAACCTGATCCGCCACATCGACCGCGAGATGGGGCCGGTCCTCGACTTCTTCTACCACCCCGACGGCACCCCGACCGAGCTCGGCCGCTCGACGATCATCGTGCGCAGCGCCGACCATGGAGAGATGGGGATGGCGCACGGCGGCATGCGCCAGAAGGCGTTCAACACCTACGAGGAAAGCCTCCGCATCCCGCTGGTGATCTCGAACCCCGTGCTGTTCCCGGAAAGGCGGGAGACCGCGAGCCTCGCCTCGCTGGTCGACCTGATGCCGACCTTCGCGGAGCTGCTGGGGGTGACGCCTCCCGACGGCCTCTCCGGGCGCTCGCTGGCGCCGATCGTCGCCGACCCGGAAGGGGCGGCCGGCGTCCAGGACGAGATCGTCTTCACCTTCGATGACATCCGCGCCTCGAACCCCAACGGCCCGGTGGTGCGGGCGGCGGACCGCATCCGCTGCGTGCGCGAGGCGAGGTGGAAGTACGCCCGGTACTTCCACCAGAACGGCTCGTATCCGGAGGAGTGGGAGATGTACGACCTCGAGTGCGATCCCGACGAAACCGACAACCTGGCGAGCCCGGCGAACCCCCGCTACAACGACCCGGCCGTGCGCGCCGAGCGGGAACGCCTGGAGGCGAAGCTGCGCGAGGCCGAGGTGCGCATCGTCCAGAAGCACCAGAACATATAGATAGAGCCATCCGTAGGGTGCGCTGTGCGCACCGTCGACGCTGCGGTGCGCGCAGCGCACCCTACGAAATCAACCGCGGCGTCCGCGGCGAACCGTCAGTCGCGGGCCAGGATCTCGCCGAAGGCGTTGACCACGACCCGTTTCGGCGCCTTCGGGAGCTTCAGCTTGAGGTCGATCGGCACCGTGGCCTCGCCGGTCATCCCCACCAGCCCGATCCGGGTCACCTCGTTCTTGCCGAAATCGATCTGCACCGGGATGAGGGCGTGGAAATCCTTCGGCACTCCCTGCTGGGTGACCTGGCCGTGGATCCGGTACTCGTCGCCGCTCGTCTTCTCCGCCTTCAGGTCGGCGACGTAGCGGGGCGCGTCGGTGCCGTAGACCCACTGATTGAAGAACCAGTCCATCCGGCCGTCGCCGGTGGCGTTCATCGCCCGCACCATGTGGCGCTCCACGACTTTCTGGAAGTCGGCGGTGGTGGCCGACCTGCCGCCGTAGGTGGCGGTGAAGTCGTGCATCATGGCGATGAAATTGACGTCTGGGTTCTTCGCCTTGTCGTCCCACATCAGGGTGCGCAGCATGTGGAGGACGTAGCCGCCCTTGGCATAGATCATGGCCTGCGGCGCGGAGCGGGTGTACGCCGTGCCGAGCCGCCACCCCTGGCTGATCGGGCCCGCCTTGTCGTTGGCCATCGCGTTGCCCGGGTACTTCCCGAAGATGGATTCGCGCGCGTGGCGCCAGAAGTCGAAGTAGCCGTCCCAGCCTTTCGTGTGCTGCACGGCCAGGGCGGCCGAGAACTCGGCGAACCCCTCCTCCAGCCACTCGTCGCGGTAGGTGGCGGCGCCCACCAGGTGGCCCCACCACTGGTGGGAGAATTCGTGAAAGCCGACCTGATTGATGAAATTCGTCATCTGGGAGAGTCCCAGGGCCATCCGCTGGGTGCCGGTCAGGAAGGACGCGTAGGGGAGGAAGATCAGCGACGGCCAGGACTGGCCAAAGGACCACTGCGCCTGCTGGGTGATGGCCACGTGGTGCTGGGGGAGCGGGCCGAAGTAGGTGGTGAAAATGCGCGCCGAATTGAGCCCGTCGACGGCGGCGCTGTCGGCCAGCCGGGCGCCCGAGACCAGGCCCACCTCGGGCCCCAGGTTGGGGCGGTCCTCGCCGGTGAACACCTCGACCTCGACGCCGCTGACGTCGTCCTTGCGCGCCAGCCGTTCGAACTTGCCATAGTTGAAGCCCGCGATCTGCACCGGGGTCTCGGTCCGCCAGACCGAGATCCGTTGCTTCCCCTCGATGCGGTCCTCCACCTTCTGTCCCACCGAGACGACCTCGAGGCCGGCGGGGATCCGGTAGACGAGCTCGAACTTCGCGGGGTCGGAGAAGATGCCGAGGTTGGGATACCAGCTCTCGCGGGCGGCGACCACGAAGGTCTTGTCCCCGACGTTCTGCAGCACGTCGCCGCCCTGATAGGCGAGCCGGAGCCGGACGGTCGCCCCCTTGGCCAGGGGCTCGGGGAAGACGACCGCGGCGTCGGCGTCCTTGTTCTCCTCCTCCTGGACCCAGGCGAGCGGCTTCCAGGCGGGCTCGCCTCCCGCCGCTTCGACCGCGTAGGAAGCCTCGCCGATGCGCAGCTTCGGCATCAGGTGCAGCGGCAGCACGCGGAGCCCCTCGACCAGCGTCTGGAAGCGGAGGGTGGCCTGCCCGGCGATGTCTGCATTCCGCTTGACCTCGGTTTCGATCCGGTAGTCGAGGGCGTCGACCAGGTGCCTCTCCGGCGCCGGCTGCCCCTGCGCCGCCTCCTTCTGGCGCTCCCCGCGCTCCTTGCGATCGCAGAGGTACCAGATCCCGCCCTTGGAGGGATCGACGACCCAGAGGAGGGTGCCCTCGCCGCCCAGACGGGGAGCGATGTGCAGCGCCTCGGCGCCGTCGGGATCCACCGCGGCCAGCGCGGGCGGGACCTTGCGGCCGTCGATCAGGGCGAGAAAGACGCCGTCGGTCCGCCCGGGGTTGTTCAGCAGGTCGGCGAGGATCCGCAGCTGGAAGTTGGCCTTGAAGTCCTTCTGCTGCCGCTTGAGCCAGCGGTCGTAGACGTCGGCGGCGTGGGGATCCGCAGCTCCCGCCTGCACCGCGGCATGGCGCTCGAGCTCGGCGAGGGTGCCGTCGGTGAAGAAGAGGAGGAGGGTCTCGAACGTATCGGTCAGCGCCTCGAACCCCTTGTCGGTCCCCGCCCCCGAGGCGATCGCGAGCTGCCGCGACTCGTTGGCGGTCGCCGGGCTCAGGCGATAGCTCCCCTTGCCGACGAAGACCGCGCCGACCGTCCGTCCCGCGACGGGAGGGAGGAGATGGAGAGCTCCGGAATCGAGCTGGAACCGGAAGGCGTCGCGTTCGAGGACCAGACCCTGGACCGGGATCTTCCGCCCGTCGGGCCGGGCGCCGCGGAGCGCGGCATAGGTCGGATCGGTGGCCGCCGGGAGGGGGGCCGCCAGCACGATGAAGAGGAAAATGCAGGCGAGGGCGCCGCTCGGGCGCAGACGCGGGAAAAGGACCATCGGGGGACACCTCCTGGGAAGTCGCACGTCAGCTTACCAGTGAGTGCTTCCACGCGCCGTTCCATTACGGCCGTGGCTCGGGGCGGCCGGAATCAGGCGGGACGGAATATCCGCCCAACAAAGGTCGTTGGAACGGGCGATGAGCTCCACCGCCGCCACCCTCGACCGCGAGATCCGTCAGCGCAAACCGTTCGTCAGCCTGGAGGAGGAGGTCTTCCTCGGCCTGCAGCGGACGGCGAGCCTGCTCCTCCAGGCGCTCGGGCGCGAGCTCAAGGGGCACGACCTGACCCCCGCCCAGTACAACGCGCTGCGCATCCTGCGCGGCGCGGAGCCCGACGCCGCGGCCTCGGGCGGCCTCACCTGCAGCGAGATCGGCGAGCGGCTGGTCAGCCCGGGCCCGGACGTCACCCGCCTGCTCGACCGGCTGGAGCAGCGGGGGCTGGTGGCGCGGCAACGCGACGCCGACGACCGGCGGGTGGTGCGGGCGCGCATCACCGCCGCCGGGCTCGCTCTCCTGGCGGAGCTCGACGGGCCGGTGGGGGAGACCCTCACCCATCTCCTCGGCGGGCTCGGCGAGCCGCGGCTGCGCGGCTTCGTCAAGCTGCTCGGCGCGGCGCGCGAGCGGGCCTGAACTTTTTTTCGGATGATCGTTGTTGTAACGGACATCGTCAAGACACGGAACGCACGGAAAGGACACTCACCCTCATGCGCAAACCGATCGCAGGTCTCCATCACGTCACCGCCATGGCTTCCGATCCGCAGCGGAACGTCGATTTCTATACCGGCGTCCTGGGGCTGCGGCTGGTCAAGAAGACGGTGAACTTCGACGATCCCGGCACCTACCATCTCTACTACGGCGACGAGGTCGGGCACCCGGGGACGATCCTCACCTTCTTCCCCTGGCCGCTCGCCCGCCGGGGCGTGCAGGGGGCGGGGCAGGCGACCGTCACCTCCTTCGCCGTCCCCGCGGGATCGCTCGGCTACTGGACGGAGCGTCTCTCCCGCCTCGGCGTGGCCACCGAATCTCCGCGGCGCCGCTTCAACGACGAGGTGCTGACCGTGCTCGATCCGGACGGCCTGCGCCTCGAGCTGGTGGCCCGCGATGTCCGCGATGCCGACCCGCGCGCCCCCTGGTCCGGCGGGCCGGTCCCCGCCGAGCACGCGGTGCGCGGCTTCGACGGCGTCACCCTCACCGAGTGGAATCTCGACGTCACCGCCGAGGTGCTCGAAGAGCACCCTGGGCTTCCGGCGGGTGGGGGAGGAGGGGGACCGCGTGCGCTTCGCGGCGGCCTCTGAGGAGTGGAGCGACGCGGGTCGACGTTCTCGCCGCGCCGGCCGCGGTGCGCGGCCACGTCTCGGCGGGGACGGTGCACCACGTCGCCTTCCGCGCCGCCGACGAGGCGGATCAGCTCGCCTGGCGCGCGGCGGTCGAAGACTCCGGGCTCCACGTGACGCAGGTCCTCGACCGCCAGTACTTCCGTTCGATCTACTTCCGCGAGCCGGGGGGCGTCCTGTTCGAGATCGCGACCGATCCGCCGGGGTTCACCCGCGACGAGACGGTGGCGGAGCTCGGCACGGCCCTGAAGCTCCCGGACTGGCTGGAGCCGAGCCGCGAAAGGATCGAGGCCGAGCTGCCGCCGCTCGCCGCGCATGCCGCGCACGTTCCGGTGGCCGCCGGAGGCGCGGCATGACGGCGACCCTGCATCAGGGCCCCCATCAGGGACAACCGCTGGTGTGGGCCGGCCGCCGCCCCGCGGAGGCGAGGGCGGCGATGGTGATGGTGCACGGGCGCGGCGCCACGGCGGAGAGCATCCTCGAGCTGCGCGAGGAGTGGGGGTACCCCGAGCTCGCCTACGTGGCGCCGCAGGCGGCGGGCTTCTCCTGGTATCCCAACCGCTTCCTGGCGCCGATCGCCGCCAACGAGCCGTGGCTCTCCTCGGCCCTCGCCCGCCTCGGCGAGACGCTCGGGGAGCTCGCGGCGGCCGGCGTCCCGCCCGAGCGTACGATCCTCCTCGGCTTTTCGCAGGGAGCTTGCCTGGTCACCGAATTCGCCGCCCGCAACCCGCGCCGCTACGGCGGCATCGCCGCCCTCTCGGGAGCGCTGATCGGCCCGCCGGACGAGCCCCGCCAGCTCACCGGCTCGCTCGCCGGCACCCCCGTCTTCCTCGGCTGCAGCGACCGCGACCCGCACATCCCGCGGCCGAGCGTCGACCAGACCGCCGAACGCCTGCGCGCCCTCGGCGCCGAGGTCACCGAGCGGATCTATCCGCGGATGGGTCACACCGTCAACGGGGACGAGGTGGAGGAGGTGCGGGCGATGATCGGGAGGGTGCTGGGCTCCGCGGCCCTTTAGACCCCCCCGGGATTTTCCGCAGCAGGAGCCTTTTTCCTCCCCCGTACTCGGGGGAGGTCAGGAGGGGGCCCGCAGCCTCCCAACCAAGGAAGCGTTCCGGCCTTCGGAACGCCCCCTCCCGGCCTCCCCCGAGTACGGGGGAGGAGAAAGGCAAGCTACGGCTTGGCGGCTCCCGCTCCCGGCTTCGCGCCCTCGGGCTTCTCCCCCTCCGCCGGCCGGTTCTTCACATATTTATCCAGCCAGTCCGAGCTCTCGGCCAGCGCGTCGAGCACCGACTCGCGGCCGCGGTAGCCATGCGCCTCGAGCGGCAGGAAGACCAGCCGCGCCGTGGCGCCGTTCCCCTTGAGGGCGTTGAAGAAGCGCTCGCTCTGGATCGGGTCGGTCCCCTGGTTGTTGTCGGCCTGGCCGTGGATCAGCAGGAGCGGGTGCTTCACCTTGTCGGCGTAGAGGAAGGGGGACATCTGGATGTAGGTCTCCTGCGCGTGCCAGAGGTCGCGCTCCTCGGACTGGAAGCCGAACGGCGTCAGGGTGCGGTTGTAGGCGCCGCTCTCGGCGATGCCGGCGGCGAAGAGGTCGGAGTGGGCGAGCAGGTTGGCGGTGGTGAAGGCGCCGTAGGAGTGGCCGCCGATCGCCATCCGCCGGCGGTCCGCCACGCCGCGGCGCACCACCTCGTCGACCGCCGCCTGCGCCGAGGCCACGAGCTGCTGCACGTAGGTGTCGTTCGGCTCGTTCTTCCCCTCGCCCACGATCGGCATGCTGGGGTTGTCGAGCAGGGCATATCCCCGGGTCAGCCAGACCAGCGGCGAGCCGGCGCCGGCGCGCGCGAAGCGGTAGGGGGAGTCGGTGACCTGCCCCGCCGCGTCGGCGCTCTTGAACTCCTGCGGATAGGCCCAGAGGAGGGTGGGGAGCGGACCGTCCCCCGGCTTCCATCCCGCCGGCGTGTAGAGGGTGCCGGTGAGCTGCACGCCGTCCGCCCGCTTGTAGCGGATCAGCTCCTTGTGGATGCCGGCGAGCTGCGGCGTCGGATGCGGGAAGCGGGTGAGCTGCCGCAACGGCGCTCCCGCCGCTGACAGATCGCGCACGAAGTAGTTCGGAGGCTGGTCGACCGTCTCGCGGCGCACCAGCAACTGCCGGCCGGCCGGGTCGAGCAGGTCGACCGGCGCCTCGAACCAGGGCGCCTCGGAATGGAAGAGGCGCCGCGTCTTGCGGGTGGTGAGGTCGAGGGCGTCGAGGAACGGGCGGTCCCCCTCGGCCGAGGCCCCGGCGCCGGCGAGGAAGAGGGTCTTGCCGTTGTCGGCCGTCCGCAGCACCGCCTGGCCGCGGGCGTCGCGGGTGGTCAGCGGCTGGCCGGGGTCGCTGTAGCGGTCCTCGGCCGAGCGGTCGAACAGCAGCTTGGGGGCGACGACCTTCGTCCCGGGCTGGGCTCCTGGCTCAATAAGCCAAGTCCGCGTCCGCCGCGTCTTGA
Organism: uncultured Acidobacteriota bacterium; assembly: GCA_963756595.1. Taxonomy (GTDB): domain Bacteria; phylum Acidobacteriota; class Thermoanaerobaculia; order Multivoradales; family UBA5704; genus DATARR01. Next base: position 73,810 of record CAVWOZ010000015.1, read on the forward strand.
ACCACCCCTCGTTGAGCAGGGCGAGGCCGTCGTTCCCCCATTCCACCCCCTGGAAGCGGTAGGCGAGGGTGGCGAGCGGCGCCGGGTTGCCGGTGAACGGCGCCGGGAGCTGCAAGGCGCGGTCGCGCTCGGCGGCCTCCTTGCCGGCGTCGCCGCCGTCGAGCGCCTCGACCCAGAACAGGGTCGCCGGCGCGTCGGCGCGCCAGGAGACGGCCCGCGGGCCGGTCGCCACGCTGTCGAAGGTGATCGGGATCTCCTCGGCGAGCGGCAGGTCGGCCACCGTGCGCACCACCTTGCCGTCGAGGTCCCAGACCTCGAAACGGCGCGGGAAGCGGCCGGCGGGGACCAGGTACGAGAACGGCCGGTGGAGGGTCTCGACCAGCAGGTAGCGGCCGTCCGGCGACGGCATCAGCTCGGCGATCAGCCCGGCCTCACCGATCGGCGTCACCTGGCCGTCGAGGGTCACGCGGGCGGCCCGCGAGGTCAGGTAGTGCTCGAAGAGCGCCGCGTCCTGCGGGCTCTTCAGGAGGTCCTGGAAGGTGGGGGCGGGGGCCGCGTGCCCCGAGCTGTCGCGAATCACCGGGCCGGTCGGCACCTCCGTCGTCGCCGGCTCGGGGCCGCTCGCCGGATCGACCAGGGTGACCACCAGCGTCCGCGAGTCGGCGAGCCAGCGCGGCTCGGTCGACGCGGTCAGGTTCAGGGGGCCGGCGAGCCGCCGCGCCTCGGCGGTCGCCATCTCGGCGACCCAGAGGTCGACGCCGTCCGGCTTGACGTTGGTGAAGGCGAAACGCGAGCCGTCCGGCGAGAGCTGGAAGCTGGTGATCCGCGCCCCCTCGGGGAGGCCGGAGATCCGCCGCTCCGAAAGGTCGGAGAGGCGCAGCAGCCGCAATCCGGTGAGGTACCCCGCGCGGCTCGGCGAATGGTTCGCCGGCCGGATGCGCAGCCCCCCCAGCCGCAGCTCGCGCTCCGCCAGCTCGGCGATCGGCGGCAGGCTCGGCCGCTCGAGGATCAGCAGCCACTGCCCCCGCGGATCGGGGAGCACCCCCGGCGTCGGCGGCGCGTCGATGATGTCGACCAGCCCCTGCGGCGGCAGCCGGTAGCCGTCGGCGACCGCGGCCGGAGCCGCCGCGGCTTCGGCGGCGATCGCCGGAGCCTGCGCGAAGGGAAACAACGCGAGAGCCAGAGCCAGAGAAGCCCGGAAGGAGCGAAGAGTCATCATTCTGCGAGTCTCCATGATCGAAAATGGGTCGCCCACCATCATACCAGCGCTCTCGCAAGCCTTCCGCGGTCTCTGTTTCGCTCCGCGCGGAACCTCTCGGCTGAAGAAACGTGTCCGCGAAGCTTGGGACCTCGCCTGCAAAGCGTGCTGAGGAGCGTGCGAACCCTGCGCAGCTCCGCATCAGCCCAAAGACACTGCGAACGAAGCGCAGGGGGAAGGGAAAATTCCGCGTTTACTCGACGACGACCCCTTTGAGGTCCTCTTCGGGCTCCGGCGGCTTTGGATTCAGCTCTTCGAGCGCCTTGACGAGGACGGTCGCCACGTAGAGATTGCGGTACCACTTCTTGTCGGCGGGGACGACGTACCAGGGGGCGTGTTTGAAGCTGGTCTGGCGGAGGAGGGCCTCGTAGGCGGCCATGTATTCGTCCCAGTGGCCGCGGTCGAGGAGGTCCCCGCGGCGGAACTTCCAGCGCTTGAGGGGGTCGTCGAGGCGGTCCTGGAGGCGCCGCTTCTGCTCGTCCTTGCTGATGTAGAGGAAGAACTTGAGGACCGTGGTGCCGGTTTCGGCGAGCAGGCGCTCGAAGTCGTTGATCTGGCCGTAGCGCCGCTGCCAGATCTCGGGCGGGACCAGCTTGCGGACACGCGCCGCCAGCACGTCCTCGTAGTGGCTGCGGTTGAAGATCATGATCTCCCCCCGCGCCGGCATGCGGGCGTGGATCCGCCAGAGGAAGTCGTGGTCGAGCTCGTCCGGGGAGGGGGCCTTGAAGGCGGTGACCCGCACGCCGAGCGGGTTGACGCCGTCGAAGACGTGGCTGATCGTGCCGTCCTTGCCGCTGGTGTCCATCCCCTGGAGCACCACCAGCACCTGCCGCTGGTGCTCGGCCCACAGCGCCTCCTGGAGCACCTCGAGCCGCTCGTTCAAGGCGGCGAGCTTCTCGGCCGCCTCCTTGCGCCCCCCCTTGAACCCCGGCGTCCCCGCCGCGTCGATCTTCGCGAGATCGACCTTGGCGCCCGGCTTGATCCAGTGTGGTTTCATGCGTGCCTCCCGATGAACCTCGGCACGCTAGCACGGAATCCCCGCGCCGGCCCGCCTGTTCTCCCGGGTGGAGCGAAAGGAGGGATTTCCTTATGTCCGAGGGCATGTCCGAAGGTCTGGTCCGCGCCTGTCCGTCCTGTGGAAAAAAGAACCGGGTGCTCTATGCGCGCCTGGGGAGCGAGGCCCACTGCGGCTCCTGCGGCGCGGCGATCCCGCCGCCGTCCGAGCCGCTGGGGATCGATCAGGGGAGCGAGCTCGACGGGCTGCTCCGCGAGTCCGCGCTCCCCGTCCTGGTCGACTTCTGGGCCCCCTGGTGCGGCCCCTGCCGCCAAGTCGCCCCCGAGATGTCGAAAGTCGCCGAGCGCAACGCCGGCCGCTTCCTGGTCGTCAAGGTGAACACCGACGTCGACCCCCGCGTCGGCGCCGAGCACCGCATCCAGTCGATCCCCACCATGGCCGTCTTCCGCGGCGGCAAGGAGGTCGCCCGCACGATGGGAGCGCGGCCGGCGGCGCAGATCGAGGGGTTCGTGCGGCAGGCGATCGGGGGGTAGGGAAACATCACCGCATCTCCCCCAGGTCGCCGTTGCCTTCGCTGGGGAGCTGGCCCTCATCACCCCGGCCCTCTTCTCCCCGCCTCCCCCCCAGACCGCCGGGAGAAGAGGGGGGCCCTGCGATGAGCAGCCTTGCCGAGCTTGGTGCCTTTTTCCTCCCCCTGGGGGCGGGGGAGGGTTGGCCAGGGGGAGGTCAGGAGGGGGCGCCCCAGACAAGGAGACGCCCCGTCCGCGGAGTGAGGGCCCGGCGGCACGGTCGGTGCCGGATCCGGGAAGAGCCCTCAGATCGGCCGCCCCACCGCCGCCTTCGCCTGCTTGATCCGCGGGCGGATCTCCGCAACCTACCGGAGGCCGGACTCCGCCCGCTCCTCCGGGGTGAGGTCGCGCCCCACGCGGCGGAGAATCTCGTCCGCGAGCTCTCTGGTAGGGCGGCAGACGTTGCAGGGCCACAAGCGCGCCGTCTGGTCCGAACCCGCAGTGAGGATGGTTTGCCCGTCTGGACTGAAGACCGCGCTGACGACAGGTCCCTCGTGTCCGCGGAAGGTTTGGAGAGGGCGGCCGGTTGCCGCATCCCACACCCGCGCTGTCTGGTCCGCGCTGGCGGTGAGGACGGTTCGCCCATCCGGACTGAAGACCGCGCTGACGACTGCGTTTTCGTGTCCGCGGAAGGTTAGGACTGGTTGGCCAGTTGCTGTGTCCCACAGCCGCGCCGATTCGTCATCACTGATTGTAAGGATGGTTTGCCCGTCCGGACTGAAGATCGCACTGTAGACCTTATGTCCAGGGAGGGTTTGGAGGGGTCGGCCGGTGGCAACGTCCCATAGCCGCGTCGTCTGGTCGTGACCGACGGTGAGGATGGTTTTCCCGTCCGGACTGAAGACCGCACTGTCGGCCGTTTCGTAGTACCAGCCGAAGGTTCGGAGGGATCGGCCGGTGGCCATGTCCCACAGCCGCGCTATTCGGTCTAAACTGGCGGCGAGGGTGAGGACGGTTTGTCCGTCCGGACTGAAAAGCGCGCTGAAAACCGGGGCTTTGTCCTCGCGGAAGGTTAGGAGAGGTAGGCCAGTCGCTGCGTCCCACAGCTGTGCCGTCTGGTCCCCATTAGCGGTGAGCACGGTTCGCCCATCCGGGCTGAAGACTGCTTCGTTATGTCCGCGAAAGGTCTGGAGGGGACGACCGGTGGCCGCGTCCCACAATTGTGCTGTCTTGTCATCCCCGACGGTGAGGACGGTTCGCCCGTCCGGGCTGAAGAGCGCGCTCAAGACCGCTGCCTCCTGTCCGCGGAGGGTTTGGAGGGGACGGCCGGTGGCCGCGTCCCAGAACCGCGCTGTCTTGTCATCTCCGATGGTGAGGACGGTTCGCCTATCTGGGCTGAAGACCGCACTGAAGACCTTGCCCTCGTGTCCGCGGAGGGTTTGGAGGGGGCGGCCCATGGCCGCGTCCCACAGCCGCGCCGTTTGGTCATGACTGGCCGTGAGGACAGTTCGCCCGTCTGGACTGAAGACCGCGCTGGTGACGAATCCCTCGTGTCCGCGGAGGGTTTGGAGAGGGCGGCCGGTGGCCGAGTCCCACAGCCGTGCTGTCTTGTCCCAACCGGCTGTGAGGACAGTTCGTCCGTCCGGACTGAAGACTGCGCTAGTGACCCGGCTCTCGTGTCCTCGGAGGGTTTGGAGGAGTCGGCCGGCGGCTAAATCCCACAGCCGCGCCGTATTGTCGGCACCGGCGGTTAGGACAGTTCGCCCGTCCGGACTGAAGACCGCGCTGACGACAGATCCCTCGTGTCCGCGGAAGGTCTGGAGGGGACGGCCGGTGGCTGCGTCCCACAACCGCGCCGTCTTGTCCTCACTGGCGGTGAGGACGGTTCGCCCGTTCGGACTAAAGACAGCGCTAACGAGCGAGCTTTCGTGTCCGCGGAAGGTTTGGAGGAGTCGGCCGCTGGCCGCGTCCCACAACCGCGCCGTCTTATCGTAACTGGCGGTAAGGACGGTTCGTCCGTCCGGACTAAAGATAGCGCTTGCGACGGTGTCCTCGTGTCCGCGGAAGGCTTGGAGGGGGCGGCCACTGGCCGCGTCCCACAGCCGCGCCCGAGTGTCATCGCTGGCGGTGAGGACGGTTCGTCCGTCTGGACTGAAGACCGCACGGACAACCCGGCCCTCGAATTCGCGGAGGGTAAGCAGAGGTCGGCCGGTGGCCGTGTCCCAAAGGCGCGCCGTCTGGTCTTCACTGGCGGTAAGGACAGTTCGTCCGTCCGGACTGAAGACTGCGCTGACGACCCGGCCTTCGTGTCCGCGGAGGGATAGGAGAGGTCGGCCAGTGGCCGCGTCCCACAGCCGCGCTGTCTTGTCTTCACTGGCGGTGACCACGGTTCGCCCGTCCGGGCTGAAGACCGCATTGCGAACCTTGCCCTCGTGCCCACGGAGGGTTTGAAGCAGACCTGTAGACAGGACGTAAGCTTGCCGGACTGCCAAATCCGAGACCGGGAGCTCGCGGGTCTTAAACGCTGCAACAGCCAGAAGCTGAGCCCGGTCCGGCTCTGGCTCGGAAAGGAAATTCGCCTCGCCAGCGAGCTGGCGTGCCAACGACTCGTGTGCGGCTTCCTTGGCCTTGAGGAAGAGCGCGACAGCCCCCCAGGCCAGGACTAGAGCCAGAGCCGCGGCGGACAGGGCGGCCAGCGAGAGACGACGGGATCGTTTCGCGTCAGCCTGCGCTCGTTCCAGCTCTCGCGTTGCCGCCTCGTCCCTCATCCGGTCAGCTTCAGCGCGGGCGGCTTCGCTCTCGGCGATGAAGGCGAGTGTTTCGCTGAAGCCGGTCTTTCCTTTGGAGTCGAGATAGCGGGCCGCCCACTGCGGCATTGGACGCCGACCGGCTCCGGCATCGCGCCACTCGACCGCGCGCTCGAGATCTGCCCCCGTTAACAGCTCTCCCCCTTGTTTCCGCAGGACCGCCCGGTCCTGCCATCTCCGGAGCTCTGCGGCGCGCTCGGCCTCGTCCTCGGCCCAGCTCCGCAGGCGTTCCCATTGACGGATCAGCGCCTCATGGGAGATGTCGATCACGCTCTCGGAGCCGAGCGGCTCGCCGTGGTGAAGGAAGTTCACCCCCTCGGCCGCGAAGGCCCAAACCACCGGCTCCAACTCGGGCACGCAGCAGCCGGCGACGGCGGCGATCTCGCCCAGCCGTTGGGGGCGGCGGGTGCTGCGGGCGTCCTGACCGGTGCCTTCGCGGAGGGTAATGGAGCGAAAGAGCGTCTCGGCCAGGGCCTGCTCGCTCGCGGAGAGCTTGCCGAAGACCTCCTCTGCGTGGGCGGATAGGGCACCCTCCAGACCGCCCGGGGCGTCGAGGCTCGCGGCAGTCAACAGCGGAGGTGCGGCAGATCGGGCGGATTCAGTGAGCCACATCCGCGCCAGGGCGTGCTGCAGAAGAGGGAGCTGATCGAAATCGTCGCCAAGGGAGTTGATCATTTCGCCGGCCAGCTCGGGAGCCACGTCACCGGCGAAGACCAGGGCCGGTCCGGTGATGGCGCGCTCGAGCTCCGCGCGAGTGAGCCTGGGGGTCAGGTATTGGGCGCGGTTGATTGCCTCCGGCAGCTCGTGGAAGCGCACGCAGTGGCCGAGAAAATCCGTGCGCATGGTCAGTGTGACGTAGACCTCGGCGTCCGGTACGCCGCGGGAGGCGAGGAGAAGCTGGACGAAGGCGTCGGACTCGTCCGCCGCGGCACCGCCGGCCCGGGCGTAGCGGAAGATCTCCTCGAACTGGTCGACCAGCACCAAGAGCTTGAATGGGCTGGTCCCGGCCTCCCCCCGGCGAGCGTCCGCCACCAAGTGGACGAGGCCGAGGGGGCCACGGCGGAGCTCGGCCTCGATGCCGGGCAGTCCCGCTAGAGCCTCCTCGCTCGGCCCCAGGGCGCCTGATAGCGCCAGCTCTTGGGCCAACCCCTGAAAGGGGCGTTCGCCAGGACGCAGGATGGCGATCCGCCAGTCGCTGGCGCCGCCGAGCCAGCCGGCGGCGAGGCCTGGGAGCAGACCGGCACGGACCAGGCTCGACTTGCCGGCGCCGGACGGACCGAGGACGGCGAGGAAACGCTCTCGCTGGAGGATCTCGAGCAGACGGTCGGTGTGCGCCTCGCGGCCGAAGAAGATCTGGGCCTCGTAGGGCTCGAAGGAGCGCAGCCCGGGGTAGGGCGCCTTGACCTCCCGTGGTTTGAGCATCTGCGGGTCAGTCATGCGCGGCGTCCGGGCGGAGCTTCCGCACGAAGTCGCCCAGGATCCTAGGCTCGAAGCCGGTCCGGCAGTCGAGCGTCAGGACGCCCGGGCCGCGCAGGTCGACCGGCGGCTTCTTGGGCGGTGGCCCGTCGAGCACCGCGGTGTGCAGCGGCCGGCGCTGCTCGGCGAGTGTTCGACGGGCGAATGCCCACTGCGACTGCACCCATCCCAGGGGAGCGTGGCCGTAGACGACCACCACGCCGTCGCTCGCCGCGATCTGATCCTGCTGAGCGCGGCGGATCTGATCGGGCGGGTCGTCCGGCAAAGCGGGCGGTGGCAGCGCCGAGGTCGCGCCGAGCTCCTCCAGCGCCGCGAGCACGTGCCGGCCGAGGTCGCGATCCACCGCCTCGGCGTTGACGTAGACGTGCGGCGCGCAGGCCGGGTCCGGCGCGGCTGCGGGAGCCGCAGCCTGCGGGCCAGAGTTGAGGACCCGCCGGATCTCATGCTTGAGCTCCTCGATCCCTAGGGCGAGGATGCTCCCTCCGGTCAGCAGCGCCCGGTAATCGGAATTCGTGATGCCGTCGAGGTCGATCTGCCTGGAGCGCCAGCGGAGCACCCGCAGGCCGCAAGCCCGCGCCGCTTCGTCGGCGGCGGCGGCCTGGAGGGCGACGAACGAGCGGTCGCTCCAGGAAGGGCGATGCCCTTCCCGCGGGCCGAGGAGCTGGACGCCGAGGACCGCCTGTTCGAGGCCCTCGTGGAGAGAGCGCAGGTAGGGCTCCCGCCCCTCGCGTGGCAGGGGAGCGGCCGGCACGACGAGGAACCCCTGCTGCCGGAGAGCGGCAGCGACGCTCTCCTGCTCCTCGAGCAGGTCCTCGGTCGGCTCGGCGAGCCAAACCCTGGTCCGGGGCTCAACCGGGGGCGCCTCCGTATCCTTGAGCTGCTTGGCAATCAGATGCGCCAGCTCGTTGAGATTCTTCCAGTAGAGGTTGTACTCATCGAGAGTAGGAAGTGGAAAGCCTATCAGTCGGGGGGCGTTGTCCTTGAAGTCGCGGTCCCAAAAGCGAACCTGGCTGAGCTCTTGAAGAGCCGGGTGCCAGCCAGAGCGGTCCGTCGGCTCAGTCTCGACGATGAAGACGTGGTCGCGGTGATTCCGCTCGGTCTGCGCGGCGAGGAAGCTGCCCAGTTCCCTCTGGCACCAAGGGGACTGCTGGTAGCCGGGCGACATCACAAGGAGCAGCACCCGGCTGCCGCGAACTGTGGCGAGAAGCGACTCGGTGACTCCTTGGTTGCCGGCGAGTTGGTGATCCGTGAAGAATCGCACCTCGCGGACACCGAGCTTGCGGCGGAGCATCTTGCGCAGCTCGTCGGCCAGCGTGGTAACCCACCCCATGGGAGCTCCCAGCGGAGGGTCGTCGTCCGCATGGGCGTAGCTCACGAACACATCGTAGGACTGAGCGGCCATGGAGGGCTCGCAACCTCCGGAGCAGCGGATCGCAGTCGTCCTGCAGCGCCGCCGCAACTTCGTTGATGAAGCCTCGATTGTATCCCAGCCTCCCCTGGACCGCCCCCTGACGCAATTTGTCGCGCCTCCCCCCTGTTGCAGAGGGTGGTCGCCGTCGCAAAGTGCAAAATCGACGGCGACAGAATGCCCGATCGCTGCTATCCTTAAGCGCCCCCCCGGGTACCCTGGAGGATTGTTCCGGTTGCGGACCTCTGGCAAACAGGCCTGCGGGGCCTACGACTGCACTTGGAGACCAAGGTGACTGAAGAGACCGCCGCGAGACCGAGACCTGGAGTCAACTGGCTCAACCTCATCTTCCTGATGGGGACCCTCCTCATTGCCCTCGTCGGAACCCCCTGGTACATCGTCAAGTTTGGCCTGGGCTGGCCGGAGGCGCTGACCTTCTTCTTCATCTGGCTCTTCGTCGGCCTCTCGATCACGGCGGGCTATCACCGCCTGTTCGCCCACAAGACCTACCAGGCGGCCTGGCCGGTGCGCCTCGCGCTCCTCGTCTTCGGCGCCGGCGCGCTCGAGAACTCCGTCCTCAAGTGGGCCGCCGACCACCGCGTCCATCACGCCCACGTCGACCACGACCGCGACCCCTACAACATCACCAAGGGGTTCTGGTGGGCCCACATGGGGTGGATCTTCTTCGAGAACCAGCCGATCCCGGCGAGCGTGGTGCGCGACCTCTCCGAGGACAAGCTGGTGGTCTGGCAGGACAAGTACTACGTCTGGATCGGCCTCGGCGTCGCCCTCGGCATCCCGATCGCCGTCGGCCTGCTGACCGGCCACCTGCTCGGCTGCCTGCTGATCGGCGGCGTGGCGCGCATCGTGGTCAGCCACCACGGCACCTTCTTCATCAACAGCCTCTGCCACATGATCGGGCGCCGCCCCTACAGCACGGAGCACAGCGCGCGCGACAGCCCGATCATGGCCGTCCTCGCCTTCGGCGAGGGGTATCACAACTACCACCACAGCTTCCCGTTCGACTACCGCAACGGCGTCAAGGTCTGGCACTTCGACCCCGCCAAGTGGATGATCTGGACCCTCGAGCGCGTCGGCCTCGCCCGCGATCTCCGCCGCGCCCCCGACGCCGCCATCCTCAAGGCCAAGATCGAGGTGCAGTTCGAGAGCGCCAAGGTGCGCATGCAGCAGGTGGTCCACGACTTCCGCGAGCATCACGAGGAGCGCCTCCACGAGGCCTACACCTCGCTGCAGACGGCGCTCCACGAGCTGATCTCGCTGCAGCGCCGACAGAAGCCGAAGGCGGAGGTGGAAGCCGTCGCGGCCGAGTCCATTGGCAGCGAAGAGAACCTGCCGCACGAGACCCGTCTCGGCCTGACCTACCGCGCCTTCGAAACGGCGCTGGCCGACTGGAAGCAGACGCTGCGGCAGACGAGAAGGTTGCCCGTCGCCGCCTGACCTTCGACCCCCAACCCTCGGAGACGCATTCCATGCGTGTGGTTTCTCCCGCGATGCAGCGGCCCCTCGGGGCCGCTGTTCTCGTTCTGGCCCTCTCCTCCTCGTTCCCCGTCGCTGCTCCGGCCCAGACGGCGCCGGCCACCAGCCTCCCTGCGGACGTCGCCGCGACGGCCGCCTCGCTGCACGCGAAGGCGCTCGCCGGCACGCGGGCGTTCGAGATCGTCCGCTCGCTGACCACCGAGGTGGGGCCGCGCCCCGCCGGCTCCAAGGCGTACGACGCCGCCGTCGCCTGGGGTCTCGCCAAGATGAAGGAGCTCGGCTTCAGCAACGTCCACGCCGAGAAGGCGACGGTGCCGCACTGGGTGCGCGGCGAGGAGTCGGGGGAGATCGTCGCCCCCTGGCCGCAGCCGGTCCACCTGGCGGCGCTCGGCGGCAGCGTCGGCACCCCCGAGGGGGGGATCGAAGCCGAGGTGATCATGGTCCCCTCGCTCGACGCGGTCGCCAAGCTCGACCCGGCCAAGGTGAAGGGGAAGATCGTCTTCTACGACGTCCACATGGAGCGCAGCAAGGATGCCTCGGGGTATGGCCGCGCGGTCGGCGTCCGCGGCGCGGGAGCCTCAGCCGCGGCGAAGCTGGGGGCGGTGGCGGTGCTGATCCGCTCGATCGGCACGGACTCGAACCGGACCCCGCACACCGGCGCCATGCGCTATGCCGAGGGGGTGGAGAAGATCCCCGCGGCGGCGCTGTCGATCCCCGACGCCGAGCTCCTCGGCAACGAGGTCGCCTCCGGCAAGCCGGTAACCTTCCGTCTCAAGCTGGGCGCGAAGACCCTGCCGGACGTCGAGACGGCGAGCGTGGTCGGCGACATCCCGGGGCGCGAGAAGCCGGAGGAGATCGTCCTCCTCGGCGGCCACCTCGACTCCTGGGACCTGGGGACCGGCGCGATCGACGACGCGGCCGGCGTCGCCATCACCATGGAAGCGGCGCGGCAGATCGCGCAGCTCCCCCAGAAGCCGCGGCGCACCATCCGCGTCGTCCTCTTCGCCAACGAGGAGTTCGGCACCTCGGGGGCGAAGGCCTACGCCGCCGCCCACCAGGGGGAGCTCGCCCGGCACCGGATGGCCGGCGAGTCCGACCTCGGCTCCGGCCGCGTCTGGCGGATCTCCTCGCACGTCGACCCCGCGAGCCTCCCCGTCGTCGCCGCCCTCGCCAAGCTGCTGGGGGTGGAGCAGGGAGAGAACGCCAGCGGCGGCGGCGCCGACCTCGGCCCGATGTCCCCCGCCCGCGTCCCCATCATCTCGCTCGCCCAGGACGCCACCACCTACTTCGACCTCCACCACACCGCCAACGACACCCTGGACAAGATCGATCCCAAGGATCTCGACCAGAACGTCGCCTCCTGGGCCGCCGTCGCCTACGCGATCGCGGAGATGCCGGGGGATCTCGGAAGGGCGCCGGCGGAGCCGGCGCGGGGGGAGTAGGAGTAAGCTTGCCGGGTGAGTGAAACGACCCCTCTCCCGAAGCTCGATCGCAGCTCCTTCTCCGTCCGCCCGCTCTACGCGGAGAGCGACGAGAAGGCCTATTGGGCCCAGAAGACGCCCGACGAGCGTCTCGAGGCCCTCGAGCAGATGAGGCAGATCCTCTATGGCTACGATCCGGCTTCCACCCGACTTCAAAGAGTTCTTACAGTTGCTCAACGCCCACCAGGTTGAGTATCTCCTGGTGGGAGGGTACGCCGTCGGCTACCACGGATATCCGCGCGCGACGGTGGACATGGACATCTGGATCGGGAGAGAGGCCGCGACGGCGGAGAGGATGGTCGCCGTGCTCAGGATCTTCGGCTTTGACGTCCCGAATCTCTCGGCGGATCTGTTCCTGAAGGACGATCAGATCGTCCGGATGGGCGTGCCTCCCATCCGGCTGGAGATCTTCACCTCGATTCCTGGCGTCCGGTTCGAGGACTGTTATCCCGCCAGGATCGTCGGGGAAATCGACGGCACGACCGTGAGCCTCATCAATCTACAGGACCTCAAGACGAACAAGAAGGCCAGCGGACGCAACAAGGATCTGGCTGACCTCGAGAATCTTCCATAGTCAGTAGCCTGTCCCCTCGCCTTGACCCGCCTCCTCCCGCTCCCATAGCCTTCGCCGGGAAGGAGCCCAGATTGCCTTATACCTACACGAGTTACCTCCGTCTCGACGAGCTCCTCGACCTCCAGACGCCGGCGTCCGGGGGCGAGGAGCATGACGAGATGCTGTTCATCGTCATCCATCAGGTCTATGAGCTGTGGTTCAAGCAGGTGCTGTACGAGACGGACCTGCTGCGGCAGGCGTTCGAGGGGAACGACCGGGCGCAGGTGCTGGGGACGCTGAAGCGGATCCTGACGATCTTCAAGACGCTCGTCTCGCAGGTGGACATCCTGGAGACCATGACGCCGGTGTCGTTCGCCTCGTTCCGCCATCGGCTCGACACGGCGAGCGGCTTCCAGTCGGTGCAGTTCCGGGAGATCGAGGCGGCGTTCGGGTCACGCCGCAAGGGGATGGCGGCGCATCTTCCGGAGGGGAGCGCGGAGCTGCGGCGGGTGGAGCAGCGGCTGGGGGAGCCGAGCCTCTACACGTCGTTCCTGCGCTTCCTGTCGCTCAACGGGTACGCGATCCCCGAGGACGTGCTCGACCGGCCGGTGGGGAGCGCGCCGGCCGAGGACGAGCGGGTGCAGAAGATGCTGGTCGAGATCTACCGCTCAGATCCGGCCAACCGCGACGTCTGCGAGCGTCTGGTCGATCTCGACGAGGGGCTTCAGGAGTGGCGCTACCGCCACGTCAAGATGGTGCAGCGCACCATCGGCATGAAGATCGGGACGGGGGGCTCGGCAGGGGTCGAGTACCTCAAGAACACCCTGTTCACCCCTTTGTTCCCGGACCTCTGGGCGATCCGGACGTCGCTGTAGGAGGCGTAGCGGGAGCGGACGGCCGGCAGGCGGCGGGAGCGGCGGCCTGGGTGGTGGAGAAGGCCCCCTTGGCCGCCGTGCAGGCGGCGCGGGTGGTCTCGACCAGGGTCTTTTCGATGCAGCACCAGCCGGGCGCCGCGTCAGGGGTCGGGGCCAGGGTGACCAGGAGCGGCGCCTGGGCGGTCGGCTTCGGCTGCGGCACCGGTTTGGGGACCGGCGGCCCCGGCATGAAGACCAGGTAGGAGCCGCCGGCCACGAGGGCGAGGATGAGGAGCGCCGGCACGACGCCGAAGCGCTTGGGTTTCAACAGGCTGAGATCGGGTTCCATCGCCGCCGATCATCTCACGGCTGCCGGCCTCCGGCGCCCTCCTTCGGCAGCAGCCGCACCTCGTCGATCTGGAGATGGAACGCCCCCGGGGCGGGGCCGCCGCCCACGAACAATCCCATGATGTCCTTGCCGTCGAGCCCGAGGTCGGCGAAGGGAACGGTGATCCGCTGCCAGTCGGGGCCGGCGGTGAAGCTCTTCACCGCGGGCATGCGGCCGAGGTGGGTGGCGAAGGCCATGAACGCGTAGCTCTTCCCTTCCCCCTTGGCGGCGAAGGAGACCCCGGCGAAGCGCGACAGGTCGACCGGCGCCATCGGCTGCGTGCCGGGGAGGAACATCACGCCGGCCCACGGGTAGGCGAATCCCTCGCGGATCTCCCCCGAGAGGTCGAGCGACTTGGCCGTGCCCTCGGCGCCGCCGTCCACCACCGCCTTTTTGACGATCGACTTGCCGCCCGCCATCTGGTCGGTCGAGTCCGTCCAGGGGGAGCCGAAGCCGACGGCGAAGGTGCCGGTCTCGAAGTCGCTGATCCTGCCGTCCGCCGGGATCTCGGGGGCCGCCTTGTTCACCGTCGGCAGCTTGCTGACTGGCGCTACCGGCCGCATCGTCTCGTGGCCGAGCTTCCAGACCCGTTCAATCGCCCGGCTGGCGGTGATGTCGGTGGTCGGGTCGCCCTGGACCAGCACGAGGTCGGCACGCAGGCCGGGGGCGATCCGCCCGCGGTCCTTCAAGCCGAAAGCTTTGGCCGGGTTGGCGGTCGCTGCCGCCAGCGCCTCGGTGGGGGAGAGGCCGGCCGAGACCAGCAGCTCGAGCTCGCGATGGAGACTGGCGCCGTGCGTGGTCCCCGGGTTGGGGGCGTCGGTGCCGGCGAGGATCGGCACGCCGGCCGCGTGGAGCTGGCGGACGGCGGCGAGGGCGTTGTGGAAGTCGAGGCCGCCGCGCGAGGGGAACGACTTGCGGAGGTTCGCCACCTCGTCGGCGCGCAGGAAGCGGGAGAGGCGGGGATCGTCCGGCAGCGCCTTGCCGCTGGCGGTGCCGGTGGTGCTCTCGACCACCGACAAGGTCGGGGTGACGAACGCCTTGTGCTGCTTGAACAGCGACAGGAAGGCGGCCTCCGGCGCGCGGTCGGTGAAGATGTGGACGAGGCCGTCCGCCCCCGCCGCGATGGCCATCTCGGCGCCCGCCTCGGTGCTGACGTGGACGACGGCGAGCTTCCCCCGTTTGTGGGCGGCGGCGACCAGCGCCGCGACCGTGGCGCGGTCGAGGGTCGGCGTCTTCATCCCGTAGGGGGAGCCGTCCTCGACGATGATCTTGATGTAGTCCGACCCTTCCGCGATCCGGGCGTCGACCCACCCCTGCGCCTCTTCGGGCTTGGTCAGGGTGGGGATCTTCATCCCGTACTCGGTGCCGTGGCCGCCGGGCGCGGTGGCGAGCGTGCCGGCGCTGTAGAGATCGGCGCGGTCGGGCGCGCCGTGCTTCGCCTGCTCCTCGCGCATCTGGCGGGCGAAGTTGAAGTCGGTGAACATGTCCAGCTCGGTGGTGACGCCGAAAACCAGCGCGCGCTCGAGGGCGTCCCCCCAGGCGTGGGTGTGGCCGTCGATGAATCCGGGGAGCAGCGTCTGCCCCGTGCCGTCGATCGTCTCCCGGACGTTGCCGGGAGGCGTCAGGTTCTCGCCGACGGCGAGGATCCTGTCCCCCGAGACGATCACCGTCCCCCTGGGGATCACCCGGGTGCCGTCGAAGATGCGGACGTTGGTGATGACCAGGGCGCCTTGGTCCGCTTGCGCGGAGGCCGCCGAGGCGAGCAGGAAGGCGCCGGCGAGAGCGAACGCCGGGAGCGTGAAGCGTCGCAGAAGCGTGCGGGTCATGAGTGGGACTCCTCCTTCGGGCGTAGTGTCTCCCGGGAGGGGGGGCGGCGCCTAGGGTGGAAGGTCACCCGTCGGGGGTGACGTTTGTCAGCAGAACGAGGGACCTGAGGGACTGCAGGGACAGCAAGGACAAAGAGGGGCCGCTTCCTCCTTGTCCCTGTTGTCCCTGAAGTCCCTGCGGTCCCTTTCACCGCTCCGGCGCCACGTACAGGAAGGTCTCCGAAGGCCCCGGCACCGACCGCAGCGCGCGGATCGCGCCCCGCCCCTGGAGGTCGGCGCCGAGGAAGCGGCCGGAGTGGACCTCGAGGGCGATGGAATCCCCCGGGGCGATCGGCCCGGGGCCGCCGATCCGGTGGAGAATGAAACGCTGGGGGGTGCCGAGGGTGAAGTCGGGGGCGAAGACCTGGCTGTCGGAGTGGGCCTGGACGGCGAGGTAGCGGCCGTCGTGGGCCTGGAGGCTGACCTCGTCGCCGTCGGCGAGGGTGTCCCCTGGCGTGTCGGAGCTCCAGTCCTTGAGGGTGAGCACCTCCCAGGCGCCGTCGCGGAGCCACTTCTGGGCGCTGACCGCATGGGTGGCGGGGTCGACCGAGACGTACTGGTTCGAGAAGCTGCGCAGCGCGATCCGGTAGAGGCCGGTGGTGGCGAGCGTCGTCAGGGTGTTCCAGTAGGGGACCTTGACGCCGTCCGGGCGGATCAGCCAGTAGCCGCGCAGGTCGTCGTTGGTCGGCCGGCCGACGTAGGGGGCGATCGGCTCGTTGCTGAACACCTCCCAGTAGACGGCGTAGCGCACCCCCCAGCCGAGCGCCGCCTCGAGGAGTTGGCGGATGCGCTCGAAGCGCTGGCCGTTCGGGGTGATCGCCCCCTTGGCGGCACCGAACTCGCCGAGGTAGACGTCGGCGGCGCCGAAGCGGGCGCTGTCGGGGGCCTTCGACTTCAGGTAGTCGAGGGCGGCGGTGAGCGCCTGCGGGGTGAAGCCGATGTCCCAGCTCGAATAGGAGTAGAGGTCGCAGCGGGTCGACGGGATGACGTCGTTGGTCATCGTCACGTTCCCGGCCATGGCGGCGCCGAGGAAATTCACCTCAGCGGCGTGGAGGACGTCGACGTTGTGCTCCCCCACCTCCTGGCGGGCGCGGCGGACGCCGGCCTGGCGGGCGTTGATCCAGTCGATCATCCCCTGCACGCGGACGGGGTCCGGCTGGGCCCCCGGGACGATCCCCTGGTAGAGGAGATGGTCCCCCTCCCAGTTCTGGAGCACGAAGGTCTTGCCGCTGCCGGCGTACTGGGTGAGCAGGTACTTGGTCAGCCGGTACATCTGGTCGCTCTCGGCGGCGGCCTCGTCGGCGGAGAGACCGTCGAGGAACGGCGAGTCGCCGCCGACCGGCGGAACGATCAGGAGGAAGGTCGAGAAGGGCTTGGCGAACAGCTCCTGGAAGTAGGGCTTCTGGACGAGGACCACGACGTCGGTCGCGAACGGCTTCCAGTCCGAGTTGAAGGAGTAGAGGTCGGCGATGGTGTCCTTGGCGACCAGGAAGACCTTGATCACCCGGCTGCCGCTGTCGAGGATGCGGTCGGCCCCCTCGTTCAGGTAGTCGCCGCCGGTGAAGTTGTACTTCCCGCCGGCATGGGCCACGCCGAGGACGTCCCGGCCGTCGACGGCGAGGGAGGGCGCGGCGGTGGCAAGGAAACTGAACAGCAGGAGGGCGGAGGCGAGACCGGGTCCCGGGATCCTGCGGGCGACGGACGTGAAGCTTGCCATCCCCTGTATTGTACGGCCGAACGGCGAGGAGACGATGGCATGCGAGCGGCGGTGATCGAGGAGGAGGGCAAGGACGGCGACCGGCTGCGGGTGCGCGAGGTGGCGGAGCCGCCGGAGCCGGCGCCGGGCTCGGTGCTGATCGCCGTGCGGGCGGCGGGGATCAATCCGCTCGACTGGCGGCGGGCGCGCCGCGGCGTGGCGTTCGGATGGCCGTCGCGGCTGCCGCGCATCCTCGGCGTCGACGTCGCCGGCGAGGTCCTGGCGGTCGGCCCCGAGGTGACCCGCTTCGCGCCGGGCGACGCCGTCTACGGCCTCTGTGCCCCCGCGCTCGGCGGCAGCTTCGCCGAGCGGGCGACGGCGCGCGAGTCGGCGCTGGCGCCCAAACCCCGGTCGCTGTCGTTCACCGAGGCGGCGGCGATGCCACTCGCCGGCCTCACCGCCCTCCAGGGGCTGCGCGACCGCGGCGAGCTCGCCGCCGGCGAGACGGTGCTGATCAACGGCGCCGCGGGGGACGTCGGGCACCTCGCCGTGCAGATCGCCGCCGTGCTCCAGGCGCGGATGACGGCGGTGGCGGACGCCTGCGACCTCGACTTCGTCCGCTCCCTCGGAGCCCGCGAGGTCATCGACCCCGAGGAGGAGGACTTCGCCGGCCGCGACGACGCCTGGGACGTCATCCTCGACGCCGCCGGCGACCACACCTTCTCGGACTGCGAGGCCTCGCTGACCGGCGACGGCGGCATCTACGTGACGACCCGCGTCGACCCGCGGACGCTGCTCAACGTGCTGTTCTCGAGCGTCGGGAGCTGGCTCGGCCAGAAGCGGCGGGCGCGCTGGATCACCGCGCGGCCAAACGGCGACGACCTCGCCCTCCTCGCTCGTCTGGCCGACCAGGGACGGCTGCGGCCGCACGTCCAGGAGACGTTCCCCCTCGAGCGCGTCGGGCAGGCCCTCGCCGTCGGCGCCGACGGCGGGGTGCGGGGGAAGCTGGTGCTGCGGATCGGGGAGGAGACGGTGGCGCCCAGGGAGGGTGGGGAGCTCGTGCGGCTGCCGCCCGGCGACAAGTTGCCGGGCTAGGGTGCTTTTTTCCTCCCCCGTACCCGGGGGAGGTCAGGAGGGGGCCTCAACCTCCCAACCAAGGACGCGTCCCGGACGCCGGAACGCCCCCTCCCGGCCTCCCCCGAGTACAGGGGAGGAGAAAGGCTCCCGGCATGGGTAGGTTCACGACTCCGGCTGGCCCCGCCCCTACGTTCAGGCCTTGGCGGTCTCGACCCCCGCCAGCTCCGCCAGCACCGCCTTCAGCAACTCCCAAAACCGCCCGACCGACTCCACGTCGACCCGCTCGTCCGGCGAGTGGGCGCCTTCGATCACCGGGCCGAAGGAGATCATGTCCATCCCCGGGAACTTCTCGCCGAGGACGCCGCATTCGAGGCCGGCGTGGACGGCCTTGAGCTCGGGGTCGTGGCCGGTGGCTTTCTCGTGGACCTTCCGGAAGGTGGCGAGGAGGGGGGAGGCGAGGTCGGGCTTCCAGCCGGAGTACCCCTCGATCTCGGTGAAGTCGGCGCCCGAGAGCTCGGCGAAGGCGCGCAGGCGGCGCTTGGTGTCGCGCATGGCGGAGTCGACCGAGCTGCGGAGGCTGAGCAGCAGCGTCAAATCGTTTCCGGTCACGGCGGCGGTCGCCAGGTTGACGCTCGTCTCGACCAGACCCGGGATGTCGTTGCTCATCGCCAGGACGCCGTGGGGGAGGGCGTTCAGGAGATCGAGCACCTTGCGGCTCACCTCGGGAGTCCAGGCAAGGCGAGGGACCTCCGCGTCCCCGATCTCGATCTTGAGATCGGGATCGGCGGTGCGGATCTCGGCGCGGATCGCGGCCGTCTCGCGGGCCACGGCGGTGGCGAAGATGTCGCGGCGGCCGGCAGCGACCAGTACGCGGGCTGAGGCCTCGCGGGGGAGGGCGTTGTGCTTGTTTCCCCCTTGGAAGGCGGCGAGCTGGACGGGGACCTCCTGGGTAGCGGCGAAGAGCGCGCGGGCGAGGAGCTTGACGGCGTTCCCCCGCTGGAGGTGGATCTCCATCCCCGAGTGGCCCCCCTTGAGGCCGGAGAGCTTCACCTCGAGCGCCGCCGCGCCGGCGGGCGGCGGAGCGGATTCGAGCGGCAGGTTGAGGATCCCCGCGGCGCCGCCGGCGCAGCCGAGGGTCACCGCCCCCTCCTCCTCGGAGTCGAGGTTGAGGAGGAGACGGCCGCGGAGGGCGATCGCCGCGGCGTCGAGGGCGAGGACACCGGTCAGCCCGGTCTCCTCGTCGACGGTGAACAGCAGCTCGAGCGGGCCGTGGACGAGGTCGTCGGCCTCCAGCACGGCGAGCATGGCGGCGGCGCCGATCCCGTTGTCGGCGCCGAGCGTGGTGCCGGTCGCCTTCACCCAGGGGCCGTCGCGGCGCGGGACGATCGGATCGCGGTCGAAGTCGTGGACGGTGCCGGCGTTCTTCTCGGTCACCATGTCGAGGTGCCCCTGGAGGATGACCCCGGGCGCCCCCTCGCGCCCCGGCGAGGCGGGCTTCTCGACCACCACGTTGCCGGTCGCGTCCTGGCGCCAGCGGTACCCCCGGCGCTCCGCGAGGTCGATCACGTAGCGGCAGGCCCGCTCCTCGCGCTTCGACGGGCGCGGGATGGCTAGGATGCCGTCGAAGTGCTTCCAGAGGGGGCGCGGTTCCAATTCGGAGACGAAGGACATGCGGGATCTCCCGGGGTCGAAAAACGGGGGATCAGTATATCGTCGGGGAAGGAGGACTGACTGCATGGCTTTTCTGCTGCTGAATGGGGAGGAGATCGCCTCCCTTTTGCCGATGGACGAATGCGTCGAGGTGATGGCGGAGGCGCTGCGGGCGCTCGCCCGCGGCGAGGCGGTGCAGCCGCTGCGCTCGGTCTACTGGATGCCGGACCGTCACGGTGCCCTGGCGGTGATGCCGGGGATGCTCGGGCTACCGGGGGACGCCGGCGACGGCGGGGAGAAGAAGCTGGTCGCCGGGGTCAAGGTGCTGACGGTGATCCCCGACAACCGGCTGCACGGCGAGGAGTCGCACCAGGGGATGGTCCTCCTCTTCGAGGCGGAGCGCGGGAAGCCCGTGGCGCTGCTCGACGCCACCGCGCTGACGGCGATCCGCACCGCGGCGGCGAGTGCCGCCGCCACCCGGGCGCTGGCGCGGCAGGACGCCGGGGACCTCGCCATCCTCGGCGCCGGGACGCAGGGACGGAGCCATCTCGACGCGATGGCCGCGGTGCGCACCCTGCGCCGGGTGCGCGTCTGGAGCCGGCGGCCGGAGAGCGCCCGCGACTTCGCGACGCGAGAGACGGCGCGGACGGGGTTTGCCGTCGAGGCGATGGCGACGCCGCGCGAGGCGGTCGCCGGGGCGGACCTGATCTGCACCGTCACGGCGGCGGCGGAGCCGATTCTCTTCGGGGATTGGATCGCACCCGGGGCGCACGTCAACGCCGCCGGCGCCTGCACGCCGAAGACGCGCGAGCTCGACGGCGCGGCGGTGGCGCGCTCGCGCCTGTTCACGGACTGCCGCGAGTCGCTGTTCGCCGAGGCCGGCGATTTCCTCCTCGCCCGCGCGGAGGGGGCGGTCGCCGACGATCATCTGCTGGGCGAGCTGGGGGAGGTCCTCGAAGGGAAGCTCCCCGGTCGCACCTCGCCGCAGGACATCACCCTCTTCAAGTCGTTGGGCATCGCCGCCGAGGACCTCGCCTCCGGCTGGCACGTCTACCGGAAGGCGCTGGCGGCGGGGCGGGGCGTCACGATCGAATGGACGTAAGTCCGGTACACTACCGGAGATCCCTTGTGGATCGGGAGGTCCTGGGCATGAAAGGTGTCAAGTTCGTGATCGACGAGAACGGCGAGCAATCGGCCGTCCTGATCGACCTGAAAGAGAACGCGGAGCTCTGGGAGGACTTCTACGACGCCTACGTGGCGCGCGAGAGGGAGGGAGAGCCGCGTGAGTCCCTGGAAGAGGTCCGTCAGAAGGTCTACCACTAACTGACCGCTTCCTACTCGGGATCTCCGCCTTCCTCCCTCACTCCGTCGCCAGCGCCTGGCGCAGCTGCACGGTCATCGGGTCGTCGAGGCCGAAGGTCCCCTCGGCGAGCGAGAGGGCGAGCTGGAAGTGCTCGCGCGCGGCCCCCGTCTCGCCCAGCTCGCGCTCGAGGACGGCGAGGTTGTTCAGGTCGGCGATCACCTGCGGGTGATCCTCGCCGAAGGCCTGGCGGTCGACCTGGAGGGCGGCGTCGACGTGCAGGCGGGCGGCGTTGGTCTCGCCGAGCTCGCGCAGCAGGGCGGCGACGTTGGTGAGGGCGCGCCCGGTCTCGGGGTGGGCGTCGCCGTACATCCGGCGGACGATGTCGACGATCGGCCGCAGGTACTCGAGCGCCTTCTGCGGTCGCTGCAGCTCGCGCTCGAGCGAGGCGAGGTTGGAGAGGTCGTTGGCCACCATCGGATGGACCTCCCCGGCCGCCTGGCGGTGGATGTCGAGCGCCCGCTCGAAGCTGGCGAGCGCCCCTTCGCGGTCGCCGAGGTCGCGCTGCACGGTGCCGAGGTTGGCGAGCATCGAGCCCAGGTTCTCGTCCTGCGCTCCGCCGTCGTGGAGGGCGAGGGCGGTCTCCAGGGCGGCCCTGGCCTCGGTGGGATCCCCGTTCTCGCGCAGCAGGATGCCGAGCAGGTTCCAGGCGCGGACGGTCGCCGGGTGGCGTTGGCCGTGCACCTCGCGCGCCTCCGCGAGCGAGGTGCGCGCCTCGGCCACCCCCTCGGGGAGCCGGCCGATCTCGCGCAGCGCCTCGGCCCGCAGGTTGTGGAGCTCCACCCGCTCGACCCGCGAGAGGTCGGCGAGGCGCCCGCCCGCCGCGTCGAGGAAGGCGAGCCGGTAGTGGGGGGGCCAACGCCCGCTCGCCTGCTGCGCGGTGACCACGAGGTCGCGGGGCTCGATCCCGGTCGCCGCCAGCTCGGCGGTGAGGTCCGCCGTCTCGCCGTCGCCGATCCAGACGCGCAGCTCGCGCTGGAAGAAGCGGCGCGCCGCGTCCTCCTTGAGATAGCCGGCGAGGGTGAGCCGCAGCAGGGTCATGCCGCGGGTGTGGAGGGGGACCGAGCGGTTGAGGAACTCCAGCAGCTCGGTCGCCAGCTGCTCGCGCTTGCCCATCGGCACCGGCTCGAGCAGGGCGTGGTTGAGGCGCGGCGAGAGGAAGGCGTAGGTGAGCAGCCCGGGGAACGACGGGTGGCCGTACTGGTGGTCGACGAAGAGGCGCAGCGCGGCGTTCTCGACCAGGTCGTCGTCGATCTCGTCGAGGATCTCCTCGCGCTCGTCCTCGTCGAGCTCCAGATGGTGGAAGAGGAGCTCGGCCGGGACGTTCGTGCCGCAGAGGGCGGCGAGGTCGAGGAAGCGCTGCAGGCGGTCCGAGGTCTCGAGGTCGATGTCGTGGAGGTGCTGCTGGAGCGGCTCGAGGAGAGGACCGGCCGGCAGCGGCTCGAGGTCCAGCCGCAGGCGCGCGGCGCGCGGCGCCACCCGCTCGTCGACGTCGGCGGCGGCGCAGGAGAGGGCGAGGCGCAGGCGCGGATGCTTTTGCGTGGCGTCGAGCAGCCAGCGGCGCAGCGGGTCGTTGAGCAGATCGCTCGCCGCGACGTGGAGGATCAGCAGGCCGCCGAGGCTCACGCGGTCGAGCAGCGCCGCGAGGACGGGGCGGGCGTCTCCCGCGGGGTTCGCCTCCTTGCCCGGCAGGAGGTGGTGGCCGGCGGCCCCCGGATCGTCCAGCCGCAGGAGGAGCGCGACCAGCGCGGCGCCGGTAGAGGAGAGGGGGATGCGCGGCAGGAGCGGCAGCACCTCCTCCCGCAGGCTCTCCCGCGCCTCGTCGTCGAGCTCCCAGCGCCGGGCGACCTGGACCTCGACGAAGCGGGAGAGGTCGCTCCCCTCCTCGTAGCCGTCCAAGTCGAGCGGCAGCACCCGGACCTCGCCCCCCCGTCCGGCAGCCCGGCGCGCCGCCGCCGCCAGCAGCCCCGTGCGCCCGCACCCCGCCGGTCCGGCGAGGAGGAGGACGGGGGCCGCCCCGTCCGTCGCCAGCCAGCCGGCGATGGCGGCGAGGGCCTGGGGCGCGTGCCGCTCGAAGAGGCGGTCGTTCTCCTCGGGCCGAGGAGGGCGGAGGTCGATCGTGCCGGTCGCCGTCATGCAGTCTCCAATCCTGTTGCGTCAATATTTCTCACGCCGAGGCTTTGCTGTGGCAGGCCGCGGGAGGGTGATGCTAAGGGAGGGCGGCGAATCGAGCAAACGGGATAGGATGATTTGAGGACTTCCCCATGAACCCCGACGTCGCCGCCGCGATCCCCCCGCTGGTCGAAGCCGGCATTCTCCCGGCCGAAGCGGCGCCGCGCCTGCTGCGGGTGGCACGGGGGGAGCTCGTCTCGGTGCGCGCCGAGCTGCGGGCGATCCTCTACCTGGGGGTGCTGCTGGCGATGGCGGGCGTCGGGGTGCTGGTCGAGCAGAACCTCGACCGCATCGGGCCGCTGGCGATCGCCGTCGGGCTCGGCCTCGCCGCCCTCGCCGCGCTCGGCTGGGTAGCGCGGATCGCGCCGCCGTTCTCCTGGGGCGAGGCGACGTCGTCCCACCTCGGCTTCGACTATCTGCTCCTCCTCGGCGTCCTGCTGGCGGCGGCGGACCTCGCCTACGTCGAGATCCATTTCACCCCGCTCGGCGCGCACTGGGCCTGGCACCTGCTGATCGTGGCGCTGCTCACCGCTCTCGCGGCCTTCCGCTACGACTCGCGGGTCGTCTTCTCGCTCTCCCTCTCCACCTTCGCGGCCTGGCGCGGCGTCTCGGCGGCGCACCTCGGTCAGCAGGTCCTCTGGCTGTGGAGCCGGGTCGAGGACGCGGTGCGCTGGAACGCGATCGCCTGCGGCGCCCTCTTCGTCGTCGTCGGAGTGGTGTTGCAACGGACGGGGCGCAAGGCGCATTTCGAGCCGGTGGCGACGCACCTCGGCTGGCTGCTGATCCTCTTCGCCCTGGGCTCAGGGATGGACGCGGTCCACTGGGCGGCCTGGAGCGCAGCCCTGCTGATCACGGGGATCGGGCTCGCCGCGGTCGCTTTCCTCCGCCGGCGCTTCCCGCTGTTCGCCTACGGCGTCCTCGCGGCCTACGCGGGGATGACCCGGCTGGTTCTCGCCGGGAACCGCGAGTGGATAACGGGGTGTTTCTGGGTCTTCTTCACGTCGGTGGGGCTGATCTTCGGCCTGGTGGTGGCGCAACGCCGGATGCGGGGGAGCTCTTGAGGGCGCGCGCGGAAAGTGCCGACCGGGCCGAGTCCGTCCGGGCCGCCGCCGGCGGCTGGCGGCGGGCCGGAATCCTCGACGACGAGAGGCTGGCGGCGATCGAGGCGAGGTTTCCGGACGACCGGCATCGCGCCAACCCCGCGATTGCCGTCCTCTTCTTCCTGTTCACGCTGATCGCCATCGGCGGCGCGGCCGGGTTCATGGTCGCGTTGATGGGAATCGAGAAGCCCGGCGCCATCGCCGCGCTGCTGCTCGTGTTCGGGATCGGTCTCACCATCCTGACGGAGCTCCTCACCGGCTCGCCGCGGCCGGCGCGGAACGGGATCGACGCGGGCACCTCGCTCTGCGCCGTCGGTTTTCTGACCGCCTTCGTTGCCTGGTCGTTCTCCGAGGTGGCCCACTGGCAAGGCGATCTTTACCCGGCTGCCACGTTCGGTATCGCCGCCCTCCTCCTGGCCGCGGCGGCCTGGCGCTGGGGCTACCCGCTCTACGGCGGCCTGGCGACGGCGGCCCTCCTCGCCGCCTTCCTGTTCGTCGACGGCGGCCGCCTGGCCTGGATCGCCCTGCCGCTCGCCGCCGCGCCCTTCCTGCTGCGCGGCGCGGACTCGCCGCGCCTCCCTCCCGCGCACCGCGCCGCCTGCACGGCGGCCCTCGGCGTGGCGCTGATCGGCCTCTACGCGGCGTTCAACCTGCGCTCGTATGGCGCCGGATGGCTCGAGATCCCCCTCGGTGACCGCACGTCGGCACCGGTCTGGCCGCTCCCCGGGCTGGGCCCGGTGGCGATCGCCGGCACGGCGCTGGTCCCCCTCGTCTACCTCGCCCTCGGCCTGCGCTCGCGGCGCGCAGTCTTCCTGTTGACCGGAGTGGCGACGGCCGCCGCCTCGCTGGTCACCCTGCGCTACTACGTCCACTTCGCGCCGCTCTGGATCGTGCTCGCCGTTTCCGGCCTTCTGCTGATCGCCGCGGCGCTGCTCCTCCGCCGCTTCCTCGACTCCGGGCCGGAGCGTGAGCGGAGGGGCTTCACCGCCGAGCCGCTGTTCGCGGACTCGGACCGCCTGCGGCTCCTCGAAGCCGGCGCCGCAGTCCTCTCCTTCTCTCCGGAGGCCCGGCCGGTTCACGAGGAGCCGAAATTCACCGGCGGTGGCGGCAGCTTCGGCGGCGGCGGGTCGAGCAGCGACTTCTGAGACGCTGAGCCGGCTCAGCCTTGCCTCTACGGTGATTTTCTGGGATGGTTGACGCGTCAGGCATTGCCGTCTGGACGAAGCCGAGGAGCGTGGGACGTTGACGGAGCCGCGGTTGGCAGCGGGGGAGTTGGAGGCCGAAGCGGCGCTGCCGGCGGCGACGATCGGCTTCATGGCGGTCAGCGTCGGGGTGATCGTCGCCAACATCTATTACGCGCAGCCGCTGCTGGCGGACATTGCGCGCACCTTTCATCTCAGCGTCACGGCGGCCGGCGGGGTCGCCATGCTGAGCCAGGCCGGCACGGCGCTCGGCATGCTCCTCTTCGTGCCGCTCGGCGACACCCACGAGAAGCGGTCGCTGATCACCTTCCTGCTGGTCGGGGCCGTGATCGCGCTCTCCCTCTTCGCCACCGCCGCGAACGTGCTCTGGCTGGGGCTCGCGAGCCTGCTGGTCGGGGCGACGGGGGCGGCGGTCCACGTCTTCGTCCCCTTCGCCGCCCATCTCGCCTCGCCACGGCAGCGGGGGAGGGTGGTCGGCTCGGTGCTCTCCGGCCTCCTCTTCGGCGTGCTCCTCGCCCGCACCTTCAGCGGCCTGCTGGGCGCGCACTTCGGCTGGCGGGCCGTGTACTGGCTGGCGGCGGCCATGCTCCTCGTGCTCACCGTCCTCGTCCAGCTCTTCCTGCCGCGCAGCGCGCCGACGGTCAGCCTCTCCTACGGCGGGCTGCTGCGCTCGATCGCCGGCCTGGTCCGCGAGCACTGGGCCTTGCGCGAATCGGCTCTCCTGGGGGCGCTCTTCTTCTGCGCCTTCAGCGCCTTCTGGACGACCCTGGTCTTCCTGCTCGAGACGCCGCCGTACCACTACGGCAGCCAGGCGGCGGGGCTGTTCGGGCTGATCGGCGCGGCGGGCGCCGCGGGGGCGCCGCTCGTCGGCCGCTTCACCGACCGCTACGGCGCCCGCCGCACGATCGGCCTCGCGCTGGCGACGGTGTTCGCGGCCTACCTGCTGCTGGGGCTCGCCGGCCACTCGCTCGCCGGGCTCGTCGCCGGCGTCATCCTGCTCGACCTCGGCGTGCAGTCGGGGCACGTGGCCAACCAGACCCGCATCTACGGCCTCGATCCGGAGGCGCGGAGCCGGCTGAACACCTTCTACATGGTGAGCTACTTCATCGGCGGCGCCGCCGGCTCCCTCCTCGGGGCCTGGAGCTGGCGCCTCGCCGGCTGGCCCGGCGTCTGCGGCTTCGCGCTCCTCGAGATCACCCTGGCGCTGATCTACTTCGGCGTTTCGTCTCGCCGGCTGCTCGGCGCTCCCCGCCAGGTCTGAAGGCTTCGGCAGGCATGCTATTCTTGCTCTCGCAAGCTCACGACGTGAGCTGCCAGGAGCGCTTCATCATGGCCAGCGATACAATGGGAGCGAGAGCTCTTCTCCGTACCCGGGGCATCGAGGTCGCACCCGCCGACCTGGACCCGATGGTGAAAGAGGCGGTGACTCGCCTGCGGCGGATTCTTTATCGCCCCGACTCTCGTGCGGACCTGACGCCGGCAGAGGCCAGCGCGTTGGAGCGGGGCGGCTTCGTCCTGGCGGACCGGCCGGGCGCCTCCGATCCGCTGGCGGAGACCGTGGCGGAGTATGCGGCCCTCCTGAAGTCGAGCCTATCGACGGCCGAGGCGGCACGACGGTTGGGCGTGGACGCCAGCCGGGTTCGCCAGCGGCTGGCTTCGGCGCCTCCGACTCTGTATGGCATTCGCATCGGAGCGAGCTGGTACATCCCCGAATTCCAGTTCGACGACCACGGGCTCGTCCCGGGTTTCGGCGAGGTGGTGGGCCGCCTCGACTCCGAGCTCCATCCGGTCGCGGTCTTCCGATGGTTTACCACTCCCAATCCGGACCTCTCGGTGGAGAAGCAAGCCGGGAGCGATCTCAGCCCTCGGGATTGGCTGCGGCTCGGCCTTCCGGTGCCTCCCGTGATCGAGCTTGCCGCAAACCTTTGAGCCTTGGCCAAATTCCCGGAACCCCCGCCGGTCGGCGACCTCGCCCGGATCGCTCCCCAATGGAAGGTCCTGCCGCGCAAGACCGTGCTCTGGCGGCTGTATTTTCGGGGCGGGAGCCATCCCACCTTCTGGAATACCTTCCGTGCCTATGGACCCACCTCGGGGCGCTTCGATCCGCAGGTTCAACCGGCATCCGAGCAGGAGCGAGCGATCCTCTATGCCGCGGAGCGGGGCCCCACCTGTCTCGCCGAGGTCTTTCAGGACACCCGGGTGATCGATCGGATTGCGCGCGACCCCTGGCTGGTGGGCTTTGCCCTTCGCCGGCCGCTGAGCCTGCTCGATCTGACCGGCTCCTGGCCCACTCGCGCGGGAGCTTCGCCGGCGATCAGCTCGGGTCCTCACCCGCGGGCTCAGCGCTGGTCGCGCGCGATCTATGCGGCATATCCCAAAGGGATGGGGATCTACTACGGCTCCTCGATGGACGGCGGCTTTTCCTGCATGGCGCTGTTCGAGTGGGCGGCGCCGGCCTTGCCTCCCCAGCCGGCCTTCCATCGTCCCCTGGCCGACCCAGCCTTGCTCCCGGCCCTCAAGCAGGTGGCGCGGGAGATGGGCTACGGCCTCGTCTGAAGGAGAGGGCTCACCGCCTCTCCCCCCTCAATCCGCCGCCGTCAACCCGATGTTCATGTTCTGGACGGCGACGCTCAAGGCTTCGACCACCTGGGTGTCGTTGGGGTGCGTCTTCGCCAGGCGGGCGAAGTAGTAGGCGGCCTGGGGGTAGTTCCCCTTTTCGAAGTAGGCCCAGGCGAGCCCCGGCGTGCTGTCGGCGGCGGTGGGGAAGAGGCGGGCCATCCGCTTCCAGACCAGGATCGCCTCGTCGGTGTGCCCCTGCCTGCGCAGGCAGCGGGCCAGCCCGTCGAGCGCGTGGAGATTGTCCGAGTCGAGCTGGAGAGCCCGGTCGAAGTAGGTCCGCGCCTCCTCGACGCGATCGGCGCCGAGGAGCGATGTCCCCAGGCCGCTCAGCGCGCTGACGTCCTTCGGGTAGAGGCGGAGGGCTTTGTTGAAAGCGCGGATGGCCGCGTCGTAGCGGTTCCTGCTCTTGCCGTAGACGAGGTGCCACCCCTTGTCCGTGAAAGTGGAGAGACCGGTGGGCTCGGGATCGAGCAGGCTCTGCAGCTCGGGGGTGAGATGGCGCGAACGGGCGGCTTCCGCCATCCGGTAGATCTCCTCGTCCTCCGGGAAGTCGTGAAGCAGGGGGGCCAGACGGACCTGGGCCTCGTGGAATCTCCCCTGGAGCAGGTAGAGACCCGCCAGCTGCTTGTTGAGCCCGCCACGGAGGTAGGCCTCCTCGGCTTGGCTGCGTTTGCCGCGGCGCAGGTGGAGCGTCCCAAGACCGTGCAGCGCCCGCGGGTTGCCGGGCTCGAGCGCCAGCGCCTTGCCGAAGCTGTCCTCGGCGCTCCTCGCCTGGTCGTGGCGCAGCTCCGAAACCCCCAGCTCGGCCCAGGCATCCGCCAGGTCCGGAGCGAGGTGAGCCGCCTGGCTGAAGCTCGCGAACGCCTCGTCGAGGTGGCCCTGCGAGGCCAGCGCACGCCCCTGCGCGAGCGTCCGCCGCCCCTGCTCCTCGTCGGAGGAAGGGCGGGCGGCCCAGAGCAGCACGACGAGGAAAACCAGAGCCTGCCCGACTCTCTGGTTCATCCCGAGCCGCCACCCCCGGTGCGCGCTTCGCTCGTCTTCCTGGAGCGCCTGGAGCACGGGGAGCTGGAGGGGATCGACGTCGACCAGGAAGCGGTCGAGCTGCGCGATCTCCCGCTCCTCGCCGGTTCCGGCCCCCTGAACGAGTTGGAATCGCCGTCTGGGGTCGCTTGCTCTCATGCCGTCATCCTTCAAGCGCCTTCACGCGCGAGCGTCGGGGTTTCCTCATTGCAACGCATCCGGCTCCGCCTTTAATCCTGTGGCGTCGGCGGGCTTCACGATCTCTTCGAGGAGCGCCCGGGTCTCCATATCATACGGGTCGAGGAGCAGAGAGCGGGTCAGATAGATCCCGGCCTGCGCCAGATCCTTCCGCTCGAAGGCGAGCAGTCCCAGCCCCTTCAGACTCTCGGGAGCCTCGGGGCTCTCCGGGTTGAGCGCCAGCACCTGGTTCCAGGCCGCCGCCGCCGCCGCCGTCTCGCCCTGCGCCTTCAGGCACCAGCCGAGGCCGTTGCGGGCGCTGTAGTTGCTGGGCGCTTCCTGGAGAACCGCCTCGAAATCGGCCCGCGCCGGCCCGAAGCTCCGCGTCTTCAACCGGCACCACCCCCGCCCAAGGCGGGCCGAGACGTCGTGAGGGTCGCCGGCGAGGACGCGGCTGAGCTCCCCTTCGGCATCCCGGTAGCGGTGCAGGAAGTAGTGACGCCACCCCTGCGCCGTGGCAGCCTTCCGGCTGCCGACGATCCCCGGCCCGAGCCGCTGGCGCTGCTCGGGGGTCAGGCGGCCGGCGCTCAACGCTGCGACCATGACGGGTGTGTAGACCGGGTCCGGGGTTTTGCGTTGCAATTGCTGAATCAATGGCGCCGCTTCGGCGAATCGCCCGGCGAGCAGGCGCAGACGGGCGACCGAGCGCATGGCCCCGCCGTTGAGCCATACCTCCTCGGCCTTCCGGGTTTCACCGGTGGCGAAGTGGACATCCCCCAGCCCCTGGATCCCGCGCGGGTTGGCGGGGTCGATCTCGAGGCAGCGCTGGAAGGCGCGCTCCGCGTCGTCCATCAGGCCGCCATAGAGATCGGCGAGGCCGAGAGCGGCCCAGGCTTCCGCCAGGTGGGGGGCCCGGGTGGTCGCCTCGTGGAGCGCGACCCAGGCCTGCGGGATCTCCTTGCCGCGGGCGGAGGCCGCTCCCAGGCTGGCCAGCAGGCGGGCCGGGTCGCGGGAGTCCGGGCGCGCCATGCCGGGGCGGGCCAGGAACCACCAGGCGCTGCCGACGCCGAGGAGCAGCCCGAGGGCGAGGGTGGCGGTGGCGAGGAGCCAGCGGCGGCGGCGGTGCTCCTCCTCCTGGAGCGAGCTGATCAGGTCGGGGTCGGCCAGGTCCTTGAGGAAAGTGTCCAGGCGAGCGGAATTCTGCTCGGATCTGGCACCCCTGCCGAAGAGGGCTTTGAGCTTCTCGAATCTCGCCACGGATCCCCGGGTCTCCGTCCCCGGCTCAGAAGGAGCGCCAGGGGCTCAAGCGCTCCTCCGCAAGGGGTGGAACCAGAGGTTAGCGAGAGTTTGGGGAAAAAGGAAGGGAAGGGCGGGGGAAGCCGGGCAGGCTTCCCCGCGGCCGGTGGAAAGCCTGCGCCGTCAGATCGCCTTGATGAGGCGTGCCGCGGCCTCGGTGCGCTCCCGCTCGTTGAACACCTCGTCCGTCTCGCCGCTGGTCTCGAGGATCACCTGGCGCAGGGCGTCGATGATCTTGTCGAGGCGCGAGCGGACGGTCGGGTAGGACACTCCCGCCTGCTCGGCGATCGCCTTGAGGTTGCCGCTCGCGAGGACGAACATCTCGATGAAGCGCTGGTGCTCCACGGGGAGCCGCGCGAGGCGCGGGGCCGGAAAGTCGGCCTCGACGGAGACCTCGCACGATGGGCAGGTCATGCAAGTAATCTGCATGGCCCGCTGGCAGTAGGGACAGTGATTGGTAACGGGTTCGGAGGACATAGTCTCTTTCTTTAGGTTGGGAGGAAAGGGTACCCCCGTCCCCCGGCAGAGTCAATCTGGAGCTGGCCTGGGCCGTGTCCTGGTTTGAAGCCTGCTCGCCTCCTTCGTGTGCGCTCCTTCGTCGCTGCCAGTCGGCTGCGCGGTTCAAACCAGAACGCGGCCGGGCTACCCACCGCGTCAACTTTTCCTGACGACCATGTCGCCTGCACGGGACGGTCGCGAGTGCGCTTCCTGGGAGGAAGGGCTGGCGTATCTTTTGCCCTTTTGCAACGTAGAGAGACTGTGAGGGTTCTTTGGGCTCCGGACGTTGTAACGAAAGGGTGGCGCGCGTCGCCTAACCCTCGACATCACAGCGAAGCCCGAGCCGGAAAGGAAGCATGCCATGTCACGAGAGTTCTTCAAGATGGTCGCCCTGTCCTTGACCTCGCTGCTGCTCCTGGTCGCCGCCGCATTCGTCAACGCCGGCCACCTGTGACCGCTGCCGGCAGCGCCGGAAGACGCGGGAAGATACAGTAGAGGGGTGGAATTGACGCGCCGCCACCCCTCGTTTTCCCTCCTTCCCCTGGCGCCCCTCGCGGTGCTCCTCCTCCTTCTCCTGCTCGCGCACGCTGCGCCGGCGCCCGGCGCCAACCGGCCGGCTCTCACCCCCCTGCACCCGTTGAGCCTCGCGCTCCCCGGCGCGCCCGCCGCGGTGCTCTCCGCCGACGTCGACGGCGACGGCCGGCAGGACCTGGTGGTGGTGGTCGCCTACAACCAGTGGGACGAGGTGGCGATCACCGAGAGCAGCACGATGGACGACGTCCAGGGGCTGGTGGACGTGATGACGATCGTTCCCGCCGTCTTCGACCGCCGCGAGCTGCGGGTCTATCGCGCGCAGGGAAACGGCACTTACGCCCCGCCGCTGATCCTCGCGCTCCCCCTCTCGGTGCTGGCGCTCGCCGCCGGCCCGCCGGGGACGCCCGTGGTGGCGCTGACCGACGCGGGGGCGAGCGTGCTCCGCTTCGATCCGCCGGGGACGCTGCGCCTCGAGGCGTGGATCGAGGACCCGCCGGTGATGGCGGGGACCGGCAACTTCCTCGGCGACCTCGGGCTGATGGCGGACGTCGACGGCGACGGCCTGCTCGACCTGCTGCTGCCGGCGCGCGACGGGCTCGCCGTCTACCTCGGCCGCGCCGGCCGCGGGGTGATGCGCCAGGCCGCCTCGCGCCTCGCCGTGCCCGGGGAGGTCTTCCGCTCGGCGCGCGACCTCGAGCACCGCTATCCGCTGCCGCAGATCGAGGACGTCGACGGCGACGGCCTGCCGGACCTCGTCTTCCGCGATCCGGTGAAGCGCTGGCGCTCCGTCTGGGTGGCGCGCAACGCCGGCCGCGGCAGGTTCCTGCCCCCCGTCGAGGTCGTCCTCGGCACCGGCGATCCGCACGCGCCGAACCCGGTCTGGCTGGGCGACCTCGACGGCTCCGGCCACGCCTCCGTCGTCTTCCGGCAGAGCCTCGACGATCCCAAGCGCGGCTCGCTGCGCCAGGAGATGGCGAAGGCCCGCGAGCCGCACGGCCGCCTCACCTTCCGGCGGCTCACGAAGGAGCTGGCGCTCGAGAAGACGCCCTACCGCACCCTCGACATCACCGGCTGGGGGCTCGAGGGGATCGAGGCCGATTCCGAGAACGAGGGGGAGATCCAGCTCCCGGGCGGTTTCATGGACTTGAACGGCGATGGCCGGCCGGACCTCCTCACCGTCACCATGGACCTCGGCCTGCCGAAGCTGCTCGGCAGCCTCGCCACCAAGCGGCTCAACGTCGGGCTCGACTACCACGTCTGGTGCCAGGAGAAGGACGGCGGCTTCCGGGCCGTCAAGGGGCTCGACCTCTCCGGCAACTTCCGCTTCGACCTCAACGACCTGCGGGTGAGCCAGCTCTCCCTCTTCTCCGGCGACTTCGACGGCGACGGCCGCGCCGACTTCATCCAACTCGGCCGCGGCAAGCGGGTGACGATCCACCGCGGGCGCCCCGACTGCTCCTTCCCGGCGGCCCCCGACATGAGCTTCGACCTGCGCGAGGAGCCGCGCGACCTCTCCCTCGTCCGCATCCGCGACCTCGACGGCGACGGCCGCTCCGACCTCTACATCGTCACCCCGCAACGGCCTGCCGAGGAGGGGTTCGTGCCGCCGGTGCGGCTGGACCTGTACCTGAGCGGAGGGGGGAAGTGAGAGGGCGCGACCAGGAAATGGCGTCACCCGTAGGGTGCGCTGTGCGCACCGTGAACGGTTGTGGTGCGCACAGCGCACCCTACGGGATCTTCCTTCTCCTTTTCCTTTTCCTCCTCCCCGCCGCCGCCCAAACCCCGTCCTCCGTCCGCACCGTGCGGGCCGGGGCCTTCGAGGCGGCGACGGTGTCGCTGCCGGGATTTCTGGTCGCCTCGGCGGGGGTCAGTGGACCATCCGGACGGCCGGGGGTGGCGCTGCTCCTCTCGGGACAGAAGGACCGCAAGGGGGCGAAGTCGCTCTGGCTGTTCGATCCGGAGCGGCGGACGCTCGAGCGGCTGGCCTCCGGGCTCGACGGCGAGGTCAACAGCCTGGCCGGCTTCGCGCTCGGCGGCCCCGGCAGCTCCGTCGCGCCGGTCGCCGGCATGCCGGGGACGCTGTTCACGGCGGCCGGCGGGCAGCTCCGCAAGCTGGCCGCGGGGACGGCGATCGACCTCCGCTCGGTGACGGGGGGCGGGGCGGGACGGCCGTGGATCCCGGTGGCCCACACCGGCCTGCTCGAGCTGCTGGCGCCGGTTGATGGCGGTTTGGCGCGGCAGGCCTCTTTCCCGCTGCCGGTGAAGGCCGAGCGGGAGCGCTGGGGAATCCGGCTGGCGAGCCCGCCGGTGACCCTGCTGCCGGGCGATCCCGCCCTCTTCGCCGCCGGCCCGGAGGTCGAAGGGCGGCGACGGTTGAAGACGGCCCTCCTGCCGGCCGACGGCACGGCGCCGTTCGAGGCCTGGTCTCTGCTGCCGGCGGGGGAGCGGCTGGTGGGGGAGCGGCACTATCTACGCATGGACGGCGTGCCGGCCCTCGCCGCGGCGAGCTTCGAGACGCTCGGGGTGTTCGCCAAGAAGCGCCTTCGCCTCTTCCTCCTTGGCCGCGACCGCTCGCGCAAGGGGAGCGCCCCGGCATTCGCCGTCGAGACCGACTGCCCGCTCTGGTTCCCGCTCGACGCCGTGGCCGTCGACGCGGATGGCGACGGCCGGCAGGACCTCGTCCTCGCCTATCCGGCAGGGCTGCGCGGCAAGGAGCTGCAGGTCACCGCCTACCGGGGACTGGGCGGCGGCAAGATCGCGCCCGAGCCGCGGCGCTGGAAGCTGAACGACGAGGTGACCGACTGGCTCTACGGCCCCGATCTCGACGGCGACGGCGCGCCCGACCTGTTGGTCTACGTCGGCGACCGCCTGCTGCTCTATCCGGGAGATCGCAAGGGGTCGCGCCCGCTCGCGGGGCGTCCCCTCTGGTCGTTCGCGGTCTCCGGCGCGCCGAAGAAGGACGCCAAGCGCGGCGACCGGGAGGGCGAGGGAGGCGACGGCGGGGGGGAGGCGCCCGGCCGCGAGCGCGAGCACCTTCTGGAGGTCCTCGAGCTGCCGGGGGGTGGCCGGATCGCCCTCGCCCAGGGGGCTCAGGGGGACGGCCGGACGGTCCTTACTTTCGTCTCGCGGCGGTGAGCTCGCGGCGGACGAAGCAGCTCTCGATGTGGTCGTCCACCATGCCGACCGCCTGCATGAAGGCGTAGCAGATGGTGGAGCCCACGAAGCCGAAGCCGCGGCGCTTGAGCTCCTTGCTCATCGCCTTCGACTCCGCCGTCTCGGCCGGCGCCTCCTTCGAGGCCTGCCAGTGGTTCCGCCGGGGCTCGCCCCCCACGAACTGCCAGAGGAAGGGGGCGAGGGCCCCCTGCTCCGCGATCAGGTCGAGGGTCGCCTGCGCGTTCCGGATCGCCGCCGCGACCTTGGCGCGGTTCCTGACGATCCCCGGGTCCGCCATCAGCCGCGCCACGTCGGCGTCGCCATAGCGGGCAATGCGCTCGGGATCGAACCCCTCGAACGCCCGCCGGTACCCCTCGCGCCGGCGCAGCACGGTGATCCACGACAGCCCCGCCTGCGCCCCCTCGAGGATCAGCATCTCGAACAACCGCCGGTCGTCGCGCACCGGCCGCCCCCACTCCTCGTCGTGGTAGGCCCGGTAGAGCGGATCGTCGGGGACCCAGTTGCAGCGCGGGAGGTCGGGGGAAGGAGCGGTCTTCGGCATGAGGGGGAGGATCATAGCGGACGCCGCACCGGCCGCGACGGAATCGCTCTTGCATCCGTATGTATCCCCGTATGAGCGACCCGATCCGCGACCCCGATCTCGACAATCTCATCCGCGAGCTGAACCAGAACACCACCGGCGTGCTGGACGACGACGAGCGGGGCCCCGAGTTCGTCCCCGCTGCGACCGTGGTCACCAAAGGGGGGCTCTCGCTGCGCTCCGCCGTGCAGGCGGTGGTGGCGGAGGGACAGCCGCTCGACCGCTACCTGACCGAGATGATCCAGCAGAAGGCGAGCGACCTGCTGTTGATCCCGGGGCTGCAGCCGATCTTCCGCATCAACGGCCGGCTGCTGCGGGTGGAGGAGCGCGGGGCGCTCGAGGGGGAGGAGATCGGCCGGCTGTTCCAGCCTCACCTCGGCGGCAAGGAGCGCCAGGAGCTCGCGGAGCGTGGGTCGACCGACTTCAGCCTCAACGTCTCGCGCGGGCGCGCGACGGGGGCGGCGGGGGACGGCTTCGGCACCGCCTGGCGCTTCCGGGTGAACGTCCACCGCCAGCGCGGCGAGCCGGCCGCCTCCCTGCGCGCGCTGCCGCTCGAGATCCCCACCCTCGCCAGCCTCAACCTCCCTCCCACGCTCGCCGAGCTGGTCAAGCCGAGCCGCGGGCTGGTGCTGGTCTGCGGCCCGACCGGCTCCGGCAAGTCGTCGACCCTCGCCGCCCTGGTGGGGGAGATCAACCGCACGCGCACCAGCCACATCATCACCATCGAGGACCCGATCGAGTACGAGCACCGCTCGATCCGCTCCGCCATCGAGCACATCGAGGTCGGGCGCGACACCAGCTCCTTCCACGACGCCCTGCGCGCCTCGCTGCGCCAGGACCCCGACGTCATCCTGGTCGGCGAGATGCGCGACCTCGAGACGGTGACCACCGCGCTGACCGCCGCCGAGACCGGCCACCTCGTCCTCTCGACCCTGCACACCAACGACGCGCAGCAGGCCGTGCACCGGATCGTCGACGTCTTCCCTCCCCTCCAGCAGGCGCAGATCCGCCACCAGCTCGCCCTCGCTCTCCACGCCATCGTGGTGCAGACGCTGGTGCCGCGCGCCGACGGGCGCGGGCGGGTGCCGGCCATCGAGCTGCTGCTCGCCAACTACCCCATCCGCCACCACATCAGGAGCGACCATCTCCAGAAGCTCTACAACGAGATCGCCCTCGGCAAGCGCCAGGGGATGATCTCGCTCGAGGAGTCGCTGGCGCAGCTCGTCCAGGCCGGCGCCATCGACATCGACGAGGCGCGGATGCGCACCAGCCACCCCGAGGCGTTCGAGTCGCTGGTGCGCAGCTGACCCGCCGGCGGTCCTCCGCCCGGCCGTGTCCTGGTTTGCAACCTGCTCGCCTCCTTCGGGCTTCGCTCCTTCGTCGCTGCCAGTCGGCTGCGCGGTTCAAACCAGGACACTGCCTCCCGCTCGGAGTGTTTTCGGGATATCGTAGGAAGCCCGAAACGATGGGAGAAAATTCGATGCGACCGATCACCGCCAGCGACCTCATGAATCCGGAGGTCCTCACGGTCCATGACGACATGCCCGTCCGCGAGCTGGCCGCCTTCCTGATCGAGAACGAGATCAGCGGCGCGCCGGTGGCGGACGCCGAGGAACGCCTGGTGGGGGTCGTCTCGCTGGTCGACGTCGCCGCCGTGGCGTCCGGCGAAGGGCCCCGCCTGGCCCGCGAAGGCTCGGCGTACTTCATCGGCGACTGGGAAGAGGGGCGCGACGACGGCGACTTCGGCGAGCTGCCGGCCGTCGAGGAGGGGTTGCGGGTCGCCGACATCATGAACCCCAAGATCTACTCGGTGCGCGAGGACGCCACCGTCTCCGAGATCGCCACCCTGATGCTCAACGGCCACATCCACCGCCTGCTGGTCACCCGCGAGGACCGCGCGGTAGGGGTGATCACCACCTCCGACCTGCTCGGCCTGTTGGTGGGGAAGGACTGAGGGCCGCCGGCGCTCTGGCATTTGCCGTGCATCTCACCGGGGTGCCTTGCAAAGCACCCGGCCCGCGGCCGGTTCCCCCGAGGAGACGAAGATGGCGCTCTCGCTGAAGCCGGAGCACGTAAAGCGGTACACCGACATCGCCCGCCTGCTGATCACCCACGGGCGGAGCGACCTCGTGCAGGGGGCGCAGGGGATCGACGCCGAGCTGGCGGACGAGCCTCTCGCCGGCGGCGGCGATCCCGAGCAGCTCGCGAAGGACCTCGAGGCGCTCGGCCCCACCTTCATCAAGCTCGGCCAGCTCCTCTCCACCCGCTCCGACCTGCTGCCGGCCCCCTACCTCGACGCCCTCGCCCGCCTGCAGGACCGCGTCGAGCCGTTCCCCTTCGAACAGGTGGAGACGATCGTGGCGAGCGAGATCGGGGCGCGGATCTCGAAGGCGTTCCTCGACTTCGACCCCGTGCCGCTCGCCGCCGCCTCGCTGGGGCAGGTCCACCGGGCGGTGCTGCGCGACGGGCGGGAGGTGGCGGTCAAGGTGCAGCGCCCCGACATCCGGCGGGTGATCGTGGAGGACCTCGAGGCCTTCGCGGAGATCGCCGCGATGGTCGACAAGCACACCGAGATCGGCCGCCGCTTCGCCTTCCAGGACATGCTCGGCGAGTTCCGCAAGACCCTGCTGCGCGAGCTCGACTACCGGCGCGAGGCGGTCAACCTCGTCACCCTGGCCCACAACCTGCGCGACTACCGGCGGCTGGTGATCCCGCGGCCGATCGACGACTACACGACCTCCCGCGTGCTGACCATGGACTTCGTCAAGGGGAGGAAGATCACCGACCTCCCCCCCGTCGCCCGCATCGACCTCGACCACAAGGAGCTCGCCGAGGAGCTCTGCAAGGCGTATCTCGACCAGATCCTGATCGACGGCTTCTTCCACGCCGACCCGCACCCGGGGAACCTGCTGATCACCGACGATGGCCGGCTCGCGCTGCTCGACCTGGGGATGGTGGCGCGGATCGACCCGGCGTTGCAGGAGCAGCTCCTCAAGCTCCTGCTGGCGGTGAGCTCGGGGCAGGGGCAGGAGGCGGCCCAGGTCACCCTGCGCATCGGCACGCCGCTCGTCGAGCACGACGAGGCGCGCTACCGGCGCGAGGTGGCCGACCTGGTGGGGAGCTACCAGAACGTCGCCGGCGGCCGGGCGCAGGTGGGGCGCACGATGATCGGCCTCGCCCGCCTGGCGGCCGAGAACGGCGTCCGCCCGGCCCCCGAGCTGACGATGATGGGGCGCGCCCTCCTCCAGCTCGACGATTCGGCCCGTGCCCTCGATCCCGACCTCGATCCCAACGAGCTCGTCCGCCGGCAGAGCGACTCGATCATGCGCCGCCACATGCTGAAGAAGCTGTCGCCCGCCAACGTCTTCGCCTCGGCGCTCGAGGCGCAGGAGTTCGTGCAGCAGCTCCCCGCCCGGCTGAACACCGTCCTCGATCATCTGGCCGGCAACAAGGTCCAGGTGAAGGTGGACGCCTTCGACGAGACCCGGCTGATGGACAACCTGCAGAAGATCGCCAACCGGATCGCCCTCGGCCTGGTGCTGGCGGCGCTGATCGTGGGCGCCGCCCTGATGATGCAGGTGAGCACCCCGTTCCGCATCTTCGGCTACCCCGGCCTCGCCATGCTCCTCTTCCTGCTCGCCGCCGCCTGCGGCTTCGCCCTGATCCTCAGCGTCTTCCTCAACGACGACTGGCGGGTCTGGCGCAAGAATCGCTGAGCATTTAAGATATCGTCGTCTCCGGAGGTATCCATGCCGAGCTCCCGCAGGACCCGGGCGGCCGCCGCGCCGGCGCTCGCCGTGTTTTTTCTGGCGCTCCTGGCGCCGGGTGTGGCCCTCTCGCGGTCGCACTCGCGGTCGCGCGGCTTCGCGGGCCCCTCCGCCGAGGAGTGGAGCGCGACGTCGCCGCCGGTCAACGTCACCCACATCTTCGCGGGGGAGATCAACAAGCGGGGGAAGCCGACCGGCTTCCACTCGCGCCCCGGAGGGCAGGACCCCGCCACGGCGCGGCTGGTGCGCGTCGTCGACCGCCCCAACCGGGCCGGGGTCTACACGGCGGAGGTCGAGATCCGCGACGGATTGCAGTGGCTCGCCAAGCGCTCGACCCTCTATCCGGACCGCCTCGACCGCGCGGCGGTGATCCAGGCGGCGCTCAACGCCTACCGCAACCGCACCACCGGCGACGGCGAGCCGTTCCGCGGCCCCTCGGGGCAGGGGTTCACCATCGAGGGGTACTTCCAGAACGGCCGGATCAACACGGCGTATCCCCTGTACAGCCGGAACTAGCGGAGGCGAGATGCAGCTCGAATTCTACTGGGACGAAGCCGGCGACCCCCGCGCCCGCGTCAGCCACGCGGGGGGGCTGGGGAACGAGGTCGCCCGCTTCCTCGAGAGCGACCTCCAGGGGAGCGCGGCGGCGGCGGAGGAGGTCCTGCGCGCCATCGACGAGGTCGAGTCCGGCCGCGTCCCCTCCTGGGAGCGCACCGGCAACGCCCACACCCTGACCCTCTCCCGCGACGGCGCCACCCTCCGCAACGAGCAGGACGACGACGCCAAGCCCCATCACGTGGCGCTGCCCGCCCTCCACCAGGCGGTCGGCGACTGGCTGGCGTTCCTGGAATCCCGCGGACGGAGCTGAATCCCGCAGCTCCTGGCTGAAGGCGCAGGCCGTGATATGCTGTGACGGCATTATCGATGGATCCCTATCGCTCGATCCATGCCGCCATCGGCTGGCTTACAACGGGAGGACGCAGCTTGGAAAGCAAGCCCGGAGATCCACGCAGGACCTTTGTCATCGCGGGTTTGAGCCTGGTCGCTCTCGCCCTTGCCTCGCCGCTCTGGGCCGCGGCCGGCGACACGGTGGCCGACGCCGTGCTCGGGCAGCGGCGGTTCACCACCGCGGTCCCCTTCGCGGTGGACGGCCGGATCTTCGGCGCCGCGGACGTCGCGATCGACCGCTCGGTCGAGCCGAACCGCCTCTACCTGGCGGACGGCGAGCTCAACCGCGTCCTCGGCTGGTCGGACGTCGCGCGCTTCCGCGCCGGCGCCCCGGCCGACCTGGTGCTGGGGCAGCCGACCCCCTTCACCGGCGCCACCATCCTCACCCGCCAGCAGTGCCCCGCGCCCAGCGCCACCTCGTTCTGCCGGCCGAACCGCCTCGCCGTCGACCCGGCCGGCAACCTCTACGTGGCCGACGCCTTCAACGACCGGGTGCTCGAGTTCGACGGCCCGTTCACCCACGACCGCACGGCGGACCGGGTCTTCGGCCAGCCGGACTTCAGCTCCCGCGGCACTGTCACCCAGTCGTCGGACGTGGCGGTGGACGCGGCGGGCAACCTCTGGATGCTCGATCCGGCCCAGCGCGGGCGCATCCTGGAGTTCGACGCCCCGCCGACCCACGACACGCAGGCCGACCGGGTGATCGTTCCCCCCACGACCCAGGAGTGCGTCGCCACCCAGCCCGCGGCCTGCTCCCCGTTTCAGCTCACCCTCAGCCCCGACGGCGATCTCTACGTCCAGGACGACCACGGCGACCTCTACGTCTACCGGCAGCCGCTCACCACCGATCTCGCGGTCGATTTCCGTCTGCCGGGCTTCTACTGGGGCGCAGCCTTCGATCCGGCGGGCAACCTCTACGTGATCAATTTCCAGGGACTCCAGCGTTTCACCGCGCCGATCGCCGCGGAGGCCCTGCCGGAAAACCTGTTCTCCCTGATCTCCTCCGACGCCAGCGTGGGACAATTGGACTTCGACACGGCGGGGACCCTCTATCTGGCCGACGGGCCGGTGCACGTCTTCACCCCCTACTCGTCGGAGCCGGCGAGGGTCCAGCGGGAGGCGGTCACCGACCGCGGGCTCGACCAGCCGGACGCCGTGGCGGTGGACCGCACGGCGAAACCCAACCACCTCTACGTCTTCGACGCCACCGGGCGGGTGCTCGGCTGGCGCGACGCCGCCGGGTTCGCGAACGGCGCCCCGGCCGACCTCGTGCTGAGCGCCGGGCTCGACCGCATCGGTCTTTCGACCACCCCCGGCCTGGCGGTCGATCCGCGCGGCAACCTTTGGGTCGCCAGCGGCCGGCGGGTGGTGGAATTCAACCGCCCCTTCGCGGCGGATGCCGCCCCCGACCGCATCCTGGGACGGCGCTGCAACGCCCAGGGCATGGGGGCCGGCTGCCTGGGCGTCCCCGGTGGGCTGGCCTTCGACCGTCAGGGCCGCCTCTACGTCGCCGACCTCGAAAACAACCGGGTGCTCCTGTTCGCCGACCCGCTGCGCAGCGATCTCGCTACGCGGGTCCTCGGCCAGGCCGGCTTCGCGGGGCACGCCTGCAATCGCGGTCATGCCGCGCCGGACGCCGCGACCCTCTGTCTGGGCAGCGGCGGCGGGCCGGTCGAGCAGCTCGAGGGCTCCGGCGCGCTCGCCGTGGACCGGCAGGGGAACCTCTACGTCGCCGACTCCGGGAACTTCCGGGTGCTGATCTTCAAGGATCCCTGGGGCACCGACGGGCGGGCTGACGCCGTGCTGGGGCAGGACGGAATCTTCACCAGCCGCCTCTCGGGGTCGGGAGCGCGGCGCTTCGGCGACGGTTCCTTCAGCCGGTTTGTCCTCGGCGGCCTGGCCTTGGGACCACAGGGGGACCTCTACGTGGCGGACACCGGGAACGACCGCCTGCTGGTGTTCATGGACCCGCTGCGGGACGACACCGCTGACCGCGTCTTCGGCAAGGCGGGCTTCGACTCGGGAGGCACGGCGGACTTCGACCTGCAGCCGACCGCCGCGCGCCTGCTGCTGCCCACCGGCCTCGCCTTCGACGCGGCCGGCGACCTCTACGTGGCGGATACCGGCTACAACCGGGTGCTGCGTTTCGACC
The DNA here is from genome assembly GCA_963756595.1 of uncultured Acidobacteriota bacterium. Lineage (GTDB taxonomy): Bacteria > Acidobacteriota > Thermoanaerobaculia > Multivoradales > UBA5704 > DATARR01. Next base: position 115,943 of record CAVWOZ010000015.1, read on the forward strand.
GTCCCTAGCTCGGCCGCGAGCTGGGGAAGTCGAAGCTGGGGAGGCCGGCGGGGCCGGTCATCAGGCTGAGCAGGACCTCCTCGAGCTCGCGCAGGCTGGGGGTCTCCATCAGCACCTGGCGCTCGGCGGGGGAGAGGGGGATGGCGTGGGCGATGGCGGTGACGATCTCCGTCCCCGCCATCCCCTCCATGATCGCGAGATCCATGTCGGAGTCGTTCGCCTCCACCCGCTGGCGCACCAGGTCGCGCAGCAGGGGGAAGGCGAGCTCGGCCTCGAGCTCGTCGGGGTCGTCGCGGAACTCGCCGTAGTCGACCACCACCCGCCGGTAGCCGCGGTCGCAGGGGGCCTCGCCGACCACCCGGAAGCGGATCACCCCGCCGGCGAGGACCAGGTAGCGGTCCTCCTCCGTCTCGTGGCACTCGCCGATGTGGCCGAGGCAGCCGACGGCGTAGACCGGCTGGCCGTCCGGCGTCAGCGATTCGCTCCGGGCGCTGCGGGCGGCGGGGGAGTCGTCGTCGATCGGCTGGATGATGGCGACGTACCCTTCGCTGGCCATCGCGTCATCGACCAGGTTGCGCTCCCCCGATCCGGCGGCGGCGAAGGGGACGACGGTCCCCGGCAGGAGCAGCGGCTGCTCCAGGGGGAACAGGGGGAGGACGGTCGGCAGCTCTTCGGGTTTCACGGGTGCTTCATGATCTCACAGATCGGGCTCGCGGCCGGTGAGCCGCCGGAACGCCTCGACGTAGCGGTCGAGGGTCCCCGCGACCACGTCGGGCGGCAGCTCCGGCGGCGGCGACTCGCGGTCCCAGCCCGACGCGTCGAGCCAGTTGCGGACGAACTGCTTGTCGAACGAGGCGGGCTCCTCGCCCGGCCGCCAGGTGGCGATCTCCCAGTAGCGGGAGGAGTCGGGGGTGAGCACCTCGTCGATCAGCAGCAGCTCGCCCGTCGCCACGTCGTGGCCGAACTCGAACTTGGTGTCGGCGAGCAGGAGGTCGCGGCTGGCGGCGTGCTCGGCCCCCGCCCTGTAGAGCGCCAGGGTGAGATCGCGCAGGTCGGTGGCTAGGCGCGAGCCCACGGCGCGCTCGACGGTGGCGAAGTCGACGTTCTCGTCGTGCCCCGCCTCGGCCTTGGTCGCCGGGGTGAAGATCGGCTCGGGGAGCTGGCTCGCGCGCAGCAGCCCGGGCGGCAGCGGGACGCCACAGACCGTCGCCGTCGCCCCGTATTCGCGGTAGCCGCTGCCGGCGAGGAAGCCGCGGGCGACGCATTCGAACGGCACCACCCGCGCCTTGCGGGCGAGCACGGCACGGCCGCGCAGGGCGTCGCGAAGGGGAGCGAGGGCGGCGGGGAAGTCCGCCGGGTCGGTCGCCAGCAGGTGGTTGGGAATGATGGGGGCGAGGCGCGCGAACCAGAAGTTCGAGAGCTGGTTGAGGACCTTCCCCTTCCCCGGGATCCCCGGGCGCAGCACGTGGTCGTAGGCCGACAGGCGGTCGGAGGCGACGATCAGCAGCGTCTCGCCGAGGTCGTAGACGTCGCGCACCTTCCCCCGCCGCGGCGGCGGCAGGCCGGGGAGGTCGCTCTGCCAGAGGGGGAGATCGTGAGCGCTCATGGCGGGTTTATAGCAGCTCAGCCGTAGCGCGGCCAGCTCTCGTCGGGGGCCGCCTGGCGCTCGCGGGTGCCGGCGAACTCCCGCTCGACGGCGGCGAGCAGCGGCTCGGACGGCATCTCGGTCAGCGTCTCCGGAGCCATGTCGACGGCGTCCACGATCTCGTAGACGGTGAGGTGCTCGAGCCCCTTCAGGTGGGCCATGCCGAGCTTGCGGATGCCGACCGGCAGGCGCTCGCCGCCGTCCTCGAGGACGATGACGACGTAGGCGCGGTCCGCCTCGCGGCCGCGGAACAGGCGGGTGCCGGCGAGCTCGCGGTCGAGCTGGGCGATGAACGGGCCGGTCGCCACCATGCCGTTGTTGTGCAGCGAGCCGTTGCGGTTGATGTAGGCGTAGAAGGTGCGCGCCTCCTCCTTCTTGTCCACCACGTCGACGTTCTTCTGCGCCAGCGGGGCGAAGAAGCGGTGCACCGTCGCCTCCGGGTACCCCTGGTTGAGCAGCATGGTCTTCACCTCGTCGACCTCCTGCGCCGCCTTGCCGGTGGTCAGGCGCGACAGCTCGACGAGGCCGGGGCCGAAGAACTCGTAGCGCTCCCCCTCGTCCGGCCGGCCGCCCATCGGGATCAGGCGGTAGGGGCCGTAGTTGAGGGCGATCCGCATGCCGCGGTCGAAGGGGAGCCCCTCGCGCACCGCCGTCACGTAGTAGCGCTGGAGGTGGATCGAGACGAGCAGCAGGTTGGTCGCCTCACGGCTCGAGTAGAAGGCGCCGTCGCCCAGGTACTTCTCGAGCTTGGCGCGGTGGGAGAGGGCGAGGCGGTGGATGCGGCGCTGGAAGCGGAACATGGCGAGGAAGGCGCCGTCCTGGCTGGCGCTGCCGGCGCGGTGGAGGAGCGAGAGGGTGGCCGAGAAGTCGCTGATGTCGTAGATCATGCCGTAGCGCTCGACTCGCGGGTCGACCACCCACGGCTCCATGAAGTCGAGCGGCCGGGTGGCCGCCGACAGGCGCAGCTCGCCGCCGCTGGGAGCGCCGGCCCTCCCGACCGCCAGCTCGCAGCCGAACATCTGGCCGTCGCGGATCTCGATCGGCACGATCAGCCGGCGCAGGGCGTGCACCAGCTCGAACTCCTTGAGCTTGACCAGCAGGCGCTCCCAGACCTGGACCAGCGGCGGCGGCAGCAGCCGCTCCGGGTCATACCCCTTGAGGGTGGCGAGGAAGGCGACGTAGCCAGGGCGCGCCAGCAGCTCGCGGCCGTCGTTGCGCGGGTCGGCGCGGAGGAGGTGGACGACGGCGGCGCGCAGCCCGGCGTCGGTCGCCAGCTGCTCGAAGTGCCAGCGCGCCAGCTCGTCGAGCCGGCGGCGCAGGTCGCGGCCGTCGATCGCCAGCGAGCCGTTGAAGTAGCTGGTCAGCTCGCCGAGGTCGCGGCCGATGTAGTCCTCGGTGAACAGCAGGACGTTGTCGCGCAGGCGGGTGAGCAGGCGGGGGAAGAGCTCCTCCTCGACCTCCTCGGTGGCGCCGGCGACCCGCTGCACGAGGTCGTAGATGGTGGCGAGGGTGCGGTCGAGGAGGCGGTCGAGCATGCGGTACTTGATGGCGTCGCCGTGCCGCCGGCCGATCTCGCTGTCCCGCCTGAGGATGCGTTTCGGCACCTCCTTGAGCAGGCGCGCCAGGTCGAGCGAGTGGAGGAGCCAGAAGACGGCGGGATACTGCCGGCCGTAGCTCGAGATGGTGGAGTTCTCGACCGCCCGCGAGAGGAGGGCGACATAGCGCTCCCAGGCCTGGGTGTGCGCGCGCACGTCGTGGGCCTCGCGCTTGAGCCCCGCGACCTGCACCGACTCCTCGGCGGCGATGTAGGCGGCGAGCGCCGCGCGCAGCTCGAGGAGGCCGGGGGAGAGCAGCACGGGGAACCCCTGGAGCGGGGTCGCGGCCTCGTCCTCCAGGAAGATGGGACGCGGGATCGGCAGCACCCGCTGGAGGTCGGGCATCAGCCGGCGGACCTCGTCCGGGTCGGGGCGCAGGAAGTTGAACGGCCCCTGCAACAGCTGGAGAAACGACATCGAATTCATGCGCTCGCTCGGGCGTCGGGTTGATCGGTCGCGGTCGGGAAAGGAGCGATTACGTATACCATACGCGTGGCGAATGAGGCCATGACGGCGCGGTGAATCGCCCGCCGGGGGGCGGCGAGGGGACCGCTTGCGCGGGCAGATTCGCCGGAGGCTTTGCAGGCTTGGTGGAAAACTGAAGGACGGAGGTAGGAATGGTGGAGCTCGGATCGATCGAAGTCGTCCCCGCCGGAAGGCCCGACGCCGACCTGCTGGCGATCGGCTGTCTGGAGGGGGAAGCGCCCGCCGTGGAGGGCCTCGAGGAGGGCGCCCGGCAGGCGGTCGCGAGGGTGGCGGCCCGCGGCTGGAAGGGGAAGGAAGAGCAGCTCGCGCAGACCGACGGGGGGGCGGGCGCCGCCGTCGTCTCGCTCTACGGGCTCGGGCTCCGGCAGGAGCTCTCCTACGGCAAGCTCGTGCGCTGGCTGCAACGCGCCGTCGACGAGGCGCGCCAGCACGGGGTGGCCCGCCTCACCCTGGTGCTGCCGGCGCATCCCGAGACCTCCGGCGAGGCGGCCGGCCGCGTCCTGCGCGCCCTGGCGCTCGCCGCCTACCGTTTCGACCGTTTCCTGAGCGACCGCGAGAAGCGGTCGGCGGGGCTCGAGCGGCTCGCCGTGGTGCCGCCGCCCGGCGAGGAGGCGGCCTACCGCGCGGCGCTGCCGGCCGCCCAGGCGGTGGCCGGCGCGGTGGCCTTCGCGCGCGACCTCGCCAACTCGCCCGCCAACGAGGCGACCCCCGCCTGGATGGAGGAGCGCGCGCTGGAGATGGCGGCCAGCCACGATCTCGCGGCCACCGTGCTGGGCGCCGCCGAGCTGCGCGAGAAGGGGATGGGCGGCCTGCTCGCGGTCGGCGCCGGCTCGGCCCACCCGCCGCGCCTGGTGCGCCTGCGATACGGCACCACCGGGCCGCGCGTCGCCCTGGTCGGCAAGGGGATCACCTTCGACACCGGCGGCATCTCGATCAAGCCCGCCGCCGCGATGGACGAGATGAAGTACGACAAGTGCGGCGCCTGCGCCGTGCTCGCCGCCGCCCGCGCCGTCGCCGACCTCGAGCTGCCGGTGCGCCTCACGGTCTACGCCCCGTTCGCCGAGAACACCCTCTCCGCCGACGCCTACCGGCCGAGCGACATCCTGCGCTTCTACAACGGCAAGACGGCGGAGATCACCAACACCGACGCCGAGGGGCGGCTGATCCTCGCCGACGCCATGGCCTGGGCCGCCGAGGAGAAGCCGGACGCGCTGGTCGAGCTGTCGACCCTGACCGGCGCCTGCGTGGTCGCGCTCGGCCACCAGGCGGCCGGGCTGTTCTCCCCCGACGACGGGCTGGCCGGCGAGCTCACCGCCGCCGCCGCCGCCGAGGGGGAACGCCTCTGGCGGCTCCCCCTCTTCCCCGAGTACCTCGAGGAGATGAAGGGGTCGCACGCCGACCTGCGCAACTCCGCCGGGCGCTGGGGAGGGGCCAGCCTGGCCGCGGCCTTCCTGTCGCAGTTCGTCGGCGACGTCGGCCGCTGGGCCCACCTCGACATCGCCGGCGTGGCCAACGTCAAGCCCGAGCAGGGGTACCGCTTCACCGGCGCCACCGGCTTCGGCGTCGCCGCGGTGGTCGGCTGGCTGCGGCAGCTCGCCGCCGCAGACGCCGCCGCAGATTGAGGCCCGTGCCGCCGTTGCTCGAGGTGCGGGATCTGGAGATCGCCTTCCCCGCGGCCGCCGCGGAGGCCGGGTGGCGGCCGGTGGTGCGCGGCGCCTCCTTCGCCGTCGGCCGCGGCGAGGCGGTGGGGCTGGTGGGGGAGTCCGGATCGGGGAAGACGCTGACCGCCCTCGCCCTGCTCGGCCTGGTGCCGCCGCCGGGACGGGTGACCGCCGGCAGCGCCCTGCTCGCCGGCGCAGCGCCCGACAGCCCGCCGCTCGACCTCCTGCGGCTCGGCGAGCCCGCCCTGCGCGCCGTGCGCGGGCGGCGGATCGCCATCGTCTTCCAGGAGCCGGCGACCGCCTTCAACCCGGTCTTCTCGATCGGCTTCCAGATCGCCGAGGCCCTGCGCGCCCATCCTTTCGAGGGCGCCGGGCGCCGGATGACGCGGCGGGAGGCCTGGGACGAGGCGGCGCAGCTGCTCGACCGGGTGGCGATCGCCGACGCCGGGCGGCGGCTCGGCGACTACCCCCACCAGCTCTCCGGCGGGCAGCGCCAGCGGGCGATGATCGCCATGGCGCTCGCCGGCCGGCCGGAGCTGCTGCTGGCCGACGAGCCGACCACGGCGCTCGACGTCACGTTGCAGGCGCAGATCCTCGAGCTCCTCGCCGACCTGCGGCGCGAGCTCGGCCTCGCCCTCCTGCTGATCACCCACGACCTCGGGGTGGTGGCGGAGAGCTGCGACCGGGCGGTGGTGATGCACCGGGGCCGAGTGGTCGAGACGGCGGCGGTCGCCGACCTCTTCCGCGCGCCGGCCGACCCCTACACGCGCGGGCTGCTGGCCGCCGCCCGGGGCGGGGAGGGGCCCCCTTGAGCGCGCTCCTCGCCCTCGCCGGGCTCGGCAAGGAGTACCGCACGCGGCGCGGCAGGCTGCGCGCCCTCTCCGGGGTCGACCTCACGGTGGCGGCGGGGGAGTGCGTCGCCCTGGTCGGCGAGTCGGGGAGCGGCAAGACGACGCTCGGCCGCTGCGCCCTGCGGCTCGTCGAGCCGAGCGAGGGGAGCATCCGCTTCGCCGGCGAGGACCTCCTGGCGCTGAACCCGAGGGACCTGCGCCGGCGCCGGCGGCGCTTCCAGATGGTCTTCCAGGACCCCCACGGATCGTTCGATCCGCGGCAGCGGGTGGGCGCGATCCTCGCCGAGGCGCTGGCGCTCCACGGCGAGCTGGCGCCGGCGGAGCGGCGGCAGCGGGCGGCCGGGCTGCTGGCGGCGGTGGGGCTGGCGCCCGAGCTCGCGGCGCGCCTGCCGCACGAGCTGTCCGGCGGCCAGCGACAGCGCCTGGCGATCGCGCGCGCCCTGGCGCCCGGCCCCGAGCTGCTGGTGGCCGATGAGCCGGTCTCGTCGCTCGACGCCGAGGTGCGCGGCCAGATCCTCGAGCTGCTCGCCGATCTCCGCGCGCGGCTGGGGCTCGCCCTGCTGCTGATCGCGCACGACATGGCGGCGGTGGCGCGGCTGGCCGACCGGATCGCGGTACTCTACCTCGGCCGCGTCGTCGAGCTGGCGCCGGCCGCCGGGCTGCTGCGCTCGCCGCTCCATCCCTACACGGCGAGCCTGCTCTCCGCCGTGCCGGTGGCCGCCGTCGGGATCGGAGGCGGCGCCGGAGGGAACCGGCGGCGGCGCATAGTGCTGGCGGGGGAGCCGCCGAGCCCGTTCGCGCCGCCGTCCGGCTGCCCGTTCCACCCGCGCTGCCCGAGCGCCCGGGCGCGCTGCGCCGCCGAGCGGCCGCCGCTGGCGTCCCCGGCTGCGGCCGCGCCGGAGCGTGCCGTGGCATGCTTCTACCCCGGCGAGCTCGCCGGGGGAGTGGCGTTCGGGGGTGAGATCGGCAGGGATTCATCGTAGAGTGGTTTTGATAACTTTCGACCGACCGGTGCGTACATCTCGGCGGGGGTCCGGCGAGAGGCCGCGGCGCGGCATCCCGACTCCCGTCCGGGCTCATATTCTGAGGATTACTCAGGGGTCTTAACTCAATGAAGAAAACGTCTTTGCGATTTTCGTGGCACCGCCGGGGAGCTCTGCTGCTGGCCGCTCTGGCTCTCGCGGCCGGCGCGGCCGTTCCGGCCGCAGCCGCGCAGGCTCAGATCAGCGCCCGCTTGCAGCCCCCTCCGCCTCCGGATCCGCCGGCGCTGACGATGAAGGACAACGCGATCCAGCTGTCTCTCGAGCGGGCGATCGAGATCGCCCTGGAGCGCAACCTCCAGATCGTGGTCCAGCGCTACGTCCGCAACCAGACGCAGCTCGGGGTCGACGGAGCGCTCGGCTACTACGACCTGAACCTGACCGGAACGCTGAGCACCACCGACCGGGAAGGGGCGGTGATCGACCCGACGACCTTCACCGCGCAGGGGCGCTCGAGCGGCTTCACGTTCGGCCTCGCCCAGAACCTGCCGACGGGAGGCAGCCTGCAGGTGGGGGTCGACAACACCTACCTCCCGTTCGCCCGGACGGCAACCGGGCTGCCGATCGATCCGACCTATGGCACGGGGATCGACTTCGTCCTCGACCAGCCCCTCCTCAACGGCTACGGCAAGCTCGCCGCCGAGCGGAACATCCTGGTCGCGCAGACCAACAGCCAGATCAGCCGCCAGGACTTCCGGCTTCAGGTCACCACCATCACCCAGGCGGTGGTGAACGCCTATTGGACGCTGGTCAACAACCGGGAGCAGCTCGGGGTCGCCCGCGAGAGCCTCCAACTCGCCAAGGACCTCAACGACCGCAACCGGATCCAGGTCCAGGTCGGGACGCTGGCCCCCCTCGACATCACGCAGAGCGAAGCGGCGATCGCCACCCGCGACGAGGCGATCATCCAGGCGATCTCCGCCGTCGGCGACGCCGAGGACACCCTGCGGCAGCTGATGAACTTCCCCTCGGGGAAGCTGTGGGAGACGCCGATCGTGCCGACCAGCGACCCCAAGACGGACGAGAAGGTCACCGCCCATGTCGACGAGGCCCTCCAGATCGCCTTCGACCAGCGTCCGGAACTCCACACCGACCTGCTGCACCTCAACCAGGCCAAGCTCGACGCCGAGTACTACCGCGGCCTGACCAAGCCGACCCTGGGCTTGAGCGTCCATTACGGCTACAACGGGACGGGCCTGCAGTTCAACGACGCTTTCGGGCAGATCTCCGGCCTCGATTTCCGCTCCTGGTCGGCGGCGCTCAGCTTCAGGTATCCGATCCAGAACCGCGCCGCCCGGGCGCAGAGCGCCATCGCCAACATCGACGTCGACCGCAACGCCGAGCTCTACGAGCAGGAGAAGAAGGTGGTGGAGACCGAGGTGCGGCGCGCCGCCCGCGGGCTCGACACGGCGATCAAGGCGATCGACGCCGCCCGGATCGCCCGCGAGTTCCAGGACAAGAACCTCGACGCCGAGAAGAAGCGCTACGAGAACGGCATGTCGACGGCGTTCCAGATCACCCAGATCCAGGATCAGCTCACCCAGGCCCGCAGCCAGGAGGTCACGGCGACGGTCAACTACCGGACCGCCCTCGCCGAGTACTACCGCTCGATCGGCCGCCTGCTCGATCAGGAGGGGATCGTCGTCGACGATCCGCTGGCGCCCGATTACCGTGCGCAACGCTTCAGCTTCCGCCGTGGGATGCTCCCCGGCGAACCGCGGAGGTAACCGCCATGGCCGCTCTCGAGGATTCCGGTTTCGGGCGCCTGATCGGCGTCCTGGTCGCGCCCGTCAAGACCTTCCGGTCGATCGCCGAGCGGCCGACCTGGGGGACGGTGCTGATCGTCGTGATGGTGCTCAGCACCTGCGTCGGGGTGCTGACCAACCAGCGGATCGACCCGGACAGCATGCGCCAGATGGTCAAGGAACAGATGGAGAAGCGCCAGGGGGGGAACGCCTCTCCCGAGCAGGTGGAGCAGGCTGCCGCGATGGGGCGGAAGGTCGGCGCCGTCGTCGTCTGGCTGGTGCCGGTCCTCATCGCCATCGTCGACCTCATCGTCGCCGCCCTCTTCCTGGCCGCCTTCCGCTTCTTCGGCGGCAGCGAGATCCCGTTCAAGACCAGCTTCGCGACGACGATGCACGCCTACGTCCCGGGGCTGGTGGCTGCGCTGCTCACGCTGCCGCTGCTGCTCAGCCGCCAGCACATCTCCGTCAAGGAAGCCCAGGGCGGCGGGATCCTGGCCTCCAACCTCGGCGCCTTCGCGCCCGAGTCGACCGGCCCTGCCGTGAAGGCCCTGCTGTCGAGCCTCGACTTCTTCTCGCTGTGGACCCTGGCCCTGTTCATCGTCGGTTATCGCCTCACCGCCAAGGTCTCGACGGCGACGGCGGCCAGCGTGACGCTGGTGTTGTGGGTCCTCTATGTCGCCGCCAAGGTCGGGTGGGCGGCGGTTTTCGGTTGATCGCTCATCACTTGGGGTAAGGGAGCTGGCGTGAAGAAATTTCTCATCGGGGCCGTGGTGCTCTTGGCGCTGGGCGGCATCGTGTTCGCCAGCCTGCGCGCCCAGGGGCGTGGCAAGGGCGCCAAGGTGTATGCCGAGGAGGTGGCGCGGCGCGACGTGGCGCAGGTGGTCAAGGCGACGGGGGAGCTGCAGCCGCGGATCAAGGTCAACATCTCGGCCCACGTGGTCGGCAAGATCGACAAGCTCTACGTCCAGGAAGGGGACGTCATCGAGCGGGGGAAGCCGTTCCTCCATCTCGAGGAGCAGGCGTTCCTCGCCGTGCGCGACCAGTGGGCGGCGCAGCTGCGCAGCTCGAAGACGGCGGTGCAGCAGGCGGAGGTCTCGCTCGCCGACGCGAAGGTCAAGCTCGCCCGCGCCCAGAAGCTGCGCAGCGAGGGGATCTCGACGCAGCAGGATCTCGAGGCGGCGCAGCTCGCCGAGACCTCCGCCCGGCTGGCCCTCGACTCGGCCCACGAGGCGGTGCGGCAGACCGACGCCAACCTGATCAAGGCACAGGACGACCTCACCAAGACGACGATCTACGCGCCGCTGACCGGGCGGGTGATCACCTTGAACGCCAAGGAGGGGGAGGTGGTGGTCTCCGGGACGATGAACAACTCGGCCTCGGTGATCGCGACGATCGCCGACATGTCGGAGATCCTCGCCGAGGTCGACGTCGACGAGACGGAGATCGTCGCCGTCAAGCTCGGCCAGCCCACCATCCTGCGCGTCGACGCCCTCCCCGCCAAGGAGTACCGCGGCAAGGTGGTCGAGGTCGGCAGCTCGGGCTACAACCGCGCCAACCAGCCGGACGTCACCTTCTTCAAGGTCAAGGTCCTGCTCGAGAAGCCGGACGCCGACCTGCGCGCCAGCATGTCGGTGCGCGCCGAGATCAACACCGCCGCGCACACCAACGCCCTGGTGGTGCCGATCCAGGCGATCGTCGACCGCCAGCCGGTCGGCGCCAAGGACGACGCCAAGGAGATCAAGGTCGTCTTCGTGGTCGAGGGAGGGAAGGCGCACCAGCGGCCGGTGGCCACCGGGATCTCGGACGAGACCCGGGTCGAGCTCTCCTCCGGCGTCAAGGCGGGGGAGAAGGTGGCGACCGGCCCCTACCGGACGCTGCGCGACCTCCAGGACGGCGACGCGGTCGAGGTCAGCGTGACCAGCGAGGACGAGGACCGGAAGAGCGACACCCAGGGGACGACCCCCGCGAAGAAGGGCTCCTGATGCCGCTGATCGAGCTGCGCGACGTCTACAAGGTGTACGACATGGGGGCGGAGAAGGTGCACGCCCTGAACGGCGTCGACCTGACGGTGGAGCGCGGGGAGTACGTGGCGATCATGGGCTCGTCGGGGAGCGGCAAGTCGACGCTGATGAACCTCCTGGGCTGCCTCGACACCCCGAGCTCCGGCAGCTACATCCTCAACGACACCGCCGTCCAGGAGCTCGACGACACCCAGCTCGCCGGCATCCGCAACAAGGAGATCGGCTTCGTCTTCCAGACCTTCAACCTGCTCTCCCGCACCGACGCCCTGCACAACGTCGAGCTGCCGCTGATCTACGCCGGGCTGACCCGCGCCGAGCGCAAGGAGCGGGCGAAGGCCGCGCTCGAGAAGGTGGGGCTCGGCGCGCGCATGACCCACATGCCCAACGAGCTCTCCGGCGGCCAGCGCCAGCGGGTCGCCATCGCCCGCGCCCTGGTCAACCGGCCGTCGATCCTGCTCGCCGACGAGCCGACCGGGAACCTCGACTCGGCGACCTCGGAGGACATCATGAACCTCTTCGACGAGCTCCACCAGAGCGGCAACACGGTGGTCCTCGTCACCCACGAGCCCGACATCGCCGAGCACGCCTGGCGCAAGGTGATGCTGCGCGACGGCAAGGTGATCTCCGACCAGCCGACGGCGCGGGCCGAGGCGGTCACCCCGGCCGCCCCGGCCACTCCGACCGCCTCTCCGGCCTGAAGCCCGAAAGCAGGAAACGCCGTGGTCTTCTTCGAAAACTTCCGCATCGCCCTCGCGGCCCTCCGCGCCAACCTGATGCGTTCGATCCTGACCACCCTCGGAATCATCATCGGCGTCGCGGCGGTGATCGCCGTGGTGTCGATCGTCCAGGGGCTCCAGTACACCATCACCCAGCAGCTCCAGGGGGTGGGGGCCACCTTCATCGCGGTGTCGGCGAAGACCGACCGCAGCAACATCCCGGGGCTCGCCGCCCGCCAGGTCAAGCTCACCTACGACGACGGCCAGGCGATCGCCGAGAAGATCCCCGGCGTCAAGATGATGTCCCCCTTCGTCCTCGGCCGGGCGTCGGTCAAGTACAAGGACAGGAAGCACACCCCGTTCATGATGATCGGCGCCACCGAGAACTACCAGGACGTCACCAACCAGACGGTCGACCGCGGACGCTTCTTCTCGCAGATCGACATCGACAACCACCGCAAGGTGACGGTGATCGGCCCCAAGATCGCCGACGAGCTCAACCTCGGCCCCGATCCGCTGGGCAAGGAGATCTACCTCGACGTCTATCCGGCGACGGTGATCGGGGTGATGGAGAAGAAGGGGCAGAACCTGGGGATGGACTTCGACGACATCGTCTACGTGCCGTTCAGCTCGGGGGTCGTCCTCTTCGGCCGCAACGCCGCCGACCAGATCCAGATCCGCCTCCAGGCGACCAGCGCCGACAAGGTCGAGCAGGTCAAGGACGGCATCACCCGCCTGCTGCGCCAGCGCCACAAGATCCCGAGCAGCGAGCCGGACGACTTCGAGATCCAGACCCAGGACGAGATCCTCAACACGGTCAACAAGATCCTCGGCAGCGTCACCGCCGTGGTCGGCGGCGTGGTCGGCATCGCGCTGCTCGTCGGCGGCATCGGGATCATGAACATCATGCTGGTGTCGGTCACCGAGCGCACCCGCGAGATCGGGGTCCGCAAGGCGGTCGGGGCGCGCCGCCAGGACGTCCTCATCCAGTTCCTGATCGAGGCGGTCACCCTGTCGCTGATCGGCGGCGGCATCGGCCTCGCCCTCGGCTACGGGCTGGGGGTGATGGTCTCGAAGCTCATTCCCGGCTTCCCGCCGGCCCACGTCCCCCTGTGGGCGGTCGGCATCGCCATCGGCTTCTCGGCCGGGGTGGGGGTCTTCTTCGGCATCTATCCGGCCGCCAAGGCCTCGCGGCTCGATCCGATCGACGCCCTGCGCTACGAGTAGCCCCCCTCGCCGGCCCCACGCTGGCAAGGGCTTTGCAAAATTCTTCGGGAGAGCTTCAACCCACGGAAGGCGTCAATGGTGATGCCTTCGCTCCGAGGAGACCTCCCCATGCACAAGCATCTGATTTTCGGTCTGGCCCTTCTCCTGGTCGGCGGCGCCGCCGTCACCACCGTTTCGGCCGCGGACAGCAAGAGCGCCGCCACCGCCAAGCAGTACCACCGGATGCACGGCGACATCGCCTCGATCGACGCCACTGCTCAGACCTTCACGGTCAAGCACGGCAACGACACCTCGACCTTCAAGACCGACGCCTCGACCAAGTTCCGCGGCGCCGGCAAGGAGATCACCTTCGCCGATCTGCAGGTCGGGGACGACGCGCGGGTCTCGTTCACCGAGGAGGGCTCGGACAAGACGGCCGCCCGCGTGGACGTGACCCACACCAAGAAGAAGATGTAAGGAAGGCGATCAGGCCGCGAGGGGCCGGGAGGTCCGCCCGCCCTGCCCCTTGCTTCAGCCGTCCGTTCAGTCGTCTGTTTCAGTCACGAGATACCGCGGGGAGGGTCGGTGCCGGAGATGGGAGTCGAACCCACACGCCCGCAAGGGGCGGCGGATTTTGAGTCCGCTGCGTCTGCCATTCCGCCACTCCGGCTGGACCGAGAGGGAATCCTAGGGGCTCCCCTCCGGGGTGTCAACCACACCCCCTTTCGCCTTCCGATCGACGCTTTGTGACACCCCCGTTTCATCCCTCCGGAGAGGACGGAGTTGACGGGGACCCTGAATCCGGTGTATAACAAGCGACGTAAGCGGAAGTCCCTCAGCGACTTACTTGCCGCAACTCCTGTTCTATCGTGCCTCAATTCAAGGGGGTCTCGACGTGACATTAAAGGTCGGTCAGAAGGTGGTTTACCCCAACCACGGCGTCAGCCTGGTCGAGAAGATCGAGCCCGGGCATATGGATGGAGTGGAACAGATGTACTTCCACCTCCGCCTCCTCGCCAACAACTCCAAAGTGATGGTGCCGAAGTCCAACCTCGAGCTGGTGGGCCTGCGCCCCCTGTGCCACACCCGCGAGGTCCGGGCGCTCTTCGACATTCTCGAGGACGGCAACATCGACACCTACAAGGACTGGAAGGGGCGCTACAAACAGAACCTGGACAAGATGAAGACCGGCCGCCTCACCGATGTGGCCGAGGTGCTCAAGAACCTCCGACTCGTCTCCCAGCGCAAGAGCCTCTCCTTCCGTGAAAAAAAGATGTTCGAGCGCGCCAAGTACTTCATCGTCAGCGAGGTCGCCCACGTCAAGGGGATCAGCGAGCGGGAAGCCGAGGAGCTGGTCGAGCAGTCGCTCAACAGCAGTCTCGAAAAGCGGTCGCGAACTGCCAAGACCGCCAGCTAGAGCCGGTTGCCGCCGTCGGCGGAAACCTCTTGAGGCCGCTCTCCGGAGCGGCCTTTTTCTTTTGGGCAAAGACACGGACGAGCACAGACGAACAGGGACGGACACGGACAGCGCTGGAGGCCGTCCGTGTCAGTCCGTGCCCGTCCGTGCTCGTCCCTGATAGAATCCTCCCCTCATGACCCGCTTCCTTCCAGGCTGGACCTCCCTCTTCCTTCTCCTCCTGATCGCGCCCGCGGCGAGAGCTCAAGATCCGGCGCCGAGCTCCGCCCCCGCCAGCGTGCAGACGGAGCTCCGCCTCGAGCGGCGGCTGCTGTCGCTCGACCTGGTGAGCTACAACGAGATCCGCGAGCGCGAGCGGCGGGCCCGCGAGCAGGTGTCGGCCGTCCTCGGGCGGCTCGACCAGGCGCTGGCCTCCGATGCGATGTCGCTCGGCACCCTCGAGACCCTGCGCGACCAGCTCGCCGCCGCCCACGAGGCCGCCCACACCGCGGAGATGCGGCTCAACACCCAGCTCGAGAACCTCCAGGAGAGGATGCGGCGGATCGCCGTGCTCGAGGGGGACAGCGGCCCGGCCCGCCCTGCCGACGCGCTCACCGGGCGCTGGCGGGTGACCGTCCTGCCGCAGAACTTCACCGCGACCTTCAACTTGCGCTTGAACGGCACGGTGGTCAGCGGGACGTACGCGATCGACGGCGGCGGGACGGGCTCCTTCCGGGGGACCCTGGCCGGCGGTCATCTCCGCCTCGAGCGGATCGACGCCCAGGGGGGAGCGGACAGCCTCTGGGAGGGGACCCTCGGCACCAATCGCATCGACGACGGCACCTGGGGGACCAACGAGCTGGTGACGGGACAACCCACGCGCGGCAAGTGGACCGCCGTGCGGGAAAGCGGGAGCTGATCTCTTGAACAAGGACAATCTGCTGTTCCTGATGGGGGGCCTGCTGATCGGCTTCGTCTCCGCCTATCTGCTCTTCGAGGCGATGGCCACCCGCCAGCCGCCGCGCCTGACGCCGGCGCTGCGGGCGCAGATCGCCACCGGCGACGACGCCGGAGGAGCCGGCGGACCGGCGGGAGGACCGACCGACGCCCGGGTCGCCGACTCGGGGGCCATGGGGGGCGGCGCGGCGCCGGGAGCTGACGGCGCGCCCGCCGGTGCCGCCGCCGGTCAGGGCGGACCGGCGATGGCCGAGATCCAGCAGCTCCGCGACTTCGTGGAGAAGAATCCCAACGACGCCCAGGCGGTGCGCAAGCTGGCTGACCTCAACTTCGACATCCAGAACTGGGCGCGGGCGGCCGAGCTCTACAGCCACTACCTGGAGCTCAAGCCGGGCGATCCGGACGTGATGACCGACCTGGGCATCACCTACCGCGGAACGGGGAAGTTCGACCAGGCGCTCGACCAGTTCCACCGCTCCCAGAAGGTGGCGCCGGATCACTGGCAGTCCTACTACAACGAGGTCGTGGTGCTCGCCTTCGACCTCAAGAAGCTCGACCGCGCCCATCAGGTGCTCGCGCAGCTCCAGCAGATGCAGCCGGCCAATCCGGACGTCAAGAAGCTGGCGGACGCCGTGGCCCGCCAGCGCACCTGAGGTCCCGTGACCCGGCTCCTCGGCATCCTCCTCCTCCTCTTCATCCTCCGTCTGGCGGTGAAGAGCTTTTCCAACCAGCTCCGCGCCGCCGTCGGCGCGCCTCCCCGCGCCCAGGTCCCGCCGCCGCGCGCCGCCGCCACCGAGACGCTGGTCGCCTGCGCCGCCTGCGGCGCCTACCTCCCGGCGAGCCGGGCGTTGAAGCGCGCGGGCGGGGGAGGGGAAGTGTTCTGCTCGGAGGAGTGCCGGAAGCGGGGACCAAAGTAGGCTGTTTTTCCTCCCCAGAGGGCGCCCTCTTATAGATAATTCCGGCAACTCCTCTCGCAGGGAGCTTTGTTCCTCCGCTGTACTCGGGGGAGGTCAGGAGGGGGTTCGCAACGTACCGGACAAGGAAGCGTGCCGGACTCCGGAACGCCCCCTCCCTGCCTCCCCCGAGTACGGGGGAGGAGAAAAGCGCCTCTCCCTGACAGGATACCGATAATCCTTGCTGCTACCGGCTTCGATACCTCCCATGCCTGATCTCCTCGCCGACGTCGCCCTGCCCCTCCCCCTGCCGGACCCTCTCACCTACGAGGTGCCGGCGGCGTGGGCTTCGCAGGCGCGGCCAGGGGTGCGCGCCCGCGTCCTCATGGGCCGCCGGCGGCTGACCGGGCTGATCGTCGACGTCCATGCTCGCCGTCCGGAGGGGATGACGCTGCGGCCGCTGGTCGAGATCCTCGACCGCGAGCCGGTGCTCACCCCGGACCTCCTCGAGCTCGCCCGCTTCACCGCCGACTACTACCTGTCGCCGCTCGGCGAGGTCGTCCGCACCATGCTCCCCTCGGATCTGCCGCCCTGGGGGGACCGCAAGATCTGGCTGACCAACGCCGGCGCTCTTGCCCTGCCACGGACGTCGGGGGAGACGGCCGTCCTCGCGGCGCTGCGCGACGGCGGGAAGATCACCGTCGCCGAGCTGCAGTCGCGGCTCGCCGATCATCCCGAGTCGGTCCCGGATCTGGATGCCGTCCTCGCCACCCTCGGCGAGAGCGGCCGGGTCGGCAGCGAGGAGCACCGCGCCCGCTCGGCGCGCTACGTCAACGCCGTCGAGCTGGCGCCGGGGGAGATCGCCGGCCATCTCGCCAAGGCCGGCCGCTCGGCCGCCGGCAAGGAGGTCGTGCAGTACCTCGCCGCCATCGGCCGCCCCGCCACCACGGCCGAGGTGGCGGACGCCGTCGGCTGCACGCCGGCCGTGGTCCGCCGCCTCGTCGCGCTCGGCGTCCTCCGCCAGTTCACCCAGATCGAACGCCTCTCGCTCGACCGCCACCGGATGAACGCGGCGCCCGGGACCCCCGGATCACCGCCCGAGATCCACCTCCGTCCGGATCAGGCGCACGCGCTCGACCGCCTCACCGGCGTCCTCGAGCGCCGCGAGTTCGCGCCGCTGCTCCTCCAGGGGATGACCGGCTCGGGCAAGACCGAGGTCTACCTGCGCGCCGCCGAGGCGGCGCTCGCGCTCGGCCGGTCGACGATCCTGCTGGTCCCCGAGATCTCGCTCGTCCCCGCTCTCGCCCGCGCCGTCGAGCGCCGCTTCGGCGATCACGTGGCGATCCTTCATTCCGGGATGGGGACGGGCGAGCGGCACCAGGAGTGGGAGCGGGTCCGCCGCGGCGAGGCGCGCATCGTCCTCGGCCCCCGCTCGGCCCTCTTCGCGCCGGTCGTCGACCTCGGCCTGATCGTGGTCGACGAGGAGCAGGACACCTCCTACAAGCAGGAGCTCTCGCCGCGCTACAACGCCCGCGACCTGGCGCTCGTCCGCGGCCGCGACGCCGGCGCCGCGGCCCTCCTCGTCTCGGCGACCCCGAGCCTCGAGAGCCGCTGGAATGTCGAGCGCGGCAAGGTGGAGCTCCTCCTGCTGACCGAGCGCGCCGGCCAGGGGACGCTCCCCACGGGGATCCTGGTCGACCTGCGCGAAGCCGGGGTCTCGCGCCGGCCGGGGGAGATCCATTTCACCGAGCGGCTGCAAGCGGAAATCCGCCAGACGCTCGCCGACGGCGACCAGGTGATCCTGCTGCGCAACCGGCGCGGCTACTCGCCGATGCTCCTCTGCCGCGCCTGCGGCGAGGACCTGCGCTGCGAGGACTGCGGCCTGCCTCGCACCTTCCACCGCCGCGACCGCCGGCTGGTCTGCCACTACTGCGGCTCGATGATCCCCACCCCCAAGGTCTGCCCGACCTGCAAGGAGGAGGCGCTCGAGCCGATCGGCGCCGGCACCGAGCGGGTGGAGGAGGACTTCAAGGAGCTCTTCCCCGGCGTCACGGTCGACGTCCTCGACCGCGACACCGCCCGCCGCCCCGGCGGCCCGGCCGCTCTGCTCGAGCGCTTCGAGCGTGGCGAGATCCAGGTGCTGATCGGCACCCAGATGGTGTCGAAGGGGCACCACTTCCCAAACGTGGCGCTGACCGCCGTGCTGGCGGCGGACGCCTACCTGAGCTTCCCGGACTTCCGCGCCGTCGAGCGCACCTACAACCTGCTCGTCCAGGTGGCCGGCCGGGCGGGGAGGGGAGAGCACCCGGGCCGGGTGGTGATCCAGACCTACCATCCCGACCACTACGCCATCCAGGCCGCGCTGCGCCAGGACGACGAGGGCTTCGCCCGCGAGGAGATGCGCTTCCGCCGCGTCTTCCACTATCCCCCGTACACCCGCATGGTGCAGCTCCTGGTGCGCGACAAGAACCGCGACCGCGCCTGGTCGCTGATCTCCGCCCTCGCCGCCGACCTCGCGGCCCACCCCTTCGCCCGCTCCGTCCGCCTCTCCGGGCCCGCCCCCGCGCCGCTCGAGCGCCTGCGCGGCGAATGGCGCTTCCAATTGCTCGCCCGTTCGGCCGACGGGCGCGGTCTCCACCGCATGCTGAAAGAAGTCCTGCCGAAGAACCCCGGCTACGACCTCGTCATCGACATCGATCCGCAGCAGCTTCTCTGACGCGAAGTCCGCCGGGTTGTCGCGAGGCTTCTCCGCGGGCTTCGCTTCCCGGGACATTGCGGCAGGGACTCTTATTTCGCGGCAGAGATTCTTGCTTCGCGACAGGGCTTCTTATTTCGCGACAGATCTGGAAACTTTGCGGCGGCTCTCTTGGCTTCGCCCCAGAGACTTTTACCCTGCGGCAGCTCTGTTTGATTGGCGGCGGAGATTCTCACTTCGCGACAGCGCTGCTTGCCCTGCGGCAGAGATTCTTGCCTCGCGACGGCTCTCCTTGTTTCGCGGCAGAGATTCTAATTTTGCGACGGAGATCCTTATCCTGCGGCAGCTCTTCTTAGTCTGCGCCAGAGCTTATTATCTCGCGCCAGGAATTCTTACTCTGCGCCAGATCTGGAGGTTTCAAGGAAACTCCATGGATTTACGGCAGAGCGATTAACTCTGCGTCAGAGATGCTGGCGTCGCGACAGAGAAACCAGCCCTGCGGCAGAGCCACAGAAGAGAGACGTCTTTTCTCGGTTGGCGTTGAAGATGGGGAGCTATCCCGGGGATCTCCGAGGCAAAGCCCCGAAGGGGCGATAGCATAAGCCCCAGGTGCTGGTTCCAGTCTGAATCCGATAGCCCCGAAGGGGCGACAGCAGACCCTCTCGAATCGGTCTGCTGCCGCCCCTTCGGGGCTGGAATTGGGTTGGGGCGGATTCCCTGGGGCTTACGCCCCAGGCTTTATGCTGTCGCCCCTTCGGGGCTTTGCGATTCTTATTCGGCTTCGGTTTTCCAGAGCTGCGCCAATTCCGCTCGCAGCCTCGCGACTTCGGCCTCGGCATTCCTGGCTCGTTCGTCCGGAGAAGGCAGCCGCTCTCCCGTCTCGGCATTCAGAATGGCGAGAGTCTTCCCGTCCTCTTCAACACCGAATCGGAGGGCCGTGGTCTCGGAGAGAAGGTGCCCTTCCGAATCAGGCTCGATTCGACGATACCGTCCGTCGCTACCCAACCGATAGCCGGTGAGGAGGAGAAGACCCTTCGTGGCCGAAGTTGGAGGGTCGAGGATCAGATACTCCGCCACTCCAGCCTTCCGGTAAATCTCCACCTTTTTCTCATAATCATTCCGGCGGACCTCGGAGTCGAGAGACGAAACCACCTCGATGATGAGAGAGGGGCGAGCCCCTTCCTTCAGGACATCGAAGCTTCCGCGATCCGGATCGTCCTTCTGGCGTACTCCCGGAATGACGGCGATGTCGGGAGCCGGATTCGCGAGGCCGGGAATCCCCCAGAAGATCTTCATGTCGCCGGCGACCAGAACGTCATCGCGGGACTCGAAGTGCCCTCTCAGGAGATTGGCCAGTAGAAGGAAATAATTGAAATGCGGTCCGCTCTGGGTCACTTCGTCTCCGAGCTCGGGGTCGAGGAGGTCTTCCGGCGTCAACGGAATCGGTTGCTCGGTGACTTGGCCATTCGGCAGGCGGACTCGCCGCCAGCGGGTTCCATAGCGGAAGGGGTCGACGCTCGCGGAAGAGGTCTCCGGCTCCCCGGCGGCCGGCAGCTTGCGGACGGGCTCAGCCATGGGAATCGGCCTTCTCGGCATGCATCCTGAGCTGTTCCAACTCGGCGCGAAGCTGTGCGACTTCGGCCTCGGCGGCGCGGCGAGCCGCCTCTTCCTGACTGGCGGTGAGAAGCCACCGGCCCGTCGCTCCATCGGCTATCCGCACCGAACGTCCGTCTTCGGAAGGAGCAAAGAAGAGGTCGGTCGTCTCGGAGTGGAGCCGGCCCTGCGCATCGGGCTCGATCTTCCGATACCGCCGATCGGACGCGAGACGATATCCGGTCAGCTCGAGGCGATCCTCCGGGAGGAAGGAGGATCGACGACCAGGTACTCCGGGATCCCGGCCCGCTGGTAGATCTCCACCTTCCTTTCGTAGTCGTTCCTCCGCACCTCGGGGTCGGAGTTGGAGACGATCTCCAGGATCAGGCAGGGCCGGACCCTTTCCTCGGCGACCTTGAAGATCGACCGGCTCCGATCCTTCTCGTGGATGCCGCGGATTATGGCTATGTCCGGCGAAGGGTTGGGGAGACCGGGAATCCCCCAGATCATCTTCATGTCGAAGAGGACCAGGACGTCCGCAGTTGCGGCGAACCAGCGGGTCAGCAGGTCGAAGAGGGTCGTGGCGACGAGGCTGTGCGGTCCGCTCTGGGTCACTTCGTCTCCGAGCTCGGGATCGAGAAGGTCTTCCGGCGTCAACGGAATCGGCTGCTCGGTGACTTGGCCGTTGGGCAGGCGGACGCGCCGCCATCGCGTTCCATAACGGAAGGGGTCGGCGCTCGCGGGAGAGGTCTCCGGCTCCCCGGCGGCCGGCAGCTTGCGGACGGGCTCGGCCATGGAGGAAGTATACGGCAGGGCTCGTGGGGACGGGCAATGTCGCGGGAATCGGGAACCGGCCAAGCTGAGGCTGCCTGGTCTCCTAAGGATGTCGGCGCGCCGACAATCTCTCAAGCGATACCTCTGAGGTGATACATGAGGGTTCGGCCTCACGTTGACCTCCGGGCGGGGCTTTGCTAGGTTGCGAGACGCCATGCAGTCCTCCGACTCCTTTTTCGAAGAACCTCTCAACGAGATGCGGCGCCAGATCGAAGAGCTGGAGGGGTTCCCTCCGGGCGGCGGTCAGGAGAAGGAGCTCGAGCGCCTGCGCTCCACGCTCCGGAAGTCGACCGCCGACGTCTACGGCAACCTCAACCGCTGGCAGAAGACCCTGGTGGCCCGCCATCAGGAGCGCCCGTATACCCTCGACTACGTCGACTGCCTGATGAGCGACTGGGTGGAGATGCACGGGGACCGGGCGTTCGCCGACGATCCGGCGATCGTCGCCGGGCTCGCCGAGTTCCGCGGGCGGAGCGTGGCGGTGATCGGCCACCAGAAGGGACGCGACACTAAGGAGCGGATCTACCGCAACTTCGGCCAGCCGCGCCCCGACGGCTACCGCAAGGCGCTGCGGGTGATGAAGCTCGCCGAGCGCTTCCGGCTGCCGGTGCTCACCTTCATCGACACCGCCGGCGCCTACCCGGGGCTCGACGCCGAGGAGCGCGGGCAGGCCGAGGCGATCGCCCGCAACCTGATCGAGATGGCCGCGCTGGAGGTGCCGATCGTAGTCACCATCACCGGCGAGGGGGGGAGCGGCGGCGCGCTCGCCCTGGGCGTCGGGGACCGCGTGTTCATCCTCGAGTACGCCACCTACTCGGTGATCTCCCCCGAGGGGTGCGCCGCCATCCTCTGGAAGGACCAGGATCGCAAGAACGAAGCGGCCGAGGCGATGCGCCTCACCGCGCCGGACCTCCTGGCGCTGGGGGTGGTCGACGAGATCATCCCCGAGCCTCCGGGCGGCGCGCACACCGACCCCGGCGCCAGCTGCCACCGGGTGGGGGACGCCATCGAGCGCGCCCTGAACGAGCTGCTGCGCCTGTCGACCCAGGAGCTGATCGCCCGCCGCTACGAGAAGTTCCGGGCCCTCGGGGCCCACGACGAAGGATAGCCCCCTGGCACCGACGGAGTGGGTGGCTGCGGCGGTGCCGGAGAGCGCGGCGAGCCTCGAGGCGGCCGGGGTGGCGCCGTGGCTGGCGGCCCTCCTCGCGCGGCGCGGGGTGGCGGACGCGGAGGGGGCCGAGCGCTTCCTGCACCCATCCCTCGATCAGCTCCATGACCCTTTCCTGCTCGCCGGGATGGAGGAGTCGGTCGCCCGGCTGTTGGCGGCCCGCGACCGCGGGGAGACGGTGGCGATCGTCGGCGACTACGACGTCGACGGGATCTCCTCGACCGCCCTGCTGGTCGCCGTGCTCACGGCCTGCGGCATCGCGGCGAAGCCGATCCTGCCGCACCGGCTGCGCGAGGGGTACGGCTTCCAGCCGGTGCATGCCGAGCGGGCGCGCGACCTCGGCTGCGCCCTGATCGTCACGGCGGACTGCGGCAGCTCGTCGGTCGAGGCGGTCGAGCGGGCGCAGGCGCTCGGCATCGACGTCATCGTCACCGACCATCACCTGCCGGGGTGTGAGCTGCCGGCCGGAGCGCTGCACATCAACCCGCACCAGGCGTGCTGCACCTACCCGTTCCGCGAGCTCGCGGCGGTGGGGCTGGCGTTCAAGCTCTCCCTGGCGCTCGCCGCGCGCTCCGGCAAGCCGCTCGATCCGGCGCCCCTGCTGCGCATCGCCTGCCTGGGGACGATCGCCGACCTGGTGCCGCTCCAGGGGGAGAACCGGGTGATCGCCGCCCTCGGGCTCGCGGCGCTGGCGGGGACGAAATCGCTGGGCCTGAAGGCGCTGATCCAGCAGTCGGGGATGAAGCCGCCGTTCACCGCCTCGGACATCGGCTTCCGGATCGGCCCGCGGATCAACGCCGCCGGCCGCCTCCACGACCCCGAGCGGGCGCTCGAGCTGCTGCTCAGCCGGGACGCCGTGCGTTCGGCGGCGCTGGCGCTCGAGCTCGACGGCTGGAACCGCGAGCGGCAGGCGGCGGAGGCGAAGGTGGTCGAGGAGGCGTCGAAGCTGTTCGCCACACGGGCTTCGGACGGCGGCCTGCCGCCGATCCTGGTCGCCTGGAGTGAGGGGTGGCACAAAGGGGTGGTGGGGGTGGCGGCGGGGCGGGTGGCGAAGGATCTCCACCGGCCGGTGGTGCTGCTCGGCGTCGAGGGAGGTACGGCGACGGGGTCGGGGCGCTCGGTCCCCGGGCTCGAGCTGCACGGCTTCCTCAACGACTGGAAGGGGCGGATGGTGAAGTTCGGCGGCCACGCGCAGGCGATCGGGCTGACCGTCGAGACCGGCTCCCTCGAAGCATTGCGCGGGGAGTGGGAGGCGGCGGGGAGCGCGTGGCCGGCCGAACTCCTCGCCCGCCGCGTCGAGTACGAGCTCCATCTGCCGCCGCGCGAGGTGACCTCGGCCCTGGTGGCCCAGCTCGCGGCGCTCGAGCCCTACGGCCAGGGGAACCCGCGGCCGCTCCTGCGCACCGGCGCGCTGCGCATCGAGGGGGAGCCGCGGAATTTCGGCAACGGCCATCTCTCGGCGCGGGCGCGGGGGGAGGACGGCTCGCGGGTCGAGCTGGTAGGGTGGAAGTGGCAGGAGCGGGTGCGCGACCTGCGCGGCAGCTTCGAGGTGCTCGCCTCGGTCGAGCACGACGCCTATCGCGGCGGTCCGGTGCTGCGGCTGGTGGACAGCCGGCCGCTCTGATCGCCGGCTGTCTTACCGCGAAATAGAGCTCAAGGTTCCAATCCCGCTAGAATCCACCGCGCATGGTCACCAAAGCCCGCTCGCCCGTCGCCGCGTTCCGCAGAATCCTCCTCACCGTGCTGGTGCTCGTGGTGGCGGCGATCGCCGGCCTCTTCCTGTTCGGCAAGGCGGGGGGCCCCAAGAAGGAGAAGCCGGCCCCGGAGAAGGCGACGCCGGGCGCCAAGGGGATGGCCCTGATCGGCGAGGACTTCGACTACACCTTCACCGAGGGGTCGAAGCCGCTCTTCCACATCAAGGGGGAGAGCGTGAAGGCCGACAAGGAGGGGACGGTCTACCTCGACCACGTGGCCGTCACCCTCTGGGACCACCAGGGGCGGATCTTCCATGTCGAGAGCCATAACGCGAGCTTCAACCGCGAGTCGAACGAGGGGAAGCTCGAGGGGGACGTCGTGCTCCGCGGGCCGCAGGGGCTCGAGCTGCGGACCGCGCAGCTCAACCTCCGCCAGAAGGGGAACCAGGTGACCAGTGACGTGCCGGTCGAGATCCACTACGGCGACAAGTATGTGGCGCATGCCGGCGCGCTGGACGTCGACCTGGGCGGCGAGGACTACATCCTCAAATCGGGCGCCCGCGTCGAGAGCGTGCCCGGGGTGACGCCGCCGGTCCTCCTCACCTCGCAGCGGCTCGACTACGAGCGGCCGAAGCAGTGGCTCCACATCGAGGGCGGGGCGATGCTGCGCCACGGCCAGGACTGGCTCGCGGCGCAGCGGATCTACGCCATCCTCTCGGACGACGAGAAGGGGCTGCAGTTCGTGCATGGCTTCTGGGAGATCTCGGGCGAGACCCACTCCTCGTCGCCGGCGCTCGCTGCCAAGCCCGGGGGAGCGGCGCCGACCATCGTCCACTTCAGCAACGGCAGCGACCTCTCGGTCAACCTGCAGCCGAAGGGGAACCAGGTGCGGCGGGTCGAGCTCGAGGCGCCGGGGGATGCCAAGGTCACGATGCAGTCGACCGGCGGCGGGATCGTCCGCATCCTCACCGCCCACCGCATCGAGGGGGACTTGGCCGACGGGGTGCTGAGCGCGGCGGACGCCCTGGGCGGGGTCGAGATCCGGGAGACGGCGCGGCCGGCGGGTAAGCCCACGATGCGCCAGGCGACCGGACAGAAGGCGTCGGCGACCTTCAAGCCGGACGGCCATCTCGCCACCGTCGACCTCACCAACAACGTGGTCTACCACGACGGCGCGGGGGTCACCGCCACGGGCGACCACGGCAACCTCGACATGGACGCGGGGAAGGGGGAGTTCGTCGGCGAGCCGGTGGTGGTCACCAGCGACCGCGGGCGCATCGAGGCGCCGCGGATGGTCTACAGCACCGACCAGCAGATCGTCAACGCGCGCGGAGGGGTCCGTGCGCTGCTGCAGAAAGTGGAGGAGACGGCGCTCTCTGGCACACCGCTTGCTAACGGCCAGGGCCCGGTGCATGTAGAATCCCAGGAGGCGTTCTGGCGCCAGCAGCCGTCGTCGTTCATCTTCCGCGGCGACGTGCGGGCCTGGCGGGGCGAGAACCTGCTGCTGGCCCCCGAGCTGCGGGGGGACAAGGCGGCCGATCAGCTCAACGCCACCGGCGGGGTGAAGACGATCTGGTATCCCACCTCGGATCAGGCGGCCAAGGCGTCGGCGAGCCCGGCAGGGACGCCGCCGGGGACGGCTGGAGCGAAGGCGGCGTCGGGGGCGGGGGCGGGGGCGGCCGGCAAGCCGAGCCCGATCCATGCGTCGGCGAACGATCTCCAGTACCAGCAGAAGGAGGGGGTGCTGATCTATACCGGCAACGTGCGCGTCGACCAGGAGGGGAAGACCCTGACCTGCCAGCGGCTGGAGGTGGTGCTGGGGGCTGACCATCAGGCGAAGACGATGACCTGCACCGGCGACACCAAGCTCAACGACCCCAAGGCGGGACGGCGCATCGACGGCCAGAAGGCCGTCTACGTGACCAGCCAGCGGCAGATCGAGATCACCGGCGAGCCGGTGGTGATGAACGACAAGGACGGCAACCAGGTGCGCGGCAAGCGGGTGCTCTACTACCTCGACGGCGGCCGGGCGGTCGTCCAGGGGCAAGAGGGGGAGGTCCCGGCCTCGCCCATCGTGCCCGTCCCGCAGAAACCGCCCGCGAAACCGGGTGGCGCCCAGGGCGGACAACTGCGATGAGTCGTCCGGTGAGTCAGAAGCCCGGGCAGGCGAAGTCGATGCTGGCCTCCCGCAAGGGATCGCCACCGAATGCCGCGGATGCCGCGGACGCCGCAGCCACCGCGGTCGCGCCCCCTCCGGCCGAGGAGCCGGCGGCGGACCCCGGTGCGGTCGCCGAGGCCAACGGGGCGCGCAAGCTGTCGACCACCAACCTGCGCAAGGTGTATCGCGGCCGGGCGGTGGTGCAGGACGTCTCGGTCGAGGTCGGCCCCGGGGAGATCGTGGGGCTGCTGGGGCCGAACGGCGCCGGCAAGACGACGACCTTCTACATGGTGGTCGGCCTCACCCCGCCCGACTCCGGCAACGTGCTGCTGGGCGACGAGGACATCACCGAGCTGCCGATGTACCTGCGGGCGCAGCGGGGGATCAGCTACCTGCCGCAGGAGCCGTCCGTCTTCCGCCGCATGTCGGTCGAGGACAACCTGCGGGCGATCTTCGAGACCCTCGACCTCTCGCACGGCGAGCAGGAGCGGCGGATCGACCAGCTGATCGCCGACCTCGGGCTGTCCAAAGTGCGCCGCACCAAGGGGGCCCTGCTCTCCGGCGGCGAGCGGCGGCGGGTCGAGATCGCGCGGGCCCTGGTGATCAGCCCGTGGTATATCCTCCTCGACGAACCGTTCGCAGGGATCGATCCGATCGCGGTGCTGGACATCCAGGGGATCATCCGGCACCTCAAGTCGATGGGGATCGGGATCCTGATCACCGACCATAACGTGCGGGAAACATTGAAAATAACCGACCGGGCCTATATCATCAACAACGGCGAAATCCTACGCTCCGGCACTCCGCAGGAGCTCTCGACAGACCCGCAAGTCCGAAAAATCTATCTCGGCGAAGACTTCACTCTGTAGGCAGAAGCTGAATGGCGTTAGAGCAAAAACTATCCCTGAGGATGTCCCAGAAGCTGGTGATGACGCCTTCTTTGCAGCAGGCGATCAAGCTGCTGCAGATGACGCGCATGGAGCTCGACACGCTCCTCACCCAGGAGCTGGTGGAGAACCCGGTGCTCGAGGAGTCCGGGGACATCACCGAGGACGAGACCCCGCAGCGGGAGGAGGTCGAGGCGGCGCCCGAGGCCCCGGTCAACGGCGACGGGCTCGACCACGAGAAGTCGATGGAGAACATCGACCTCGACGCCTACTTCGGCGACTACTGGGAAGGCCCCGGCGCCTCCTCGATGATGGAGGAGCGCGAGGAGCCGCCGATTGAGAACAGCCTGCGCCGCGAGGCGGACCTCTACGACCACCTCCTCTGGCAGCTCCACATGGCCGAGGTGGGCCCCCGCCAGCGCGAGATCGTCGAGCTGATCATCGGCAACCTCACCCCCGACGGCTTCCTGGTCGCCACCCTCGAGGAGATCCAGGCGATGGGGGAGGTCGAGGAGCGCGCCTATACCCTGGAGGAGATCGAGGAGGGGCTGCGCATCGTGCGCGCCTTCGATCCTCCCGGGATCGCCTGCGTCGACCTGCGCGAGAGCCTGCTGCTGCAGATGGACATCAAGGGGATCGCCCCGGACGCGCTGGCGCGGCGGATGATCTTCGAGGCCTGGGACCTCTTCCTGCGCCGGCAGTTCCCGGCGCTGGCCAAGAAGCTGGGGGTCGACCTGCCGGAGCTCGAGGCGGAGATCGAGATCATCAAGACCCTCGAGACCCACCCCGGCCGCCAATTCAGCACCGACCGGCCGCACTACATCGAGCCGGACGTCTTCGTCCGCCGGGTGGGCGACGAGTACGTGATCCAGCTCAACGACGACGGCCTGCCGCGGCTGCGGGTCAGCCGCGCCTACCGCCGCATGCTGCAGACCATGCGCAGCGAGGGGCGGCAGAGCGAGGCGCAGACCTTCATCAAGGACAAGATCCGCTCGGCGGTCTGGCTGATCAAGAGCCTCGACCAGCGGCAGCGGACGATCTACAAGGTCGCCTCTTCGATCGTCCGCCAGCAGCGCGAGTTCCTCGACCGCGGCATCGAGCATCTGCGGCCGATGGTGCTGCGCGACGTCGCCGAGGACATCGGCATGCACGAGTCGACGGTCAGCCGGGTGGTCTCCAACAAGTACATCCACACCCAGCGCGGCCTCTTCCCGATGAAGTTCTTCTTCCACAGCGGCATCGACCGCGAGTACGGCGACAACATCTCCTCGCTGACGGTGAAGCGCAAGATCGAGCAGCTCGTGCAGGCCGAGGACCCCAAGCGCCCGCTCTCCGACAGCGAGCTGATGCGGATCCTGAACCGCGAGGGGATCCAGATCGCCCGCCGCACGGTGGCGAAGTACCGCGACGAGCTGAACATCCCCTCCTCGACCGATCGCAAGCAGATCTTCTAGAGCCGGAGCGTCGCGGGTGTCACTCGCTGCCCTGGTCCGGCAGGATCTGATCTTCCCGGATGTCCCGGCGGCGGAACGGGCGGAGCTGCTGCGCGCCCTCGCCGAGCGGATCGCGGCGCGCGGCGGGGTGCGCAGCGCCGACGAGCTGTTCCAGGGGCTCTGGGAGCGCGAGCAGCAGGGCTCGACCGGGATCGGCTCCGGGGTCGCCATCCCGCACTGCAAGGTGCCGGGGCTGCGGCGCGGCCTGATCGCGGTCGGCAGGGTGCCGGCCGGAGTGGACTTCGAGGCGGCCGACGGCGAGCCGGTGAGGCTCCTCTTCGTGGTGGTGTCACCCGCCGAGTCGCCGGAAGAGCACCTGCGGAGCCTGGCTGCCATCTCGCGCTGGCTGAGGATCAAAGGGAACGCCGCGAGGCTTCTCGCCCTGCGCGATCCGGCGGCGGTGTACGATCTGCTCTGCGGGGAAGAGGACTGAGATGGAAAACGATCGCGCCAGTCATCGAGAAAATAATCGAGAGAATAATAGCGTCCCGGTTGCCGAGCTCCTGGGAGAGGAGCTGAGCTATCTCCACCTCAGCGTCCTCTCCGGGCAGTCGCACCTCGACAACTCGATCACCCACCCGCGGGTGCAGAAGCCGGGGCTCGCCTTCGCCGGCTACTACGAGTACATCAAGCCGGGGCGGGTGCAGATCATCGGCGAGAGCGAGGCCGAGTATCTGAAGACCCTGGGTGAGGAAGAGCGTTTCGAGCGGCTCGACCAGATCACCGCCCTGCCGATCCCGGTGTTCGTCATCACCAAGGGGCTGCCGCCGCTGCCGGGCTTCCTCACCCTCTGCCAGAACCGCGAGGTCCCCGTCCTCTCCTCGCCGGCCCTGTCGTCGACCGTCATCAAGGGGATCAGCTACTTCCTCGAGGACCATCTGGTCCCCTCGACCTCCGTCCACGGCGTGCTGCTCGAGATCTACGGGCTCGGCGTGCTGCTGATCGGCCAGAGCGGGGTGGGGAAGAGCGAGTCGGCCCTCGACCTGATCACCCGCGGCCACAGCTTGGTGGCCGACGACCGCGTCCACATCAAGCGCTATCCGAACGGCGAGCTGGTCGGCTACAGCGAGGGGACGTTGCGGCACCATATGGAGCTCAGAGGGATCGGCATCATCAACGTCCAGGACCTCTTCGGCCTCGCCTCCGTCCGCGAGCGGACGACGATCGACCTGGTGGTCGAGCTGGAGCCCTGGAAGGACGGCCAGGCGTACGACCGGCTCGGCCTCGACGAGAGCCTGTACACCATTCTCGAGACCCCCTGCCCCTACATCCGGATGCCGGTCGCCATGGGGCGGAACATCAGCGTCCTGGTCGAAATCGCGGCGCGCAACCACGTGCTGAAGCTCCAGGGACATCACTCCGCACGGGAGTTCGCCCGCAAACTCGAGGCCCAGCTTGAACGAAATCGAAAAGGCTCCTCCCGGTAAGGCCAGACTCGTCATCATCACGGGCCTCTCCGGCTCGGGCAAGAGCGTCGTCGCCAAGTGCTTCGAGGACCTGTCGTACTACACGGTCGACAACCTGCCGCTGCCGCTGCTGCGGACTTTCCTCGACAATCCGCTCGAGCTGGTGGGTGGGGTCGATCGCATCGCGGTGGTGACCGACGTGCGGGCTCCCGGCTTCGCCGAGGAGTTCCCGCGCCTGTTCGCCGAGATCGACCGCGAGCGGATCGAGCCGCGCCTCCTCTTTCTCGAGAGTTCCGACGAGGTGCTGGTGCGGCGCTTCTCGGAGACCCGGCGCCCCCACCCGCTGGCGGTCGACCTGCCGGTGATCGAGGGGATCCGCCGCGAGCGCGAGATGCTCGCCGAGCTGCGGGCGCGGGCCGACATGGTGTTCGACACCAGCGAGTGGTCGATCCACGAGATCCGCAGCCAGGTCTATCGCGAATTCGCCAGCAATCCCGGTGATGAGCCCGGGATGGTGGTCTCCCTGGTAAGCTTCGGGTTCAAATACGGGATTCCGTACGGCACCGATCTCCTGTTCGACGTGCGGTTTCTGCCCAACCCCCACTTCGTGCCCGGGTTGCGCGAGCAGACGGGGCAGGACGAGGGGGTGGTCACGTATCTGGAGCGGCAGCCGGACTTCGGCGACCTCGTGGAGCGTCTGGGCGACCTCCTGGCGTATCTGCTGCCCCGTTACCGCCGCGAGAACCGGAGCTACCTGTCGATCGCCATCGGTTGCACGGGCGGCAGGCACCGCTCGGTGGCGGTCGCCGAGCGGCTGAAGAGGGCGCTCGACGTGCAGGGGTGGCCGGCCCGGGTGATTCACCGGGATATCGCGCGATGACGCTGGATCGACGGCTGCCGGCGCCGTGGGAGCTTCCTGGGAGACGGCGGAATCGCCGGGCGGCGAGGGTGGTTACGAGTCTCGGAGGCCCATGCATTGAATTTTTGGCAACATCGATGGTTGGGGAACGGACAAAAGGGGCGCTCTCGTAAAGCGAAAACGCGATGATCGGCAAACTGATATTGACGCACGGCGGCGTGGCTCGCGAGCTGCTCGCCACCGCGAACGTGATCTCGGGCCGCCTCAGCGGCTTCGAGGCTTTGTCGCTCGACTGGAGCGACGGATTCGACGAGGCGCGGGCCAAGGTGGCCGCCGCGCTCGCGCGGCTCGACCAGGGGCAGGGGGTGTTGATCCTCACCGACATGTTCGGCGGCACCCCGTGCAACATCAGCATGACCTTCTACGAGCCGGGAAGGGTGGAGATCCTCACTGGGGTCAACCTTCCCATGGTGCTGCGGATGGCCTGCCAGATCAAGGACGAGGAGACCAACGTTTCAGAGGTGGCGCGTTGGCTGCAGACCAAGGCTCAGAAGAGCGTCTGCCTGGCGGGCGAGCTGATCGAGGGCCGACGGTGCGAGATGACGCATCCGGTCGAGATCGTGGCGGGGAAACGGCATGATTGAGCGTGAGACGGAGATCGTGAACCGGCTGGGCCTGCATGCGCGGGCCGCGGCGAAGCTGGTCCATACGGCGGGCCGTTTCACGAGCCAGGTCATGGTGTGCAGGGATGGGGAAGAGGTGGACGCCAAGAGCATCCTGGGCGTTCTTCTGCTCGCGGCAGGACAGGGGAGCCGGGTAACCGTTCGCTGCGAGGGGCAGGACGAGGAGGATGCCATGCAGGCCGTCACCACCCTGATCGCCAACCGTTTCGACGAGGAGAGTTGATGCCTCACAACGAAATGCAGGTCTTGCAGGGGATGGGGGTGTCGGGCGGCATCGCCATCGGCCGCGCCATCTGCATCGAGACCCGCGCGGACGTCCTGAGGCTCCACGTCCCCGAGAGCCAGCTCGACAAGGAGGTCTTGCGCCTGCGCGACGGCGCCCTCCATGCGCGGGGCGAGCTGCAACGGCTGCGCGCCCGCGCCGAGGAGGATCTGGGGAGCGATCTCGCGGCCATCTTCGACGCCCATGTGCTGCTGCTCTCCGACGCCAAGTTCCTCGGCCGGGTCGAGGAGCGGATCCGCACCCATCAGGTCAACGCGGAGTGGGCGGTGCACAAGACCGCCGAGGAGCTCGACGAGCGTTTCGCCCAGATGGGCGATTCCTACATCCGCGAGCGCAGCGAGGATCTGACCGACGTCAGCCGCCACCTGCTGCGCAGCCTCCAGGGGATCTCGCATCACGACCTCTCGGAGCTGCCGAACGACATCGTCATCGTGGCCGACGACCTGACGCCGTCCGACGCCATCCGGCTGGGCCGTGAGCGGGTGATCGGCTTCGCCGTCGAGACCGGCGGCAGGACCTCCCACACCACGATCATCGCCCGCTCGCTCAACATCCCGGCGGTGGCGGGGCTGACCGGGGTGATGAGCCTGCTGCGCGACGAGGTGCCGGTGATCATCGACGGCGAGACCGGAAAGGTGATCCTGCACCCTTCGGAAGAGATCCTTCTGCAGTACCGCTCCCTCAAGGAAGAGCTCGACCGGCGCGACCGCGACCTGCTGGCGACGAGGGAGCTCGCAGCGGTGACCCGCGACGGGGTCGAGATCTCCCTGATGGCCAACATCGACCTTCCCGAGGAGGTCGAGGAGGTGGCCCCGTTCGGCGCCGCCGGCGTCGGGCTCTATCGCAGCGAGTTCCTCTACATCGAGAAGAGCCCGCACATGCCGACCGAGGAGGAGCACTTCGAGATCTATCGCCGGCTGGTGGAGTTCGCGGCGCCGCACCCCGCCATCATCCGGACCTATGACCTGGGTGGGCGCAAGCTGGCGCGCGAGATGATGGCGACCGAAGAGGAGAACCCGGTGCTCGGGCTGCGCGGCATCCGCCTGACCCTGGCGCGGCCGGACGTCTTCCGCAGCCAGATCCGCGCCCTCTATCGCGCCGGGCTGTACGGCGACCTCTGGATCATGCTCCCGATGGTGAGCACCGTCGAGGAGGTGCGGCAGTTCCGCGCCTTCGCCGCCGAGGTCATGGTGGCGATGGAGGAGGAGGGGGTCCCGTTCCGCCGCGACGTGCGGCTGGGGGTGATGATCGAGGTGCCGTCCGCGGCGATGATCGCCGACGTGCTGGCGAGCGAGGTCGACTTCTTCTCGATCGGCACCAACGACCTGATCCAGTACTCGATCGCGGTCGATCGCAACAACGAGCACGTATCGCACCTCTACCAGCCGCTTCATCCCGGGATTCTGCGCATGCTACGCTTCATCGTCGACAGCGCGCGAGCGGCCGGGATCGAGGTCAGCCTGTGCGGCGAGATGGGGGGCGACCCCCGTTTCGCCCTGATGCTGATCGGCCTCGGCATGCGCCGCCTGTCGATGAGCCCGCGACGGATTCCAGAGGTCAAGGCGTGGCTGCGGGAGGCCGCCGTCTCGGAGCTCAGCGAGCTGGCGACCCAGTGTCTGCAACACAGCACCGCCGCCGAGGTGCAGGAGCATCTCGACGCCTTCGTCGAATGCTCGCGCTCCTCGCGGGTGAGCGCCTGAGATCAACCTTGGAGAGGACCTTCGATGCGTTTTCCGATTCGCCGAGTCGACAAGCCCTGGGGCTATGAGCTGATCTTCGCCCACACCGACCGCTACGTGGGGAAGGTCCTGCACGTCAACGCCGGCCACGCCCTTTCGCTCCAGTACCACGAGATCAAGGACGAGACCCTCTATCTCGCCGACGGCGAAGTGGAGCTGGTGGTGGAGGAGGATGGCGCCCTGGTCAGCACCCGCCTCCGGGGCGGCGATTCGTACCACATCAAGCCGTTCACCCGCCATCGTATGGTCGCGGGGGAGGACGGCTGCGACATCATCGAGGTCTCCACCCCGGAGCTCGACGACGTGGTCCGGCTGGAGGATCGCTATGGCCGCACATAAGGCCGGTTGGGTTCTCCTCTCTCTCGGCACGTTGGCCCTGGCGCTGTCGATGGGGGGATGCCGTGGCACTCCCCAACCGGTGGCACGCACCGCTCCCCCGGCTCAGAAGGCTCCCGCCGCTTCGACCCCCCAAGAACTTCCCTCCGCCACGAATCACTCGGTCCCCTCGCGGGACGTCGTCGCCGGCAAGGAGCACACGGCCGTGCCCGCGGTGGTGGTCGATCCCGGGACCGAGGAAGGGGGGGCGCCGCCCAGCCTGATCGAGGCTTCCAAGGCGGAGAAGGAGCGCCGCGCCAATTCCGCCAAGGCCGGCACGGTGATCAACGACAAGACGCTCCCCCGCTACGCCAGCAAGGGGCAGATCACCGTGATGGCGCCGCCCAAGGCCAAGAAGAAGGGGAGCGCGGCGAAGGCCGGCGCCGCGGAAGCGGCGGCGTCAGGGGCGCCCGGCGACGTGCACGACGAGGCATACTGGCGCGGCCGGGGGCTCGAGATCCGCCAGCGCTGGCGCCAGTCGGCCGACGAGGTCAAGGCGCTCGAGCAGAAGTCGACCGAGCTGCGCCAGAAGTTCTACATGGAGAACGACCTCTTCGTGCGCGACAACCGGATCAAGCCGGATTGGGACCGGGTGCTCGACCGTCTGCGCCAGGCCCGCCTCGACACGGAGGCCGCCCGGCAGGAGCTGGCCGACTTCCTGGAGGAGGGGAGAAGGGCTGGGGTGCTGCCGGGCTGGCTGCGGGACGGCGAGGACGACGAGCCCGGCCAGGCGTCGGGAAAGGGTCCCCAGACCAAGGAGCAGAGCAAGGGGCGCGACGGCCTGCCGCCGGCGCAGTCGATCGAGCCCCCGATCCTCGACGAGAAGGAGCAGTCGCGACGGCCGCCACCGGCTGCCGGCGAGACGCGGGACAACCACAAGGACAACAAGCTGAAGAACCCGCGCAACGCCGGCGACCCGGCCGATGGGGATGGCCAATGACGCCGAAGACGCCGATGACGCCGCCGCGCCATTTCTTCATCGAGACCTGGGGCTGCCAGATGAACGAGCTGGACACCCAGCGCATGTCCGGCCAGCTCATGCAGCAGGGGCTGCTCCCCACCCGCAAGCCGGAGGAGGCGGACATCATCCTGCTCAACTCGTGCAGCGTCCGCGAGAAGGCCGAGCAGAAGGTCTACTCGCGGCTGGGCGAATACCGCCTGTTCAAGCGGGAGAGGAAAGACCTCCTGATCGGCCTCTGCGGCTGCGTCGCCCAGCAGGAAGGGGAGCAGGCCCTGGAGCGGGTCCCCGACCTCGACTTCGTGCTGGGGCCGGCGCGGGTGGGGGAGTTGCAGGATGTGATGGCACGCCGCCGGGCCGGCGAGCGGGTGATCGCGACCGGCTTTCCCGCGGAGCGGCACTACGACATCGACGCGGTCTCCCGCCACGGCGAATACAAGGGGATGGTGACGATCGTCGAGGGGTGCAACAAGAACTGCACCTTCTGCATCGTCCCCAAGACCCGGGGGCCCGAGCGCAGCCGGCCGCTGGCCGACATCCTGCGCGAGGTCGAACACCTGGTGGACTACGGTTTCCGGGAGATCGAGCTGCTGGGCCAGACCGTCAACCACTGGCGGGAGCCGGGAGGCGATCAGGATTTCGCCGACCTGCTCGAGCGCGTCTCGGGCGTTCCGGGAGTGCAGCGGCTGCGCTTCGTCACCTCCTATCCGCGCGACTTCACGCCGCGGATGGTGGAGCAGGTGGGGAAGCAGGCCAACATCTGTCCTTATCTTCACTTGCCGGTCCAGTCGGGGTCGGACCGTGTGCTGCGCCGCATGGGGCGGGGTTATACCGCGGCCGAGTACCTCGATCTGGCCGCGCAGCTCCGCGGCGCGCGCCCCGGCCTTGCCCTGTCGACCGATCTCATCGTCGGCTTTCCCGGCGAGACGGAGGAGGACTTCGAGCAGACGCTCGAGCTGGTGCGCCGGGTGCGCTTCTCGGCCACCTACGCTTTCAAGTACTCGCCACGCCCTGGCACGGCCGCGCCGCGGCTCGATGGAGCCGTGCCGGCGGAGGTTGCCGACGAGCGCCTCCAGCGCTTGTTCGCGTTGCAGGAGGGGATTCAGCGTGAGATCAACGAGGGGCTGGTCGGCCAGGAGCTCGAGGTGATCGTGACCGGCTGGGGGAAGCAGCCCGGAATGCAGACCGGCCGCACCACCTGCCACCGCGTGGTCCACTTCCAAGCCGGCAGCGAGCCGGCAGCCTTGGGGAGCACCACCCACGTCGAGGTCGAGGCCGGCTTTCCCTACAGCCTGGCCGGAAGGCGTCTCGGCACCGCCGCCGCCATATCTCCCTGAGGCTCGGAAGGAACCCGATCCCTACCTGACGGCGCGGTGCTCACCGCGCCGTTTTTTGCGCCTTGACCTTCTCCGCTTGGCGCGCCCAGAATACGACATGAGCAACTCGAGCGACCCGAACGACGAGCTCCAGGTGGAGATCAAGGGGCTGATGCTGGACCCCTCCTCCAACATTCCGATCGTCATCCTCCGCGACCTTGGCAGCCAGCTCTTCCTACCGATCTGGATCGGCGTCTTCGAGGCCAATGCCATCGCTCTCCGCCTCGAAGGAGTCGAGCCGCCGCGCCCTCTGACTCACGACCTGCTGCGCTCGGTGATCGAGCAACTCGGCGGCCGGATCGGGAAGATCGTCATCTCTGACCTGCGGGAGAGCACCTTCTTCGCGATGATCCATGTCCAGAGCTCCGACCATGACGTGACGATCGACGCCCGGCCGAGCGACGCCATCGCGCTCGCGCTACGCACCGGATCGCCGATCTTCGTGCTCCGCTCCGTGCTCGAGAAGGCCCAGGCGGTCGATCTCGCCGCCGAGGTCAGCGACGAGGACAAGCTCAAACGGTGGCTCGAGGAGATCAGCCCCGACGAGCTCGGCAAGTGGACGATGTGAGCTGCCTCTTCACGGCGAAGCCTCATAAAATGAGCGGTTTATGCCCGATGTCGGCGCGCCGACATCGGGTTTGTTCCCTTGACCTGGGGCAGGCCATTCCTTAGACTCCGCGCCGTCTATGATCATTGCCATCACGAACCAGAAGGGTGGGGTCGGTAAGACGACGACCGCCATCAACCTCGCCGCGGCCCTGGCCAGTAAGGGGAGAAAGACCCTCCTGGTGGACCTCGACCCTCAGTCGAACAGCTCGATGTCCTTCCTCGACATCCACGAGCTTCGACTCTCGATGTACGACGCCCTCACGGACGACCAGATCCACCTCGTCGACATTCTGAAACCCGCGGAGAAAATCGAGAACCTCTCGATCGCCCCCTCGACGATCGCGCTGGCAAAGATCGAGGCGAAGCTGATCGGCGAGCTCGACAGTCACTACCGCCTCAAGGATGAGTTGGAACGGATCCAGGAAGATTTCGACTACGTGATCATCGACACGCCGCCCACCCTGGGGATCATCACCGTCAACGCCCTGGTGGCGGCGAGCCATGTGCTGATCCCCATCCAGGCAAGTTACTTTGCCCTCGAGGGGACGGACGACCTGCTGGAAACGATCGACAAGATCAAGGTGCGGGCCAACCCCCAACTCCAGATCCTCGGCGCCCTGATCACCATGTACGACAAACGGACGCTGCTCGCCAAGGACATCTATGAGCAGATCCAGCGGGTCTTCGGCATCAAGGTCTTCCAGACGGTGATCACCAAGAGCGTCCGGCTGGAGGAAAGCCCGGCCTATCGCGAGTCGATCTTCACCTTCGCGCCGCGCTCGACCGGAGCCTACGAGTACTACCGCCTTTCCGAGGAGGTCTTGAGCCGTGTCTGACCCTGCCCGCGATCCCATCCGCAAGCGTGGCCTCCCGGTGCGAGTCAAGATGCGCCACGACAACCATTTCGTCGAAGAGCTCACCGCGCGGCACGAAACGCCGGTGGGGAAGATGATCCCCCTGGCCGCCATCGAGCCCGATCCGGAGCAGCCGCGTTCGACGATGGGAGACCTCGACGACCTGGTCGCCTCGATCCGCGACAAGGGGGTCCTGGAGCCGATCCTGGTCCGTTCCCGTCCCGGCCTCCGGCCGGGTCTCGACGACGGCGAGCCGGCGCTCTCCGGCGTCCTCTACCGGATCATCTCCGGCGAGCGGCGCTATCGGGCGGCTCAGGAAGCCGGCCTGTACGAAGTGCCGGCGATCGAGATGGACGTCACGGACGAAGAGGCGCTCGAGATCGCCCTGATCGAGAACCTCCAGCGGAAGGACCTGACCCCGTTCGAGGAAGCCGAAGGGTACCGGAGGCTCGCCGAGAGCCATCGCTACACCCACGAGGAGATCTCCGAAGCGGTCGGCAAGTCGCGTACGGTGGTCACCGAGAGCCTCTCCTTGCTGCAGATGCCGCCGCGGGTCCGCGACACGGTGCAGGCGCTGGGAATCACCTCGAAGTCGTTGCTGCTCGAGGTTCTGAAAGCAGGCAGCGAGACCGAGATGATCGACTTGCTGGAAGAGGTGGCCCGCCGCGGCCTCAACCGGGACGACCTCCGCCAGCGCCTGCGGCGGGACAGCAAGGGGGGCAAACCCAGCCGCCGGAAGCCCTATGTCTTCCGTTTCAAAGATCCGGAGCGGACCTTCAGTCTGGCGCTGAGCTTTCGCCAGAGCGAGGTCGACAAGGGGGATCTCATTCGCGCCCTCGAACAGATCCTCTCGGACCTGCGCCAGGAACGCGGCTGAAGCTCCGCCGGCGCCGATCCGGGGCGCCAGAATCGGCCCGCGCATCAAGTCTGATAAGACGCATTATGTTAATACATCGACGCGGCGGCGCTTCGGACTGAGCCGCTTCAGCCGGCGGTCCATTCCGCGGCGAGGTCTTCATCCTCTTCGAGCCGTAGCCTCTCGAGCCGGTTCCCTGCCGGTAACCGGCCTGCCAGCTCGTCGTGAATCCAGCGGACCAGGTTCTCGCTCGACGGGACGGCTCCTCCTTCTACGAACTCCGGGAGCGCGGCGTTGAGGTGCTGATGGTCCAGCCGTTCGACGACGTGCTCCTGGACCAGCGCGTCGAGCCGGCCGAGGTCGATTAGGAAACCTGTCTGGGCGTCGATCTCCCCGCTCACCGTCACGAACAGGCGGTAGTTGTGCCCGTGTCCGGGGAGGTTCGCACACTTCCCGAACCGCGCCCGGTTCTCGGCCTCGCTCCACTCGGGGCGCCGGTAGAGGTGGCTGGCGCTGAAGCGATAGCGGCGCTGGAGCATGATCTTCGTCCTCGTCGTCATGGGGGGCTCTCCTCAGGGTCGGCGCGGAATCGCCTTCCGCGCTTTGGGCCCATATAATGCGCCGGTGCGGAAGCTCGATCGCTATATCTTCACTGAAATCCTCGGTCCTCTCGGGCTGGGATTCCTAGTCTATACCTTCATTCTCCTCATCCGTTTTCTCTTCCAGTCGGCGGAGATGATCATCCGGCGCGGGCTGCCGGTGTCGATCGTCGGCAAGCTGCTGCTGATGACGCTGCCCAACATCGTCGTCCTCACCCTGCCGATGTCTCTCCTGTTCGGCACGCTGATCGCAGTCGGGCGGCTGTCGTCGGACAGCGAGCTGATCGCCATGCGGGCCTCGGGGGTGAGCCTGCTGACCCTCTACCGCCCGGTCCTGATGCTCTCGGGGCTGCTGACCCTGCTCAACATCGTGCTGATGGTCTACGTGCTGCCCTGGGGCAACCACGCTCTGCAGGAGCTGCGGCTCGAGATCACCACCCAGACCGTCTCGCAACAGGTCCAGCCGCGGGTCTTCTACGAGGAGTGGGAGGGGAAGGTCGTCTACGTCTTCGAGGTGCCTCCCGAGGGGAAACGATGGAAGGGGGTCTTCCTCGCCGAATCGATCCCATCGAGCCAGAACAACCAGATCACCATCGCCGACTGGGGGGAGGTCCTCGTCGACCAGGCCGGAGAGCGGGTGGTCCTCCGCCTCTACAACGCGACCCAGCACAAGGTGGACTTGAACGCCCCCGACCGTTACGAGATCAGCCGGCACAAGCGGCTCGATCTCGTGCTGGACGACCAGTTCACCAGCGAGCAGAAGGCCAAGATGTCGGTCTCGAAGGGAATCCGCGAGCTCACCCTCTCGGAGCTCCACGATCTCGAGCGCGACCTGTCGGTCGCCGCGGAGGACCGGAACCTGGCCCGCGTCGAGATCAACAAGAAGTTCTCGATCCCGTTCGCGTGCCTGGTCTTCGGCCTCTTCGCCCTGCCGCTGGGGATCAACAACCGGCGGGGCGGCAAGGCGTCGGGCTTCGCGCTGTCGATCGGGATCCTGATCGTCTACTACATCATGCTGAACAACGGCGAGGAGGCGGCCCGCTTCGGCAAGATGCCCGCCTGGCTGGCGATGTGGCTGCCCAACCTCCTGCTGGCGAGCCTGGGGGTCTTCCTCCTGGTCCGGCGCAACCGGGACAAGAGCCTGCTGCTGACGCGCATCGACCGCTGGGTCCGGGAAGACGTCTGGGGAGGGCTGCTGCGCCTGGACAAGATCCGCCGAGCCCGCCGGCGGGAGCACCGGGAGGAGCGGTTGCGCCGGGTGGCGGAGCGCTCGCAGAAGGCTGCCCGCGTGCCGCGGCTCGTCCTCCTCCTCCCCCGCCCGCGGATCGTCTTCCCAAACCTTCTCGACCGCTATGTCGGCAGGCTCTTCTCCTGGGTCTTCCTGCTGGTCGTCGCCTCGGGAGTGTCGCTGTTCATCATCTTCGACCTCTCCGAGAACTTCGACGACATCCTGAAGTACAAGGCCGCGCCGGGCGTCGTGCTCAACTACTACAAGTACCTCTCCTTGCAGATGTTCTACGACATCGCGCCGATCGTGGTCCTGGTGACGACGCTGCTGACCTTCAGCCTGCTGGCGCGCACCAACGAGATCACCGCGTGCAAGGCGTTGGGGATGAGCCTCTACCGGCTGGCTCTGCCGGCGCTCGCCGCGGCGCTCCTGGTGACCGTCTTCTGCGGCTACCTGGAGTCCTCGATCCTGCCGGCCTCGAACGAGAAGGTCGCGCGGCTCAAAGACCGTATCCACGGTCGCGAGACCGCCCGCACCTACCGCCGCGCGGATCGCCAGTGGCTGTTCGGCCAGAGGCGTTTCATCTACAACTACATCCACTACGACCCGCAGCAGGCGAACCTGCAACGGCTGCAGGTGTTCGATTTCGACGACCAGCATCGCATCACCCGCCGCCTCTTCGCGGAGTCGGCCCATTACGTCGGAGACGACGCCTGGGTCTTCTCGAACGGCTGGGCCCGGTCGTTTCAGGGGCTGGACGTGACCGCCTACACGCGCTTCAAGGAGCCGAAGATCGTCCGCTATCCCGAGACCCCGGACTACTTCGATTCGGAGATCCGTCCGCCGGATCAGATGCGCTACGGAGAGCTCAAGGACTATATCGAGGAGCTCAAGGAGAGCGGCCAGGCGGTCCCGGAGCTGCAGGTGCAGCTGGCGGACAAGATCGCGCTTCCGGTGGCCTCCTTGATCATGGCGCTGGTGGCGCTCCCCTTCGCCTTCCGGCTGGGGCGCCAGGGAGCGCTCTACGGGATCGGGCTCTCGATCGGCTTGGGGATCGTCTTCATGGCCGTCTTCGCCTTCTTCACCAAGCTCGGCGAAGCCGGCGCCCTGCCGCCGGTGGTCGCGGTCTGGAGCCCGGCGGCGATCTTCGCGCTCTTCTCGAGCTACCTGTTCCTGGGAGTGCGGACGTGAGGTCTCAGGCCCGCTCGCTCCGTAGCGCCGGATCCTGCCGGGCGAGGTGGAGGTAGCGCTGCAGATCGGCGAGGCGCCCATCCCTGAACTCCAGGCTCGCCGCCTGCCGGAACGCGATCAGCGCGGCGATCGCCTCACACTCGAGGCCCCGCGACTGGAAGATCGCGAGGACCTCCTCGGCCAAACGCCGCACCTCGGGAATCCGTCCCTGGCCGGCGCAAAGGCTGGCGAGGTCGAGGGAGACCGCGGCTGCGCTGAATCCGACTTCGAGCTCGATGAACCCTGAACGAGCTTCCCGCAGTGCCCTTTCGGCTTCCTGCGGAAAGCTCAGCGCTTCGTAGATCTTCCCTTCGAGCCAGCGCAAACGGAAAAGAAGCAACGGACTGCCGTAGCGTTGGAACTCATCGCGGGAAGCCTTGAGCAGAAAGCGGGCCTCTCGCGGCCGACCACTCTCCTGTAAGTAGGCCATCAGGCTGTGCCGGGTCGCGAGGTCGACGTACCTCTCGCAGGTGGGATCGAGCAGACCGAGTCCCTTGCGCAGCCAGGACATCGCCCGGTTCAAATCACCCGAGGTTCCATACACACGCCCCTTCTGGGCGAAGGCCCGGCCGAGGAGATGGGTGTCTCCGTACCGCTTGTAGATGGCGATCGCTTCGTCGAGCGTGCGATGGGCCTCGGCCGGACAGCGCCGGTCGCGATGGAACGCGGCTTTCAGCTCGAGCACGAACGCCTTCTCCAGAGGGTCTCCCGATCCCCGGGCAGCGAAGCCTTCGGCGGCTTCGAAGGATCTCTGGGCCCCTCGGAGATCGGACCGGCGACGCAGCGTTTCGCCGCGGCAAGCCCACGCACGAGCCCGCAGATCGTTGATCAGGGCACCACCATAGAGGTCGGCGAGGAGCTTTTCCGCGACGGTCACGGCACAGTCGGCCAAGGCCTCGGCCCGGCCGAAATCCACATAGGAGGCTCTCAGGCTCTCCTCGATCAGCCATTCACCGACCGCCCAGGTATGGAAGGCTGAGTCGGACTCGACCAAGACGTTCGGGGCTTGCGACTTCGCCTGCAGGCGGGCGATGAGGAGGGGGAGTTGCTGGCGCTCGTGAGCGAACCGATGGGCATACTCCCCCACCCGCGGCAGGAAATCTCTGAAAGCCCGGCTGTAATCCTTTGCCATGAACCTCCAGGAACCCAGGAGGAGGTCACCTCCCCGCCGGCTTTCGTCGCCGGGGGTGAGCGGTTCACCGTGTCGCTTGGTGAAGCCGTCGATCCTGGCGGGGACGTCCGGCTGAGAATTGGGATCGGGAGGGTTGACGGTCATGGCAACTCCTGGCAGTCAACGCGCACCCAGAAGGCACCGCAGTCCTTCTCGCAGCTCCTCTCGAGGGTACCCGAGAGCCATCACGAAAAGGGATGCGTGTGTGCGCTGGTACTATTTTAGCAGAATAGTACCGCGTAAGAACGCAACAGCGGGTGGAAGCGGATCAGGAAGGCTGGGGAAAACGAAGGTCCGGATTGTTACGCACACGCTTGAGGAAGCTCGAGACCTCGCGGACGAGATCGAGCCCGGCCCGATCGATGCGCGCGGCACTCGAGAAGACGAGCAGGGCCGCCAGCGATTCACCGTGTGTATGGTGAGTCTGAAAGATCGCCAGGGTCTCTTCCGAGAGACGCCGCACTTCCGCGGTGCGCCCCTGAAGGACATAGACACCTGCGAGATCGAGCGAAGCGAGCGCGGCGTCGTAGGCCAGACCGAGCTCGACGAAGGCCTCACGGACTTCGCGGAAAGCGGCCTCCGCCTGATCGGTCCGCTGCAAGCCGAAGGCGACCAGCCCCTCCAGCCAGCGCAGCTTCAGCAGGTTCATCCGGTCGCCGGCTTTGAGATAGAGCGGCCGGCTGTGATACAGGAGGGCGAAGGCTTCCCGCACGCTCCCCCGTTCGTAGAGCGCGTGAATCAGGTTGTGACG
This sequence comes from uncultured Acidobacteriota bacterium, assembly GCA_963756595.1. Classification (GTDB taxonomy): domain Bacteria; phylum Acidobacteriota; class Thermoanaerobaculia; order Multivoradales; family UBA5704; genus DATARR01. The sequence goes on from CAVWOZ010000015.1 coordinate 159,654, forward strand.
GGCGGCGAGGAATACCCGGGGGTCGGCTTGGGGGTCGATCAGGTCGAGCGCCCGCCGGAGCAGCTTCATCTCTCCCTCGACATCGCCGGCCCAGCTGCAAACCAGCGACTTCTGCAGCAGGGTGCGGCCGAGCAGATGCCATTGGCCGAGCTTCTTGTAGATCGCGGCGACCCGGTCGAAGAGCTGGAGGGACTCTCCGAAGCGGTGCTGGGACCTCCGGCAGGACGCCAGGAGGGAGAGAACTTTGGCCTTCTCCGCGAGCGGAACCTGCGTTTCGGCCAGCACGGACTCGGTCACCGAGAACGCAGCCTCGGACGCGGCGAAGTCGGAGTTGATCCGGTACGCGTTGCCGAGTTGGGCCCAGGCGCGGGCGCGCAGGCCGGCGAGATCCTCTGCCCTACCCCATTCGCCGGCTCCCAGCCGGTCGGCCACCAGGACCGCCAGCTTCGCGAGCTCGACAGCGCGGCGCGGCTCCTCGAAGCCCGCCTCGTAGCTCGTCTCGGTAAGCCGCTCGCAGAGCATCCGGTTCTGAAACCGCTGGCTGTTACTCAACAGGAGGTGACGACGCTCGGCCGGGCAATCCATGAGCTCCTGATAGAGGCTCTGGCCCTGGTTACGCTGCTGGGTGAGGCGGGCCTCGGTCGTCACCGCCTGTCCGAAGACGCGGTCGAGAACCTCGTCATAACCATCGCGGGCATCATGGGCGTCCTCCTCCGTGAGATCCACCGTATCGAGCGCCTGCGGATCCTCGAAGACGTCGGCAGGCTCCCAGAGCCCCACCGTGACCTCCTGGCATTCCGGGCATCCCTCCAGCAGATGCCGAGCCACCTCGCGCATCTCCATCGTCGAGAGCCGTCCGAGAACGAACTCCTCGAGCGCCTCCGCGGTAGGATGCAGCGCGCTCAGACCCCCACCTTCTTCTTGCCGACTCCCGACGTGACCAGTTGCCGCGTCAGCGTCGCGAGGCAACGCGTCGTGATCTTGCTGATGCTCGCCGGGCTGTATCCCAGCCGCTCGGCGAGCTCGGCGGGAGCGTACCCCTGACGGTAGCGCAGGGACAGCAGCGAGCGGCAGCGCTCCGGCAAGCGCTCCAGCGCGCTGTCGAGGTCGCGGCGCATGTCCGCCCCTTCCTGTGCCGGATGGAGCGGCTCCGCCATGGCATCGAGCACCGCGGCGTCGACCGCATCGTAGATCTTGCGTCGCTGCTCTCGCCAGTACAGCAGGCACTTGTTACGGACGGTACCGAGCAGCCAGGCCTCCGGATCGCGGATGCCATCGCGATGGTAGACCAAGGCGAGCAAGGCCTGCTGGAGGATGTCTTCGGTGTCCTGCGGAGGGATGCGGTAATGTGCGAACAGGGCTTTCAAACGAGCCCGAGCCCCTTGGAGACAACCCTCAAGCGGCGACTCGACTTGGGGTTGGTCCAATGCACTCATCTTCCAAAAAGCATGTCAGACTAATCTACGATAAGGTACCACCAACGGCTGAATGATGTCCAGTCAGCCGCCGTGCTCCGCCGGGGCGGATCGCCCCGGCGGTCCCCCGCTACGCGGCGTCCTAGCGATTTCCATCCGGGTCGATCTGCGGTCCCGCCAGGGGCAGCAGATGCGTCACGAGATCCCAGAGCCAGGAGAGAGTCCCTTGATCGTTCTGCACCGCCACCGTGGCGACCGCATGGGCCGGATGGACCGATGTCGCTCCGAGGACGAAGCTCAGGAGCAGGGCTGGGAAGGCGCGACGGAGATGCGGGCTGGTCATGGTGTTCTCCTTTTTTAAATTCGCCATCTTGGCTTAATAGCCATAGGCAATTAAAGAAACCCCACAGATAAGTTCCCGCAGGACCGTCGGGAAGGACAGTCGCAGAGAAAAAATCTTCGCGGTCCGCTTCACGGCGGCCCGTCGAGACCAGCTAGGTCAGAGGAAGAGAAGGGAGATCAGGATCCGGCCTGGAAGCCGGCGCCCAGGAGTTGCTCGGTCAGGGAGGCCAGACAACGGCGTGTCACTTTACGAATACTGGACTTGCAGTACCCCATTCGCTCCGCCGTCTCGGCGGTGCTGCAGCCGAATCCGTAGCGCAGCCTGAGCAGAGACCTGCAGCGATCCGGCAACTCGGCGAGGAGAGACTCGAGGTCGTAGCGCAGGTCCGCCCGCTCCTGGGGGGGCGCCTCCACATCGGCCAGCAGCTCGAGGAGCGTGCTGTCGACGAGGTCCCAGAGCTTGGCGCGGTGCTTCCGCCAGTAGATGATGCAGCGGTTGGCCAGCGTCGCAACCAGCCAAGGGTCGGGGTTGCGGATGCTCCCCGCCTTCGACACCATGATCAGGAACGTCTCCTGCAACAGATCTTCAGCGTCCTGGGCTGGAATGCGATAGCGGCCGAGCACCCTGCGGAGCTTGGGTTCTGCCCGCTCGAGGATCTCCTCCAGAGACGCCTCCACCAGCTCGGATGGGACCATCGGGTCCATGGCCTTATCTATCGACATTTAAGAACTAAAGATTATCATTCCCTGCTGGGGTTGTCCAGGTACTCGAGCGCGCATAGCGCAAGCCCTCTCTGCGCCATCCTGGAAGCGAAGAGCGGCTTCAGGAAGCGCGGGATTCCTTGAGGTAGCCGCTCACCTCCCGGATCAATCCCAGGGTCACACGCTCCATCTCCGCCGCCTTCTGGAAGACGAACAGGGCGGCCACGGCTTCCCGATGGATGTCCCGCGACTTGAAGATTTGCAGCATCTCTTCGGCCAGCCGCCGCATCTCGGAGGTCCGCCCGTCGCGGGCGTAAATGGTCGCCAGGTCGAGCGACAGCAGCGCGGCGTCGTAGCCCAACTCGCGGTCGATCAGCTCCCTGTGCACGCTGCGCAGGAAGTCTTCGGCCTCTTTGAAGTGCCCCAGCGCGCTGGCGATCTTCCCCTCCAGCCAACGCAGGCGCAGGAGGTTCATCTGGTCGCCGATCTGATGGTAGAGAGGGCGCGCGCTGTTGAGCAGCTGGAGGGCTTCCACGTAGCGGCCGCTCTCGACCAGGTAGAGGGTCAGATTGTGCTGCGCCGCCACCACGAGCCGCGGATCGGACGTCGGCTCCACTCGCTGCAACCCCTCGGTGAGGTTCCGGATCGCCGCTTCCGGATCGCCGGCCAGGCCGAGCAGGAAGCCGCGGGTGATCAGGGCCCGGCCGCACAGGTGCGAGTCGTCGCAGCGGCGGCCGATGGCCCCCACCCGGTCGAGGATGCGAAAGGCCTCCCGGAAGCGCTGCTGGTTGCCATAGAGGGAGGCCTTGATCAGCAGGATCTGCGCTTTCTCGATCGGGTCGCCGGTTCCCGCCTTGAGCAGCCGCTCGGCCCGCGCGAAGCTGCGCTCCGCCGCCCGGAAATCCGAACGGATCCGCTGCGCGTTGCCCAGGCATGCCCAGGCGCGCGCTCCCAGGTCGTCGACCCGGGCCTTGCCGTAGGTCTCGGCGTCGAGGTGCTCCACGACCGCGACGCCGAGCGTCGCGAGGGCGAGGGCGCGCGCGGGATCTTGAAAACCCCATTCGCTGGCCGAGTCGAGGAGCAGCTCGCAGAATCCCCAGGTGTTGAACCGGGAAGCCTCCTCGCTGATCAGGGCCTGCTGGCGTTCGAACGGCTGAGCGAGGAGCTCCCGCAACAGCTCGGCGGCCACCGCCCGCTCGGCCTGGAGAGCGATCGACCGCCGGTCGACCTCGGCTCCCGCGCGGGCGAAGGCCGGCCCATAGTGGAGACGAGGCACCCGGATCCTGACGTCGCTCTGGTGGCTCTCGGCGCCCGGCTCGGTTCCCATGCCCGACGGGAGCAGCCGGGACGTGAGTTGGCGGCAGTCCGGACACTCCGCGAGGAGGTGCCGGACGATCTCCCGGTTCTGATGGCGACGGAGCCGGCCGCGTCCGAAACGGGAGAGCAGGGATCGCTGGGGGTGTCTAACCATCCTGAGGCTCGGCCGCAGGCTCCCGATCGAACCCGACCGCCAGGAGCTGCCGGGTAAGGGCCGCCAGACAGCGGTTGGTCACTTTACGGATGCTGGAGGTCCGGTAGCCCATCTGCTCCGCCACCTCGGTCGGACCGTAGCCGAGCCCGTAGCGCAGCTTGAGCAGCGACCGGCAGCGGGTCGACAGCCGGGAGAGCACCCGGTTGAGGTCGTAGGTCAGCTCCGTCTTCTCCTGGTCCGGGGCCTGCGGTACCGCCAGCAGGTCGAGGATCGCCGTATCGACGGCTTCGCAGAGACTGCCGCGCCGCTTGCGCCAGTACATGATGCACTTCTTCTTGACCGTGCCGATCAGCCAGCTCTCGGGGCTGCGGATCTTGTCCCACTTGTACAACAGGGTGAGCTGCGCATCCTGAAGGATGTCTTCAGCGTCTTCCGGCGGGATCTCAAAGTTCCTCAAGACTCGCTCCAGCCGGGGCCGGGAGTTCTTCAGGAGAATGTTGAGCGATTCCCGCAGTTCAGGATGGTCAAGAGTTGCCATAGCCACTATTTATGCCGTCGACAGTCGGTAGGCTAACACCCCGTTCGCCACCTGTCCATAGACGAAGGGAAGTTCCGGCCGGGCCGGCTGGTGACCGGCGCGCCGCGACGGGATCTGCCCCCAAAAGCATAACGGCGGCCCTGGCAGGGCCGCCGTTACAGCCGGGTCACGGAAGGGGATTCTCAGGCGGAGGCGCCCACCGGCACGGCCTCGAGGCCGGCCGCCGCGCGCAGCTTGGCGGCGTGATGGGTGCTCTCCCAGGGGAAGCCCTTCTCGTTGCGGCCGAAGTGGCCGAACGAGGCGGTCGCCTGGTAGATCGGGCGGCGCAGGTCGAGATCCTCGATGATCCCACGCGGCGAGAGCGGGAAGTGCTCGCGCACCAGGCGCTCGATCTGGCGGTCGGGAATGGCGCCGGTGCCGAAGGAGTCCACCCGTACGGAGACCGGCTCGGCGACGCCGATCGCGTAGGCGAGCTGGACCTCGACGCGATCCGCGATGCCGGCGGCGACCAGGTTCTTGGCGACGTGGCGGGCCATGTAGCAGGCCGAGCGATCCACCTTCGTGGGATCTTTCCCCGAGAAGGCGCCACCGCCGTGCCGGCCGTAGCCGCCGTAGGTGTCGACGATGATCTTGCGGCCGGTCAGGCCGCAGTCCCCTTGGGGTCCGCCGATCACGAACCGGCCGGTCGGGTTGATGTGGTAGATGGTCCGGCCGTCCAGCAGCTCGGCGGGGATGACCGGCTTGACGATCTTCTCGATCACCTCGCTGCGGATCTGCTCCATCGTCGCCTCGGGATCGTGCTGGGTCGAGATCACCACGGTGTGGACGCGGACCGGGCGGTGGCCGTCGTACTCGACCGTCACCTGGCTCTTGCCGTCCGGCCGCAGCCAGGGGAGCTCGCCGGACTTGCGGGCCTCGGAGAGCCGGCGGGTCAGGCGGTGCGCGAGGGCGATCGGCAGCGGCATCAGCTCGGGGGTCTCGTTGCAGGCGAAGCCGAACATCAGCCCCTGGTCGCCGGCGCCGCCGGTGTCGACCCCCTGGGCGATGTCGGGCGACTGCGGGTCGATCGCCGAGAGCACACCGCAGGTGGCGAAGTCGAAGCCGAACTCGGCCTTGGTGTAGCCGATCTCGCGGACGACCCGCCGCACGGTTCCGGGGAAGTCGACGTAGGCCTTGGTGCTGATCTCGCCGGCGAGGAAGACCGTGCCGGTGGTCACCAACGTCTCGCAGGCCACGCGCCCCATGGGGTCCTGGCGCAGCACCTCGTCGAGAATGGCATCGGAAATCTGGTCGGCCACCTTGTCGGGATGACCCTCGGTGACGGATTCCGACGTGAACAGGTGGATATCTGGCTCGCTCATGTTCGCACCTCTAGCGTGACCTCGGATGGATCCCGGACATCGATGCCGGAGCTCGGCGTGGGGATGGAGAGCGGTTCTCTCGGAGTCGCCGGGCGACGAATGCTAGCAACTGACCGAGGGCCGGTCAACGGCGACCGCCCGGCGCGAGCTCGCGCCTCAGCGCAGGGGACGGCTCTCCATCACACCATAGAACAGTGTCGACAGAGCATGAAACGTGGACAGCGCGATGTTCTTGCGGCGCGTCTCGAGGCCGCCGGTGAGCGAGCTGGTGATGCCGCCGCTGCGCCGCGTGCCGGGCACCGCGAAGGGGATCTGCGCGGAGTCGAGCCCGGCGACCAGACGGTCCGGGAGCTGGATGGCGCCGCTCGAGCCCCAGGCCTCCCCCAGCGCGCTGCGCATCACCGTCCAGTTGCGGATCAGGTAGCGCTGGACGCCGTCCAGCTCGAGGGATTCGATCCCTCCCTCGCTGGCGATGTAGAAATGGTAGGTGCCCCCCAGACGCTCCTCCAGGCTGACGGCCTTGCGGCGCGCCTCGCGGACCACCTCCTCGTCGGACACCAGGAGGCCGACCGGCTCCTCCTCGACCGACTGCGGCACCACCACGACGGAGACCGCGCGGTCCAGGCCGTCATGGAAGAAGCGGAGGAAGCCGTCGCGCACGCCGAGCAGCTTGTCCGGCGCATGCCCCGCCACCGCCACCTCGACGCCCGTTTGGAGCCGCTGCCAGAAGTTCTTAAGATCCATGCCCATGATCACCAGTCGTCAGAATCAGCGGGTGAAGGATATTCGGCGTCTCCGGCGAAGTAAAGGCGACCTCGCCCTTCTCGAGGGACCCCACCTGGTGGAGGCGGCGTTGCGGGCGGGGCACGTTCTCGAGGAAGTGCTGGCGACTCCCCCCTTCCTCGCCAGCCTCGAGGGGGAGGATCTCGTCCGCTCTCTCCCCCTGCCGCCGCTGGTGGTGAGCCCCGAGCTGCTCGCGGAGCTGACCGACGCCGACTCCCCCCGCGGGCTGCTCGCCGTGGCCCGGCTCCCCCGCTTCGGGGTCGAGACCCTCCCCGTCCGTCCGGACTGCCCCTACCTCTACCTCGAGGGGCTCCAGGATCCCGGCAACCTGGGAGCGCTCGCCCGCGTCGCCGAAGCGGCCGGCGCCGCCGGCCTCGCGCTGTCGCCGGGGTGCGCCCACCCGAACCACCCCCGCGCCCTCCGCGCCTCGGCAGGGAGCCTGCTGCGCCTCCCCATCGCCGTCGGGGTCACCGCCGAGGCACTCGAAGAGCATCTCGCGCTCGCCCATCCCCGCTGGGCCGCCCTGGTCCCCCGCGGCGGCGAGGATCTCTACCGGGCCCGCCTCGACGGCACCGCGATCCTCGCCGTGGGCGCCGAGGGGCCCGGCCTCTCCCCCGCCCTCCTCGCCCGCGCCGGCCTGCGCGCCGGCTTGCTGCTGACGATCCCGATGGCGCCGGCGGTCGAGTCGCTCAACGCCACGGTGGCGGCGGCGCTCGTCCTCTTCGAGATGCGGCGGCGGAGCGCGGCGGACGATGGCGTACAATCCCGAGCCGAACGCCAGGACCCGAACGGCAGCGCGTCTCAAGGAGAGCAAGGATGAAGATCGGCATCGGCTCCGACCACGCCGGCTACCGCTACAAGGAAGAGATCAAGAAGTACCTCGCCCAGCAGGGCCATGAGGTGCAGGACTTCGGGACGAACTCGGAGATGACGGTCGATTACCCGGCGTTCATCCGCCCGGTGGCCCTGGCGGTCGCCGCCGGCGAGGTCGAGCGGGGGATCGTGCTCGGCGGCTCGGGGAACGGCGAGGCGATCACCGCCAACCGGGTGCGCGGCATCCGCTGCGTCCTCTGCTGGAACGAGGAGTCGGCGCGCCTCGGCCGCCAGCACAACGACGCCAACATGCTCTCTCTCGGCCAGCGCATGATCCCTCTCGAGATGGCCCTCGCCATCGTGCAGATCTGGCTCGACACCCCGTTCGAAGGGGGGCGGCACGTCCGCCGGATCCAGATGATCGACGAGCCGTGAGCCGGCCGGCCGGCGGAACCGAGGCGCTGGTCCGCGAGCTGGGCCCCGACCGGGTGAGGACGGGCGAGATCCTCGCTCCCTACACCACGTTCCGGATCGGCGGCCCGGCCGACCTCTTCTACGAGGCGAGGACGTCTGAGGAGCTCGCCGCGGCCGTCCGCGCCTCCCGCGAGCACGGCGTCCCCTTCTTCCTGCTCGGGCTGGGCGCGAACATCCTGGTCGGCGACCGCGGCTTCCGGGGGCTGGTGATCCGCAACCTGGCGCGACGCCTCGACTTCTCCCCCGAGCAACGGACGGTGCGCGCCGAGAGCGGGGCGATCGTCTACCCGGACCTGATCGACGCCGCCATCGCCCACGGCCTCTCCGGGCTCGAGCACTATGCGGGGATCCCCTCGACGGTCGGCGGCGCGCTCTGGCAGAACCTCCACTTCCTCTCCCCCGCCCCGGAGCGCGAACGGACGATGTTCATCGCCGAGGTGACGCGAGGGGCCGAGATCCTGACCCCGGAGGACGAGCGGCGGACGGTCGACGTCTCTTACTTCGAGTTCGGCTACGACACGTCGGTCCTCCACCAGCGGCCGGACATCGTTCTCGCCGCCACCTTCGAGCTGGTGCCCGCGGAGCCCGAGCGGATGCGCGGCATCGTCGCGGAGAACCTCGAGTGGCGTCACGCCCGCCATCCTCCCCTCGACAGCGAGCCGAGCGCCGGCTCCATCTTCAAGAAGATCGAGGGGATCGGCGCCGGCCGCCTGATCGACGAGTGCGGCCTCAAAGGGACCCGCATCGGCGGCGCCGAGATCACCCGGCGGCACGCCAACATCTTCATCAATCGCGGCGGCGCCACCGCCGCCGACGTCCAGGCGCTGATCGACCGCTGCCAGGAGGAGGTCTCGGCGCGGCTCGGCTACCGGCTGGAGGTCGAGATCTCGCGGGTCGGCGAGTTCTAGAGGATTCGGTCGTACTCCGCGAGCAGCCGCTTCGCCACCTCTTCCGGATCGTGTCGCTCCCGGCGCGCCCGCCGTCCCTCCGCGACCAGCGCGGCGGCGAGCCCGGGCTCCTGGTGAATCCGCGCGAGCGCCGCCGCGAAGGCCCGGGCATCCCCGGCCACCAGGGCCTCGACGCCGTCCCTCGCCTCCAGCCCGGCGAGGGCGGCCGGGGTCGCCACCACCGGCACGCCGCGGGCCCAAGCCTCGAGGATCTTGATGCGGACGCCGGACGCGATCCGCAGCGGCACAGCGAGGATCGAGCCCGGAGCGTAGGCCTCGGCGCTCTCCCGGGGCGAGGGATACGCGACGATCCCCTGCGCCTCTCTGGCCGGCGACGCTCCGAAGAGATACAGGACGGCGCCCGGCAGCGCCTCGCGCACCCGCGGCCAGACCTCGGCCAGGAACCAGGCGGTCCCCTCCTCGTTCGGCAGCCACCCCCGGCTGCCGAAGAGGACGACCGCCGGCTCCCCCGCGAGCCGCCCCGTTCCGGGAGGGATATCGGGGAACGGTGCGCGGACGACTCCCACCTTCTCCTCAACCGCCTCCCCTCCCGCCAGCTCGCATAGCCGCGCGGCATCCTCGCGAGTCAGCGCCAGGGTCCTGGCGACCCGGCGCACCGCACGTCCCTCCCAGGCTGCCAGCTTCCCCGCTTCCCCCTTCAGGAAGAATCCCCGCAGCCCCCTCCCCTGCCGGGCCGTCGCCGCCCAGAGGTCGCTCTCCACGTTCTGGGCCCGCAGGATCACCGGCAGCCCGCGCGCGAAGGCCGGCTCCGCCTGCGGCAACGCCTGGAGCTGCTCGGCGTGGACGAGATCGAAGCGACCGGCCGCCAATCGCTTCTCTACCTCTTCCTGTACCGCCGGCAGGGAGTGCCGGGCGATCGACAGCGGCCCTCCCGCGGCCCGCAGCAGTGCAGCGACGGCCGGCAGCGGTGCCGCCGGGACCAATGCGGGCTCGCACCAGGGGGAGAGCTGGCGGGCGACCTCGGCGAGATCGAAGGCTCTGGGGTCGACCGGCGCCACCAGAGTCGCGCGGCACCCCGCGTCGGCCAGCCCTTGCAGGGTATTGAGGAGGAGGAGCCGCCCGCCGTCGACCGGCGGCCAGGGGGACTTGGTCGCCACGACGAGGACGTTGAGAGGGCTCATTTGGGGTCTGAAGGGGGTCGACAAACCCTTGTGGCTCTAGGCACAAAAAGTTTGGAGGGTGATTTTACGTCTATTCAGGCTTCATGCTAGCCAGAACCACAGCAGCAACCCCATGGGGAATCGAAGCCCGTCCCGTCCAGGTAGAGGTCGACGTCCACAACGGACTCCCGCAGGTCCAGATCGTGGGACTTGCCGACGCCGCGGTCCGCGAGAGCCGCGAGCGTGTGCGCGCCGCGATCAAGAACTGCGGCTTCGACCTGGATCCCAAGTCCATCATCATCAATCTCGCTCCCGCCGACCTCCGCAAGGAGGGGAACCACCTCGACCTCGCCATCGCGCTCGCCATGCTGGCGGCCTACGAGCAGATCCCTCAGTGTGCGCTCGACGGCCGCCTGATCTGCGGCGAGCTGGGGCTCGACGGCGCCATCCGCACGGTCCGCGGCGGCCTCGCCATCGCCGACCTCGGCCGGCGGCTCGGCTACCGCGAGGTCCTCCTTCCCGCCGCCAACGCCGCCGAGGCGGCAGCGCTCGAGGCGCTTCCGGTGGTGGGGCTCCGCGGCCTCGCCGAGGCGGTGCAGCACCTGACCGGCGAGTCGGAGATCCTCGCCACACCGGCCGCCTTCTTTGCCGGGTTCCCGAGCAGCGGCGTCGCCGACCTCGCGGAGGTTCGCGGCCAGGAGACGGCGAAGCGGGCCCTCGAGGTGGCGGCGGCTGGAGGGCACAACCTCCTCTTCCTGGGCCCCCCCGGCTCGGGGAAGACGATGCTCGCCCGCCGCCTGCCCGGCCTCCTCCCGCCGCTCAGCCTGGCGGAGTCGATCGCGGTCACCAAGATCCACTCCCTGGTCGCCGAGGAGCCGCCGGCCGGCCTGCTGCGCGAACGTCCCTTCCGCAGCCCGCACACCGGCACCAGCACCGCCGGGATGATCGGCGGCGGCAGCAATCCCCGTCCCGGCGAGGCGAGCCTGGCCCACAACGGCGTCCTCTTCCTCGACGAGCTCCCCGAGTTCCGGCGCGACACCCTGGAGGCCCTGCGCCAGCCGCTCGAGGAAGGGACGGTCAGCGTCGTGCGAGCCCGCGCCCGCATGCTTTTTCCAGCCCGCTTCTCCCTCCTCGCCGCGATGAATCCGTGCCCGTGCGGACATCTGGGAGACCCTCGCTACTCCTGCAGATGTCCGCCGCCCCTCGTCGAGCGCTACCGGGGACGGGTCTCCGGGCCGCTGCTCGACCGCATCGACCTCCACGTCGAGGTGCCGGCGGTGAGCTTGAAGGAATTGCGCTCCTCGGCCGGCGAGAGCACAGAGACCGTGGCGGCCCGCGTCGCCGGCGCCCGCGCCCTCCAGGTCGAGCGCTTCGGATCGCAGGTCGCGACGCCGACCAACGCCGCCATGGGCCCCGACCAGCTCCGCCGGTTCTGCCGGGTCGACCCGGCCGGCCGGGCGCTGCTCGACGCCGCCTTCGAGAAGCTCGGCCTCTCCGCCCGCGCCCTCGACCGCGTCCTCAAGGTAGCCCGCACCATCGCGGACCTCAACGGCAGCGAAGCCGTCCGCGCCGCCCACCTCGCCGAGGCGATCCAGTACCGCAGCCTCGACCGGCGGGTGGTGGGGTGACTTGAAATGACCTTTGACAATCTGTTAACGGGAGAGTTAACATGAACCTCGTTCGAATCGCCAAGCTCCGTTGGGATGTGCTGGCGATCCTCGACGCCCGGGGTCGCTGCCCGGTCCTCGAGTTTCTGGAAGACCTTCAAGGGCCTCAGCGCACTGCCGCGGACCAGATGTTGGTTTTATTGCGCCACCAGATCCCGGCGAACGGACCGCCCAAAGGGGCGCCAGTCTGCAAGCCCTTGGGTGATGGGCTCTACGAGCTACGCCGCCAACCCAAGGGGAAGAAGCTGCGGCTCGTTTGGTTCTACGGCGGCGGTGCCGTGATCGTCTGCGCCGCCGCTTTCACCAAAGCCGAGCGTACGCCACGGACCGAGCTCGAGCGTGCGAAGCAGGCGAAAGAAGATTACTGGCACGCCCGGGCGCGCTCCGAGCTGCGGATCGTGGAACGTTAGACCGTCAGGAGGTATCTTCAATGAGCACCAAAGGCCTGGACCCTGAGAGCGCCGACAAGTACCGTGCCTTCTTCGCACGGGCCGAGTCCTCCCCGGACTACTGGATGGGTATCCCCATCGTCGAGCTGACCGAGGACATCTGCCGGCTGATGGAAGAGAAGCAAATCTCGCGCGCCGAGCTGGCCCGCCGCTTGGGGACCTCGCGGGCCTATGTCACGAAGCTCCTCGACGGCAACGCCAATTTCACCCTCGCCACCATGGTCAAGCTCGCCATGGCGCTCGACGGCGCTCTCCACCTTCATATCGCGGACCGGCGGGCAGCGACCCGCTGGTACGACGAGATGCCGGCGGAAGGTGAAACGGTGGAGGCCCAAGCCCCTGCGGCCAGCCGGTCCGCGGCCCGATAGGCGGCGAGATGTACAGCCCCAGGGAGTGTAAATTCGCGCATCCCTGGCATGCTGATTTCCCATATGTTACCAAAGGGCTTGACACCGGGATGTCAGGGTCTAGAATACGCTCCGCGCTTGCCGCTGGGTTCCAAAAATTTGGTTTTCCTGGGCTCGACGGTGTCCAGCTCAACGGGCTCCTTGTAAGAAGATTCATGGCAAAACGACACCACACGATCATCCTCATCCCCCACGCGCACGCCAAGCTGCGCAAGTGGCAGGTGACCAGCCTCCAGGTCGGGATCGTCGCCGGTGTCTTCCTTCTCCTCTCGCTCGCCGCGGGGCTCTTCACCTGGCTCCACTTCAGCCGCAACGTCAATCCCGTCGAGATCGCCCGCCTGAAGAGCGAGAACCAGCAGCTCCAGAAGGCGAACCAGGACTTCGAGTCGAGCCTGAAGAAGCTCCAGAACCAGCTCTCCGGGTACGAGGAGCGGACGCGGCAGCTCGCCATCGTCGCCGGCGTCGAGGGACTGGCGAACGGCGCCGAGCCGGGGATCGGCGGCGCGGCGGCTTCCGAGGAGATCGGCGCCGCGGCTCTCCCGCAGATGTCGCAGATGTCAGCACGCGCCGGCGGGCTCGCGGGCGCCCTCGACGCGGTCGAGACCAAGCTCAACGAGCGGATGCGCTGGATCTCCTCCACTCCGGCGATCTCCCCCGTCAAGGGGATCTTCACCAGCGGCTTCGGCGTGCGCGCCGATCCCCTGACCCACGGCCGCGGCGTCCACCAGGGGGTCGACATCGCGGCGCCGCCGGGGCAGCCGGTCCACGCCAGCGCCGACGGCGTGGTGGTCGAGGCCGGCGAGGTCGGCGGCTACGGCCAGGCGGTCTTCGTCGCCCACGGCTTCGGCGTCACCACCCGCTACGGCCACATGTCCCACATCGACGTGCGGCCGGGACAGCGGGTCCGGCGCGGCGACATCGTGGGGCGGGTCGGCAACACCGGCCGCTCGACCGGCTACCACCTGCACTACGAAGTCCGCGTCGACGGCGACCCCGTCAACCCCCTCGCCTACATCCTCGACGACACGGCAGCCGGCGCCTCCTAGGCCGCCGCGCGCCGGTCCCTCCCCGCGCTCCCCCCGGGGCGTTGCATGGAATCTTTCTGGTAGACTGCGGGTTGTAAACGCGTGCTTTCGAGCTCGATCCCGAGCCTTCCCTCCCCTGAGCGAGAACTGATGATCAACACGATTCTGACCAAGATTTTCGGCAGCCAGCACGAGCGCGAAGTGAAGAAGATGCTGCCGCTGGTGGCAGAGATCAACGCGATGGAGCCGCAGATCAAGGCTCTCTCGGACGACGAGCTGCGCGCCAAGACCGCGGAGTTCAAGGCCCAGATCGCCTCCGGCGAGAAGACCCTCGACGACATCCTGGTCCCCGCCTTCGCGGTGGCCCGCGAGGCCGCCTGGCGCTCGGTCCACATGCGGCCGTTCGACGTCCAGCTGCTGGGCGGCATCGTCCTCCACCGCGGGCGCATCGCCGAGATGCGGACCGGCGAGGGGAAGACGCTGGTCAGCACCCTCCCCGGCTACTTGAACGCGCTCGAGGGGAAGGGGGTCCACGTCGTCACCGTCAACGACTACCTGGCCCGCCGCGACGCCGACTGGATGGGGCAGATCTACCGCTTCCTCGGCCTCACCGTCGGCGTGATCCAGCACGACATGCCGGACGCCGACCGTAAAGTGGCCTACGCCTGCGACGTCACCTACGGCACCAACAACGAGTTCGGCTTCGACTACCTGCGCGACAACATGAAGTTCGAGCTCGAGGCGATGGTCCAGCGCCCGCACCACTACGCGATCGTCGACGAGGTCGACTCGATCCTGATCGACGAGGCGCGCACGCCGCTGATCATCTCCGGCCCCTCGGAAGAGTCGATCGACAAGTACTACCGCATCGACCGCATCATCCCCCGCCTGGTCAAGGGGGAGGAGATCGACGAGGGGGACGGCAAGAAGAGCACCACCGGCGACTACGTGGTCGACGAGAAGGCCCACCAGGCGGCGCTCACCGAGGAGGGGGTCGAGAAGGTCGAGGAGCTGCTCGGCATCCGCAACCTCTACGACCCCGAGAACATGGAAGTGATCCACGGGGTCAACCAGGCGCTGCGCGCCCACGCCCTCTATCAGCTCGACGTCGACTACCTGATCAAGGACGGCAAGGTGGTGATCGTCGACGAGTTCACCGGCCGCATGATGCCGGGCCGGCGCTGGTCGGACGGCCTGCACCAGGCGGTGGAGGCGAAGGAGGGGGTGAAGATCGAGCGCGAGAACCAGACGCTCGCCACCATCACCTTCCAGAACTACTTCCGGATGTACAAGAAGCTCGCCGGCATGACCGGCACGGCGGACACCGAGGCGGCCGAGTTCGGGCAGATCTACAAGCTCGACGTGACGGTGATCCCCACCAACCGCGACATGATCCGTGACGACCGCGGCGACCTCGTCTACCGCTCTGCCCAGGAGAAGTGGAACGCGGTGGTCGAGGAGATCCGCGAGGCCCAGCTCCGCGGCCAGCCGGTCCTCGTCGGCACGGTGTCGATCGAGAAGAGCGAGATGCTCTCGAAGCTCCTCAACCGGCCGCCGAAGGTGCCGCACGTCGTGCTCAACGCCAAGTACCACGAGCGCGAGGCCTCGATCGTCGCCCAGGCCGGCCGCAAGGGGGCGATCACCATCGCCACCAACATGGCCGGCCGCGGCACCGACATCCTCCTCGGCGGCAACCCGGAAGGGCTCGCCCGCTCCGAGGCCGATCCGGAGACCGAGCCGGAGGCGTACGCGGAGGCCTACCAGCGCTACCTCGAGACCTGCGCCCGGGAGCGCGAGGAGGTGCTCGCCCTGGGCGGCCTCCACATCCTCGGCACCGAGCGGCACGAGTCGCGGCGCATCGACAACCAGCTCCGCGGCCGCTCCGGCCGCCAGGGGGACCCCGGCTCCTCCCGCTTCTATCTCTCGCTCGAGGACGACCTGATGCGGATCTTCGGCTCCGACCGCATCCAGGGGCTGATGGGGCGCCTCGGCATGGAAGAGGGCGAGGCGATCGAGCACAGCATGGTCAGCAAGGCGATCGAGCGCGCCCAGACCCAGGTCGAGGGGCGGAACTTCGAAACCCGCAAGCACCTCCTCGAGTACGACGACGTGATGAACAAGCAGCGCGAGGCGATCTACAAGCTGCGCCGCGACATCCTCGAGGGACGCGAAGGGCGCGACTACGTGATGGGGGTGGCGACCGACATCGTCGACGGCCTCCTCGACCTCCACTGCCCCGAGAAGTCCGATCCGCAGGACTGGGACCTGACCGGCCTGCGCACCGAGATGCTCGCCTACTTCAACATCAACGCCGGCGACATGAACCTCGACGAGATGGGGATCGACGAGCTGCGCGAGAACCTGATGCGGGTGGTCGAGGAGCGCTACGCCGACAAGGAGAAGCGCCACGCCCCCGAGGTCATCCGCGGCTTCGAGCGGGCCGTCATGCTGCAGAGCGTCGACACCTCGTGGAAGGACCACCTCCTCGCTCTCGACCATCTCAAGGAGGGGATCGGCCTGCGCGGCTACGGGCAGCGCGATCCGCTCCAGGAGTACAAGAAGGAGAGCTTCGACCTCTTCGAGATGATGCGCGACCGGGTGGAGAACGACATCATCTCGAAGCTCTTCCGCTACGAGCCGGTCACCGAGGAGCAGATGCTCGAGCAGCGCGTCCGCCAGGAGCGGACCGCCCCCAAGATCGAGTTCTCGGCGCCGCCGAAAGTCGAGGGGCAGCGCCCGCAGCCGGCGGTCAACCGCGACGCCAAGGTGGGGCGCAACGACCCCTGCCCGTGCGGCTCGGGGAAGAAGTACAAGAAGTGCCACGGGGCGGGGGTCAGCGTCGGCTGACGTCTTCGGGACGGAGACTCGAGAGCAAAGGGGCGGCCGGTCGGCCGCCCTTTTCACAGGCGACCTGATATCCTGCGGGCGTCACCCGATCCGGTCCCCCGTGCTCTCGTTGAACCATCGTTTCGTTTTGAAGGAACCATTGTACGCATGAACGATTTCGATCCCCGCCCCGCTCTCACGTTCGACGACATCTCGATCATCCCGGGCTTCTCGGAGGTCCATCCGAACCAGGTCGAGCTGCGGACCCAGGTCTGCCGCGGGATCGAGATGAACATGCCGATCCTCTCGGCGGCCATGGACACGGTGACCGAGTCGCGCCTGGCGATCGCCCTCGCCCAGGAGGGCGGGATCGGCATCGTCCACAAGAACCTGACGGTCGACGTGCAGGCCGAGGAGGTCGACCGGGTGAAGCGCAGCGAGGCGGGGATGATCGTCGATCCCGTCACCATGCGCCCCGACCAGTCGATCCGCGAGGCGCTCGAGGTGATGGCCTCCTACAAGATCTCGGGGGTGCCGGTGACCGACGAGCAGGGGCACCTGGTCGGCATCCTCACCAACCGCGACCTGCGTTTCGAGGAGAACCTCGACAAGAAGATCCGCGACCTGATGACGCGGGAGAACCTGATCACCGTCCCCGAGGGGACGACCCTCGAGCAGGCCAAGGCGCAGCTCCACCAGCACCGGATCGAGAAGGTGCTGGTGGTCGACGCCGGGGGGAACCTCAAGGGGCTGATCACGGTCAAGGACATCCAGAAGGCGATCCAGTACCCGAACGCCTGCAAGGACGAGCTCGGCCGGCTGCGGGTCGGCGCGGCGGTCGGCTCCTCGGGGGACTACCTCGAGCGCGCCGCGGCGCTGGTGCGCGCCAAGGTCGACCTGCTGGTGCTCGACTCCTCGCACGCCCACAGCCGCGGGGTGCTCGACGCCACGGCGAAGCTGCGCGAGACCTTCCCCGAGGTGAAGCTGATCGTCGGCAACGTGGCGACCGCCGAGGGAACGCTGGCGCTGATCGAGCGCGGCGCCGACGCCGTCAAGGTCGGCATCGGGCCGGGGAGCATCTGCACGACCCGGATCGTCACCGGCGCCGGCATCCCGCAGGTCACGGCGGTGGTCGACTGCGCCCGCGCCGCGGGCGAGCACGGCATCCCGATCATCGCCGACGGTGGCATCAAGTTCTCGGGGGACCTGCCGAAGGCGATCGCCGCCGGCGCCCACTCGGTGATGATCGGCTCGCTGTTCGCCGGCACCGAGGAGAGCCCGGGTGAGACGATCCTCTACCAGGGGCGGACGTTCAAAGCCTACCGCGGCATGGGCTCACTCTCGGCGATGGCGCGCGGCAGCGCGGACCGCTACTTCCAGGAAGGGAGCGGCGCGCTCTCGAAGCTGGTGCCGGAAGGGATCGAGGGGATGGTGCCGTACAAGGGGAGCGTCCACGCCATGCTGCCGCAGCTCACCGGCGGCCTGCGCTCCGGGATGGGGCTCGCCGGCTGCGCCTCGATCGAGGAGCTGCGCACCAAGGCGAAATTCGTGCGCATCTCCCCCGCCGGCCTCAAGGAAGGGCACGCCCACGACGTGGTGATCACCAAGGAAGCGCCGAATTACTGGGTGGAGCGGTAGTCGGAACGAACCGAACGAACCGGCGGCGGTTACCAGCTGCTCGAGGAGCCGCCGCCGCCGAAGCTGCCGCCGCCTCCCGAGAAACCGCCGCCTCCCCCACCTCCGCCCCAGCCGCCCCGTCCTCCCCCGCCGCCCCAGCCTCCGGGGCCGCCCATCCACCATCCGCCCGGCCCGCGGAACCCTCCGGAGGACGGGGTCTTCGGCAGGACCATGCGCAGGATCGGGAAGAGGATCAGCCAGATTCCGGCCGCCACCAGCCCGACCACCGTGCTCGCCAGCGAGCCCAGGAAGAAGAGGATGGGGAGCACCACGATGTAGACGATCCAGCTCCCGCTGCGGATGGCGTTGAGGATGAAGGGGCCGAGGGCGAAGAGGGCGAAGATCAGGAGGCCCGGCCACGAGCGGGACTCGCCGCCGTTCCCCTCCGGCTGCTGCGCCGCCGGCGTCGCCAGCGGCTTCCCCTGGAGGGTGGTGACGAGGGCGTCGACCCCGGCCTCGATGCCGCCGCCGAAGTCCCCCTGCTTGAAGTGGGGGATGATGATCTGGGTCTGGATGATGTTGGTCTGCAGGTCGGTGAGCTCGGGCTCCAGGCCATAGCCGACCTCGATCCGCATCTTGCGGTCCTCTTTGGCGACCAGCAGGATCACGCCGTTGTTCTTCCCCTTCTGGCCGAGCGCCCAGGCGCGCCCCGTCTTGTTGGCGAAGTCCTCGATCGGATCGCCGTCCAGGCTGTCGACGGTGAGCACCGCGAGCTGGTCGCCGGTCTGCTTCTCGAGCGCCGCGAGCTGGGTCTCGATCCGCTGCCGCTGCTCGGGAGAGAGCAGGTTCGCCTGATCGACCACCCGGCCGGTGAGCGGCGGCACGTCCTTGGCGCTCGCCCGCCCTGGTGAGCCGAGGAGGAGAAGGAGAGCGATCAGCGGCAGCAGCGGCAGCAAACGGCGCATCTCATTCCTTTTCCAGACGGAGGGCGTTCGGAAGCTCGTCCTGGTCGTCAGCCTGGCGCGCCACGCCGTGAGTCGCCAACAGCTCGCCGCAGGCGCCGATCGCCTCGACCAGCGCGGGCCCCGGCCGCCCCTCGCGAATCCCCCGCGCCAGCTTGCCGGTGATCTCCTCCCAGGCCCCCTCCTTCACCGCCTGGTGAATCCCCGCGTCGGCGAGCAGCACGACCCGGCGCTCGAAGAGGGAGAGGAAGAGGAGGATGCCGGTGCGGTCGCGGGTGCGGAAGACCTCCTGATCGAGGAAGGCCGCGGCGGCCCGCCGGCGGGCGCGGGCGTCGAGCGCCGCCTCCCCCGCCAGGGCACGGCGGAGCGGCGGCAGCAGGGAGAGCAGATAGCCGAGCGCGCCACCCAGCAAGGCCGGCAGGGCGATCCACAGTTCGGGCGAAACGCCCCAGATCGATCCCCAGCGGTAGAGCGCGAACGCCGCCATCGGCCCGAGGAGCGCGCCGAGCGCCGCGCCCTTCCACGGGGAAGTCGCGTAGTCGTCGCTCCGCTCCACGACGTAGGGGACGATCTCCCCCGACGTCTTCCCCTCCGCCGCGGCCACGGCGGCTTCGATGGCCGCCCGGTCGGCGGGGGTGAAGAGGCGTTCGGTCTCCATCGTCGTCATCCTATCCCGGTTTGTCATTCCGTCGGGATTCCTCGCTCCCGCTTGCGCTGGCTCTGCCGGCGCTTCTCGTCGAGGCGGCGGGCCTTGGCGGCGCGGGAGGGGCGGGTCTTCCGGCGCGGCGCCTCCTCCTTGAGGTTCTCCCGCAGCAGCTCGGCGAAGCGTTCGACGGCGGCCTCGCGGTTCGCCCCCTGGGTGCGGTGGCGCTGCGCGGTGATGTGGAGGACGCCGTCGCGGGTGATCCGCGTCGCCAGGCGCTCGCGCAGGCGGAGCTTCTGCTCCTCGGAGAGGGCACCCGAGCCGGCGAGGTCGAAGCGCAGGGTCACCCGGGTCTCCAGCTTGTTGACATTCTGCCCGCCGGGGCCGCCGCTCCTCGAGGTCGCGAAGGTGACGTCTTCGTCGGGGATGGCGAGGTGGTCGTCGATCGGAATCATGATTCAGTATCCCAGGTAAGATGGCGTTACGAAACAGGAGATCTCGCTCATGGCACGCATCCTTCGTTCCTCCGTTCTCGCCATCGCACTGCTCACCCTGTTGTGGATCGCCGGCGCGGCCTTCGCCAAGCCTTCCCTCTCGTCGACCCCGGCGCCCTCGACCGGCCCCTTCCCCGTCGCCGGCACGCTCAGCGGCGTCGCCGTGACGCAGATCGCGAGCGGCCTCGGCACCATCACCGGCATCACCCACGCCGGCGACGCCCGGCTCTTCCTCACCGCCCGCGACGGGCGCATCCTGATCCGCTCCGGCGGCGTCGGCGGCAACGTCCTCCCCCAGCCGTTCCTCGACATCCGCGACAAGACGACGACCGACGGCGAGCGCGGCCTGCTGTCGACCGCCTTCCACCCCCACTACGCCGAGACCGGCTTCTTCTTCGTCAACTATACGAATCTTCAGGGGAACACGGTGATCGCCCGCTACCACGTCGCGGCCGGCGATCCCAACCGGGCCGACCCGGCGAGCGCGAAGATCCTGCTCACCATCGCGCAGCCGTTCTCGAACCACAACGGCGGCCAGCTCCAGTTCGGCCCCGACGGCTACCTCTACATCGGCATGGGGGACGGCGGCGACGCCAACGACCCCGCCTGCCGCGCCCAGCGCACCGACAACCTGCTCGGCAAGATGCTGCGCATCGACGTCGATCAGAACGTCGCCACCCCGCCCTACTACGGGATTCCCCCCTCGAACCCGTTCCGCGGCGGCGCCGGCCCGTTCGCGTCCGAGGTGTGGGCGAGCGGCGTGCGCAATCCCTGGCGCTTCTCCTTCGACCGCCAGACGGGGGACCTGTGGATCGCCGACGTCGGGCAGGGGCGGCGCGAGGAGATCGACTTCCAGCCCGCCGGCGATCACGGCGGCGAGAACTACGGCTGGAAGATCATGGAGGGGACGCTCTGCAACCTGAGCGACGCCTGCCCCGCCTCCGTCCCCGCCTGCGACTCGCCGGCCTTCACGCCGCCGGTCCTCGAGTACGACCACAGCTCCGGCTGCGCGATCACCGGCGGCTACGTCTACCGGGGCAACGCCGTCGCCGCCCTCCAGGGCTCCTACGTCTTCGGCGATCTCTGCGCCGGCACGATCTGGGTCGCTTCCCGCCAGGGGACCGGCTTCACGGTGCGCACCCTCCCCTCCACCCTTTCGCAGCCGATCAACTTCGGCGAGGACAGCAGCGGCGAGCTCTACGCCTCGAACGTCGACGGGCAGCTCTTCCGCTTCGACCCGACCCCGCAGGCGCATCCGGTGACGGTGGGTCTCTACGATCCGCCGGACTCCCTCTTCGACCTGAAGAGCGGCAACTCCGCCAGCGCCGCCGTCCGCGTCGTCCGCTTCGGCCCGCGCGGCAACCCGTGGGTGCCGCTCGCCGGCGACTGGAACGGCGACGGCAAGACCACCATCGGCTTCTACGATCCGGCCAATTCCCTCTTCCGGCTCAAGAACTCGACCGCGGGGGGTGCCGCCGACATCCTGCTGCAGGTGAATGCCCCCTCCCGCCACGCGCTCCCCGTGGTCGGCGACTGGGACGGCGACGGCAAGGATACGGTCGGGCTCTACGAGCCGTCCACCCGCACCTTCTACCTGAAGAACACGCTCACCGGTCCGGGTTTCGACCTCACCTTCGCCTTCGGTCCCTCCCTCGCCGGCCTGATTCCGGTCGCCGGTGACTGGGATGGCGACGGCCATGACAGCGTGGGGGTCTTCGACCCCGTCCACTCGATCTTCTACCTCACCAACGGCACGGCCGACGCGGCCCCCGACCTCCAGGTCCAGTTCGGCCCCGCCGGCCGCGGCTCGCTGCCGGTGACCGGCGCCTGGACGGGCGGCGCGCAGAGCGGCCTCGGCGTCTACGATCCGGCCTCCGCGGTCTTCCGGCTGCGCAACACGCCGACGCCTGGAGCCCCGGATGTCCAGTTCGCCTTCGGCCCCCGCCGCAAGGGGTGGAAGCCGCTCGCCGGGAGCTGGTGAGGCGGAGTGCGTCCGAAGTTCCGCTGAAACGCTGAAATCTTTCGGACGCATCCGTCATACTTGAGAAGAGGCGGTCCGTCTCCGGGCCGCCATCCACCTGGGAGGTCTCATGGCCAAGCAGACTCCATCCCCGGCAGATCCCGGCGAACGCCAGCCGCTCGACGAGCACCCTCGCCCGCGCCACCTCCGCCCCGCGCCTGCGGCCTCTCGCGCCGCCGCGCCGGCCGCCGATCACCAGTGCACCCCGACGACGATCCGGAAGACCGGCAGCAACGGCGACGAGGAGCGCTTCAAGGGTCCCGGCGGCAAGCCGAGCTACATCGGCAACTTCAGCAAGGGGCTTCCCCACGACGAATTCGGCGAGGTCCATCGCGACGCCTACAAGTCTCTCCTCCACGCCGTCGACGAGGAGAAGGACTTCGACCAGATCACCCTCGGGCTCGGCCGCAAGCTGACCAACCCGCAGGCGGGGCTGGCGACCGACACCGAGGGGCCCGATCCGAAGGACCTCAAGATCCTCGCCGCGCCCAGCCTCGACTCCGCCGAAGAGGCGGCCGAGGGGGTCGAGCTCTACTGGATGGCCCTGCTGCGCGACGTGCCGTTCACCGACTTCGCGACCAACGCGGACGTCGCCACGGCGGCGGCGGAGCTCTCCGGGCTCAAGGACTACACCGGCCCCAAGGTTGGCGGCAAGGTCACGGCGCAGACGATCTTCCGCGGCTGCGAGGCGGGGGACCTCGCCGGGCCGCTCGTCTCGCAGTACCTCCTCCACGACATCGGCTACGGCGCGCTGACCCTCTCGCAGCGCATGCAGACCGTGCTGGCGGGGAAGGACTACCTGAGCGGCTTCGCCGAGTGGCTGCAGATCCAGAACGGCGGCAACCCGGCGACCGGCGACGCCTTCGATCCCACGCCGCGCTACATCCGCAACATGCGCGACTTCGGCCAGTGGGTGCACGTCGACGCCCTCTACCAGGCCTACCTCGACGCCTGTCTGATCCTGCTCGACAGCGGCGCGCCGTTCGACGCCGGCAATCCGTACGTCAAGCCCCATCCGGACGAGAAGACGCAGATCGGCTTCGGCACCTTCGGCGGCCCGCACATCCTGAGCCTGGTCACCGAGGTGGCGACGCGGGCGCTCAAGGCCGTCTGGTACCAGAAGTGGTTCGTGAATCGCCGGCTGCGCCCGGAGGCCTTCGGCGGCCTGATCCAGGTCAAGCTCGAAGGGGTCGGCGGCGTCAAACGGGACTATCCGATCGATCCCCAGATCCTCAATTCCGAGGCCTTGAAGCGGACGCGCGCGAAGTTCGGCTCCTACCTGCTGCCGATGGCCTTCCCGGAAGGGAGCCCGACCCATCCCGCCTACGGGGCCGGGCACGCCACCGTCGCCGGCGCCTGCGTGACGATCCTCAAGGCGTGGTTCGACGAGGACGCGCCGCTCCCCTTCAAGCCGCAGGTGCCGAATGCCGACGGCACCGCCCTGGTCGACTATACGGGGCCGGACGCCGGCGGCCTCACGGTCGGCGGCGAGCTCAACAAGGTGGCGGCCAACATCGCCATCGCCCGCAACATGGCGGGGGTCCATTGGCGCAGCGACTACCAGCAGTCGGTCTACCTCGGGGAGAAGGTGGCGCTCCACATCCTGCGCAAGCAGCGCCGCGACTACCACGAGAAAGGGTGGTCGTTCACCCTGCGCCGCTTCGACGGCACCCGGGTGACGATCGACCGCAAGGGGGTCCACGACGAGAACGGCCACTCGGTGGACGTATAACCGCGGCGGGCCGCGGGCGTTCAGAGGGTCGCGAACATCCCCACGGCCGCCGCGGTCATGATCGCCGCGGTGGCCCAGCCGAGCCAGCGCAGGGAGCGGGAGCTCACCCGCTCCCCCATCACTTGCGGATCGCTGGTCAGCAGCACCACCAGCACCACCAGCGGCGGCGACAGCACGCCGTTGAGGACCGCCGAGTAGAAGAGCATCTTGATGGCGTCGAGGCCGACGTAGTTGAGCACCAGGCCGAGCAGCATCGAGACGGCGATCACCGTGTAGAACTTCCGCGACAGGCGCGGCCGGTCCTCGAGCGTCCCCCGCCACTCCCTGGCCTCCGACACCGCGTAGGCGGCCGACCCCGCAAGCACCGGGACGGCGAGCATCCCCGTGCCGATCAGGCCGAGGGTGAAGAGGAGATAGGCGCCGTGGCCGGCCAAGGGGCGCAACGCCTCGGCCGCCTGCCGGGCGGAGGCGATGTGGGTCTGGCCGTGCGCGTGCAGGGTGGCGGCGGTGGTCAGGATGATGAAATACATCACCAGGTTCGAGAAGAACATCCCGGTCAGCACGTCGGTCCGCGCCGCCCGCAGCTCCTCGTCGCTCGCCCCTTGCCGCTCCTCCACCGTCGTCCGCCCGCGGGCGCTCTCGTCCTCGACCTCCTGCGACGCCTGCCAGAAGAAGAGGTAAGGGGAGATCGTGGTCCCGAGGATGCCGACGAGGGTCGCCAGGAAGGCGCTCGATCCCTCCACCCGCGGGATGAAGGTCGCCCGGAGCACGGCCGACCAGTCCGGCCTGGCGAGGAACGCCGCCACCACGTAGGCGAAGAGGACGAGCGTCAGCCATTTGAAGAGGCGCGCCATCTGCCGGTAGGAGGAGAAAAAGAGGAGGGAGATGATCAGCAGGGTGTAGAACGGCGTCCACCAGTAGGCCCGGATCCCCGTCACCATCTCGGTCGCCTCGGCCATCCCCCCGAGGTCGGCGCCGATGTTGAAGACGTTCGCCACGATCAGCAGGGCGCAGGCGCTCCACAGCACCCAGGGCGGATACTTCCGCCGCACCACCCCGGCGAGCCCGCGGCCGGTGACCATCCCCAGCCGCGCGCACATGAGTTGCACCGCCGCCATCAGCGGAAAGGAGAAGAGCGCCGTCCACAGCGGCATGTAGCCGAAGGAGGCCCCGGTGACCGAGTAGGTGGAGATCCCCGACGGATCGTCGTCCGCCGCGCCGGTGATCAGCCCGGGGCCGAGGTTGCCGAAGAAGGTGCGGACCCTGCCGGGGAAACGAGGCACCCGCGGCTGGCCCGAGGCGGGACCGGAGACGCTCCTCGTGTCGCTTTTCATGCCGCGGCCAGTCTCTCACAGGAGGAGATCTGAGAATCTCCTACGGCGCGTAGCCTCCTCGTCGATCCAAAACGGTCCCTTCGAGCGAAGAAAACGTCGCCAGAAGCTTGTCGAGTGTGTCCGCGAGGCTCAAGAACTCTGTCACGTCGCTTGAAACCGTCCCCACCACGCTCTAGAGACGATGTTTGAAGCGGTGCGGAGGCGTTTGCAATCGTGTTGGGCGACTCTTCGACCTCGTGAGGCTACGTTGCGAGCCTGGCGAGACCAGTTTCCAGGCTTCCGAGACGAGATTTCAAGCCTCGAAATGGTCTCCGCAAGCTTCCGGAGCCTCTTTGCAAGGCAACGCGGCTCGTTTTCCGGAGAAATACCATCCCGACGACCGTGAGGGCCCCTCCTCGCCCGCTTCCGACGTCTCGTATCGTTCGTTTGCGGCCCGGTCGTGAGCCTCAATCGCCCGCGCCATCGAACCGGAGGTCCGGTTCAAACCGTGCCCTGCGGAGGTAGAGGAGCACTTCGCGGGCGAACGCCTCCGTCACCCGTTCCCGCTCCGCCGCCTGGCGGAAGAGGGTCAGGGCGGCGAGCGCTTCGCGATGAACATCCTGAGCCTGAAAGATGGGTGCCATGTGGCGGGCGAGAATCTTCACCTGGTCCGACCGCCCCAGACCGGCATAACAGACGGCAAGTTCGAGCGAGACGAGCGCCGTGTCGTAACCCAGGTTGCGAGAGGCGAATTCTCCGCGCACCCGAGAGAGCGTGGCAATTCCAGCGGAAACATCGCCCTGGCCGGCGGCTATCCGTCCCTCAGTCCACAGGACGCGAAAGAGATTCAGCTCCCCTCCGTACTTCAGGCACAAGCTACGGGCCTCCGGCAAGAGCGCCGCCGCCTCCTCCATTTGCCCTAGCCTGCTCAGGCCGTCAGCCAAGTTGTGTCGAATCCATAAGCGGACTCTTCCTTCCTCGTCGGAACGAATACTCTCGTTCAAGCCCCGGAGGATCCCCACTGCCTGCCGGAGATCCCCTAGGTCGCCGAAGAGCTTGGCTCTGTTGACGAGCACCTCAACCCGGAATCTTGAGCTGCGGGCGACTGCGAGGGCCTGATCGAGAAGCTCGGCGGCTTCGTCGGAGCGCCGCTGTGCCCGGCGCAGGGACGCCTTGAGCGAATAGAAGAGTCCTTCCTCGAGAAGCTCGTTCTGGGCCTGCCTACCGTCCTTCCACAGTTCCTCGGCCGAGACGAAGGCTCGTTCCGCGGCGGGGAGGTCGCCTTGAACCCGGATGGCGTTCCCTATGTGCGCCCATGCGAAGCCGCGAAGCCTCGCGCGCCAGGCATCGTCACCCTCTGCACGATCGGCGGCAGAGAGCGCCAGCTCCGCGACGGCACGGCCCTGGATCGGATCATCGGCGCACAAACGATGCGTCTCAAGGCAAAGCGTCTCGCAGACCGCCCATTGCAACTCGGCGGGGGCGTCGCTAAGCCTTGCCGCCTGCTCGTCGCTCGGCATTCCGCGGAGGCGCTCCCAGAGTTCGCTCGCGGCAGCCCGATCACACTCGGAAGGGGAAGACGCAGCGGCGATCTTCTGAGCCCCACCTCCCGCCCTAAGAATCCGGGCCAGGTGGTCGAGCCTGGCAGCGGTCCTGCTCATCTCCGCCGCCTGGATGCTGAGCTTCTCCGCCTCGCCTGCAAGGAAGGAAAGCTCGCCGAGCTCGGCGTCTGCGTCCTCCGAGGTTCTGCAGTCGGTGAGGAGCCGTTCGATGAACCACGCTCCAAGGTCGATCGCCGACCAGCGGAATCGCATGGCAGCGAGGAGCTTCTCCAGAGTCGAGGCATCGGGCGTGGTGAGCGCCCGCTCATACTCCGAGATGGAAGCGCGCTTGACCCGAGCGAGCCGCGCGAGGTCCGATTGCGTCAAGCCGAGAGCCGTCCGGAGGGCCGCAAGCACCCTTCCGAGGTGGAGCGCTCCAAGCCCTTCAACCTTCTTCCGTGCCCGGGCTCGGCGAGCCGCCCGCGCGCCCTCTTCACCCGTCGTGCGGAGATTCCTCATCATCCGGTCTCCCTCAAAGCAGTGTCATGAATAGAGGACTTTTGCCCTTAAAGAGATGGTGTGTGCTGGGGCTAGAGGCGAGCCGTTCCGGCAGATCGGGTCTCGCTTGACCGGTCCGAGAGTCATCTTGTACCGTCCAAGGGACTGTTTGTCCCTCCTTGCGGCACCTCTCTAGGAAGAGAGCGGAACCCGGGTGCCGCTTTGGCGGCCGGACTTGTTCCGCCCAGAAAGGACGAGTGTCATGTCCCGTACGCGCCGACTGCATGTCGCACCTCTCCTCCTCGCTTCCTTCTTGATCGCCTGGCCTGCTCCGGGTGCTGCCGCGGAACGTCGGTCGGAAGGCCAGCCTGTTCACTTCTCACTGCTTCGGATTTTCTTGCCGGCGTGGAGGGCTACCCTCTCGTTTTGGGAGAAAGAAGGAAGCTCCATTGACCCCTATGGCAATCCCAAGCCGAACGCTATAGCGCCTGTGCCGGGGAGCAACGGAATTCCTCCGACGCAAAGCAATCCCGGATCGACGAGTTAGCCAGGGCGCCGCGGCCTCTTCATCTTCCCAATCCTCACGGTCATTTGTGCCTCAGAGGGGTACGCAACGTACTCCTCTCAGTCCTTCCATTGTCGAAGGTCGCGGGAGCGTGCATAGATTCCTCTATGAAGACCCTCATGGCCGACTCGATCGATGGACTCGACATCCTGTCCATTCCGACTCTGGAGACGGAACGCCTGCGGCTCAGGTCGTTCCGCAAGAGCGACCTCGACGACTACGCCGCGCTGAACGCCGATCGGGAGGTCTTGCGCTATCGGACCACGGGGACGGAGCCCTGGGACCGGGGCCGATCCTCTCGCCACATGGCCTTCCTCGTCGGACACTGGAAGCTCTGGGACGCCGGCACGTGGGCGATGGAGGACAAGGAGTCCGGCGCGTTCCTCGGGATGGTCGGCTTTTCCTCGCCGGAGGGTTGGCCCGGGTTCGAGCTGGCTTGGACGCTCGCGCGGCGGGCTTGGGGCAATGGCTATGCGACGGAGGGGGCCCGGGCCGCCATGGACCACGCGTTCGTCGTCTGGAAGAGGGCTCACATCATCAGCCTCATCGCGCCCGAGAACCGGGCCTCCATCCGCGTCGCCGAGCGCCTCGGCGAGCGCCTGGAGGAACGCATTCTCCACCTTGGACGGGAGATGCTCCGCTATGGGCTCGGCCGGGAAACCTACCTGAGCGAGGTCGCCCCGGGCGGCGCCTTGGCTCTGCACGGCGAAACCTGAGGCCTCGCCTCGAAGCGCGTCACAACCCCCCGCGCAAGATCTCGAAGTACCGCGGGCTCCCGGAGATGGAGTTGTGCCCGACGCCCGGCAGGACCTTGAGATAGGCGATGCCGGGATTGAACCTCGTCGCCAGCCGCCGGGTGCTGGCGGCGGGGATGACCTCGTCCTGCTCCGCCATCAGGATCAGCGTCGGCACCCGGATGGCCGGCGCGTAGCGCCAGGACTCGAACCTGTCGCGCAGGATCCAGGAGACCGGGACGTAGGGGAACTGCCCGGCCGCCAGCTCCTCCAGGCTGTCGTAGGGGGTCACCAGGACGAGGCGCGCGACCGGACGGCGGCTGGCGAGGCGGATGGCGACGCCGCTCCCCAGGCTGCGGCCGAGGACGGCGATCTCCCGATGCGTTTTGTGGACGAGGTCGAAGAGGGCCTCGGCGTCGCTCTGCAGCGCCTCCTCCGTGGGCTTCCCGGAGCTGCCGCCGTACCCCCGATAGTGCATCAGGTAGAGGGCGCGGTCGGGAAATTCCTGCGCGAACGCCGGCAGGCTCTGCGCCACGTCCTCGGCGTTGCCGCCGAAATAGAGCAGCGCCCTGGGGCCGTCGTGCGGCCGCACCGACACCGCCAAGCTCGCCCCGGGGACCTGGAGGCTCAGCGTGTCCGCCGGGTCCTGCAGGTCGCTCCCGGCCTGGGGGAAATAGATCAGCGAGCGCTGGAACAGCGCCAGGCCGACGCAGAGCGCCAGGTAGAGCAGCAGGAAGATCGCCAGCAGCCAGAGGACGGCCTTCACGATCCGACCGCCGCCGAGACCGCGGCGTTCGCCGCGCTGTGCTTCTGACGTTTCCACATCAGCAGGACCAGCCAGAAGAGGAACGCCTGCTCGGGCACCGGCCAGACGGCCGGCAGGTCGATCACGGCGCGCCGCGAGAACAGGCTCAGCCGGGAGACGCTCCCTACCACGCGGTCCGACTGACGGACCTCGTAGGTCTTGCCGAGGAGGGAGGCGCACTTCAAAAAGTAGCTCCGCCCGTCGAGCTCGAAGTCGAACTGCGACCGGAAGGCGCTCAGCTTGGTGGCCTTGAGCAGGGGGCGCCCGTCCTTCTCGAGGACGAAGTCGCCGCTGAACAGCCCCTCCCGGAAGAGCCGGTAGGGCGCGCCCTCGACGGTGAGCGCCGCGGCTTCCTTGAATCGCGAGGCGTCGAGCTCGGCGATCGTCTGCCCCGCGGCGACGAGGCTGTAGTGGCGGGAGAAGAAATTGCGCGGCCGGGCTTCGATCATAGGAGTCCTCCTGCGCCTCGTTCAGGGGCGTGAGTCGGCGAGCACGGCCCAGCGCTCGTGGTCGCGCCAGCGTCCGCCGATCTTGAGGTAGCGCGGCGAGTACCCTTCGCGCGCGAAGCCGCAGGACCTGACCAGGGCGATCGAGGCCAGATTGCCGGGTTGGATGTTGGCCTCGAGGCGATGCAGCTTCAGCGACCGGAACGCGTGGCGGACGACAGCGTTCAATCCTTCGCGCAGGAAACCCTGGCGCTCATGGCCGGCGAAGGCGTAATAGCCAAGATAGCCGCTGCGGAAGAAGCCGAGGACGATGTTGCTGAGATTGATCACGCCGGCGATCTCATCGCTGTCGCGCCGGCAGACGAGAAAAGGGGCGCTCGCGGGCTGGCCCATCCGTTCGAGGTAGGCCCGGAACTGCGCGGGCGTGGCGGGAGCCGTGATCCAGGGGCGGTGCAGCGACCGGCTCCTTCGCGCCGCCGCCAGGATCTCGTCCTGGTCGGAGACTTCCGGGGGCCGAAGGTAGATCCTTGCGCTCATCGCAACCGCCGCAGCAGCGTCTCGGCTCAGCCTAAGCGATCCACAGATCCTGCGTCAACGAACGCATCCCTCTCATTTGACCGATTCCGTAGCACGTGGGAGTATTTAAGTTATGGAAGGAAATCCTCACAGCGTCCTCTGGCGTCGGATCGACCAGCCGGGGCACGAAGGCTGTCGGCTGATCCCGCGCAACGGCGGCTGGCAGTTCTCGGGAAGCGCGGTCTTCTCCTACCGGGGAGAGGCCTGCCGGCTCGCTTATACGATCCACTGCAACGCCGAGTGGCGCACTCTCTCAGCGGCGGTTTCAGGGTGGGTCGGAGAGCGGGACCTCCACGTCGAGGTGTCCCGCGACGAAACCGGAATCTGGCAGCTCAACGGCGCCGAGATCCCCGCCGTGGCGGGGTTCCTCGACATCGACCTCAACTTCAGCCCCTCCACCAACTCACTGCCGATCCGCCGGCTCGATCTCGAGATCGGGGAGTCGGCGACCGTGCAGGCGGCCTGGCTCCGCTTCCCCAGCTTCGCCCTCGAGCCGCTCGAGCAGTCGTACACCCGCCTCGCCGCGGACCGCTACCGCTACGAGAGCGCCGGCGGCCGGTTCGTGGCGGAGGTCACGGTCGACGGCCTCGGGCTGGTCCTCGACTACGGCGAGATCTGGCGGCGCGAACGGCCGGTCTGACGATAGACTCCGGCACCGCAGGATTTCGATCCCGAGGAGGTGCCGTGAAGAGACAGGACGACGATCCCGCCGCGGGAGCCTGGACGCGCCGCGATCTGGTGAAGGCGAGCCTCGCCGGCGGCGCGATCGCGGCCGTGTCGGCGGCGGCCTCTCCCCTGCTGGGGCAAAGCCCCGCAACGCCCGCCGCCGCCACTCCGCCGCCCCCCTTCGAGCTGGCGGAGAGGACGATCGCCGAGCTTCAGGCGGACCTGCGGTCGGGGAAGGAGACGGCGCGCTCGCTGACCGAGAAGTACCTGGCGCGAATCGCGGCGACGAACACCGAGGGGCCCGAGCTGCGGGCGGTGATCGAGGTCAATCCGGAGGCGCTGGCGATCGCCGACCTCCTGGACGCCGAGCGGCGCGCCGCTCCCGAGGCGAAGCGCGGCGCGCTCCACGGCATCCCCATCCTGCTCAAGGACAACGTCGGCACCGCCGACCGGATGATGACCACGGCCGGCTCGCTGGCGCTCGAGGGGTCGATCCCTCCCCGCGACGCCTTCGTGGCGGAGCGGCTGCGGGCGGCGGGGGCGATCCTGCTCGGCAAGGCGAACCTCTCCGAGTGGGCGAACTTCCGCTCCTCGCGCTCCTCGAGCGGCTGGAGCAGCCGCGGCGGGCAATGCCGGAACCCCTACGCGCTCGACCGCAACGCCTCGGGCTCCAGCTCGGGCTCGGCCGCCGCGGTGGCGGCGAGCCTCTGCGCCGCGGCGGTCGGCTCGGAGACCGACGGCTCGATCGTCTCGCCGTCGTCGATCTGCGGCATCGTGGGGATCAAGCCGACCGTCGGACTGCTCAGCCGCGCGGGGTTCATCCCCATCTCGCACACCCAGGACACCGCCGGCCCGATGGCCCGCACCGTCGCCGACGCCGCGCTCCTGCTCGGCGCGATGACCGGCGTCGACGAGCGCGACGAGGCGACCCGCGCCAGCCGCGGCAAGGCGCTCGCCGACTACACCCCGTATCTCGATCCCCGCGGTTTGAAAGGGGCGCGGATCGGCGTCTATCTCCCCCGCTCGCTGGCCAAGAACCCGTGGACCAACCCGGTCCTCGCGGAGGCGGTGGCGGCGATGCGCGCGGCGGGAGCCACCGTCGTCGAGGGGGTCCGCATGCCGTCCGAGGGGAAGGCCGGGACCAGCGAGTTCCAGGTCCTGCTCTACGAGTTCAAGGCGGACCTCGACCGCTACCTCGCGGAGCTGGGGCCTGAGGCGCCGGTCCATAGCCTGAAGGAGGCGATCGCCTTCAACGAGGCGCACAAGGAGCGCGTGATGCCCTGGTTCGGCCAGGAGATCTTCCTCGAGGCCGAGGCCAAGGGACCGCTCACCGAGCCCGCCTACCAGAAGGCGCTCGCGGCCTGCCGCAAGACCTCGCGCGAGCAGGGGATCGACGCCATGCTGGCCGCCCACAAGCTCGACGCCGTGGTGGCTCCGACCGGCGGCCCGGCCTGGCTGATCGACCTCGTGAACGGCGATTCCGAGACCGGCGGCAGCTCGTCCCCCGCCGCGGTGGCGGGCTACCCCAGCATCACCGTGCCGGCCGGCTTCGCCTGCGGGCTGCCGATCGGCATCTCCTTCTTCGGGCGCGCCTGGAGCGAGCCGCAACTGATCAAGCTCGCCTACGCCTTCGAGAGGGCGACGAGGGCCCGCAAGCCGCCCCGCTTCCGGGCGTCGGCGGAGGTGGGGCTCGCGCCGGTCTCGGGGTCCAGATGAAACGAATCCTCGTCGTTCTCGCCTCCCTGCTGGTCCTGGTCCTCGCCATCTGCCTGCTGCGGATGATCCTCCTGAAGACCCACCAGGTGCAGCGGGTGGAGCCGGTCACGGACCTCAAGATCGACGCGCGGGTGGCGGCGGAGCGCCTCGCCGGCGCGTTGCGCTTCCCCACCATCTCGCACGAGAACGGCGCGGACATGGACGCGGCGGCGTTCGCGGGGCTGCACCGCTACCTCGAGCAGACTTTCCCGAAGGTGCATGCGACGCTCGCGCGCGAAACGCTGGGCGGATCCAGCCTGCTCTACACCTGGAAGGGGAAGCAGCCGGGGTTGCCGCCGATCCTGCTGCTTGCCCATCAGGACGTGGTACCGGTCGAGCCGGGGACGGAGGGGTCGTGGACCCATCCCGCCTTTTCGGGTTTCGTCGACGGCGAATGGGTCTGGGGGCGCGGAGCGCTCGACGACAAGGTTGGGATGATGGGGCTCCTCGAAGCGGTGGAGACGCTGCTCGCCGCGGGCTTCCAGCCGGACCGCACCGTCTACTTCGCCTTCGGCCACGACGAGGAGGTGGGCGGCCACGGCGCGGCGGCGATCGCGGCGCTGCTCAAAGCCCGCGGGGTGCATCCGGCGTTCCTCCTCGACGAGGGGGGGGCGATCCTGGAGGGGGCCATCCCGGGGATCGCTCACCCGGCGGCGATGATCGGCACCGCGGAGAAGGGGGCGCTGAGCGTCGAGCTGATCGCCGAGAGCCCGGGGGGGCACTCGTCGATGCCGCTCCGCCACGGCGCCATCGGCAAGCTGGCGGCGGCGATCACGAAGCTCGAGGAGCACCCGATGCCAGCCCATCTCGAAGGGGCCACCCGGCGCTCCTACCAATACCTGGCCTCCGAGCTCCCCTTCGGCCAGCGCTTCCTGCTCGCCAACCTCTGGCTGTTCAGCCCGCTGATCGAGGCGCAGGCCGACGCCGACCCGGCGACCGCCGCCCGCCTGCGCACCACGACGGCGCCGACGATCTTCCAAGCCGGTGTCAAGGAGAACGTCCTCCCCCACCAGGCGCGCGCGGTGGTGAACTTCCGCATCCTCCCCGGGGACTCCGTCGCCGGGGTGCTCCACCACGTCCGCGCGACGGTCGGCCCCGGCATCCGGGTCCAGGCCACCGGGACGCTGAACGGCGAGGCATCTCCCGAGTCGGACGTCCGCGCTCCGGAGTTCGGCGTGCTCCAGCGCACCCTCGCCCAGATCCTCCCGGAAGCGATCGTCGCCCCCAACCTCCTCGCCGGCGCCACGGACTCGCGGCACTACCGGGATCTCACCCCGAACGTCTACCGCTTCGTGCCGATGCGGCTGAAGCCGGCCGATCTCGCCCGCCTGCACGGGCGCGACGAGCGGGTAGGGGTCAAGAACTATGGGGAGATCGTGCGCTTCTACGCGCAGTTGCTGCGGAACGGGGCCGTCTGAACGGGGCAGGGTCGGGCTAGAACTTGAACAGCGCGTCGAAGGCCGATCGCGCATCCCCCGGCGACCCCTTGTTGGAGTCCTGGCCGAACTCCTGGGCCACCTTGGGGGTGAAGAGGGGGCACTCGTTCCTGTCCCGCTTCTTGGCGATCCGCGCCGGGATCTCCGCGTTCTTCCGGCACTCCCAATGGACCGAGGTGTCGAAATTCACGCAGTTCGAGCAGGTGTGGAGATCGGCGCCGCACTTGTGGCAGGTCGCGTCGAAGGCGAGCGGCTCCTCGCCGAGGATCACCGGCCGCTTCTCGCCGCAAGCCGAGCACCGGAACACCGACTCCGTCGGCGCCCCCAGCCCCCGGCCGCGCGGCCCTTCCTTCTTCTCCCGCGGCCCCTGCAACCCCGGACGGGGCTTCTCGTCCCGGCGCTCCGAATCCTTGTAGCCCCGCTGGCGGTACTTTGTGTCGTCGGCCATGCTCGAATCTGTCTCCTGAAATCCGCTCAGCGGTAGTGGTACTTGCAAGCCACGATCGTCACGGCATCCTGCTCCACCTTGTAGACCAAACGGTGCTGGGCATCGATGCGGCGCGACCAGTAACCCTTCAACTCGTGACGCAAGGGCTCGGGCTTGCCCAAACCCGAAAAGGGTTCTCTCAGGGTGTCCAGGATAAGGGCGACGATCCTGCGGTGAATGTTCTTGTCGGTTGTCGCCCAAGCCGAAAAATCTTCAAAAGCGTCCCGTTCGAAGACGATCTTCCTGCTCATGAAAGGTCGTCGAGGTCCAGAACCTCGAGATTCCGCCCTTGAGCCACGTTCTCGATCGCCTTCAACAGCCGGTCGCGGTTGGCTGGAGAGCGCAGCAGATAGGCCGTCTCGTCCTCCGCGACATCCGCCGCTTCCGAGACCACGATCTCGATCTCGCGATCCTGAAACTGACTCTTGAGGCTGTCGAGGAACCGCTGATCGAGCTCGTCCGCGTGGAGCTTGTAAATCGTGTACATCTCTGTGCCCTCTTCCGATGATGAAACTGACAGGCGCCGGCCCATCCGCCGGCGCCTCCCAGACAACTCTACAGCGCCACGCCCTTCTCCCGCAAAACGTTCCACACCCGCTCCGGCGTCATCGGGATCTCCATGTGCTGGACGCCGAGGTGGGAGAGGGCGTCGACGACGGCGTTGACGATCGCCGGCGGGGCTCCGACGGTGGCCGATTCGCCGACCCCTTTGGCTCCGAAGGGGTGGTGCGGGCAGGGGGTGACCGTCTTGTCGGTCTCCCAGCTCGGCGTCTCCATCGAGGTGGGGACGAGGTAGTCCATGAAGCTGCCGCCCGAGATGTTGCCGCTCTCGTCGTAGCTGATCTCCTCGAAGAGGGCGGGGGCGAGCCCCATGCTCAAGCCGCCGTGGATCTGGCCGTCGACGATCATCGGATTGATGATGTTGCCGCAGTCGTCGACCGCCAGGAAGCGGCGCACCTTGACCTCGCCGGTGCCGCGGTCGATGTCCACGATGCAGATGTAGCTGCCGAAGGGGAAGGTGAGGTTCGGCGGATCGTAGTAGTCGACCGCCTCGAGCCCGGCCTCCATCCCCGGCGGGTGGTTGGTGTAGGCGGCGAAGGCGATCTCCTGGATCGTCTTCGCCTTCTGCGGCGCCCCCTTGACGAAGAACTTGCCGGGCTCCCACTCGAGGTCCGCCTCGTCGGCTTCGAGGAGGTAGGCGGCGATCTTCTTCGCCTTGGCGCGGATCTTCCGGGCAGCCACCGCCGCCGCCGCGCCGGAGGTCGGCGTCGAGCGGCTGGCGTAGGTGCCGAGGCCGTAGGGGGCGGTGTCGGTGTCCCCCTCCTCCACCTGGACGTGCGCCGCCGGGATGCCGAGCTCCTCGGCGACGATCTGGGCGTAGGTCGTCTCGTGCCCCTGCCCCTGCGACTTGGTGCCGAAGCGGGCGATCGCCTTCCCCGTCGGGTGGATGCGGATCTCCGCCG
Organism: uncultured Acidobacteriota bacterium; assembly: GCA_963756595.1. Lineage (GTDB taxonomy): Bacteria > Acidobacteriota > Thermoanaerobaculia > Multivoradales > UBA5704 > DATARR01. The sequence continues at coordinate 195,748 of CAVWOZ010000015.1, forward strand.
AGTCGAACATCTTGATCCCCAGGATGTCGAAGTCCTTCGACGGCCCGGCGCCGACGATCTCGGTGAACGAGCAGATGCCGATCCCCATCAGCTCCCCCTTGGCGCGCTTCTCCGCCTGCTCGCGGCGGAGGCCGGCATAGTCGACCCCGGCCATAGCCTTCTCGAGCGCGGCTTTGTAGTTGCCGCTGTCGTACTCCCAGCCGAGCGCCGACTTGTAGGGGAACTGGTCGGGGCGGATGAAGTTCTTGAAGCGCAGCTCCGCCGGGTCCATCTTCAGCTCCTGGGCCAGGCGGTCGGTGACCCGCTCGATCGCGTGCACCGCCTCGGTGACGCGGAACGAGCAGCGGTAGGCGACGCCGCCGGGGGGCTTGTTGGTGTAGACGGCGTCCATCTCGGTGAAGGCGTGCTTGATGTCGTAGGAGCCGGTGCAGATCGAGAACAGGCCGGCCGGGTACTTCGAAGGGTTGGCGGCGGCGTCGGTGTAGCCGTGGTCGGCGAGCGTCGTGATGCGCAGGGCGGTCATCGTGCCGTCTTTCTTCGCGGCCAGCTCGGCGGTCATGTGGTAGTCGCGGGCGAAGGAGTCGGCCTGCAGGTTCTCCATGCGGTCCTCGACCCACTTGACCGGCTTGCCGATCACCACCGAGGCGGCGGTCGCGATCACGTAGCCGGGATAGACCGGCACCTTGCCGCCGAAGCCGCCGCCGATGTCGGGGGAGATGATGCGGATCTTCTCCTCCGAGAGGCCGACGTGGCCGGCCACCAGGGCGAAGACGGTGCGGATGGCGTGCGGCGCCTGGGTGGTCATGTAGACGGTGAGATGCCCCATCCCCTTGTTGAAGTCGGCCACGCAGCCGCAGGTCTCGATCGAGGCGACGTGGATGCGGGGGATGTAGATCTCCTGCTTCACCGTCACGTCCGCCTCGGCGAAGGCGCGCTCGGTCCCCGCGCGGTCGCCGGTCTCCCAGTGCCAGATGTGGTTGTCGGTCTTCCCTTCCTTGTCGGTGCGCAGCACCGGGGCGCCGGGGTCCATCGCCTTCTTGGGATCGATCACCACCGGCAGCGGCTCGTACTCGACCTCCACCGCCTCGACGCCGTCGGCGGCGATGTAGCGGTCGGTGGCAATCACCGCCGCCACCTCCTGGGCCTGGTACATCACCTTGTCGACGGGGAGCACCATCTGGGTGTCCGACATCAGGGTGGGCATCCAGTGCAGGTTGAACCCCTTCAGGGTCTCGCCGGTGATCACCGCCAGCACCCCGGGGATGGCGAGCGCCTTCTCGGTGTGGATGGCGAGGATCCTGGCGTGCGCGTAGGGGCTGCGCACGATGTCCATGTGGAGCATGCCGGGGAGCTTGACGTCGTCGACGTAGTTCCCCTGGCCGCGGATGAAGCGCGGGTCCTCCTTGCGCTTCATCGAATGGCCCATGCCGCAGACGGTGGCCGAGGTTCTGAGCTCCGTTTTGGTCTCTTCCATGGCGATCCTCCTAGCTCGCAGCCGCGGTGGCGACGGGAGCGGAATCGGCCGCGCTCGCCTCGGAGCGCAGCTCGGCGGCGGCGTGCTGCACGGATTTGACGATGTTCACGTAGCCGGTGCACCGGCAGAGGTTGCCGGAGATCGCCTGGCGGATCTCGAGCTCGCTGGGGTCGGCGTTCCCTTGGAGCAGGGCGAAGCTGGTGACCAGCATCCCCGGCGTGCAGTAGCCGCACTGCAGGCCGTGCTCCTGCCAGAAGCCGTTCTGGACGGCGTGCAGCTTGCCGCCCTGCTCCAGCCCCTCGACCGTCATCACCTCGCGGCCGTCGGCCTGCACGGCGAGCACCGTGCAGGACTTGACCGGCGCCCCGTCGAGCAGGACCGTGCAGGCGCCGCAGTGGGTGGTGTCGCACCCGATGTGGGTGCCGGTCATCCCCAGGCTCTCGCGCAGGAGATGGACGAGGAGGAGGCGCGATTCGACCTCCGCCTTCTGCTCGGCTCCGTTGATCTTGACGCGGATCTGATGTTGCGCCATGGCTAGTGCTCCTTTGCCCAATCGATGGCCGCGGTCAGCGCGCGGCCGGTGAGGACGCGCGCCATCTCCTGCTTGTACTGGACGGCCCCGCGCCGGTCGGCGCTGGGGGTGGAGGCGGCGCCCGCCAGGCGCGCCGCCTCGGCGATCACCTCCGCGGTCGGCTGCTTGCCGGTCAGGTAGCGCTCGGCGTCGCCGGCGCGGATCGGGGTCGGGCCGGCGTTGGTGAGGGCGATCCCCGCCGCCGCCACCTCCCCTCCGGCGCCGAGCGTCACCTGCACGGCGGCGGCGGCGGTCGCGAAGTCCCCCACCTTGCGCTCGAGCTTGACGTAGGAGCCGCCGGATCTCGCGGGAGGGACCGGGATGCGGATCTCGGTGAGGATCTCGTCGGCCGCGAGCGCCGTCGAGAAGAGGCCGACGAAGAAGTCGTCGATCGGGATCGTGCGCTCCCCCCCGGGGCCGGTCGCCACCACCTCGGCACGCAGCGCCAGCATGGTCGCCGGATGATCGTTCGCCGGATCTCCGTGCGCCAGGTTGCCGCCGACGGTCGCCAGGTTGCGCACCAGGGGATCGGCGATCACTGCCGCCGTCTCGGCGAGCAGCCGGTACTTCGTCTGGACGAGCTCGGAGCGCTCGAGCGCCGACTCGCGGGTCCGCCCGCCGATCCTGAGGACGCCCCCCTCCTCGCGGATGTACTCGAGGCCGGGGATCCTGCCGATGTCGATCAGGTGGCCGGCGGCCCCCAGCCGCAGCTTGAGGAGCGGCAGGAGGCTCTGCCCGCCGGAGAGGACCTTCGCCTCGTCGCCATGGCTGCGCAGGAGGGAGAACGCCTCGTCCAGGGTTTGCGGTGCGTGGTAATCGAAAGATGCGGGGATCATCGATTCATCCTTTCTCTTCTCTCGGCGCGGCTGCCGCGGCACCTACCGGTGCAGGAGCCAATAGACGGCCAGCGCGAGGGCGACGACTGCGATCCAGAAACCGGGACGGCGCAGGGTGCGCAGAGCGGCCCGGCGGGCCGCCACGGCGCCCAGCGCGCCGACGTCGAGGGCGGCGACAGCCGGCGCGGAAACCGACGGCGCCGGAGGAGGGGACGCGGCGACGGGAGCCGGCTCTACGGGAGCGGCTGTGGGAGCCGCCGCGGCCGGAGCCGCAACCGCCAAGGGAGCGGGGGCCGGAGGAGGAGTCGCCGGAGACGCCGCCGGGCTCGCGGCGGCGGGCGCGGTCTCCAGCTCGCGGCGCATGCCGTCGGTGAACTTCTGGAAGAGCTGGTCGGAGACGTCCTGGATCATGCCGCGGCCGAACTGCGCCAGCACCCCCATGACGTTGACGTCGGAGATCACCGTCACCTCCGTCTCCTCGGGAGACTTCGCCACCACGCGGCTCTTCATCCGCATGTCGGCCCCCCCCTTGCCGCGCGTCTCCTGGCCGGAGGCGGCGATGTCCGCCTCCCCCGCCGCCTCGTCGAGGCGCTCGAAGCGCATCTTGCCGCGGTAGTTGGCGGTGACCGGCCCGACCTTGACCGTGATGGTGCCGGCCCAGCTCTTGTCGTCGATCTTCTCGGTGATGGCGGCGCCCGGCAGGCAGCGCGCGACGCGGGTGGGGTCAGTGAGGAAGGCCCAGACCGCCGGGGCGGGGGCCTTGAGGACGAAGCTCTTGGTGATCTCCATGCCCATGGGTTCTGATCTCCGTCCGCCTTCCCTGGTGCGCTCCTTCAGGCCGTCAACAGGGGAAGGAGCCGCTCCAGCGACTCGAGGTTGTGGGCCGGGAGGAGGCGGTCGACGTACGGCAGCGCCGCCGCCATCGCGCGCGCCGTCGGCTCGTAGCGCGCGTCTCCGGCCAGGGGGTTGAGCCAGAGGACCCGCCGGGCGCGCGCCCGGATTCTCCGCATGGCTTCGGCGAGCGGGGCCACGTCGCCGCGATCCAGGCCGTCGCTCAGGATGATGACGATCGTCCGATGATTGACCAATGACTCGAGATAGTAGTCCACAAATCGGGCCAGGCACTCGCCGATCTTGGTCCCCCCCGACCAGTCGTGCACCTGGGAGGCGAGACGGTCGAGGACGAGGTCGATCCGCCCCGGCCGCAGCCAGGGGGTCAGCCGCACCAGCTCGGTGTTGAAGGCGAACACCTCGGTCGCCCGCTCGGAGTGGATCACCCGGCGCAGCGCCAGCACGAAGGCGAGGAGGAAGCGGCTGTGCGGGTCCATCGAGCCGCTGGTGTCGCAGAGCACAACCAGGCGCGGTCGCTCGACGGGGCGCGCCCGCCGCGCCAGCGAGAGGAGCTCGCCGCCGTGGGCGAGGGCGCGCCGGAAGCTGCGCCGCAGGTCCGGCTCTCCCGGGCCGCGCACCGGCACCCGCCGCCGGCTGGGGCGGGTGGCGAGGCGCCGGGCGAGGCGGGCGAGCAGGTGCTCCATCGCCTCCAGGTCGGCCGCCGAGCACTCCTCGAACGACTTGGCGCGCAGCACCGCCGCCGGGCTGTACCCCGGCGCCTCGCCGGTCGTGACCTCCACCTCCACCCCGTCGTCGCTCCCCCGTCTCCCTGGCAGCCGGCCGCCGGCGCGCGGCGGGGCGGCGATCCGCGGCGCGCCGATTCGCGGGTTCGCGGAGACGGCGCCGGCTCCGGAGCGCCACAGGCGGGCGAACAGCTCCTCGAACGCCGCCTCGTCGCGCGGCCGGATCTTGAGCGCCGTCTTGAGGGCGAGGCGCACCTCCTCGCGGTCGCCGAGGTCCACCAGGGTGAGCGCCGCCAGGGCGTCCGCCTCGTCGCTCAACGTCAGACCCACGCCGTGGCTCTTCAATCCCCGCCCAAAGCGGGCGAGATGGCGGACCAGATCGCCGGAGCCGGGCGGGTCGGACGCCGTCATCCCACCGCCACCTCCGCGCCCGTTTCCGCCGCCGCCAGGCTCTCCGCGAGGACGGCATCGAGGGCGCCCGCCCCCATCTCGCGCAGGTCGTGGCGGTCCTTGAGGATGCAGCCGAGGGTCTCCATCACCGTCTCGCGGTCGAGGTGCTCGCTGTGCAGGTGCATCAGCGCCTGCGCCCAGTCGATCGTCTCGGCCACCCCCGGCGCCTTGCTGAGCCGCCGCTGGCGCAGGGCGGCCATGAAGCGGCCGATCTCGGCGGCCAGGGCGGCGCTCGCTCCCGGCACGCGGGAGCGCAGGATGCGCACCTCCTTCTCGAACGACGGGTGCTCGATGTAGAGGTAGAGGCAGCGCCGGCGCAGGGCGTCGCCGATCTCCCGGGTGCCGTTCGAGGTGAGGATCACGTAAGGGATGTGCTCCGCCTTCAGGGTGCCGAGCTCGGGGATGGTCACCTGGAAGTCCGACAGCACCTCGAGGAGGAAAGCCTCGAAGCCGTCGTCCGCGCGGTCGATCTCGTCGATCAGCAGCACGGCCGGCCCCTCGCGGCGGGTGATCGCGCGCAGCAGCGGACGCTCGAGCAGGTAGCCGCGGCCGAAGATCAGCTCCTCGACCTCCGCGGCGGGCTTCGCCCCTTCGGACTCGGAGAGGCGCAGGCGCAGCATCTGGCGCGGGTAGTTCCATTCGTAGAGGGCGGTCGAGACGTCGAGCCCCTCGTAGCACTGGAGGCGGATCAGCTCGGTCGAGAGGAGCCGGGCCAGCACCTTGGCGATCTCCGTCTTCCCCACCCCGGCGTCCCCCTCGATCAGCAGCGGCCGACGCATCTCGCGCGCCAGGTGGAGGGCGGTCGCGATCGCCGGATCGGCGATGTACCCCTCACGCTCCATGGCTTCCTGGAGCGCCGCGATCTCCGGCTTCACGCGGCGCCCTGCCGGGAGAGATACGACTCGGGGGAGGCGAGGAAGCGCTCGCGGCAGCCGCCGCAGCAGAAGTAGTAGGTCTGCCCCTCATGCTCGGCGACGTGGCGGGCGCCGGGGATGGTCACCGTCATGCCACAGATCGGATCGATCGCCTCCGAGATCGCGGCGGCGGCCGCCGCGGCCGCGTCCTGCGGGGAATCGAGGGCGGCGCGTTGCAGCTCGACGATCTCGGCGAGCACCGAGAGGGCGATCTCCTCCGGCCGCGCGGCGCCGATCCGCAGCCCCGCCGGGCTGTGGATGGCGGCGAGCGCCGCCTCCTTGGCGCCGCCGGCGAGCAGTGTCTCGCGGATCTGGGCGAAGCGCCTCCGGCTCGCCACCACACCGAGGTATCCAGGCGCGAGGGCCAGCGCGTCGCGAATCGCCTCCTCGTCGTGGTCGCCGAGGGTGGCCACGACGGCGAAGCGCGGTCCCTTGGCGGGGGCGTAGAGGCGGGGGGCGCGGCCGAGGTCGGTGACCACCTGGTCGGCTTCGGGGAAGAGCGCGGGCTCGGCCGCGGGATCGACGGCGATCACCGACCAGCTCATCGCCTTCCCCAGCTTCGCGAGCGCCCGGGCGGTGGGCGAGATTCCGAACACCACCAGGCATGGCGCCGGCAGGACGGGCTCGAGATAGATCTCCACGGTCCCTCCGCTGTTGCAGGTCATCGGGAAGACGTTGAGGCCGGCGCGGCGGATCTCCTCCGGATCGGGGGCGAGCGCGATCAGCCGCGGCTTCCCCTCGGCGAGCGCGCGCTGCGCCTCGCGGATCACCGTCGGCTGCGTGCAGCTGCCGCCGAGGAAGCCATGGAACTCCCCCGCCGCCGTGATCAGCGCGGTGTCCCCCGCCTGCGACGAGCTCGCCGGCAGCCGCCGCACCACCACCGCCAGCACGAACGGGACCTCCCGCCGGGCGAGGTCCGCCGCCATCTGGAGGAGGTCGGCGCGCAAGGGGCTACCCTTCTCCCTTCACGCTGGCGTAGTCCGCGGGGGCGTCGAGGTCGCGCAAAGCGGAAGCGGGCCAGGGGAGCACCTCGGCTTCCGCCTTGTGGCGTTTCACCACCTGCCGGCCGCATCCCTCCCCTTCCATCGCCAGCAGCTCGGGGAAGAGGATCTGGTCGTAGATCATCGGGGGAGCGTTGACCCCCTCGTAGTCCGAGATCACCAGCGGCGCTTGGCTCTCGCGGTAACGGGCGAGCATGGCGGCGATCATCTCGGCGGTGACGAACGGCATGTCGGCCAGCATCACCAGCGCCGCCCGCGCCCCCCGCCCCTGCGCGGCCAGGATGCCGGCCTTGAGCGAGGAGTTGATCCCCTGCGCGTAGAGGGGGTTGAGCGCCCATTCGTGGGGGAGCCCCGCGAGCTCGCGCTCGGCGAGGTCCGGCTGGTGGCCGAGCACCACCACGAGCGGAGAGACGCCGCCGGCGAGCAGGCGCTTCGCCGTTCCCCGCAGCACGCTCTCGCCGTCGAGCTCGAGGAGGAGCTTGTTCTTCCCCATCCGGCTCGAGGTGCCGGCGGCGAGCAGGACGCCGGCGACCGGACCGCCGCGGCCCGTCGGGTGGTCATTCGGCATGGATGGCTTCCTTCCGTTCGTTGAGGTGGCGCGGCTCGCGGCCGGCGAGGAAGGTGAGCAGCTCGGCGACGATGGCGAGCGCCACCTGCCGCGGCCCGTCGGCACCGAGGTCGAGCCCCACCGGGCCGTAGACTCGCCCCTCCCCGTCGGTGCCGAGGTCGCGCAGGATGCTCTCCGTCCGCGCCCGCGGCCCCAGCATGCCGATGTAGGGGACGCCCGCCGCGAGCAGCCGCCGCGCCCACTCGCGGTCGATAGCCAGCGAATGGGCCTTCACCACCGCCAGCGAGTGATCGGCGGGAGGGAGAGCGATCGCGGGATCGTCGGGGCGGGCGAGCACCCGCTGCGCCGCCTGCGGGAAATCCTCCGCGGCGAGCAGCGCCGGCCGGTGGTCGAAGAGGGTGACGCGGAAGCCTGCGTCCGCCGCGTAGTCCACCAGCGGCCGGGCGTCGTCCCCGGCGCCGCAGACCAGGAGATGGGGGGGCGGCGGCAGCACCTCGCAGAAGACCTGTCGCCCGGCGAGCGTCTGGAGGCTCGAGCGCCCGGTGGGCACCAGCGCCGCCGCGCGCTCCGCGCCGAGCCGGTCGAGGCCGGCGTCGCCCAGCGAGCCACGGACGGTGCCGTCCGGCCCCAGCACCAGCGTGGCGCCGGAGTTCTCCCCACTCTCTGGATCGTCGACCACGGTGAGCACCGCCACCGGAGAGTCCCCCGCCAGGAGCTGCCGCAGGTCGGCGGCGCGCGCCGCCAGAGGCCCCTCGGTCGCCGTCTGCACGAAGACGTCAACCGAGCCGTTGCATCCGAGCCCCAGCCCCCACACCATGTCCTCGTCGGCGCCGGTCTGATAGTGCCGGAGGCTCGGCGTGCCGGTCTCCATCACCCGCTTGGCGATCTCGCGCACGTCGGCCTCGAGGCAGCCGCCGCTGACGCTCCCCAGGGTCTCCCCCGTCTCCTCGATCAGGAACTTGGCGCCGGGGCGCCGATAGGCCGAGCCCACGATATGCACCACCGTGGCGAGCGCCGCCCTCCGCCCCGCCGCCTTGAGCTCGGCGAGCCGGGTGAGGATCTCTGCTGTCTCTTTCCAGTGGTTCATACCCCCGCTCCCCCGCTGCACCGTCAAAGATACGCCCGGGAGGGGACGGGTACAAGCGGGCGGGGGGATTCCTCAGAATTCGATCGCCTCGCGAGATAGAATGCACAGCGATGACTTCCGAGACTCCTCTCTATGATGCCCTGATCGTCGGCGGCGGCCCTGCCGGGTCGACGGCGGCTTTGGTGATGGCCCGCGCCGGACTGCGGGTCAAGGTTCTCGAGCGCGCCAACTTCCCGCGCTTCCATGTCGGCGAGTCGCTCCTGCCCAGGAACTTTGCCCTCTTCCGCGAGCTCGGCCTGCTCGACGCCTTCGCGGGGCTCCCCACGGTGGAAAAGAAGGGGGCGGAGTTCATCCTCGGCAGCGGCGGCGAGCCCTCGCTCTTCCCCTTCACGCTCGGCCTGGTGCCGGGCGAGAAGTCGTCGTTCAACCTCGAGCGAGCCCCCTTCGATGCCCGCCTCCTCGCGGAGGCCCGCGCGGCCGGCGCCGAGGTCGCCGAGGGGGTCGCGGTGCGCAAGATCCTGCGCCTGGAGGACGGGCGGGTCGAGGTGGCGACCGACGCCGGGGCGATCGCGGCCAGGTATCTGATCGACGCGACCGGCCAGGCGACAATGCTCGGCAAGCATCTGAAGACCCGCAAGGTCCTCCCCCACCTGAAGAAGATCGCCTACTTCGGGCACTTCGACCACGTCTGGCGCCGCCCGGGCGACGAAGGGGGATACATCGTGATCGTGGTCTGCGAGGAGGGGTGGTTCTGGATGATCCCTCTCGACGAGACCCGGATGAGCCTCGGCATGGTGATGCACGACCACGTGGCGCGGCAGGTCGGCCTCCCCGCCGACCAGATGCTCGCCTGGGGGATCTCCCGCTGCCCCGAGCTCCAGCGGCGGACGGCCGGCGCCACCTTCCCCGCCGAGACCCACGTGCTGGCCGACTTCAGCTACCGCTGCACCCCCTACGCCGGCCCCGGCTACTTCCTGGCCGGCGACGCCGCGACCTTCATCGATCCGATCTTCTCGACCGGCGTCTGCATGGGGATGATGAGCGGGGTCGAGGCCGGGCGGGCGATCGCCGCCATCGTGCAGCAGGGTGCCGCGCCGGCCCCCCTGCGCCGGAAGTACATCCGTTTCATCGAGGGGAGCTCGTCGGCCTTCTTCCGCCTGGTCGCCCTCTACTACGATCACTCCTTCCGCGAGCTCTTCCTCAACGGCCAGGGGCCGCTCCAGGTCCACCGCGCCGCGATGTCGATGCTCGCCGGCAATGTCTTCCCCCGCCCCGCCTGGGCCCTGCGCTGGCGCTTCCAGCTCCTCGGGTTCTTCGCCTGGCTCAACCGCTACGTCCCCCTCGTCCCCAGGCGAGAGCGCTTCTCGCTCCTCGCGGAGCCGGCGAGCCTGGCTGATCTTCGAGGTACACTAGTTGGCGAGGAGAGCGAAAGTCTCTGACCATGAAAAACCGCTTGACTCGAGATGAAATCGCCCGGCGGGGCGACCAGATCTACGAACGTGAGATCCTCCCTCACCTCCGCTCAGAGGATGAGGGAAAATTCGCTTTGATCGACGTCGGCAGCGGCGACTATGAGCTGGACCACGACGAGGTGGCAGCCTCGGATCGGCTCCTCGCGCGGCATCCGGAAGCCCAGGTCTGGACTCGCCAGGCGGGCTCCCTCTATGCCCGTCGTTTTGGACCACGCTTCAAGACGACCGCGGCTTGAAAACGGAATGATTTCCGGCTGGGTCAACGCCTATCGCGAGGCGGTTGTGCGCCTCCCCGTTCGCAACGCGGAAGGCCGGGAGCAGGCGATCGAGGCGGTGATCGTCTCTCGGCCTTCCCTTCCGACGCAACGGTCGTGCTTTGTTGGGAGATGGCAGCACGACCACCTTCGATATCCATGAGGCGATCATCCTCTGGGATGGCCGGCTGCGGAGAATCCCAGTCGATTCTGCCGAGACGGATCCACTCCTCGGTACCGGTCTGCTTCAAGGTCACGAGCTGAGCGTCGAGTTCATCGACGGCGGCAAGACCCTCATTCGAGCCTTGCCGCTGTTCTAAACAAGCCCTACGGGCAGGTCGCGAAAGCCGTCACGTCGGTCACCGCTGGAGCCGGTGGGCCGGGGTAGTTGAAGTAGATCTTCTGCACGCCGGCGCGGATGTCGTAGACCGTCATCCGGTAGAAGACGTTCGTGGTGGCCGCCGAGAAGATCCAGTAGTTGTTGTTGAGGGCGCAGCCGTCGAGCGCCTTGACCATCACCTCCCAGTTGTCCGAGCTGAAGAACCAGAAAATGCCGGAGCTCGGGCCCGAGATGGCGACGTGCGCCTGGGACTCGGCGGAGCCCGGGGGGCCGGTGCGGGAGAGGGCGGTGATCGAGAAGCGGTCATCGAGGCAAAGGGTCGTGCTGCTGCTCACCCCGCAGCTCAGGGCGACGGGGAGATCGAGCGCGCTGAAGTGGCCCACGATCGTCCCGGTGTGATGGTGGAGGTCATCGGTCACGCCGAACCCCCAGGCGGCCACCAGCCCGGTCTGCGGAGTGGTGAGCCGCACGTTGATGGCGGAGCGGATCTGGTCCTGGGTACGGGCCACGTTCCACAGCCGGACCTCGCTGAACGACATGTTGGGAGTGAAATTCCAGGAGACGTCGCTGCCGATCCGCAGCTCGCTGGTGGTGGTCGGGAGCGGGCCGGTTTCGGCCTTCGAGGCGACCAGCTCGCCGTTGATGTAGTGGCGGCGCGTGGTGCCGTCATAGGTGACCGCGATGTGGGTCAGCTCGCTGACGGGAATCGTGCCGCCGTCGAAGCTGGAGGTCGAGCCCTTGATGTAGCTGCGCAGCGTCCGGTTGCAGATGCCGACCCAGTAGGCGTGGGTGAAGTCCTTGCCGACCAGGCTCTTGCAGGCCCCGCCGGTGTCGCCGATCGAGGCCCAGAGCTCGATGGTGATGGCGCCCGTGGGATTGAGGGCCGGGCCATCCGTGACCTGGATGTATCCCGGGTTGGTGCTCGACAGGCTGAAGATCCCGCCGAACGGCTGGGCCGCCGCCGGAAGACCGAAGGAGAAGAGCAGGCCGAGCGCGAGCAGCGGCAAGGACCAGGAGCGGATCGACCGAGAGATTGTGGAAAGAGAACCGTGGCGCATAGGGAGTCTCCTCTGGTTGGCAGGCCCTGGCCCCGTGCCGACGCGACTCGCCGGCTCGGCCAAGGAACCCGGATGAGGATTCGACGTCTGTAAGACCGAGTATAGCGATTCCTCGATCTGTCAGGCGCAAGGAGGGAGGGATTCGTTACGGGGGTCGTTGGCGTATGGCTTAGGCGGCTTCGATGTCCGTGCGGGAAAAGTCCTCACCGACGAAGAGAAGAGGATGACCGGCGAGCCTGGCGGTCGCGTAGCTCAGGCAGTCTCCAAAGTTCAGGGAGGCAGGGTGACGGCCCTTGCCGAAACGGCGGAAGGCTTCCAGGGCTTCGCGCCAGTGCTCTTCTCCGAACGCCACGGGCACCACTCCGAAGTCGCGGAGGAAGCGATCCAAGAGGGCCTGTGGCTCGACGCCCAGGCGTGCCGACAGCACCATCCCTGCTTCGGTGAGAGTCGGGGCCCCAATCCCGAGTGTATCTGCCGCTCGGAGCTTGCCGACCAACTCTTCGTGGTGAGGCTCCCGCAAAGCGATGGCGACGATCACCGAGCTGTCGAGGATCACACTCCCTCCGCTCCGTAACCAAGGATCGCGTCCTCTTCCTCCCGGCTGAGCCGGCGCCCCAGCTGGCTCGGCGAGACCTTCGGCCAGACCTCTTCCTCGAGGTAGCGCAGGAAGTCGCTGCCGCGCTCACGCCCCACTCGCTGCAGGCTCAAACGCTCGCGGCGCTCGAGCAGAGAACGGCGAATGGCTTCCGTCTTGCTCTCGCCGGTCATGGCGGCGACGGACTCCGCCAACCTCTCCACTTCAGCGCTCTTGATGCTCAATGCCATGGGATCAGCATAGGTAGAAAGAAGGCTGAATTCAACCCTGCAGCGCCTTCCCAAGCACCGCCAGGCTCTCCAGGTTGTGGACCGGCCGGTGCTCGTCGACGTTGGCGAGGAGGATCTTCACCCCCTGCGCCTTGGGCTCGAACCCTTCCCAGCGCAGGAGGGGGTTGAGCCAGATCAGGCGGCGGCAGGAGCGGTGGAGGCGGCCGGCTTCGGCGGCGAGGCCGGGCTCGGGATCGCGGTCGAGGCCGTCGGTGACCAGGAGGACCACGGCGCCGTGGCCGAGGACCCGCCGCGACCAGGCGCGGTTGAACTCGCGCAGGCTCGCCCGCAGGCGCGTCCCCCCCGCCCAGTCGGTGACCTCGCGGCCGCAGCGCGCCAGCGCCTCGTCGGGGTCGCGGCGCTTCAGGATGCGCGTGACGTTGGTCAGCCGGGTGGCGAACAGGAAGGCGTGGACGCGCTCGCGGGCGCCGAGCAGAGCGTGGAGGAAGTGGAGCATCACCTCCGAGTAGCGCCCCATCGACCCCGAGATGTCGCACAGCACCACCAGCGGCGGCGGCAGCTCGACCCGCGACCGGAAGCGCAGCGGCGCGAGGTCGCCGAAGGTCTTGCGGCTCTCCCGCATGGTCCGCGCGAGGTCGATGCGCGCGCCGTGCGGGTCGGGAGCGAAGCGCCGGGTGCGGACCGGCCGCGGGGTCACCGCCAGACGCGCCACCAGCCGCTTGGCGCGCGCCAGCTCCTCGGCGCTCATCTGGTCGAAGTCGCGGGTGCGCAGGATCTCGTCGGCCGAGAAGGTCAGGGCGGCGTCGAACTCGGTCTTCTCGGGCAGCGGCGGCCCGGGCTTCGGCGGGCTCCAGGCCTCGGCCACCCGCCGCGAGACGGTCGACGACTGCGGCACCCGCACGTGAGGGAGGAGCTGCGCCATCGCCGCTTCCGCCCCCAAGGGATCGCGCCAGAAGAGGCGGAAGGCCTGGTCGAAGACCTCGAAGTCCTCCGGCCGCTTGACCAGCACTGCGTGGAGCGCCCAGTAGAGCTCCTCGCGGCGGAGCACGTCGACCGCCGACGCGGCGGCCAGCGCGTCGAGTCCGCTCGCCGGCCCCAGGCGGAGCCCGGCGCCGCGCAGCAGGCGGGTGAAATGGATGACGTTCTCGGCGAGCTTCGAAGGCGGCGAGGCGATCGGGTCCGACACGGTGCACCGGCTAGAGCCGCATCCCCGCGAGCATCTCGGCGACCGGCCCCCCGGCCATTTTCTCGATGTCGTCCTGATACTTGAGAAGGACGCCGAGGGTGGAATTGACCACGCCGGCGTCGAGCGAGACCCGATCGAGAGCGAGGAGCGCCCGCCCCCAGTCGATCGTCTCGGCCACCCCGGGGAGCTTGAACAGGTCGGCCGAGCGCAGCCTCTGGACGAAGGCGACGATCTGACCGGCCAGCGACTCCGCCAGCTCCGGCGCCCGCAGGCGGAGGATCGCGAGCTCGCGCGCCGCGTCCGGATAGCCGATCCAGTGGTAGAGGCAGCGCCGCTTCAAGGCATCGTGGATCTCCCGCGTGCGGTTCGAGGTGAGGACGACGATCGGCGGCGCGGCGGCGGCGACCGTCCCCAGCTCCGGGATGGTCACCTGGAAATCGCTCAGGATCTCGAGCAGGAAGGCCTCGAAGGGCTCGTCCGTGCGGTCGAGCTCGTCCACCAGCAGCACCGGCGGCCCCGCCTCCCCCGCTCCCGGCGGCTCGAGCGCGAGCAGCAGCGGGCGCTTCAAGAGGAAGCGGTCGTCGAAGATGTCGTGCGCCAGGCGCTGGCGCTTCTCCTCGCCGGTCGCCCCGGAGGCGCCGCCGAGCTCCGCCAGGCGGATCTCCAGCATCTGCCGCGGGTAGTTCCACTCGTAGAGCGCCGCCGAGGCGTCCAGCCCCTCGTAGCACTGGAGGCGGATCAGGCGCCGGCCGAGGGTGGCGGCCAGCACCTTGGCGATCTCGGTTTTCCCCACCCCCGCCTCCCCTTCGAGGAGGAGCGGCCGCCCTAGCTTTAGGGCCAGAAAGACGGCGGTGGCGAGGCTCGCGTCAGCCACGTAGCTTCCCGCGGCCAGGAGACGTTCGGTCTCCTCCACCGTCCGCGGCAGAGGAGACTCCGGAAGGTCCAGCGCCTCGCCCAGATCGCCCAAGCCGTTCAAGCTACCCGCAGGCCTGGACGGCCCGCCGGGTCATCACGGCGACCAGGTGCGCCAGATACTCCGGGCTCGCCTCGCCGCCCGACCGCAGGCTGCCGGGATCGACCACGTTCGCGCCCACCGCGTCGGCCGAGAAATTGGCCCCGAGCGCCGCCTCGACCTCCGGCAGACGGAACACCTTCGACCCCGCGCCGGTGACCGCCACCCGCACGCCTCCAGCTCCCTTGGCCACCATCACCCCCACCACCGCGTACTTCGAGGCGGGGTGGCGGAACTTGGCGTACGCCGCGCACTGCGGCACGGGGAAGCGGATGGCGGTGATGATCTCGTCTGGCTCGAGGGCCGTCGAGAAGAGCCCCGTGAAGTAGTCCTCCGCCTCGATCTGCCGGCGGTCGGTGACGATCGTCGCTCCGAGGGCGAGCGCCGCCGCCGGGTAGTCGGCCGCCGGGTCGGCGTGAGCCAGCGAGCCGCCGATCGTGCCGCGATTGCGGATCTGCGCGTCACCGATCCCTTCCGCGAGGTCGGCGAGCCCCGGGATGCGCCGGCGCACCTCGTCCGACGAGCCGACCTCGTGATGGGTGACGAGGGCGCCGATCACCAGGTCGTCGCCCTCGGAACGGATCTCCTTCATGCCCGCGACGCCCGCCAGCGACACCAGGTCGGAGGGCGCCGCGAGGTCGAGCTTCATCACCGGCAGCAGGCTCTGCCCGCCGGCGAGGAGCTTTGCCGCGTCGTTCCCCTTGAGCAGCGTGACGGCGTCGGCGACCGACGACGGACGATGGAATTCGAAGCTCCTCATGCCACACCTCCCCGCGCCGCTGCGATCGCCCGCCAGACTTTCTCGGAGGTCGCCGGCATGTCGATGTGCGTGACGCCGAGGGGAGCCAGGGCGTCGAGCACCGCGTTGATCACCGCGGGCGGGACGCCGATCGCCCCGACCTCGCCCACTCCCTTGACCCCCACCGGATTGTGCGTGCACGGCGTGACGTGGTTGCCGACCTTGAAGCTCGGCAGGTCCGCCGCGCGCGGCATGCAGTAGCTCATGTACGAGCCGGAGAGGAGCTGGCCGTCGTCGTCGTAGACGCACTCCTCGTAGAGCGCCTGGCCGATCCCCTGCGCCAGCCCGCCGTGCGCCTGCCCGTCGACGATCATCGGATTGATGATCACCCCGACGTCGTCGGCGATCGTGACGTTCACCACGTCGACCACCCCGGTCTCGGGGTCGACCTCGACCTCCACCAGGTGGCAGCCGCCGGGGAAGGTGAAGTTCTTGGGGTCGTAGAACGCCGAGTCCTCGAGCCCCGGCTCGACCGTGTCGATCGGGTAGTTGTGCGGCACGTAGGCCGCGAACGCCACCTCGCCGAAGCTCTTCTCGCGGTCGGTTCCGGCCACCCGGTACTTGCCGTCCGCGAACTCGATGTCGGCGACGTTCGCCTCCAGCAGGTGGGCGGCGATCTTCTTCCCCTTGTCGACGATCTTGTCGACCGCCTTGTAGATCGCCGAGCCGCCGACCGCCGCCGAGCGCGAGCCGTAGGTCCCCATCCCGAAAGGGATGCGGTCGGTGTCGCCGTGGACGACCTCGATGTTCTCGAGCGGGATGCCGAGCCGCTCGACCACCAGCTGGGCGAAGGTGGTCTCGTGCCCCTGCCCGTGGCTGTGGGTGCCGGTGAACACCGTCACGCTCCCCGTCGGATGCACGCGCACCGTCGCCGCCTCGTAGAGGCCGGCCCGCGCGCCGAGCGCGCCGACCAGGGCGGAGGGGGCGATGCCGCACGCCTCGATGTAGGTCGAGATCCCGAAGCCGCGCAGCTTCCCCCGCTTCTCCGACTCCGCCTTGCGCGCCGCGAACCCCGCGTGGTCGCTCTGCGCGAGCGCCATGTCCAGGGTCGCCACGTAGTCGCCGGTGTCGTACTGGAGCGCCACCGGCGTCTGGTAGGGGAACTGGTCGGCCTGGATCAGGTTGCGCCGCCGGATCTCGACCGAGTCGATCCCCAGCTCTCGCCCCGCCTTCTCGACCAGCCGCTCGAGCAGGTAGGTCGCCTCCGGCCGGCCGGCGCCGCGCACGGCGTCCACCGGCACCGTATTGGTGAAGATCGCCTTCACCTCGGCGTAGATCGCCGGGATCACGTAGGGCCCGTTGAGCAGAGTCACGTGGAGATAGGTCGGCACGGCGGTCGAGAAGGTCGACAGATACGCCCCGAGGTTCGCCAGCGTCCTGACCCGCAACGCCCGGAACTTTCCGTCGGCGTCGAGCGCCAGCTCGGCGTGGGCCACGTGGTCGCGGCCGTGGGCGTCCGAGAGGAACGCCTCCGAGCGGTCGGAGGTCCACTTCACCGGATGTCCCACCCGCTTCGAGGCCCAGAGCACCAGCAGCTCCTCGGCGTAGTGGAAGATCTTCGAGCCGAAGCCGCCGCCGACGTCCGGCGCCACCACCCGCAGCTTGTGCTCGGGCACCTTCAGGGTGAACGCCCCCAGCAGCAGGCGGGTCAGGTGGGGGTTCTGCGACGTCGTGTAGAGGGTGTAGCGGTCCTCGACGTCGTCGAAGTTGCCGTTCGCCGCCCGCGGCTCGATGGCGTTGGGAGCGATCCGGTTGTTCACGAGGTCGATCGACACCACGTGGGCCGCCCCCGCGATCCCGGCGTCGGTCGCCGCCGAATCGCCGAGGTGGAAGTCGAAGCAGACGTTCCCCGCCGCCTCGTTCCAGACCTGCGGCGCCCCCTCCTTGACGGCGGCGTTCAGGTGGGCCACGGCCGGCAGCGGCTCGTAGTCGATCTCGACGAGCTGCGCCGCGTCCCTGGCCTGCGCCTTGGTGCTCGCGATCACCATCGCCACCGGGTCGCCGACGTGCCGCACCTTCCCCAGCGCCAGCGCCGGGTGCGGCGGCTCGACCATGTTCGAGCCGTCCTTGTTGGTGATGTTCCAGCCGCACGGGATGCCGCCGAGGCCGTCCGCCGTCACGTCCTCGCCGGTGAGCACCGCGAGCACCCCCGGCGGCTTCAGCGCCTGAGAGGCGTCGATCGAGCGGATGTTGGCGTGGGCGTGCGGCGAGCGCACGAAGACGGCATAGGACTGGTTGGGGAGCACGAGGTCGTCGGTGTAGCGCCCCTTGCCGAGCAGGAAGCGGCGGTCTTCGGTGCGCGGGACCGACGCGCCCATCCCCTGGCCGTCCGGCCCGCCGGTCACTGGGCACCTCCGTTCATCGTCTTCAGGGTGCCGGCCGCCTGGAGGACGGCGCGCACGATGTTGTGGTAGCCCGTGCAGCGGCAGAGGTTCCCCTCGAGGCCGTGGCGGACCTCCGCCTCCGTGGCGTCGGGGTGGCGCGTCACCAGCTCCGCGGCGCGCATCACCATCCCCGGGGTGCAGAAGCCGCACTGCAGGCCGTGGCATTCATGGAAGGCCACCTGCATCGGATGCTGCTGGCCATTCTTCGCCAGCCCCTCGATCGTGGTCACCGCCGCGCCGTCGGCCTCCACAGCCAGCATGGCGCAGCTCTTCACCGACTTGCCGTCCACCCACACCGTACAGGCGCCGCACTGGCTGGTGTCGCAGCCGACGTGGGTGCCGGTGAGCCGCAACTGCTCGCGCAGCATGTCGACGAGCAGCGTGCGCGGCTCGACCTCGACGCGATGATCCTGGTCGTTGACTTTCAGCTCGATCGTGGTCATGAATCTCCCTTTCCCTGAGAGCTCGCCCACCCGATGGGATGCTTGCTATTTCATCCGGATCTTAGGCCCGGATGCGGGTGCGTGCAAGGTTTTGGATGGAGGAATCAGGGTGATCGACGACCTATTCTTGAAAACATATCGTGATGGCGTTTAAGAGCCGCCATGAGCTTCTCGCTTGGCTCGGGCGGAGACACCACGGCCTCGAGGAAGATGTCCTGGTCAGCGCCGACAAGCGCCATGCGCTTGCTGGGCTCTCCTGCGAGTTCCCTATGGGCAGATTGCTTTTCTCGCTCTGGTCTTGCCATGGAGGTACTCTAAAGCATGCGTACCGTGACCCTGGAGGTTTCCTCCCGTGAAGAGGCCGACCGGCGCTTCCTGCGCGCTTTCGAAGGGGAGCCGCAGGGAGCCTTCATCAGCTTCGAGACGCCGGCTCTGCTGTTCAAGGTGCTGACCCAGAAGCGTTGGGAGTTGCTCTCGGCGCTGACCGGCGCCGGTCCCGTCACCCTGCGCGAAGCGGCGCGCCGGGTGGAGCGGGACGTCAAGGCGGTGCACGGCGACGTGCACGCCCTCCTCGATGTCGGCATCCTGCGGAAGGATGAGGGCGGCCGGATCGTGTTCCCCTTCGATGCCGTGCGGGTCAATTTCGTGTTGCAGGCAGCGTGACCAGCCCACGAGTCTCCGCATTGAACCCGACGCCAGACCTCAGGGGACTTACCGATGGCTGCACCCCTCAAGCATGAAAGGCTCCCCATTATGACCATCCGCAGTCTCGGCTTCCTCGGCTTCGCCTTGACCCTCGCCCTGCTCGTTTCCTCGTTGCCGGCCTCCGCCACCTGTGGCGGCGGCGGGGGTGGCGGCAACGGTGGCGTGGTGCCGGGGATGGGAGGGGACGCGCCGCCCATGGTCTACCGGGTGGCGTGGAAGGTCCTGTCTCCGGGATCTGAAAAACCGCAGGGGCCGCTCGCCGTCTATTGGTTCCCGACCTCTCCGGACGAGGCCCGGAGCTCCCCCCTGCAGACCTCGCGCGCCCTCTCGCAGGCCGGCAGCCGCTGCGTGCCGATGGCGATCGTGACCTCCGACAACCAGCCTCTCCGCGAGGCCTTCAAGGCAACTCCCGGCCAGCCGCTGGTGGTCATCGCGGCGGCGGACGGCGCCGATCTCGGCCGGGTGGCGGGGAACGGCGGCAAGATCGACGTCCGCGCCGTCGAGAAGCTGCTCGACAAGGGGCTCGACAGCCGCGAGGCCGCCCTCGACGCCCTGCTGCAGAGCGCCGAGAAGAAGGCGGCGGCCGATCACGACGGCGCCGTCGCCGACTACCAGCAGGTCTGGCAGCAGCGCTGCCTCTTCCCCAAGCTCGGCAAGAAGGCCGCCAAGGGGCTCGCGAAGCTGGGGGTGAAGACGGACGAGGCGGAGCTCCAGCGCCTGGGTCCCGACGGCCTTCCGGATCCCGACGTCGCGGGTCGCCACGCCACGGTCGAGGCGACGCTCCGCCAGGGGCTCGCGGCCGAGATGGCGGCGCGCTACCGCGACGCCGAGAAGCTCTACGCCCAGGCGGCGAAGGCCGATCCCGCGGACGCCACGGCGCTGCGCTACCTGGGCGAGCTCTACCGCCACCAGACCGGCGAGTGGGGCCGAGCGAAGGAGATCTTCGCCCGCGTGCTCGCCATGCCCGCCGACCCGGTGTCGCGCGCCGTCGCCCTCCACGGCCTCGGCAAGATGACGATCCACGGCGGCCACTTCAGCGACGGCCTGGCCCTCTTCGACCAGTCGCTCGCCGCCTTCCCGCTGCCGATCACCTACCGCAACCTCGCCGTCTACTGGTTCTCCGAGAAGCAGGCCGAGAAGGCCACCGGCTACATGCGCCAGGCCCTGGCGCTGGCGCCGGACGACCGCTACAACCAGATCTTCGCCGCCGTCTACCTCGCCGCCTCCGGTCACCAGGACGAGGCCGCGAAGGTGGCCGGCGCCAACAAGGACGTGCTCGAGGCGAGCTACAACCTCGCCGCCATCTGGGCCCAGATCGGCGACCGCAAGGCTGCGATGGAGCTGCTGCGCCGCCACTTCTACCAGTACGAGCGCTTCCCCGCCGTGCGCGCCATGGAGATGCAGGAAGCCCGCGACGACCAGATGTTCGCGAGCCTCCACCAGGATCCCGACTTCATCGCTTTGACCGCGCTGGCCGACGGGCATTCGATGTAGGGGAAGGGGCGGCTTTTTTCCTCCCCCGTACTCGGGGGAGGTCAGGAGGGGGTGCCCGCAGGCCGATCGTTTTCCTTGGTTGGAGCGCCCCCTCCCGGCCTCCCCCGAGTACGGGGGAGGAGAAAGGCTCCCGGATCGGCAGGTCAGCCCCTCACTCCCCCACCGGCGCGATCCACGCGAGCTCCTCCTCCGTCGGCTGGAACAGCCCCGCCCCCACGGTCCCCGGGCCGGTGTTCGCCACCACCACGGGGCCCATCTCGGCGAGGAGGAGCTCCTTGACCTGGAAGCTCTTCTCGATCAGCCCGCGCAGGCGGTCGGCCCAGACGGCGGCCTTGGCGTGGGCGACGGTCACCACCACCGGCCGGTCGGGATCGATCCGCTCGCGGAAGAGCTCGATCAGCCGGGGGTGCGCCGCCCGGCCGCCGCGGACGCGGTCGACCGCCACGATCTCGCCGTCCTTCACCCCCAGGATGGGCTTCAGCCCCAGGAAGTTGCCGAGGATCGCGCGCGCCTTGCCGATCCGCCCGCCGCGCGCCAGGTACTCCAGGGTGTCGACGGCGAACAGCACCTGCACCCGGTCGCGCATCGCCTCCAGGCGCTCGACGATCAGGTCCGGCTCGATCCCCCGCCGCGCCATGCGCGCGGCGAAGAGCGCCAGCATGCCGAGCCCGAGGCTGGCACTGTGGCTGTCCACCACCTGCAGGAAGACCTTCTCGGCCGGCCCGCGCAGCTCCTGGTACACGGCCATCCCCGCCTCCGCCGCCTCCCGCGCGTGCACCACGGTCTGAGACAGCTTCTCCGAGATGTGGATCGAGATGATGTCCTTCTGCCCCGCCAGCCGCCGGTAGGCCTCCTGGAAGTCCGCCTGCGGCGTCGGGTTGGTGCTCGGGTGGACCGGCCCCTTCTCCAGCAGCTCGTAGAACTCCCGCGCCTTGAGGTCCACGCCGTCGTGGTAGACCCGGTCGCCGAACAGCACCAGCACGGGGAGGATCTGGATGCCGTGCGCCTTCGCCACCTCGGGCGGCAGGTCCGAGGTCGAATCGGTCACCACCCGCACCAGCTCCTGCGGCTCCTCGAGCGCCACGATCCCCACCTCGCGCAGCCCGATCAGGTCGCGCAGGATGTCGCCGTCGTTCGCCGGCAGGGCGTCGAGCAGCCGGCCGACGGTGACCGAGGTCGGCAGCACGGCCAGCAGCTCCTGCTGGCGCGGCGTGAAGCGGGCTTCGAAGAAGGCGGGGCCGAGCTGCACCCGGGCGCGGGTGCGCGGGTCCGGCGCGTCGTGCACGCGATCCTCGAGGGCCAGGAAGACGAGCGATTTGACGTCCTGCCGGATCTCCCGCTCGAGCCCGTCCGGCGGCGGCGCCGGGCGGAGCCAGATCCAGAACGGCCCGGCGTCGAGCGGGCTCAGGCGGAGGAACGCCTTGGTCCCCCGCGCCCGCCCCGCCGAGGCGGCGATCACCTCGCCGCCGTCGAAGGTGATCTCCCCCGTCGCGCAGACGATCCGTCCGGAGAGCTGCGCCCGGCTCACCGTGCGCACCAGCTCGAGCAGGGGGATCAGCGCGAAGTCGCCGACCAGCGATTCGATCTCGGCGTCCGGCTCGACCCCCATCTCCCGCCCGAGGAGGACGAGATGGATGCGCCGCACCAGATCCCCGGGCGCCGTGCCGTCCGCGGCCAGCGCCGGCAGGAAGAGGACGTCCTCCGGCACCTCCCGCCCCTCCTCGGCCGTCTCGCCGAGCAGCAGCAGGGTGTGCCGCGACGCCATCCCTCCCGCCCCGAAGCGCTCCGGGAGCGTGCCGTCCTCCCCGCGCACCAGCGCCAGGGGGACCACCACCACGCCGGGGCTCAACCCCGCCGCGAAGCGCCGCCCCTCGTCCACCCCGACCGCCGGGATCACCTCGTAGCCGAAGCCGGTCAATCCCGAGGCGATCTCCCGGCGGCGGGAGGGCTCGGGATCGACGACCAGAACGGACGGGCGTGGCATGGCGCGGCTCGCTTCCCCCTACGGCGGATCGGACGGTTCGGGACTGGGTCTCCTGGCGTTCGGGGGCCGGGAGCGCGCGCCGGGTCGCCCCGCCGCTACTTCACGCCGGGGGGGACGCCCACCCGGTCGTACTCGTAGCGCGTGGCCAGGTGGGTCTTGACCTTGGGGCCGTTGCCGACGCCGAGCTCGGTGTCGCGCTCGGTCTTGACCGGAAGCCCGTGGCTCTTCGAGATCCACATCGTCGACTCCTCCTTGGGGCCGCCCTGGACGTGGTAGACGGCGGCCGTGTCCCCCTCCACCGCCTCGTCGCGCAGGAAGGTGCAGACCGCCTCCTTGCCGAGGCTCGCCGCCCGCTCCTTCTCGAGGTCCTGCGGGGTGCGCGGGCTATGCAGCCACTGGCCGTGGATCATCACGTAGATGGTGCCGCCCGTCGCGATCGTCTCGGTGCTCGTGGCCTTGGCGTTGCGCGTCGCCGTCAGGTAGGAGTGCGACGGCACCTTCGCCTGCTTCTGGACCGCGGCGAGCAGCGGCTGGCAGGACGGGGACGTCGCCATCACGGGGGTCGACGCCACCCCGGTGGTTACCGTCGGGGGCGCCGAGGGCGCCGCGAGGGCCGCCGGCCCGGCGAGGAGGGCGACCGCCACGGCGGCGCCCAGGGTGTGCACAGCATTTCGGTTCTTCATCAACATAAGGGGGTTCCTCCCAAAAGTCGCAAACTCAGTGGATCGGATCAGCCTCCAGCAGCATAAACCGGATCGGG
Source organism: uncultured Acidobacteriota bacterium (assembly GCA_963756595.1). GTDB lineage: Bacteria > Acidobacteriota > Thermoanaerobaculia > Multivoradales > UBA5704 > DATARR01. The sequence continues at coordinate 218,939 of CAVWOZ010000015.1, forward strand.
GTATTCGCGCCAAGGGGAACGCCACGAGACGCCTTCATTCCACCTGAAACTCCACCAGCACCGGCAGGTGGTCGCTCGCCACCCGCGCCACCTGCAGCCGGCAGGAGTGGGCGGACATGAGGCGCAGCGGCCCCCGGTGGTAGATGCGGTCGAGCCCCCCCTGCGGCGAGAACGAGGGGTAGGTGGGGATCACCGGATACGGCCCGCGCTTGCGCTCGGTGGCGCAGGAGAAGCCCATGCCGTTGGTGAACACCGGGAAGAGGAGCGAGCGCCAGTCGTTGAAGTCCCCGGCCACCAGCACCGGGGTGGAGTACTCGACCCCGGCAAGCTCCGCCGACTGCCGGAGCAGCTCGATCTGCTTGACCCGCTCCTTCGCCGACAGCCCGAGATGGAGGTTGAACGCCTCGAGGCGTCTGCCGTTGCCGTCGAGGTCGAGGGTGGTGTGCTGGCAGCCGCGGCGGATCCAGCTCTCGGCGATCGACAGCTCGATGTTCCGCTCGCGCAGGATGGGGAACCGGCTGAGCGTCGCGTTGCCGTAGCGCCCCTTCTTCAGGCTGACGTTGTGCCCCAGCGCGTAGTGCTCGTACCCCGCCTCGACCGCCAGCTCCTTGGCGAGGTTCAGCTCGCGCGACCGCGGCGCCCCCTCGTCCACCTCCTGGAGCATCACGAGGTCCGGGCTGTAGTGCCGGAGGATGGCGACGATCCGCTCCGGCCGGAACCGGCGATCGACCCCGATCGCGCGGTGAATGTTGTAGGTCATGACCCGCAGCAGCAAATTGACGGACCTCCCGTGATCTCCAAATCATCCGATCGCCGACTCGCCCGGGCATGAATGCCCGGGCTACGCTTCAACCGAAAAGCCGGGTGAACCCGGCTCCTGCAGGAGCAACTCTGACTTCGGAGCCGGCTTCAGCCGGCTTTTCGCTTCGGACGTAGCCCGGGCATTCATGCCCGGGCGGAAGGGTCTGCCTCCACCTCTTGGCGCCGCTCCTCCCCGTCTCCACCCGCTATAGTAGCCAAATGCCGCCCGTCTTCACCGTCGGCCACTCCACCCGCCCGATCGACGAGCTCCTCGCCCTCCTCGCCGGGCCCGGCATCCAGACCCTGATCGACGTCCGCCGCTTCCCCGGCTCGCGGCGCCATCCGCAGTTCTCGCGCGACGCCCTGGCCGCCTCGCTGGCCGGCGCGGGGATCGGCTACGTCCATGAGCCCGACCTCGGCGGCCGGCGCAACCCCCGCCCCGACTCCCCGAACAGCGCCTGGCGGGTCGCCGCCTTCCGCGGCTACGCCGATCACATGGATTCCCCCGAGTTCCAGGCCGCCCTCGAGCGCCTGATCGCCCGCTCCGCCGAGGAGACCGTCGTCATCCTCTGCGCCGAGGCCGTCCCCTGGCGCTGCCACCGCCGGCTGATCGCCGACGCCCTCGTCGCGCGGGGCCTCCCCGTGCTGCATATCATGGGCCCGGGGCGCGCCGATCCCCATGAGCTGGACGCCAACGCCCGGGTTCTCCCCGGGAATCGCCTCGTCTACCCCGGCCCCGGCGGCGACCAGGCCACCCTGTTTCCGAACGTCTCCGAACCGTAACTTCCGCCCCGTTGCTGCGGGGCGCGATCTCGACTAAGATCCCGCATCGCCTTTTAAGGAGAGATCGAAATGAATATGACCCAAGCCTATCGTGCCGAGCTCGAGCAGGAGCTGAACACCACCCGCCGCCTCCTCGAGCGGGTCCCCACCGACAAGTTCGACTGGCAGCCGCACGGCAAGTCCGCCACCTTCGGCAAGCTGGCGACCCACCTCGCTTATCTCCCCTCCTGGACCGGCATCACCCTGAACACCAGCGAGCTCGATCTCTCGGTTCCCCGCGACCAGCCGAAGCCCGAGACCACCGACGAGCTCCTCGCCCTCTTCGACGAAACCCGCGCCGAAGCCCTGAAGGCCCTCGAGACTGCCCCCGACAGCGTCTGGGGCGAGACCTGGACCCTCCGCGCCGGCGACCACGTCGTCTTCACCCTCCCCAAAGTCGCCGTCATGCGTGCCTTCGTCCTCAGCCACGTCATCCACCACCGCGGCCAGCTCTCCGTCTACCTCCGGCTGAACGACATCCCCGTGCCCTCCATCTACGGGCCGTCGGCGGACGAGGGGATCGGGTAGAAGCTGCCGGATGGCCTTCCCCGCAAGCCCGTAGGGCGGCCTTCCTGTAGCCCAGGGTGTGAACCCTGGGCGGGAGGGGACGCCTACGGACATGGGATGGGAGACGAACCGGCCGGACCTGGGCAGGGACGCGAACCGGCCGGCCGGAGTCGCGACCGGACCGATCCCGGGTGCCTTTTTCCTCCCCTGTACTCGGGGGAGGCCAGGAGGGGGTGCTCGCAGGCCTTGTGGCGCTTCCTTGTCTGGGACGGAAGATCACCCAGGGTTCACACCCTGGGCTACAAGAAGGACGCCCTACGGGCTCGCGTCGGCGTTCCCCGTTCCCCCCACCGCCAGCCCCAGAGGGGCGACAGCATAGAGCCCGGGGCGTCAGCCCCGGGTCGTGCGCCACCCCCGCCTCCCAAGCCCTGGAAGGGCGGCAGCGGACCTTTCCGGACGGCGCACCCCCGGCGCCTCCCAAAACAACGCTAAAATCCTGGGATGCCCCCGTCGGTCTTCATCTCTTATAGCCACAAGGACGAGGTCTGGAAGGACCGCCTCCTGACCCATCTCCGGATTTCTGAGAAGGAAGGGCTTCTGCAGCTTTGGGATGACCGGCGAATCGCGGTGGGAACCGACTGGCGCCCGGAAATCCAGAAGGCACTTGATGCTGCGGCCATCGGGATCCTTCTGATCTCGGCCGATTTTCTTGTTTCAGACTTCATCCGGGGCGAAGAGATCCCTCGAATGTTGGAGAGGCGCAGCAAGGACGGCATGCACCTGTTTCCAGTCATGGTCCGTTCGTGCGATTGGCAGATCGTACCGTGGCTGTCACCGATCCAGATCCGGCCCATCGGTGCCCGTCCCCTCGCCGACTTCCGCGGAGACCGGCGGGATGCCGAGATGGCAGCCGTCGCACGGGAGCTTCGAGGTCTTCTCGCGGCGATCCCGCCAGTCTCAACGGCGTTACCCATTCTCCACCAACTCCCCACCCCACCCGCCGACTTCACCGGCCGCCAGGAGGATCTGGACTTCCTGCGCTCTCATCTGGCCCCAGGCAAACCCGGTGCGATCTTCGGCCTGCGAGGCATGGGCGGCGTCGGCAAGACGACCCTGGCCCTGGAACTCGCCGCCGAGCTCAAGCCCGAGTTCCCCGACGCCCAGATCTACCTGGATCTCAAAGGGGTGAACCCGCAACCTCTGACGGCCGCCCAAGCCATGGCCCACGTGATCCGGGCCTTCTACCCCGAAACCCGCCTCCCGGAAGGCGACGCCGAAGTGGCGGGGTTGTATCGCACCGTGCTCGACGGGAAGCGCGTCCTTCTCCTTATGGACAACGCGGCCGGGAAGGAGCAGGTCCAGCCGCTGGTCCCGCCCTCGACCTGCCTGCTGCTGGTGACGTCGCGGTTCCGCTTCGCGCTTCCGGGACTGGTGGATCGGGATCTGGACGAGATGTCCGGGGAGGAGGCCCGGGATCTCCTGGTGAGGATCGCTCCTCGGATTGGGGATGCCGCCGACGAGATCGCGGGTCTCTGCGGCCGGCTGCCTCTCGCCCTACGGCTGGCGGGAAGCGCTCTGGCTGAACGGCCGAGCCTCTCTGCTTCGGAGTATGTCCGGCGCCTGAAGGAGGGACAGGAAGGATTCAGCGATGTGGAGGCCGCTCTCGATCTCAGCTACAAGCTGCTCGACGAGGAACGGCGGTATCTCTGGCGCCTGCTGGCGGTGTTCCCCGGTACCTTCGACGTCTCGGCGGCGGCGGCACTTTGGGAGTTGGAACGGGAGGAAGCCCAGAGTGGGTTGGAGGAGATGGTTCGTATCAGCCTTGTCGATTGGGAGGAGAAGGAAGAACGCTATCGGCTGCATGACCTTTCCCGTTCCTTCGCCGAGAAATCCCTGGGAGCGGCCAAGCGGGAGGCTGGGCAACGGAGGCTCTCCGAGCATTTCCTTAGGGTGCTCGAGTCTGCCGATGATCTGTACAGGCAGGGAGGAGGGTCGATTGCTGCCGCGCTGACGACATTTGACACTGAATGGGGCAACATCCAAGCGGGTCATGGGTGGGCTGCACGTCACGCGCAGGAGGACATGGCGGACAATAAGCTTTGCAGCCATTATCCTAATGCCGGAGCTTTTATCCTGGAGCTAAGACAAAACGTCCAAGAACGGATTCGTTGGGGGGAGCTAGGTGTAGCCGCCGCCCGGCAGCGCAACGACAGGATGGCTGAGGAGGTCCTTCTCGGAAACCTGGGGAATGCTTATAATTACCTCGGCGAGACTCGGCGCGCCATCGAGCTTTTCGAACAGGCTCTCATCATTGATCGCGAGATCGGCGACCGGCAAGGGGAAGGCACTGACCTCGGAAGCTTGGGCCTTGCCTACGCGGACCTCGGAGAAATCCGGCGCGCCATCGAATTTTACGAACAATACCTCGCCATTGCTCGTGAGACCGGCGACCGGCGCGGGGAAGGCAACGCCCTTGGAAACATGGGGAATGCTTACAAGAACCTCGGCGAGATCCAGCGCGCCATCGAGTTTTACGAACTACGCCTCGTCATAGCTCGCGAGATCGGCGACAGGCGCGGAGAAGGCAGCGTCCTCGGAAACATGGGGAATGCTTACAAGAACCTCGGCGAGACCCACCGCGCCATGGAATTCTACGAACAGCAACTCGCTATTGCACGCGAAGTCGGCGACCAGCGCCTCCAAGGGATCGCAAACTGGAATCTCGGTTTAACCTACGAAAAAGAGGGCGACCTCGCGCGGGCAGCCGACCTGATGCAGGTCTTGGTCGAATTCGAGCGCGAAATCGGCCACTCCGATGCTGAGAAGCGCGCAGCTCGCGTCGCAGCAATCCGAGCTCGCATCGCAGAGCAGAATCCCTGATCCCCCAAGGGTTCTCCGGGTCCGCCCAGCGGTTCCGCAGTACGGTGAGCCGGCCGTGCGACAGCGCCCTTCCGTTCGGCAGGACGACGAAGCGGTTCGATGTCATCGCCCATCCGTTCTGCGCCGGCGCGAAGCGGTTCGGCGCCGCGCCCCTCGTCTCCCGCATACGCTCCCTCTTGAATTTCGCCGCCGCCCTCTGATTTTTTGTCTTCGGGGAAGAGAGGGCGGAGCCTTCCCTCGCGAGGGAGGCGACGAAAAATGCGAGGGAGCGGACGAAAGATCAGGGGGAGCGGCTCGCCCCCTCTTACCCGACGAGCGGGAACGAGGGGGAGGGACCTTGGAATCAGGGGGAGAGGTCGCGGACAGCGAGGGAACGGCTCGCCCTCTGATTCCCGGAGACGAAAAATGAGAGGGCGGTAGCGCGGAATCAGAGGGGGGAGACGAATTCGGCAGGAAACTTGGCCCACCGAGGTTCTTTCAGACGCTCACGCGCCAATTTTCTTCCCTCGCGAGCTTCGTGCAAGCCCTCACACGCTTCGCGCGGAAGGTTTCTGACGAGTTTTCGGGCTCGCACGCCTTATTCAGGCGCCGCACTTCCTGATCGCAGAAGAAATTTCGCTTCGCGCAGAGCAAATCTCGCGAGTTGCAGGCCCCGCAAAGGCTCGCGAGGCGTTTTCATCGCGAGTTGGAAGCCGCGCGAAGCTTGTCGACACGCAAAAATCCCTTGCGAGCAGCCCTGCGAAGCTCGCGGAACGACTCGCGAAGCAAATTTCGGCCCGCGGAAACCTCCGCGCAGCCTACGAGCGGTTCGCGCGCTGCCAGGCGGTGGGGGGAATCCTCGCGGCGTGGGGGTCGAGGCCGTCGAGGAGGCCGTTCATGGCGGGGCGGAGGGTTTCGACGAAGCGTTCGGTCTCGGTGATCTGCTCGACGAGGTGGCTCATGTAGCTCGCGACCTCGGTGGCGCTGAACTGGGCGGCGCTCAAGCGGCCGTGGATGACGTCGAAGGCGTCCGCGAAGGCTCCGAGTTGGGCGACGACGCACTGGTCGCGGGTCTGGCAGTCGAGGAGGAGCTCGCGCTGCTTGTCGAGGATGCCGATGTGGAACGCCCGGGTGGGGGCGGTGGCGGGCTCGCGGGCGGCGAGGTCCTGGAGCTGGCGGATCTTGGCGTCGACCTCGGCGAGGCGCTTGTCGAGGCTCGGCATCTGCGGCACGAAGACGGGGACGAGCTTCGCCGTGAGGCGGCGCCAGTCCTTGCGCCAGGTGGGGAGCGCGTTCGACGGCGCGGGGACCTCCTGCGACTGGCTGCGGGCGGTCGCCAGGATGTGGAGGTAGGAGACCCGCTCCTGCACGAAGCCCAGGTAGGCCCGGAGCATGGTGCCGAGCTGGCGGAGGATGTCCTCCTTGGTGAAGGAGTCGAGGTCGTGCCGCTCGGCGAGCACCTTGGCCACCCGGTTGCGGATCTCGGTCAGCCGGGCGTAGGTCGCCAGGTAGTCCGGCAGGAAGCCGGCGCTCAGCCAGAGGTCGATCGGGCTCTCGTCGAGGAGCTTCGCGGTCTTCTCCCGCAGCGCCTCGCGCTCGCGCTCGTCCCGCGCGTCCCGCCGGCGACGCTGGCGCGCCTCGATCCGCGGCTTGTAGCGCCGCGTGGCGGTGGCGACCACCACCCATCCCGCCGCCCCCACCCCGTAGACCACCGCCGGCAGCGGATCGTGCAGATACCACACGGCCCCCGCCCCCGCCGCGCCGGCGAGCAGGTTCACCGGGTTCGCCAGGGCGTGGAGGGCGCTCTGGGTGACCAGGGCGGCTTTCTTGAGGGGCTTCGGGGGCATGGTGAGGTTTTACGCAGCCGGAGGGTCGAGGTTCTCCGGCTGGTGAGGATTGTAGCGCGAGCGGAGCGGCAGGGTGGCGGGGAGGATGAGGGCGACCGCGGGTCGCCCCTACACCCGGCGCTCGGCAACAATGGACCCCAATGGGTGTAGGGGCGACCCGCGGTCGCCCTCGCGGCAAGGGTGGCTGCCCGGACCTGCGGTCGCCTTCCCCTACCCCTTCTTCCCGTCCGCCGCCTCCCCCGGCGCATACAGCAGATCGAGCAGCTGCTTCTCCACCGCCCGGAACTCCGGCGCTGACTTCAGGGCCACGTCGTGGACCGGGAAGTTGGGGACGTCCACCTTGTGGAGGATGCGCGCCGGGCGGGAGGAGAGGACGTAGACGGTGTCGGCGAGGTAGACGGCCTCGGAGACGTCGTGGGTGACGAAGAGGATGGTGTTGTCCTCGGCGCGCGAGACGTCGAGGAGGAGGCTCTGCATCCCCCAGCGGGTCTGCGGGTCGAGGGCTCCGAAGGGCTCGTCCATGAGCACGATCTTGGGCTGGTTGATCAGCGTGCGGGCGATCGCCACCCGCTGTTTCATGCCGCCCGAGAGGTCTTTCGGATAGCGGTCGGCGAAGTCGGCGAGCCCCACGGACTGGAGGTACTTGTCCGAACGGGCGCCGCGCTGCTCCTTGGGGACCCCCTGGAGGCGGAGGCCGTACTCGAGGTTCTCGCGCACGGTGAGCCAGCCGAACGAGGTGTAGGTCTGGAACACCATGCCGCGGTCGCGGCCGACGTCCTCGACCGGCTTCCCCTCGACCAGCACCTCCCCCTTGGTCGGCGCGAGGAGGCCGGCGATCGCCTTGAGGATCGTCGACTTGCCGCACCCCGAGGGGCCGAGGAAAACGACGATCTCGCCGATCCCCGGCTTGTCGTGGATATCGAGCGAGACGTCGCGCACCGCCTCGGTCGCCCGCCCGGAGCGGTCGATGTAGGTGATCGAGACGTCCGCCAGGCGGAGCTTGGGGGCCTCGGCGCTCGGCTCGTGGCGGTAGGTGGCGACCTGCTGCGACTTCGGCGGCAGGGTGACGGCGACGGTCCCCGGCTCGCCGAGCGCATTGGCGACCTTCGGCGCTTCGTGATCGCTCATGCCGTTTCCCTCCAGCGGAAGAGGAGCGAGCTGATCAGGCGGATGAGGAAATCGGTGAGCAGGCCGATGCAGCCGATCACCAGCAGCCCCGCGAACATCCAGGACATCTTCTGGTGGGTGCGCCCGAGCTCGATGATGTAGCCGAGGCCGTCGCGCGCGTTCACCAGCTCGGCGAGGATGATGTAGGTCCAGGAGATGGCGTTCATCACCCGGAAGGAGTCGAAGATCTCCGGCAGCGCCGCCGGCAGCAGGACGGTGCGGATCACCTGCCAGCGGCTGGCGCCGAGGGTGAGCGAGGTCTGCACCAGCTCCTCGGGGACGGCGCGGATGGCGGTGACCACCACCGGCAGCAGGTAGACGAAGACCCCCAGGAAGAGGAAGGCGACCTTCTCCTTCTCGAAGATCCCGAACCAGAGGATGAGGATGCCGATGAACCCCGAGATCGGCATGTAGCGCAGCGGGGCGACGATCGGCTCGAAGAAGCGGTTGACCGGCTCGAACGCCCCCATCAGGACGCCGAGCGGCAGCGCCACCGCCGTGGCGAGGAGGAAGCTGAGCAGGATGCGCCGGCTGGAGACCAGGATGGCGCTCCACAGGTCGTACTGCAGGAAGAGCTGCAGCAGGCCGCGGACCACCTCGGTCGGCGACGGCAGGAAGTCGGGCGCCATGATCCCGCCGTAGGTCAGCAGGCACCAGACGGCGGCGAGCAAGATCGGCGCGACGACACCGATCGCCGACGCCGTGGCGCGCGGCAGCGGCTGGCGCAGGGCGAAGAGGCTGGATTTTTTGGCCATGGTGCCTTTCTGGGTGCCTTTCTGAGGGTTCGAGGTTTCTGGGGCAGCCTGCCCTGCGAAGCCTCACCCCCGACCCCTCTCCACTTCGTGGAGAGGGGGGACTCAGCCGAACCGGAGAACCGCGTAGGGTGCGCTGTGCGCACCAGAGAAACGTTGGCGGTGCGCGCAGCGCACCCTACGGAACCATACCCCCTCGGGCCCCCCCTCTCCACGAAGTGGAGAGGGGTCGGGGGTGAGGCTTCGCAGGGCAGGACGCCCCGGGAACCTCGGGCCTACTGCGTCGCCAGCACCACGTGAATGTCCGTCCGCCGGTTGAGCTGCCGTCCGGCTTCGGTGCTGTTGTCGGCCATCGGGTTGGCGGCGCCGTGGCCGATGGTCTGGAAGCGGGCCGCCTGGATGCTGGGGAAGTTCTTCAGGATGTAATCCTTCACCGCCGCCGCCCGCTTCTCGGAGAGGGTGAGGTTGGCGCGCTGGGTGCCGGTGGCGTCGGTGTTCCCCTCGATGCGGAGGTAGGTGTTGCCGAAGGAGGTCATGGTCTCCCCCAGCGCGTCGAGCAGCAGGTAGGAGCCGGCCATGATCTGGTCCGAGCCGGGGGTGAAGTTGATCTGGATCTGCTTGTTGATGATCGCGCGGTCCTTCTCGGACGCCGGCTTGGCGGCGAGCTTCGGCTCCTCGACCGTCTGGCCGGGGTAGTCGGAGGCGAGCGCCTGGAGGAAGCGGGTGTCGGCCCAGTCCTTGGCCTCGACCGGCCGGGTGACCAGCCCCTTCTTGCGCCAGATCACGAAGGCGGTGTCGAACAGGGTCTCGAAGTGCGCCTTGCCGCCGGTCAGCCCGTAGAACTGGGCGTTGTCGGCGTAGGGGGTGAGCTTCAGCCCCGAGAGCATGCCGGAGACGGTGTCCGAGTCGAGCTTCAGCGCCTTGCCGACCAGGGCGTAGGAGCCTTGAGGATCGTTCTTGATCGCTTCGATCCCCTCGAGCCAGCCGTGGACGAAGTCGCGCACGGTGTCCGGGGCCTTGTCGATCAGCTCCTGGCGGGCGACCAGGGTGTCCGCGATGATGTTGGTGGCCGCGCTGGTCGACACCAGCACGTGGGCCTCGGCGCCGCGGGCCGTCACCGCGGCCGAGAGGTCGGGCTCCCAGGTCACGGCGGCGTCGACGTTCTTCGACTTGAAGGCGGCGGCGGCGGCGGGGGCGTCCTGGGTGAAGATGATCCCCTTCTCGACCGCGGCGCGGTCCTCCGGCGACAGGCCGGACTGGGCGAGCAGGTAGAGGAGAAGGAAGTGCGAGGGGGTGAACTGGGTGCAGGCGATCGAGTGCCCCTTGAGCCCCTCGATCGAGGTGATCGAGGCGAGCGAGACGATGCCGTCGCCGCCGCGCGACCAGTCCTGCATGATGATCGACTTGGCCTTGCGGTCCTGCTCGGCGAGGATCGAGGCCTCGCGCGCCCAGTTGTCGACCGTGTCCCACATGATGTCGACGTCCCCCTTGCGGAAGGCGGCGAGCTTGGTGGCCGGGTCCTCGAAGAGGACGAACTTGACGTCCATCCCGTACTTCTTCTTGAACTGCGAGCCGGGGTTGGGGTCCATCCCGTTGTTGTAGACGATGCCGGGGGAGTGCCCCGCCCAGGTGTTGATGGCGACCACCAGCGGGCGGTCGAGCTTCCCCGAGCCGACGGAGCTGGAGGCCGCGGTCACGCCCTGCGATCCGGTGCCGCGCGCCGGGTCCGGCGGGGCGTTGCCGAGGGCGTCGAAGTCCCCCTTGCTCACGGTGTCGGACTTGCCGGTCGCGGCGGCGCCGCTCTTGTCGCCGGTGGCCCAGTGCGTGAGGTTGGGAGCGAACTTGCGGAAGGCGAAGAACGCCGCCACCAGCAGGGCCACGACGATGATCGTCTTCCCCATGGGGGTGAGCTTCATTGGATGATCTCCTCTCGACGGTTGGATCGAAGAATCGGTCGAAGTCGATGCTACACGACGGTTAGGCCGGGATGCCGCCCAGGAGCGCGTCCATGGCGGGGCGGAGCGAGTCGACGAACTTCTCGGTCTCCACCACCTGGTCCACCACGGTGCCCATATAGCTGGCGACCTCGCTCGCGCTGAACTGCGAGGCGCTGACCCGGCCGAGAATGACTTCGAAGACGTCGGAAAAAGCGCCCAGCTGGGCGACCACGCACTGGTCGCGCTTCTGGCATTCGAGCAGCAGGTCGCGCTGCTTCTGCAGGATCCCGATATGGAACTGGCGGGTTCGCGCCGTCGCCGGCTCGCTCTCGGCCAGCGCCTGGAGCTGCTTGACCTTCTCGTCCACCTCGGCGAGCCGCTTCTCGACGCTCGGCAGCGGCTGGGCAGGAAGCGGCGGCGGCGCCGGGCTCCCCGCCGCGCGGAAGGGCTGGATCTGGATCTGGATGCCGCGCCGGCGGTCGACCGTCGCCGAGATGCCGCCGGTGCCCGTTCCGGAGATCGGGGCGGCGGCCGGCGCCGTGGGAAGGCTCGGGGTGTCGGCGCCCGGCCGGATGGTGGTCAGGATCTGGAGATAGGCGATCCGCTCGCGGACGAAGTTGAGGTAGGCGTTCAGCATGTAGCCGAGCTGATCGAGGATCCCCTGCTTGCTGACGGCGTCGAGGTCCTGGCGGTCGCCGAGCACCTTCGAGACCCGGCCGCGGATCTCGGCGAGGCGGCGGTAGACCACCATGTAGTCCGGCACCAGCCCGGAGCGCACCCAGCCGCCGATCGGGTTCTCGGCCAGGCTCGCCTCGACCTTCTGGCGCAGCAGCTCGCGCTCCGCCTCCGCCTTGACCTCCCCCTCGCGCCGCTGCTCCTCCTCGATCTGGCGGATGTAGCGGTTCCCCGTCGCCGCCAGGCTCACCCACCCCGTCGCCCCCAGCCCCCAGAGGATCAGCGGCAGCGGGTTCCACAGCGCCGCCGAAGCCGCCAGGCTCACCGCCCCGACGACCAGGTTCCCGGGCGACTGGATCGCCTTGGCAATGCTCTTCTTGAGGAGCGTTTTCGAGTCGAGAGGCATCTAGAACGGGGATTCTACATCGGGAGCGGCCGCGGGCACGTTTGCATCCCAAGGAGTGAGTGGCGGTTGGGGGGGAAACGTTTCGGTGGGGATCGGAGGACGGCGGCGGCCTCTGGGGCCTCGTCCCCTGCGAAGCCTCACCCTCGGTCCCTCTCCACAAGTGGAGAGGGAGGGCTCCACCGAACCGGAAGAGCCCGTAGGTTGCGCTGTGCGCAACAATAGCGTCGGCGGTGCGCGCAGCGCACCCTACGGAATCTCCTCCCCTTGGGCCCCCCCTCTCCACGCAGTGGAGAGGGGCCGGGGGTGAGGCTTCGGAGGGGACGACGGCCCCAGCCAACCCAAGCGTCCTGAAGCTCGCTCCTTACCCCAGAAACCGCCCCCGCAGCTCCGGAGTCGGCAGCCAGCAGGTCTCCTGCTTCCCGAACCAGCGGTAGCGGTTCCTGGCGATCCAGCGGTAGAGGGGATCCCGCAACGGCCGCGGGATCACGCGCAGAGCTCCCAGCATCCTCCAGGCGCCGCTCAATTGGGAGGCGATGCGCAGGGCGGCGTCGCTCTCGCGGTACCAGCGCTCCCCTTCGACCAGGAGGATGCTGTCGAGCGCCTTCGGATCGATCCCCAGCCGGGTCTGCAGCGCCTCCCCCGCCGGCGACTGCAGCGAGGCGAAGCGGAAGCGCCCGGCGGGATCGCGGCGCAGGAGGAACTGGACCGCGCCGTTGCAGAGGTTGCAGACGCCGTCGAAGAGGACGATGGGGTGGGCGGTTTCCATCTCGTCCATTGTAGGCGTGCCCGGTGGGCGTCCCGCACTCCGCCCGGGCATGAATGCCCGGGCTAGGAACGGCGCCGGATGAATCCGGCTTTAAGCCCCCTTCAGGGGGCGCTGTCGGTAGCCCGGCGATTCATCGCCGGGCAGGGCCGGCGGACCTCGGACGGTTGTCCTCCTCTCTCTATCGTCATAATGTGCGCCGGACCAACAAGGGAGACGGCATGGCAGATCTGAGCGGCGCGCAACGGAAGTACCTGCGGGGGATGGCCCATTACCTGAAGCCCCTGGTGCAGATGGGGAAGAACGGCCTCACCGACGGGGTGGTGGCCTCGATCGACGAGGCGCTCGACGACCACGAGCTGATCAAGGTGCGGATCTCCGCCTCCGGCGCCGCGGCCAAGAAGGCGATGGCCGACGAGATCGCCCAGCGGACCGGCAGCGACTGGGTGGGCATGGTGGGGTTCATCGTCATCCTCTACCGCCAGCAGCCTGACCCCGAGAAGCAGACGATCGAGCTGCCGGCCTGAGCCTTCCCGCCTGATTCGGCGTCCTGCCGATCCTCGACTCCTAAAACCTCCATCCAGGGGGAACCTCCCGACCTCACCACCCTCCCGGGCCAGGAGCCTTTCTCCTCCCCCGTACTCGGGGGAGGCCGGGAGGGGGCGCTCCAACCAAGGAAGGGCTCCGGAGAGCCGCGAAGTTGAGCCCCCTCCTGACCTCCCCCGAGTACGGGGGAGGAAAAAAAAGCGCCCTCCGCGTAGACGACGGGGACTTCGAAGCCCGTCCTTCCTCTCGAATCATCTGACAACCGCCGAGACAACTCCGGTAAGCCACCCCCTCCACCAAGACAACGATATCCACCCGCTTTCCACAGGGTTTCCTCCCTGGGCGGAGCCGCGCTTTCCGGAGCCTTCCGCGGCGCCGATCCGCTTCGCGCGCCTCCCTGCCTCCGGAAACCTCGCACTGTCTCCCTGAATCGCTGTCTCCAGGCCGGAGACAAAATCAGACAAGCTCCGGTGTTAATCTCCGGCTCGTATGGATGGAGACAAGGAACCGAGAAAGAAAGTGCGCAGCCCCTCCTTCCCCTTCGTGGGGCTGCGGGAGGCTTTGGACCGGGCGCGGGCGTTCTACGAGGCGGAGCAGCGGAACTCGGCGCGGATCGAGACTGCCGCGTCGCACTGGGGGTATTCGCCGAAGAGCAGCGGCGGCAAGCAGACGATCGCGGCGCTGCGCTCGTTCGGGCTGCTGGACGGCGACTCGCTGGTCAAGCTGTCGGGGCGGGCGCTGCGCATTCTCCTCGACGAGCGGGGGGACTCCGAGGAGAGGCGGCGGCTGGTGCAGCAGGCGGCGCTGCTGCCGCCGATCCACGCGCGGCTGTGGGAGCGCTACGGGGCGGAGCTCCCCTCGCCGCAGACCTTGAAGCTGTCTTTGATCCTAGACGAGGGGTTCAACGAGAGCTCGGTCGACCACTTCCTGACCGAGTATCGGGAGACCCTGGAGTACGCCCGGCTGCTGGCGGGGCCGGCGCGGGAGGAGACGGCGGCCGAGCGGAGCGAGCGGACGGCGCCCTCTCCCCCACCGCCGGTCCGGGAAGCGAGACCTTCGGTGGAGATCGAGCCGGTGGTCTTCCCGCTGCTCGACGGGAACGCGGTGGAGTTCCGGATCCGGCGGGCGATCTCAGCCGAGGAAGCTGAGGACGTGCGCGTGGTCTTCGAGCTCTGGCTGCGCAAGATCGTGCTGCGCTAACGCGGAGATCAACCGCTCCCGGACCTCGACCACCGCGCCGACCACGATCGTCGCCGGCGCCTTGAGGCCGGCCTGGGCCACGTCGCCGGCGATCGTCCCCAGGGTCGCGACCACGATGCGCTCCCCCGGCAGCGTCCCTTGGGCGATCACCGCCACGGGGGTGTCGGCGCCGCGGCCGTGGAAGAGCAGGGAGGCGGCGATCTCGGGGAGGCGGCCGAGCCCCATCAGGATCATCAGCGTCTCGACCCGGGCGAGCGCCGCCCAGTCCTGGCGGTCCCCTTCGGCACAATGACCGGTCACCACGGCGAAGCCGCCCGCCAGCTCGCGGTGGGTCACCGGGATGCCGGCGCGGGCGGGGACCGCGATGGCGCTGCACACTCCGGGGACGACCTCCCACGGGATGCCCGCCTCCGCGCAGGCGAGCGCCTCCTCCGAGCCGCGGCCGAAGACGAAGGGGTCGCCCCCCTTGAGGCGCACCACGATCCGGCCGGCGCGGCCGTGCGTCACCAGGAGCTCGTTGATCTCCTCCTGGCGGGCGGCGTGCTCCCCCGCCGCCTTGCCGACGAAGATCCGCTCGGCCCGGGGCGGCGCTTCGTCGAGGAGCGCCGGGGAGATCAGGCGGTCGTAGACCACCACCTCGGCGCGGCGCAGGCAGTCGAGGCCGAGGACGGTGATCAGCCGCGGATCGCCCGGCCCGGCGCCGACCAGGTACACCATCCCCGGGGTCCCCCGCTTCTCCTGCCGTCCCGCCCGTCCCTGGCGCTCGCCTCCCGGACCGCTCATCCCGCTCCGATCCCCAGGATCTCTTCGATCCTCGCCAGCGCCTCCCGCTCGTTGCCGCGGCGCAGGAGATGGAGGACGTCCGAGTCGACCAGGCGGTACCAGAGGGTGCGCCGGGTCTCGAGGTCGGGGAAGCGCCGGGCGAGCGGCGCGCGGAGGGTCCCCGCGATCTCGAGGAAGCGGGCATGCTCCGGGCCCACCTCGTGCTCCAGCCGCTGGCGCAGGCGGGCGGCGAGGGCGGGGGCGCGGCCGCCGGTCGAGATGGCGATCGTGAGGTCGCCGCGGCGGACGATCGCCGGCGCGATGAAGTCGCAGTGCGGGACGTCGTCCACCGTGTTGACCAGGACGTTGCGCCCCCGGGTCTCCTCCCAGATCGAGGAAGCCACCGCTTCCCCGGGATTGACGGCGATCACCAGGAACGCGGTGCGCAGGTCGCCCCGCCGGTAGCGGCGGGCGATGAAGTCGATCCGCCCGTCGACGGCCAGCTCGCCCAGGCCGGGGGTGAGGTCGGGGGCGATCACCGTCACCCGCGCGCCGGCGGCGAGGAGGCCGCGCGCCTTCTCCTCCGCCAGGGCGCAGCCGCCGATCACGAAGCAGGGACGGTCGGTCAGGTCGAGGAAAACGGGATAGTGCATGGCCGGTCAGACCTCCAGGCTCTCGATCGTGATGCCGTGCCGGTCGATCTCGAGCGTCAGCTTGCAGCGTTCGGTCTCGAGCCCAAGGCGGTAGACGCCGGGCCCCTGGCTGGTGAACAGCATCCGTTCGAGGGGCTGCCCGGCGAGCGAGGCGAGGGTCCGGTTGACGGCCTCGGTCGCCCGGCGGGCGGCGGCGCCGCGCGGGGTCTGGTGGAAGAGGCGGAGGAGCGCCTGCTCGCTCTCCGCCCCGTGGTGCTTGCGCACGCGGCCGGTCTGCAGGGTCATCTCGAGGATCTGCTCGAGGCGACCGAGGAGCGGCTCCTCGACCGCCCCGGCGTCGACCGCCAGGGCGAGCTCCTCCCAGGGGTCCCGCTGCGCCGGATCGCGCAGCGAGCCGACCAGGTTTGCCAGCTCCTCGAGCAGGGTCTCCCGTTGCAGGGCGTCGAGGGTCAACGCTCCCTGGGCTGTGGCGACGGCCGGGCTCAAGCGTCCGCCCGCCGCGGCCCCGCTGCCTGGGCCTTGAGCAGCGATTCGAGCTCGTGCTCGAAGGCGCCGGTCTCGATCGGGCAGTGGATGCCGCACTCCTTGGGGGCGTTCTTCTCCCACCACCAGCGGCCGGCCCGCGGGTCCTCGCCGGCCGAGGTGGCGCGGGTGCAGGGGGAGCAGCCGATGCTGGTGTACCCCTTGGCGTAGAGCGGGTGCTCCGGGACGTCGTGCGCCTCGTTGTAGGCCTTCACCTCGTCGAGCGTCCAGTCGGCCAGCGGGCTGATCTTGGCGAGGCCGCCGTGGTCGTGGTCGATCTCGATCTTGCGGATGTTGGCGCGGCTCGCCCACTGGTCGCGGCGCAGGCCGGTGATCCAGGCGTCGAGCCCTTCGAGCACGCCGCGGATCGGCTCGACCTTGCGCACGTTGCAGCAGACCAGGCGCGCCTGGACGCTCTTCTGGAAGAGGTTGGGGCCGAAGCGGCGCACCATCCCCTCCACCTGGCGGGCGTCGGGCGAGTAGACCTCGACCTCGATCGCGTAGCGCTGGCGCACCGCCTCCATCACGTCGTAGGTCTCCTGCGGCAGGCGGCCGGTGTCGACGGTGAACAGGCGCACCGTCGGATCGATCCGCCACGCCATGTCGAGGATGGCCATCCCCTCGGCCTGGAAGCTGGTACAGATGGCGACCTGCGACCCCCAGCGCTCGAGCGCCCAGGCGATCATCTCCTGGGGTGTCGCGTCGTCGAGCTCCACCGCCAGCTGGCCGGCTTCGTGCTCGTCGAGAAAGTCTCGGGGGGCGATCTTCACCAGGGCCGCGCGTTCCAGAACCATGAGGTCTCCCTTTCTCTACTCCGACGCGACGTCCGCAGGGACGCCTTCCTCGGTCGATGGCACCATCCCCAAGGGCTGGCCGAGGGCGGCGAGCTCCTCGTCGGAATGGCGGATGAAAAACTGCTGCAGGGTCTCTCCCTCGCCGCGCCCGTCGAGCCAGGCGCGGAACAGGCGTTCGACGACGTGGATCACCTCGGTGGCGGGCACCCGCTTGAGCACCGGGCGGCCGATCGCCGCGTCGCGGCCGAGGCCGCCGCGCAGGAAGAGGTCGTACCCCTGGAGGCGCTCACCGCCTGAGCCGCGCTCGCGCAGGGTCGTCCCCTGGAAGCCGATGTCGCCGATCCAGTGATGGGCGCAGGCATGGGGGCAGCCGTCGAGGTTGAGCCGCAGCCCCGCCGCCGCGTCCCCGAAGGTCGCCTCCAGGTGATCGACGATCTCGCGCAGGCGCCCCTTGGTCTCGGCCACCGTGTAGTTGCAGAACGGGTCGCCCGTGCAGGCGATGCTCGAACCGCGCAGCGCCGCCCCTTCGAGCGGGAAGCCGAGCGCCGCCACCTCGGCGACCACGTCGTCGAGCCGCGCCGCGGGGATGTTGGCGAGGACGAAGTTCTGCCGCCGGGTGATGCGGATCTCGCCGGTTGTTCCCGAACCTGCCAGAGAGTCGGCGACGTCGGCCAGGCGGATCATCGTCGCGCCGTCGAGGAGGCCGAGCGGCACGGGGAAGCCGGCGTAGAAGAGTCCCGGCTGCTTCTGGGCGTGGATCCCGGCGTGCTCCTTCTCCTCGACGGGCGCCTGCGGCACCGCGCCATCGAGGAGCTTGCGGCCGAGGCGCTCCTCGACGCGGGCGCGGAAGGCGGCGGGGCCGAGGTCGCTGACCATGAACTTGAGGCGCGCCTTGGCGCGCGACATCCGGTACTTCAGGTCGAGGCGCCAGACGTCGACGATCGCCCGCAACCCCGCGAGCGCCTCCTCCCTCGGCAGCCAGACGCCGAGGTCGTCCGACAACCGCGGCCAGGTCGAGAGGCCGCCGCCGACCCGGACGGCGAACCCCGGCCGGCCTTCTCGCAGCGTCCCGATCAGGGCGATGCAGTGGATCTCCGGGGCGTTGCACTGGTGGGGGCAGGCCGAGATGGTGATCTTGTGCTTGCGCGGGAGGTCCGAGTACTCGCGGTTGGCGATGAAGAAGGCGGTCGCCTCGTCGATCAGCGCCTGCACCTCGAAGAGCTCCTCGCCGTCGAGCCCCGCCACCGGGCAGCCGGTGATGGCGCGCACGTTGTCGCCGCACGCCCCGACCGTGGTCATGCCGGCGGCGTCGAGGAGGCCGAGGACCTCGGGGAGCTGGGCGAGCTCGATCCAGTGGAGTTGGACGTTCTGCCGCGTGGTCAGCTCGCCGTAGCCGCGGCCGAAGCGCCCGGAGATCTCGCCGATCGTGCGCAGCTTGGCGGGGGTCAGCACGCCGCCCGGGAGCTTCACCCGCAGCATGAAGGAGCCGATCTTCGGCTTGTCGTGGTAGAGGCCGTACCACTGCATGCGCACGAAATCCTCCTCGGGCACCGCCTCGTAGCCGGTGGTGATCATCTCCGGCAGATCCCGGATCACGTCGAGCCCGCCCTTCTCGGCCTTCAGACGCTCGACGAAATTCCGCTTGCGGATCAGCTCCCAGGAGATCTCGGCCGCGGGGGCCTGAGGCTGCGCTTCGGGCATTCGGAACCCTCCATGCTGCGTTTACGCGAGGCTCTCCACGGCTCTCCCCACACAGGGAGATACAGGAATCGCGCTCGCGGCTGGATTGCCAGCCGTCAGGACGTCAAAGCTAAGGGGCTAAAAGTGCGGAGAGTGCGGATGCGAAGGGCCAGGAGCCGTTCACACCCGCTTACTACAGGTGCAATCCACCCGGCCCACCAGGCGGTGGACGGAGACGATCGCGGAGGCAGGATGCAGGTTACTCATTTGTGACCAGATTAGTACTCTTCTCTGACTTTGTCTAGTGCGGGTGGGTGGCGGGGGCGTGACAACGGGGGGGAACGATCAGGAGCCGGCGGTCTGTTGGCGCAGCCGATCGAGCTCCGCATCGATCTCGTCGTCCCAGAGCAGGGGCTGCGACGTCGCGGCGTCCACGAGGCGGAGCCGGTGCGTCTCGGTCCTGAGCAGCAGCCCGGTCGTCAGGCTCCGCAGCGAGCCGTCCGCCTCGGGCTCGATCGGCCGGTAACGCCTATTGATCAGCCGGAACCCTTGCAGGGGAGGATCGAGATAGTCCTGATAAGGATCGTGCAGAAAGTACTCGTCGACCCCTAAGCGCTCGTAGCAGAGCTTCTTCCTGGAGAGATCCTCGTCGCGGGTGCTGTCCGAGGTCAGCTCGATCACCAGCGACGGGACCTTTCCCTCGTCCCAGAGCTTGTAGATCTTCCGCGGGCGTTTCTCCACGCCGCGGACCAGGAAGACGTCCGGAGCCACCACGGAGCGCGGATCTCCCTGCACGTAATAGAAGAAGAGGTTCCCCGTCACGTAGACGTCCGGCACGTCCCGATACCGCCGCTTCAGGGCGTGGATCAGATCGAACATCTCGTCCCGGTGGACGTCGGTCTCCGCCATCGGCTGGCCGTCGGACTCCGGATAGTGGATGTTTCGCTGGAGGGGAATCGCGGTCATACGTGCCACCCTTTCTCCAACCGGTCGCGGGATCAGATCACGGCCACGCGTCGAAGGGCAACTCCTGCGCCCATTCTATCACCCGTCTATCCTCCGCCCACGGGCTCGATCATCACGTACTCGAAGCTTCCGGAGAGCGGGTGGGCGCCGGGAGGGATCTTGCCCGGACCCGCCACCTCGCAGAGGACGAAGTAGCGGTTGCCGAGCCGGACGTAGGCCTCGTCGGCGCGGGGCTTCCCTTCGACTCCCACCAGGGCGTGGCCGGGGACGAGGACGAGCATCGCCCGGCGTGGCAGGTGGCGCCAGAGGGCGCAGAAGGCGGCGGACTTCGAGTCGCAGTCTCCCGCCCCTCGCACCAGGACGGCGGCGGGGGCCCAGAAGCCCAGGATGTGCCGGCCGAGCTCGATCTGCGGCGGCACCTGGTAGCGCAGCTCCTGGATGAAGGCGAGGAAGAGCCCGAGGAGGGCGCGGTCGCCGGACCGTCTCCCTGCCTGCCGCAGGGCGTCGAAGCAGTCCGCGAGCGGCGCCGTGTCGCGCGCCACCTCCTCCTCGTAATCGATGGCGATCTCGTCCCCTTTGAGGCGCAGGCCCCGGGCCTCCAGATAACGCGCCACGAGCTCTTCCTTCTGCCGGGACAGATCGCCGTCGAGCCAGCGGTCGAAATCGCGCAGCTCGTCTTCGAGACGGGTCGTCTCCTCGGCGCCGAGGCCGCCCGGGATCTGCCAGCGCCAGCGGTAGCCGGTGCCTTTCAGCGACTCGAAATGGACGTAGGCGCTCACCCCCCGCCGCGCCGCCTCGCGCTCGAAGAGGTCGCGGAGGCTGCGCGAAACCGCGTGATCCATCTCGTCCGCGAAGTAGCCGAAGGAGGTGACGTCCTGCTGGTAGGCCTGCTTGGTGACCTCGCAGGCGACGTGTCGCGGCTGCCCCCGGTAGTCGATGAACCCGTAGATGAGACGGAGGCGGTCGCCGTCCTCCTCGCGATGGAACTGGTGGAGGGAGCCGACCGCCGGCAGGTAGGCGTCCGCCTCCGGGAGCGGCTCGGGCTCCGGGGGTGGCTCGCGGACCCCGGGGACCGAGCTCGGCCCGGGGGAGATCGCCCCGAAGCGGAAGGCGAGGCCGGCGGCGACGGCGAGGAGGACGACGAGGAGCCCGGAGCAGCCGATCGCGAAGCAGCCGGACCGCTTCACGGCAGGTGGATCACACCGGAGCGGCCGTAGGGGATCAGCGAGCGCGAGAGGTCCTCGATCCCCTCGTTGAGGATGACGGTGATGGCGAGGAGGACGAAGGCGTAGAAGATCGCCACCGCCACGTTGTCGCGGAAGATCTCCTCGTGCTCGGGGAGCGATCCGGTCAGCACGTCGAACAGCCAGCCGGCGAGCCAGATCGATCCCACCGAGACGGCGCCGATCACCAGGAAGACGACGAAGCACTGGCCCGCCACCACGAGGACGGTGGCGAACGAGGCCCGCTGCAGGAAGAGGTCGCGCATCACCGCCATCACCGGGAAGACGACGTGGCGCAGCAGCAACGCCTGGCTGAGCAGGGTGGCGCCGAGCGCGATGGCGATCGAGCGGTGCCCGGCGAGCAGCAGCCGCTCCTGCTCCTGCCGCCGCCGCAGCATGGTGTTCAGCCGGAAGACGATGAACACCAGTGTCGTGCTGGCGAACACCGCCACCCCGCAGGCGAGCAGCCCAGCCAGAATGCTGGGGACGTCGAAGGAGCGGATCATCTCGCGAAGCATACCGCCAGCCGGATAGAATGAGGCGCCATGAGCGCGCTGCCGCCGAAGATCCGGGACGTGGTGACGAGACTGGAGCAGGGGCTCAAGGAGCTCTACGGCGAGCGCTTCCGCGGTCTCCTCCTCTACGGCTCCTACGCCCGGGGGACCGCCTGGGAGGGGAGCGACGTCGACCTCCTCCTGCTGCTGACCGGGCCGGTCGATCCGGTGACGGAGATTCTCCGGGCCCAAGCGGTCAAGGCTCCTCTCGCCCTCGAGGCTGACCTGGCCCTCTCGATCGTGCCGGTCAGCGTCGAGGGTTTCGATCGCGCGGAGAGCATGTTCCTGCGGGTCATCCGAAGAGAAGCCGTACGAGCGGCGGCATGAACGAACCCGAAGGGCTTCCCCCTGCCGAATCCTAACCCTCGCTCCACCTGGAGCCCGCTCCGGCACACGATCTTCCGCTGGCTGTGGATCGCGAGCGTCGCCTCGAACGTGGGGACGTGGTTCCAGAACGTCGGGGCGTCGTGGATGATGACGACGCTCAGCGCGTCGCCGATCCTGGTGGCGCTCGTGCAGGCGGCGACCAGCCTGCCGATGTTCCTGCTCGCGCTCCCCGCCGGGGCGGTAGCGGACGTGCTCGACCGCCGGCGAATCCTGCTCATCACGCAGGGCTGGATGACCGCCGCCGCCTTCGGCCTCTGGGCGTTCACGGCGGCGCACGCCACCACCCCGTGGGTGCTGCTGATCTTTACCTTCCTCCTTGGCCTCGGCGCGGCGCTCAACGGGCCGGCGTGGCAGGCGAGCGTCCCCGAGATGGTGCCTCGGGAGGACCTGCCGGCCGCCGTCACCTTGAGCAGCATCGGCTTCAACATCGCCCGCGCGCTCGGCCCAGCGCTCGCCGGGCTGGTGGTCGCTTCGGCGGGGGTCGCCGTCACCTTCCTGGTCAACGCCGTCTCGTTCCTGGGGGTGCTCGTCGTCCTCTTCTTCTGGCGCCGCCCGGCCGAGGAGGCGATGCTGCCCGCCGAGCGGATCTGGGGGGCGATGACGACCGGCCTGCGCTACGTGCGTCACGCCCCCGAGGTGCTGGCGCCCACCATCCGCGGCTTCAGCTTCGTCATCTGCGGCGCCTCGCTCTGGGCGCTCCTGCCGCTGGTGGCGAGCGGCCGGCTGAAGGCGGGGCCGGAGGGGTACGGGCTGCTGCTGGCGGCGCTCGGCGCCGGCGCCGTGCTGGGGGCGGTCGTCCTCCCCCGCCTGAAGCGGAAGAATTCGATGGACGCCGTGGTGGCCGCCGCCACCCTGGTCTTCGCCGGGTCGACGGCGGCGCTCGCCTACGTCGATTCGTTCTGGCTGCTGGTGCTCGCCATGCTGCTCGCCGGCGGCGCCTGGCTGTCGCTCCTCTCGAGCCTCAACGTCGCCGTGCAGACGGTCGTCCCCTCGTGGGTGACGGGGCGGGCGCTGTCGGTCTACATGCTGGTCTTCTACGCCGCGCTGGCGGGCGGCAGCGCGATCTGGGGGATCGTCGGCGAGCACTTCGGGATCTCGCGCGCCCTCCTCGCCTCGGCCATCGGCATGGTGGTGGGGCTCGCCGCCACCTTCCGCATCCACCTGCGCTCCGGCGAGGGCCTGAACCTCGCGCCGTCGCGGCAATGGGCCGCCCCGATCGTCAATCACGACGTGGAGCCCGACCGCGGCCCGGTGATGGTGACCGTGCGCTACCGGGTCGATCCCGGCCGCGCCGCCGACTTCGCGGCCGCCATGCGCGGCATCCGCCGCCTGCGCAAGCGCGACGGCGCCATGCAGTGGGGGCTGTTCGTCGACTCCGCCGACCCCGAGCTCCACACCGAGGTTTTCCTGGTCAAGTCGTGGATCGAGCACCTGCGCCAGCACGAGCGGGTGACCCACGCCGACCAGGACGTCCAGGAGCGCGCCCGCGCGTTCCACCTCGGCCCCGAGCCGCCGGTCGTCGAGCACCTGATCGCCGACCGGTGACGGCGGATCGCCCCGCGCTCCGCTAAACTGTCGGGAACGACCTCAACCCGGGAAGGGAGGACGCGCCGATGCGCGGACGGCGGATCGCTACATTTCTGCTCGGCTCAGCCCTGCTCGCGGCCGCCGCCGGAGCGCAGGAGGCGCCCCATCTCCTGGCGGACATCAACCGCGCGCCACACGTCCCTTTCTCCGGCGAGGTTCGCGAAGAGCCCGTGGGCTTCTTCAACCTGGGAGATCGGCTGTTCTTCTCGACGGCGGACCCCAGCTCGCTCGACCAGGGGATCCTGTGGAGCACCGACGGCACGGCGGGGGGGACCCGGCAGATCTCGACCACCGTCTGCCCCTCCGCCTGCACGAGGATCTCGGCCCTCCATGTCCAGAACGGCGTGGCACTTCTGGGGATCGTGTCCGACGACGGGTCGTTCACCCGTCCCGGGCGGACGGACGGCACCCCCGAAGGGACGTACCTGCTGACGGAAGGCTTCTTTACGGACTTGGGGTCCTCTTCTTCGCCGCGGACGACGGCAGGACCGGGCTCAAGCCCCGGGTGCTGCCGCTCGCGCCTTAGAGCCCCTCGTCCCGCTCGCGGCCGAGGGCGCTGTCGAGATTGACGGCGGAGCTGATCACGGCGAGGTGGGTGAAAGCCTGGGGGAAGTTCCCCAGCGCCTCGCCGCGAAGCCCCGTCTGCTCCGAGTAGAGGCCCAGATGGTTGGCGTAGCCGAGCATGCGCTCGAAGAGGAGGCGGGCCTCTTCGAGCATCTGCGGCTGCGTCCAGCCGGCGCGGGTCAACGCCTCGACCAGCCAGAAGGTACACATGTTGAAGGTCCCCTCGTCGCCGGGGAGGCCGTCGATGCCGTGCGCGGCGTTGTAGCGGTAGACCAGCCCGTCCGAGAGTAGCCCCCCCTGGTCCGGCGGCTTGCGGATCGCCTCGATCGTCTTCAGCATCCGCGGATCGCTCGGCGCGGTGAAGAAGACGAGCGGCATCAGCAGGCTCGAGGCGTCGAGCCACTCGCCGTCGAGGGTCTCGACGAAGCTCTGGCGCTCGGCGTTCCAGCCGCGCTTCATGATCGTCTCGAAGATCTCGTCGCGGGTGTTGATCCAGCGCTTGCGGTCGATCGGGAAGGAGCGCTGCTCGGCGAGGCGGACGCCGCGGTCCATCGCCACCCAGCACATCAGCTTCGAGAAGACGAACTGCTGCCGGCCGCCGCGCACCTCCCAGATCCCCTCGTCCTCCCGCTGCCAGTTGTCGGCCACGTAGTGGAGCAGCTCGCGCAGGTTGAGCCACGAGTCGTAGCCGATCGGCGCCGCGTGCTTGTTGAACAGGTACACGGAGTCCATCAGCTCGCCGTAGATGTCGAGCTGGAGCTGGTGGACGGCGCCGTTGCCGACCCGCACCGGCCGCGAGCCGCGGTACCCCTCCAAGTGGTCGAGGGTGATCTCGGTCAGGTCGTGGCGGCCGTCGATGCCGTAGACGATCTGCAGCCCCTGGTCGCGGTCCGCCTCGGCGCAGCGGGCGTCGAGCCAGCCCATGAACTGCGAGGCCTCCTCGGTCAGGCCGATGCGCAGCAGCGAGTAGATGGTGAAGGCGGCGTCGCGGATCCAGGTGTAGCGGTAGTCCCAGTTGCGCACCCCGCCGGTGTGCTCGGGGAGGCTGCAGGTGGGAGCCGCGACGATGGCGCCGGTCGGCTCGAAGGTCAGCAGCTTGAGCACCAGCGCCGAACGGTGGACCATCTCGCGCCAGCGGCCGTGGTAGGTCGACTTGGCGATCCAGGAGCGCCAGAAGGCGACGGTCGCCTGGAACAGCTCCTCCGTCTGTCCCGCCGACGGGGGCGGAGACATCTCGGTCCCCTTGTCGATCGGGCGGATCGCGAAGGTCGCGCTCTCTCCCTCGCGGAGGGTGAACTCGGCGGTGACCCCGTGGCCGTCGGCGCGCAGGGGGATCTCGGTGGCGAGCCGCAGGCTGAGCGCCCGGGAGTGGAAGTCCGCCCCCTTGCCGGCGGCGATCACCGTCTCGTGGCCGGCGCGGGCGTAGTCGAACGCCGGGTGGCAGCGCAGGGCGAAGTTGACGTGGCCGCGCACCACCCGCACCCGGCGGATCAGGTGGTCGCGCCACTCGTTCGTCCCCCGCGCGCCGACCGGCATGAAGTCCTCGATCTCCCCCACCCCGTCGTCCGACAGGAAGCGGGTGACCAGGACGTTGGTCTCCGGCCAGTAGAGCTGCTTGGTCGCCGACCCGTCGCCGATCGGGGCGATCTCGAACCGCCCCCCCGTCTCGTCGTCGAGGATCGCCGCGAAGACGCTCGGCGAATCGAAGTGGGGGACGCAGTACCAGTCGATCGACCCGTGCTTCCCCACGAGCGCCGCCGTCCGCATGTTGCCGATGATTCCGTAGTTCTCGATGGGCTGATAGGGCACGCAAGTCTCCCAATTTCCGCGTCTGTCTCCGACGGCCGGGAGCATAGCAAGGAGCGCGCCGGGGCGATCCCGAGGCGATCCCGATATAATCCTTCCCTCAAGACCCCATGCGACGCCTCCTCCTCCGTTCCTCCCTGCTGGCCCTGCTGGCGATCCTCCTCGCCTGCCAGAAGAAGCCCGCGCCGCCGCGGCAGGCCGGGGCGGCGCCGCCCCCTCCGGCGCCGGAGATCGCGAGCGCCGTTCAGGAGGCGCATCCGGTGATCTTCGTGGGGCTCGATGGGGCGGACTGGGAGATGCTCGACGGCCTGATAGCCTCAGGGACGATGCCCAACCTCGCGGCGCTGGCGAAGGGGGGGAAGACAGGGACGCTGAAGACGCTCGACCCTCCCCTCTCGCCGCTGGTGTGGACCACGATGATGACCGGCGTCTCTCCGCTCGAGCACGGCATCCTCGACTTCACGCGGCGCAACCCGCGGACGGGCGCCCTCGAGCCGATCCCGAGCTCGGAGCGGCGGGTCCCGGCGGTCTGGAACATGGCGGCGGACGGCGACAAGAGCGTGGCCGTGTTCGGGCTCTGGGCCACCTGGCCGGCCGAGGCGGTCAAGGGATTGCTGGTGGCCGACCGCTTCTCGTCGTTCACGGCGCGCGATGCGGCCCCCCCTCCCGGCACCGTCTACCCTCCTGACCAGGAGGCGTGGGCGCGGGAGGCGCTGGCGAAGACGGAGGCCGCCGTGGGGTATGACGCCCTCAAGGCCTATCTCCCCTGGCTGACCGAGAAGGAGTACGCGAAGGCCGCCGCCGAGCCGGATCCCTACGCCCATCCGGTGAGCGCGCTGCGCCGCATCCTGGTCGAGACGCGGGCCTACCACGCGCTCGCCACCTCGTGGCTGGGACGCGCCAAGCCGGACCTCGCCGTCGTCTACTTCCAGGGGACGGACACCCTCGGCCACGTCTTCGCACCCTATGCGCCACCGCGCCAGGACGCGGTGAGCCCCGCGGACTTCGAGCGCTTCTCGCGCGTCCCCGCCCTCTACTTCGCCGAGATCGACCGCCTGCTGGGCGACTACCGCAAGCTGGCGGAGGCGCGGGGCGCCGTGCTGATGCTCGCCTCCGACCACGGCTTCCGCTGGAAGGACGGGCGGCCGGCGCAAATGTCGAGCGCCGCCGCGGCCACCGCCGCCCGCTGGCATCGCGACGAGGGGATCTACCTGCTCCAGGGACCCGGGATCAAGAGCGCCGCCAACCGTGCCGCGGGAGAGGTCGGACAGGTCTGCTCCACCCTTCTCGCCCTCCTCGGCCTGCCGCCGGGGAAGGGCCTCGAGGGACCGCCGCTCGCGGGGATCGCGCCGGTTCACGCCGAACCTGCCGACTATCGGGCGCACTACCAGCCGGCGCCGGAGATGCATTACGAGGAGAAAGCCGAGGAGAAGGCGGACGCCGAGGAGATCGCCAAGCTCCGCGCCCTCGGCTACCTGGGCGGCAAGGAAGGGAACGGCGCCGCCGCCGGCACCACCCGCACGGCCGCGTCCTACGACAACGAGGGGCTGCTCCGCCGCCAGAAGGGGGAGACGGACGCCGCCACCGCGGCCTACGGCAAGGCGCTGGCGATCGATCCCAAGAGCGCCGCGGCGATGTGGAACCTGAGCGACCTGCTCGCCAGCCAGAAGAAGGAGCCCGACCGCTCCGACGACCTGCTGGTGGCGGCGCTCGCCGGCGGCCTGCCGGACGGGGTCGACCACGCGCTCGCCCGTACCGTGGCCTACGCCCGCGGCGGCGAGAGCGAGCGGGCGCTTCGCCTCCTCGACCGCGCCATCGGCACCAAACCCCAGGACCCCCGCCTCCATCTCCTCCGCGGGCGCTACCGGCTGGAGCGCCACCAGTGCGAGAAGGCGCTCGACGACTTCGAGAGCGCCACCCAGACCGCGCCGAAGAACGCCCTCGCCTTCGCCTCCGTGGGGCTCGCCCGCCTCTGCATCGGCGACGGCGAGGGGGCCGCCGCCAGCTTCCATCGCTCCCTCCAGATCAATCCCGACCAGCCCGAGATCCGGCGCGCGTTGGGGCAGATCGGCGGCTGAGCGCCGGCATCCAAAAAAACTTCCGATCCCGCCGCAGGAATCCTCCGGCTTATGTGTTTATGCACCAGAACGTATTCTCTGGAGAGGAGGAACTTCCTTGGATGGCGCGACTCTGACCCGCCGAACTCTGCTCCGCACAGCCACCGCCGGGGCCGCCCTCGCCGCTCTTCCCGGCGCCGGCCTCGAGCCGCTCTTCGCGGCCCCCCCGCCGATCGCCTGGAAAGCTTCCGCCGCGGCCCCCGGCTCCCTCCCCGCCCCCGATCCCATCGTCCATCTGGTCAATCGCATCACCTTCGGGCACTCGCCCGACGAGCTGGCGCGCGCCCGCTCGCTCGGCTATCAGGGGTACATCGCCGACCAGCTCGAGCCGGAGCGGATCGACGACTCGGAGCTCGCCGCCACGATCAAGAAGCTCTTCCCCACCCTGACGCTGAGCAACGCCCAGCTCCTGGCGCTCGAGAAGGCGCAGGTGGTGAGCGAGCTGAAGAGCGCCACCGTCCTCCGCGCCGTCGCCTCGAAGCGGCAGCTCTTCGAGATGATGGTCGATTTCTGGAGCAACCATTTCAACGTCTATCACCTCGACAACAAGGTCGGCTATTACAAGACGGTCGACGACCGCGAGGTGGTGCGCCGCTACGCCTTCGGCACCTTCCGGCAGATCCTCGGGGCGTCGGCGAAGAGCCCGGCGATGCTCGATTTCCTGAACAACGCCACCAACACCAAGACCGGCCCCAACGAGAACTACGGGCGCGAGGTGATGGAGCTCCACACCATGGGGGTCGACACCGGCTACACCCAGGACGACGTCGAGCAGGTGGCGCAGTGCTTCACCGGCTGGACGATCGGCGGCCGCAAGGGGGGGACGACCGGCGCCTTCTTCTTCCGCGCCGCCGACCACGACGACGGCCCGAAGACGGTGCTCGGCCACGCGCTGCCGGCGGGTCTCGGGATCGGCCACGGCGAGCGGGTGCTCGACATCCTCGCCGCCCATCCCGCGACCGCCCAGCACATCGCGACCAAGCTCTGCGTCCGCTTCGTCTCGGACGCGCCGCCGGCCTCGCTGGTCACCGCCGTCAGCCAGAGGTTCACCCAGACGGGAGGCGACATCCGCGAGACGATGCGCACCCTCCTCCTCTCGGCGGAATTCCGCGCCGCGGCGGATCAGAAGTTCAAGCGGCCGCTGGAGATGCTCTCCTCGGCCACCCGCACCCTGGCGGTCGACATCGGCTCGGAGGGGAACAAGCCGCTCTTGAACGTCCTGCGCAACATGGGGCAGCTCCCCTTCGGCTGGCAGGCGCCCAACGGCTATCCGGACGCCGCGGGAGCCTGGGCGAACACCAACGGCCTGCTCGGCGGCTGGAACCTCGGCCTCGCGCTCGGCGGCAATCACCTGCACGACGTGCAAGCCGACCTCACCGGCCTCGCCGCCGGCACCCCCGGCTGGCCGCGCCCGACCCCCACCGCCCTCACCGACCACCTGACCGCCCGGCTGCTGGCGCGCGCGCTCGATCCAACCGATCGCACGAAACTGATCGCCTACGCGGCCGGTGGCCTCTCCACGACCTCCCCGTTCACCGCCGCGCAGGCGGCTGCGAAGCTCCCGGGCCTGGTGGCCCTCATCCTCGATTCCCCGTACTTCCAGTGGCGGTGAAAGGAGAAAGCTCAAGATGACACCCTTCACCCGGCGCAACTTCCTCCGCAGCGTGGGGCTCGGCGGCCTCACCCTCCCCACCTGGTTCCCCCGCCTGGCGTTCTCCTCCACCCCTTCGCCGCAGCGCGACGTCCTGGTCTGCGTCTTCCAGCGCGGCGCGGCGGACGGCCTGAACGTCGTGGTGCCGTTCGGCGAACGCGACTACTACACGAACCGCCCCACCCTGGCGATCAAGGAGCCGGGGAGCGCGGCGGGGACGGCGATCGACCTCGACGGCTTCTTCGGCCTCCACCCCTCGCTCGCTCCGCTCAAGGAGCTCTACGACGACGGCGCGCTCGCCGCCGTCCACGCCGCCGGCTCGCCGGACGACTCGCACTCCCACTTCGAGGCGATGGACTTCATGGAGCGCGGCACCCCGGGGAGCAAGACGCTGACCACCGGCTGGATCGGCCGCCATCTCGGCAGCCTCGACACCGGCAACTCCTCCCCCTTCCGCGCGGTGGGGGTGGGGCACAGCGTGCAGGCCTCGCTGCGCGGCCCGGTGTCGGCCGCGGCGCTGCAATCGATCGCCGACTTCCATCTCAAGGGGCTGCGCTCGCCGGCCGAGCTGGCGAGCTTCCAGACCAGCCTCGCCTCGCTCTACCCGAGCACCGATTTCCTCGACGGCCAGGCGAAGCAGACCTTCGCCGCGGTCGCCCTGCTGGCCGCCGCCAACCCGGGGACCTACCAGCCGCAGAACGGCGCCAAGTACCCCGACTCCGACTTCGGCAACGGCCTCGAGCAGGTGGCGCAGCTGATCCGCGCCGATCTCGGGCTCGAGGTGGCCTGCGTCGACATCGGCGGTTGGGACACCCATTCGGCCCAGGGGAGCACCACCGGCACGCTCGCCGACAACCTGGCGGACCTCGCCGCCGGGCTCCAGGCGTTCTACACCGACCTCGCCGACCGCATGGGGCACATCACCGTGGTGACGATGAGCGAGTTCGGCCGCCGGGTGAAGGAGAACGCCTCCGGCGGCACCGACCACGGCCACGGCAACTGCATGTTCCTGCTCGGCGGCGGCGTCGTGGGCGGCAAGGTCTACTCGAGCTGGCCCGGCCTCACCGCCGAGCAGCTCTACGGCCCGGGGGACCTCGCGATCACCACCGACTTCCGCACCGTCCTCGCCGAGGTGGTGGAGCGCCGCCTGGGCAACTCGAAGCTCGACCAGGTCTTCCCCGGCTTCACCCATCCCGCGTACCTGGGGGTGACGAGGCCGGCAGCATAGGTCCTCAGTAGCCCGAAACCGCGAACCTACAGGGCAAGGAGCCTTTCTCCTCCCCGTACTCGGGGGAGGCCGGGAGGGGGCCGCAACGCTCCAACCAAGGAAAACGATCGGCCTGCGAGCACCCCCTCCTGACCTCCCCCGAGTACAGGGGAGGAAAAAAGCGCCCTGCGAGGCCGGTTGCCAGAGTCCGACAGGAGCTCGAACCGGATATCCTTCCCCGCGTGAGCGCGCTTCAGATCCTGATCCTGATCGCCGCCGCCTTCGGCGCCGGGGTGATGAACGCGATGGCGGGGGGCGGGACGATCCTCACCTTCCCGTCGCTGATCTTCCTCGGCATCCCCGCGATCGCCGCCAACGCCACCTCGACGGTGGCGCTCCTCCCCGCCGCCGTGGCCAGCCTCTACGGGTATCGCGACGAGGTGCGGGAGAACAAGGGGTGGCTGAAGACCCTCTTCCTCCCCAGCCTGATCGGCGGCACGGCGGGCTCGGTCCTCCTGCTGCGCACCCCCGAGAAGCTCTTCGCCACCCTCGCTCCCCTGCTGATCCTCTTCGCCACCGCGCTGTTCATGATCCAGGGGTACCTCTCCCGCCGCTCGACCCGGGTGGTGACCGATCCCTCCGAGCTGTCGCGCGGGCGGCTGGCCCTCGCCTCGGTCCTCCAACTCGGCGTCGCCCTCTACGGCGGCTACTTCGGCGCGGGGATCGGCATCCTGATGCTGGCCCTCCTCGGCTTCCTCGGCCTCGCCAACATCCACGCGGCGAACGGAGTGAAGAACTTCTTCAACCTGTGCATCAACACGATCGCGGCGGGGTACTTCATCTACAAGGGGGCGGTGGTCTGGCCGGCGGCGCTGGTGATCGTCCTCGGCGCCACCCTCGGCGGCTACGCCGGCGCCGTCTTCGCCCGCCGCATCGGCAAGGAGAAGGCGCGGGCGGCGGTGATCGTTATCGGCCTGCTGGTGACGGCGATCCTGGTCTGGCAGCAGATGACGAAGTAGCTCGCAGGCGCGTCAGAGCTTCGCCGCCGCCGCCTTGCGCTGGAGCTGGAGCACGTAGCCGTCGGGATCGACCACCACCCGTTCGGGGACGAACGGGCAGCGGATGCGGACCTCCTTCGACTCCCCCGGGCCCAGCACCACCGTCGTCCGCGCGTCGCGCCAGGCGGGCGAGATTCCGCCCTTGCCGTCGAAGCGCTCGCCGCGGGTCGCCGCGACCTCGACCGGCATGCGGCCGGTACCGGCGTTCTCCACCTTCACCGCGACCTCCCAGGTCCCGTTCCCCAGCGGCTGCTTCCGCGGATCGTCCAGGCGGTACTCGGGGATCACGCGATCGTAGAACCACTGGCGGACGAAGTCGTCGAACCCCGCCGGGTCCGGCGCGTAGGGGCGCATGAAGGCGGCGAAGTCCTGGAGCACGGGGTGGTCCGGGCTGTGGTGATAGAAATCGATGAAGTGGCGGGCGCCGTCGAGGAAGGCGGCGCGCCCCATCTGGTGCATCAGCATCCAGAGCACCCACCCGCCCTTGTCGTAGACCACCGTCTCGTCCCCCGGGCGGCCGGTGGTGCTCAGGGTCTCGGCGAGCGGCTTTTCGGTCCCCGGCTGGCGGCGCTCGCCATAGGTGGCCTCGAGGCGCTGGGCGAAGCCCAGCCGGTTCTCGAGGCCGCGCACCTGCTCGACGAGCATCATGGTCGAGAAGTTGGCCGCCCCCTCGGCGAGCACGATCCCCCCCGGCCCTTCGCCCCCCGCCAGGATGTGCCCCCACCACTGGTGGGCCGACTCGTGCGCGGCGATCTCGAACGCCTGATCGGACTCCGGGCTCCGCAGGGTCAGGAAGCCGACCCCTTCCGAGAAGAAGATGTTGGTGGCGTTCCCCCGCGCGTACTCGGCGTAGTTGGGGAACTCGTTGAGCCGCAGCTCCCGCCAGGGGTAGGGGCCGAACCACTCGGCATACCAGCGGCGCGCGCCGTCGAGCGCCGCGACCAGGGTGTCCACGTTGTAGGGATGATGGCGGTCGTAGTAGACGGCGGTGCCGTTCACCCCCCGCTTCACAAGCCAGCGCCCTGCCGCGATGTTGAACACCCGCACCGGGTAGTCGCTCTCCCAGACCGCGGTCCGCCGGCCGTGGCTCACCACGTCCGAGGTCAGGATGCCGGTCGAATTGATCGTGTATTCAGCCGGCGCGGTGATCCGCAGCCGCTGGGTGAAGGCCGAGCGGTCGAGGTCGGCATCGGTCACCCCCTCGTACCAGCGCGGCGGGTAGATCCGCGGCTCGGTGAAGTTCTTCTCGTCGACGCCGATCCTGGGATCGAAGCCGATCTTGGGGACGAAGTCCGGATTGCGCCCGGTCACCAGCACCCCCGACGGCAGGATGAACTCGCCGAGCTGCACCGGGCCGCCGTTGCGCGACACGCCGGGGAGCACCTTCCCCCGGTAGCGGAAGCCGAGCCGCACCGAGGCGCCGGAGACCAGCGGGCGCGGCACCCGGAAAACGTAGAGGCCGTGGTGCTCCTCCGGTTGGAAAGGTTTTCCGTCGAGCGTCCAGGCGAGATCCGTCCAGGCGCTGCCGCCCGTCACCGGGAACCAGTCGAGATCCTTCGGCAGACGGTTCTGGAGGTCGTAGAAGCCGCTGGCGCGCAAGGCGCGCTCTTTGGGCTCGAGGTCGATGTCCATCTCGACCCGCGTCACGTACGGCAGCGGCTGATGGATCCACGTCGTCAGGTTCTCGCGCCAGTAATCCTTGTGCCAGCGCTCGACCGTGGCCCCCTGGAACCCCTGATTGACCAGCGCCCAGAGCGCGATCAGCAGGGCGAGCGGCGGCAGGGCGAGAGCGGTCGCGGTGATCGCCGTCCGCCGCCGCGCGGCGGCCGGCAGCGCCGGATGCAGCCGGTCGCGCTCGCGGCGGGCGAAGGCGCGGAGAGCGATCCAGCCGCAGGGGAGGGCGAGCGCCAGCGCCGCCAAGCGGTTGAGCAGGAGAGCGGAGCGGTCGATCTCGAACGCCCCCATGTCGCTCCACATCATCTGCATCACCAGCGGCCAGTTCCCCACCCAGGTCAGATGGCCGCTCAAGGTCGCGTAGACGGTGGCGATCACCGCCGCGAGGCCGATGCCGTAGGTGGCGTAGCGGCTGCGGGTGAGCGAGACCACGGCGGCGATGAACGCCGTCCACAGGACCAGGGTGGGGATCAGGAGCAGCCCCCAGACGATCAGGAAGGGGCGGATCTCCATCCGCACCTTCCCCTCCGCGAGCAGGATCAGCGCCGGCACCGCCAGGCTCGCGGCGAGGGTGACGAGCGCCACCACGGCGTGGGCCGCCGCCTTGCCGGCGAGGACCGACGAGGTGCGCACCGGCGTCGCGTAGTAGACCGGCGCGAAGCTCGTCGTCCGCTCGCGCTCGACCGACTCCACCGTGTAGAACATCAGGAGGAGGCCGAGCCAGAGGGTGAGGGGGACGAACCCCTTGACCGCGGCGTTTCCCGGGGTGAGCAGGATCGCGGCCAGGCCGCCGTTCGCGTCGCTGTAGTTCTCGCGGAAGAGGATGAGCAGGAAGAGGAGGATCGCCGGGATGAAGATGTAGAGCCCCGGCTGCGAGGCGAGCTCCGCGAGCTCGAAGCGGGCCACCGCCCAGGCGCCACGCAGGAAGGTGGGGACCCGCGCCGTCATCCCCAGGGAGGCGAGCCGCGGGGGCGTGGAAGTCGGGACGGCTGCAATCGCCGGCCTCTCCTCCAGGCGGGCGCCCTTCGCCGGGCGGCGCAGGCGCCCCGTGAAATGCCGGCGCGAGACGTCGACCAGCAGCAGGCCGAGGATCACCCAGGCGGCGCGGCTCCACAGGAACGGCGCGTCGAAGGTGACCGGCCGGGTGTTGTAGAAGGCGATGCCGCGGTCGACGAACAGCCAGTGCTCCTTGAACCAGCGGAAGCCCGACGGATCGAGCAGGCGGAGGGCGGCCGAGACGGACGGATCGAGGCCGGGCGGAAACCAGTGCCAGAGGAACTGGTTGAAGAAGAGGAAGAGGATGATCGGCAGCAGGAAGACGACGATCGGCCGCCCGGTGAAGCGCCCGAGCGCGAAGCAGGCGCCCCCCATCAGCACGACGACCGGCAGCAGGAAGACGAGCGCCGGCCGCAGATAGAAGGCGAGGTGCGAGGTGCCGTAGAGGTCGGGCTGCCCCGGGTCCGGCAGGAGGCGGCTGAAGATCGCCGTCGCGAGCGGCATGCAGGCGACCGCGGCGAGGCTCGCGGCCAGCGCCGCCAGGAACTTCCCCCACACGTACTCGGACGGGCGCAGCGGCGTCGAATGGAGGAGCGCGCCGACGTTCCGCTCGGCGTCGCGGATCAGCGGCAGGCCGGCCGCCACCGCCACGAAAAAGCTCACCAGGAAGAAGCCGAGCAGCGCGTAGATGTAGGTGGTCTGGAACTCGGAGTCGACCCACGCCTTGCTGCCGCCGAGCGAGGTGTCGATCGAGTGGAAGAGCCACTCCCCGCGCGACTGCAGCCAGCCGTTCCAGGCCATCAGCAGCGCCCAGATCAGGAACAGCGGGCGGCGAACGCTCTCCGCGAGGTCCTGGCCCGCGACCAGTGCGAGCCGGCGCGGGCTGAACCCCTCGGCGCCGCCGTGCCGCGCGCGGCTGGGATCGAGGGTGGATGTGGATGACGGCGGCGACAGTTCCATGGGTGCTCCCTGGCGTTCCTACGGCGAGGCGGCAGGGGGAGTTTCAAAGAATCTCGAGCCGCCGGCTCGCAAATCCACCAGATCGGAGAAGACGAGGGGTTACTAAAAAAGAGGGTACACGTAGAGGAAATGCTGATGGGGAAGGAAGAGAGATACGACGTGGTGGTAGACTTCAAGGGGAAGGAGGGAAAGGAGTTAGTATTAAGAAACGACGATAAGGATAATTTATAGGGAGGCGGCGAGACGGATCTCCTCCACTTAATGGAGTTCCGCGTCACTTTCCTTCTCACCCTCAAGAATGATTTCTCTAAGAGAATTTGGTGATGGTGACGATGCTGCGACTGCAGTACGCGGTGGCGACTCGCAAGCTTGCTCTCCGAGGACGACGACTCGACGACCGCCGATCCGATCGAGGGGATGCTCGGCACCGTCGCGGCGGGAACTCTGCACTGGAGCTGAAACATCACCGAGGACCAGAGGAACAACACGACGGAGATCTGGGAGTTCTACAACACGACGACCGACGCCCACCAGATCCACGTCCAACTGGTCCGCTTCTAAGTCGAAACTG
This sequence comes from uncultured Acidobacteriota bacterium, assembly GCA_963756595.1. Classification (GTDB taxonomy): domain Bacteria; phylum Acidobacteriota; class Thermoanaerobaculia; order Multivoradales; family UBA5704; genus DATARR01. The sequence goes on from CAVWOZ010000015.1 coordinate 254,953, forward strand.
AAAAAGAATCTCGAGTTGGCGGCTCGCAAATCGGGGGGGGAGCACAAGGCTACGAAGCTCGCGCTCACCGGGGAGTGAGGCCGCCAGGCCAGCCAGCGACCCCCGAGGAATGTGGTAGATTTTCCGCCACATTCCTTCCGTCCTTGCCAGGAGATCGCCATGAGCGCCTTGAGACCGTTGCGCCGCTGTCTGCTGTCGCTCGTCCTGTTCGCCGCCGCAGCCATCCTTCCGGCCGGAGCCCAGACCACCGGCGGCATCGTCGGCCGGGTCACCGACGAGGGGGGCGGCGTGCTCCCCGGCGTCACCGTCGAGGCGACGGGCCCCGCCCTCCAGGGGTCGCGCCTGGCGGTGACCGACGGCAACGGCGGCTTCCACCTGAATCTCCTGCCGCCGGGGGACTACACGGTCTTCTTCCACCTCGACGGCTTCGCCCCCGAGACCCGCAAGGGGATCGGCGTCGCCCTCGGCAAGGACACCCAGCTCAACACCACCCTGCGCGCCGCCCTCTCTCAGGAGATCACGGTGACCGGCGACGCGCCGGTGATCGACACCACCAGCACCACGGTCGGCCTCAACCTCGACACCCGGGCGATCGAGTCGCTGCCGACCGGCCGCAACTACACCTCGGTGGTGCAGATCACCCCCGGCGTCTCGTCCGACGCCAACCCCGAGAACTCGGACCAGTCGTCGATCACCGTCTACGGCTCGAGCGGCGCCGAGAACGTCTACTACATCGACGGCGTCAACACCACCGGCGCCGAGTACGGCTTCCAGGGGAAGGAGCTCAACTTCGAGTTCATCCAGGCGGTCGACGTCAAGACCGGCGGCTACGAGGCGGAGTTCGGGCATTCGACCGGCGGCATCGTGAACGTGATCACCAAGTCGGGCGGCAACGAATTCCACGGCGACGCCTTCGGCTACTACGACAACGATTCCCTGCAGAGCAACGCCGAGCCGGTGGTGTCGAACAACGGCACCACCGCCGGCTTCACCCGCCAGGACTTCGGGGTCGACCTCGGTGGCTACCTGGTCAAGGACCGCCTCTGGTTCTTCGGCGCCTACGACCGGGTGAACAACAAGCTCGACAGCACCCTCCCCGCCGGGCCGCTCGCCGGCAGCGTGGTCGAGAGCAAGAGCGACCGCGACCTCGGCGCCGGCAAGCTCACCTGGAAGCTCACCGACAGCCAGTCGCTGGTGGGGAGCTTCTTCCAGGACCCGCGCGACGACACCGGCGCGATCAACGACGCCAATCACAGCCTGAACGGCGACCCCCTGACCTACCTCGGCCTGCGCAGCTTCGGCGGCAAGGACTATTCGCTGCGCTACCAGGGGATCCTGAACCCCGAGTTCCTGCTCACCGCGCAGGCCGCGCAGCACCGGGAACGGAACTCGGTGGGGCCGGCGAGCGGCGCCGGCGACGTGATCCAGTTCCGCAGCGTCGACGACAACTTCTTCCAGACCGGCGGCTTCGGCCTGTTGCAGACCAAGGACTTCAAGCGCCAGGAGGTCAACGCCTCGCTGACCCGCGACCTCCCTCACCACGAGTTCCGGGGCGGGTTCGAGTACGGGCGCGAGCAGGCCGACGTCGTGCGCCGCTACTCCGGCGGCCAGCAGATCGACGTCTTCGCCAACAACGGGCACCCGGTCTACAGCCACTTCTACTGGACGACCCCGGACGCGACGCCCGGCAACGCGCCGGTGTCGCAGCTCACCGCCTCCCCCGAGCACAAGAACACCACCGCCTATCTCCAGGACCGCTGGACCGCCCTCCCCAACCTGACCCTCAACCTCGGCGTGCGCTGGGACCGCCAGCAGATCTTCGACGCCGAGGGGACGCAGCAGATCGACCTCACCAAGGACGTGGCGCCCCGCTTCGGCTTCGTCTGGGACCCGGGCTCGCGGGGACGCTCCAAGGTCTACGGCTCCTGGGGGCGCTACTACGAAGAGATCCCCATGGACCTGGTGATCCGCTCGTTCTCCTTCGAGCGGCAGGCGCGCATCTTCAACTACAGCCCCGGCTCGACCACCCCCGACCCCAACGCCGAGGCCGACCTCGGGCGCACCTCCGCCATCTTCGGCGGTGCCACCGAGCCGGCCGACCCCGACCTCCACAACCAGTACCTCACCGAGGCGATCCTAGGCTACGAGCGCGAGGTGCTGCCGGACGTCTCGCTGGGGGTGAAGGGGATCTACCGCGACTACGGCGAGGTGATCGAGGACTTCCTCTGCCGGGACGACGGCACCTACTGCATCGGCAACCCGGGCGAGGGGATCATGCGGCGGATCTTCACCCTCGACTACTCACAGACCTTCCCGGCGCCGAAGCCGAAGCGCACCTTCAAGGGGATCGAGGTCACCGCCAACAAGCGCTACTCGAACCACTGGCAGGGTCTCGTCTCCTACCTCTACTCGAAGCTCGAGGGGAACTTCGACGGCCTCTACGCGCCGTTCACCAATGTCGGCGCCGACCCCAACATCTCGGCGGCCTACGACTACTACGACTTCTTCACCAACGGCTCGGACCTCTCGAAGATCACCAACAAGGGTCCGCTGTCGAACGACCGCCGCCACCAGCTCAAGGCCTCGGGGCTCTACACCACGCCGTTCAACCTCTCGGTGGGCTTGTCGGCCTACTACCGCTCGGGGACGCCGATCACCCGCTACGGCTACTCGGACATCTACGCCCGCTACGAGTTCTTCCTCACCCAGCGCGGCGCCGACGGCACGACCCCGTCGACCTACGACGCCGACCTCCATTTGGGATATCCGATCACGCTGGGGCGGGCCACGGTCAACGTCCTGCTCGACGTCTTCAACGTGTTCAATCTGCAGCAGGCGGTGGTGCTCGACGAGCGCTGGGACTTCCAGGAGTCGGACAATGCCTCCCCCACCCCCACCAATCCGAACTACAAGAAACCCGTGCTGAGAACGCCGCCGCGTTCGTTCCGGCTAGGGCTGCGGCTGAGTCTGTAGCCCGGACCGAGCTCCGGCAAACGCTCTTGCAGGGCGCTTTTTTCCTCCCCCGTACTCGGGGGAGGTCAGGAGGGGGCCTCAACGTCCCAACCAAGGAAGCGTCCCGGCCTGCGGGCACCCCCTCCTGGCCTCCCCCGAGTACGGGGGAGGAAAAAGGCTCCCGCGGGCGGTAGGTTCGTGATCACGCCCAAGCTTGCGCCCCTTCGGGGCTTACAGGGAGATCCGCCGCCCGGCCAGCTTCGCCAGGGTGGAGATCAGCTCCGCGGGGTCGACGGGCTTGGCCAGGTGGCTCTGGTAGCCGGCGGCGAGGGCGCGCTCGCGGTCCTCGGCGCGGGCGTAGGCGGTGAGGGCGACGGCGGGGACCTTGCCGCCCAGCTCCTCGGGGCGCTCGCGCAGCTTGCGGATCAGCGCGTAGCCGTCCTCGCCGGGGACGCCGATGTCGGAAACCAGGACGTCGACCGTCCCCCGATCGAACCAGGCGAGGGCCTCGCCCACCGAGCCGAAGGCCTGCACCTCGCCGCCGCACTGCTGGAGGGCGAGGACCAGCAGGTCGCGGGTGTCGGCCTCGTCCTCCACCACCACGATGGCGAGGCCGGCGAGCAGGTCGGGGGAATTGAACACGTTGCGCGTCACCGCCGTGCGGTCGAGCGGATCGTCCGCGATCTCGGCGCGCAGCGGCAGGCGCACCGAGAAGGCGGCCCCCTTCCCTTCCCCCTCGCTCTCCACCTCGACGGTGCCGCCGTGCAGCTCGACCAGGTGGCGCACGATCGAGAGCCCCAGCCCCAGGCCGCCGTGGGTGCGGGTGATCGACCCCTCGGCCTGGCGGAAGCGGTCGAAGACGAACGGCAGGAAGTCGGAGCGGATGCCGATCCCCGTGTCGCTCGCCCGGATCACCGCGTTCCCCGCCGACTCCCCCAGGCGCACCTCGACCCGGCCGCCGCGCGGGGTGAACTTGATGGCGTTCGACAGCAGGTTCCAGATCACCTGCTGGAGGCGGTCGGCGTCCCCCACCACCGGGTTGGCGAGCGGCGAGACGACCACCTCGAGGAGGAGCCCCTTGGCGTCGGCCGCCGGGCGCACGCTCTCGAGGGCGGCGTCGATGATCCGCCGCAGGTCGACCGGCTTGAAGTCGAGGCGCAGCTTGCCGGTGATGATCCGCGACACATCGAGCAGGTCGGCGATCAGCTGCGCCTGCGCCCGCGCGTTGCGCTCGATCGTCTCCAGCGCCCGCGTCGCCGCCGTGAGGTCGAGCTTGCCGGCGCGCAGCACCTGCACCCAGCCGAGGATGGCGTTGAGCGGCGTGCGCAGCTCGTGCGACAGGGTGGCCAGGAACTCGTCCTTCATCCGGTTGGCCTCTTCGGCCTGCTGGCGGGCCGCCTGCTCGAGGAGCAGGAGGCGCGCCCGCTCCTGCTCGGCCCACTCGCGGACGTGGATCTCCCGCTTGAGCTCCTGGTTGGCCACCGACAGCTCGGTGGTGCGCTGGGCGACCAGCACCTCGAGGTCGTCGTACATCCGGCGCAGCGCCGCGTTGGCCTCCGCCAGCTCCGCCGTGCGCTCGCCGACCTTGCGCCGCAGGCTCACCTTCTCGATCGCGTTGTGCACCGCGTGGCGCAGGCGGTCGGCGGCGACCTCCCCCTTGAGCAGGTAGTCGAGGGCCCCCCCCTTCATCGCCTCTACGGCCACCGCCTCGTTCCCCTGGCCGGTGAGCACGATCACCGGGATCTGCCGCGCCGCCTCCAGGCGGGCGAGGAACTCGAGGCCGTCGACGTCCGGCAGCCGATAGTCGAGCAGCAGGCAGTCCGGCTGCTCGGCGACGGCGGCCGCCAGCCCCTCCTCCCCCGTCTCGGCCTCCAGGAACTCGTAGCTGTGCTCGCGGTCCTGCTGGAGCAGGCGGCGGTAGAGCGTCCGGTCCTCGGCGCTGTCGTCGACGATCAGCAGGCGGATGGGATTGGCGTCCTTCATGGGGCCTTCATCCGGGGTGTCAGACCTTCGGCAGGATCACGACTTCGAACCAGTAGCCGTTGAGCCGCTCGATCGCCGCCATGAAGCCGTCGAGGTCGACCGGTTTCTGGATGTAGCTGTTGGCGCCGGCCCGGTAGCAGGCCGCCACGTCGCCGTCGTCGCTCGAGGTGGTGAGCACGATCACCGGGATCTGCTTCAGCTCGGGGTGGCTCTTGATCTCGGAGAGCACCTCCCGGCCGTCGGTCCCCGGCAGGTTGAGGTCGAGCAGCACGACCCCCGGGCGGGGGGCGGCGGCGTGCTCGCCGCGGCGGAAGAGGAAGTCGAGCGCCTCGTCGCCGTCGGCGCAGCGGAAGATCGGGTTCTTGAGCCCCGAGCGGCGCAGCGCGCGCTGGGTGGTCTCGTAGTCCTCGGGGCTGTCCTCGACGAGGAGGATCGGCTGGTTGGGGCTGTCAGGCACGGACGTCTCCCTCTTGTAGCGTGAAGTAGAAGGTCGTCCCTTCACCCGCGGACGACTCCAGCCAGATCTTGCCATGGTGCCGCTCGACGATCTTCTTGACGATCGTCAGCCCGGCGCCGGTGCCGCCGCCGAACTTCTCCCGCCCGTGCAGGCGCTTGAAGATGCGGAACACCGACTCGCGATGCTTCTCCGGGATGCCGATGCCATTATCGCTCACCTGGAAGACCGGCGGGCCGGCGCCGTTCTGCTGCCAGCCGATCTCGATCCACTTGTGCGGCTTGTCGTTGTACTTCATGGCGTTGACGATCAGGTTGTAGAAGATCTCGCCGACCCGCACGCGGTCGGCGCGCACCACCGGCAGCGGGCGCGGCACGCGCACCTCCACCCCCTCCTGGCGCAGCGAGATGGCGAGCGAGTCGAGGATGCCGGAGACGATCTCGCCGAGGTCCACCCGGGTGACGGCGAGGTCGACGCGGCCGAGGCGGGAGAACTGGAGGAGCGAATCGATCAGCGTCTCCATCCGCTTGGTCAGGCGCATCAGCGTCTCGAGCTTCGAGCGCCCCTCCTCGTCGAGCTGCGCGGCGTAGTCCTCGATCAGGAAGCTCGAGAAGTTGTGGATGCCGCGCAGCGGCTCCTTGAGGTCGTGCGAGGCGATGTAGGCGAAGTCGTCGAGTTCCTTGTTGCTCTGGTGCAGCTCCTCGTTGCTCCGCTCGAGCTCGGCGGTGCGCTCGGCCACCCGCGCCTCGAGCGCCTCCTTGGCCTCGCGCAGCTCCGAGTCGCGCTGCTGGATCTGCCCCAGCATGCCGTTGAAGGCGTCGACCAGCTGGCCGAGCTCGTCCGCCGTCCGCCGCGAGGCCCGGATCGAATAGTCGCGGCGCTCGGAGACCGCCCGCGCCGTCCGCGCGAGGTCGAGGATCGGCCCCGAGATCAGCCGCTGGAGGCCGCTCGACAGGACCAGCGCCGCGATCCCCGAGGCGAGGAAGACGAGCCCCACGGTCAGCGCCTGCATCTCGGCGCGGGAGTAGAGCTCGTCGAGGCTGCTGCGCAGGTAGAGGGTGCCGAGCCGCTCCCCCTTCTGCCGCACCGGGCTGAAGGCGACGATGGCGCCCGGCACCGAACGGGTGAGGGTGCGCTCCCGCTTCGGCGGGTGGGCGGGGAAGGCGGCCGCCGCCCCCGGCGCGCTCCAGTGGACGAAAAGAGTGCCGTCGTTCTTGTACAGGGCGGCGGCCTGGATCGACGGGCGGGCGCCGAGCGAGCGCAGGGTCTCGGCGGCGGAGCCCTGATCCCCGAACATCAGCGAGGCGGTGCTGTTCTGGGCCGCGATGTTGGCGAGCGTCGCGAGGTCGTTCTCCATCTCGGACCTGAACCGCGAGACGTTGAAGACGATCAGCGCGATCCCGGCGAGCAGCAGCGAGCCGCCGATGGTCAGCATGGCGATCCAGCGCAGCTTCTGCTGGATCGAGGCGCGCGCGAAGGCGTTCAGCACGGCTCAGGGCCCCGGCTTCTGGCCGGCGATGCGGGCCAGGCGCAGCAGCTTCGAGCTGATCCGGATGCCCGCCTGCTCGGCCGCCGCCGGGTTGATCTCGAAGCGCACCTTGGACCCTTCGAGGATGAAGTTGACGATCCCCCCCTGGTCGAGAAACCCCTTGCTGTCCCCCACCGTCAGCACCGGCGAGCTCTTGAGCGGCGCCAGGATCTGCGGCAGCCGCTCGCGCTCCGAGCGGCTGACGAAGAGCACCTGGCAGCCGCCGGCGCGGGCGAGGGTCTCCGCGCGCACCACCGTCAGCCGGCGCCCCTCGACCACCTCCCCCTCCCCCAGCGCCGCGTTCAGCCCGCGGCCGAAGGGGTCGTCGCCGAGGACGCAGAGGCGCAGCACGCCGTTCCCCTCGGCGAACGCCGACGGCGGCCACTCCACGAACTTGGTGAAGTTGTAGAGGAACGCCGCCTTGACCTCGTACTCGGAAGGCCCCTGCGCCCGCGCGGCGCCGGGGCCGAGGAGCCCGCAGGCTATCCCGCTCAGCCCGCCGAGGAGGACGGCCAGCGCGAGACCGGGCCGCGCGCTCCTCCTGCGCCTCGTCGTCCTGGGGCTCAGAAGCGCCATGTCACCTTCCCGTAGAGGCTCCGCTGCACCTCCTGGCGGAGCGGCGTCGGCGGGCCGAATTCCGGGTGATGGTCGTGCAGCAGGTTCTCCCCCACCAGGGAGAAGCCGAAGGCGTCGCTCGCCTGCCAGCCGATGCGCAGGTCGAGCTCGGTGTAGGCCGGCACCACCGGCGAGGGGAGGCGGCCGACGTAGCGCAGCGTGCCGTCGAGCTCGAGGGCGTGCGGCAGGTCCATCTGCGAGCGCAGCGAGAAGCGGCTCCGCGGGTCGTTCCCCTCCTGCTTCCCGCCGGTCGGGTCGAGGCTCCCCGGCTCCAGGTTCAGGCTCTTGTCGAACCAGGCATAGCCGCCGATCAGCCGCCACCACGGCGCCGCCTGGGCGGTGGCGCGCAGCTCGAACCCCCGCGTCGACGCCCGGAGCTGGTTGCCGAAGTGATAGGGGAAGACCGTCCCCGCCGCCGGCACGAAGCTGCGCAGGTCGTCGTAGTCGTTGTAGTAGGCCGCCGCGTCGATCGCCAGCACGGAGCTCAGCTGGTTCCGGTAGCCGAGCTCGTAGGCGATCATCGACTCGGCCTCGAAGCCGTTCGAGCCGGTGAGCAGCGGCGTGCCGGCGGCGGTGTAGAAGACGATGTCCTCGTCGTAGCGGGTGGGGGTGCGCACCGCCCGCGACACCGCCCCCCACAGGGTACGGCGGTCGTCCGGCGTCCAGGCGAAGCGGACGCTCGGCTGCACCTCGAACCCCGTCCAGTGGTTGTGCTCGAGCTTGGTCCCCACGGTGAGGCGCAGGTGGGGGCGCAGCGCGATCTCGTCCTGCGCGAAGGCGCTGAACAGGTTCTCCGTCACGCTGTCCGGCAGGAAGGCCACCCCGGCGCTGTTCCCCACCTCGTCGTGGGTCACCCGGTAGCCGGCCCCCCAGACCACCTCCTGCCCCGTGCCGATCGTCCGCCGGTGCTGATAGTCGATGTCGAGCGTGTGGCGGTGCTCCTCGAACCACTCGGGGATGTCGCGGTGGGTGAAGTCGTAATAGACCTGGAGATCGCTCGACGACCCCGCCGAGTAGCTGCGCGACCAGCGGCCGAGCAGGTTGGCGCCGTCGAGGATCGTGTCGGCGCGCACCACCACCGTCTGCCCGGCGAGCCCGTGGTAGGCGTCCCCCTGGAGAGTGAACTCCGACGAGCCGGCGGCCGGCTTGTCACCGCCCTCGGTGAGCGCCACCGTGTGGTCGAGGCGGAAGCCCGCCTGCCCCCGGCGCAGCGGGTCCCTGGCGCTCTCGCCGTTCGCGAGGTCGAGCGAGTCGCGGGCGGAGTACTTGCCGTAGGCGCGCCAGGTGGTCCCCATCCCCAGCTTCCCCCCCTGCCGGAGGCTGGTGAAAGCCTCCTCCTGCCCCGTGCCGCCGCCGGCGGTGACCAGCGCCCCCTGGGTGTCGCGCGAGCTCCTGGTGATCACGTTGATCACCCCGTTGACGGCGTTCGCCCCCCACAGCGCGGCGCCCGGGCCGCGGATGATCTCGATGCGGTCGATGTCCTCCAGCATCACGTCCTGGGCATCCCAGAACACCCCGGAGTACAACGGGGTGTAAATACTGCGACCGTCGATCAGCACCAGGAGCTTGTTGGCGGTGGTGGTGTTGAACCCGCGCGAGCTGATCGCCCAGGTGTTGCCGTTCGACTGCGCGACCTCGAGCGACGTCGCGAGGCGCAGCACGTCGGGGAGGTTGTTCGCCCCCGAGCGCCGGATGTCGTCCGCCGTCAGCACGGTGATCGCCGCCGCCGCCCGCGACACCGGCTCGCTCCGCCGCGAGACCGACGTGACGTCGATCTCCATCAGCTGCTCGATGCTCAGCCCCTTGAGCGGCGAGAAGGTCGATTCCTGCGTCTCCTGTCCCTGCGGCTCCTGGTGCGCCGTGAACGCATCATCCGGCCGCGCCGCCGCCGGACCGGCAACGCCCAGCAACAGGCAGAGAACCCCCACCGCCCCCCCTGGATGGCACTTCGTCACCGTGATCCCCCTCCTTCGATTCCGGGCCGCCCCGAGCGAGGCGCATTCTGGACAATACGACCGGGATGGTCAAGCAAATTCGGTTCC
>CAVWOZ010000016.1:0-23197 GCA_963756595.1 uncultured Acidobacteriota bacterium
GGTGTATGGAAACGCGCCGGTCGGGCCGGTCCACCAGGTCCAGAGCGCAGCGTACACGGGGTAGCTGAAAGCGACGAACAGGACCAGCGCCAGCTCGAAGCCGCGCAGCCGGTCCATCGCGAAGCTCCAGCGGTCGAGCGGCGGGGGGGCGGCCGCAGCCTCCTCCGGCTCTTCCTCTTCGTCTTCGTCCCCCACCTCGCCGTCGATCCAGAGCTCCCCCGTCTTCTGCTCCTCGGGGGTCGCCTCGACGGGCGCCAGCCCGGCCTTCAGGAGGAGGGCGCTCGCCGCTTCCCAATCCCCGGCCCGCACCAGCAGCTCCATCGGCGCGGCGCGAAACCCCGGGGGAGGCTCGCCTGGGCGAGCAGGTCGTGCCCCGCCTCGCCGCGGGCGAGATAGCCGATGCGCGCGCCGTCGAGCCGCGACTTCGCCTCGGCGAGGTGGGTACGGTCGGCGGTGGCGAAGACGGCGGCGAGGGTGAGGGGGTCGAGCGGCTCCGCGGCCGGCGGCTCGGCGACGAGCTCCCGGTCGCAGCCGGCGCGGCGCGGGACGCCGGCGCGGTACTCGCCGCCGCACGCCGGACAGAAGAGCGAGCCCTCCTCGGTGCGGACGGCGGGCTCGGTCCGCCCTCTAGTCGTCATCCTCGGCAGGCTGCTCGAGCTCGGCCGCCATCAGGCGGTCTCCGTCCACCCCATCCTCGAGGCCGGCTTCGTACAGGAGGTCCGCGGCCTCCTGGGCCCGATGGGCGCCGACCTGGATCTCGACGGCGCCGGCGAGGATGCTGAAACCGGTGCCCAGGCGTCCCATGCCGAAGAGGTCCTGAATCCCCTCGCCGCGGGTGAGGTAGGGAATGCCGGCCTCGTCGAGGAGCGACCTGGCGGTCAGCAGGGCGACCGGATCGCCGCTGGCGAAGACGGTCTCGACGTAGCCCGGATCGGGATGGGACTCGGCCGGTGGGGAATCGACCAGCGGAACCTCACAGTCGGCGCAGCTTGAGAACCCCTCGCGGTACTCGGACCCGCAGCTCGGACAGAACATGCCGTCTCCTTTCCAGGATCGAACAGCCGCTGCCTTGGATGGCGTGTGGAGAGATTCTATTTCATTCCCGGGAGCCGGCGCTCCCAGGAAAAACCCGAAGACCCTACCGCTGCTCGAGGACGGAGGGGAGGCGGCCGGAGGTGAGGCGGTCGAGCTCGGGGTGGGAGCGGACGATCGTCTCCTCGCGGCGGGGGCCGGTCGAGACGAGGGTCACCGGGGCCTCGATCTCGGCTTCGATGAAGTCGATGTAGTCGCGGGCCTCCTGCGGCATGTCCTCCCATTCGACGATGCCGACCGTCGAGCGCTTCCACCCCTTGAAGGTGCGCAGCACGGGCTCCGCGGTCTCCAGCGAGCGGCGGTCCGGCGGGAAGGTCGACAGGGTCTCGCCGTTCAGCCGGTAGCTGACGCAGACCGGGATTTCGTCGAAGTCGTCGAGGACGTCGAGCTTGGTCAGCGCCACGGTGTCCACGCCGTTGAGGAGCTGGCCGTAGCGGGCGGCCACCATGTCGAGCCAGCCGCAGCGGCGCGGGCGGCCGGTGACGGTGCCGAACTCGTTGCCGCGGCTGCGCAGGAACTCCCCCGTGGCGTCGGTCAGCTCGCTGGGGAACGGCCCGCCGCCGACCCGCGTGGTGTAGGCCTTGAGCACGCCGATCACGCCGTCGATCCTGGTCGGCGGCACGCCGGTGCCGGTGCAGGCGCCGCCGGCCGTCGAGTTCGAGCTGGTCACGAACGGGTAGGTGCCGTGGTCGATGTCGAGCAGCGACCCTTGCGCCCCTTCGAGCAGGAGGGCCTTCCCCTCCTTGATCCAGCCGTTCAGGAGCTGCTCGGTGTCGCGCAGGCTGGGGCGCAGCCGCTCGGCCCAGCCGGAGACCAGGTCGACGTAGGCGGCCGGCTGCTGCAGGGGCTCATCTGCCCCCAGGCTCTCGAGCTCGACCTGGATGCGGGAGAGCAGCAGGCGCAGGCGCTCCTCGAGGTCGGGGGCGAAGAGGTCGACCATGCGCAGGCCGTAGCGCGACGCCTTCCCCTCGTAGGCCGGGCCGATCCCCCGCGAGGTGGTGCCGATGCGGCCGGCGCCGCGCGCCTCCTCACGCGCGCGGTCGAGGACGGCGTGGCAGGGGAGCAGGACGTGGGCACGGTTGGAGACGAAGAGGCGGCCGTCGAAGCGCACCCCGGCCTCGTAGAGGCGGCCGAGCTCGGAGAGCAGGGCGTCCGGCGCCACCACCATGCCGTTGCCGAGGACGCAGACCATCTCCGGATGCAGGATCCCCGAGGGGATCAGCTGCAGGGAGAAGTGGCGGTCCTTGAACTTCACCGTGTGGCCGGCGTTGTGCCCCCCCTGGTAGCGCACCACGCCGTCGAACGCCGGGCAGAGGAGATCGACGATCTTCCCCTTCCCCTCGTCTCCCCACTGCATCCCCACGATGACGACGTTGGCCATGATCGATTCCGATTCCCGACGGGTAAGAGTTCCCTGCAAAGCGCGCGGACCGCAGCGGGGCACAGTACCAGAGGATGGGAGGGCGGGCAAGAAGATGCTAGCATCGCCGCCGGAGACCAACCCCGTGCAAGCCTTCGTCGAAGTCGCCACCATCCTGCTTCCGCTCGCCTACTTGCTGGTGGCGATCGACTACGGATTCCTCTTCTTCGCCGCCGCGCCGTTCGCCGAGCGCACGGCGACTCCGGCGCTGCGCGGAACCGTCCTCCTCCACCTCGCCTCGCTGGCCGCCGCCACCGTCCAGTGGGGGCAGTTCCCCGCCGCCACGGTGTCGCAGGCGCTGTCGGTGGTGGCCTTCGCGGTGGCGGTGGTCTACGTCTTCGTCGAGTGGCACGGGCGGGCGCGCTCGACCGGCTTCTGGCTGGTGTCGCTGGTCTTCTTCTTCCAGCTGCTGTCGTCGCTCTTGGCGCGCCCCAACCCGCCGGACCGCGCGATCTTCCACGACCTCTTCTTCTCGCTCCACGTGTCGCTCGCCCTGCTCGGCTACGCCGCCTTCGTGGTCAGCGCGGCCTACTCCTTCCTCTTCCTCCAGCTCTACCGCGACCTGAAGTCAGGGCGCTTCTCGACCTTCTATGGCAAGCTGCCGCCGCTCGAGGTGCTGGAGCGGATGATGACCGGCGCCCTGGTGGTCGGCTTCCTGGCGCTGACCGGCGCCCTGGTCACCGGCGCCTTCTGGGCTGAGCGGCTCTACCAGAACGGCTGGCTGCGCGACCCCAAGATCCTGTTCACGGTCGCCACCTGGGTGCTCTACGCCGCGGCGCTGCTGCTGCGCCGCCTGCGCCGCTGGCAGGGGCGGCAGACGGCGATCGCGAGCCTCGCCGGGTTCGGCGCCATCCTCTTCTCGCTGGTGGCGGTCAACTTCTTCTTCACGGACTTCCACGGCTTCCTCTGATCCGTTCAGCCGCTCAGGACAGTCCGATGGACGATCCGCTCCTCCCCCATCCGCTTCCCCGCCAGGACCCGCCGCTGCTGCTGGTGGGGACCGACTTCCGCTGCTCGCCGCTCGAGCTGCGCGAGCGGGTGGCCTACAAGAAGGAGGAGGCGGAGAAGGCGCTCGTCCACCTGCTGGCGCGGCCGGAGGTGGCCGAGGCGTTCCTGCTCTCGACCTGCAACCGGACCGAGATCTACCTCCAGCCGCGCGACGAGGACGGCGCTTACCGCGCCGCCCTCGAGCTGATCTTCCTCGGCCGCGAGCCGGAGCTCGAGCGCCCCGGGCGCCTCTACGTCAAGCGGGCGGGGGAGGCGGCGCGCCATCTGCTGGCGGTGGCGAGCGGCCTCGAGTCGATGGTGCTCGGCGAGCCCGAGATCGCCGGGCAGATCAAGGCCGCCTCCGCCCTCGCCGAGGCGATCGGGGCCGAGGGGCCGGTGCTCAAGCGGCTGCTGCGCTGCGCCGGGGCAGCCGGCAGCCGGGCGCGCCGGGAGACCGGGATCACGGCCGGCGCCGTCTCGCTCGGCTACGCCACCGTCGAGCTGGCGCGGCAGATCTTCAGCGGCCTCGACGACTGCCGGGTGCTGATGGTGGGCGCCGGCGAGATCTCCCGCTCGGTGGCCCGGCCGCTGGTCGAGCGCGGCGCGCGCGAGCTCAAGGTGGCGAACCGCGGCGCCGAACGGGCGCGGCAGTTCCAGACCGAGTTCCCCGAGGCGACGCTGGTCCCCTTCGAGGAGCGGATGGAGGCGATCCGCGAGGCCGACCTGGTGGTCGTCTCGACCGGCGCCGACGAGCCGGTGATCACCCGCCGCGATCTGAAGGCGACGATGCGCCAGCGCCCCGGCAAGCCGCTGCTGGTGGTCGACCTCGGCGTGCCGCGGAACGTCGAGCCCGCCGCCGGCAAGCTCGAGAACGTCTTCCTGCACACGGTGGATTCGCTCGACCACCTGATCCAGCGCAACCTGAAGCTCCGCCGCGAGGAGGTGCCGCGGGTCGAGGAGATCCTGATGCAGGAGCTGGCGCACTTCCGCTCCTGGTTCCGCGGCCTCGAGGCGGCGCCGCTGATCGCGCAGCTCCAGCGCCAGGCGGAGCGCATCCGCGAGCGCGAGCTGGCCGCCGTGCGCGCCCGCTTCCCGGCGGAGACCCACGACGAGCTCGACCGGCTCACCCGCTCGCTGGTGCGCAAGATCCTCCACCATCCGAGCAGCCGGCTGCGCGCCCGCGACGGCGGCGAGGAGCTGTCGCGCCTGGACCTGGTGCGCGAGCTGTTCCATCTCGACGGCGCGGACGGCATCGAAGGCGAAGACGAGGACTGAGGCGATGGCCGCGCCTTCTCAACTCCGGAGTCTCCGGCTGGGGACCCGCCGCAGCCCGCTGGCCCTCGCCCAGTCGGGGATGGTGGCGCGCGCGCTGGAGGCGGCCCATCCGGGGCTCGTCGTCGAGCTGGTGCCGATCGTCACGATGGGCGACACGACGACGGGGGACCTCGCGCGCTTCGGCGGCAAGGGTCTGTTCACCGAGGAGCTCGAGAGCGGCCTGCTCGACGGCTCGCTCGACTTCGCGGTGCACAGCCTGAAGGACCTGCCGGTCCGCCTCCCCGACGGCCTGGTGGTCGCGGCGTATCCCGAGCGCGCCGACCCGCGCGACGTGCTGGTGAGCGAGGCGGCGACCGCGATCGGCGGGCTGCCGGCCGGCGCCGTGGTGCTCACCGGCGCCCTGCGGCGGCGTGCGCAGCTCCTGCTGCTGCGGCCGGACCTCGCCGTCGAGCCGCTGCGGGGGAACGTCGACACCCGCCTGCGCAAGTGGCGCGAGAGCGGCGCCGACGGCGTGATCCTCGCCGGCGCCGGGCTCGCCCGCCTGGGGCTTGCGGACCTCCCCGCCCATGCGATCGCCCCCGCCGACCTCCTCCCCGCCCCGGGCCAGGGGACGCTGGCGCTCGAAGCCCGCGCCGGCTCCCCCGCCGCCGAGCTGCTGCGCGCCCTCGACCACGCGGACACCGCCCGCGCCGCCGACGCCGAGCGCCGCATCGTGGCCGCCTTCGGCGGCGACTGCACCCTCCCCCTCGCCGCCTGGGCGCGGGCTGAGGGGGACGGACGGCTGCGGCTGACGGCGCTGCTGGCCACTCCCGACGGGAAATACGCCGCGCGCGGCGAGGCCGTGGCGGCCACCCCGGAAGAAGCGGCGGCGGTCTGCGTGGCGGCGATGCGGGAGGATGGGACGGACGGGGTGTTGGAACGGATCAAAAGGTGAAGAAAAACGGGCTCCGGGCGGTTTCGCCGATCCCGGAGAACGACCCCGAAGGGTTCCCCCTCCTGGGAGCGCCGGCGTCCCGCCGGCTACTAATCTGTTTCTTTTCTGTTTCTTGGTTAGTAGCCGGCGGGACGCCGGCGCTCCCAGGGAAGACGCACGCTGACCTCGCGTAAGGCGCTTCAGATGCCCTCCCTCCGCGATCTCCGCGTCGTCGTCACCCGGGCCGAGCACCAGTCCGAAAGCCTCACCGCGGCCTTCTCCCGGGCCGGGGCGCGGGTCGAGCTGCTTCCCCTCCTCGCCGTGGTCTCTCCCACCGATCCTCTCCCCCTGCAACGGGCCGCCGCGGAGGCCTCCTCGTACGACTGGATCGTCTTCAGCTCGGCGAACGCCGTCGAGGCGTTCCTTCCGCTGGTGAGAGACCCCCTGGCGGCGGTGGTTGCCGCGGTGGGTCCGGCGACGGCGGCGGCCCTGCGCGCGGCGGGGATCGAGCCCGGGCTCGTCGCGGAGACCTCGGACGCCGAGGGGTTGGCGGCGGAGCTCTCCCCCTTCGTCGCGGGGCGCCGGGTGCTGCTACCGCAGGCGGCGGACGCTCGCCCCGCGTTGCTCGCCGGGCTGACGGCGGCCGGGGGCGCGGTGACGGCCGTGGTGGCGTATGACAAGCGCCTGCCGGCGGAGGCGGCGGCGCGGGCGGCGGAGCTGTTCGCGGCGCAGCCGCTCGGCTGGGTGACGTTCACCAGCCCGCGGATCGTCCGCCACTTCGCGGAGCTGTTCGGAGCGGACTGGGAGGAGCGGCGGCGGGAGCTGCGGGCCGTGTCGATCGGTGGGGTGACCAGCGCCGAGCTGCGCCGGCAGGGGGTCGAGCCGGCCGCCGAGGCGCGGCGGCCGGGGGACGAGGAGATGGTGGCGGCGGTCGAACGGGCCCCGGCCTAGCCGCTCCCCTTGTCGTTCTTGCCCAGGATCTTCTCGATCCAGCTCTTCCGCTTCATCCTGAGGGGATGGTCGGCGCTGCCGAGCTGCCCCGCGTGGCCGGAAGGATCGGCGGCGGTGACGTAGAACTCCACCGTCTTGTTCTGGTGCACGTCCGGCGGCACGTCCATCGCGTAGTCGGCGCCGGAGAGGTGGCGGACGGCGACCTTGACGTACTGCCCGCCCTCGGGGCGCGCCCACCCCTCGACCGTCTTGACGGCGAAGTCGTCGGTGATCCGCAGCGCGATGGTGGCGGTCTTCCCCTTCTCGTAGGCGGCCTCGGGGGTGCGCAGGGCGAGCTCGGGGGGATGGCGGTCGAGCTGGGCGACCTCTCCCTCCAGGCGCTGCCGCGCCTCCTGGAAACGCGGCGCCGCGCGCCGGCTGGCGCGTGCGCCGGCGAGCAGCTGCAGGGCGTCCTGCGGCTTGCCGGCCTTCTCCGCCCGGGCGACGGCGGCGAGCACGGCCTCGGCGTCCTGGTCCGCCTTGCGCTCCGCCGCCAGGCGCTCGATCCGCCCGGCGAGCCCCGGGCGGTCCGGCCAGACCTGCCGCAGGCTTTCGAGACGGGCCGCCGCCGCGTCGTACTGGCCGGCCTCGATCTCGCCGCCGGCCGTGAGCTCGAGAGCTCCCGCGGCACGCTCCTTCGCCTCGCCGGCCCGCGCAGCGCCCCCGGCGCGAGGAAGCGCGGCGAGCAGGGCGTCGGCCTGGCGGATCACCTCCGGAGGGTTCCCTTCCTTCTGCGCCCGCGCCAGCCGGCCGTCGATCTCCACCGCCTGGCGCGCCCGCGCCAGATCCTTCTGGACCGCGGGCGGCAGGCTCCCCTGCTCGGCCGGCGGCACCGCGCGCACCGCCGAGCGCAGCGCCCGCAGGTCTCCCCGCTCGAGCCCGCGGGCGAGGGCGCTCGCCAGCTCTTCCCGCTGGAGCGGAGTGAGCGCGTCGAGCAGGCGCTGGTAGCGCTCCCGCTCGTCCGGCCGCAGGGCCGCCTGGTCGGCCGGCGAGATCGCGTCGAGGGCCGTCTTCACCGCCTTGAGATCGTTGGCGGCGAGGGCCGTCTCGGCGAGCACGATCTGGGGATGCGCCGGCGCCGCGGCGGGGGCCGCGGCCGGAAGGGGCGGGGCGGCGGGCGGCAGCGGCCGGGAGACCGCCACCACGAGCGGGGGCACGGGCGGCGCCGCGGGTGGCGGCCCGGCGGCGGGATGGAGCACGAAGAAGAGGACGGCGGCGACCCCCGTCCCCACCAGCGCGGCGGCGGGGAGGCCGAGCCACAGGATGCGGCTGCGCCAGAAGCTCGGCCGCGGCCCGACGAAGGTCCGGGTATCCGGCGGGCGGGCGATCGTGTCGACCCCCACCTCGTCCGCGGGATTCGGCGGGTCGAGGGTCAGCGCGAACGGATCGCCGGGAGGCATCGGAGGCATCGGAGCATGCGCGGCGCCCGTCGCCTCGGCCGCCGGCGGGACGTCCACCGCCGGAGCGGGCGCCAGGGGGGGCGGCGGCGAGGGCGCCGGAGGGGACGGAGCGGCGGCGATGAAGTGGTCCTCGAGCACCATCATCGTGCCATCGAGGTCGTTCAGGTCGGGGAGGATCTGGACGATCGGCGCCGGGGCGGCGGGCTTGACCTTGACCGCCGCCGTGGCCGCGGTCGCCGACAGGGCGGGCGCCCAGGGGAGGGGCGGGGCGCCGAGCAGGGCGTTCTCCGCGTCGCTCGCCGCCTGCGCATCGACGGCTCCCACCGGGTCGGCTCCGGATCGGGTCTCGAAGCCCCCGGTGCGCCGCGGGCGGGATTCCCCGAAGAGGGCGCTGCGCAGGGCCTGGCGGACCTCGACGAAGGAGGGGTAGAGCCCGTCGGGGTCCCCCTTGAGGCCGGCGTCGAGCAGGGCGCGCAGCGCCTCGACGTCGCGCAGCTCGATGGCCACGGCGAGCGGGATGCCGAGCGGCGCGGCGGTCGGGATCTTGAGCAGCCGGCAGGCCAGCAGGGCGAAGGCGTGGAGGTCGTCGGAGTAGCCGTCGAGGACCGGCACCGCGCCGGGCTCGAGGTCGGCGCTCCCCAGGCCGAGGATCTTGACCTGCTCCCCGTTAACCCCCGGCACCCCCGGCGCCTCCGGCACCACCAGGAGGTTCTCGGCGCGCGGGTTGCGGGTGGCGATCCCCCGGCTCGCCAGCGCCTCCAGGCCGTCGACGAGGAGGAGCAGCAGGGTCAGGACGCGCAGGGGGGCGGCGCCGGCGAGCTCCGCGAAGGGGGCGCCCTCGAGGTACTCGGTGACCAGGAAGGCGTGGGATTCGGTGAAGCCGTAGTCGAGCACCCGCGGCAGGCTCGGATGGCGCAACGCCTGGAGGGCGCGGCAGGTGGCGAGGAAACGCTCCCGCTGCTGCTCGGACTCGCCGCTGTCGCCGCGGATCAGCTTGACGGCGACCGCCTCGCCGTTCGACAGATCGATCCCCTGGAAGACGTCGCCGGTGGTGGACGCCGAGACGAGACGGTCCAGCCGGTAACGCTCGGTGATCCTGCGCAGCTCTCTCATCAGTTGGGCCCGGTACGAGGGAGGATGATTTTATCCAAAAAACCCGCGGCGCGTTAGCGCGGATGCTGCACCGCGGCCGCCGCGGCCGCCGCGAGGTCGATCCAGCGCAGGGCGGCCTCCAGCACCACGTCCCGGCCGTGGACGAAGGCGGCGTCGAACGCCGCCTCGTCGAGGGGGACCCGGTGATCGGGCTGGACCCCCCCGCGCCCCGCCCCGTCGGCATCGATCTGGATGCGTCCGCCGGCGTCGAGCGACTGCCCGGAGGGGAAGACGACGTCGAGGCCGGCCGGCAGGTGCACGGTCTTCTCCCCCACCCCGAACGACCCCTGGGTGCCGCTCCAGCCGAACACCGCGGAGCCCGGCAGCCCCTCGAGGGCGAGCGGGATCCCCTCGCCGGCGCTGAAGGTGTCGGCGTTCACCAGCACGGCGACCGGGCGGGACCAGCGCGGCGGCGCCGGGAGGACGCGCACGGCGGTCTCCGGATGGGCGAGGAAGATCCCCCGCGCCGGATCGAACAGGCCGGCGATCTCGTAGGGGCGGGGATGCGCCTGGAAGAAGGCGGTGATGCGGGGGACGATCTCGTCCTGCCCGCCGCTGTTGTTGCGCACGTCGATCACGATCCCGGGGGCGCCGGCGGCGACGAAGCGCTCGATCGCCCGCCCGACCCGCTGCTCGGGAAGGAGGTCGCGCAGGGTGGGGAGCTCGAACTTGACCTTGATGTAGCCGTACCCCCCCTTCAGCCGCCGGGTCTCGATCGAGTCGCCGAGCAGCACGTCCCAGCGGGTGCCGGTCGGGCGCGGATACTTCTCCGGCACGGCGGCGAGCACGGCGGTGGTGATCTCCCCGGGCTCCCGGCTGCCTGAATTGTGAAAGCCCACCTCGACCCGCGCCCCCACCGGCCCGTGGGTGAGGAAGCGCAGCCGCTGGAGCGCCCGCCCCTCGGCGGTCGCCGGCGGCTCCTCGCTCCAGTCGACCTCGACCTTCGCCAGCGCGGCGCCGACCGGCTCGCCGTTCCAGGTCAGGATCTCGGCGCCGGTGCGCAGGCCGCCCCCCGCCGCCGGGCCGCGGAGGTCGACCCGCCCCGCCATCACCCGGCCGTCGTCGAGGCGCACCAGGCCGAGCCCGTAGCCCCCTCCCACCTCCGCGGCCTTGAGCCCGCGGTCGTCTCCCCGCAGATCGAGATGGCCGTCCGGGATGCTCCACACGAAGGCGCGCAGGGCGCGGTAGTACGCGCGGTCGTCCCGCTTCGCCTCGGCGTCCGCGATGCGCGGCGCGAAGCGGGCCCGGAGGGCGGGCCAGTCGATCGCCTTCCACTGCGTGAAGGGGTATTCGGCAGCCAGCTTGTCGCCCAGCGCCGCGAAGGCCGCCGACCAGGAGAGCCGGGTGAGGTCGGTCTCCGTCACCTCGCGGTCGAGCAGCGCGGCGTGATGGCGCGGGCGCGGCAGCGCCGGCATCGTCGCCCAGCCGGCGGCCCCGTCGCAGGCGAGGACGATCCCGGCGAGCGCCACCACCCGCGGCAGCAGGCCGGGGAGGCGGCGCACCCGGCGCGGCAACGCCACGCTCCCGAGCGCCATCACCGCGAGCCCCAGGGGGATCGAAGCGAGCAGCGCGAGCGGCGAGCGCCGCAGGCTCCACAGCGCCTGCACCGCCTCGAGGGCCACCAGCGACGCCGCGCACGCCGCGAGCCACCGCGGCAACGGCCGCCGGCTCCCCGCGCCGAGCACCCGCAGCAGGAGCACGAGGGTGAGCGCGGCGAGCAGGAGGGAGAAGGCGCGCAGCATGGAGCGGGAGCATATCGGGTTTGAGCCCGCCTCCCCGATTGCCGCGACTTGACGTAAACTACGTCTCAGAGCGGCAAGAAAGGAACCCATGGCCGATTCTCAAAGCCCCTCCCCCTCCGCGGCCCCCTCCTCTTCCGGGGGGTACGAGTACGACTACGTGATCGTGGGCTCCGGCTTCGGCGGCAGCGTTTCGGCGCTGCGGCTGGCCGAGAAGGGGTACAGGGTGCTGGTGCTCGAAGCCGGCAAGCGCTGGCGGACGGAGGACTTCCCGAAGTCGAACTGGAACGTCCGCAAGTTCCTCTGGATGCCCGCCTTCTTCTGCCACGGCATCCAGCGGATCACCCTGCTGCGCGACGTGCTGGTGCTCTCGGGGGCGGGGGTCGGCGGCGGCTCGCTGGTCTACGCCTGCACCCATCTGGTCCCCGAGGACGGCGCCTTCCAGCGCGGCAGCTGGCCGAAGGGGATCGACTGGAAGCGGGCGCTCGCCCCCCACTACGCGACGGCGAAGCGGATGCTCGGCGTCAACGCCACCCCCCAGCTCTGGGCGGGGGACCGCGCCCTGCTCGACTTCGCGGCGTCGATCGGCCGCGAGGCGACCTTCCGCCCCACCGAGGTCGCCGTCCTCTTCGGCGAGCGGGCCGGCCAGGCGGTGGGGGACCCGTTCTTCGGCGGCGAGGGGCCGGAGCGCACCACCTGCACCTACTGCGGCGGCTGCATGGTGGGGTGCCGCCACGGCGCCAAGAACACGCTCGACAAGAACTACCTCTGGTTCGCCGAGAAGCTCGGCACCGAGATCCGTCCGGAGACGCTGGCGACCGGGATCGAGGAGGACGGCGCTGGGGGGTGGACCGTCACCACCCGCAGCGCCACCCGGAAGGTCTTCCGCGGCAAGCGGACGATCCGCGCCCGCGCCGTGGTCCTCGCCGCCGGCGCCCTCGGCACCACCGACCTCCTCTTGAAGTGCCGCGACGCCGGCAAGCTCCCCCGCCTCTCCGCCCTGGTGGGCGGCGCCGTGCGCACCAACAGCGAGGTGATCTGCGGCGCCACCTCGCGGCAGAAGGACGCCGACTATTCGAAGGGGATCGCGATCGCCAGCAGCTTCCATCCCGACGCCGACACCTGCATCGAGGTGGTGCGCTATCCCAAGGGGTCGGACGTGATGAGCTTCCTCGCCACCCTGCTGGTCGACGACGGCACCCGCCTGACCCGGCCGATGAAGTGGGCCGCCACCTGCCTGCGGCATCCGGTCGACTTCCTGCGCACCCTGAGCCCTTTCGGCTGGGCGCGGCGCTCGACGATCGTTCTCGTGATGCAGAACGTCGACAACTCGCTCCGCCTCGAACGGGTGCGCCGCTGGTTCTGGCCGTTCGGCAAGGGGCTGACCAGCCGGCGCGACCCGGGGCAGCCGCCGATCCCGAGCTACCTGGCGGTCGCCAACCAGGCCGCCCGCCACATCGCGGCGAAGACCGGCGGCTTCCCCGCCAGCTCGATCAACGAGGTGGTGCTCAACGTGCCGACCACCGCCCACATCCTCGGCGGCGCTCCGATGGGGAGCTCGCCCGCCGACGGCGTGGTCGATGCCAGGAACCGGGTGTTCGGCTACGACAACCTCTACGTGGTGGACGGCTCGATGATCCCCTCGAACCTCGGGGTCAACCCCAGCCTGACGATCACCGCCATGGCCGAGCACGCGATGAGCCACATCCCCATGAAGGACCCCGTCCGGGGGCTGCGCCAGCTCCCGGCGCAGGCGCGGGCGGCGGCGCCTTCCCCGCCCCTCGCGGCCCGCTCAGCGCAGCATCAGGCCGGGGAGCGCCAGGAAGAAGATCACGTAGGCGCAGAGGAAGGCGCGCATGGCGCCGCACAGCCGCACGAGGCGGCGGTCGTCGAGGAAACGGTACCGCCGGTCTAGCAGGAAGCGCATCAGGGCGAGGTCGCCGCGGAAGTCGCTCCCCACGGCGAGCGCCGGCCGGCCCAGGGCGTCGTAGAGGAGAGGGTGACGGCGGGAGAGGGTGGCGCAGAGGCGCGAGGCCATCAGGAACCACACCAGCACGGACGTCCAGTAGACGGCGAACAACAGGGGCAAGGGGCTCAAAGCTCTTCCATCCCTCCGCAACAGCGGATCCCGCAGGCAGGCCCTCATCCGGGCCGCCTGATTCAATAGACCGCTAAGATACGACAGTATTGCTCCAAAAAGCAGTGTGCGCGGCAAAGCTGGAACGGGACAGATCGAGTAAGATCCCCTTTTCGATCCAGACCTCCGCGAGGTGAACCGCATGCTGATCCCCGGTTTGATCCTGAAGCAGATGTACACCCTGGGCAGTCTCGAGAACGTCGAGGACGGCGTCCGATTCAGTCTCAAGAACCGGCTGTCGAACGCCACGCTGACCAAGCTCAACGAGGTGAAGATCAACGGCCAGGCGGTCCCCCTCGACCGGCTGACCATGGAGCTCGCCGGCGACCGGGTGGCGGCCTCCGCGGTCTCCCCCACCTCGGCGATCGCCTTCCCGCTCGCCAAGGTGGTGAGCATCCACGTGCGCGGCGACCAGCTCGCCCGCGGGCAGCACGAGATCGCCCTCGGCTTCGAGACCACGCCGTTCGGCAACCTCTCCTTCAAGGTCAAGGACTCGATCGCCGAGAAGGTGAAGCGCACCGGCGTCCCCCACGACAAGGACGACGACCAGACCCCCGAGATGGTGCGCGCCCGCCAGGCGTACGTCGAGGAGTACACCGGGGTCAAGGTGCAGCACATCGACAAGTTCTCGTTCGACCCCGCGATCACCCGCGGCAACATCGAGAACTTCACCGGCGTCGCCCAGATCCCGATCGGCTTCGCCGGGCCGATCAAGGTCAACGGCGAGCACGCGATCGGCGACTTCCTGATCCCCCTCGCCACCACCGAGGGGACGCTGGTCGCCTCCTACAACCGCGGGATCAAGGTGCTCAACCTCTCCGGCGGAGTGATGTGCACGGTGGTCGGCGACAGCATGCAGCGCGCCCCCGTCTTCGTCTTCGACAATGCCCGCGACGCCCGCGACTTCGTCTTCTGGGTGGACGCCAACATCGCGAAGATCCGCGCCGAGGCCGAGGCGACCTCGAGCGTCGCCAAGCTCACCGACATCGACCGCTTCCTGTCGAACAAGCTGGTCTTCCTGCGCTTCAACTACACGACCGGCGACGCCGCCGGGCAGAACATGGTCGGGCGCGCCACCTTCGCCGCCTGCTCCTGGATCCTCGAGAACCACGACCGGATCCGCCGCTTCTATCTCGAGTCGAACTTCGCGACCGACAAGAAGTCGTCGCAGATCAACGTCATGCGCACCCGCGGCAAGCGGGTCACCGCCGAGGCGACGATCCCCCGCGACGTGCTGATCCAGCACATGCGGGTCGATCCCGAGACCCTCCACTACCACGCCGGGATCGCCAACGTCGGCGCCTTCCTCTCGGGGGCCAACAACAACGGCTGCCACTCGCCGAACGGCATCACGGCGATGTTCATCGCCACCGGCCAGGACGTGGCGAACGTCGCCGAGTCGTCGGCCGGCGTCGTCTACACCGAGGTGACGCCCGAGAAGGACCTCTACATCTCGATCACCATCCCGTCGCTGATCGTGGCCACCCACGGCGGCGGCACCGGCCTCGCCACCCAGCGCGAGTGCCTGGAGATCCTCGGCTGCGTCGGCCGCGGCAAGGTGCAGAAGCTGGCCGAGATCATCGCCGGCGTGGTGCTCGCCGGCGAGATCTCGCTCGCCTCGGCGATCTCCTCGCTCGACTGGGTGTCGAGCCACGAGCAGTACGGACGGAACCGGTAGACTCAGGAAGGATGGCCGAACCCCTCCCAGCCGGCGTCGAGGCGGCCGACCTGCCGGTCGTGGCGGCCGCGGTCGCCGCGCCGCCGCCGTCCTCCGGCGCGTCCGGCGACATCCCGGGCTTCGAGATGCTGCCGGACCGCCCGCCGCAGGGGCTGCTCCGCCGCTTCCTCACCACCCAGCGCCACCTGATCGCCCTCGCCTTCGGCGGCCTGGTGGCGCACGCCCGCGCCGGACAGGCATTCGGCACCGGACGGCGCTTCCGCCTCCTCTTCTCACTCGAGCGCCTGCTCGCCGCCCTGGTGCGGCCGTTCCTCGACCGCGCGATCGCCGACCGCCCGTTCCCGGTGCAGCTGCGGCGGCGGCTCGAGATCCTGGGTCCCACCTACATCAAGCTCGGCCAGGTGCTGGCGCTGCGCCAGGACCTGCTGCCGCCGGAGATCACCGACGAGCTCAAGAACCTCCTCGACCGCCTGCCGGTGGTCCCCTTCGACCGCTACCTGCGGCTCATCGAGGCGGACGTCCACTTGCCGATCGCCGGGATGTACTCGTGGGTCGATCCGATCCCCACCGGCTCGGCGTCGATCGCCCAGATCCACCGCGCCACCACGCTCGAGGGGGCGTCGGTGATCATCAAGGTGGTGAAGCCGGGGATCCGCGAGACGCTGAACCGCGACGCCATCCTGCTGCGCGTCCTCGGCTCCGTCCTGCAGCTCTTCCTCCCCCGCTACCGGCCGTCGCAGCTGATCCGCGAGTTCGTGGAGTACACGCGGCGCGAGGTCGACCTGCGGCGCGAGGCGGACAACGCCGAGTCGTTCGCCGCCAACTTCCACGACCTGCCGGGGGTCGCCTTTCCGCAGATCTACCGCCAGTACAGCAGCCGCGGCGTCCTCTGCATGGAGTTCTTCCAGGGGTTCAAGCCGGGGGCGCCGGAGACGCAGGAACTCTCCGACGAGGAGCGCGACGTGCTGGTCGACCTCGGGGCGGCGAGCATCATCCGCATGCTGTTCAAGGACGGCTTCTTCCACGCCGACCTCCACCCGGGGAACCTGCTGATCCTCCCCGGCCCCCGCCTCGGCTTCATCGACCTCGGCATGGTGGGGCGCTTCGAGAACGACCTGCGGCGCACCTTCCTCTACTACTACTACACGCTGGTGATGGGGGACGCCGAGGGGGCGGCGCGCTACCTCGCCGCCATCGCCATCCCCGGACCGGGCGCCGACCCCAAGGGGTTCCGCCGCGAGGTCACCGAGATCCTGCTGCGCTTCAACCGCGCCGGCAGCTTCCGCGACTTCTCGCTCGCCCAATTGATCATGCGCTCGGTCAACCTCGGCGCCCAGCACCGCCTCTACTTCCCCGTCGAGATGGTGCTGATGGTCAAGGCGCTCGTCACCTTCGAGGGGGTGGGACAGATCTTGAAGCCCGGGCTCGACGTGGCGGCGGTCTCCCGCGCCCATGCCAACACCATCTTCCGCGCCCAGTTCAGCCCGCAGAACCTGATGCAGCAGATGCTGCGCGCCGCCCCCGACATCCTCGAGGCGGTCGCCAAGGGGCCGAGCCTGATCACCGAGGGACTCCGCCTCCTCGAGCAGGCCACCCAGCGCCCCGAGAACCCCCTCGCCGGCCTGCGCGGCACCCTCTTCGGCGGCTTCTGCATGGTGGCCGGCGCCATCCTCGCCGGCGCCAGGGGACCCTGGCCGGCCTGGTCGATCCTCTTCGTGGTGGGGATCATCGCGGCGCTGCACCGAAGCCGGCGGTAGGCGCAGGGATTGTGTCCTTGAAGTCTCGTAGCCCGCGATTTCCATCCCAGACGCCGAAGGTGCGGAATTCCGCGCGAACTTCAAGCTCTAGATTCTGGAGGTTGATCCGCGGTGCCTATACAGATATGCTATCTATTCGACTATTTGACAAATTATGAAAGTGGTGATCTTATGACTCCTTAACGCTCAGCATTTCTCTTACGAACTCCTTGCGGGAGGTCTTATGCGAACCACGCGTTCCGCCATCGGTCTGCTATTGTTTCTCGCCCTCCCATCTCTTTCCCAAGCCCAACTCTCGATCGCGCTCCTTCCAGATAGCGCTTTCCCGCCGCTCGGCACGAAGCTTGCGGGACTGACAGAGAAACTTTCTACAGCAGTTTTCCTGAACTGCACCGGCTATAATCCTACGACTTTCACCGATCGTGTAGACTTCGGACTTCAGTTTTCCGGGGCAAGCCCTATTAAAGTACTTCCGTTTACCTTGCCTATTACACTGAGTAGTTCTCCTTTTTCCCAAGGCCTCGACTTTGATCTGACGTACCTTCCGGGATTTCAAGCGGGATCAATTACCGTCAACCAGATAGGTTACATACCTGGTGACGATCCCTGCCGCGATGACCCCACCAGCAGTTTCCCTGATCCTCCAGATTTGTCTGAAGCCTTTGTCTATACCTATAACGGGTCTTCCCTGGGAATCCACGATTACGCGCGCATCAAGAGTAGTGATTTCGTAATTTCTCCCTTGACTGGCTCGCTGTCCCCCGACTGCATCCCTCGTCTACAAGGTTACTGCACCCCGCGGTACAATGCAGAGTTCCTACAAGCAGAGGGCAGCCATGCGTTTGAGGTTTCGGCGTCCTGGAGTGGACATCTCGTCGGCAGATCGGGCTCGTTTCCGCTACCCCTTGTAGGCGTTGGAGACCAAATTGCAATACCGGGTCCGCTTTCCCTCCCTGCCAATGAGCAGTGGCTTCGTGACTCGAATGGCAACATTCTAGGAGTCGTGCATGTGGAGGTCAAAGACAGTGAACAGTTCACGCACACAGCGGACTTCGTGATCGGTGTGCAGACGCCACCCGCCAAGCCTACCCTACAGCTCAAGGGCGGGATAAGCACCGCGACGCTCTCCTACCTCGCAGACGCGGCAAAAACCTATAAAATCTTTTATGGCGGGACCAGCGGTTCTTACAACGGGACGGGCCTCGTTGGCGGTCCTTCGCCCATTTCCGTGGGGGCGCAGACAAGTTATACCTTCACAGGTCTGGGGTTTTTCCGGACCTACTATATGGCAGTCAAAGGTTTCAACGATCAGGGGGAAAGCGTCTTCTCGAACGAGGTCGTCGTGCACCCTCGCCCTATCTTTAACCTGTCAAATGAGTACAAGTTGCCGGCCTATAGCCGCGCGGGATGTTTTCTGCCCCCCGATAACCTCGTCCTGTGGCTGCCATTCGACGAGATCAGCGGCGTCTCCGCGGCCAATTTGTCGGCCTTCTCGAGCTATAAAGGCGTTCTGGTGGGTTCACCGAACTCCGCGCCTGGCCGGGTAGGTGGCGCTCTTTGCCTCAATGGCAGCAGTGATTACGTGGAGGTTCCTTCGTACCCGGAAATCAACTTTGATATCCACGATTTCTCGCTGGAAACCTGGGTGAAGCCAAGCCCGAGCGATTCCGTGAGCGTCATGATCGACAAGCGTGACGAATCTGGCTTCTTCCCCTTCCCCGGCGGCCCTGGAGTCCCTGGGGTTGCTTGATACTCCCCCTCTTCAAAGGCCTCCTTGCCTTGCAGTTAGCCGACGGCCTTTACGACAACTACTTCTCGGACGTTTTGGTGCCAAGCGATGGCAATTGGCATCATGTGGCGGTCACCGTGCGACGCTCCAGCGCAACGGGTATCCAGTTCTACCTGGATGGTCAGCCGATGGGCAAGACGTTCGACCCAACCGGGCATCGAGGCCCTCTCGCCGCCACCAATCCGCTGCGGATAGGCTCGCGGTCTTCCTCTGTCAGCGGACTGTTTGAGGGTTGTCTTGAAGAGGTCCAGGCCTTTCAGCAGGCGCTCTCCCCGGACGAGGTGCTCTCGCACGCCCAGGCCGACGCCGGCGGGACCTGCAAATAGAGTCACTGACCCAAGCAAGAGCGTTTGTTCATCGTGGGAATCTCGAGGCGCGACGAAGTCCTGGAGAGGGCTGTCGTGGTGGTGGGCTAATGAACCGTTGACTCGGCTCAAGCTGGTGTACTACGCTAACGGTGACAGCTTGAGTCTATGCCTTAGATTTGGGAGAGGTTGTGGCCGCGTTTCTCGAGGGGGGACACCTCGGCTGATTCTTGCGCTGCTCCCTGTTCTCCTCGCCGCCCTCGCCACGCCGGCGGCCTTCGCCCAGGCTCCCCACCTGGTAGCGGACGTCAACACTTCGCAGACGGACTTCACCGACCCCCTGTTCACCACCCAGCAGATCGTGGTGATGGGGACGGAAGTCTTCTATCTCCAGGACGACGGCATCCACGGCGTCGAGCTGTGGAAGAGCGACGGCACCGCCGCCGGCACCGCGATGCTCAAGGACATCTGCCCGGGCGCCTGCTACGGGCGGCCGTACGGGATGACGGTGTGGAACGGCGCCCTCTACTTCTCGGCCGACGACGGCGTCCACGGCTACGAGCCGTGGAAGAGCGACGGCACCGCGGCGGGGACGGCGATGATCGCCGACCTCAACCCCGGGCTCGGCGCCTCCTCGCCGACCTTCCTGGCCGCCGGCGGCATCCTCTACCTCACGGCGGACGACGGCGCCCATGGCCGGGAGCTGTGGAAGACGGACGGCACCGCCGCCGGCACGGTGATGGTGGCCGACATCGATCCCGGACCCACGGGATCGGACCCCCGCCTCTGGCTCGACCTCGGCGGCAAGCTGCTGCTCAACGCCGACGACGGCGTCCACGGCCGCGAGCCCTGGCTGTCGGACGGCACCCCGGCCGGCACGGCGCTCCTCGCCGACCTCAACCCCGGCGCCGGCAGCTCCACCGTCAAGATCCCCGGCTTCAACCTGGAGAACGACGCCTTGGCGCTCGGCGGCGGCGCCTTCCTCTTCGCGGCGGACGACGGCGTCCACGGCTCCGAGCTGTGGAAGAGCGACGGCACCGCCGCCGGCACCGCGATGGTCGCCGACCTCGAGCCCGGCGCCGGCGCCTCGCAGCCCTACGGCTTCGCCCGCCTGGGGAGTCAGATCCTCTTCGGCGCCTACCAGTCGACGACCGGCAACGAGCTGTGGACGACCGACGGCACCGCAGCCAACACCGCCCTGCTCAAGGACATCTACCCGGGCAACGGCAACGCCAACCCGCAGCAGCTCACCCCCTTCGGCGGCCAGCTCTACTTCGCCGCCAACGACGGCGCCGTCGGCCGGGAGCTATGGAAGACCGACGGCACCGCCGCCGGCACGGTGCTGGTGAAGGACGTCAATCCCAACAACGGCCCCTTCTTCACCCAGAACGGTTTCAATTTCTTCGCCCGCCCGCTGCTCGTCCCCTTCGCCGGCGGCCTCCTCTTCTTCGGCGACGACGGAACGCACGGGGTCGAGCCGTGGATCACCGACGGCACCGCCGCCGGCACCGCCATGCTGAAGGACATCTCGCCTGGCGCGGGCTGGGGAGCCGGCCGCGGCTTCTCCGGCATCGCCGTGGTCGGCGCCACGGCCTTCTTCCAGGGGACCACGACCACCCCGGCGAGCGAGCTCTGGAAGACCGACGGCACCGCCGCCGGGACGGTCGAGGTGACGGCCGCCGAGCAGCTCACCTCGTCGTTCCACATCTACGGCGATCTCCCGAACGGAAACCTGCGGAGCTTCGGCGGCAGCGGTGGCAAGCTGATCTTCGACGCCGACGACGGCCTCTCGGGGAGCGACCCGTGGATCACCGACGGCACCCCGGCCGGCACCGTCAAGCTCGCCGACCTCGCGCCGGGTCCCCTGTCGGGCGGCCCGACCTCCAGCGCCACGCTGGGCGCGACGAATTTCCTCGGCTCCGACTCCGGGCTGTGGGCGACCGACGGCACCCCGGCCGGCACCACGCAGCTCCTCCCCGGCACGCTGCTCGCGGCGATCAACCTGACCCCCGCACCCGCCCTCGGCGTCGTCCTCTTCGACGGCCGCGACGCCTCGGGCGGCGACGAGCTGTGGAAGAGCGACGGCACGCCGGCCGGCACGTCGCGGATCTTCGACATCGACCCCGGCACCAACGGCTCCTATCCGTCGGGCTTCACCCCGCTGGGATCGGCGGTCCTCTTCAACGCCGAGGACGGCAGCGGCACCTCGACCCTCTGGCGCACCGCGAGCGACGGCACCTACGCGCTGGGGGCGGGGACGATCAGCTACCCGCAGGAGCTCACCCCGCTGGGATCGCTCCTGGTGTTCAGCGGCACCGTCGCCGGGCTCGGGCAGGAGATCTGCGTCACCGACGGCACCGCGGGCAGCGGCACCGCGATCCTCGAGGACATCCTCCCCGGCGCCGCCTCGTCGTACCCCCAGCGGCTGGTCCGCCTCGGCGGCGTGATCGTCTTCCACGCCACCGACGCCACCCACGGCCGCGAGCTCTGGGCGACCGACGGCACGCCGGCGGGGACCGCGATCCTCAAGGACATCCTGCCGGGCACGGGGTCCGGGACCGATCCCTATCCGATGTGGAACCAGGGGGACGCCAGGCGGTGGTCGGCGGCACCCTCTTCTTCGTGGCCGACGACGGCGTCCACGGCCGCGAGCTGTGGAAGACCGACGGCACCGCCGCCGGCACCGTGCTGGTGAAGGACATCTACCCCGGCGCCCGCTCCGCGGACATCGACTGGATGATCGCCGCCTCGAACCGCGTCTACTTCGTGGCGGACGACGGCGTCCATGGCCGCGAGCTGTGGACGAGCGACGGCACCGCCGCCGGCACCCACCTCGCGCTGGACATCGTCGCCGGCGCCGGCTCCCCCGTGATCCAGGGGGTGCGCGCGCTCGGCCACCTCGCCCTCTTCTCCGCCGACGACGGCGTCCACGGCCGCGAGCTGTGGCGCAGCGACGGCGGCGCCGCCGGCACCTTCCTGGCGAGGACATCGCCCCCGGCCCGCCGCCCTTCCAACCCGCTCGAGTTCACCCCGGTCGGGGGGCAGGTCTACTTCACCGCCAACGACAACGTGACGGGCAACGAGCTCTGGGCGGTGCCGGCGGCCACCCTCCTCACCACCTTCCAGGACGTGCCGCCGGACTCCTGGGCCTGGGGCTACATCGAGGCGCTGGTGGCGGCCGGCATCACCACCGGCTGCGCGCCGGGGGAGTTCTGCTTCGGCGGCGCGGTGACGCGGGCGGAGATCGCCGCCTTCCTCGAGCGCGGGATCCACGGGCCGGGCTTCGTGCCGCCGCCGCCGACCGGCACCCGCTTCGCCGACGTGCCGGCGGGCTACTGGGCTGCCGACTGGATCGAGCAGCTCGCGGCGGACGGCATCACCACCGGCTGCGCGCCCAACCTCTACTGCCCGAGTTCGCTGGTCAACCGTTCCGAGATGGCGGTCTTCCTGCTGCGCGCCCGCCACGGCGGCGCCTACGTCCCCCCCCCGTCGCCGCCAGCCGCTTCACCGACGTCCCCGCCGACTTCTGGGCCAGGGACTGGATCGAGCAACTCGCCGTCGAAGGGATCACCACCGGCTGCGCCCCCAACCTCTACTGCCCGGGCGACTCCGTGGGGCGCGACCAGATGGCCGCCTTCCTGGCGCGGACGTTCCAGTTGCGGTTGCCGTAGCGATAATCGATCTGCGTAAAATCGCATCTATCCAATGAAGCTTCCAGACGGCCCCACACAGGGGCCGTCCCTCTGCTGGGAAGGGGACCCTCAGTGCCCGTACGCCGCGCGCTCCCGTTCGCCCTCCTCGCCCTGCTCGCGGGCCGGCCGGTGGCGGCCCAGCCCGCCTTCCGGGTCGCCGACCTGAACACCACGGTGCCGCGGAGCTCGTCGCTCTACCTCGAGACCGGCCGCCGGATCGCGGTGCTCGGCAACTCCTTCTACTTCGTGGCCAGCGACGGCGCCGAGGCCGGCGCCGAGCTCTGGCAGAGCGACGGCACCGCCGCCGGCACCCGGCTGCTCAAGGACATCTGTCCGGGCGCCTGCGCGTCGGCCCCCCAATCGCTCATCGTCTCGAACGGCAACCTCTTCTTCACCGCGGACGACGGGGTGCATGGGCGGCAGCTCTGGAAGTCGGACGGCACTCCGGAGGGAACGGTGATGGTGGCGGAGATCCTGCCGCCGCACTCGCCGTTCATCAGCGGCCTCGTCGACGCGGGCGGCGTGGTCTACTTCTTCGCCGACGACGGCGTGCACGGCTACGAGCTGTGGACGTCGGACGGCACCGCGGCCGGCACCCACCTGGTCAAGGACATCGCGCCCGGAGCGGGCTGGGTCGGCGGCCGCTTCCTGGCCACCTCCGGGCACAAGCTGCTGTTCGCCGTCACCTATGGCATCCACTGGATGACTCTCTGGGTGACCGACGGCAGCGAGGCGGGGACCGCGGTGGTCGCGGACCTTCGCCCCGGCGCGGATGCGATCGACGCCGGCTACGATCCGAACCTCTCCGGCCCGGACGCGGTCGCCCTCCCGGCAGCTCAGGGGGGAGGCTTCCTCTTCGCCGCCGACGACG
>CAVWOZ010000017.1:0-178370 GCA_963756595.1 uncultured Acidobacteriota bacterium
CTTCGTGGCGGACGACGGCGTCCACGGCGACGAGCCCTGGGTCACCGACGGCACCGCGGCCGGAACCCACCTGGTGGCCGACCTCCTGCCGGGCGCCGACTCCTCGCACCCGGACGCCTTCACCGCCGTCGGCACCACCCTCCTCTTCTCCGCCACCGACGGCGTCCACGGCGTGGAGGCCTGGCGCACCGGCGGCCGGACGCTGGGGACGCGGATGCTCCAGGACATCGCGCCCGGCCCCCTCTCCGCGAGCCCCAGCGGCTTCACCGCCGCCGGCCCCAACGTCTACTTCGCCGCCAGCGACCACGCGACCGGCTTCGAGCTGTGGGCGGCGCCGCTGACCAACCTCCTCTCCTCGTTCGGCGACGTCCCCACCAACTTCTGGGCCTGGAGCTCGATCGAGGCGATCGCCGCCGCCGGCATCACCACCGGCTGCGCGCCGGGGCAGTACTGCCCGGCCAGCCTGGTGAGCCGCGCCGAGATGGCCGCCTTCCTCGAGCGCGGCATCCAGGGGCCGGCCTTCACCCCCCCGCCGCCGACCGGCACCGTGTTCCTCGACGTCCCCGCCGGCTACTGGGCGGCCGGCTGGATCGAGCAGCTCGCGGCGGACGGCATCACCACCGGCTGCTCGCCGAATCACTACTGCCCCGACCTCCCCGTCAACCGCTCGGAGATGGCGGTCTTCCTCCTGCGGGCCCGCCACGGCGGCTCCTACGTCCCCCCCACGTCGCCGCCAGCCGCTTCGCCGACGTCCCCGCCGGCTACTGGGCGCAGGACTGGATCGAGCAGCTCGCCGCCGAGGCGATCACCACCGGCTGCGCCCCCAACCTCTACTGCCCGGGCGACTCCGTGGGGCGCGACCAGATGGCCGCCTTCCTGGCGCGGACGTTCCACCTGACGTTGCCGTAGCGAAATCGATCTGCGAAAATCGCATCTATCTGATGAAGCTCCCGGACGGCCCCACACAGGGGCCGTCCCTCTGATCGGAAGGGGACCCTCAGTGCTCCCACGCCGCGCGCTCCCGTTCGCCCTCCTCGCCCTGCTCGCCGGTCTGCCGGTGGCGGCCCAACCCGCCTTCCGGGTCGCCGACCTCAACACCACGGTGCCGCAGAGCTCGTCGCTCTACCTCGAGGCCGGCCGCAGGATCGCGGTGCTCGGCAACGCCTTCTACTTCGTGGCCAGCGACGGCGCCGAGGCCGGCTCCGAGCTCTGGCAGAGCGACGGCACGGCCGCCGGCACCCGGCTGCTCAAGGACATCTGCCCGGGCGCCTGCGCGTCGGCCCCCCAATCGCTCATCGTCTCGAACGGCAACCTCTTCTTCACCGCGGACGACGGGGTGCACGGGCGGCAGCTCTGGAAGTCGGACGGCACTCCGGAGGGCACGGTGATGGTGGCGGAGATCCTGCCGCCGCACTCGCCGTTCATCAGCGGCCTCATCGACGCGGGCGGCGTGGTCTACTTCTTCGCCGACGACGGCGTGCACGGCTACGAGCTGTGGACGTCGGACGGCACCCCGGCCGGCACCCATCTGGTCAAGGACATCGCCCCGGGGTCGGGCTGGGTCGGCGGCCGCTTCCTCGCCACCTCCGGCCACAAGCTGCTGTTCGCGGTCACCTACGGGGTCCACTGGATGACCCTCTGGGTGACCGACGGCAGCGAGGCGGGGACCGCGGTGGTCGCGGACCTCCGGCCGGGCGCGGATGCGATCGACGCCGGCTACGATCCGAACCTCTCCGGCGTGGACGCGGTCGCCCTCCCGGCAGCTCAAGGCTTCCTCTTCGCCGCCGACGACGGCACGGGGACGGCGCTGTGGTTCACCGACGGGATTCCCGGCGGGACGACGACCCGGATCTCGAGCGCCGGCTCGCCGCACGAGATGACCCTCTTCCAGGGCGCCGTCTACTTCGCGGCCGGCGCCGAGCTGTGGAAGAGCGATGGGACCTCCGTCGGCACGGCCCGAGTCCAGCCGGGCAGCCCCGGCTCGGATCCTCGGGAGCTCACCGTAGCGGGAAACCGGCTCTTCTTCCGCGCCACGGACAGCATGCACGGCGCCGAGCTCTGGAGCACCACCGGCGCAGGCACGGTCCGGGTGACGGACCTCGCCCCCGGTTCCGGCGACGCCTTCCCCTTCCTCGCGGGGATCCCCTATCACTACCTGCTCTCCACCTTGGGAAGTGACCTGACCTTCTTCGCCCAGGACGGCAGCGGCCTCCAGCTCTTCCGGACCAACGGCGTCACCACCACCCGGCTCACCACGGCGGGGATGGCGGACTACCTTCCCCAGGTCCTCAAGGACAGCGTGACTCTGGACGGCCGCCTCTACTTCCTCGCCGGACACTCGGATGCCCAGCTCTGGGCGAGCGACGGCACCCTGGCGGGGACGAAGCCGGTGGTGGACCTGGTCAACGCCACGTCGTCCATCCTGCTCGCCAACGGCAAAGTCCGGAAGGACGCCTTCGCGGCGGTGGGCAACCGCCTCTTCTTCGGCGCCACGGCCGGCTCTCCCCTCGTCGATCCATGGCAGACCGACGGCACGGCGGCGGGCACCACGCACATCGCCAGCCTCGCCGAGGAGAGCTTCGCGACGTGCCGCGCCCTGGGCAACGGCATCCTGTTCGGGACCAACCAGAACATCTGGTCGAGCGACGGCACGGCGAGTGGCACGGCCGTCGTCGGCCCGGGCGAGGGGAACCTTCCCATCCTCGGCGGCTCGGCCTTCTACTCCGCCGTGCAGATCGTGAACGGAAACCAGCAGGAAGCGCTCTGGAAGACGGACCGCACGCCGGCAGGGACGCAGCAGATCACCCTGCTCCCCACCGCCATCGACCGCGGGAGGATGACCGTTTCCGGGGGGAAGATCTTCGCGCCGGCGGTCGCGAACGGAGCCTACTCCCTCCTGGTCACCGACGGCACCGCCGGCGGCACTGCTCAGATCTCGGGCCTCGGGCACTCCGGCGGGGACTTCAGCGAGCTCGGCAGCCTGGTCGACGTCTCCGGAACCCTCTTCTTCACCGCCTTCGAGTTCGGTTACGGCTGGCAGCTCTGGAAGAGCGACGGCACCCCCGCCGGCACCACGATGGTTCAGGCCTCCGGGGTCCCCGACGACATCTACAACGCCGCCTACGGGGAGGCCGCCGCGCTCCCCGGCGGGCCGCTGTTCTTCGTGCTCCGCGACGCCGGCGCCGGCGCCGAGCTGTGGAAGAGCGATGGCACCCCCGCCGGCACCGTGCGGGTCGCCGACATCCTCCCCGGCGCCGGCAGCTCGAACCCGCACCAGCTCACCCCCGCCGGCGACCGCCTCTACTTCGTGGCGGACGACGGCGTCCACGGCGACGAGCCCTGGGTCACCGACGGCACCGCGGCAGGGACCCACCTGGTGGCCGACCTCCTGCCGGGCGCCGACTCCTCCCACCCGGACGCCTTCGCGGCCGTCGGCACCACCCTCCTCTTCTCCGCCACCGACGGCGTCCACGGCGTGGAGGCCTGGCGCACCGGCGGCCGGACGCTGGGGACGCGGATGATCCAGGACATCGCGCCCGGCCCCTTGTCCGCGAGCCCCAGCGGCTTCACCGCCGCCGGTGCCAACGTCTACTTCGCGGCCAGCGACCACACGACCGGCTTCGAGCTGTGGGCGGCGCCGCTGACCAACCTCCTCTCCTCGTTCGGCGACGTCCCCACCAACTTCTGGGCCTGGAGCTCGATCGAGGCGATCGCTGCGGCCGGCATCACCACCGGCTGCGCGCCGGGGCAGTACTGCGCGACCAGCCTGGTGAGCCGCGCCGAGATGGCCGCCTTCCTCGAGCGCGGCATCCAGGGGCCGGCCTTCACCCCCCCGCCGCCGACCGGCACCGTGTTCCTCGACGTCCCCGCCGGCTACTGGGCGGCCGGCTGGATCGAGCAGCTCGCGGCGGACGGCATCACCACCGGCTGCTCGCCGAATCACTACTGCCCCGACCTCCCCGTCAACCGCTCGGAGATGGCGGTCTTCCTCCTGCGGGCTCGCCACGGCGGCTCCTACGTCCCCCCCCACGTCGCCGTCAGCCGCTTCGCCGACGTCCCCGCCGGCTACTGGGCGCAGGACTGGATCGAGCAGCTCGCCGCCGAGGCGATCACCACCGGCTGCGCCCCGAACAGCTTCTGTCCCGGAGACTCCGTGGGGCGCGACCAGATGGCGGCCTTCCTGGCGCGGACCTTCCACCTGTCGGCTCCTTGAGAGGAAGAGGCTCCATGAAACGACGCCGCATCCCATCCGCCCGCACCTTCCTGACGCTGGCGTGCCTGCTCTCGGGATGGCTGGGAACCGCCGCCGCGACCGCGCAGCCGGCGTTCCTGGTCAAGGACCTCAACACCACGAAGGCGCGGACGCTGGGGGAGACCGACCTCGCGCCCATCGTGGCGGTCGGCACCAACGTCTTCTTCGCGGGGGACGACGGCAGCACCGGCATGGAGCTCCGGAAGCTCGATACCACCACCGGCGTCACCTCGCTCGTCAAGGATCTCTGTCCCGGAGCCTGCTCCTCCCTCCCCTGGGCGCTCGTCGCCGCCGGCGGCCAGCTCTTCTTCCGCGGCGACGACGGCACCCACGGCTTCGAGCTCTGGAAGAGCGACGGCACCACCGCCGGCACCACAATGGTCGCCGACATCAATCCGGGGGTAGCGAATTCCTTCTACGCTTGGGTCGGCGCACTCGGCACCACTCTCTTCTTCTCCGCCGGCGACCCCAGCCATGGCTTCGAGCTGTGGGCTCTCGACACCGTCACCCTGAAGACCCGGCGGGTCGCCGACATCGATCCGGGACCGAACAGCTCCGATCCCCAGTTCATCGCCGCCGCCGGAGGGCGCCTGCTCTTCGCTGCCTACGAGTCGGACAGCTACGGCGCCCAGCTCTGGATCAGCGACGGCACCACCACCGGCACCCACCGGGTCCGCAACCCGGGGACCTTCGGCCCCTGGTTCTACGGCCAGAACGTCCTCTCTCCCCAGCCCGGAATCGGCCTGCCGGACGGCAGCTTCCTGTTCGCCGCCAACGACGGCGGCAGCCAGGGGCTCGAGCTGTGGCGGACCGACGGGACCGACGCGGGGACCGCTCTCGTCGCGGACCTCAATTCCGGTGGGGATTCGGCGCCCTCCGGCTTCATCTCCTTCGGCGGCAGGATCTTCTTCGGCGCCATTTCGGACGCCGGCAGCGGGCTCTGGGTCACCGACGGCACGAGCGCCGGCACGTCGCTCGTCAAGGCGACCGGCGCGATAGATCCGTTCTCCATCCCCAGCCTGTTCACGATCGCCGGCGGGAAGCTCTACTTCGTCGGCGGCTCCGGGGAGGGGCCACTGTGGGTGACCGACGGCACGAGCGCCGGCACGATCCCCTTGGGCCCCAGCGACGCACACGCCATCGCGGCGGTCGGCAGCACCGTCTACGCCCTCGACGGAGACCTTTTCAGCAGCTCTCTGCAGCTGTTGAAGACGGACGGCACCGTCGCCGGAACCACGCAGGTCAAGACGATCGGCCTCCAATCGAGGCTCTGCTTGTTCGGGCTGCCGTTGAGCGCGGCCGGCGGCAAGGTCTTCTTCTTCGACTGCAACCCCGACGTGGGGCAACAGCTCTGGAAGAGCGACGGCACGGCGGCGGGAACCGTCGTGGCGCACGCCCCCAGCCGCACGCCGTCCTTCCCCTTCCCCGATCCCTCGGACCGTGAACCCTTCACGTTCCTGAAGCCGCTCGGCAGCGAGCTCGTCTTCTCCGCCGACGACGACGAGGCGGTGACCCGCATCTGGAAGACCGACGGCACGCCGCACGGAACCTGGGCTCCCCTCTCCTACCAGCCCCGCATCGACATCTGGCCCCAGCTCCTGACCACGCCGCCGCTGCTGCTCAAGGACCGGCTTCTCTACGCTCCCGACGGCGAGTTGCAGGCGATCCATGGCGGAGCGACCGTGCCGGAGTCGCTGCTCCCTTCCGGCGTCGACGGCTCGAGCCTCTACCGGCTCGGCGACCTCGCCCTGTTCAGCCGCACGTCCGGCAATGTCACGGAGCTCTGGAAGACCGACGGCTCCCCGGCGGGGACGGCGCGGGTCGGCGCCCAGACCGGCGTTCCCCTGGCGACGCTCGGCTCCCAGCTCTTCCTGCTCGCCAACGCCGGCCAGATCTGGAAGACGGACGGCACGAGCACGGTCCTCGTCAAGGACCTGGCCCTGGGAGCCAACGCCTCCGTCCATGGCTGGACCACCGCTCGCGGCCTGCTCTTCTTCGTCCTCCGGGACGAGACCGCCGGCACCGAGACCCTCTGGCGCAGCGACGGCTCGGACGCCGGGACGCTGCCGCTTCTCGGCTTCCCGTGGCCCGCCTCCGACGGCGCCTTCTACTCGAGCTTGAACGGGCCTTATGCGGCGGGAGACCGCGTGCTGTTCGGAGAGGCTGACGCGGCTCACGGGAGGGAGATCTGGGTCAGCGACGGCACCGTCGCCGGCACCCACCTGGTCCAGGACAGCCGCCCCGGGCCTCTCTCCTCCCATGGCGACCTCTATCGCAGCGTGGTCGTCCGCGGGCGCCTCTTCTATCCGGCCGACGACGGCGTCCATGGCCAGGAGCTGTGGGTTTCCGACGGCACCGACGCCGGCACCCACCTGGTCAAGGACATCAACCCCGGCGCCGCCTCTTCCCAGGGGAGCTTCCTGACGGCGATGGCGGTGCGCGACCGGCTCTTCTTCCTGGCCGACGACGGCGTCCACGGCTACGAGCTGTGGGTCACCGACGGCACCGACGCCGGCACACACCTGGTCAAGGACATCCTGCCCGGAGCCGCCGGAGCGCTCATCTCGCAGCTTGCCCCGCTCGGGAACCTCCTCCTGTTCTCCGCGTCGGACGGCACGCACGGCGGCGAGCCCTGGATCAGCGACGGCACCACCGCCGGCACCCACATGATCCAGGACATCGCGCCGGGCGCCGCCTCCTCCGGCCCCGTGAAGTTCACCAGCGCCTCGTCGCTGGTCTACTTCCTGGCCGACGACGGGACGACGGGGAGCGAGCTCTGGGCCCTGCCGCGGGCGGCTCTCCCGACCTCCTTCACCGACGTGGCGACCGGCTTCTGGGCCTGGGGCGCGATCGAGGCGCTCGCCGACGCGGGGATCACCACCGGCTGCGCCCCCAATCTCTATTGCCCTGGCAACCTGGTGAGCCGCGCCGAGATGGCCGCCTTCCTCGAGCGCGGGGCCCAGGGGCCGGTCTTCACCCCCCCGCCGCCGACCGGCACCCGCTTCACCGACGTCCCCGCCGACTACTGGGCGGCCGGCTGGATCGAGCAGCTCGCCGCGGACGGCATCACCACCGGCTGCGCCCCCAACCTCTACTGCCCGGCGTCGCCCGTCGACCGCTCGGAGATGGCGGTCTTTCTCCTGCGCGTCCGCCACGGCGGCGCCTACGTGCCGCCGCACGTCGCCGCCAGCCGCTTCGCCGACGTCCCGCCGGGCTACTGGGCGCAGGACTGGATCGAGGAGCTCGCCGCCGAGGGGATCACCACCGGCTGCGCCCCCAGCAGCTTCTGCCCCGGCGACTCCGTGGGGCGCGACCAGATGGCGGTCTTCCTGGCACGGACGTTCCGCCTGCCGTTGCCGTAGCTTTCTGTTTATCTCGCGTCGTCGAGCAGGCGGTCCAGCCGCGACAGGGCGTCGTCGAGCCGGCGGGCTACGTTGTTTCCGGTGGGTTTGCTGCGGGAGGGCTTGCCGATCGGCGCCGCGGCCGGCTGCGGGCGGTCGCGACCGTCGCGACCATCGCGATTGACGCCGTCCCAGAGGGTGAGCGGGGCTTCGAGGACGTCGCGGCGCAGGGTGAGGCCGTGGCGCGCGAAGATCGGCGCCAGGTGGTCGTAGCGCGCCAGGAGGTCGCGGCGGACGGTGGCGTAGGCGTGCTCGCAGACGGCGCGGCGGTCCGAGAAGCTGAAGATGTTGGTGAAGAACATCAGGTAGTCGTCGCTGTGCGGCTCGAACAGCAGCACGTCGGCGTCCTTGTACTTGGTCTCGTAGGTGGCCATGCCGATCTCCAGGCGCGAGTGAATCAGCGTCCGGAAGGTCTGCGAGAGGACCGACGGGAGGCCGTGGTCGAGCAGCTTGCCGCGGCGCATCAGCCCCGCCTCGACCGTCCCCACGGTGTCGACCGGCACGATCGGGTTGACGCAGATCAGCAGGTCCGTCCCCTTCTCGAGCGCCACCGAGGCGTGCAGCGTCCGCAGCAGGACGCCGTCCACGTAGTGGCGGCCGTCGATGTCGACCGGTGAATAGAGGCCGGGGAGGGCCGAGCTGGCGGCGACCGCCTGGGAGATCGGCACGTGGTCGAGCCCCGGCTCGCCGAAGCGCACGGCCTGGCCGGAGTCGAGGTCCGCGGCCACCACCAGCAGCCGCTTGCCGAGGCGCCGGAAGTCGTCCGTCCGCCCCTTGATGTTGTAGATCTTCTCGAGATAGGCGCGGATCGGCCGGTTGTCGAAAATCCCCACCGGCAGCGCCTCGGAGAGGCGGGTCATCGCCTCGAGCAGGGTGAGATCGCGGCGGTGGGTGACCCATTCCCACAGCGAGTCGAAGAACAGCCGCGGCACCGCCTGGCCGCTGCGCAGCACCTCGCGGAACGCCGGGGTGAAGAAGGTCTCCGGCACGAACGGGTGCTCCCCCGGCTCGTGGGAGACGATCGCCCGGCACATCTGGGCCGTGGTGAGGTCGTTGGCGAGATTGGCGCAGATGAAGGCGCCGGCGCTCAACCCCACGTAGATGAAGAGGTTGTTGAGGTCGAGGCCGTCCACCGCCTCGTCGAGAGCCCGGAGAGCGCCGATCTCGTAGATCGCCCCCTCCGGGCCTCCCCCCGCCAGCGCCAGCCCGACCTTCCCGGAAGAGATCCCTCGCTGCTTGCCGGTGCGCTCCACCCGTTGGCCCCCCTCGCGGTTATCGTCTGCCGAATGCCTGCCGGACGATCAGACGACGATGTTCTTGGGGTCCGAAGGGGTGGTCGCCGTCTCCGGCGTCACCACTCCGGAGCCCGCCGGCGTCACCCGCGGCTTCAGGCTCTCGAGCTTGTGGTTCAGCTCCTCGACCCGCTGCGTCAGGTTGCGGATCTCGTCGCGGGTCGGCACGCCCAGCCGGCGCAGGGTGGCGGTGAGCTTCTCGTCGAACTTGTCGCCCCAGGTCTCGAAGGTGGTCTCGGCCTTGGCCTTGAAGCGGTCGACGTCGACCTTCATCTTGTCGACCTCGACCTTCCCCTTCGACTCGACGTCGCGGCCGCGGTCGACCAGGCGGCTGAACAGCTTCGACCCCTCCTCCTCGGCCGCCGCCAGCGCGCCGAGGCCGGCGAGCCAGATGCGGTGCACGGAGTCCTTGATCTCCTCCTGCACGTTGTTCCTGTCCTGCGGGGTGTCCTGCGGGGCTTCCGTCGTCGTGTGATTCGGTTCCATGATTTACCTCGTCGCTTTCTTGTTCGCCGGCTGCGCCGCCTTGGCGCGCGCGGCCGCCGAAGTTACGGGGATCACGACCGCCGCCGGCTCACCCGCCGGATTGACGATCTCCACGGTCTCGACGGTCTTCGCACTCTTGGCGGGGGTGAAACGCCGCGCCACGACCTCGTCGACCTTGCCGGTCAGCGTGCTGATGCGGGCGTTGAGCACCTTCACGTCCTCCCGGGTCATCACGTTCATCTTCTTGAGCAGGCCGCGGCTCTCGAACTCCACGGTGTCCTGCACCAGCCGCCCCGCTTCCCGTGAGATCTTGCCGGCGCGCTCGGTCACCGCCGCCACCATCTTCTTCTGCTTCTCCTCGAGCGGCTTGCCGCGCTCGACCAGGCGGTCGAACATCTCGACGCTCCCCTCGCTGACCTCGGCCACCGCGCCGACGCCGGCCAGCCAGAGGTTGCGCCCGGCGGCGATCACGCGGCCGACGGTCTTCGCGGGCTGATTCCCTGCATCGCCTGCGATATTGCTACCCTTCGGGGTTTGGCTCATTTGATGACCTCTCCTTCGGTTTCGATCCGCACCGCGGGCTTGCGCTCCGCGGGGCGTCCGTTGTGCGGTTCTATGGCCGCATGGGAATTGACGGGATTGTCCGTGCGCTCGAGGTCGGCCAGCGACACTTCGAGCTCCTCGAGGCGCGAGCGCAGGCTCTGCATCTCTTCGCGCGCCTTGCGCACCGGTCCGAGGCGGTCGATCAGCCGGTCGACGCCGTGCTGCACCTGCTCCATCCCGGTGTTGACGGCGCGCTCGCCGAAACGCACCAGGTCGTGCAGGAGCTCGCTGGGAATGAACGAAGTCCCCTTGCGCCCCTCGTCGAGAATGATCTGGGTCAGGGTCTGGGAGGTGACGTCGTTGTTGGTGGCGTTGTCGACCACCCGCACCTCCTGCCCCGTGCGGACCCAGGCCGCGATCTCGTCCAGCGAGACGTACCGGCTCTCCTCGGTGTCGTACAGCTTGCGGCTTTCGTAGCGTTTGATGAGCCGGATCATGGAGTCCTCCTTACCCAGTCGATCGCGGCGGTCCCGGGCCACCGCGACAAACAGACTTTACCGCACTGCGGCAAAGGGTGTCAAGACTTTCTTGACGCGGTGCGGCAAGGAGCATGAGGAGAGCCTCTCTTTTCGGGACCGGCCTGCGGTAGGCTTCGCGGACCGAAAGGAGAGGCTGCCATGAAAATCGTGTCTGGAGTTGCGGCGTTCCTGGTTGCGCTCGCCACCATGGTCTCCGCCCAGGGCCCTTTCGAGAACCGGCAGATGCTCCCCTACTGGCAGCCCGGCAAGTGGCAGGTCGCCACCTTCGAGCAGACCCCCGCCGCCAGGACTCCGAAGACCGGGACCGTCACCCGCTGCGCCAACCAGGATCAGATCGGGCTCCCCCCCACGTTATCGAAGTGCGATCCCAAGCTCACCCCCCTCGGCCCCCATCACGCCCGCCTCACGTTCTCGTGCACCAGCCGCAACGGGGTCGTCGCCAAGGGGGATGGCGACTACGACTGGACGACCTTCGACACCCGGGTGAGGACCTACGCCCCCGACGGCAAGCTGCTGTTCGACAGCCGGGTCCGGGGGAAGCGGCTGGGCGACTGCTGAGGCGTCCCATGCCGGATCTCCAACCGCGCCCCTCGCGCCCCCGACGGATCACCGCCCTCGCCGTCTTCTTCGGGCTCGGCGCCGGGATCAGTCTGACCTGCTTCGTGGCGCTCCTCTTCCCGGGCGGCTGGCTCGAGCCCATCTGGCGGCTCAACCCCAGAGCTCACGACTCCTTCGCGACCGTTGGCTCGTGGGCTCTCCTCCTGATGGCGGTCGTCTGCGCGGCGTGCGCCTGCGCCTCGCGGTGGCTCTGGCGCGGCGAGCGGCGGGGGTACCGGCTCGCCCTGGGTCTCCTCGTCTTCAGCGCGCTCGGCGACCTGGCGAACGCGCTGCTCGGCGTCGAGCCT
Organism: uncultured Acidobacteriota bacterium; assembly: GCA_963756595.1. GTDB lineage: Bacteria > Acidobacteriota > Thermoanaerobaculia > Multivoradales > UBA5704 > DATARR01. The sequence continues at coordinate 11,419 of CAVWOZ010000017.1, forward strand.
CGCGCCTGGGTCGGCGTGCCGGTCGCAGCGCTGATGATCGGATACCTCGCGAGCCGCGGGGCGCGAGCGTTCTTCGCGGCGACCACGCCGCCGACCCACAGCGTCCCTCATGGGCGCTGAAGTTCCGCAGGCACTTTTGAGAATTTACTGAGAGGAGTAGAATCGATCGCACGAGAAAAGAACCGACCCCAAGGAAAGGAGAAGCCGATGAAGAAATCGTGGATCCTCGCCTGTGTCCTTCTCTTCGTCGCGGTCGCCGCTTTCGCTCAGACGCCGAGCCGGCCCCCTCTCAGCAGGGAGGCCCTCGCCGCGATCCTGGGCCTGCCGGCCGCCGGCTCCTGTGCCACGCAGCCGAGCGGCGTGCGCCAGGTTGCCAAGCGCCCGGGGATTCTGCCGGAGAAGTCCCTTTGCAACGCCACGGCGACTTGCCAGGACGGCAGCACTGTTTCCTGCTCGAGCAATGTCAACGCAGCCAATTGCATGGCGGTCAATGCCAGCTGCCCGTCCGAGCCCGGCCATGTGACCTGCGACGGCCAGACCACTTCGTGTCCGGCGTGCTGCACCGGCACAGCGCACCAGATCCTATGCTGCCAGTGCGCCCAAACCGGGAATTGCTTCGCCTGTTGTCGCTGTGACGGTGGCGCCCCCAATGGGTGCATCCGGGCGTGCAGCTGAGCCCGGCGCGACAACAAGGACTGCAGGGACAGTCTTTCTTTCCTCGTCCTTGTGGTCCTTGAGGTCCTTTGTCCTTGGCACTCTGCCCTACGACGGTCGGCTGAGCCCGCGCTCCCACTCCGCCAGCCGCCCCTGAAGCTGCCTTCCCAGAGCCTCGAGGGCGGGGAGGTCGGTCGGCTCGTCGGGCATCAGGGGGAGGTCGACGAGCGGCTGCTCGCGGGGGAGGAGCTTGGCGAGCTCGACCAGGCCGCGGCGGTCGCGCTCGCCGGCCCAGGTGAGGAGCTCCCAGCCGGTCGGCACGCAGGCATCGCCGGAGGCCGGCGGCTCCCCTTCCACCAAAAACCGGGGGTGCACGCGGTTGACCACCACCGGCCCCAGGTTGTAGCCGGCCTCCTGGAGCTTGCGGGCGAAGAAGAGGGTGTCCGGGATGCGCTCCTCGCCGGGCCCCGAGACGAGGACGAAGAGGGTCTTCTTCGAGCTCAGCAGCTCCTCGACCTCCAGCGCCCGACCGCGGAACCCCTCGTAGAGCGGGCCGAAGGCCTGGAAGAACTCGGCCATGTCGCGCAGCAGGTCCATGCCGACCACCTCGTCGAGGAAGCGCTCGGCTCGCCGCCCCAGCATCCCCCACTTCGAGGCGGCGCGCAGGCGCCCTTCGTCGTCGAACCAGGGCTTGAGCGCCACCTTGAGGGCGCCGCTGTCGAGGAAGCCCACGATCCGCTTCGGCGCCTCGAGGAAGTCGAGCGCCTGGCGGGTGGGCGGGGTGTCGAGCACCACCTGGGCGTAGCGGCCGTCCGCCGCCACCTCGAAGAGGCGCTCGACGGCCATGTATTCGAGGATGCCGCCGAGGGTCCCCGAGAGGTGCTGATAGAAGCGGTTGCCGAGCACCCGGCGCCGCGACTCCTCGTCCGGCGCGTAGCGCTCGATCAGCCGGTCGAAGGTCAGCCGCGCGTCGAGGAGGCTCGCGTGGAGCTTCCCCGGCGCGTCGAAGGCCACCGGCACCTCGCGCAGCTTCGCCTCCTCCCCCACCCCCAGCGTCTGCTTCAGGCGCAGCGACGGATCGAAGGTCATCACCAGCGTGTCCCGCCCCGCGCGGGCGGAGAGGGCGCCGAGCGAGGCGGCCAGGGTCGTCTTGCCGACGCCCCCCGAGCCGACCACGATGATCAGCGGATGCTCCCCCGAGATCAGCTCCATGCGTGTCCCCCTTCCAGCTTCCCTTCCAGCTTGCGGGCCGACTCGGCCAGGCAGCGGCCGAGGGTGCCGAGCAGCGGCAGGCCGCGGTCGAGCGGCAGCTGCGGCAGCTCGACGCTCGGCCCCGGCCAGTCCGCCCGGAGCCGCGCCAGCTCGCGCTCGTTGAGCCGCCGGCGGCGGCGCCAGAGCGAAACCAATTCGTTGTCAGGCTCCTCGGAGGAGGGCGCCGGCGGAAACAGGCCGTTGATCACCAGCAGCTCGGGGGCGCGCCCGATCCGCTCCTGGAGGGCGGTGCGCAGCTCGAGCGCCTCCTCGACCGGCATCTCCTCGGCCTGGGTGACGACCACGATGCCGCAGCGCTCCGGGTCGGCGATCAGGCCGGCGAGGTCCTTCGCCATCCGCGCGAACGGCCCGTTGGTGATCACCTCGGAGACCAGCGCCGGCGCGGCGAGCAGGGTGACCCCGTGGCCGGTCGCCGGCGCGTCGAGGATCACGGTGTCGATCTCCGGCGTCCCCGGCTCCCCGAGGCCGTTGAGCATCCGGTAGGCGTGGCCGAGGATGGCGATCTCCTTCAGGCCCGGGGCGCCGGTCGCGAACTGCTGGTAGATCGGGCTGTCGAGGACGCGGCGGGCGATCAGCTCGAGCTTGAGCTGGTCGCGCACCACCTGGTCGAGCACCTGCCGGGGCTTCAGGTTCTGCACCCAGAGGCGCGGCTCGGCCGCCATGATGTCGCCCCCCGACGGCGGCGTCCCCATCATCTGGTGCAGGTTCTCGCGCGGATCGACCTCGACCACCAGGGTGCGCCGTCCCGCCGCGGCGAGCGCCCGCCCCAGGGTCGCCGAGACCACCGTCTTCCCCACCCCGCCCTTGCCGGTGACCACCAGGAGCTGGCGGTGCGCGAGCCGTTCGATCAGTGCCATGTCGAGCCTTCCCTCACCTTCTGCCGGGTCTCGGCGGATCTTTGCCGCAGAGCGGCATGACTATATCCGATCCGCACCGATCCCGCCTCCGGGTCCCGCTCGGCCGCCGCGGCGGCACTGTGATTCAGGACCTGCATCGGGGCTCGAGCCCCAGAAAGGAGGAGCGCGATGAAGAGGTCGATGAAGAAGCTCTCGCTCAGCCGGGAGACGTTGCGGAGCCTGGAGGAGGGGCAGCTGAAGGCGGTGGGCGGTGCGGCCACCCAGGTCGACTGCTCGTTCATCGTCACGGGGTGCGCCACCCATCACGTCGACTGCTCGTTCGTCGTGACCGGCTGCGCCTAGAGCCGCTGCAACGCCCACCCCGCTGTCCTGCCCGGGGGTGGGCGTTGCATTCTCGCACCTGCCGCGATACAACCCGGGGCATGGCATTCCCTGAAACCCGGCTCCGCCGTTTCCGGCGCTCTCCCGAGCTCCGCCGTCTGGTGCGGGAGACCCGGCTCTCTCCGGACAACCTGGCGCTCCCCCTCTTCGTCGTCCCCGGCGAAGGGATCAACCGCGCCGTCTCCTCGATGCCCGGGGTCTTCCAGCAGTCGGTCGACCAGATCGTCGAGACCTCGCGCCAGGCGCTCGCCGAAGGGGTGCGCGCCGTCATCCTCTTCGGCCTGCCGGAGAGCAAGGACGCGACCGGCAGCTCCTCCTGGTCGCCGGACGGCATCGTGCAGCGGGCTCTCCGCGCCCTCGCCGCCGAGGTCCCGGGTCTGGTCAAGGTGGTCGACGTCTGCTTCTGCGAGTACACCGACCACGGCCACTGCGGTGTGCTGGACGGCGAGCACGTCGACAACGACGCCACCGTCGCCAACCTCGCGAAGCAGGCCGTGTCGCTCGCCGAGGCGGGGGCGGACGTGATCGCCCCCTCGGACATGATGGACGGCCGGGTGGGCGCCATCCGCAGGGCGCTCGACGGCGCCGGCTTCTCCGGCACGCCGATCCTCTCCTACGCCGTCAAGTTCGCCAGCGGCTTCTACGGCCCCTTCCGCGAGGCCGCCGAGTCGGCGCCGCAGTTCGGCGACCGCCGCGCCTACCAGATGGACGCCGCCAACGGCCGCGAGGCGCTGCGCGAGGCGGCGCTCGACGTCGAGGAGGGGGCGGACATGCTGATGGTCAAGCCCGCCCTCGCCTACCTCGACATCCTCGCCGCCCTGCGCCAGCGCTTCGACCTGCCGCTCGCCGCCTACCACGTCAGCGGCGAGTACGCGATGCTCAAGGCCGCGTCCGAGCGCGGCTGGATCGACTACGACCGCGTGATGATGGAGTCGCTGGTCGCCATCCGCCGCGCCGGCGCCGACCTCATCTTCACCTACGCCGCCCGCGAGGCGGCGCGGCTGCTGGCCGTGGGGTGGGTGGAATGAAAAACTCGGGAGCCTTTGCCGTGAGGGCCTTTCCTGGGAGCGCCGGCGTCCCGCCGGCTACTAATCCGTTTCTTTTCTGTTTTTTGGTTAGTAGCCGGCGGGACGCCGGCGCTCCCAGGAGGGGCTCAAGATGACCCTGATGGAACGGGCCGAGAAGGTCCTCCCCGGCGGCGTCAACTCTCCCGTGCGCGCCTTCCGCGGCGTCGGCGGCTCCCCGGTCTTCGTGCGCTCGGCGCAGGGGGCATATCTCGAGGGGGAGGACGGCCGGCGCTACGTCGATTACATCGGCGGCTACGGCCCGCACATCCTGGGGCACCGCCACCCGGCGGTGGTGGCGGCGATCGCCGAGGCGCTCGGCCGCGGCACGGCGTTCGGCGCGCCGACCCTCGCCGAGGTGGAGATCGCGGAGACGATCGTCGCCGCGCTGCCGTCGGTCGACATGGTCCGCCTGGTCAACTCGGGGACCGAAGCGACGATGTCGGCCCTGCGCCTCGCCCGCGCCGCCACCGGGCGCGACCGCTTCGTCAAGTTCGAGGGGTGCTATCACGGCCACGCCGACCCCTTCCTGATCGCCGCCGGCTCCGGCGCGGCGACGATCGGCGTCCCCTCCTCCCCCGGCGTCCCCGCCGCCGTGGTGGCCGACACCCTGCTCGCCCCGTACAACGACCTCGATGCCGTCGAGCGCCTGTTTGCGGCGCACCCCGGCTCGATCGCCGCGGTGATCGTCGAGCCGATCGCCGGCAACATGAACCTGGTGCCGCCGGTCCCCGGCTTCCTCGCCGGCCTGCGCGAGCTCTGCGACCGCCACGGCGCGCTGCTGATCTTCGACGAGGTGATGACCGGCTTCCGGGTCGGCTGGGGGAGCGCGCAGAGCCTGCTCGACGTGCGGCCGGACTTGACCACTCTCGGCAAGGTGATCGGCGGCGGCCTGCCGCTCGCCGCCTACGCCGGCCCGCGCGACCTGATGCGGCGGATCGCCCCCGCGGGCCCGGTCTACCAGGCCGGGACGCTGTCCGGGAACCCGCTCGCCGTCGCCGCCGGCCGCGCCGCCCTCGCCGAGCTGGGGAAGGACGATCCCTGCCCCTACGAGCGGCTCGAGGCGACCGCCGCCCGCTTGCAGGCGGGGATCGAGGCGGCCGGCCGCCGCCACGGCATCCCCCTCCGCATCCAGCGCCAGGGGTCGATGATCGGGCTCTTCTTCATCACCAGCGAACAGGACGACGCGCCGCTCCGGCGCATGGAGGACGTCACCGCCACCGACCGCGCGCGCTTCACCCGCGTCTTCCACCACCTGCTCGACGGCGGCGTCCATCTCCCCCCCTCCCCCTACGAGACGATGTTCCTGTCGACCGCCCACGGCGAGGCGGAGATCGTCGCCACCCTCGCCGCCTTCGACGCCGCCTTCTCGGTCGAAGCGGCCGCTTTCTCCGGGAAGGGGTCCCAGGCTTGACGCACCCCGACGTCCTCGTCCTCGGCGGCGGCATCATCGGCCTCGCCTGCGCCCGCGAGCTCGCCCTCGCCGGGTTGCGGGTGGAGATCGTCGAGCGCCTGCCGGCCGGCGCCGAGGCCTCGACCGCCGCCGCCGGCATGCTGGCGCCGCTGACCGAGGATTCCGCTCCCCGCGTCTTCCTGGACGCCTGCCGCGAGGCGCTCTCCCTGTGGGGGCCGTGGGTCGCCGCGCTCGAAGGGGAGACCGGCCTCTCGGTCGCCTACGACACCAGCGGCTCCTTGCTGGTGGCGCTCGACCCCGAGGACGACGCCGGGCTCGAAGCGACCGTCGCCGCGGCGCGCGAGGCGGGCGAGCAGGCGCGGGACGTCGAGCCCGCGGTGCTGCGCCACTGGGTGCCGGACATCGCGCCCGGCGTCCGCCGCGCCGTCCATCTCGCCGCCGAGCACCGGGTGGACAACGTCCAGCTCTGCGCCGTGCTGGCCCAGGCGGTCCAGAAGCTGGGCGTCACCCTCCACTACCACAGCGAGGTCGCGAGCGTCGAACGGCGGGCGCCGGGCACGCCGGGAGACACCACGGTTCTCGTGCACGGCCACCACTGGCGCAAGGAGGCGCGCCTGCTGGTGCTCGCCGCCGGCGCCTGGAGCGGCCGCATCCCGGGGCTCCCTCCCCTCCCCCTGCGCCCGGTGCGCGGCCAGATGCTGATGCTCGGCGGCATCGAGTGGCCGTGGACCGGCAGCGTCCGCCAGGGGCACACCTACGCCGTGCGCCGCGGCGCCACCGGGCTCCTCGTCGGCTCGACGGTCGAGGAGGCGGGGTTCGCCAAGCACAACACCGTGGCGGGGGTCGGCGCCCTCCTCGACTTCGCCCGCCGCCTCTTCCCCGGCCTCGAAGAGGCCCACCTCGAGACTCTCTGGTCGGGTCTCCGCCCCGGCACTCCCGACGACCTGCCGATCCTCGGCCGGCTCCCTCAGGGGCCGGAGACGGACGGGGCGGACTGGCCGGTGCTCGTCGCCACCGGCCATTTCCGCAACGGCATCCTGCTCGCTCCGTGGACGGCGCGCGAAGTGGCGCGGCTCGCACTCTCCTCTAGGGAGGCGGAGATCCCGGAGTTTTCGCCGCGGCGGTTCTCATCCGGAGCGGGCACGCTATAATCCCCGCCCCAGAGGGACTGCAGCATCCTATACGGCCGCCAAAGGAGGAGCCCTAAGTGACTCATATCATTACCGAACCCTGCATCGGCGTGAAGGACACCGCCTGTGTGGATGTCTGCCCGGTCGACTGCATCTACGGCAAGAAGGAAGACTGGGAGATGCTCTACATCCACCCCGAAGAGTGCATCGACTGCGGCCTCTGCGTCGACGCCTGCCCGGTCGAGGCGATCTACCCGGCGGAAGAGACCCCCGACAAGTGGAAGGCGTTCATCGCCAAGAACTACGAGCACTTCGGCCTCACCGCTCCCTGAGCGCGATTCCTTCAGCTTCCGGGCTCCAGCGGCCATGAGCAAAAGGCGCGGTTTCGACCGCGCCTTTTTTCGTGCCTTCCCGTCATGCCGCGAGGGAATGACAACCCCCCGTCAACCGTTCTATGATGTGAGTCACAAGCACTCAATCCGTGACTTGTGGACTCAAATGTTGGCCGTGAGGAGACGATCTCTTGGAATACAAGGACTATTACAAGACTCTGGGAGTCAAGAAGGATGCTTCCCAGGAGGACATCCAGAAGGCGTACCGGAAGCTGGCGCGCAAGTTCCACCCGGACGTCAACAAGGATCCCAAGGCCGAGGTCCGCTTCAAGGAGATCGGCGAGGCCAACGAGGTCCTGAAGGACCCGGAGAAGCGGAAGAAGTACGACCAGTTCGGCGCCAACTGGAACCGCCAGGCCGGCCCGCCCCCGGGCTGGGAGAACGCCGGCCAGGGCGCCGGCTTCGACTTCCGGGACTTCCAGGGGGGCGGCGGCGCCGGGTTCAGCGACTTCTTCGAGAACCTGTTCGGCGCCGGGGCGCAGGGCGGCCGGCGGCGCGCCGGCGGCGCAGCGGGTGGCTTCCCCGGGGGCGGGTTCGGCGGCTTCGGCGGCGGCCCGCAGGAGGGGGCGGACACCGAGGCGACGATCACCCTCTCCGTCGAGGAGGCGGTGCGCGGCGGCTCGCGCGAGCTGACGATCTCCGACCCCAACACCGGCTCGCGCAAGACGCTGACCGTCAAGATCCCCGAAGGGGTCCGCTCGGGGCAGAAGATCCGCCTCGCCGGCCAGGGGGGCTCCGGGATCGGTGGCGCCGCCAACGGGAACCTGCTGCTCAAGATCGAGATCGCCCCCGACTCCCGTTTCAAGGTCGAGGGATCGGACATCGTCACCCACGTCCCCGTGTCGCCGGCCGTGGCCGCGCTGGGGGGGGAGGCGGACGTCGAGACGCCGACCACGACGCTGCGCGTGCGCATCCCCGCCGGCTCCTCCTCCGGCCGCAAGATCCGCCTGCGCGGGCGCGGCCTGGCCAAGGCCGGCGGCGGCAAGGGGGATAAAGGGGACCTGCTGGCGGAGATCCGCATCGTGATCCCCGAGGCGCTGACCGACCGCGAGCGCGATCTCTACCGCCAGCTCGCGGCGGCGGAGGCCGAGCGGGGGGCGGAGGTCGAGGAGATGGAGGAAGAGGAAGTCGAAGAACAAGTCTAAATCCGGAGGTATATCGATCATGGACATCAATCGGATGACGCAGAAGTCGCAGGAGGCGCTGCAGAGCGCCCAGACGAAGGCGCTCCGTTACGGACATCAGGAGGTCGACGGCGAGCATCTGCTCCTCGCCCTCCTCGAGCAGCCGGAGGGGCTGATCCCCCGCCTGCTCGGCCGCATGGAAGTGTCGACCGAGACGCTCAAGGCCGAGGTCGAGCGCGAGCTCTCCCGCCGCCCGAAGGTCTCGGGCCCCGGCGCCGAGGCCGGGAAGATCTATCTCACCCAGCGGCTGCAACAGATCCTGGTGCGCGCCGAGGACGAGGCGAAGCGCCTGAAGGACGAGTACGTCTCGGTCGAGCACCTGCTGCTCGCGATGATCGAGGAGGGCTCCTCCTCGGCGCTCGGGCGCCTGCTGGCGCAGCACAAGCTGACCCGCAGCTCGGTCCTCGCCGCGCTGACCGCCGTGCGCGGCAACCAGCGGGTCACCAGCGCCATGCCGGAGGTCTCCTACGAGGCGCTCGAGAAGTACGGCGTCGACCTGGTGGCCGAGGCGCGGCGCAACAAGCTCGATCCGGTGATCGGCCGCGACGCGGAGATCCGGCGGGTGATCCGCATCCTGTCGCGCAAGACCAAGAACAACCCGGTGCTGATCGGCGAGCCGGGGGTCGGCAAGACCGCCATCGTCGAGGGTCTCGCGCAGCGCATCGTGCGCGGCGACGTCCCCGAGTGGCTGAAGGACCGCGCCGTCTTCTCGCTCGACATGGGGTCGCTGCTCGCCGGCGCCAAGTACCGCGGCGAGTTCGAGGAGCGCCTGAAGGCGGTGCTCAACGAGATCAAGCAGAGCGAGGGGCGCATCCTCCTCTTCATCGACGAGCTGCACACCATCGTCGGCGCCGGCAAGACCGAGGGCTCCCCCGACGCCGGCAACCTGCTGAAGCCGATGCTGGCGCGCGGCGAGCTGCACTGCATCGGCGCCACCACGCTCGACGAGTACCGCAAGAACATCGAGAAGGACGCCGCCCTCGAGCGCCGCTTCCAGCCGGTGCAGGTCGATCCGCCGACGGTCGAGGACACCATCTCGATCCTGCGCGGCCTGCGCGAGCGCTTCGAGGTGCACCACGGCGTGCGCATCCAGGACAACGCCCTGGTCGGCGCCGCGGTCCTCTCGAACCGCTACATCACCGACCGCTTCCTCCCCGACAAGGCGATCGACCTGATCGACGAGGCGTGCGCCATGCTGCGCACCGAGATCGACTCGATGCCGCAGGAGCTCGACGAGGTCACCCGCCGGGTGATGCAGCTCGAGATCGAGGAGGCCGCCCTCAAGAAGGAGAAGGACAAGGCGAGCCAGGAGCGGCTCGACGACCTGCGCCGCGAGCTGGCCGACCTGAAATCGAAGGCGGACGCCATGCGCGCGCAGTGGGAGGCCGAGAAGTCGTCGATCGAGGAGGTGCGCCAGCTGCGCGGCCAGATCGAGCAGATCCGCCAGGAGATCGAGCTCGCCGAGCGGCAGTACGACTTGAACAAGGGGGCCGAGCTGCGCTACGGCACGCTCCCCCAGCTCGAGGCGCAGGTCAAGGAGCGCGAGCGCCAGCTCGCCGAGCAGCAGAAGTCCGGCGGCCAGCTCCTGCGCGAGGAGGTGACCGAGGAGGAGGTCGCCGAGATCGTCTCCCGCTGGACGGGAATCCCGGTGACCCGCCTGGTCGAGGGGGAGCGCGACAAGCTCCTGCGCATGGAGGAGATCCTCCACCAGCGGGTGGTCGGCCAGGACGAGGCGGTCCGCCTGGTCACCGACGCCGTCCTCCGCGCCCGCGCCGGCATCAAGGACGCCCGCCGTCCGATCGGCTCCTTCCTCTTCCTGGGGCCGACCGGCGTCGGCAAGACGGAGCTCGCGAAGACGCTGGCGCAGACCCTCTTCGACAGCGAGGACAACCTGATCCGCATCGACATGAGCGAGTACATGGAGCGCCACAACGTGTCGCGGCTGATCGGCGCCCCGCCGGGCTACGTCGGCTACGAGGAGGGGGGCAGCTCACCGAGGCGGTGCGCCGCAAGCCCTACTCCGCCATCCTCTTCGACGAGATCGAAAAGGCGCACGCCGACGTCTTCAACGTGCTCCTCCAGATCCTCGACGACGGGCGGGTGACCGACTCGCAGGGGCGCACGGTGGACTTCAAGAACACGGTGATCATCATGACCTCGAACATCGGCTCGATGCACCTGCTCGAAGGGGTGATGGCGACCGGCGAGATCACCGAGTCCGCCCGCCGGGCGGTGATGGGCGAGCTGCGCAGCCACTTCCGCCCCGAGTTCCTCAACCGGGTGGACGACATCGTGCTCTTCAAGCCGCTCAAGCTCGAGGAGATCGAGAAGATCGTCGACCTGCAGACCGAGGACCTGCGCCGCCGCCTGCTCGACCGCGGCGTCCGCCTCGAGCTCTCCGAGCCCGCCCGAGAGTTCGTGGCCCGCGAAGGCTTCGACCCCGTCTACGGCGCGCGGCCGCTCAAGCGCTTCCTCCAGCACGAGCTGGAATCGCGCATCGCCCGCGCCCTCATCGGCGGCGACATCCACGAGGGCGCCCTGCTCAAGGTCGACATGAAGGACGGGCAGCTCGCCATCGCGATCGAAAACCCCAGGGAGGCCGAGGCGGAGGTCCCCGTCGAGGCCGCCGGAGGAGGATCACCTCTCTCTCGCTGATCCAAAGCCCGGCCCCGCGGCCGGGCTTTTTTTATGCCTTCGGCGCTGCATGGTACCCCTTCTCCCCGTACGGCTGCAGCTTCTCGAGCCACAACCCCTCGAGCGCCGCGAGGTCGTCCGCCGGATCGTAGCCGGGCTGCTCGGACGGCGGCAGCGTGTCGAGGATCCCCACCTCGAACGCGTCCGCCCCCAGCTCCTTCAAATCCTTCTGCAGCGCGGAATTCTGATGCCGGCCGGCAGCCAGCTCCCCCCGCCGGCGGTTGAGGATCGACGGCAGGTCGGTGCTGGTGCCGAGCAGCACCTTGCCGTTCACCGTGTTGCGGATCTGATAAACCCCCATCGGCCGGGCGGTCTCCTTGTACTCGCGCTTCAAGGCTTTCTTGTCCATGAGAGTCAGCCTTTCTTGTCCGCGGCCCAGCGGTCCCAGGGGTCGGACTCCGCATCGGGAACTCTGGCGAGCACGGCTTCGAAGGCTTCCCGGCTCCCTCCCCGCGCCAAGCCCTCGAGATAGTCGACCGTCATCAGCGCCGACATCTTCTCGGCGACCGCCGTGCTGATGAGCTGGTTGATCGAGACCTTCTCCTTCTCCGCCAGCTCCTTGAGGTGGCGGTGGAGAGAATCAGGGAGTCTCAAGCTGAGTGTCGCCATGTTCAAACTCCTATCTCGCGAAGGAAGGTCTCTGGGGTCAAGATCTGGATTCCAAACTTGTCTGCCGACAAGAAGTCGCGCTGGTTGTAGGTGACGATGGCGCGCGACCTCGAAGCGACGGCAAGCTCCAGGACCATGTCGTCCTTGGGATCAGGCAGGATCGGCCGCCACAGGTAGAAGATGTTCTGCCGGTGAGCGACCGAGCAGAGAAAGCCCAAGACGGCCAGCACGTCCGTCTCCTGCAGGCTCGTGGCCCGGGCCAACACCTCCTCGTACTCCAGCACGAGCGGCACCGAGACAGCCACCTCGAAATGGCCCGTCCCGATCCGAGAGACCAGGGAGAACGCCGGCCCCCTCCGGGAACGGAACGCCGAGACGATGACGTTGGTGTCGAGCACCACTCGCGGCAAGGCCATAGTACCACGGACGGTATCACAATCTCAGAGAGATCAGCTGCGGATTAGGCTGGAATTTGGATCGCGCGGATCGACAACCCTATGGCCGAGCAGAAGGAGGTGAGGTGCCCGGCAGGGATTGATGCTTCCGTTCTTTATGCTGAGGTTGAAAGTCTGGCCTTCAGTCTAGGCTCTTGTGTTCGTCAACGAGCTCGCTCTCTGCGATAATCGTCTCATGGTAGACAACAGCCAGCTTGGGTCCTTCAAGATCTTCATCAGCCACTCAGCCGTGGATTTGGAATTGGCGCGTTCGGTCCATAGATCGCTGCGAGCGGCCGACCTCAATGTCTGGATGGCCGAAGAGGAGGAAGTGGAACTAGGATCTCCGTTGCGTGCGGAGATGAAAAAGGCGCTCAATTCCAGCGACGTTCTACTGATCCTACTATCAAGTTACAGTTTTTCTGACAAGGCACAGAACCAAGAATTGGAGCTAGCCTTAGAGAGCGAAAAAAGAATCATTCCAGCCCTTTGTGAAGCAAGCGTCTTCCGCCAATCTGTTTCCTCTACCTTAGCGAGGTTCATTTTCCCACACCGTGTGTCATCCATATCTCGACATATGACCGCTTTGCGGAATCTTCGCGGCGAGCTTATCAACAGTTCGGCTGGGCTCCAAAGATTAATCCGCGGCCTTCAGAAGCTGAGTCAAGCCAAAACAGGCGAGCCATTACGAGAATTTCTTCCCACAATCGACCCTGTAAGCGGACGGCTTCGCATCCGGCGACTTCTGCTAGAGAACGTCCGCTGCTTCGAGAGGCTGGATCTTACGGTTGCTGAAGAAACCGGATGGATCACTGTGCTAGGCGACAACGCCGCCGGAAAGTCAACGATACTGCGCAGCCTCGCCCTGGGATTGTGCCAGGAGAGCGGCGCCGCCGCCTTGATGCGCGAATTACCCGGTAGCCTGATCCGGGAAAGTGCCGACTCTGCGGTGATCCGGATCGAGTTGTATGACGAAGAGAACGATTGCGACCTTTCGATTGTGACCAAGCTACTCCGTGACGAATCGACCGGTGAAGAAAAAGTGCGTAAGGAAACCGATCCGCCGCAGGCCTTCCCTTGGAACCGGCTCTTTGTCTGTGGATACGGCACCAACCGCGGACGCCAAGCGCACGCAGGCTTCGAGACCTATACCGTCCGCGACGCAGTCCGAACTCTCTTCGACGACGGGACATCGCTGCAAAACCCCGAGCTGGTGCTGCTGCGCCAGAGCCCAGCCTTGCGGCAGGAAATCGAGCGGGAGGTCCTGCAGATCCTGATGCTCGACGCTCCAGATTATCAAGTCACGTACCCCAAGACTGGCCCCGTCATCGAAGGCCCTTGGGGCCACCAAGCGCTGAGAGTCTTGTCGGACGGCTATCGCAGCACAATGCAATGGGTGCTCGATTTTATTGGTTGGGGCGTCTATGCGGGGCGCTTCAATGGAGGCCGCCAGCTCGGTGGCATCCTTCTCATCGACGAGCTGGAGCAGCACCTGCATCCGGTCTGGCAGCGCCACATCATCAACCGCCTGCGTCAACAATTCCCAGCAACGCAGATCTTCGCCACAACCCACACGCCGCTCTTGGCCGCGGCGTCGGCCGACTTCGAGGATGCACTGATCTGCCGTATCAAGGCCCACATCAACGAATCGCCGGAGCTGGTGATCATCGATCGGCAAGAGCTGGCGGGCCTGCGCGCTGACCAAGTCCTCACCTCCGAGGCCTTCGGTTTGGTCACCAGCCGCAGCCTGGGCTCGGAGAGCGAACTCGACCATTTCGCCGAGCTGCGCGGCAAAACGGAGCGTACCGCCGAGGAGGAATCCGAGCTCAAGCTCCTGTCGGAACGGCTTGATCAGAACTTGCACTTTGGCGAGCGGCCGTTCGAGCAGGAAGTGGAAGCCGCGGTCGATAAGACGCTGCGCGAGATGAACACCTCCGCCGATCCGGAACTGCTCGACCTCGAAACCAGACGACAGCTCCGCGAGCTGTTCCGGTCGGAGCCTGATGCGTGAGGCGCATTCCGCGACTCCCCCTGAGCTCCCCCACCTGGAAGCGTTGGATCTCGGACTGCTCCAAGGCAGTTGAGGAGCTGGTGCAACAAGTCACCCGCGGCGAAAAGCCGGCGGTCAGTGACCTATACAAGCGCAGGAGCGTCAAGGACGAATATTTCTTCGCTTCCGGGCCGCCCTTCTATGGCAAGTGCGCCTACTGCGAAGGGCCGATCCACGACTACCAACACGGAGACGTGGAGCATTTCCGGCCAAAGGCCGGGATCTCCGATGAGAATGGCCAGCCGGTCTACCTTCTCGATGAAGAAGGGCAGATACGGGTCGACGCCAACCGTGAGCCTGTTGAGCATCCAGGCTATTACTGGCTGGCGTACGAATGGACGAACCTGCTTCCATCGTGCGTCAAATGTAACCAAGCCGATGTCCGCCAGGGGAGTAGGGTCGGGAAGCACACTCGTTTTCCGGTTGAAGGCCGCCACGCCCAGCGGCCTGAAGAAGTGACGCAGGAAAAGCCTTTGCTCATCAATCCGCTGAGCGACAAAGAGGACGACGACCCGAGACATCACCTGGTGGTCGATACCAAGACGGGACTGATGGCTCATCGCACTGCGCGGGGACAAGCCTGCATCGACATCCTAGGGCTCAATCTGCGGGATCAACTGGTCGAGGATCGCAGAAGGGCCTGCCGCGAGGCGGAGTTTCTGTGGGCTCGCTTAGTTTCGAATCGCCACGATCCCACCGCTACCGCGGAGACTATGAAGGAGATTGCCGCGATCCGCAGAGGCGAAAAGCCATTTTCCACGGCCCAAGGGGCGGTCTTGCAGGAGCTGGCCGAGCTGGTTGGGGTTGCTTCGGAGCCAGACAAGTAAACTTGAAATTGAAAAGCCCGGCTCCCGCCCGGCTTTTGATAGAATCCCAGATATGCCGACCCTCGACGAAGAGATCCTCCACGCCGCCGAGCCCCTCCCGGGGATCGCGGTCCTGGTCCTCTTCGGCTCGCGGGCCCAAGGGTCCCACCGCCCGGACAGCGACCTCGACATCGCCGTCCTCCCGGACACCACCGACTCCCGGGCCCGCCGCTACCTCCAGGCGGACCTCGCGGTCGCCCTCGCCGACCTGGCGCCCGACGGCCGCGTCGACGTGATCCTCCTCGACGAGGCGCCGGATTTCCTGCGGCAGCGGATCATGGTGACCGGCCGGGTCCTGCTCAACCGCGACAACGACGCCTGGAAAGAGTTGCGGGTCCGCACCATGCGCGAGTACGGCGATTCCGAATACTACCGGCGGATCTACCGCGAGGCGCAGAAGCGCCGACTGGAACGAGGGGAGCCGAGTGGTCGATCAGCAAAAGCTATCGAGTCGCTTAAGCGCGTTGGAAAGCTACCTCGCTGAGCTGCGCGCGTTCCGGGCTTACCCCCGCGAGCAGTTCATCGCCGAGCCGGCGCTCCACCACCTCGCCGAGCGATATCTCCATCTCGCCTGCGAAGCCGTCCTCGACATCGCGCAGCACGTGATCGCCGACCAGGGCTACGCTCAGGCCGAGACCTACAAGAACGCCATCGAGGTCCTCCACGAGGAGGAGCTGATCGATCAGGATCAGTCCGACCGGCTGAAGCGCTGGATGGGGTTCCGCAACGTGCTGGTCCATCTCTATCTGGAGATCGACCACGGAAGGGTCTACGACGCGATCCGGGAGGATCTTGGGGACCTCGAAGGGTTTGCGGCTCAGATCAGCAAACGGTTCCAATAAAAAGGGCGGCCTCGCGGCCGCCCTTTGTCGTTCGATCAGACTTCGGGCAGATTTCCTGAACCCTACCGGATCCCCGAGCTCGCCAGACCCAGCAGCTTCTTGATGTTGTCGTCGGTCCACTTGATGCCGGCGCCGAGGAAGAAGGAGCGGCGCTTCTGGACGAGGGGGTCGTCGTAGCCTCCGACGAGGTAGAGGTTGGGGGCGAACTGGTAGCGGCCGAGGAGGCGGAGGTGGGCGTTCTCGTCGTTCGGCCGGTTGAAGTCGAAGGCCTCGAAGGAGAGGAGGAGACGGCGGTCTAAGACCGGCAGCGGGTACTCGATCTGGGCGCCGCCGCTCCCTTCGATGATGCCGGTGTAGAGGCGGGTGTCCATCGGTCCCTTGTAACCGAAGAGGCCGGTCGCCGAATAGCTCCGTTCATCCGAGACGGTATGGATGGTCGTCGTCTCGGGGATGCCGCTCGGCGGGGTCACCGTGTAGGTCTGCGTCTTGTCCGTCCGCTTCCCCTCGGGGGTGCTGACCAGGCCGGCGCGGTAGAGGTGCTTGCCGTCCTGGGGGTCGATGTCGAGGCGCAGGCCGGACTGCGAATCCTTGGTCTTCTGCAGATAGAAGGCCTGCATGTCGAGGTCGATCTTGAACTTGTTCAGGCCCCCGAAGCTCTCGCTCAAGCTGGACACCCCGGTCTGGATGCTGTCGAGGGTCGAGAGGACGTCGTTGTAGGCCTTCTCGTCGTTGACCAGCTTGCCGATCGTCCCCTGGCCGCTCGCGATCTTGTCGGAGATCTTGTTGAGGTTGTCGGCCGAGGTCTGCAGCTTCCCCGTCAGCTCCTTGATGTTCCCCAGGCTCGCCGAGACGTTGCCGCGGTTCTCCTGCACCAGCGAGGAGATCTGGTCGAGGGCGCGGTTGGTCTCGGCGGCGAGGCGCGGCAGCTCGCGGGCGAGGATCGCCGTCAGCTGGTCGAAGTTGCGGATCCCCTGGGCGACGTTGGCGCGGTTCTCCGCCACCATGGCGCGGATCTCGGCCGAGGTGAGCTGGACGTCCGCCGCGAGGCGGTTCAGGCCGCCGCCGACGTCGGTGCCGGCGAGCTGGCCGGTGACCTGCTGGATCGCCGAGCCGATGTCGTTGATCTTCGCCATCGCGTCGTCGAGGCTGGGCGGCGTCGTCCCCTCGAGGACGGTGCCCGGGGGGAGCCGCGGCGCGTTCAGGGGGCCGGGGATCAGCTCGACGTACTTCTCGCCGAGCAGGCCGAGGGTGGCGATCTTCGCCTTGGTGCCGACGGTGAGCGGCTGCGGCTTGTCGAGCACCAGGTGGATGAGCGCCCGCGTCCCGGAGAGGCCGACGCCGTCCACCTGCCCCACCTGCACCCCCGCGATGCGCACCGTGGCTTTGTTGTCGAGGCCGGCCACCGAGTCGAAGACGGCGTCGAAGTGCTGCCCCTTGGTGCCGAACGGGTTCCAGTCCTCGATCTTCCAGATCAGAATGCCGAGGGCGATGAGACACAGGGTCGCGAAGACCCCGACTTTGATCAGTGATTTCATAGCTCTCCCGCTGCCGGTGTCCGGGGCGCCGTCCGCGGGCCCGCGCTCTTCGGCGCCGCCTCGGACAGCGGACCGTCCGCCTCCCCGTGAATGAACTGCTGGACCCGCGGGTCCTCGAGTTTCTTGAACTCCTCCGGGGGGGCCTCGGCGATGATTTTACCCTGATAGAGCATGGCGACACGGTCGCCGATGCGGAACGCGCTCGCCATGTCGTGGGTGATGGTGAGGGTGGTCGTCTTCAGGCGGTCCGAGAGGTCGATGATCACCTCGTCGATCAGCGCCGTGGTCACCGGGTCGAGCCCCGTCGTCGGCTCGTCGAAGAGGAGGATCTCCGGCTCGTGCGCCACCGCCCGCGCGAACCCCACCCGGCGGCGCATGCCGCCCGAGAGCTGCGAGGGGAGCTTGTCGCTCACCCCTTCGAGGCGCACCATCTCCAGGCACTCCTTGACCCGCTCGTCGATCTCCTTGT
Source organism: uncultured Acidobacteriota bacterium (assembly GCA_963756595.1). GTDB lineage: Bacteria > Acidobacteriota > Thermoanaerobaculia > Multivoradales > UBA5704 > DATARR01. The sequence goes on from CAVWOZ010000017.1 coordinate 29,266, forward strand.
GCGACTTCTTGGTCAGCCGCTGGAGGGGGAAGGCGACGTTCTGCCAGATGGTCATCGAGTCGAACAGCGCCCCTTCCTGGAACGCCATGCCGAACTTGCGGCGGAACTCGGTGATCTGCCGGTTGCCGAGCGTGTCGACGCGGATGCCGTCGACCTCGACGAGCCCCGAGTCGGGCTTGAGCAGGCCGATGATGTGCTTCAACATCACGCTCTTGCCCGTCCCCGAGCCGCCGATGATCACCAGCGACTCGGCCGGCGCCACGTCGAGGCTCAAGCCGTCGAGCACCACCTTCGGCCCGAACGACTTGTGCAGGTCGCGGATGTGGATCTTCGGCTGGTCCGACTCCGACAGGTCGGAAGGCCCTCGTGAGACCGGCTGCCGCGTTTCATTCGCCATCAGCAGTCGTCCTCAGAAGAGCAGCCGGGTCAGGAAGAAGTCCGAGATCAGGATCGCCATGCTCGCCACCACCACGGCGGCGGTGGTCGAGCGCCCCACCCCCTCGGCGCCGCCGGAGGTGTAGAACCCCTGCAGGCAGCCGATCGAGGAGAGCAGGAAGCCGAAGACGGCCGCCTTGATCAGCCCCGAGACGAGGTCGTTGATATCCATGTACTGGAACGTCCGGTTGATGTAGCTGACCGGGTTCGCCTTCATCAGCACCACCGCCACCACGTAGCCGCCGGCGATGCCGATGAAGTTGCCGAGCACCACCAGCAGCGGCATGGTCAGCGTGGTGGCCCACACCCGCGGCACCACCAGGTAGTGGACGGGGTCGGTCGCCATCACCTCGAGGGCGTCGATCTGCTCGGTCACCCGCATGGTGCCGAGCTCGGCCCCCATCGCCGAGCCGGCGCGGCCGGCGACGGTCAGCCCCGAGAGGACCGAGGAGAGCTCGCGCACCATCGAGAGGGCCACCAGCGACCCCACGAAGCTCTCGGCGTTGAAGCGGCGCAGCACCGAGAAGGTCTGGAGCGCCAGCACCATGCCGGTGAAAAGCGTGGTCAGCAGCACCACCGGCAGCGAGTTGACCCCCACCTTCACCATCTGGCGGAAGAGCTCGCGCCAGTCGTACGGCGGCCGGAAGGTCCAGGCGAAGATCCGCCCCACCATCTGCACGTAGCGCCCCATCTGCTCGAGAAATCTCTCGATCAGCCCCGGCGTCTTCAAGAATCCTCCCGCGAGAAACGCGACATCAGCTCCTCCACTCGTCCCTCCCGCACGTAGCGGCGCGGCAAGCGCAGCCCCAGATGGCAGAGGATCTCCCAGGAGATCGTCCCGGCGTGCGCCGCGAGCTCCGTCGCCCGGATCTCCTCGCCGCCCTGCCGGCCCAGCAGGACCACTTCCTCCCCCACCTCACCCCCGACGTCTGTCACGTCGATCAATGTCATGTCCATCGTAACCGAACCGGCCACCGGAACACGACTCCCGCGCACCAGCGCCTCCGCCCGGCCGGTCAGCCGCCAGGCGTAGCCGTCCGCGTATCCCACCGGCACCACCGCGATCCGGCTCCGCCGCCGGGTCACCGTCCGCCCGCCGTACGACAGCGCCGTCCCCGCCGGCACCTCGCGGAGCTGGACGATGCGCGCCCGCACGGACATCACGGGCTCCAGGGGGTTACGCGCCGCGGCGGCCGAGGTTGCATCCTCCGGGTCCCCCGGCACGGGATCGAGCCCGTAGAGGGCGATGCCGATCCGCACCAGGGCGAAGCGGCTCTCCGGCAGGTGGAGGGCGGCGGCGCTGTTCGCCATGTGGATGAGGATTCTTTCACGTTCTTCAGGATTGAGCAGCGCCAGCACCGTCGCGAAGGCGTTTTCTTGAGCCGCGTTGCGCGGGCTCGCCAGGTCGTCGGCGTCGCCGAAGTGGGAGAGCAGGCCGGCGAGGCGGAGCCCCGGGCTGTCGCGGACCAGCGCGAGCGCGCGCGGCGCCTCGTCGAGCGACACCCCGAGCCGTCCCATCCCGGTGTTGACCTTGAGGTGCACCTCCTGCGGGGTTTTCGCCGCGGGCTCCCCCGCCGTCCACTCGCGCCAGCGGGCGATCTCCGCCATCGACGACAGGGTGGGGGTGAGCCCGTAGCGCCGGTAGAGGGCGATCTTCTCCGGGCGCGCCGTGCCGAGCACAAGGATCGGCAGCTTGACCCCGGCGCGGCGGATCACCGCCCCCTCCTCGAGGAGCGCAACCCCCAGCCAGTCGACCCCCGCCGCCTCGAGCACCGGCGCGATCCCCACCGCCCCGTGGCCGTAGGCGTCGGCCTTGACCACCGCCATCATGAGCGGTTTCGACGGTCCGTCGATCCGCGCCTTGATCGCCGCCACGTTGCGCTCCAGGGCGCCGAGGTCGACGTCCACCCACGCCGGGCGGAGCGCCGCCTGGAGATCCTCCACGGCGGAAGGTTCTCCCACGTGCCCCTCGGGCCCGTCGTCCGGCGTCGTCGGCTGCGAAAGCAGATCAGAAGGGAGCAGCGCCGGGGTCCGATCCATGCCGGTCGAGGTTCTTGAAGCTGGTGGTCTCACCGAGGAAGACGAGGTCGATGGTGCCGGTCTCGCCGTTCCGGTGCTTGGCGATGATCAGCTCGGCGAGCCCCTTGTTCTCGTCGGTCGGGTTGTAGACCTCGTCGCGGTAGATGAACGCCACCATGTCGGCGTCCTGCTCGATGCTGCCGCTCTCGCGCAGGTCGGAGAGCTGCGGCCGGTGGTCGCTCCCCCGCCGCTCGGTCTGCCGCGAGAGCTGCGAGAGGGCGATCACCGGGATCTCGAGCTCCTTGGCGAGCTGCTTCAGGCCGCGGCTGATGGCGGCGATCTCGAGGTTGCGGTTCTCGTAGCGCCCCCCCGCCTGCATCAGCTGGAGGTAGTCGAGGACGATCAGCGCCAGCCCCCGCTCCGCCTTCAGCCGCCGCGCCTTCGAGGCGACCTCGAGCAGGGTCGGGTTCGGCGAGTCGTCGATGTAGAGCGGCGCGTCGCCGATCGCCCGCACGGTCTGGATGATCCGCGTCCACTCCTTCTGCGACACCCGGTTCGAGCGCAGGCGGGAGAAGGAGATGTCCGCCTCCGAGCAGAGGATGCGCAGCGCCAGCTCCTGCTGGCTCATCTCGAGCGAGAAGATCCCCACGGTCTTCCGCTCGCGCACCGTCACGTGCTGGCAGACGTTGAGCGCGAAGCTGGTCTTCCCCATGCCGGGGCGGCCGGCGATGATCACCAGGTTCCCCTTGTTCAGCCCTTGGCTCATGCGGTCGAAGTCGACGAAGCCGCTCGGCACCCCGGTCAGCATCGTCCCCGGGCGCTCCTCGAGCTCCTCGAGGGTGGCGTGGAGGACGTTCGACAGCTGCGCGAAGCCGCGCTGGATCGCCTCCTCGCCGAGCCCGAGGATCGCCTGCTCCGCCCGCCCCAGCGCCTCCTTCGCCTCGAGCCCGCCGTCGAGGCAGTTGCGGATGATCTGCCCCGAGAGCTGGATCAGCCGCCGGCGCACCGAGCGCTCCTTGACGATCTCGACGTAGGCGTCGATCCGCCCGATGTCCGGCAGGTCGAGGTCGAGCCCCGTCAGGTAGGCGAGGCCGCCGATCATCACCAGCTGCGAGCGCTGCTCGAGTCGCGCCTGCAGCGTGCGCAGGTCGATCTCCACCTGCTCGTCCTGGAGGTCGAGCATCGCCTGGTAGAGGAGCTGGTGGCGCTCCGAGTAGAAGTCCTCCGCCCGCAGCCGCCCCGAGATCGTGGGCAGGATCGACGGGTCGAGCAGCACCCCGCCGAGCACCGCGCGCTCCGACTCCTCGCTGTGCGGCAGCGCCTTCTGTTGTTGGGGGAGGACGTCGATCATCGGGGCGTCGGCAGGATATCAGGGGGCGTCGTCCCCATTCTCCCGCGAGGACGGGAGACGGCGCAAGCGTCCAAAAGGATGAGGTCATCAAAGTCAGCCCGGAGGGCGACCTTCCCGTAGCCCAGGGTGTGAACCCTGGGACCGTCAGCCGCGACCCGCCCAGGGTTTACACCCTGGGCTACAGGAAGGCCGCCCTATCGGGCTTGCGTTGAGACCGACCGAACGGCCTACTCTATGGTCGGGGTTTGGGGGTTACCGCACGATCGCCCGGAACGGGTACAGGAACTGCCCCACGATCGACCCCAGGGTCCCCAGCCGCCCCGGGTTCTGCTCGAACGGGAAGTCGTCGTCCTCGATGCCGGTGTCGGGGTACTCGTCGTACCCCCGGTACTGGGTGCCGAACAGGTGGTCCCAGAGGCTGAAGGTGAGGCCGAAGTTCTTGTCGTGGTGGCGGGGCTCGACCGAGTGGTGCACCCGGTGCGACTGCGGGGTCACCAGCAGGTAGCGCAGCGGCCCGAAGTTGGAGCGGATATTGGCGTGGTACATCCGGGTGTGCCAGTGGCGGATCCAGACGATGGCGACCACGGTCACGAACGAGGGCTCGACCATGAACAGCGGGATGAATCCGATCGTATAGATGAACAGGTCGTCCACCGGATGCACCCGGTATTCGGTGAAGAAATTGAGCTCCTTCTGCGAGTGGTGCACGGCGTGGAAGTGCCAGAGGAAGGTCACCTTGTGCCGCACGATGTGGGTCGCCCAGAAGATCAGGTCGCTGAACAGCAGGGCGAGCACCAGCCGGGCGAGCCAGGGCCAGTGGGTGACGCTCCGGATCGTCAGGAACCCCAGGTGGCGGTCGTAGAGGAAGCGCAGCAGCGCCAGGTACAGCGGCAGCATCCAGGCATAGATCGCGATCTTGATCACCACCCAGAGGAAATCCGCGCGAGCCCCCCGCGTCAGGCTCCCCTGCCCCGCCTTGGCCGGCACCAGCCGCTCGAGCAGGAGCACCAGGGCGAACACCCCATAGAACCAGGGATTGAGGAAGATCTCCTCGACCAGCGTGCGGTAGAGCGTCCCGTACGTCTCGCCGAACGCCTTGGCGGCGGACGCCTGGAACCCCGCGTCCCGCCAGGCGTACCAGCCGCCGAGCACGAGCAGCGCCAGGGAGAGCGCCAGCAAGGCGGCCCCGGCGAGGTTCCACCGTGCACCGCCCGTCCGGGACGGCGCCACCTCGGCCTCGGAAGGTGCCAGCACGGCCTCTGAATCGCCCATCGACGTAAAAAACCTACGGCGCGGGATTTTACCACGGGCTGTGGAGGGAAAAAATGGTCCTGGCGCCGCTTCGTTTCCGCCTCGGAAGGGTCCGATCCGCTCGCGCGTTGGCGACAAACAGCCTCCCAACCCTTCGCGAGTCCTGTTTCAAGGGAAATTTCTCGTCCGCGAAGCCTTGCGCGGCTGTTTTCTCGGTTGAAAAGTCTCTTCGCTGAGCTGTTTTTGTCCTCCGCGAAGCTTGTGCAGCTCTCTTCACAGCCTCGCGAAGAGGTTTTCAAGCCAGAAAACTCTCCGCACAAGGGACATCAAGGAAGATTTCAAGGCTGACGAGGCGCTCGCGAGGCCTGAAAACGGCCCGCGCAAGGGAAATTTGTCTTCCGCGCAAGCTTCGCGAGGTCTTGCGGTCTAGTCTCACTGAGGAGCGGAGCCCGATGTTCGGGAGAAACCGCGTGTTGGATGAGCCATTTTCGACGCTTTCCTGATGCTCCAAAAAGGCCGTCGAAAACGCCCGGCCGCATGCGGCCGTGTGGCAGGCATGCCGACCGGCGCTCTTCGACGCGACGGCCGCCCGCCTGCTCCTGCTCTCGTTTCCTCGCGAAGCTTCCCCGCCGCCGATCGATGGGCGCGCTCTCCACGAGGACGTTCCCGGGGCCCGAGCCTGACTGGCGCGTCTGCCTCAGCGACCTGACGGTTGCCGAGGCCGAGCGACGGCGCATTCGCGGACGAGATCGAACCCCCTGCGCCGCGCCATCGGGGATCGACCGGACAGGCATCGGTCCCCATGCGGAACCCCCGAGATCCCACCGACCTGCCACGTGCCCAGTGGCTCCACGTCCCCATCGCCTCGTCAACCGAGCAACCTCCGCGCCGGCCCTGGGCACGGCGAGGAGTCCTTCGGACCGCGCACCCCGGAGTGGCCACCGGAGCCTCGCCAGCCTCGCTGAGCTCCTCTAGGACACCCTCCGCCTCCAGATTCGAGCGCCGCAGCCATTTGAGGAGCCACACCCTTGAGATCGACGAAGAGGCCCTCGGGTCGACGTCTTCCTGAAGCCACAACGGCCGCACGAACCGGCCGCGGCTCTTCGTGAAATCCACCGTCCTGCCCTACGAAGAGACGTCCCGCCGTCCCCGTGGCCTGCAGAGGTTCTCGTTATGCGCTGGGAACGTCTCTCCGGGACGGTTGCACGAGGTCGGAGCGACGGCGCGTTTCCGGACGTAGGATCGGTCCCCCTGCGGAACCGTCGGGGTCACGACGACGTGCCCGTAGAGACGCTCCCAGCGATGAACGAGAACGCGACGCAGGCCATGGGGACGGCGGGCGTCTCTTCGCAGGGCAGGACGCACCGGGATTCGCGGGCGCCCTGATCTCTGCACCCTCCCGGCTCCGCTCAACCGCACCCATTTCAGGAGAACACCTTTGGCGGATGAAACCTTCGACGTCTTCCTGAGCCACAACAGCCGCGACAAACCCGCGGTGATCGAGATCGCCGAGGCGCTGCGGCGACAAGCGCGGCCTCAAGGTCTGGCTCGACGACTGGGAGTCTGCCGCCGGGCCGGCCGCTGGATCGACGGCTCTAGAGGCCGTCCTCAAGACCGTCCGATCGGCGCTGTATTCATCGGCAAGGACGGGCTGGGGCCCTGGGAGACCCCGAGATGCGGGCGCCCTGAACGAGATGGTCCGCCGAAGGCTGCCGGTGATCCCCGTCCTTCTGCCTGGGGCGCCGGCGAAGTCTCCCGAGCTCCCCCTCTTCCTACCCAGAATCACCTGGGTCGAACTCCGGAGCGGCCTCACCGAGGACGGGCTGGACCGGCTGCAATGGGGAATCACCGGCGAGAAGCCGGAGCTTCGCCGACCGTCCCCCGCCCCACCGCCCCCCGCCGCCACAACCTCCCCTTCCCCAGCCTGGGAGACCTCTTCAAAGGGCGCGACGCCGAGCTTCGCACCTTGAGCGACGGTCCGGCGACCGCGATCACCCAGGCGCAGACGCTCTTTGGCCTCGGCGGCATCGGCAAGACCCGGCTGGCCGTCGAGCACGCCTGGCGCTCGGGGGACCGGTACGACAAGGCGCTCTTCGTGGTGGCGGAATCGCCGCAGGCGCTCCGCTCCAACCTGGCGCAGCTCGCCCGGCCGGACCTCCTCGATCTGCCGCAACACGAGACGGCCTCCGAAGAGAGCAACGTGGAGGCCGTCCTGGGCTGGCTGCAGGAGCACGACCGGTGGCTGGTGATCCTCGACAACGTGGACACCCCGGAAGCGGAAAAGGCGGTCCTGGAGATCCTTCCGTCCCTCGCCACGGGGCGCGTCCTCATCACCTCCCGGCTCCGGGAATGGCCGGCGAGCGTCCGGAGACAGCCGCTCGAGCTCCTCGGCCCGGAAGAAGCCCAGCGTTTCCTCCTGGAGCGCACGGCGAACGACCGCGGAGAGCAGGACGATCCGGAAACCGCCCGCCGGCTGGCCGAGACGCTGGGGTACCTTCCTCTCGCGTTGGAACAGGCGTCGGCGTACATCGCCCATCACCAGATGAGCCTCTCCGACTATCTGGAGGAGTGGCAACGCGAGCGGGAGAAGGTCCTGCGCTGGTACAGAGCAGACGTCATGCAATATCCCGACTCCCTCGCCGTGACCTGGCAAAAGACGTTTCAGCAGCTCAGCCCCACGGCCGCGACGATCCTCCGCCTGTCCGCCTACCTTGCGCCCGAGCCCATCCCGGTGGAGATGTTCGAGCAGGGGGCGTCGATCGTCGAGGAGTCCGTCCAAGCCTTTTGCGAGGAAACCGGGGTTGAGGCCGGCGATTCATCGATCCAGTCCGCCCTCGCCGATCTCGCCGCCTTCTCGATGGCGACCCGCGCCGGGAGCGAGCTTCGTGGTTCACCGGATGGTGCAGGAGGTCCTGAGATCCAGCCTTCCCGAAGAGCACCGGCGAGATTGGATCGAGCGCTCCCTGCGGTTGGTCAACGATTACTCGCCAGCCGATCCTGATGATGTGCGGACCTGGCCGGTATGGGATCCGCTTGCGGCCGCATGCGGCGGTCGTCGTTCAACATGCCGATGCTGCCGCCATTTTCAGCCCTACAAGCAGATTGATGATTCAACTGGCGGTCTTTCTGTTGGCAAAATCACTCTACAACGAAGCTGAGCCTTTGATGCGGCGCGCTCTCGAGATCGATCAACAGGTCTTTGGTGAAAATCATCTAAAGGTCGCGGACTGACTCAACAACCTGGCTCAGTTGCTTAAGGCCACCAACCGCCCGGCCGAAGCCGAGCCCTTGATGCGGCGCGCCCTCCAGATCGACCAACAAGCCTTCGGTGAAAATCACCCAAACGTCGCCATCCGACTCAACAACTTGGCTCAGTTGCTTAGGGCTACCCACCGCCTGGACGAAGCTGAGCCCTTGATGGTGCAGGCTCTCCAGATCTTCGAGCAGGCCTTCGGTGAAAATCACCCAAACGTCGCCATAGAGCTCAGCAACCTGGCTGCGTTGCTTCAGGCCACTAACCGCCTAGCCGAAGCCGAGCCCTTAATGCGGCGCGCCCTCCAGATCGACCAACAAGCCTTCGGTGAAAATCACCCAAACGTCGCCATCCGACTCAACAACTTGGCTCAGTTGCTTAGGGCTACCCACCGCCTGGACGAAGCCGAGCCCTTGCAGCGGCACGCTCTGGCCGTCTTTGAACAGAGCCTGGGGCCAGGGCACCCAAACACCGGGATCTTGCGCAGGAACCTGGACGCTCTGCTAGCGGAGATCGCCGCGGAGTCCCAACAGGGATGAGAGGCGCCCATCGGCCTCTCTTCGAAGGGCCAGCCACACCGAAACAGAATCCCCCGGAGAGACACGACGTTCTGGACGCTACTGTACCCTGCAGCTCATCCTTTTTCAGGAGGCCCACCCTTGACGGATGACATCTTCGACGTCTTCCTGAGCCACAACAGCCGCGACAAGCCCGCCGTGATCCGGATCGCGGAGGCGTTGCGCGACCGCCGCGGCCTCAGGGTCTGGCTCGACGTCTGGGAGCTGCCGCCGGGGCGGCCGTGGCAGGAGGCGCTCGAGACGATCCTGCGCACGGTGCGCTCGGCGGCGATCCTGGTCGGGCAGGACGGGCTGGGGCCTTGGGAGATCCCGGAAATGCGGGCGGCGCTGAACGAGATGGTGCGGCGCCAGATGCCGGTGATCCCCGTGCTGCTCCCGGGCGCTCCGCGCTCTCCGGAGCTCCCGTTCTTCCTGGCCCAGAACACCTGGGTGGACCTGCGCGACGGCCTCTCCGAGGAGGGGCTCGACCGGCTGCAATGGGGGATCACGGGGACGCGGCCGCCGCTGCGGCCGGTGCCGTACCGGGCGGTGGCGCCGCGCCTCCACAACCTCCCTTTCTCCTCGCTCGGCGACCTGCTCAAGGGGCGCGACGACGAGCTGCGGAGCCTCGACGCGGCGGGGCAGACGACGGCGATCACCCAGGCGCAGACGATCTCGGGGCTCGGCGGCATCGGCAAGACGCGGCTCGCCGTCGAGTACGCCTGGCGCTCGGGGGAGCGCTACGACGCGGCGTTCTTCGTCGTCGCCGAGTCGCCGCAGGCGCTGCGCGCCAACCTCGCGCATCTCGGCCGGCCGGAGCTCCTCGACCTGCCGGAGCATGGGACGGCGGCCGAGCAGAGCCTCGGGGCGGTGCTGCGCTGGCTGCGCGAGCACGAGCGCTGGCTGGTGATCCTCGACAACGTCGACACCCCGGAGGCGCAGGCCGCCGTGATGGAGATCCTGCCGTCGCTCGCGGCCGGCCGCGTCCTCATCACCTCGCGCATCCGCGACTGGGCGCCGGTCGTCGAGCGCGCAGATCCTCGCACGGCTGGGGCCGGACGAGGCGCAGCGCTACCTCCTCGACCGCACCGCCGGCGACCGCGTCACGACCGCCGACGACCGCGACCTCGCCGCCCGGCTGGCCGACAAGCTCGGCGGCCTGCCGCTCGCGCTCGCCCAGGCCGCCGCCTACATCGCCCACTACCAGACGAGCCTCGCCGACTACCTGGAGACCTGGCAGAAGGAGCGCGACGAGGTCCTCACCTGGCACGACCCCGCCGTGATGCAGTATCCCGCCTCGGTCGCCGCGACCTGGCAGACGACCTTCCGCCAGCTCTGCCCGCGGGCGACCGCCGTCCTCCGCCTCGCGGCCTTCCTGGCGTCCGATCCCATCCCGGTCGCGATCTTCGAGCAGGGGGAGGCGATCGTCGCCGAGGCGGTGGCGCTGCTCGGCGAGGAGACCGGGAACCCTCCGGGCGAGCCGACCCTGAAGGACGCGATCGCCGGCCTCGCCGCCTGCTCGCTGGTGACGCGGAAGGAGACGAGCTTCACGGTGCACCGCATGGTGCAGGAGGTGCTGCGGGCCGGGGTGCCGGCGCGGCGGCGGCGCGACTGGATCGAGCGCTCCCTGCGCCTGGTGGCCGCCTTCTGCCCGGCGGAGTCGGACGACGTGCGCACCTGGCAGACCTGGGACGTGCTGCGCCCGCACGCGGCGCGGATCGTGCGCTTCGCGGATCACGAGGGGATCCACCATCCTACCTCGGAGCTGATGAGCCGCCTCGCGCTCCTCTACTTCAGCAAGGGGCTGGCCGGCGAGGCCGAGCCGCTGATGCGGCGGGCGCTCCAGATCGAGGAGAGCTGCTTCGGCCCCCAGGACCCGAACGTCGCGAGCCGCCTCAACAACCTCGCCCTCCTCCTCCAGGACACCAACCGCCTGGCCGACGCCGAGCCCCTGCTGCGCCGCGCCCTGCGCATCGACGAGGCCGCCTACGGCCCGCGCCACCCAGACGTCGCCCGCGACCTCAACAACCTCGCCCAGCTCCTCCACGACGCCGACCGCCCCGCGGACGCCGAGCCGCTGCTGCGCCGCGCCCTGGCGATCGACGAGCGCGCCTTCGGCCCCACCCACCCGAACGTCGCCATCCGCCTCAACCATCTCGCCCGCCTCCTCCAGGCGACGGGCCGGCTGGCCGACGCCGAGCCGCTGATCCGGCGCGCCCTCGAGATCGACGAGACCGCCTTCGGCCCGCAGCATCCCGAGATCGCCATCGACCTCAACAACCTCGCCCAGCTCCTCCAGGCGACCGGCCGCCTCGCCGAAGCCGAGCCGCTGCTGCAACGCGCCCTGGCGATCGACGAGGCCGCCTGCGGCCCGCAGCACCCGAACGTCGCCATCCGCCTCAACAACCTCGCCCGCCTCTTGAGCGCCGCCGGCCGTCTCCCCGACGCCGAGCCCCTGATGCGCCGCGCCCTGGAGATCGACGAGCGAACCCTCGGAGCCCACCACCCCGACGTCGCCCTCGTCCTCAACAACCTGGCGCTGCTGCTGGAGGAGACCCACCGCCCCCACGAGGCCGAGTCCCTGATGCGAAGGGCGGTCGAGATCTTCGAGGGGAGTCTGGGGACGGATCACCCGAAGACGCGGACGGCACGGAAGAATTTGACGGCGCTGTGCAAGGCGAACGTTTGTGAGGAGGCGGGGGTGGGAGGGGGCGGGACGCAGGGATAGGGCTTTGGCAGGATTGGGTTTCGCCGATCCGGAGGGCTTCCTGATTCGGCTCGTCGGCGCCGCCGCCGGGCCCTCACTCCCCCGGCCCCTCTCTCCCCGCCGCCCTCCCGTCCGACCGGGAGAGAGGGGAGAACTGCTTGATTAGAAAGCCGGCGGGACGCCGGCGCTCCCAGGAGGGCAAACCCGCGATCGTAGGGCCCCCCTCTTCTCCCGGCGGGCTGGGGGGGAGGCGGGGAGAAGAGGGTCGGGGTGATGAGGGTCAACGCCCCGAGAACGCCAACGCCGAACGGTTCGACCGCCGCCGAGGGTTATAGTTCCCCAGATCTCCGGCCGCCACTGGCGGCGGCCGGAAGGACACGGGAGGGCGTGCGATGGCGGAAGTCCCCTGCACTCATCTGGACCAGATCCAGGAAGGCGTCAAGCCGCACACCCGCGGTTGCGAGGAGTGCCTGAAGATGGGCGACACCTGGGTCCATCTGCGGCTCTGCCTCGTCTGCGGCAAGGTCGGCTGCTGCGACAGCTCGAAGAACAAGCACGCGACCAAGCACTTCGTGGCCACCCGCCACCCGCTGATCCAGTCGATCGAGCCGGGCGAGGACTGGGTCTGGTGCTACGTGGACGAGGTGATGATGGAGCCCGGCTGAAGCGGGCATCTTGGAGTCGGGCTGAGCCCTCAGACCTCGCTCAGGTACTGGTGGATGAAGGAGATGGTGATCGACCCCTCGCCGACGCCGGAGGCGACGCGCTTGACCGAGCCGTGGCGGACGTCGCCGGCGACGAAGACCCCGGGGACGCTGGTCTCGAGCAGGTAGGGGTCGCGGTCGGGCTGCCAGCCGGCGGGGCGCTTGCCGTCCGGCATCAGGTCGGGGCCGGAGAGGATGAACCCCTTGTCGTCGCGGGCGACCACCCCTTCGAGCCAGCGGGTGCGCGGCTGGGCGCCGATGAAGATGAAGAGGGAGCGGGCGGGGTGGCGGATGGTCTCCCCCGTCTCCGAATTGTGGACGTCGATCGCCTCGAGGTGCTCGTCGCCGTGGGCCTCGGCGACGTTCGAGCGGCTCCAGACCTCGATGTTCGAGGTGGCGCCGATCTGGTCGATCAGGTACTGCGACATCGACTTGTTGAGCGACTCGCCGCGCACCAGCATGATCACCCGCCGCGCGTACTTGGCGAAGAACATCGCCGCCTGCCCCGCCGAGTTGGCGCCGCCGACCACGAAGACGTCCTCGTCGCCGCACCCCATCGCCTCGGTCATCGCGGCGCCGTAGTAGACGCCGGCGCCGGTGAGCTTCTCGACGCCGGGGACGTCGAGCTTGCGGTAGGAGACGCCGGTGGCGATCAGCAGGGCGTGGCAGCTCACCTCGCGGTCGTCGCCGAGGGTGAGGATGCGGTAGGAGTCCTCGAGGCGCAGCCGCTTCGCCTCCTGCGGGGCCAGGATCTCGACGCCGAAGCGCTGCGCCTGGGTGACGGCGCGGCGGGCGAGGTCGGCGCCGGAGAGCCCGGAGGGGAAGCCGAGGTAGTTCTCGATCCGCGAGCTGGTCCCCGCCTGGCCGCCGGGGGCGTGCCCCTCGATCATCAGCGTGCGCAGCCCCTCCGAGGCGCCGTACACCGCCGCCGCCAGCCCCGACGGCCCGCCGCCGACGATCGCCAGGTCGTAGAACGGCCGCTCGGCCTGGGTGCGCAGCCCCACCTTGGCCGCCAGCTCCGCGCGGGTGGGCTTGGCGAGGTGCGTGCCGTCGGCGAGGACGACCAGGGGGAGGAGATCGGCCGGGGACTCGGCGGGGGGATCGGCGGGCTCGCCCGCCTTCCGCTCCGCCTGGAGCGCCGCCAGCAGCTCGACCCCCTCGGGATTCTCCTCGACGTCGAGCCAGCGGTAGGGGACCTGGTTGCGGGCCAGGAAGTCGCGGATCTGGAAGGCGTCCGGCGACCAGCGGTGGCCGAGCACGCGCACCCCCTCGAACGGCGGCCGGAAGGCGGCCTGCCAGTCGGCGAGGAGGTCGTCGAGCACCGGATAGAGGAGCTGCTCGGGAGGGTTCCACGGCTTCATCAGGTAGTAGTCGACGCGCGCCGTGTTGATGGCGCGGATGGCGGCGTCGGTGTCGGCGTAGGCGGTGAGCAGCACCCGCTTGGCGGCGGGAAAGAGGGGGATCGCCGCCTCGAGGAACTCGACGCCGGTCATCTGCGGCATCCGCTGATCGACCAGGAAGAGGGCGACGGGCGTCGTGCGCACCTTGAGCTGCTCGAGCGCCTCGAGCGCCTGCGGCCCCGAGCTCGCCCGCATCACCCGGTAGGCCTCGCCATACTGCCGCCGCAGGTCGCGGTCCACCGCGCGCAGCACCTCGGGGTCGTCGTCGATCGCGAACAGGACGGGCTTGGCCATGGGTTCTCGGGTCTCCGCGGAGGAATATACCCGAGGTGTCAAGGGGGAGAGCTCGCAGGGCCCCGCCCGGGCATGAATGCCCGGGCTACAGTGGAAACGAAAAGCCGGCTGAAGCCGGCTCCGAAATCAAGGTTTCTCCTCCAGGAGCCGGGTTCACCCGGCTTTTTGGTCGCAGCGTAGCCCGGGCATTCATGCCCGGGCGGGGCCATGCCACCTCCTTCACGAGGTAGGAAGCCGCCAGCCGTGGGAGCCTTTCTCCTCCCCCGTACTCGGGGGAGGCCGGGAGGGGGTGCTCGCAGGCTGAGACGCTTCCTTGGTTGGAACGTTGCGGGCCCCCTCCTGACCTCCCCCGAGTACGGGGGAGGAAAAAAGCAACGCAGCTCTCCGGCGTAGGGGTTGGAGGCCCCGGCATCCGCTCCCCCCCCAACCCTGGCACCGCCTTCGCTTACAATACCCGGTCGACGCGGAGCGCGGGGCGGAACCAGGCGTAAGGGCCGCTGCCGATCCTAGGGGAACGCAGGTCTTCGAGGAAATGGATCAGGCAGGCTTGAGACAAAAAATTGGAACTTTTTGCAGCGTTCTGGCCCTTCTCGGGCAGTGGGCGGCCATGGCCCAATCGCCGCAATCGCCGCAGCCACGCCCGGTGGCGCCGGCCAGCCCTCCCCCATCCTCGGCCTCTGCGGACGCCCCCCACAAGACGGTGCTGCTGTCGATCGACGACGCTCTGCGCATCGGCTCGGGGGAGAGCGAGGCGGTGTGGATCGCCGAGGCGGGGGTGATGCGGGCGGTGGGGACCGAGATGACCACGCGCAGCACCCTCTTCCCGCAGCTCTCGGCGAACGGCGCCTACATCCGGACGCTGCGCAGCCAGTTCGGCAACATCAAGATCCCGGCGGGCCCCGGCGGCGGGACCGAGACGCTCCCGTTCGGCCAGAAGAACGAGTACTCGCTGGGGCTCAACTTCTCGCAGCTGATCTTCGACGGCCAGACCCTGCCGCGCACCAAGGCGTCCGAGTCGCGGCGGCGCTCGGCGGAGATCAACGCCGACTCGGCGCGGGCGGAGGCGCTGCTCGACCTCACCGGCGCCTACTACGACGCCCTGCTGGGCGAGCGGCTGGTGGCGATCGCCGAGGCGTCGCTCGCGCAGCAGGACGAGATCCTGCGCCAGACGACGGTGGCCCAGCAGGTGGGGGACAAGTCGGAGTTCGAGCTGCTCCAGGCGCGCGTCTCGCGCGACAACCAGCTGCCGCAGGTCCTGCAGAGCCGCAACCAGCGCCAGGTCTCCTACCTGCGCCTGAAGCAGCTCCTCAACCTGCCGCTCACCGACGAGCTGCAGCTCACCTCGCCGCTCGAGGAGCTGCCGGCCCGCTTCGCGGCCCCCGCCGACCTGTCGACCGAGGCGCGGGCGCCGGTGCGCCAGGCGCAGGAGGAGGTGACGGCGAACCAGTCGCTGCTCACCGCCGCCAAGGGGGAGCGCTGGCCGACCCTCTCGCTCGCTTCGAACTACAACCCGGTGGCCTACCCGAGCGGCCTACCCACCTACGGCGACTTCCTCACCAACTGGTCGGTGACGCTGAGCGTCTCGGTGCCGATCCTGAACGGCGGCCGACTCGCCGGCGACGAGCTGACGGCGCGCGGCAACCTGTCGACGGCGCGGGCGGAGCTCCAGCAGACCCGCAAGGCGGCGGAGCTCGACGTCGAGACCTCGCGCCTCAACCTCGCCAACGCCGAGGCGATCCTGAAGAGCAACGAGGGGACCGTCGACTCGGCCCGCCGCGGCTGGGAGATCGCGCAGCTGCGCTACCGCGAGGGGCTGGGGAGCCAGATCGAGCTGCAGAACGCCCGCCTCCTCTTCGAGCAGTCCGAGGTCAACCGGGCGCAGGCGCTGCGCGACGTGCAGGTGGCGCGCGCCCGCCTCGCCCTGATCCGCGACCTGCCGGTGACAGCGGGCAACGGCGCCGGCAACGCCACGGCGCAGAACGGCGCGAACGGCTTCGGGAACGGGAGCGGGAGCAACGGCATCGCCGCCGGATCGTCACAGCCCGCGCAGACGTCGCAGCCGCAGACCGGGCAACCGTCCACGAGCCCCGGCACGACGGGAACCACCATCCCCGGAGTCTCCCCGCCATGAGATGCAACCGCCTGACACTCCGGACCCTGACTGCGCTCCTCGCCCTGCTCCTGCTCGCCGCCGCCGGCTGCAAGAAGGGAGGCGACGCCGCCGCCAAAACGGGGAAAGATGGCAAGCCCGCTCTCCCTCCCACCATGGCGCTCGGCCCCGAGGACACGGCAGTGGTGACGCCGGGCGCGGTCGAGAACGGCCCGGCCCTCACCGGCACGCTGACGGCGCAGCGCCAGGCGTCGATCCGCGCCCAGATCGCCGGGTCGGTGCTGACGGTGACCGCCGAGCCCGGGCAGGCGGTGACCAGGGGCGAGACCCTCGCCCGCCTCGATTCGAGCTCGCTGACCGACGCCTACAACTCGGCGCGCTCGAACGCCGCCAGCGCCAAGAGCGCCCTGGCGGTCGCCGAGCGCGAGGCGGCGCGCCAGGAGACGCTGGTCAAGGCGGGCGCGGTGGCGCAGAGGAACGTCGAGACGGCGCAGCAGTCCGTGGTGCAGGCGCGGGCCACCCTCTCCCAGGCCCAGGCGCAGATCGCCAGCGCCGAAAAGCAGCTCGCCAACACCACCGTCACGGCCCCGTTCTCCGGGGTGGTCAGCGAGCGGCCGGTGTCGGCCGGCGACGTGGTGCAGCCCGGCACCAGCCTCTACACGGTGGTCGATCCGTCGAGCCTCCAGCTCGAGGCGGCGATCCCCGCCGAGCAGCTCGCCTCGCTCAAGGTGGGGTCGCCGGTGCGCTTCACCATCACCGGCTACGGCGACCGCACCTTCAAGGGAGCGATCACGCGGATCAATCCGAGCGCCGACCCCACCACCCGCCAGGTGCGGGTCTACGCCGAGATCCCCAACCCGGGCGGCCTGGTGGCCGGCCTCTACGCCGAGGGGCGGGTGGAGAGTGAGTCGCGCCACGGGCTGACCCTGCCGATGGCGGCGATCGACCGCCGGATGGCGAAGCCGGCGGTGCTCCTGGTGCGCGACGGCAAGGTGGCGCGGGTCGACGTCGAGCTCGGCCTCGCCGACGAGAAGGCGCAGCGGGTCGAGGTGCTGCGCGGCGTCGCGGCCGGCGACGTGGTCCTCCTCGGCGCCGCGCAGGAGATCGCGCCGGGGACGCCGGTGACCCTGCCGCCGTCGGTGCAGCAGGCGGCGGAGAGGCTGGCGCAGACGCTATGACGATCTCCGATTTCGCCATCAAGCGCCCGATCGTCACCGTGGTGGTGATGCTGGCGCTGGTCATCTTCGGCATCTTCGCCCTCTTCCAGATCGACGTCGACGAGTTCCCCGACCTCTCGAACCCGATCGTCTTCGTCTCCGTCCCCTACCCCGGCGCCTCGCCGTCGCAGGTCGAGCAGGAGGTGGTGGAACGGATGGAGGAGGCGTTCAGCGGCCTGTCGGGGATCGACGAGATCCGCTCCACCTCGCTCGACGGCTTCGCCACCATCACCGTGCAGTTCGTCTTCGGCAAGGACCCCGACCAGGCGGCGCAGGACGTGCGCGACGCCATCTCGGGGATCCGCAACGACCTGCCGACCGAGATGAAGGAGCCGGTGCTCAAGAAGTTCGACCCCGACGACTTCCCCATCGTCTCGCTCGTCCTCGCCTCCGACCGCCTGTCGCCGGCCGAGATGACCCTGCTCGCCGACCCCGGGATCACCCGCGTCCTGCGCGGCATCAACGGCGTCGCGCAGGTGACGGTGGTCGGCGGCGCCGACCGCGAGATCTCGGTCGACATCCGGCCGAACGACATGGCGGCGTCGGGGGTGACGGTGTCGCAGGTCTTCGCGGCGGTCGCGGCGCAGAACCTGGCGTCGCCGGTCGGCCAGCTCCAGGGGCGGCTGACCGAGCAGGCGATCCGCCTGCGCGGCCGGCTCGAGACCCCCGAGGACTTCGCGCGGCTGGTGGTCGGCTCGCACAACGGCCAGCTCATCCGCCTCGGCGAGGTGGCGAACGTGCGCGACGGCACCACCGAGCAGCGCTCGCTCGCCCTCTTCAACGGCCAGCTCGCGGTCGGCATCGACATCACCAAGTCGAAGGGGGCGAGCACCACCAAGGTCGCCGACGCCATCAAGGCGGCGATCCAGAAGATCCAGCCCACCCTGCCGCCGGGGGTGAAGATGTCGGTGGTGCGCGACGCCGGCGAGCGGGTGCGCCAGTCGGTGCGCAACGTCGAGGAGGCGCTGATCGAGGGCGCTCTCCTCACCGTGCTGGTGGTCTTCGTGTTCCTCAACTCCTGGCGCTCGACGGTGATCACCGGCCTCGCGCTGCCGGTCTCCGTGCTCAGCTCCTTCATCGCGGTGTGGGCCTGCGGCTTCACGCTCAACACCATGTCTCTCCTCGGCCTCTCGCTCGCCATCGGCATCCTGATCGACGACGCCATCGTGGTGCGGGAGAACATCGTGCGCCACGTCGAGATGGGCAAGGACCACATGGAGGCGGCGCACGTCGGCACCAACGAGATCACCATGGCGGTGGCGGCCACCACCTTCTCGATCGTGGCGGTGTTCGCGCCGGTCGCCTTCATGCAGGGGATCGCCGGGCAGTGGTTCAAGCCGTTCGCGCTGACCATCGCCTGCGCCGTTCTCGTCTCCCTCTTCGTCTCCTTCTCGCTCGACCCGATGCTCTCCGCCTACTGGCCGGACCCGCAGCTCGAGGCGCACGAGCGGAAGAACGTGATCGCGCGGGCGCTCGACCGCTTCAACCAGTGGTTCGACCGCATGGCCGACCGCTACAAGGGGCTGGTCGCCTGGGCGCTCGACCACCGGCTGGCGGTGCTGGCGATCGTGGCGGTGTCGTTCTTCGGGGCGATCGCCCTCCAGGTCTTCTTCGGCGGCGGCGGCTTCATCCCGGACAGCGACCGCTCGGAGATCACCCTGTCGATCGAGACCCCGCCGGGGTCGAACCTGAGCTACACGGCGATCAAGGCGCGCGAGCTCTCCGCCATCGCCCGCACCCACAAGGAAGTGGCCTACACCTACACCAGCATCGGCAGCGCCACCGGCTCGGGGGACGTCGACACCGGCAGCCTCTACATCAAGATGGTGCCCAAGAAGCAGCGCGACATCTCGCAGCAGGCGCTCGCCGCCCAGCTGCGCACCGAGACGGCGCGGGTCGCCGGCGTCACCACCTACCTCTCGCAGCAGGGGGGGCCGGGGGGCAACCAGCGGCAGATCCAGGTGCAGCTGCGCGGCCAGAACATGGCGAGCCTCAGCAAGGCGGCGCTGGCGATCGAGGGTGAGATGCGCAAGGTCAAGGGGGCGACCGACATCGGCCTCTCCACCCGCGGCGACCGCCCCGAGCTCGAGGTGCAGCTCAACCGCGGCCTCGCCGGCAGCCTGGGGCTCAACGTCAGCCAGGTGGCGCAGTCGATGCGCCCCGCCTTCGCCGGCGTCAAGGCGGGAGACTGGATCGATCCCCTCGGCAAGACCCGCGACGTCACCGTCCGCCTCGCCCCCGAGGCGCGGGCGAACGTCGCCGACATCGAGAGGCTGCCGCTGGTGGTGAGCGGCGGCGGCTCGGCGGCGGCGGCGGCTCAGGGCGGCGCGGCGGGCTGCGGCGGGAGCGGCGGCAGGCGCCCCGATCGCGTCCGGCGGCGGCGCGCCGTCGCTGATCCCGCTCGGCCAGGTGGCGACGATCACCAACAGCACCGGCCCGGCGCAGATCGATCACCTCGACCGCGACAAGGTGGTGACGGTGGGGGGCAACGTCGCCGGGCGCTCGCTCTCCGAGGTGACGCGCGACCTCAACAAGCGGGTGGCGAAGCTCCACCTGCCGGCCGGCGTCTCCCTGTCGCAGGGGGGCGAGGTGAAGAACCAGAACGAGGTCTTCGGCAAGATCTTCGCCGCCCTGGCCCTCGCCGTGCTGATGATGTACCTGATCCTGGTCGTCCAGTTCGGCTCGTTCCTCGACCCGCTGGCGATCCTCCTCTCGCTGCCGCTGTCGCTGGTCGGCGTCGTGCTGATGCTGCTGATCACCCACGACACCCTCAACCTGATGAGCCTGATCGGCGTCATCCTCCTGATGGGGATCGTGGCCAAGAACGCCATCCTGCTGATCGACTTCGCGAAGTGGAACCACGAAAAGGGGATGCCGCTGCGCGACGCCCTGATCGAAGCCGGCCGCGTCCGCCTCCGCCCCATCCTGATGACCACCGTCGCCCTCATCGCCGGCATGATCCCCGTCGCCATGGGGCTCGGCGAAGGCGCCGACTTCCGCGCCCCGCTCGGCCGCGCGGTGATCGGCGGCACCATCACCTCGACCCTGCTCACCTTGCTGGTGATCCCGACGATCTACGAGATTTTGGTGGAGACGCGGGAGAAGGTCTTGGGGTGGTTCGGGCGGGGGAAGAAGGCGGGGGCGGCGGCCACCCCGGAAGCCGCCGTGGTGAAGTCTTGAAACCGACACGCCGGTGACCCCGGCGGCAGGGCGGCAGGGAGATCGGGGCCGCCCACTATCCGCTTGATAGCGTGGGGTAAGATACGGCGAGAGGCGCCAGATCGGTATTGATCCGCGACAACGACAGGGCTCGCACATTTTCCGCGAGAGGAAACGTGTGCTCGCCGGCATGGACCATGTCGAGGCTGTCGAGCTTCAGGTCGGCGAGAGCGATGTGGATCGATCGGGTGATTCGGGGCGCGTCGCTGTACTTGAATTCGAAGCCGAGCCTCCGGCCGCCACGCACGACGAGAAGGTCGAGCTCGGCGCCGCTATGAGTCGACCAGAAGAAGCATTCTCTGGGCCGCGCACCCAAGCGGGCGATCACCTCCGCCAAGCCAAAGCCTTCCCAGGAGGCTCCAATCTTGGGGTGTCCCGCCAGGTCGGCAAAAGTCTCCAGGTTGAGGAGTGTGTGCAGGAGCCCGCTGTCGATGATGTAGACCTTGGGGGATTTGACCTGGCGCTTCTGGAGATTCTCGTGCCAGGGCGTAAGCTGGCGGATGACGAGAGCGCCGGTGAGGACATCGCGATAGCGGGCCACGGTCGTATCCGAGACTCCGAAGGCGCGGGCGAGCTCAGAGCTGTTCCAGATCTGCCCGTGGTAGTGGGCGATCATGGTCCAGAATCGCCCCAAGGTCGTCCCGGGTATCTGGATGCCGAGCTGCGCGAGATCGCGCTCCAGGAAAGTCCGCACGAACTGGTGCCGCCAGTCAGCGCTGAGAACGTCGGACGGCGCCAGGAAGGAGCAGGGGAAACCGCCGCGCAGCCAGAGGGTGCGCAACGCGCCCTCCCCAACTTCCGCGAGGGTGAAGCCTTCGAGATCGTGGAAGGCGATCCGCCCGGCAAGAGATTCAGAACTCTGTTGCAGGAGGTCCTGGCTCGCACTGCCCAGAACGAGGAAACGGGCAGGAATTTCCGGCCGGTCTGCCAGCACGCGCAGGATGGGAAAGATCTCGGGAAGGCGCTGAATTTCGTCCAAGACGACGAGCCCCCGAAGCTCGCGCAATGCAAGCAGCGGATTGGCGAGCCGCGCGAGGTCAGCCGGATCTTCAAGGTCAAACAAGGTAGTCGGCCCAGGGTACCGGGCCAGAAGCTGCCGGGCCATCGTCGTCTTACCAGTCTGCCGCGGGCCTAGAATGGCGACCACCGGGAAGCGCTGAAGGAGTCCTTCCAGAGTGAGGAGATGCTGGGCTCGCTCGATCACGGGAGCTATCATACCTTGAAAACTCGGCGCCACCCACCGAGATTTCAAGGCACTTCTTGGCAGGTCCATGGAAAATTCGACGTCTTCGGCCGAGATTTCAAGGATGGAAGAAGCAGGCCGGTCGGCGGCGGACGCAGGAAAGGCCGAGCCGGCGGGGGCGGCGGGCGGGCACTGAGCGGCGAGACCCGTCCACACGACCAGCGCTTCCCGCCCGGGCATCAATGCCCGGGCTACGTCCGCAACGAAAAGCCGGCTGAAGCCGGCTCCGAAGTAACGGCGATCTTCCAGGAGCCGGGTTCACCCGGCTTTTCGGTCCAAGCGTAGACCGGGCATTGATGCCCGGGCGGGGCCGAGGCACCTGACAGACGTCCCTACGGCCGCGCCGACACCCCGCTCACCGTCCGCGCCGTCAGCCCGGGCCGTCCGGTCACCGCCACGTCGATCTTGCTCCAGGCCGCGGGGGGGGCGGTGTCCTTGGGGTAGAAGGCGACGGTGTACTGGCTGCGCAGCTCGGAGAGGATCTGGCCGTAGACGTTCGCCAGGTTCTGGTTGGGGTGGATGAAGTAGACCTGGCCGCCTCCCGCCTGGGCGAGGCGCTCGAACTTGGCGGCGGCGGGCTCGGTGAGGAAGCCGCCGTCGTCGCCGTGCTCCTCGCGGGGGTTCGAGACGATCAGGTAGATGGGGACGCCGCTCTCGCGGGCGGCTTTGAGGCAGGCCGGGAAGGAGGCGTGCTCGGCCTCGTCGATGCCGTCCGAGTAGATCACCAACGCCTTGCGCCCCGAGATCCCCTGCAGCTGGCCGAGCGAGTAGGTGATGGCGTCCCAGAGCGCGGTGCCGCCGTCGGGCTGGAGCTGGTCGAGGGCGGCGGCGACCGAGGCGAGGTCGCGGGTCACCGGGCGGACCAGCCGGGCCTTGGAGTCGAAGTCGACCAGCATCGCGCGGTCGCGAGAGGCGAGGCCGGTGTCGAGGAGCGCGGCGACGGCCTTCTTCACGTCGGGGAGCTTGAGGAACATGCTGGCCGAGGAGTCGATGGCGAGCGCCAGGGTGAGCGGCAGCTCGCCGGCGTTCTCGAAGGCGGCGATCTCCTGCGGCTCGCCGTCCTGGCGGACCTGGAAGGCCTCCTTGGGCAGCCCGGGGACCGGCTTGCCGCCGGCGTCGGTCACCACCACGGCGAGCTGGATCAGGCGGACGTCGATGCGCGCCCCGAGGTCCGAGGCGTTCAAGGTGATGGCGTCCTCGGCGGTCGAGCCGTCGTCGAGCATGGCCGCCGCCCGCAGGTACCCCTCGGAGCGCTGCCGCGGCACCTTCACGGGATAGCGGAAGGGGGGCTCGTAGAGGGTCGCCGCCAGCTCGTCGTTCCAGTAGAGCTCCACCTTCTCGATCCGCCGGCCGGCGGGGACCCGCACGTCGGCTTCGACGTTCACCGTCCCCACGCCGCGCCGGCTGGCGGGCTCGACGATGCGGACGCCGAAGCTGCCGGCGGGCTCGTTCAAGCGCACGGCGTCGTGGGCCACCACTTTCCCCGCGGCGTCGTAGGCGATCCCCTGCACGACCTGCGGCCGGGCGCGGCGGCCGAGGTCGAGCTCGGCGTCGCAGGGGACCGTCGCGCAGGTCGCGGCGCGCCTCCCCTCGAGCTTGACCTCGACCCTGGCGATCCCCGTCCCCTCGCCGTTCACCCGCAGCCGGACCTTGCCGGTCAGCGCGGTGCCGGCGGGGGGGATCAGGCGGATGCCGGAGCGGACGTTGAGCACCGCGTCGGCCTCCGGCAGCGGGCCGGCCAGGCTCACCACCTGCCCGCCCCACGGGCCGCCGCTCAGCGGCTCGAGCAGCACGGCGACGACATCCCCCTCGGGGAGGGGGATGCCGAGGTGATAGACCCCCGGCTCGGTCCCAGCGCGGTCGGCGGCGGCGAGGAGGTGATGGAACGCGCCGCCGGTCAACCCCGCGACGGTGACGCGCAGCGGGCCGGCGGGGATCTTCGGCGACTCGACCCGGAGGTCGAGGATCGCCCGCCGCTCGCTGCTCCCGGCCGCCGCCGCCGCAGGTGCAGACGTGTCCGGCTGGAGATGGGCGGAGATCTCGAGGCCGAGCCCCTCCTCCTCGTCGGCCAGGAGGTGGGCGGCGCGCGCCGCGCCCACGGCCCCGGGGATGCCGGCGACGTCCCAGCGCCGCGCCTTGACCACCAAGTCCGGCCGCGAGGTGAGGACCTCGAGCGGGAGCGGGCGGCCGTCGACCGGGAGAGGCGCCTCCCAGCGGACGGTCGAGCGGGCGCGCAGGTGGACCAGGGCGCCGGCCAAGGCCGAAGCCTGGAGGACCATCTCGCCGCCGGTCGCCTCGGCCATCCAGGTGAGCGGCTGCTGCGGCGCGAGGAGGGCGGGGGGCGGCGCGGGCTGGTCGGGGGACGGCTCTTTGCGGCGGTCGAGGGTGATGGTGCCGCCGATGGGCGCTTTGAGGGTCGAGCGCGGCTTGACCCGCCGCAGGTCCGGGAGGGTCGAGTCCCCCATCGGCACGGGGATCACCGTCCAGCCGAGCGCCGCGACGGTCCGCGCGATCTCGAGCCCGGCCGTCTCGAGGGCACCCGCGGCCGGCTTCTCCCCGGGCGACAGGAGCTCGGTGCGGTAGAACTTCGCCGGATCGACGTCGTAGCCGTCGCTGACCAGGAAGACGGCGCGCGGCCCGGTGCCCCCTTGCGCCAGCAGCCACTCGGCGAAGGCGTCCTGCTGCCGGCGGACCACGTGCACCTCGGAGTCGATCGCCGCCGCGGCCCGGGCGGCGGGGTCGTCCCCCTCCCCCTTCTCGGGGCGTTCGTCGCGGAAGCGGCGGCGGAGGGCGCGCAGGTCGTCCCGCCCCTCGCTCTCCAGCCAGAGCTTGGAGAGCGCCTCGTCGATCGCCTGCACGTCGCGGGTGGGGGCGAGCGCCACCCGCGGCTGCGGCTCGGCCACCACCACCTCGACGGTCCCCAGCGCGGCGAGCGTCCGCGCCTGCTCGGCGAGGGTACCGGCGGCGGCGCGCAGGGTGCGCGAGCCGGAGAGGACGCGGTCGGCCCAGATGACGATCCGCCACGGCTGGTTGACCGGCGTGAGCGCCGTCACCGGCCAGGGCTTGCCGTTCTCGACCACGGTGAGGTCGTTGACCCCCACCGTGCGCGGCGCCTCCCCCTGGCGGTCGAGGATGAGGACGGGAAGCTCGCGAACGGTGGGGGTGGCGGCAGGAGAATCCTGGGTCTGCGCGGGAGAGGAGAGGATGCTGGGGGCGAGGAGGACGGCGAGGGAGAGCGGCTTGAGATTCACCCGCTCATTCTACGCCCTCCCCTCACGGCCCCCTTTTCGCGGCGGTTTTTCCTGACAGGTGTCGGGCCGTCAGCTCAGGAATTTCGCGAAGGCGTCCGGGTGGATCCCCCAGGAGAAGAAGCCGGCGAGCCCCATCACGACGCCGAAGCCGGCGAACAGGATGGCGAGCCCCACCAGCCACTTCTTGCGGGTCAGGGCGCTGACGCCGAGGAGAGCGATGGCGATGCTCATCGTCGCCTCGGACATGTCGAACTGGTCGTCGTGGGTGTTCAGGCGGTCGTACTCCGCCTGCGCCCCCTCGGCCTCCTTCTTGATGTCCGCCTTCTCCTTCTCGTACTTCTTGACCTGCTGGGTGTAGGTGGCGATCTCCTTGTCGACCAGCGGCATCGCCGCCCCCGCCCCCTCCGCCTTGCGCAGCTGGAGCTGGTCGAGGACGCTCTCGGCGAGGTTCTGCTTCGTCCCCTTCGCCTGGTAGTAGGACCACTGATCGACCGCCTTCGCCTGCTCCTGCGACATCGCCTGCACGATGTTGCCGTCCTTGATGTTGCAGAGCGCCATGAAGGTGGCCAGCAGGGCGACCAGGACGGCGATCACATTATTGAGGGTATCGTTCGATTCCTTCGCTTTTTCGACCGCTTCGGAGACGGTCTCCGTGATCTCGCTCATGGACGTTGCGTTCCTCGCCAAAAGGTTGCCGGCCGCGGGGGCCGGACCTTCAAACTAACACGGACCGGGCTCCCCAGCGCCTCCCCGTCTCGCCGACGTACGCCGATTCCGGACGGATCAGGCGGCCGGTGGCCAGCTGCTCGAGAGCGTGGGCCGTCCACCCCGCCACCCGGCCGACGGCGAAGAGGGGGGTGAAGAGATCGGTCGGGAACCCCAGCCCGTGGAGCAGCAGCGCGGTGTAGAACTCGACGTTGGTGTCGAGCGGGCGGTCGGGCTTGCGCTCGCGCAGCAGGCGCAGGGCGGTCGCCTCGACGGAACGGGCGAGGTCGTAGAGCGCCTCGTCGCCGCCGCGGCGGTAGAAGCGCTCGGCCGCCGCCGCGAGGACGTCGGCGCGCGGGTCGCGCACCCGGTAGACGCGGTGGCCGAACCCCATCAGCCGCTCGCCGCCGTCGAGCTTGGCGCGCAGCACCTCTTCGGCCCGCTCAGGCGTGCCGATCTCGAACACCATGTCGAGGGCGGGTCCCGGGGCGCCGCCGTGGAGCGGCCCCTTGAGCGCCCCCACCGCGCCGGTGATCGCGGAGATCAGGTCCGACCGCGTCGAGACGATCACCCGGGCGGTGAAGGTCGAGGCGTTCAGGCCGTGGTCCGACACCGTGTTGAGGTAGGTCTCGAGGCCGCGCACCCGCTCGGCGTCCGGCTCCCCGCCGTCGAGCATGTAGAGGAGGTTCGCCGCGGCCCCCAGCTCCGGCCGCGGCGCCAGCGGTTCCTCGCCGCGCAGCAGCCGCTGGTAGGCGGCCACCAGGGTGGGGAACGCCGCCACCAGCAGCACGGCGTCGTCCTCCGGAGAGGCTCCCGAGCCCGGAGCGAGGCTCAGGCTTCCGGCGGCCATGCGCAGGGCGTCCATGGCCGGCACCCGCCGCCGCGCCGCCGCGCGCAGCAGCTCGATCGTCTCCGCCGGCACGCCGTGGCGCCCGGCCAGGCGGCGCCGGAACGCCGCCAGCTCTTCGGGGGTGGGAAGATCGCCGTGCCAGAGGAGCCAGACGACCTCCTCGACCGTGGCGTTCGGAGCCAGCTCCTCCACCGGGAAACCGGCGAGGAGGAGAATCCCCGCCGCGCCGTCGACGCTGCTCAAACGGGTCGTGGCCGCCACGACCCCTTCCAGTCCCTGTCCTTGCGATGTGGTCATCACGTTCTCCTTCCACGATCGATCTTCGATCCCCTTCTGTAGGTTGTCAATCTTGATTCGCCAATCAAGATATGGAATCGTGGCGGCATGGAAGAGCGCTTCTTGAACGCCCAGGAGGCGGCCGCCGAGCTCGGCGTGTCGCTCGCCACCCTCTACGCCTACGCGAGCCGCGGGATGCTGCGCTCGGAGTCGGTTCCAGGCGAGTCGCGCGCGCGGCGCTACCCGCGCGAGGACGTGCTGCGGCTCAAGGAGAAGAAGGAGCTGCGCCGCGACCCCGAGCGGGTGGCGCCGAAGGCGCTCTCGTGGGGGGCGCCAGTGCTGTCGTCGGCGATCACGCTGGTCGAGGACGGGCGCCTCTACTACCGCGGGCGGGACGCGACCGAGTTGGCGCGGACGACGGTCGAGGAGGTGGCGGCGCTGATCTGGACCGGCGATGGGGACGCCGCCCAGTCGCTGTTCGCCGGCGAGCTCCCTCCCCTACCCGGTTGGAGCCTGCCGGCGGGGCTGACCCCGATCGAGCGCTGCCAGGTGGCTGTCCCCTGGATGGGGGCGGCGGACCTCGCGGCGTGGGACCTGCGGCCAGCGGCGGTGGCGGCGACCGGAGCGCGCATCCTGCGGCGGCTGGCGGGGGTGGCGGCCAGTCTCTCCCAGCGTTGGCGGCATCGCGTCCATCCTCCAGGCCGGCTGGGCGCCGGGGCGTCCGGAGGTGGCGGCGCCGATCGGCGCGGCACTGATCCTCGCCGCCGACCACGAGCTCAACGTCTCGGCGTTCACCGCCCGCTGCGTCGCCTCGGCCGCCGCCTCACCCTGGGACGTGGTCTCGGCCGGGCTCGCAGCGCTCAAGGGGGCGCGCCACGGCGGCCACACGGCGCGAGTGGAGGCGCTGTTCCGGGAGATCGGAACGGCGGCGGAGGCGCGGCAGGTCCTCGCCGGCCGCCTGCGGCGCGGCGAGGAGATCCCGGGGTTCGGGCACCCGCTCTACCCGGATGGCGACCCGCGCGGCGCGGCGCTGCTCGCGCTGGCGGCCGGGCTCGCCCCGGATTCGCCGGCGGTCGGCGAGGCGCGGGCGCTCGCCGAGGCCGGGCGCGAGCTGCTCGGCGAGCACCCCACGATCGACCTCGGCCTGGTCGCCTTGAGCCACGCCCTCGACCTGCCGGAGCACACGCCGCTGGCCCTCTTCGCGCTCGGCCGCACTATCGGCTGGATCGGTCACGCCATCGAGGAATACGCCGCGAACCGGCTGATCCGCCCGCGCGCCGCCTACGTCGGCGAGCCTCCCGCGCCCGGCTGACGTCGGCAGGTCCGGTTCCATCGAGATGTCCCTATCTACTCACCGGGACGCACCTCTCTTTAC
The DNA here is from genome assembly GCA_963756595.1 of uncultured Acidobacteriota bacterium. Taxonomy (GTDB): domain Bacteria; phylum Acidobacteriota; class Thermoanaerobaculia; order Multivoradales; family UBA5704; genus DATARR01. The sequence goes on from CAVWOZ010000017.1 coordinate 57,483, forward strand.
GAAGAGTGGCTGAATTTCAGTCCTGTTTTCAATCAATTGCAGGTTACTCCAGGATGGACCGCCGCGCACCGCGGCCTTTTCGACCAACCCTTCCGGCGTCCCTTCCCCACGCGAATGGACCCTCAGAAAGGATAGATCCATGCCGAAGTTTGTGCTCGACCACGACGAGGTGGCGTCGATCCAGAAGCTGCTCGCCGGGATCGCGGCGAAGTACCGCTCGGCCGAGGACCCCGAGCTCCTGCTCGAGGCGAATCTGCTGGCCCACGAGCTCCCCCGCCGCCTGCGCGCCGCTCTCAACGAGTTCCGCCTCACCGAGCCCGACGAGGCGATGCTGGTCATCTCGGGGTTCCCGGTCGACGACGTGAAGATCGGCTTGACGCCCGAGCACTGGAAGCTGTCGTCGGAACAGCGGGAGCCCACCCTCGAGGAGGAGATCCTCTTCGTGCTCGCCGGCTCGCTGCTCGGCGAGTGCATCGGCTGGGCGACCCAGCAGGACGGCCGGATCGTGCACGACGTGATGCCGGTCAAGGGGATGGAGCAGGAGCAGATCGGCATCGGCAGCGAGCAGACCATCTGGTGGCACACCGAGGACGCCTTCCACCCGCTGGCCGGCGACTACATCGGGCTGATGTTCCTGCGCAACCCGGACCACGTGCCGACCACTTTCGCCCCCGTCGCCGATCTGGGGCTCGCCGACGAGGACCTCGACCTCCTCTTCGCGCCCCACTTCACCATCCAGCCCGACAAGTCGCACCGGCCGGAGAACGCCGGCGACGCCAAGGGGGAGGGGGACGGCCACCTCTTCGATCACATCGAGGAGCTGCGCAAGGCGCCGCCGAAGATCGCCATCCTCTCCGGCGACCGCAAGTCCCCCTACATCCGGATCGACCCCTACTTCATGGACCCGGCGGCCGACAGCCCGCGGGCGCTCCAGGCGTTCGAGGCGCTGGTCAAGGCGCTCGACGCGCGGATCGGCGACCTCGCCCTCGACGCCGGCGAGATCTGCTTCGTCGACAACCGCAAAGCGGTGCACGGCCGCCGCGCCTTCAAGGCGCGCTACGACGGCCACGACCGCTGGTTCAAGCGGATGAACATCACGCGCGACCTCCGGAAGTCGCGGGAGGCCCGCTCCGACGCGGCGTCACGGATCATCCAGTAAACAGACGGCGCCGGGCGCTGTGATATGAAAGCCCGCTCATTACGCGCCACCTAGGAGATCGAAGCTTGGACCCACTCCCCCGCCGCCGACCGAAGTCCGGAAACGCCGCCTTCCCCGCCTCCGGCGGCGGGATGCGGGCGCTGTTCCTGGGGAGCAGCCTCACCTACGCCAACGACATGCCCTTCATCGTGCAGGCGATGGCGCGGGCGATCGGCAAATCGCTCGACGTCGCCGTGGTGGCGCAGGGCGGGGCCAACCTCGAGGACCAGTGGCACCGCGGCGAGGCGCTGCGCAAGATCAAGGAGGGGGGGTGGAGCTTCGTGATCCTGCAGCAGGGGCCGTCGACGGTGCCGGAGAACCGCGAGAACATGCGGGAGTACACGCGCCGCTTCGCCGAGCCGATCCACAAGGCGGGAGGCCGGCCGGCGCTCTACATGGTCTGGCCGAGCGCCGACCGCATGGCCTGGTTCGACGAGGTCCGCAAGTCCTACACGCTGGCCGCCGAGGACGTCGGCGGCATGCTGATCCCGGCCGGCGAGGCCTGGCGGGCGGCGTGGCGGCGCGATCCCGACGTTTCCCTGCTCAAGCGCGACGGCGTCCACCCCACCCCGGCGGGGTCGTTCACGGTGGCGCTGTCGATCTTCGGCATGCTGTTCAGCCGCTCGCCGGTGGGGCTGCCGGCGCGCGTGAGGCTGCGCCACGGCGCCTTCGCGCAGGTGGCGCCGTCCCTCGCGCCCCTCCTCCAGGACGCGGCCGCCGAAGCCAACGACCAGTACGGCCTGCGATGAACCCCCACGGCGCGATCCCGCGCTCCATCCATCACCCATGGGAGACCGGCAGATGTCGATTCGAGGCAACGGCCTTTCCGTCGCCGGCGCGGCTTCGCGCCTCGCGATCATCCTGTCCCTGCTGTTCGGCTGCGCCGGCAAGTCCGGCGCGGAGCCCGAGAAAGGCGAACCCGTGAAATCCGGCAAGACTCTGCGCGTCCTCTTCCTCGGCAACAGCCTGACCTACGCCAACGAGATCCCGCTCATCGTGCAGGCGCTCGCCAGGTCGGCCGGCCAGGAGCTCTACGTCGAATCGATCACGTATCCCAACTTCAACCTCGAGGACCAGTGGAACCAGGGGGACGCGCTGCGCGCCCTCGACACCAAGAAGTGGGATTACGTGGTGATGCAGCAGGGACCCTCGTCGCTGATCGAAAACCGCGAGGACATGCGCAAGTGGGCCAAGCAGTTCGCCCCCCGGATCAAGAAGGCCGGCGCCCGCCCCGCGATGTACATGGTGTGGCCGGACAAGAGCCGGATGGCCTACTTCGACGACGTCCGCGAGGCCTACTCGCTCACCGCCTCGGACATCAAGGGGATGTTCATCCCCGCCGGCGAGGCGTGGCGGGCGGCCTGGAAGCGGGATCCGGGCGCCCCGCTCTACTCCTACGACGACTTCCATCCGTCGGTCGCCGGCTCCTACACCTCGGCGCTGTCGATCTACGGCATGCTCTACAACCGGCCGTTGCAGGGGCTCCCCGCGAAGCTCACGATCGCCGGCAGCCACGACATCGAAGTCCCCGCGCCGCTCGCCAAGCTTCTCCAGGAGGCGGCGACCGAGGCGAACCAGAAGTACGGCCGCCCCTGAAAACCTTTCTATAAAGATCGTCCCAAAATCAACGGGCCGCCGGCGATCTCACGATCGCGGCGGCCCGTTCGCTTTTCACCCCGGCCTAGTACAGGAAGGCGTAGCCGATCTTCACGAAGAAGGAACGGTCGGTCTGCGTCAGGGGGATGCCGAAGATCCCCTGCCGGGTGTTGGTGTAGCCGGTGAACAGCACGGTCTGCGGGTTGATCTTGTAGGAGAAGAGGAACTGCCCGAAGAGGTTCTTGTCGTGCCGCTCGACTGGGAAGGTGTAGAGGTCGGGGTCGCGGCTGATGTCCTGGTACTGGATGATGGCGCGCACGAAGGTGCGGACGTTGAACTGGTAGACGATGCGCGCCTGCGAGAGCTGGGCGTCGAACAATTCGCCCCCGGCCACGCGCAGCTTCTCGTCCTCGTAGGAGCCGGTGAGCTGGAGGTGATCGCCGAGGCGGATCTGCGCCGAGGGGAGCCAGGTCACCGAGCGCGCCGGCCGCGTGTTGTCGAAGTCGATGTCGTCGCCGAACTGGGTGGAGAGGCTGAGCTTGAGCCCGCCCGTCGGGTTGAAGGTGAAGTTGACGAGTTGCTGGTCGTAATCGAAGGTGACCCCGTTGAAGAACGTCTTGTTCTGGTAGTAGTGGGCGTCGAGCGCCGACTGCAGCGGCCCGGCGTAGGTGCCGTAGAGCTCGACGGTCTGGTCGGTCAGCGTCCCCTGATGGTCCTCGGTGCGCAGGGCGTGGAGGCCGACGCTCGCCTGCGCGTACCAGCCGCCCCGGCGATCGCTGTAGAAGTCGCGCTCGATCTCCCCCTCGGAGGTCTTGATGTCGACCCGCGGGATGAAGCCGCTGTCGGCGCGGAAGCCGGGGCCGAGGTCCTCGTAGGTGGCGAAGCCGCGCCAGGTGCGCGAGATGTGGTTGTACTGCAGGTGATAGGCGTCGTCCTGGAAGGCGTTGACCGACTGATCGTTGCGCTGCGCGACGGCCAGCGGATACTGGGTGTCCGAGCGCAGGTACTGGACGCGCACGGTGTCCGACGGGGTGAGGCGGAAGAAGCCGTCGAGCCCGCCCAGCCGGTTGTGGTAGTCGTCCCCCTTCCCCTCGCGGTCGGTGTAGAGGACGCCGAGCGTCGAGCGGTCGCCGACGTCGCGCCGGTAGCGCACCACGCTGCTGTCCACCTTGTCGTCGAGGAAGGCGAACGAGGAGTTCTGGTTCGAGGGGATGATCAGGTTGTTGAGGGCGTCCTGCGCCACGAACAGGCCGAGGGCGTTCTTCCCCTCCTTGGCGTTGACCTTGATCCCCCAGTCCGGGTCGGCCACCGTGCGGGTGAAGACGGCCTGGAGCGGGGTCAGGAAGAGGTCGGCCCCCTCGAGGAAGAACGGGCGCTTCTCCGGGTAGAAGAGGGCGAAGCGGGTGTTGATCGCGAGCTGGGCGACGTCGGCCTCGACCTGCGAGAAGTCGGGGTTGACCGCCGCTTCGAGCGAGACGTTCGGGGTGACCCCCCAGCGCGCGGTGATGCCGGGGTCGACCTTCGACTTGTCCTTCTGGAGATGCCCGTCGGGGAAGGAGTCGAGGGTGTCGCTGCGCAGGCCGGTCAGCGTCGGATCGAGCTCGAGGTTGCGGCCGGGCGCGATCCCCTGGAAACCGGAGATCTTGTTCTCTTCGCAGAGGGTGCAGTCCTTGGCGCGGTCGGTGTGGCGCGAGGAGATGCGGTGGCGGACGTTGCGCGGATAGCTCCGGAACATCTCGATCCCCCAGGTCTGCGCCGCCGCGGTGCGCGGGAAGCGCAGCTGGCGGAAGGGGATGGCGACCTCGGCCACCCAGCCGTCGGCGGTGATCCGTCCGGCGGAGTTCCAGATCGCGTCCCAGGAGAAGTCCTCCACCCCGTTGGCCTCGGCGAACACGCCGTCGACCTGCACGCCGAGCGGGTTGACGCGGAACTGGAAGGCGCGCCGCTCGTCGTTGAAGGTGTCGATCTGGAAGCCGACGTGGTCGTCCTGAACGAACGGTCCGGTGGCGTCGCGGTCCATGTAGTGGGCGCGGATCGCCTTCGGATCGGGGTCCTGGCAGCGGAAGGCGACGTAGAGGTTGTCGCCATCGTAGGTGACCAGCGCCTCGGTCTTCACCGGCGGAGTGACGTTGTCGCCGGGGTACCACTCGTAGGGAAGATCGATCACCGTCGCCGTCTTCCAGGCGTCCTCGTCGAGGATGCCGTCGATCTTGATCGGCGTCGTGGCGCGGGTGACCTGGAACTGGCGCAGCCCGATGGCCTCCGGCTGCGGCGGGACCGGGTGCTCGGGCACCGGCGGGGTGAGGTGCTCGGGCTGCGGCACGGCGGGCATGGCGGGCTGCGCCTGGGGCTGGGCCGGCGCGGGCGGCTGGGCCGGCGCGACGGTCTCCTGCGCCCGGGCGCCGCCGGCGAGCAGGGCGGCGAGCCCGGTGGCGGCGAGCAGACCGGTGCGGATTCTATGCATAGAGGCTCTCATCGAAAGTTCGTCTCCAGAAAAAATCGGATCGAAAACGGAGGGCGGGGGCGGCACCTGCGCGGCGCGCCCCCGCCTCCTCGCTCAGGCCTGGGCGGGAGCCGCCTCGTCGGGGACGTCGGCCGCCGCCTCGGGCTCCGGCTCCGGCTCCGGCGCCTTCCGCTTGGGGGCGTCGGGAAGCTCGGCCTCGACGTTGCGCACGCGCGGGTTGAGCAGCCCCATCAGGGCGACGAGCGCGGGGACCAGCGCCATCGAGACCATCAGCAGGCCGATGCCGCGGCCGGGACCGACGCCGATCACCCGGCCGGCGACCGTGCCGGCGAGCACGCCGCCGACCATCATCGCCGGGTTGAAGATCTTGTCGGCCAGCGGGCCGGCCGAGAAGTCGCCGAGCGGTACGGTGAACTGGGCGATCATGCGGCGCACCGCGAAGACCCGCCCCTGGACGTCGCCCGGGGTCTTGCTCTGCCAGATCGCCTGGCTCGAGGCGTTCATGATCGGCAGGCCGATGTACCAGAGCAGCACGCCCGCCCCCACCATGTAGATGTTGGGACGCAGGCCGATGATCACGAACCAGACGCCGAGCGCCGCCCAGGCGCCGAGCACGCCGTAGATCCGCTTCTTGGGGCCGCCGGTGGCGGTCATGATGGCGCCGCCGATCAGCGTGCCGACGCCGACCAGACCCATGATCGTCCCCACCGCCGCCTCGTTGGCGAAGGCCGCGATCATCGGCAGGATGGCGACGCCGCACATCGACATCACGAAGTTGATCAGGGCGAACAGGAGGAGGAGGTTGAAGAGGCCCGGCCGCTCGCGGATGAAGGTCCAGCCGAACGCCGCCTCCTTCCAGATCGAGCCCTTGGCGCGCTTCCCCTCCTCGCTCTGCTCCGGCCGCGGCACGTGCACGAACAGCAGCGCGCCGGCGGCGAACAGGAAGGTGACGAAGTCGATGACCAGGATCTTCGCGATGCCGCCGAAGATGACCATCAGGAAGCCGCCGATGGCGGGGCCGGCGATGGTGGTCGCCGAGCCGGCGAACTCGAGGAAGCCATTGACCCGCCCGTAGTCCTTGGGCTGCACCAGCAGGGTGATGGCCGCGATGTAGGCCGGCCACTGGAAGGTTGCGATGATCGAGTTGAAGATCACCCCGATGTAGATGTGCCAGACCTGGAGCTGGTTCTGCGACAGCAGGTAGGCGTAGGTTCCCACCGTGATCGCCGGGCCGATGCTGCACCAGAAGAGGACCCACTTCCGGTCCCAGCGGTCGACGAGGGCGCCGGCGATCGGCCCGATGAAGATCCCGGGGAGCCCCGCGAAGACGATCGTCAAGGTGAACTGGGTCACCGAGTGGGTGTGCTTGAGCACCCACAGGCTGAGCGCGAAGCTGGTCAGCCCGGAGCCCATCAGGGAGACGAACTGTCCCACCCAGATGATCACGAACGTCTTGAAGGCACTGCTTTCTTTTGGTTCTGACATGTTTTCCCTTTGCTCGCGGAGCCGCGCCGAGCGGTCTCGTGAAAATGGTGGAAACTCAGGAGGCGGCGCCGGCGCCGCGGGTCCGATAATCGTTGACGAACCAGCGCAGCACCTCGCGGCAGTGCGCCGCCAGCGCCTGCACCGTTTCGACCTTGTGCAGGTTGGTGTTGTGCTCCCACTTGATCAGCAGCTTGTCCTCGATGACGTAAGCGCCGATGGTGATCGGGCAGAGCCGCTTGGTGCCGCGGTCCTGGTGATAGCCGCCGAACATCTGGAGCTTGCGCAGCCGCTCGAGCTCCTTGGCGTTGTCGGGGCCGAGGTAGTTGAAGAAGACCTGCGGCTCGAGCGCCTTGTGCATGTGGTCGACGACGTCCGGATCGGTCGAAAGATAGCGCAGCAGCCCGAAGCCCGTGCCGCCGTGCGGGATGCGCCGCAGCTGGCGGTTGAGCTCGCGGGCGCTGGCGATCCAGTCCGGGTCGGGACCGAGGTCGAGGAGCACCGGATAGATGGTGTTGAACCAGCCGATGCTGCGCGTCAGGTCCATGTCGTCGTAGAGCGCCTCGCGGCCGTGGCCGAGGAGGAGGATGGGGAGCGAGCGCGAGCCGATCCAGCGCTCGAAGGCGGTGAGCACGGCGGCGACCAGCACGGCGTCGATCTGCACGCCGAGGAAGCGCGGCACCTGCTGCAGCAGGATCTGGGTCTCCTCGAGGTCGAACTCGGCGGGCTGGAAGCGCGCCGAGATCCAGTCGTTCGGCCCCAGCTCGTGATCCATCGGGAAGCGCGGCGGATTGATCGGCGCCTGCGCCAGCCAGTAGTCGAGCTCCTGCTGCGGCATCCCCCCCGGCTTCGCCCGCGCCGCCAGCCGCTCGGCCCACTGCTGCGCCGAGGTGGTCTTGCGCGGCACCGAGATCGCCTCCCCCGCCTCGAGCTGCCGGTAGGCGGCGTCGAGGTCGTCGAGCAGCATCTGCCAGGAGTTGATGTCGGCCGCCATGTACTGCCCGGTGATGTGAAGAAAACGGATCTTCCCCGGCTGGAGATCGAACATAACGGTACGAATCAGGTTGCCTTCCGCCATTTTGCAGCTTATCACGAGCTCGCGGACCGCCTTCGACATCACCAGCATCTGCTGGTCCTCGGCGACCTCGGAGAGGTCGACCCGCAGCAGGTTGACCGGCGCGCCCGGCGGGTCGATGACGAGCGAGAGGCCCTTCCCCGCGACTCCCTCGCTCTCCTCGCCGACCACCCGCACCCGCAGGTTGTCGTGGTGGCGCATGACGTGCTCCATCGCCGCCTGGAAGAGGTGGAACTGGAGGTCGCCGTCCTTCGGCTCGAACAGCATGCCGATCGTGTGGTAGTCGGGGTTCGGGTGGTGCTGGTCGAGGAAATGGAGCTGCGCCGGCGTCCAGCCGACCGCCCCGGTGACCGGACCCTGCTCGGCGACGATCTCGATGGTGCCGGCGACGGCGGCCAGCTCGGCGACCGTGCGGTGCTGGAAGACCTGCTTGGTGGTGATCCCCATCGCCGCCTTGTTCGCCTTGGTGACCACGCGGATGACGAGGAGCGAGTCGCCCCCCAGCTCGAAGAAGTCGTCGTTGATCCCCACCCGCTCGAGCGAGAGGAGCTCGGCCCAGAGGGCGCAGAAGAACTCCTCCTTCTCGTCGCGCGGCGCCACGTACTCGCGGGCCGCCGAGGCGCGGTCGGGGGCCGGCAGGGCGCGGCGGTCGACCTTGCCGTTGGGGGTCAGCGGCATGGCGTCGAGGAAGGTGTAGACCGCCGGCACCATGTACTCCGGCAGCTTCTCCTTGAGATAGGTGCGCAGGTCGGTGACGTTCGGCTTATCAGTACCGGCGGCGGTCACCAGATAGGCGGCGAGCTGCTTGCTGCCGGGCGAATCCTCGCGCGCCACCACCACCGACTGGCCGACCGCCGGATGGTGGTCGAGGGCGGCCTCGATGTCGCCGAGCTCGATGCGGAAGCCGCGCACCTTGACCTGGTGGTCGATGCGGCCGAGGAACTCGACGCGGCCGTCGGCGAGATGGCGCGCCAGATCGCCCGTGCGGTAGAGGCGCGCTCCCGGCTCCTCGACCAGCGCGGCGAACGGATGCGGGATGAACTTCTCGGCGCTGAGGTCCGGGCGCCCCCGGTAGCCGCGGGAGAGGCCGGCGCCGCCGATCAGCAGCTCGCCCGGCACCCCGGCCGGCACCGGCTTGAGCTGGCGCGAGACGAGGTAGATCTCTGTGTTGTCGAGCGGCCTGCCGATGGTGATCGGCCCGGACGAGCCGACCTGGTCGAGGGTCGACCAGATCGTCGCCTCGGTCGGGCCGTAGACGTTCCACAGCGAGCCGCAGGCGGCGAGCAGCTGGCTCGCGAGGTCGCGCGGCAGCGCCTCGCCGCCGCAGAGGATCTTCAGGTCGCGGTCGCCGAGCCACCCCGCGGCGAGCAGCAGCCGCCAGGTGGCGGGGGTCGCCTGCATGGCGGTGACCCCCTTCTGCTCGAGGACCTCGCGGAGCTTCTCCCCCGCCTGCGTGGTCTCGCGGGTGACCAGGATCAGCCGCGCGCCGCAGACCAGCGGCAGGTAGAGCTCGAGCCCCGCGATGTCGAAGGAGAGGGTGGTGACGGCGAGCAGGGTGTCGGCGCTGGTCAGCCCCGGGCGCTTGCGCATCGAGTTGAGGAAGTTGACCACCGCCGAGTGCGGGATCTGCACCCCCTTCGGCTTCCCCGTCGACCCCGAGGTGTAGATCACGTAGGCCACGTTCCCCGCCTGGACGCCGGCGTCGAGGGGGTCGGCGCTCTCGGCGGCGATCGCCGCCGCGTCGCGGTCGACCGCCACGATCCGCGCGCCGTGCTCGGGGAGGCGCTCGATCAGGTGTTCCTGGGTGAGGAGCACCGGTACCCGCGAGTCGTCGAGCATGTGGGCGAGGCGCTCCTTCGGGTACTCGGGGTCGAGCGGCACGTAGCCGCCCCCCGCCTTGAGCACCGCGAGCACCCCGGCCAGCATGTCGAGCGAGCGCTCCATGGCGAGGCCGACCAGCGTCTCCGTCCCCACGCCGTGGCGGCGCAGGTGATGGGCCAGGCGGTTGGCCCGCTCGTCGAGCTGGCGGTAGGTCAGCCGGCTCTCCTCGAGCTCGACGGCGACGGCGTCCGGGGTCTCCCGCACCCGTTCCTCGATCCAGCCGTGGAGGGTGACGGCGGGGACCTCGGCCGCGGTGGCGTTCCAGTCGACCAGCACCTGCCGCCGCTCCTCGTCCGAGAGCAGCGGCAGCTCCGAGAGGTGGAGTCCGGGGTGCGCGATCACCGCCGCCAGCACCCGCCGGTAGTGGTCGAGCAGGCGCTCCATGGTGCCGCGCTCGAAGAGGTCGGTGTTGTACTCGAGGAAGCCGTCGATGCCGGTCGGCGTGTCGGTGAAATAGAGGGTCAGCTCGGTCTTCGAGGTGCGGCTGTCGATCGCCACCGGCTGCAGCTTGAGCCCCGGCAGGTCCATCGCCTCGCCGGGGGCGTTCATCAGGATCAGCATCACCTGGAAGAGCGGCGTGCGGGCCATGTCGCGCGGCGGGTTGAGCTCCTCGACGAGCTTCTCGAACGGCACGTCCTGATGGGCGTAGGCGTCGAGCGACACCTCGCGCTCGCGCCCCAGCAGCTCGCGGAAGGTCGGGTCGCCGGAGAGGTCGCTGCGCAGCACCAGGCTGTTGGCGAAGAAGCCGATCAGCACCTCGATCTCCGGCTGGCGGCGGTTCGCGATCAGCGTGCCGACCGCGATGTCCTCCTGGGTGGTCCAGTGATGGAGGAGCGCCTTGAAGGCCGCCATCAACGCGATGAACAGGGTCGACCCCTCGCGCTGCGCGAAGGCCTTGAGGTCGCCCGCCAGACGGTCGCCGAGCACCAGCGGGATGGCGGTGCCGTTGTGCGAGCGCACGGCCGGGCGCGGGTGGTCGGTCGGCAGCTCGAGCGGCGGCACCGAGCCGAGCTGGCGGCGCCAGAAGGCGAGCTGCGCCTCGAGCACCTCGCCGGAGAGCCACTCCCGCTGCCAGACCGCGAAGTCGAGGTACTGGATGGGGAGGTCGAGCAGCGTCGAGGGGATGCCGGCCGCGAAGGCGTCGTAGATCGCCGCCAGCTCGCGGGCGAAGATCCCCATCGACCAGCCGTCGTAGGCGATGTGGTGCACGTTGTAGTAGAGCAGGTACTCGCGCTCGCCGGCGCGGAAGAGCTTGGCGCGCATCAGCGGCCCGAGGGTGAGGTCGAACGGCTCGCGGGCGTCGGCGGCGGCGAGACGCAGCGCCTCCCCCCAGGCGTCGGCCGGGTCGCTCACCCGCGGCCGCGCGTCGACGTAGGGGACCTCCATGTCGACCACCTGCGCGATCACCTGCGCCGGCGTCCCCTCGATCGAACGGAAGGTGGTGCGCAGCGTCTCGTGGCGGCGCACCACCTCGCGGAGCGCCTTCTGCATCACCTCCGGATCGAGCTCGCCGACGATGCGGAAGGCCTGCGGGATGTTGTACTCCGGGCTCTCCGGCTCGAAGTTGTTGAGGAACCAGAGTCGCTGCTGGGCGAAGGAGAGCGGGTAGGTCTCGCTCTCGCGGGGCTGGCGCGGGATGCGCTTCGCCTCGCCGGCCGGCTTCTCCTTTTCCCGCTGTTTCTGGAGCTGCTCGAAAAGGAGCATGCGCTTCTCGAGCGGCAGCTCGGCGATGCGCTTGGCGATTTCTGTTTCCGTCATCTGTAAATCTCCTGTCGTTACCCTTGCGAAGCGCGGAGCCGTTCAGCCCGGCAGGCCTTCCATCTCGCGCAGCAGCCTGGCCAGCAGGTCGTCGTCGGCCCGCGCCAGCTCTTTTTGAACGATCGCCTCGGCGAGTCCGGCCACCGTCGGGCTGTCGAAGATGACGCGCAGCGGCAGCTCGATCGCGAAGGCGTCGCGCATCCGCGACAGCACCTGCGTCGCCATCAGCGAGTGGCCGCCCAGCTCGAAGAAGTTGTCGTGCGCCCCCACCCGCTCGAGGCGGAGCACCTCGGCCCAGATCGCCGCCACCTTCTCCTGCACCGCCCCCTCGGGCGGCACGAAGTCGCGCCCCAGCTCGGGACGGGCGCCGTCGGGGGCCGGCAGCGCCTTCCGGTCCACCTTGCCGTTGGCGGTCAGCGGCAGAGCCGGCAGCGCCACGAACCACGACGGGATCATGGGCTCCGGCAGCGCCTCCTTGAGCGCCGCGCGCAGGTCGGAGACGGTGAGCGGCTGTGCCGCTGCCTCGTCCGCCGGCACGTAGTAGGCGGCGAGCTGCGGGTTGCCGGGCGTGTCCTCCCGCACCATCACCGTCACCCCGGAGATCGCCGGCAGGCGCGAGAGGGCCGCTTCGATCTCCCCCAGCTCGATGCGGAAGCCGCGGATCTTCACCTGGTGGTCGATCCGCCCCAGGTACTCGAGGTCGCCGTCCGGCAGGCGGCGCGCCAGGTCGCCCGAGCGGTAGAGGCGGGCGCCGGCCGGGCCGAACGGATCGGGGACGAAGCGCTCCGCCGTCAGCTCGGGCCGGCCGAGGTAGCCGAGGGCCACCCCTTCTCCACCCACCACCATCTCCCCCGGCACGCCGACCGGCTGCACGCTGAGAGCCGCGTCCACGATGTGGAGGGTGAGGTCGGGGATCGGCACGCCGAGCACGCTCCCCCGCCCGGCGGCGAGGTCGGCGCGGCGGATCGGCCGGTAGGTGACGTGGACGGTGGTCTCGGTGATGCCGTACATGTTGACCAGCAGCGGCCGCTCGTCGCCGTGGCGCGCGAACCAGGGGGCGAGCGAGGGCAGGTCGAGCGCCTCGCCGCCGAAGATCACCCGCCGCAGGGCGAGCGACGGTGCGGCCCCGGCGAGGACCGTCTCCTCCGCCCACAGGAGCTGGCGGAAGGCGGACGGCGTCTGGTTGAGCACCGTCACCTTCTCAGTCGCCAGCAGGGCGTAGAACGCCTCCGGCGAGCGGCTCTCCCAGTAGGGGACCACCATCAGCCGGCCGCCGTAGAGGAGCGCTCCCCAGATCTCCCACACCGAGAAGTCGAAGGCGTAGGAGTGGAAGAGGGTCCACACGTCCTCGGGGCCGAAAGCGAACCACGGGGCGGTGGCGCTGAGCAGACGGGTGACGTGGCCGTGCGGGATCACCACCCCCTTCGGGCGGCCGGTCGAGCCCGAGGTGTAGATCACGTAGGCCGGCAGCTCGGCGTCGGCCGGCACGCCGGCGCTCGTCGGCTCGCGGGCGGCGATCGCCGCCGCCTCGGCCGCGAGGTCGATCACCTTCAGCCCCGGCCGCTGCGGCAGGGAGGCCGCCGCTTCCCCCTGGGTGAGGACGACGGCGACGTGGCTGTCCGCCAGGGCGAAGGCGAGGCGCTCGGCGGGGTACGACGGGTCGAGCGGCAGGTAGCCGGCGCCCGCCTTGAGCGTCGCCACGATCGCCACCACCAGCTCGAGCGAGCGCTCGAAGCAGAGCCCCACGAGGTCCCCCGGCCGCACGCCGGCGGCGAGCAGGTGGCGGGCGAGGCGGTTGGCCCGCTCGTCGAGCTCGCGGTAGCTGAGGGCCTCCGCGCCGAGCGACACCGCGGGCCGGTCGGGGGTCTGCTCCGCCTGCGCCTCGAAGAGGCGGTGGATCGGGGCCCGTCCCTTGTCCAGGGGCACCGCCGCCGGGTTCCACTCCGCCACCATCTGATGGCGCTCGGCTTCACCGAGCAGCGGCAGGTCGGCGATCCGCGCCGGCGCCTCGGCCAACATACCCGTGAGCAGGTGGACGAAGGAGAAGCAGAGGCGGCTGATCGTCGCCGGATCGAACAGCTCGGTGCTGTACTCGACGTCGAAGATCGTCCGCTCGCCATCGGCCTGCACGGCGAGGGTGAGGTCGAACTTCGCCGTGCCGCTGGCGGCGCCGAGCGGCGTCACCCGCAGCCCCTCGGCCACGAAGTCCCGGCGGGCCAGGTTCTGGAACGCCAGCACCACCTGGAAGAGGGGCGAATGGCTCATGCTGCGCTCGGGCGACAGCTCCTCGACCAGCTTCTCGAACGGCACGTCCTGGTGGGCGTCGGCGTCGAGCACCGTCTCGCGGAGGCGCTCGACGAGGGCGCGGACCTCGTCCTCGCCGGCGACGTCGCAGCGCATCACCAGGGTGTTGACGAAGAAGCCGATCAACGGCTCGATCTCCACCCGGTTGCGGCCGGCGACCGGCACCCCGACGGCGAAGGTCGATTGGCCGCTGAAGCGATGGAGCAGCGCCGCGAAGCCGGCGAGGAGGACCATGAACGGCGTCGCCGCGAGGCGCCGCCCGGCGAGCTTCAACGCCGCGGAGAGGTCGCTGCCGAGGGCGATCCGGCGCCCGGCGCCGCGCCGGCTGCGCACCGCGGGGCGCGGGCGGTCGGTGGGGAGCTCGATCAGCGGCGGCAGGCCGGCGAGCCGCTCGCGCCAGTGCGCCAGCTCCGCCGCCAGCGTCTCCCCCGAGAGCCAGCGGCGCTGCCAGTGGGCGAAGTCGGCGTACTGGATGGGCAACGCCGGAAGAGACGCGGGCTTGCCCAGGGTCAGCTCGGCGTAGAGGGCCGACATCTCGTGCACGAAGATCGGCAGCGACCAGCCGTCGCTGACGATGTGGTGCAGGGTGACCAGGAGGACGTGCTCCTCGCCCCCCAGGCGCAGCAGGGTCGCACGCAGCAGGGGGCCGTGGTCGAGCGAGAACTGCAGCCGGCTCTCGACGGCCATGCACACCCGCGCCTCCCTCCCCCGCCGCGCCTCCTCGAGGGCGCTGAGGTCGACCACCGGCAGGGCTCCGGGAACTGGCGGATGGACCACTTGCAGCGGCAGCCCGTCGACGGCCGTGAAGGTGGTGCGCAGCGCCTCGTGGCGCCGCACGATCCCGTCGATCGCCCCGGCCAGCGCGGCGACCTCCAGCGCTCCTTCGAGGTGGAGCGCCATCGGGATGTTGTAGGTGGCGCTCTCCGGCTCCAGGCGGTCGAGGAACCAGAGGCGCTGCTGCGAGAACGACACCGCCAGCGCCTCGCCGCGCGGCACCGGCTCGATCCGCGGCGGCCCCGCGACCTCGCCAGCGGCGCCGGCGCGGCGGATCTCCTCGATGGTGCGGGCGAGCCCGGCGAGGGTGGGATTGTCGAACAGGGCGCGCAGCGGCAGCTCGACGCGGAACTGCTCGCGTGCCCGGGAGATCACCTGGGTGCCGAGCAGCGAGTGGCCGCCGAGGTCGAAGAAGTCGTCGTGGGCGCCGGCCCGCGGCACCCCCAGCACCTCGCACCAGATCCCCTCGAGGATCTCCTCGGCCGCCGTGCGCGGCGCCACGTACCCCCCCTCGCTCTCGGCGTGCTCGTAGACGGGCTCCGGCAGGGCGCGCTGGTCGACGCGGCCGTTCGAGGTCAGCGGCAGGGCGTCGAGCAGCACCACGGCGGCGGGGATCATGTGCTCTGGGAGACTCTCGCGGAGGAAGTCGCGCAGCTCGCGGACCGTCGCCTCCGTCCCCGGCACCAGCGTCGCGTAGCCGACCAGCCGCTTCCCCAGCCGGCCGTCGCTGCGCACCAGGACGATGCTGTCCTTCACCGCCGGGTGGCGCGCCAGCACCGCGCCGACCTCCGCCGGCTCGACGCGGAAGCCGCGGATCTTCACCTGGTCGTCGCGCCGCCCGAGGTACTCGAGGTCGCCGGTCGGCAGCCAGCGGCCGACGTCCCCCTGGCGGTACATGCGCAGCCCCTCGCCGTAGCCGAGGCTGGCGGCGAACGGGTCAGGGAGGAAGCTCGCCGCCGTGCGGTCGGGCCAGTTGGCGTAGCCGCGCGAGACGTTGGGGCCGCCGATGTAGACGTCCCCCGCCACCCCCGCCGGCACCGGCTCGAGCGCGGCGTCGAGCACGTAGGCGCAGCAGTTGTGGATGGTGCGGCCGACCGGCACGCGGTCGCCGGCGCGGAAGCGCGCCAGGTCCTCGACGCCGGGCTGGTAGACCACGGCGGTGACCGTCGCCTCGGTCGAGGCGTAGCTGTTGTTGAGGGCCACGCGGTCGCCGACCAGCGCGAGCCACTCCGCCACCCGCTCGGGGAGCGCCTGCTCGGTGCCGATGACGACCAGGCGCAGCGGCTCCGGCGGCGGCGTCATCGCCCGCGCCAGCTCCCCCACCCACTCGTGCCAGTAGGCGGTCGGCAGGTCCATGGCGGTGATCCCGTAGCGCTCGATCAGCTGCCAGAGCTCGCCGAACGACGGGAAGAGGCCCGGCGGACGCGGCACCACGGCGCCGCCGTGGATCCAGGTCGGGAAGATCTCCTCCGAGGTGATGTCGAAGCTGATCGAGGTGAACTGGAGAGTGCGGTCGCGCGGCCCCATGCGGTAGGCGAGGCCGCAGGCGGTGACGTGGTTGATCATCGCCCGGTGCGGCACGGCGACCCCCTTCGGCCGCCCCGTCGAGCCCGAGGTGTAGACGATGTAGGCGAGGCTCTCGGGGTCGATCTCCCAATCCGGCGCCTCCGCGCTCTCCGCCGAGAGATCGAGGCCGTCGACAGCGATCACCGCCGGCCCGCCGGCGAGCGCGGGGAGGCGGTCGGCGAGGTGCGACTGGATGAGCAGCACCGGCATGGCGGTGTCCTCGATCATCAGGGCGAGGCGCTCCTGCGGATACTCGGGGTCGAGCGGCACCCAGGCGCCCCCCGCCTTGAGCACGGCGAGGAGGACCAGCGGCATCTCGAGCGAGCGCTCGACGCAGACGCCGACCGACATCTCGGCCCCCACCCCCAGCCGGCGCAGGCGGCGGGCCAGGCGGTTGGCCTGCGCCTCGAGCTCGCCGAAGGTGAGCACGCGGTCGCCGAAGAGGACGGCCGGCGCGTCGGGGTTCCGGCGCGCAGCCTCTGCGACGCGGTCGAGGATGGTGGCGGGAGCTCCGGCGTAGCGCTGGTTCCAGTCGACCAGGATCTGCCGCCGCTCCTCCGGCAGCAGCATCGGCAGCTCGCCGACCCCCCGCTCGGGGGCGGCGAGGACGGCCGCCAGCAGGGTCTCGAAGTGGCCGGCCATGCGCGCCACCGTCGCCCGCTCGAAGAGGTCGGTGCTGTACTCGAGATAGCCGCCGAGGCCGCCGGGATGCTCGAACATCTCGAGGGTGAGATCGATCTTCGCGAGCCCGCGGTCGACCGGCAGGCTCGACAGCGCCAGCCCCGGCAGGGCGAGCGCGCCGCCGCCACCACCCATGGCGTTCTGGAGCGCGAAGACCACCTGGAAGATGGGGTTGTGCGACAGGTTGCGGTCCGGCTGCAGCTCCTCGACCAGCTTCTCGAAGGGGAGGTCCGAGTGGCCGAAGACGGCCAGCGCTTCGGCGCGCACGCGGCCGAGCAGGGCGAGGAACCCCTCCTCCGGCCGCAAGGTGGCGCGCACCAGCAGGGTGCTGGCGAAGCAGCCGACCACCCGCTCGTGCTCGGTGCGGTTGCGGTTGGCGACCGGCACCCCGACCACGAAGTCGCCCTGCCCCGTATAGCGGAAGAGGAGGAGGTCGAAGAGGGTGAGGAGCGCCATGAACGGCGTCGCCCCCGCCCCCTGGGCCAGCGCCTTGAAGCGAGCCGCGGCGGGATCGGGGATCTCGAAGCGCACCGCGTCGCCGCGCGGCGAGGCCATGTGGCGCCGGGGATGGTCGGTGGGGAGCTCGAGGACGGTGGGCGCTCCCTCCAGCCGCTCCCGCCAGAAGGCGATCTCCTGGCGCAGCGCCTCGCCGTGCAGGCGCTGGCGCTGCGCGCGGGCGAAGTCGGCATAGCTCGCCCGCAGCGCCGGGAGGTCGGGCTTCCCACCGGTGGCAAAGGCAGAATAGAGCGCGGCGAAGTCGCGCAGGATCAGCCCCACCGACCAGCCGTCGCTGACGATGTGGTGGTGGCAGAGCAGGAGCACGTGCTCCTCGCCCCCCAGACGCAGCAGCGTGGCGCGGAAGAGCGGCCCGCGGGCGAGGTCGAACGGCCGGCGCGACTCCTCGCCGGCGAGCGCCGTCGCCCGCTCCAGGGCCTCCTCCGGCGCCAGTCCGGTGAGATCGACGACCCTGACCAGAGGGCCGGCACCCGGAAGCTCACGCTCGACGCGCTGCACCGGCTCCGCCCCCTCGAGAGGGAAGCGGGTGCGCAGCGACGCGTGGCGGCGGACCAGCCCGTCGAGCGAGCGCTCGAGCGCCCCGCGGTCGAGGACCCCCGTCAGGCGCAACGCCCGGAACATGTTGTCGAGGTAGCTGCCGGGGTCGAGCTGGTCGAGGAACCAGAAGCGCTGCTGCGCGAAGGAGAGCGGATAGTCCCCCGGCTCGGCCGCCGATACCGCGGGAGGGGCGCCGCCCATCGCCTTTTCACGGGCGAGGCGGGCGACGAGGGCGAGCTTCTCCTCGCGCGAGAGGTTGGCGAGATCGGCCGGGGCGACGCTCACGAATGCTTCTCCTCCGCCAGCATCGAGCCGAGCAGGGCGTCGAGCTCGTCGTCGGACATCGCCGCGGCGCTCTGCTCGATCTCGGTCTCGGCCGCCAGCGCGGCTTCGACCGCCGAGGCCACCCCCTCGACCGTCCGCCGCTCGAAGACCACCGAGAGGGGGAGGTCGGCGCGCAACCCGTCGCGCACCCGGGCGAGGACGCTGGTCGCCTTGAGCGAGTGCCCGCCGAGGGCGAAGAAGTCGTCGCGCACCCCCACCCGCGCGACCCCCAGCACCTCCGCCCAGATCTCCGCCAGGCTGGTCTCGACCGGCGTGCGCGGCGCGAGGTACTCCTGGTCCCCTTCCGAGCGGCTGAGCTCGGGGGCCGGCAGCGCCTTCCGGTCGACCTTGCCGTTGGGGGTCAGCGGCAGGCGGTCGAGGAAGACGAAGACCCCGGGAACCATGTACGACGGCAGGGTGCGGCCGAGCACCTCGCGGAGATCCTCGGCCTTCGGCGCCTCTCCGCTGTTCACATCGGAAGGGACGACGTAAGCCACCAGCCGGCGGTCGCCGGCACGGTCCTCGCGGGCGAGGACGACCGCCTCGCGCACGCCGGGAGCCTTGGCGAGCGCCGCCTCGACCTCGCCGGGCTCGATGCGGAAGCCGCGCACCTTCACCTGGTGGTCGGCCCGCCCGAGGAACTCGAGGGTGCCGTCGGCCAGGTAGCGGGCGAGGTCGCCCGTGCGGTACAGGCGGGCGCCGGAGACGCCGGCGCCGGTGCCGTCGGGAACGAAGCGCTCGGCGGTCAGCTCGGGGCGCCGCAGATAGCCGCGCGCGAGGCCTTCCCCGCCGATGTAGAGCTCGCCGTGGATGCCGGCGGGGACCGGCTCGAGGTCGCGGTCGAGCAGATGGATCACGGTGTTGGCGATCGGGCGGCCGATCGGCACCAGGGGCTTCTCCGCATCGAGGGCGGTGACCGGCTGGAGCGCCGACCACACCGTCGTCTCGGTCGGCCCGTAGAGGTTCCACAAGGTCCCGCCAGGGCCGACGCGGGAGAGCAGCTCGCGGGCGAGGTCGGCCGGCAGCCCCTCGCCGCCGCAGAGCGCCTCGAGCCCCGGCTTCCCTTGCCATCCGGCCTCGAGCAGCATCTTCCAGGTCGCCGGGGTCGCCTGCATGGCGGTCGCCCCCGACGACTCGAGCAGCGCCATCAGGCGGGCGCCGTCGGCCGCCACGTCGCGCCCGGCGAGCTCGACCCGCGCCCCCACCGCGAGCGGCAGGAAGATCTCGAGCACGGCGATGTCGAACGACACCGTGGTGACGGCGAGCAGGACGTCGCCGGCCGCGAGCCCCGGACGGCGCGCCATCGACTCCAGGAAGTTGACGGCGCCGCGGTGGCGCACCTCGACCCCCTTGGGACGCCCCGTCGAGCCCGAGGTGTAGATCACGTAGGCGGTGTTCTCCGGCGTCGCGGCGGGCCCTCCGATCGCCGGCGTCGGCGCGTAGGCCTCCTCGATCTCGACCACCTGGGCGGCGGTCGCCGGCAGGTTGGCGCGCAGCGCGCGCTCGGTGATCAGCACCGCCACCTGCCCGTCCTCGAGGACGAAGGCGAGGCGCTCCTGGGGATAGGAGGGGTCGAGCGGCACGTAGGCGCCCCCCGCCTTGAGCACGGCGAGGAGGGCGGTCGGGAGATCGAGCGAGCGTTGCAGGCTCACCCCCACCAGCACCTCGGGGCCCACTCCCAACCCGCGCAGGCGGGCGGCCAGCGTCTCCGCCCGCGCGTCGAGCTCGTCGTAGGTGAGCGACTGCCCTTCGCAGCTGACCGCCACGGCGTCGGGGAGCCGCCGCCGCGTCGCTTCGAACAGCTCGTGGAGGCAGCCCGCCTCCCCCGCCGGCTCGGCGGTGTCGTTCCAGTCGATCAGCGTCTGCCGGCGCTCCGCCTCGGTGAGCAGCGGCAGCTCGGAGATGCGCAGCGACGGGTTCTCGACCGCCCCGGCGAGCAGGGTCTGGAAGTGGTCGATCATCCGCAGGATGGTGGTGAAGTCGAAGAGGTCGCTGTTGTACTCCCAGTGGAAGACGGCGCGCAGGTCGGCCTCGCTCGCCTGGAGCCCCACCCGCTGCTCGGCGCGCGGCACCATGATCACGTTCATGTCCATCTTGGCCGAGCGGTTGCCGCGCACCAGGAACATCCCCTTCAGGCCGCCGAAGTCGAGGTCGGGGATCGCCGCGTCGTGGAAATTGAACATCACCTGGAAGAGCGGGTTGCGGCCGAGCTGGCGCTCCGGCCGGATCTCCTGCACCAGCCGCTCGAACGGGGTGTCCTGGTAGACGTAGTTCTCGAGGCTCGTCTCGCGCACCCGCCCCAGCATCTCCTTGAAGCTGGGGTCGCCGGTCATGTCGCCGCGGATCACCAGGCTGTTGACGATCATGCCGAGCAGGGACTCGACTTCCTTGGCGCGGCGGTTCGCGTTGTTGGTGCCGAGCAGGATGTCCTCCTGTCCGGTGTAGCGGTTGAGCAGGGAGAAGAAGCCCGAGAGCATCGTCATGTAGAGGGTGAAGCCCTGGGCGCGGCCGAACTTGCGCAGCGAGTCGTAGAGCTTCGGCGGCACCGGGAAGATCGTGATGTCCCCCTTGAACGATCCGCGGGCCAGCCGCGGCCGGTCGGTCGGCAGCTCGAGGAAGGTGGTGGCGCCGGCGAGCTTCTGGCGCCAGTAGGCCATGATCTTCTCCATCACCGGCCCTTCCATCCAGCCGCGCTGCCAGGCGGCGAAGTCGGCGTACTGGATCGGCAGCGCGGGGAGGGGGGACGGCAGGCCGGCCGCGAAAGCGGAGTAGAGCGCCTTCATCTCGCGCAGCAGGACCCCGAACGACCAGCCGTCGTGCACGAAGTGGTGCTCGACCTGGATCAGCATGTGGAGATCGACGTCGAGGCGCAGCAGCCGCCAGCGCAGCAACGGGATGCGGGCGATGTCGAAGGCGACCTGGGTCGCCTCGAAGACCAGGCGCTCGGACTCCTCCTTGCGGAGCGCCTCCGGCAGGGCCACGAGGTCGATCAGCGGCATGTCGACCGCCATCGCCGGGTGGATCACCTGCACCGGCCGGCCGTCGACGTCGGGGAAGCTGGTGCGCAGCACCTCGTGGCGGCGCACGATCTCCTCCGTCGCCGCCTGGAAGGCGGCGACGTTCAGCTTCCCCTCCAGCCAGAGGGTGAACTGGAAGTTGTAGGCGATGTTGCCGCCGGCGGTCAGCCGGTTGAGGAACCAGACCCGCTCCTGGGGGAAGGAGAGGGGGATCGGCTTGTCGCGCGGGGCGATCCGGATCGGCGGCAGCTCGGGGAGCTCGCTCTCGGCGCTCCCCCGCTCGGCCTTCTCGATCGCCTCGGCGAGCTCGGAGACGGTCGGTTTCTTGAACACCTCGACCAGCGACAGCTCGACCTGGAAGAGCTGGCGCACGCGCGCCGCCAGCTTCGCCACCAGCAGCGAGTGGCCGCCGAGCTGGAAGAAGTCGTCCTCGATGCCGATGCGGTCGACCCCCAGCAGCTCGCTCCACAGGTCGACCAGCACCTCCTGGATCGGATTGCGCGGCGCCACGTAGTCGGCGTCGAGCTCCGGGCGGCCGGCGGGGGCGGGCAGGGCCTTCCTGTCGAGCTTGCCGCTGGCGGTGAGCGGCAGCGCCTCGACCACCACGAAGGAGGCCGGCAGCATGTAGTCGGGGAGCGACCCCTTGAGGGCCGTCCGCAGGTCGCCGGTCTGCAGGCTCGCGCGGTCGGCGGGCACCACCCAGGCGACCAGCCGCTTCTCGGCCCTCTCGCCGTGGAGGGCGACGACGGCGTCGCGCACCCCGTCGAGCTTGCGCAGGGCGGCCTCGATCTCGCCGAGCTCGATGCGGAAGCCGCGCACCTTGACCTGGTGGTCGACCCGGCCGCGGAACTCGAGCTCGCCGTCGAGGCGCAGGCGGGCGAGGTCCCCCGTCCGATAGAGGCGCTCGCCGGGGGCCGCCCCGTCCTCCGGGGCGAACGGGTTGGGGACGAAGCGCTCGGCCGTCAGGTCGGGGCGACCGAGATAGCCGCGGGCGAGCCCGGCGCCGCCGAGCCAGAGCTCGCCGTCCACCCCGGTCGCCCGCAACTCGAGATCGCGCCCCACCACATAGGTGCGGGCGTTCGCCACCGCGCGGCCGATGGCGATCCGCTGCGGCGGCGCCGTCCCCTCGGGCGCCGTGAGGTCGAACAGGGTGCTGACGATGGTCGCCTCGGTCGGCCCGTAGGTGTTGACCAGGCGGACCCGCTCCCCCACCCGCCGCCGCCAGGCCGCCAGGCGCTCGGGGAGCGCCTCCTCGCCGCCGAGGATGACCAGGCGGAGCGCCGCGGGAGCGGCGAGGGCCTGGGTGTCCATCTCGGCCGCCAGCTCGTGCCAGAACGCCGTCGGCAGGTCGAGGGCGCTGATCCGCAGCCGCTCGACCTCGCGCAGGAAACCGTCGAGCGAGCCGATCATCGCCTCGTCGCGGAGCACCAGGGCGCCGCCCGCCGCGAGGCAGGGGTAGATCTCCTCGGCGCTGGTGTCGAAGCTCACCGAGGCGAACTGGAGGACGCGGTCGGCGGGGGTGATCGCATACTGCGCGACGGCGCTGCGCACGTAGGTCACGAGCGCCGAATGGGGCACCAGCACCCCCTTCGGCCGGCCGGTCGAGCCGGAGGTATAGATCACGTAGGCCGGGCTCTGCGGCAGGGCCGACGACAGCGCCTCCCCGCTCCCGGCCGCCGAAATCTCCGTCCAATCGGCGTCCATACGCACGATCTTTGCCGCCGTCTCCGGCAGGCGGTCGGCCGTGCGCTCCTGGGCGAGCACGATGCGCGCCCCCGAGTCCTCGAGCATGAAGGCCATCCGCTCGCGCGGGTAGTTGGGGTCGACCGGCAGGTAGGCGCCGCCGGCCTGGAGCACCCCCAGCATGGCGACCACCATCTCCGGGGAGCGCTCGACGCAGAGGGCGACGACCGACTCCGGCCCCACTCCCAGGCTCCGCAGGTGGCGCGCCAGCGTCCCGGCGCGGGCCGCGAGCTCGCCGTAGCTGAGCCCACCCTCCCCCTTCACGGTCTCGACGGCGGGAGCGTCCGGGGTCCGCGCCGCCTGCTCCGCGAACAGGCGGTCGATCGTGGTCTCGAGATCCTGGCGAACCGGGCCGCGGCCGGCGGCGAGGATCTCCCCGCGCTCCTCCGGGGCGACGGCCAGCAGCTCTCCCACACGGCTCTCGGGGCTGGCAACGATCCGCTCGAGCAGGGTCATGGTCCGCGCCAGGATGCGGCGCGCCGCCTCGGCGCTCAGCCGGGTCCAGTGGTAGTTGAGGCGCAGGGTCAGGCGGTCCTCGCCCCCCGGCATGACGTAGAGGGTGAGCGGGAAGTTCCCCGACTCCGACAGGTGGACCTCGCGGATCTGGAGGTCGGAGCCGGCCTCCCCCTGGCGCAGGGCGTCGACCGGATAGTTCTCGAACACCAGCACGGACTCGAACAGGGTCCCCTTGCGCCCCACCTCGCTCCAGCCCATCACCTGGTCGAGGTGGCTGTGCTCGTAGTCGCGCTGCTCGACCTGCTGCTCCTGGAGCGCCTTGAGCCAGGCGGCGACCGTCGCGTCCGGCCGGTTGCTCACCCGCACCGGCAGCAGGTTGATGAACAGCCC
The DNA here is from genome assembly GCA_963756595.1 of uncultured Acidobacteriota bacterium. Taxonomy (GTDB): domain Bacteria; phylum Acidobacteriota; class Thermoanaerobaculia; order Multivoradales; family UBA5704; genus DATARR01. The sequence continues at coordinate 81,245 of CAVWOZ010000017.1, forward strand.
GACCATCGACTCGACCCCTTCGATCTCCGGCGGCCGCCCCGAGACGATGCCGCCGAAAGTGACGTCGTCGCCGGAATTGCCATCGCTGAGCGTGAATGAGCCGAGCAGCAGGCTCCAGGCCCCCTGCACCACGGTGTTGAGGGTCAACAGATGGCGGCGCGCGAAGGCGCGCAGGGCGGCCGCCAGCCCGGCCGGAGCCTCCAGCGCCTCCTCGCGGGCCACCCAGCCGGTGGCATCGCCGCCGGCGCCGCTGCCGTCGAACGGCAACGGCGTGGCAACGGTGAAGCCGGCGAGCGTCCGGCGCCAGAACTCCTCCGCCTGCGCGGCGTCCCGCGCTTGCGCCCAGGTGATGTAGTCGCGGTAGGGGCGGGGCGGTGCCAGGTGCGGCTCCTCACCCCTGAGCAGCGCCGCGTAGAAGGCGAAGACGTCGGCGAGGATCAGCCCCATCGACCAGCCGTCGACCACCAGGTGGTGGAAGCTCCACACCAGCTTGTGGACCCCCGCTTCCCACTGGATCACGGCGACGCGGGTCAGCGGCGCCTTCCCGAGGTCGAAGCCGCGGTCGTGGTCCGCGCGCAGGAAGGCGGCGAGCCGCTCCTCGCGCTCGGCCGCGGGCAGCTCGCGCCAGTCGAGCTCCTGCCAGGGGAGGACGGCGTCGCGGCGCACGATCTGCAGCGGCTGCTCGCGGCGCTCCCAGAGGAACTGGGTGCGCAGGGCCGGGTGCCGCTCGAGCACCCGGTTCCAGGCCTGCCGCCAGACGGCGAGATCGAGCGTGCCGGCGAGGGTCGAGACGTATTGATCGAAGTAGACCTGCCCCTTGTCGGCGGCGAACAGGAGATGGAACAGCATCCCCTGCTGCGAAGCGGAGAGCGGGTAGATATCTTCAACGTTCTGCTTGCTCATAGTAGGGATGACTCCTCAGTCGGTCTCTTCCAGCTCCGGATCGTCCAGCTCGGCGGTCAACAAGGATTCGCCGATCGCGGCGGTGAAGCCGGCGATGGTCGGCGACTTGAACAAGGCCTGCAGCGGCAGCTCCACCCCGAGCGAGTCGTTGACCCGCGCCAGAACTTTGGTGGCGAGCAGCGAGTGACCGCCCAGGTCCCAGAAGTTGTGGTGAATTCCCACCCGGTCGACCCCGAGCACCTCGGCCCAGATCTCCGCCACCATCTCCTCGAGCGGGGTGCGGGGGGCCACGTACTCCTCGCCCGTCTCCAGCCCCTGGCCATCCGGTGCGGGGAGGGCGTTGCGGTCGACCTTGCCCGAGGCCGCCATCGGCAGGCGCTCGAGCAGCATGAAGTGGCTGGGCACCATGTAAGCCGGCAGCCGACTTTCGAGGAAGCCCTTCAGCTCAAGGGTGCCGTCCGCCCCCTCCAGCGGGACGATGTAGGCGACCAGGCGCTTCATTCCGGCGATCTCGGGCGCCGCCACCACCGCCTCGCGGACGGCCGGATGCTCGGCGAGCACCGCCTCGATCTCCCCGAGCTCGATGCGGAAGCCGCGCACCTTGACCTGGAGGTCGACGCGGCCGAGGAACTCGACGTTGCCGTCCGGCAGGTAGCGGGCGAGGTCGCCGCTGCGGTAGAGGCGCCCGCCGGCCTCGCCGCCCAAGTGATCGGGGACGAAGCGGTCGGCGGTCAAGTCGGGGCGATGGAGATAGCCGCGGGCCATCTGCGCGCCACTGAGGTAGATCTCGCCCGGGATGCCGGGCGGCACCGGCTGCCGGAAGCCGTCGAGGATGTAGAGCAGGGTGTTGAGGATCGTCCGCCCCACCGGCGGCAGCGGCGGCCAATCGCCGGGATCGGCGGCGAGGCGATACGCCGTCACCACGTGCAGTTCCGAAGGCCCGTACTGGTTTTCGAGCGAAGCCCCGAGCCGGCGGAACCAGCCGACGACCGTCTCCGACGACTGCAGCTGCTCCCCCGCCGAGATCACCTCGCGCAGGTGCGGCAGCATGGCCCCCCGCCGCTCGGCCTCCTCGGCGAGATGGCTCAAGGCGACGAAGGGGAGGAAGAGGCGCCCGATCCGCTCGCGCTCGAGGATCGCGAGCAGGGCGCGCGGATCGCGCCGGTCGTCGTCCGCGATCAGCACCAGCGTCCCCCCCGCCCCCCAGGTCGAGAACATCTCCTGGAAACAGACGTCGAAGCTCAGCGGCGAGAACTGCAGCGTCCGCGCCTCGGCGCCAGTCAGCCGGCCGAGGTGGAAGGCGATCAGGTTGGCGAGCGCCGCGTGCGTCATCGCGATCCCCTTCGGCCGCCCGGTCGACCCCGAGGTGTAGATGACGTAGGCGAGGTCCTGCATGTCGACCCCGGCGTCGAGCGGCTCCGCGGGCTCGGCCGCGAGGGCGGCGTCGAGCGTCTCGAGGGTCAGCAGCTCCCCCGCGAAGTCGGGGAAGAGGCCGAACAGATTCTCCTGCGACAGCAGCACCGGCGGGGCGGAGTCGGCGAGCATGAAGGCCAGCCGGTCGGCCGGGTAGCTCGGGTCGAGGGGGACGAAGACCCCACCCGCCTTGAAGATGCCGAGCAGGGCGACCGGCATGGTGAGGGCGCGCTCGAGGCAGACCGCGACGGCGACGCCGGGGCCGACGCCGAGGCGCCGCAGCCGGTGGGCCAGCCGGTTGGAACGCGCGTCGACCTCGGCATAGGTCAGCTCCTCGCCGCGGAAAGAGAGCGCCGGATGGCCGGGGACGCGCCGCGCCATCGCCGTGAAGCGCTGGCCTTGAGTGAGCTGGAGGACCGGCGCCGCGAGGTCGTTCCACTCGGCGAGGAGCTGCGCGCGGCCCCCTTCCGCCAGCAGCGGCAGCTCCCAGAGCCGCCGGGCGGGGTCGTGGAGGGCGCCGGTGAGCAGCGTCTCGAGCTGCGCTACCAGGCGCGAGACCGTCGTCGCGTCGAACAGGTCGGAGCTGTACTCGACCGCCCCCTCGAGGCCGTTTCCCTGATCCCCCATCGCCAGCAGGAGATCGAACTTGGCGGTGCCGCGCTCCGGCAGGAAGGGGGTCAGCCGCACGCCCGGCAGGGAGAAGGCGAGGGAGTTGTTCTGCAGCACGAACATCACCTGGAAGAGCGGCGAGTGGCTGAGGTTGCGCTCCGGATCCAGCGCCTCCACCAGCTTCTCGAAGGGCACGTCCTGGTGCGCGTACCCCTCGAGCGCCACGTCGCGCACGCGCGCCACCAGCTCGCCGAACCCCGGGTTGCCGGCCAGGCTCGCGCGCAGCACCAGGGTGTTGACGAAGAAGCCGATCAGCCCCTCGATCTCGGTCCGCGTGCGGCCGGCGATCGGCGTGCCGACGTTGATCTCCGCCTGGTTGGTGTAGCGGCAGAGGAGCGCCTGGAAGGCGGACATCAGGACGATGAACGGGGTCCCCCCCATCTCCCGCGCGGCGCCCTCGATGCGCGCCACCAGGGTGCGCGGCAGCCGCCACATCACCGCGCCGCCGCGATAGCTCTGCACCGGCGGGCGCGGGCGGTCGGTCGGCAGGTCGAGCACCGCCGAGGCGGCGCCGAGCCGGCCGCGCCAGTAGTCGATCTCAGTCTCCAGAGCCTCGTCGCGCAGCCAGCCGCGCTGCCAGAGGGCATAGTCGGCGTACTGCACCGGCAGCTCCGGCAGGCGCGGCGCGACCCCCGCGGAGAAGGCGGCGTAGAGGGCCGCCAGCTCGCGCATCAGGACCCCCATCGACCAGCCGTCGGCGACGATGTGGTGGAGGGAGAGGAAGAGCGCGTGCTCGGCCGCCGCGATCCTGAGCAAGGCGAAGCGCGCCACCGGCCCGCGCGCGAGGTCGAAGGGGCGCGCCGCCTCCGCCGCCGCCAGGCGCTCGGCCTCGCTACGCCGGAGCGCCTCTGGGAGCGCCGCCAGGTCGACCCGCGGCAGGATCGCCGCGTCCGTCCCCCGCTCGGCCGGCGGCTCGATCCGCTGCGCCGGCTCGTCCCCGTCCTGGACGAAGCGGGTGCGCAACGCCTCGTGGCGGCGCACGATCTCCGCCAGGGCGCTCGCCAGCGCGGTGGCGTCGAGGGGTCCCTCCACCTCGAACATCACCGGGATGTTGTAGAGCGAGGAGCCGGGCTCCAGGCGGTCGAGGAACCAGAGGCGCTGCTGGGCGAAGGAGAGCGGCAGGCGCACCCCCTCGCCGCGCGCGGCCGGCCGCAACGGCGGCGCCGCCGCCCCCGGCGCCCGGAAGCGCTCGCTCTCGGCGCGGCGGGCCAGCCCCTCGATCGTCGGCTCTTCGAACAGGGCGCGGATCTCGAGGTCGATGCCGAGATCGCGCCGCACGCGCGACACCACCTGGGTGGCGAGCAGCGAATGGCCGCCGAGGGCGAAGAAGTTGTCGTGGATGCCGACCTCGGGGAGCCCGAGCACCTGGCAGAAGATCCCCGCCAGCAGCCCCTCCATCGGCGTCCGCGGCGCCACCGTGCTCTCGATCCGGCGGTCGGGAGCGGGGAGGGCACGGCGGTCGACCTTGCCGTTCGCGGTCAGCGGCAGGGCGTCGAGGAAGAGCCAGTCCTGCGGCACCATGTAGGCCGGCAGCTCCGCCTCGAGGAGATCGCGCAGCCCGGCCTCGGAGGGCCACGCCTTCCCCTCGCCGGCGACGTAGGCGGTCAGCCGGCGGTCCCCCGGACGGTCCTCGCGCACTATGACCGCGACCTCGCGCACCCCCGGATGACGGGCGAGGACCGTCTCGATCTCCCCCAGCTCGACCCGCATGCCGCGCAGCTTGACCTGATGGTCGATCCGTCCCAGGAAGTCGAGGTTGCCGTCGGCCAGCCAGCGCACCAAGTCCCCGGTGCGGTAGAGCCGCGCACCCGGCGCTCCCGACCCCGCATCCGGGACGAACTTCTCCGCCGTCAGCGCGGGGTTCCCCAGGTAGCCGCGGGCGAGCCCGTCGCCGCCGACGTGCAGCTCGCCCGGCACCCCCTTGGGCACCGGCTGCCCGGCGGCGTCGAGGACATAGACGCGGGTGTTGGCGATCGCCCGCCCGATGGGCGGCATCCCGACGAGGCCGGCGACGCCGGGAGGTATCGGCGCCGCCGTCGTCACCACGCTGTACTCCGACGGGCCGTAGTGGTTCACCAGCGCGAACGGCGTCCCCGGGCGCGGCGCCCGGTGCAGGCGGTCGCCGCCGATCGCCAGGGTGCGCAGGGCGAGCCCGGCGGGGATCTCCCCCTCCCCCACCGTTTCGAGCAGGGTCTCGGCGAGCGGCGTCGGCAGGAAGGCCTGGGTGATCCGCTGCTCCGCCCACCAAGCGAGCAGGCGCGGCGCCGACAGGCGGGTCTCCTCGTCCGGGATGTGGAGCGAGCCGCCGGCCACCAGCAGCGGCCACAGCTCCCACACCGAGGCGTCGAAGGCCGGGCTCGCCACCAGCGTCCCGCGGTCCGTGGCGGTCAGACCGTAGGTCGCGCAGTGCCAGCGCACCAGGTTGAGCAGCCCGCGATGCGGGATCGCCACCCCCTTGGGGCGTCCCGTCGAGCCCGAGGTGTAGACGACGTAGGCGAGGCTCTCCGGCCCCAGCTCCGTCGGCTCCAGGGCGGGATCGTCGAACGGCTCGCCGGGTTCATCGCCGGGCTCCAGGCGGTCGAAAGCGATCACCGTCGCCGCCGACTCCGGCAGCCGGTCGAGGACGCGGCTCTCGGTGAGCAGGACGGCGGTCCGCGCGTCGCCGAGCAGGTAGGCGAGGCGCTCGCGCGGGTAGGAGGGATCGAGCGAGACGTAGACGCCGCCGGCCTTGAGCACCGCGACGATCGCGATCACCCGCTCGGGGGTGCGCTCGGCGCAGATCCCCACCCGCACCTCCGGCCCCACCCCCAGCGCGCGCAGGCGGCGGGCGAGCCGCGCGCTCCCCGCCTCGATCTCGCCGTAGGTGAGCCGCCGGTCGCCCATCGCGACCGCCAGCGCCGCGGGCTGCCGCCGCGCAGCCTCCGAGAACAGCGCGTGGACCGGCGTGGCGGACTCCCAGGGGCGCGCGGTGTCGTTCCACTCGACGAGCAGCTCGTCGCGCTCGGCCGCCGCCAGCAGGGGGAGCTCGGAGAGCCGCGCCTCGGGATGGGCGGCGGCGCCGGCGAGGAGGTTCGCGAGGTGCCCCGCCATCCGCCGCGCGGTGGTGGCGTCGAACAGGTCGAGGTTGTACTCGAGCGCCCCGGCGATCCCCTCCGCCGTCTCCGCCAGGGCGACCGTGAGGTCGAACTTCGCCGCCGCGAGCGACAGCTCGACGGCCTCGGTCTCGAGGCCGGCGATCCGCGGCAGCGCCATCACCGACCCCGTCTGCACCACGAAGAGGACCTGGAAGAGCGGCGAGTGGCTGAGGTCGCGCTCCGGGGCCATCTCCTCGACCAGGCGCTCGAACGGCAGGTCGCCGTGGGCGTAGGCGCCGAGCGACGTCTCGCGCACCCGCTCGAGCAGCTCGGCGAACGCCGGATCGCCGGACGCGTCGTTGCGCAGCACCAGGGTGTTGACGAAGAAGCCGATCAGCCCCTCGAGCTCCACCCGGTTGCGCCCCGCCGTCGGGGTTCCCACCAGGAGGTCCGCAGCTCCGGTGTAGCGGTGCAGCAGGGCCAGGAAGCCGGCGAGCGCGGTCATGAAGAGCGGCGCGCCATGGCGGCGGCCGAGCTCGACCAGCCGCGCCGCGGCGCCGCTCCCCACCCGCAGCGTCTCGACCGCGCCGCGGAAGCTCTGCACCGCCGGACGCGGCCGGTCGGCCGGCAGCTCGAGGACGGGAGGATGACCGGCGAGCCGCTCGCGCCAGTAGGCGAGCTGCCCCTCCAGGACCTCGCCTTGCAGCCAGGCGCGCTGCCAGACGGCGAAGTCGGCATACTGGATCGCCAGCTCCGGCAGCGGCGACGGCTTCCCCACCAGCGCCGCGGCGTAGAGCGCCGCCAGCTCGCGCAGCAGCACCCCCATCGACCAGCCGTCCGAGACGATGTGGTGCATGGCGAGCACCAGCGTCCACTCCCGCTCCCCGGCGCGCAGCAGCAGGGTGCGCAGGAGGGGGCCGCGCTCGAGGTCGAACGGCGAGGTCGCCTCGAGGGCCAGCAGGCGCTCCTCCTCCGCGGCGCGCGCGGCGGCCGGCAGCCCGTCGAGGTCGACGCGCGGCAGCACGAACCCGCCGGCCGGGGCGATCGCCTGCACCGGCCCCTCCGCCCCCGCCACGAAGCGGGTGCGCAGCGTCTCGTGGCGCCGCACGATCTCGGCCAGGCCCGACGCCAGGGCGCCGGGGGCGAGCTCCCCCCGCAGCCGGTAAGCCATCGGCATGTTGTAGGCGGAGGAGCCCGGTTGCAGGCGGTCGAGGAACCAGAGGCGCGCCTGGGCGAAGGAGAGCGGCAGCTCGCCGTCGCGCCCCGCCGGTGCCAGGGCCAGCCCCGCCGCGCGCTCCTCCGCCTCCCGCGCCTCGTCGATCCGCCGCGCCAGCGCCTCGACGGTCGACGACTCGAAGAGGGTGCGGATGGCGAGCTCCACCCCGAGCAGGCGGCGCACCCGCGACACCACCTGGGTGGCGAGCAGCGAGTGGCCGCCGAGGTGGAAGAAGTCGTCGCGCGCGCCGACCTCGCCGCGCCCCAGCAGCTCGCCCCAGATCGCCGCCACCAGCTCCTCGGTCTCGGTGCGCGGCGCCACGTGCTCCTCGGAGGCGCCGGGCGCCACCGCGATCGCCGCCAGCGCCCGCCGGTCGACCTTGCCGCTGGGGGTCAGCGGCAGCTCGGCGAGCCCCACGAACGCCGAGGGGATCGCGTAGTCCGGCAGCTTCGCGCGCAGGTACTCGCGGATCTCCGCCTCGGGTACGGCGGGCGCCAGATAGGCGACCAGCCGACGTCCGCCGGCCGCGTCGAGGGGCGCCAGCACCGCCGCCGCCGCCACCGCCGGATGCGCCGCCAGCACCGTCTCGATCTCCGCGGGCTCGATGCGGTAGCCGCGCACCTTGACCTGGAGGTCGACCCGCCCGAGGAACTCGACCTCGCCGTCGGCGCGATAGCGGGCGAGGTCGCCGGTGCGGTAGAGGCGCTCGCCGGGAACGCCGCGATTGCCGGCGAACGGATCGGGGACGAAGCGGGCGGCCGTCAGTTCCGGGCGGCCGAGATAGCCGCGCGCCGTCTGGGCGCCCCCCAGGAAGAGCTCGCCCGGCACGCCGACCGGCACCGGCGCGCCGTGGGGATCGAGCAGGTGGAGCCGGCTGTTGAGAACCGGCCGGCCGATCGGCGGCAGCGGCGCCCAGGCGCCGGGGTCGAGCGGCAGGCGGTACGCGGTGGCGACGTGGGTCTCCGACGGGCCGTAGTGGTTCTCCAGCCGGCATCCCCGCAGGCGGCGGAACCAGCCGACGATCGCCTCCGAGGCGCGCAGCTGCTCTCCCGCCGTGATCACCTCCCGCAGCCACGGCAGGACGGTCCCCCGGTGCTCCGCCGTCTCGGCCAGCTGGTTCAGGGCGACGAAGGGGAGGAACAGCCGGGTGATCCGCTCGGCCTCCAGGATCGCCAGCAGCGCCTCCGGGTCGCGGCGGTCGTCGTCGGCGATCAGCACCAGGGTGCCGCCGGCCCCCCAGGTCGAGAGGATCTCCTGGAAGCAGACGTCGAAGCTCATCGAGGTGAACTGCAGCGTCCGCGCCTCCGCCCCTGCGACGGAACGGCCGAGCTGGAAGGCGGCCAGGTTCTCGAGGGCCCGGTGAGTCAGGGCCGCCCCCTTCGGCCAACCCGTGGAGCCCGAGGTGTAGATCAGGTACGACAGGTTCTCCGGCTCGACCGCGACCGTGGGGGGGACCGCGGGAGCGCGCTCCGCCGCGAGCGTCTGGTCGAGACTCTCGAGCAGGAGCACCTCGCCGGCGAAGGCGGGGAAGAGGCCGAGCAGCTGCCGCTCGCAGAGAAGCACGGCCGCGCCGGCATCGGCGAGCATGAACTCCAGCCGGTCGGCGGGATAGGCCGGATCGAGCGGCAGGAAGACGCCGCCGGCCTTGAGGACCGCCAGCAGGGCCACCGGCAGGGCGAGCGACCGCTCGAGGCAGACCCCGACGGGGACGTCGGGCCCCACGCCGCGGCGGCGCAGCAGGTGCGCCAGCCGGTTGGCCCGCGCCTCGACCTCGGCGTAACTCAGCTCCTCGCCGCGGAAGAGCAGGGCCGTGGCGCCCGGCGTGGAGGCGGCCCGGTCCGTGAAGCGGCCGGCGACGTTGAGCCGCGGGAAGGACGCCGCAGTGTCGTTCCATTCCACCTGGACCTGCGCGCGGGCCGCCGCCGTCAACAGGGGGAGCTCCGAGAGCCGCCGCGCGGGATCGCTCAAGCCGCCGTCGAACAGGACCGTGAGCAGCTCGAGCAGGCGCGCGGCGGTCGCCAGGTCGAACAGGTCCGAGCTGTATTCGACGCCGGCCTCGAGGCCGTTCCCCTGATCGCCGACGCCGAGCAGGAGGTCGAACTTGGCCGTCCCGCGCTCGGGGAGGAAGGGGGTCAGCCGCAGCCCGGGGAGGCCTTCGCCGGGCGCCTCGTCCTGCATCGCGAACATCACCTGGAAGAGCGGGGTGTGGCTGAGGCTGCGCTCGGGCTCCAGCGCCTCGACCAGCTTCTCGAACGGCACCCCCTGATGGGCGTGCGCCCCGAGCGCCCCCTCCCGCACCCGGCCGACCAGCTCGCCGAAGCTCGGGTCGCCTGCGAGGGAGGTGCGCAGCACCAGGGTGTTGAGGAAGAAGCCGATCAGCCCTTCGAGCTCGACGCGGGTGCGGCCGGCGACCGGCGTCCCCACGTTGATCTCCGGCTGGTGGGTGAGCCGGCCGAGCAGGGCCTGGAACGCCGCCATCCAGAGGATGAACCGGGTGCCGCCCAGCTCGCGCGCGGCGGCGTCGATCCGCGCCGCCCAGGGGGCGGGAAGCCGTCGCGAGTGCGAGCCGCCGCGGAAGCTCTGCACCGGCGGGCGCGGCCGGTCGGTCGGCAGGTCGAGCACCGCCGGCGCCGCGCCGAGCTGGCCGCGCCAGTAGTCGATCTCGCGCGCCAACACGTCCCCCTGCAGCCAGTCGCGCTGCCAGACGGCGTAGTCGGCGTACTGCACGGGGAGCTCGGGGAGGCTCGGCGGCAGGCCGGCCCGGAGCGCCGCGTAGAGGATTCCCAGCTCGCGCAGCAGGACCCCCATCGACCAGGCGTCGGAGACGATGTGGTGCAGGGAGAGAAAGAGCAGATGCTCGGCGGGCGCGAGACGCACCAGGGCGAAACGGGCCAGCGGGCCGCGGGCGAGGTCGAAGGGCCTCGCCGCCTCCTCCACCGCCAGCCGCTCTCCCTCTCGCGAGCCCGCCGCGGCGGCGAGCGCCGAGAGGTCGATCAGCGGCAGGACCCCTGCCGTGGCCTCGACGGGGGGCGCGATCACCTGCACCGGCTCGTCGCCCCGGCGGCCGAAATGGGTGCGCAGCGCCTCGTGCCGGCGCACGATCGCCGCCAGGCCGCCGGCGAGGGCCGCCGCGTCGACGTCGCCGTCGACCCGGAACATCGCCGGCACGTTGTAGAGCGCCCCCGGCTCGAGCTGATCGAGGAACCAGAGCCGCGCCTGCGCGAACGAGAGCGGGAAGCGGGGGTCCCGCCCGCGCCGGACGGGCACCAGCGGGGGCGCCGCGGCGGCCGGCGCCAGGCCGCGAGCGGCCTCGATCCGCCGCGCCAGCCCCTCGATCGTCGGCTCCTCGAAGACGGCGCGGATCTCGAGCTCGACGCCGAGCAGGCGCCGCACCCGCGACACCAGGCGGGTGGCGAGGAGCGACTGGCCGCCGAGATGGAAGAAATTGTCGCGCACGCCGACCCCAGAGATTCCCAGCAGCTCGGTCCACACCCCCGCCAGCACACCTTCGAGGACCGTGCGCGGCGGCGCCGAGGCCGTGGCGGGCTCGACGTCGCCGGCGATCGCGGCGAGCGCCCGGCGGTCGAGCTTGCCGCTGGGGGTGAGCGGCAGCTCCTCCAGGCGGACGAACGAGCCCGGCACCATGTGCTCCGGCAGGCGCTCCGCGAGGAAGGCACGGAGCGCCTCCGGCGCCAGAGGAGCGGAGCCCTCCCGGGGGGTGAAGAAGGCCGCGAGCTGCGCGCCGCGGGCGACGACCGCCGCCGACGCCACCGCGGGATGCGCGGCCAGGGCCGCCTCGACCTCGCCGAGCTCGATGCGGAATCCCCGCACCTTCACCTGCCCGTCGATCCTCCCCAGGAATTCGAGCTCGCCGCCGGACAGCCGGCGCCCGCGGTCTCCCGACAGGTAGAGGCGCCCCCCCGGCTCGCCGCATTCGGCGGCGAACGGATCGGGGACGAAGCGGGCCGCCGTCTCGGCCGGCCGGCCGAGGTACCCTCTCCCCACCGCCACTCCGCCGATCGCGATCTCCCCCGCCGTTCCGACCGGGCAGAGCTTCCCTTCGCGGCTCAGCACGTGGAGGCGGGCGTTGGCGATCGGCCGTCCGAGGAGCGCCGGGCGATCGGCCCTCTCCCGCTCGCAACGCCAGAAGGCGACCTCGATCGTGGTCTCCGTCGGACCGTAGAGGTTGACCAGCTCGGCGTCGAGGGTGGCGAAGAAGTCGCGCTCGACGTCGGCGGTCAGCTCCTCGCCGCCGCAGAAGACCCGGCGCAGGCTCCGGCACTCGGCCAGCCGGCCGTCGTCGAGCAGGGCGCGCAGCAGGGAGGGGACGACCTGGAGGATGGTGACGCCGTGCTCGCGGATCGCCGCCGTCAGGTAGCCGGCGTCGCGGTGCCCGCCCGGCTTCGCCATCACCAGGGTCGCTCCCGCGAGCAGCGGCGCGTAAAACTCCCAGACCGAGGCGTCGAAGCTGAACGGCGTCTTCTGCAGCACGCGATCCCCGGGCTCCAGGGGGAACTCCGCCTGCATCCAGAGCATGTGATTGGCGAGCGCCCGCTGGGTGATCGCCGCCCCCTTCGGCCGCCCCGTCGAGCCGGAGGTGAAGAGGACGTAGGCGAGGCCGAGGCCGTCCGCCGCCGCTTGGGTGTCGGTGGGAGCCGCAAGATCTTCGGCGCCGGCTTCTGATTCGTCGAGGCAGAGCGCCGCCAGCGGGCGCGCCTCCGGCAGCCGCGGGAGCAGCCGGCTCTGGGTCAGCACGCGGTCGATCCCGGCGTCGGCGAACATCGTGGCCAGGCGCTCGGCGGGGTACTCGGGATCGAGCGGCACATAGGCTCCCCCCGCCTTGAGCACGGCGAGCAGCGCCACCACCATCTCGAGCGAGCGCTCGAGGAAGAGGCCGACCAGGGTCTCGGCGCCGACTCCCGTTCCTACCCCCCTAAGGCGCAACCGGCGCGCCAGCCGCTCCGCCCGCAGGTCGAGCTCGCGGTAGGTCAGCGTCCCCTCTTCGGAGATCACCGCGATCCCCTCCGGCGTCCGCGCCGCCTGGGCCGCGAACAGGCGGTCGACCCGCGCCTCGGAGGGAAGCGGCACGGCGGTGTCGTTCCACTCGCGCAGGAGCTGGTCGCGCTCGGCGTCCGCGAGGAGCGGCAGCTCCGAGAGGCGGGCCTGGGGCTGAGCGGCGGCGCCGGCGAGCAGGATCTCCAGATGGCGGCCGATGCGGCGGGCCGTCGCGGCATCGAACAGGTCGCGGCTGTAGACCACCGCGCCGCCCAGCCCCGCCGCGCTCTCGGTCATCGCCACGGCGAGGTCGAACTTCGCCACCGCGAGCGACAGCGTGATCTCCTCGACCGCGAGGCCGGCGAGGCGCAGTCCCCCCACCGGCTCCGTCTCGAGCGAGAAGGTGACCTGGAAGAGGGGCGAGACGCCGAGGGAGCGCTCCGGAGCGACCTCCTCGACCAGCCGGTCGAAGGGGAGGTCGCCGTGCGCGTAGGCGCCGAGCGCCGTCTGCCTCACCCGCTCGAGCAATTCGCCGAAGGACGGATCGCCCGAGAGGTCGGTGCGCAGCACCAGGGTGTTGACGAAGAAGCCGATCAGCCCTTCGATCTCCTCGCGGTTGCGGCCGGCCTGCGGCGTCCCCACCAGCAGGTCGGTCTCGCCGGTGTAGCGCGCGAGGAGCGCAAGGAAACCGGCGAGGAGGGTCATGAAGAGCGGCGCGCCGCTGCGCAGCCCGAGCTCCCGAAGCCCGGCGGCGACGCCCGGCCCCAGGTGGAGCGGCTCCTCGCCGCCGCGCATCGTCGGCACGGCAGGCCGTGGCCGGTCGACCGGCAGCTCGAGGAGGGGGGGATGGGCGGCGAGGCATTCGCGCCAGTAGGCGAGCTGCCTCGCCAGCTCCTCGCCGCGCAGCCAGTGCCGCTGCCAGCGGGCGAAGTCGGCGTACTGCGTCGGCAGCTCCGGCAGCGGCGACATCGCAGAGGCGGCTCCGCCGAGGGCGGCGCCGTAGAGCGCTTCGAGCTCGCGCAGCATCACTCCCAGCGACCAGCCGTCGGAGACGATGTGATGCATGGCGAGGAGGAGCGTCCACTCCGCCTCACCGTCTCGCAGCAGCAGGGCGCGGAACAGGGGGCCGCGGGCGAGGTCGAACGGGCGCAGGGCCTCCGTGCCGGTCAGCCTCCCCGCCTCTCCCTGCCGCGCCGCGGCCGGCAGCGACGCGAGGTCGACCACCGGCAGGAGGAAGGGAACTGCCGGCTCGACGATCTGCACCGGGCCGGCCGCCGTCTCGGGAAAGCGGGTGCGCAGCGCCTCGTGACGGCGGACGATCTCGCCGAGCGCCGCGGCCAGCGCCGCCGGCTCCAGGGGGCCGCGCAGGCGGTAGGCGAGGGGGATGTTGTAGACCGCCGAGCCCGGTTGCAGGCGGTCGAGGAACCAGAGGCGGCTCTGCGCAAACGACAGCGGCGGCTGGAGCTCGCGGGCGAGCGGCGCCAAAGCGGGAGACGCCGCGCCCGCTTCGACGCTCCGCGTCTCTTCAGCCCGCTCGATGGCCCGCGCCAGCCCCTCGACCGTCGAGGCCTCGAAGAGGGTGCGGATGCCGAGCTCGATCCCGAACCGCCGGCGGATCCGCGACAGCACCTGGATCGCCAGCAGCGAGTGGCCGCCGAGCTGGAAGAAGTCGTCGTGGAGGCCCACCGTCTCCCGCTCCAGCAGCTCCCCCCACATCCGCGCCAGCGCCTTCTCGACCGCCGTGCGCGGCGCCACATACCCCTCGCCCGCGGTCCCCGAGACTTCCAGCCGGGCGAGGGCCCGGCGGTCGAGCTTGCCGTTGGGGGTCAGCGGCAGCGCCGCCAGCCAGACGAACGCCGAGGGGACCATATAGTCCGGCAGCGTGGCGCGCAGGTGCTCGCGGACCTCCGCGAGATCAGGGGGGGTGGGGGGGGCGCCGTCGCTCGTCGCGCTCGTCGCGAAAGCCACCAGACGCTTGCCGACCGCCCCTTCGCCGAGGGCCAGCACCGCCGCATCGCGGATGCGGGGATGGGCGGCGAGCGCCGTCTCGATCTCGCCGAGCTCGATGCGGAAGCCCCGGATCTTCACCTGCTGGTCGGCGCGTCCGAGGAAGTCGATGTCGCCGCTCGGTAAATAGCGGACCTGGTCGCCGGTCGCGTAGAGCCGCGCGCCCGGCTCCGTCCCCGCCTCGCCGGCCCAGGGGTCGGGGACGAAGCGCTCGGCGGTCAGCTCCGGCCGGTTGAGGTAACCCCGCGCCAGGCCGTTGCCGCCGAGGTAGAGAGCGCCATGAACGCCGACCGGAACCGGTTGCAGGGCGGCGTCGAGGACGTAGGCGCGGGTGTTGGCGATCGGTTTGCCGATCGGCAGGGCGAGCGCTCCCGGCGCCACGCCGCGGACCTCGGTCCAGGTGCTGAAGGTCGTGCTCTCGGTCGGCCCGTAGACGTGGAGCAGGCGCCGCGGCGCCCCGTCGTGCAGCACCGCCCGCACCGCCTGGGGATCGGCCGCCTCGCCGCCGAAGAGGAGGGCGTCGAGCGGCGCGAAGGCTCCGGGAGCCTCGCGGGCCACCTGGTTGAACAGCGCGGTGGTGAGGAACATGGCGCTGATACCGTGGCGGCGGATCTCGGCCGCCAGGGTGGCCGGCGCCAGCATGGCCTCCTGGGGGAGGATCACCAGCGAGCCGCCGTTGAGCAGCGGACCCCAGAGCTCGAAGGTAACGGCGTCGAATGCGGCGTTGGCCCCCTGCGCCACGCGGTCGGCGGCGCCGAGCTGGAGATAGTCGGTGGCGAGCACCAGGCGCAGGACGGCGCGGTGAGGCACCGCCACCCCTTTCGGCCGCCCGGTCGAGCCGGAGGTATAGATCACGTAGGCGAGGCGGTCGCCGCCAGCGTCGTCTGCGTCGATGGATTCCGCGAAGGCGGCGGGCGACGCGGCGTCGGCCGGCTCCGCTGGACGGTCGAGCAGGATCCGCCGCGCCCCCCGGGCCGGCAGCGCGGAGGCCAGGCGCTCCTCGGTGAGCAGCACGGGCGCCCGGGTGTCGGCGAGCTGGAAGGCGAGCCGCTCGCTCGGGTGCGACGGGTCGAGCGGCACGTAGGCGCCCCCCGCCTTGAGCACGGCGAGCGTCGCCACCACCAGCGCGATCGACCGCTCGACGGCCAGGGCGACCAGCGTCTCGGCTCTCACCCCGGCGGCGCGCAGGCGCCGGGCGAGGGCGCCGGCGCGGGCGTCGAGCTCGCCGTAGGTGATCGTCTCCCCGCCCGCGACCACGGCGATCGCCCCGGGAGCCTGGCGCGCCCGTTCGGCGAACAGCCCGTGGATCGAGCGCTCGCTCGGGTAGGCGGCGCGCGTCCGGTTCCATTCGATCAGCAGCTCGCGGCGTTCGGCTGCCGAGAGGAGCGGCAGCTCGGAGAGGCGGGCCGCGGGGTCGGCGGCGGCTCCGGCCAGGAGGTTGCAGAGATGCGCGGCCATCCGGCGGGCGGTCGCCGGGTCGAACAGGTCGCGGCTGTATTCGAGGTCGCCGCGTAACCCCCCGTCCTGCTCGGCGAGCGCGAAGGTGAGGTCGAACTTCGCGGTGTCGAGCGCCGGCGGCAGCTCCGCGACCTCCAGCCCGAGGAGAGGCGACATCTCCTCGCCCGGCCTCTGCGGCATCTGCGCCATCTGCAACGCGAAGGCGACCTGGAAGAGCGGCGAGTGGCCGAGGCTGCGCTCGGGGGCGAGCTCCTCGACGATCCGCTCGAACGGCAGGTCGCCGTGGGCCTGGGCCCCCAGCGCCGACTCCCGCGCCCGGCCGGCGAGCGCGGCGAACGACGGATCACCCGCCGCGCCGGTGCGCAGCACCAGCGTGTTGACGAAGAAGCCGATCATCCCCTCGAGCTCGAGCCGCCCGCGCCCGGCCGACGGCGTCCCCACCAGCAGGTCGGTCTCCCCGGTGTAGCGCGCGAGGAAGGCGAGGAACCCGGCGAGCACGGTGATGAACAGCGGCTCGCCGCGCCGCCGCCCCGAAGCGCGCAGGCCGTCGGCGAGCGCGGGAGCGAGGAGCACAGGCTCGCTTGCGCCGCGGAAGCTCTGTACCGCCGGCCGCGGCCGGTCGGCCGGCAGCTCGAGGAGCGGTGGATGGCCCGCCAGCCGCTGCCGCCACCAGGCGAGCTCCCCGGCGAGGACGTCCCCTTGCAGCCGGCTCCGCTGCCAGACCGCGTAGTCGGCGTACTGCACCGGCAGCGGGGGGAGCGCAGAGACGCCGCCGCCGAGGGCGGCGCCGTAGAGCGCCGCGAGCTCGCGGCGCATCACCCCCACCGACCAGCCGTCCGAGGCGATGTGGTGCATACCGACGAGCAGCGTCCATTGGCCTCGGTCCTCGGCCAGCAGGAGCGCGCGGAAGAGCGGCCCGCGCGCGAGGTCGAACGGACGGCTCCCCTCTTCGGCGAGCAACCGGCTCGCCTCGCCCTCCCGCGCCGACGCCGGCAGGGCACCGAGATCGATCTGCGGCAGGTCGAAGGTCCCCGCCGGCACGATCTCCTGCACCGGGCCGGTCGCCGTCTCGGCAAAACGGGTGCGCAGCGACTCGTGGCGGCGCACGATCCCGCCGAGGGCGGCGGCGAGCGCCGCGGGCTCCAGCCGGCCGCGCAGCCGGTAGGCCACCGGCAGGTTGTAAGCCGACGAGCCCGGCTGCACGCGGTCGAGGAACCACAGGCGCCCCTGGGCGAACGACAGCGGCAGCGGCCGGTCGCGCGGCACCGGCGCCAGGTCCGGCGGCGCGGCGGGCGCGGCAGCCTCCGCCGGTTCGGCCGGCTCCTCCGGGTCCCTGGCCTGCTCGATCCGGCGCGACAGCGCCTCGATCGTGGGGGAGGCGAAGAGCGTCCGGACGTTGATCTCCACCCCGAACAGGCGGCGCACCCGCGACAGCGCCTGGACCGCCAGCAGCGAATGCCCGCCGCGCGCGAAGAAGTCGTCGCGCACCCCGATCCGCTCCGCTCCCAGCAGCTCGCCCCAGATCCTCGCCAGCGCCCGCTCGACCGGAGTGCGCGGCGCCACGTACTCTTCCTCCGTCCCCCAGCCGGCCGCGGCGATCCGCGCCAGCGCCCGGCGGTCCACCTTGCCGTTGGCGGTCAGCGGCAGCGCGTCGAGCGCGGCGAACGCCGACGGCACCATGTAGTCCGGCAGCAGCGAGCGGAGATGATCGCGGACGGCCGCCGCCTCCAGAGGCTCCCCGGCCACCCGGGCCACGTAGGCGATCAGCCGTTTCTCCCCGCCCTCCCCCAGCGCCAGCACCGCCGCCCCGCGCACCTGGGGATGGCTGAGCAGCGCCGCCTCGACCTCGCCCAGCTCGATGCGGAAGCCGCGGATCTTCACCTGGTCGTCGGCCCGGCCGAGGAACTCCAGGGTGCCGTCCGGGAGGTGGCGCGCCAGGTCGCCGCTGCGGTACCAGCGCTCGCCGTCGACCTCCCGGTAGCGCTCCGCCGTGAGCTCCGGGCGCCCCAGATATCCCCGCGCCACCCCCGCGCCGCCGATCCAGATCTCCCCCGCCGCTCCCAGCGGCACCGGGCGTCCCTCCGAGTCGTTCGGAACGCAGAGGCGCAGCGTCACGTTGGCCAGCGGGCGGCCGAGCAGCGAGCGCGGCTCCCCTCCCCGTGGGACCGCGTGGCTCGAGGCGATGATCGTCGCCTCGGTCGGACCGTAGAGCACCCGCGCCTCGGCGCCGGGGAAGGTCTGCCGCAGGTGGGCCAGCAGGCCCGCCGGCACCGCGTCGCCGCCGGTGAACAGCGTCCGCAGGCGGGGGTACTCAGTCCCGTCGCCTCCCTCTCCGCGCACCCGCCCGACGATCTGCTGCATCAGCGCCGGCACCGCGTGGAGCCGGGTCGCCCTCGCCAGCACCCCTGTCAGCAGGCCGAGATCCGGCCCGCCGGCGAGCGACACCAGGAGCGCCGTCCCCCCGGCGACCAGCGGGTTGAGCAGCTCGAAGAGGAAGATGTCGAACGAGAACGGCGCCAGCACCGGCATCACGTCGTCGGCGTCGAAGCCGAAGGCCAGACGGCTCGCCGTCAGCACGTTCGCCAGGTTCCCGTGCTCGACCGCGACCCCCTTCGGGCGCCCCGTCGAGCCGGAGGTGTAGATCACGTAGGCGAGGTCCGACGGACGGATCTCGACGGCCGGCGCCGTCTCGATGTCACCAGCCAGCTCTTCCGCCGGTTCGTCGAGCAGCAGCAGGCGGCGGCCGGCGGCGGGCAAACCCTCGCTCAGGCGCCGTTCGGAGACCAGCACCGCCGCCGCGGAGTCCTCGACCAACCAGGCCAGGCGCTCCTTCGGATAGGCGGGATCGAGCGGCAGCCAGGCGCCGCCGGCCTTGAGCACCGCCAGCAGCGTCACCACCAGCTCCGCCGAGCGCTCGAGGCAGACCCCCACCAGCACCTCCCGCTCGACTCCCAGCGCCCGCAGGCGATGGGCCAGCCGGTTCGCCCGCGCCTCGAGCTCACCATAGCTCAGCCACTTCTCCCCGACCTCCAGGGCCGGCGCCTCGGGGCGAGCCCGGGCCTGCCCCGCGATCCACTCCGGCACGTTCCCCGCGCCCCTCGGGACGGCACTGTCGCTCCACTCCACGAAGAGCTGCTGGCGCTCGGCCGCCGACAGCGGATCGAGCCGCGAGATGGGGCGCTCCGGGGCCGCCGCGAGGCCGCTCAGCAGCCGCTCGAAGCAGGCCAGCATCCGCGTCGCCGTCGCAGGGTCGTAGAGGTCGGTGGCGTAGTCGAGCGTCACCGCGAGGCCGCTCTCCGCGGCGGTGAGGGTCAGCGCGAGCTCGACCTTGGCGCTCGCGATGTCGAGCGGCAGGGGACGGGAGGCGATCCCCGGCAGCGCGAGCCCCTGCCAGCCGGCGTCCGCCACGGTGAACAGCGTCTGGATCAGCGGCGAGCGGCTGAGCGACCGCGCCGGCGCCAGCTCCTCGACCAGCTTGTCGAACGGCAGCTCCGCGTGGGCGGCGACGGCCAGCGCCTCGGCGCGCACCCGGTCGAGCAGCGCGAGCCCCGTCGGGTCGCCGTCGAGCCCTCCGCGCATCACCAGGGTGTTGACGAAGAGGCCGATCACCCCTTCGAGCTCCTCCCGGTCGCGCCCCGCCGCCGGGGTCCCCACAAGAAGGTCGCTCTGCCCGGTGTACCGCTGGAGGAGGAGCTCGAAGCCGGCGAGAGCGGTCATGAAGGGAGTGGCGCCGGCGCGCCGCCCGAGCCCGTGCAGCGCGGCGGTCAGCGCCGGCGGGAGGCGCAGCTCGGCAGTCGCTCCCCGCCAGCTCGGCGTGGCGGGGTACGGCCGGTCGGTCGGCAGCTCGAGGACGGTGGGGGCGCCCGCCAGATGCCCGCGCCAGAAGCCGAGCTCGGCTTCCAGAAACCCGCCGCGCAGCCGCGCCCGCTGCCACACCGCGAAGTCGGCATACTGCAACGCCGGCTCCGGGAGCGGCGACGCCGGCGAACCATCTGCGAGGGCCGCGCCGTAGAGCGCCGCGAGCTCACGCGCCAGCACGTCGGTCGACCAGCCGTCGGCGACGACGTGGTGCAGGGCGAGCACCAGGGTCCAGTCGCTCTCGCTGCTGCGTAGCAGGAGGGAGCGGAATAGCGGCCCCTGGGCGAGATCGAACGGGCGGCGCGCCTCGGCGGCGGCGAGGCGTGCCGCTTCGCCCTCCCGCGCCGGCGCCGGCAGGGCGGCGAGGTCGACCTGCGGCAGGAGGAAGGGGGCCGCCGGCGCGATCACCTGCACCGGGGCGTCGCCGGTATCGACGAAGCGGGTGCGCAGCGCCTCGTGGCGGCGCACGATCTCGCCGAAGGCGGCGGCGAGCGCCTCCGGAGCGAGGGGGCCGCGCAGCCGGTACCCCTGCGGCATGTTGTAGAGCGCCGAGCCCGGCTGCGCCCGATCGAGGAACCAGAGTCGCCCCTGGGCGAACGACAGCGGCAGCGGCCGGTCGCGCGGCGCCGGCGCGAGCGGCGGCTCCGGCTCGGGTGCCAGGGAGAGGGATGCTTCCTCGCCAGCATCTTGCGCGGTCTGCCCTGCCCGCGCCGCCTCGATCCGGTGCGCCAGGGCCTCGACCGTGGGAGCCTCGAACAGGGCGCGGACGCTGATCTCGACCCCGAACAGCCGCCGCAGCCGCGACAGCGCCTGCACCGCCAGCAGCGAATGCCCGCCGCGCGCGAAGAAGTCGTCGCGCACGCCGATCTTTTCGACCCCCAGCAGCTCCGCCCAGATCCGCGCCACCACCCGCTCGACCGGGGTGCGCGGCGCCACGTGCTCCCCGCGCGACTCCCACCCCGCCGCCGCGATCTGCGCCAGCGCCCGGCGGTCCACCTTGCCGTTGGCGGTCAGCGGCAGCGCGTCGAGAGCGGCGAGCGCCGACGGCACCATGTAGTCCGGCAGCAGCGAACGCAGATGATCGCGGACGGCCGCCGCCTCCAGCGCCTCGCCCGGCACCCCTGCCACATAGGCGACCAGCCGCTTCTCACCGCCCGTCCCCAGCGCCAGCACCGCCGCCTCGCGCACCTGGGGGTGGCTGAGCAGCGCCGCCTCGACCTCCCCCAGCTCGATGCGGAAGCCGCGCACCTTCACCTGGTCGTCGGTGCGGCCGAGGAACTCCAGGGTGCCGTCGGACAGCTGGCGCGCCAGGTCGCCGCTGCGGTACCAGCGCCCGCCGTCGACCTCCCGGTAGCGCTCCGCCGTCAGCTCCGCGCGCCCCAGGTAGCCTCGCGCCACTCCCGCGCCGCCGATCCAGATCTCCCCCGGCGTCCCCAGCGGGACCGGGCGTCCGCCGGGATCTCCCGGAGCGCAGAGGCGCAGCGCCATGTTCGCCAGCGGGCGGCCGAGCAGCGAGCGCACGTCGCCAGTGGCCGGGAGCCGGTAGCTGGAGGCGAGGATCGTCGCCTCGGTCGGCCCGTAGAGCACCCTCACCTCGGCAGCGGGGAAGGTCTGCCGCAGGTCGCCCAGCAGGCTCGCCGGCACCGCGTCGCCGCCGGTGAGCAGCGTCCGCAGGCGGCCGTAGTCAGCCCCTCCATCTGCGTCGGCACGCACCCGCTCGACGATCTGCTGCATCAGCGCCGGCACCGCGTGGAGGCGGGTCGACCGCGCCAGCAGGCCGGTCAGCAGGCCGATGTCCGGCCCGCCGGCGAGCGAGACCAGCAGCGCCGTCCCCCCCGCCGTCAGCGGACTGAGCAGCTCGAAGAGGAAGATGTCGAACGAGAAGGGCGCCAGCACCGGCATCACGTCGCCGGCATCGAAGCCGAAGGCCAGCCGGCTCGCCGCCAGCAGGTTGGCCAGGTTCCCGTGCTCGACCGCGACCCCCTTGGGGCGCCCCGTCGAGCCGGAGGTGTAGATCACGTAGGCGAGGTCCGACGGGCGGATCCCGACGGCCGGCGCCGCCGGGCTCTCGCCTGCCGGCTCTTCCACCGGCTCGTCGAGCAGCAGCAGGCGGCGCCCAGTGGCCGGCAGACTGTCGATCACCCCCTGTAGACGCCGTTCGGAGACCAGCACCGCCGCCGCGGAATCCTCGAGCATGTAGGCCAGCCGCTCTTTGGGATAGGCGGGATCGAGCGGCAGATAGGCGCCGCCGGCCTCGAGCACCGCCAGCAGCGCCACCACCAGTTCCGCCGAGCGCTCGAGGCAGACCCCCACCAGCACCTCCCGCCCGACCCCCAGCGCCCGCAGCCGGCGGGCCAGCCGGCTCACCCGCGCCGCCAGCTCGCCGTAGCTCAGCCGCTCCTCCCCCGCCTCCAGGGCCGGTGCCTCGGGGCGCTCGCGCGCCTGCGCCGCGAGCCACTCGGGCACGCTCCCCGTCCGCTCCGCGGCCTCGGGTGTGGCGCTGTCGTTCCACTCCACCAGGAGCTGCTGGCGCTCGGCCGGCGAGAGGAGCTCGAGCTGCGAGATGGCGCGCTCCGGAGCCGCCGCGAGGCCGGCGAGCAGCCGCTCGAAGTGGGCCAGCAGGCGCGCCGCCGTCGCCGGGTCGTGGAGATCGGTGGCGTAGTCGAGCGTCACCGTCAGCTCGTCGTCCACCCCGGCGGTGAGGGTCAGCGCGAGCTCGAACTTGGCGCTCGCGATGTCGAGCGGCAGGGGGCGCGCGGCGATCCCCGGCAGCTCCAGCCCGTCGCCGTAGATGTCGCGCAGGGTGAAGAAGGTCTGGATCAGCGGCGAGCGGCTGAGCGACCGTGCCGGCGCCAGCTCCTCGACCAGCTTGTCGAACGGCAGCTCGGCGTGGGAGAAGGCGCCGAGCACCTCGGCGCGCACGCGGTCGAGCAGCGCGAGTCCGGTCGGGTCGCCGTCGAGCCGGCCGCGCAACACCAGCGTGTTGACGAAGAGGCCGATCACCCCTTCGACCTCCTCGCGGTCGCGCCCGGCGACCGGCGTCCCCACCAGCAGGTCGTCGGCCCCGGCGGCACGCTGGAGGGCGAGCTCGAAACCCGCCAGCGCGGTCATGAACAGCGTGGCGCCGCCGCGCCGCCCGAGGGCGCGCAGCGACTCGGCGAGCGCGGGGTCGAGAGTGAGGCCGGCCGTGGCGCCGCGGAAGCTCGGCTCCGGCGGGTACGGCCGGTCGGTCGGCAGCTCGAGGGTGGTGGGAGCGCCGTCCAGATGCTCGCGCCACCAGGCGAGCTCCGCCGCCAGCGCCTCCCCGCGCAGCCACTCCCGCTGCCAGAGGGCGAAGTCGGCGTACTGCAACGGCAGCTCCGGCAGCGGAGACACCGGCGAGGCGCCTCCCCGCCGGGCGGCGGCGTAGAGCGCCGCGAGCTCGCGTGCCAGCACGCCGGCCGACCAGCCGTCCGAGACGATGTGATGCGCCGCGAGCACCAGAGTCCAGTCGTCCTCGAAGCTATGCAGCAGCAGGGCGCGGAACAGCGGCCCGCGCGCGAGGTCGAACGGGCGGCGCGCCGCCGCGGAGGCGAGCCGCTCCGCCTCCCCTTCCCGCGCCGGCTCCGGCAAGGCGGCGAGGTCGACCTGCGGCAGCGGGAAGGAGGCCGGCGGCGCGATCACCTGCACGGGGCCGTCAGCCCCTTCGACGAAGCGGGTGCGCAGCGCCTCGTGGCGCCGCACGATCTCCGCCAGGCTCGCCGCCAGCGCCGCGGGGTCGAGGGGGCCGCGCAGGCGAAAGGCGGCGGGGACGTTGTAGAGCGCCGAATCCGGCTGCACGCGGTCGAGGAACCAGAGGCGCGCCTGGGCAAAGGAGAGCGGCAGCCCCGCCTCCCGTTCCGCAGGGGACCGCGCCACGAGAGGGGGGACCGTCCGCAGCTCGGGCTTCCCCGCCCGCGTCTCCCGCGCGACGGCGCGCGCCAGCCCCTCGACCGTGCGCGCGTCGAACAGGGTCTGCACCGAGAGCTCGACGCCGAACAGTCGGCGCACCCGCGACAGCACCTGGACCGCCACCAGGGAGTGGCCGCCGATGTGGACGAAGGGGTCGCGGATCCCCACCCGGTCGAGGTCGAGCAGCTCCGCCCAGAGCTCCGCGAGCGCCTCCTCCACCAGCGTGCGCGGCGCCACGTACGGCTCGGCCGAGGCGGCGACCACCTCGATCTCCGCCAGCGCCTGGCGGTCGATCTTGCCGTTGGGGGTCAGCGGCAGGGCGGCGAGCCAGACGAACGCCGACGGCACCATGTAGTCCGGCAGCCGCCGCTCGAGATACGCGCGAACCTCCGCGCTCGCGGGCTGCCCCCCGGACGGCACCAGGTAGGCCACCAAGCGCGGGTCGCCGAAGCCGTCGTCGCGGGCGAGCACGGTCGCCTCGCGGATGCCGGCGAAGGCGACCAGCTCGGCCTCGATCTCTCCCGGCTCGATGCGGAAGCCGCGGATCTTGATCTGGAAGTCGGCGCGCCCGAGGAATTCGAGGTCGCCCGAGGGGAGATAGCGCGCCAGGTCCCCCGTCCGGTAGAGGCGGGCGCCGGGCTCTCTGGAGATGCCGGCGAACGGGTCGGGAGCGAACCTCTCGGCGGTCAGCGCCGGGCGGTCGAGGTAGTCGCGCGCCAGGCCGCCGCCGCCGATCCACAGCTCGCCGGCGGCCCCCAGGGGGACCGGATCGAGGGCGGGGTCGAGCAGGTAGACCCGCACGTTGCCGAGCGGGCGCCCGATCGGCGGCATCCGCTCCCCCGCGGCCCCCGGAAGGAGAGAGTAGGCGGTGGTGACGACCGTCGCCTCGGACGGCCCGTAGATGTTGACCAGGGGGCAGGGGAAGCCGGCGCCCAGCCAGCGGCGGAGGCGGTCGCCGCCGGTGGTCAGGCTGCGCAGGGCGGTAGCCTCTGGCCACGGCTCGCCGATCATCAGCTCGGCGAGCGGGGTCGAGACGACGCCGTGGGTGATCCCCTCCGCCGCCAGCCAGCGGATCATCGCCGTCGCCGAGTAGCGGGTCTCCTCGTCGGGGATGTGGAGGCTGGCGCCGGCGGCGAGGCAGGACCACACCTCCCAGACCGAGACGTCGAAGGAGGGGCCCGAGAAGAGGGTGGCCCGGTCGTCCGGCCCGATGTGGTAGCTCGCCTGGTGCCAGGCCATCAGCCGGCTGAGGGAGGCGTGCTCGATCTCGCTCCCCTTCGCCTGGCCGGTCGAGCCCGAGGTGTAGATCAGATAGGCGAGGTTCTCGGGGCCGGCGCCCCCCTCCGGAGGGGCGTCCGCGGCGGGGATCGCGGCGAGGTCGAGGGAGAGGACCCGCGCGCCGCTCGGCGGGCAGTCCGCCACCAGGTGGGACTGCACCAGCACCACGGCGGCCCCGGAATCGCGCAGCATGAAGGCCTGCCGCTCGCGCGGAAACTTGGGGTCGATCGAGACGTAGCCGCCCCCCGCCTTGAGGGCGGCGAGGACCCCCAGCACCAGCTCGAGCGAACGCTCGGCGAGCACCGCCACCGCCGACTCCGGCCCGATCCCCGCCTCCCGCAGCCGGTGGGCGAGGCCGTTGGCGCGCGAGTCGAGCTCGCCGTAGGTCATCCGCCGGGGGCCGTCGACCACCGCCAGCGAGCCGGGTGCGCGGCGGGCGGCCGCGGCGACCCGTTCGTGGACCAGCGGGACCAGCGGCTCATCGGTCGCGGTGTCGCACCACTCGACCAGCAGGAGGTGGCGCTCCGCCTCGGTGAGCGCAGGCGTCGCCGGCTCAGGGGCAGCGGCGGCGAGCGGCTCGGGCTCCAGCACGCCGGACGCCGGCGATCCTTCGAGGAGGGTCTTCATCATGCGCCTTGCTGTCCCAGCCGTCAGTCGAGCGCCAGCTCGGCCAGCAGGTCGTCGAGGTCTCCCTGATCGAGGCCGGCGGCCGGGAAGTCGGAGGGGGTGAAGGCCTTTCCCACCGGCGCGAGGCGTCCCGCGGTCAACGCGCGCAGCGCCGCCACCGTGGCGTCGGCCAGGGCCCGCACGGCTTCGGGGCGGTGCGCCGCCTCGGTGTAGGTCCACTCGAGCAGCAACTTTCCCTGCTCCTTCTCAGGAGCGGCACTGGCGACGATCTCGAAGCCGCGGCGTCCCGTCGCGGTCGGCCTGGAAGGGAGGCGTTCGATCCGCCAGCTCCCGGGAGACGTGGCGAGGGGCCCTCGCCAGCGCAGGAAGATCTCGGGCTCGGCGGCGGTGGAGCCGGCCTCCGGCGCTCGCCGCAAACCGTCCCTGATCCTGCGCAGCGGCCCCGCCATCTCCTTCTCCACCTCGACGACGAGGGGAACGATCGCGCTGAAGCAGCCGATCGCCCCTGCCGCGACCGGCTCGCCCGCCGAGCGGCGGACCTCCACCTCGAGCGCGACCTGGCGCGCCCCGCTCCAGCGCCCCACGGCCTCGACCAGGGTGGCGGCGAGGATCTCCTCAGGCGAGCTGCCGGCGAAGGCCTCCCCGTCGAGCACCGCCCGGCTCTCCTCCTCGCCGAGCTCGGTGAGCAGACCGGGACGGCGCGGCGCCGGGCCCCGGCCCGCTGCCGCGCCCGCCGCCGACGCCGCCGACGCCGGCGGCCCGGCGATCGCCGCGAGCTCGGCGAGCAACGGCTCCCAGGAGAGGTCGTCGACGGCCGCGCGGTGGACCGCGAAGAGGAGGCGGTCGGGCTCTCCGGCGCCGAGACGGAAGAGCGCGGCGGTCCACGGGCGGACCGCGAGGTCGATGCGGTCGCGCGCCTCCTCGGCTAGCGCATGGAGGGTCGCCGCGTCGGGCGACTCGGTGAGATCGATCTGCGCCACGGTGATCAGCGTGGGGGCCGCCTCGGGCTCGGCGGTCTCCAGCCGCCAGTCCCCCCCTCCGGCCGGCAGCGCAGGCGCAGCGCGTCATGGCGGCGGGCCAGCTCGGCGAGCGCCCGGCCGACCGCCGGCGCCTCCGTGGCGGGGGGGAGGGCGAGGAGCACCGCCTCGTTGCGCCGCCGGACGTCCGCCCCCTCGCCCGCCAGCAGCCGCTGCTGGAACGGCGTCGGCCGCAGCTCAGGGCTCCCCTCCGCGGCGTCGACCTCCACCACCGTGGCGAGGGCGGCGATCGTCTGGTGCTGGAACAGGTTGCGCGGCGTGAAGCGGACGCCGGCGCGGCGCGCCCGGGTCACCATCTGGATCGCCTGGATCGAGTCCCCCCCGAGCTCGAAGAAGTTGTCGTGCACCCCCACGCGCTGGCGGCCGAGCACCTGGCTCCAGATGCCGGCGAGGAAAGTCTCGACCTCGTTGCGGGGAGCGACGTGCTCGCGCCCCTCCTCCAACCCCTCGGCGCTCCCCAGCGGCAGCCGGGAGAGGGCGCGACGGTCCACCTTGCCGCTCGGCGACAGGGGGAGTGCCGCGAGGGTCACGAAGGCGGCGGGGATCATATAGTCGGGGAGCCTCTCCTGGAGCCCGGAGCGCAGCTCGGTGACCGACGGGGCTGCCGCCGACGCCGCCGACGACGGCTCGACCACCAGGAAGGCGACCAGCCGGCGCTCCCCCGCCCCGCCCTCGCGCACCACCACCGCCGACTGCGCGATCCCGCGCTGCCGGGCGAGCGCCGCCTCGATCTCCCCCAGCTCGATGCGGAACCCGCGCACCTTGACCTGGTTGTCGATGCGGCCGAGGTACTCGAGCTCACCCCTAGCCAGCCGGCGCGCCAAGTCGCCGGTGCGGTAGAGGCGCCCGCCCCCTCCTGCAGCCGAGCCGCCGAAGGGATCGGGGACGAAGCGCCCGGCGGTGAGGTCGGGGCGGCCGAGATAGCCGCGGGCGAGCCCCTCGCCGCCGATGCACAGCTCTCCGGGGACCCCGGCCGGCACCACCTCTCCCGCCGGATCGACGAGGTGGATGGTGGTGTTGGCGAGCGGCAGCCCGATCGGCACCGGCGAGGCCGCCGCGACGACGGGGTGGAGCGCCGACCAGACGGTGGTCTCGGTCGGCCCGTAGACGTTCCACAGCTCGCCGACCCGCGGCAGCAGGCGCTCGGCGAGGATCGCCGGCAGCGCCTCGCCGCCGGCGAGCGCCTTGAGGCCGGGGAGCCCCGGCCATCCCCCTTCGAGCAGCAGCGTCCAGGTGGCGGGGGTCGCCTGCATCACCGTCACCCCGGCGGTGGCCATCAGGGCGCCCAGCCGCTCGGCGTCGGCCGCCGTCTCGCGGTCGACCAGCTCGATGCGCGCCCCCACGGCGAGCGGCAGCAGCAGCTCGGTGACCGCGATGTCGAACGACAGCGTGGTCAGCGCGAGGATCGTGTCGCGCGCCTCGAGCCCCGGCCGGCGGGCCATCGACGAGAGGTAGTTGACCACCCCGCGATGGCGCACCTCCACCCCCTTCGGGCGCCCCGTCGAGCCCGAGGTGAAGATCACGTAGGCGAGGTTCTCGGGGTCCGCCCGCTCGCGACGCGGCAGCGGCGCCCCCGCCTCCTCGGCGGACGCCGCGGAGGGATCGATCACCCGCGCGCGGTGCTCCGGGAGGGCGGCCAGCGAGGCGCGGTCGGCGAGCAGCACCGGCACGCCGGCGTCCTCGAGGATCCACCCCAGGCGCTCGCGCGGATGGGTGGGATCGAGCGGCACGTAGGCGCCCCCCGCCTTGAGCACGGCGAGGATCGCCACCACCATCTCCGGAGTCCGCTCGAGGCAGAGGCCGACCCGCACCTCGGGGCCGACGCCGAGGGCGGCGAGGCGGCGGGCGAGGCGGTCCGCGCGCTCGTCGAGCTCGCCATAGAGGAGCTGCAGGCCGCCGCACGAGACGGCGACGGCGTCGGGGGAGCGGCGGGCGCTCGCCGCGAACAGCTCGTGGACGGTGAGCTCGGCGGGGAAGTCGAGGCGGGTGTCGTTCCAGGCGACCAGCACCTCCCGCCGCTCGGCCTCCGAGAGGAGCGCGAGGGCGGAGATCCGCGCTTGCGGCGCCGCCACGGCGTTGGCGAGCAGGGTCCCGAAGTGGCCGAGCAGGCGGTCGGCGGTGGCGGCGTCGAAGAGGTCCGAGCCGTACTCGAGCTTCGCCACCAGCCCGTCGCCGAGCTCCATCAGGGCGAGCGAGAGGTCGAACTGCGCCCTCCCCTCCTCCACCTCCAGGGCGCCGAAGCTGAGGTTCCCCAGCTCGAGCTGCGACGGCGGGGCGTTCTGCAGGATGAACATCACCTGGAAGATCGGCGCGTGGCCGAGGTTGCGCTCCACCTGCATCTCGTCGACCAGGCGCTCGAAGGGGAGGTCCTGATGGGCGTAGGCGCCGAGGGCCGCCTCGCGGACGCGGCGGGCGAGGTCGGCGAACGCCGGATCGCCGGCGGCGTCCACCCGCAGGGCGAGGGTGTTGGCGAAGAAGCCGATCAGCTCCTCGAGCTCGCGGCGGCCGCGGTTCGCGATCGGCGTGCCGACGACCAGGTCCTCCTCGCCGCTGTAGCGCCGCAGCAGGACGGCGAAGACGGCGAGCAGGGTCATGAACGGGGTGACGCCGAGGTGGCGCCCCTCGACCTCGAGGCGCGTGGCCAGGTCGCGCGGCAGGGTCAGCCAGCGCCGCCCGCCGCGATGGCTCTGCACGGCGGGGCGCGGGCGGTCGGCGGGCATCTCGAGCACCGGCGGCGCGCCGGTCAGATGCTGCTTCCAGTAGGCGAGCTGCGCCGCCAGCACCTCGCCGCGCAGCCACTGGCGCTGCCAGAGGGCGAAATCCGCGTACTGGAGCGGTAAGGGGCGCAGGCGCGGCATGGCGCCGGTCGCGAACCCCCGGTAGAGCTCGGTCAGCTCGCGGGTGAAGATCCCCATCGACCAGCCGTCGGTGACGATGTGGTGCATGGAGAGGAGGAGCACGTGCTCGCGCGGGGCGAGGGCGAGCAGCGTGGTGCGCAGCAGCGGCCCGCGGGTGAGGTCGAAGGGGCGCAGCGCCTCCTCGCCGGCGAGGCGGGCGGCCTCGGCGGCCCGCGCGCTCCCCGGCAGCCCGCCGAGGTCGACGCGCGGCAGCGGCCGCTCGCCCGCCGCCAGGATCACCTGCCGCGGCTCCCCTTCCGCCGTCTCGGCGAAGACGGTGCGCAGCGCCTCGTGGCGGGCGACGATCGTCGCGATCGCCCCTTCGAGGGCGCCGGCCGCCAGGTCGCCGTGCAGCTGGAGGGCCATCGAGAGGTTGTAGGCGAAGCTCCCGGGCTCGAGCTGATCGAGGATCCACAGGCGCTGCTGGGCGAAGGAGAGCGGCAGCTCCACCCCCGGTCCGCGGCCGGCGGGGACGAGCGGCGGCGGCTCGCTCCGCTTCTCGTCGCGCAGCCGGAAGGCGGCGGCGGCGAGCCCGGCCACGGTCGGCGCCTCGAACAGGGCGCGCAGCGGCACCGCCACGTGGAGCGCCTCGCGCATCCGGGAGAGCGCCCGCGTCGCCAGCAGCGAATGGCCGCCGAGCTCGAAGAAGTTGGCGTCGACCCCGATGGTGCCGGCGGGGCGGTTCAGCAGCTCCCCCCAGATGCCGGCGATCAGCTCCTCGACCGGCGTGCGCGGCTGCGCGACTTCCTCCTCCGGCGCCAGCGCCGGCTCGGGGAGGGCCAGGCGGTCGACCTTGCCGGTCTTGGTCAGCGGCAGCGCGGCGAGCCAGACGAAGGCGGCGGGGATCATGTACTCCGGGAGCTGGCCGGCGAGGAAGGCGCGCAGCTCGCGGGCCGGCACCGCCGGCTCGCCGTCAGTGAGGGCTGGGGCCAGGTAGCCGATCAGTCGCTTCTCGCCGTCGCCGCGCGCCACCACCACGCACTCGTGCACCGCCGGGTGGCGGCGCAGCGCCGCCTCGATCTCCCCCGGCTCGATGCGGAAGCCGCGGATCTTGACCTGGTGGTCGGCGCGGCCGGCGAACTCGACCTCGCCGTCCGCGCCGTAGCGCCCGAGGTCGCCGGTGCGGTAGACGCGGTCGCCGGCGTCGCCGGGACGGAAGGGGTTGGGCAGGAAGCGCGCGGCCGTCAGCTCCGCGTCGCCGCCGTAGCCGCGGGCGAGGCGGCGGCTGCGCAGGTAGACCTCCCCCGCCTCGCCGATGCCGGCGAGGCCGCCGGCGGCGTTGAGCACCAGCAGCTCGACGCCGGGGATCCCCGCGCCGAGCGGCAGAGCTTCGCGCCCCGCATGCCGATCTCCGGGATGGCCGGGACGCGGCACCACCGAATAGGCGACCGAGCGCTGGGTCTCCGTCGAGCCGTAGAGGTTGACGCAGACGATCTGCGGCGCGATCCGTTGCAGCCGCGCCACCTCGCTGCGGCGCAGCAGGTCGCCGACCACGAAGGCGCGGCGCAGCTCAGGCAGGCGCGGGGAGGTCTCGCCGCCGACGACCAGCTCGAGCATGGCCGGGGTGAGGTGGAGGACGGTGACCCGCTCGCGATCGAGCCAGGCGGTCAGCCACCCCGGCTCCCCCATCCGCTCGGGGTCGGGGATGGCGAGGCTCGCCCCCACCCAGACGGGGGTCAGGATGTCGCGCTGCAAGGGGTCGTGGGAGAGCGCCGAGAGCATCCCGAAGCGGTCGTCCTCCGCGAGCTCGAACGCTTGAGCCCACCAGGGCTGGTACTGCGAGAGGGGGCCGTGCAGGCCGAGCACCGCCTTCGGCTTCCCCGTCGAGCCCGAGGTGAAGCCGATCACGGCGAGGTCGTCCTCCTCCACCGCGACCTCCGGCGGCGTCGCTGGCTGGTCGGCGAGGAAGCCGGCCGCCGCCGCCGCGGAGCGCGACGGCAGGGTGAGGCGCAGCTTGAGCGGCAGGGCGGCGAGCGCCGCCTCGACGTCGTCCGGGATGGCCGGCAGCGTCGCCGGCTCCGCCGCGTCCTGGACGGCGAGAAAGGCGGCCGGGCCGCCGATCTCCAGGTAGTCGACGAGGCGCGACGCCGGGTAGGCCGGATCGAGGATCAGGAAGGCGGCGCCGGCCTTCAGGGTGCCGAGCACCGCCCAGACCAGCGAGGCGTTGCGCTGGGCGAGGATGGCGACCACGTCCTCGCGCTCCACCCCGGCCTGGCGCAGGCGGTGGGCGAGTTGGTTGGCCCGCGCCTCGAGCTCGCCGTAGCTCCAGCTCTCGCGGCCGTCGGCAACCATCTCGCGCTGCGGGCTGCGCGCGGCGTGGAGCGACAGCCGCGCGTGGACCGCCCCCGGCCAGACGGCCGCGGGGAGCGCCCGGCGGGGATCGGGGAGGAGGGCCGCCATCTCGGGCGGCACCAGCGACAGCGCCTCGATCGGGGTCTCCGGCGCCGCCACCCCCTGGCGCAGGACGTGGAGGAACTCGGCGAGCAGCGCCTCCATGCGGGCGCCGTCGAAGAGGTCGGCGTTGTAGAGCAGGTTGCAGTCGACGGCGCCGCCGCTGTCGTTGACGTAGATCGTGAAGTCGAACTTCGACTGCGGCTCCGCCGCCCCCAGCGGCTCGACCCGCAGCCCTGAGAGGTCGAGCCGGAGCTCCGGCAGGGTGATCATGTTGAACAGCACCTGGAAGAGGGGGGAGCGGCTGAGCTGGCGCTCCACCTGCAGCTCCTCGAGCAGGCGCTCGAACGGCAGCTCCTGGTAGCGGTAGGCGCCGAGCACCGTCTCGCGCACCCGGGCGAGCAGGCCGGCGAAGCTGGGGTTGCCGCCGAGGTCGGTGCGCAGCACCAGGGTGTTGAGGAAGAAGCCGATCAGCCCCTCGGTCTCGACGCGCCCACGGCCGGCGCTCGGCGAGCCGACCACCAGGTCGTCCTGCCCCGCCCAACGGTGGAGGACGACCTCCATGCCGGCGAGGAGGACCATGAACAGGGTCGTCATCTCCCGTCGCGAGAATTCGCGCAGCGCCGCCACCAGGTCGCCGGGGAGCGACAGGGTGGCGTACTCGCCGCGGTGGGTCTGCACCGGCGGGCGCTGGCGGTCGGTCGGCAGCTCGAGCGCCGCCGCGGCGCCGTGGAGCTGCTGCCGCCAGTAGGCGACCTGGCGCTCGAGGTTCGTCCCTTGGAGCCACTCGCGCTGCCAGGCCGCGAAGTCGGCGTACTGGATCGGCAGCTCGGGGAGCGGCGACGGGAGGCCGGCCGCGAAGGCGTCGTAGAGCCGCGACAGCTCCCCGAACAGCAGGCCGTACGACCAGCCGTCGGTGACCACGTGGTGCATGTTGAACAACAGGTGGTGGTCGTCGCCGGCGAGGCGCAGCAGGGAGGCGCGGGCGAGCGGGCCGCGCGCGAGGTCGAACGGCGTCCCGTTGTCGCGGCGCGCGAGCTCGAACGCCTCGCCGGCGCGGGCCTCCGCGGGGAGCGCGGTGAGATCGATCAGGGGGAGCGGGAAGGGGGCGGCCGGCGCGATCACCTGCACCGGCTCGCCGTCGTGGACGTCGAAGGTCGTGCGCAACGACTCGTGGCGCCGCGCGATCTCGGTCAGGCAGCGCGCCAGCACGGCGGGGTCGAGCTCGCCGCGCAGGCGGGCCGGCGCCGCCAGGTTGTAGGCCGCGCTCTCCGGCTCCAGCTGGTCGAGCAGCCAGAGCCGCTGCTGGGCGAAGGAGAGCGGCGCGGAGGTCGCGCCGCGGCGCGGGATCCCCTCGCCGCCGGTCGCCGCCGACTCCGCGTCGCGCTTCTTCTTGCGCCGCATCACCAGCTCCGAGAGCTGCTCGGGGGTCAGTTCGCGGGCTCGCTTGGATGGTTCGCTCATCGTCCTTCTCGGTTCGGCGACCGGGTTAGAAACCTTCGCGAGGTCCTCCGGGCACCATGCGCCGGCAGCTCGGGATCCAGGGATGCTTACGGGATGACTTGCCTTCGGGACGCGCGCCGGTTTGACCCTCGTACCTATAAAGTGGCGCTCAGCGCAAAACCGTGACAACTCCGGAAGAATGTTGAGTTTATCTAACCAAAGATCAACCAGGAAGCAGTTTTTGCTACTTTGCCGCAAACGCGAAGAGACTCGTTTAGTAACGGCTTTGTAACCGTATTGGCGCAACGCCGGAGCGCGAGGTCGGGAGACCCCGCGACGGAGGAACGAAGACCAGACCGGATTTATCGGGGAAGGGCGATTGGAGGCGACGACCGGATTCGAACCGGTGAATAAGGGTTTTGCAGACCCTCGCCTTACCACTTGGCTACGTCGCCGAGACGGGGCGAAGCCGCTGGCGCGGCCTCAGGTCCTGGCAGAAAGCGGAAGACGTCCGCGATCTCGAAGGGACAATCTGGAGCGGGAAACGGGATTTGAACCCGCGACCCCAACCTTGGCAAGGTTGTGCTCTACCACTGAGCTATTCCCGCCCAACAAGCTCGCAAAGAATAGTCACCGGGCCGGGGACTGTCAAGCGGAGGCGCCCCCGCCTGGCGGTCGCGTCCTGGGTGGGGCCGGCCGGAGTCGGAACCGATGGACCCCGGGAGCCTTTTTCCTCCCCCGTACTCGGGGGAGGGCAGGAGGGGGTGCTCGCAGGCCGCTGTGCTCCCTTGGTTGGGAGGTTGAGGCCCCCTCCCGACCTCCCCCGAGTACAGGGGAGGAGAAAGCAGCCTTCTCCCGAGCAGGGATTAGGCGTCGGACGCCTACCGGCGGCGGTGCGCGGGTCCCGGGTTGTAGGGGAAGGCGTTGCGGATCAGGGTGTAGCGCCAGCCGCCATCGACTCCCTCGGCGCGGTCGAGGCCGAGGACGTCGAAGCGGCAGGGGCGGCCGTGCCAGCCGCGGGCCGCGAGGTAGAGGGAGGCGGCGCGGGAGAGCCGCCGCTGCTTGGTGAACCCCACCGCCTCGATCGCCCGGCCGTAACGGTCGCCGGCGCGGGCCTTGATCTCGACGAAGCAGAGGGTCTCCCCCTCGCGCGCCACGAGGTCGATCTCGCCGCCGCGGTTGGTGACGTTGCGGGCGACGATCTCGTACCCCTGGCCCTCGAGCCAGCGGACGGCATCGTCCTCCCCCACCCGTCCCCGCGCCCGCGCATGCGGCTGCTCGCCGAAGGTCGAGCTCAAAGCAGGCTCCTCTTTCCTGTTACCGGCCTGTCAGCGGCTTACGCCTTGCGCTTCCAGCGCGTCCCCTTCGGCGTGTCCTCGAGCACGATCCCGCGCGCGGTCAGCTCGTCGCGCAGGCGGTCCGAGGCGGCGAAGTCGCGGTTCTTGCGCGCCTCGTTGCGCTCGGCGATCAGGCGCTCGATCTCGGCCGAGTCGTCGTCCTCCGCGGCCTCTCCCGCGGCGCCCGCGGCTCCCGCAGACCAGGCGGCCGGGTCGAGCACCCCGAGCACGGCGTCCACCCCCGCCAGGGCCTCGGCGACGCGGGCACGGTCCCCTCCGCCGATCCGCCCCTCCTCGATCGCCACGTTCACCTCCTTGACGTAGGCGAACAGGGCGGCGAGGGCGGCGGCGAAGTTGAGGTCGTCGGCGAGGGCGGCGGCGAAGTCGCCGGCCAGCCGCCCGGCGGCCTCGGCCAGGCGGGGGTCCGCATCCTTCTTCGTTTCGGGCTCGTCGGCGTGCTGGAGGCGGAAGCGCATCTCGTCGACGCGGCGCAGCGCCCCGGCCGCGCCGTCGAGCGAGCCGAAGGTGAAGTTCAGCTTCTGCCGGTAGTGGACGGAGAGGAAGAGGTAGCGCAGCGCCCGCGCCGAGTAGCCGCGCGCCAGCAGCTCCGGCAGGGTGTACTGGTTGCCGAGCGACTTCGACATCTTCTGCCCGTCGACGATCAGGTGTTCGGCGTGCAGCCAGGTGCGCACGAACGGCGCGCCGGTCGCCGACTCGCTCTGCGCGATCTCGTTCTCGTGGTGGGGGAAGATCAGGTCGACGCCGCCGCAGTGCAGGTCGAAGGTCTCGCCGAGGTAGCGCATGCTCATCGCCGAGCACTCGATGTGCCAGCCGGGGCGCCCCGGCCCCCACGGCGAGTCCCACGACGGCTCCCCCGGCTTGACCGCCTTCCAGAGGACGAAGTCGCGCAGATCCTCCTTGCCGTACTCGTCGCTCGCCACCCGCTCCCCCTGGCGCGCCGCGTCGAGGTCGAAGCCGGAGAGCTTGCCGTAGCCGGGGTCGCTCGCGATGCTGAAGAAGACCGAGCCGTCGCGTTCGTAGGCGTGCCCCCCCGCCACCAGCTTGCCGATCAGCGCGATCATCTCCGGGATGTGCTCGGTCGCCTTGGGAAACTCCTCGACCCGCTCGAGGTGCAGGGCCTCGAGGTCGCGCAGGAAGGTCGCGATGAAGGGCGCGGTGTACTCGGCGAGCGAGACGCCGGCCTGGTGCGCTCCCTGGATCGTCTTGTCGTCGACGTCGGTGAGGTTCATCACCTGGGTGACCCGGTAGCCGAGGTGGCGCAGGCTCCGCCGCAGCAGGTCGCCGAACAGGAAGGTGCGCAGGTTGCCGATGTGGATCTGGTTGTAGACCGTGGGGCCGCAGATGTAGATGCGCGCCTCGCCGGGGACGAAGGGACGGAACGGCTCGAGCCTGCGCCCGAGAGTATTGAAGAGAACGAGCTCGGCCATAAGGGGGCAGAGACTATCGCAAACCGTGGCGGGCGGTCACTCGGGGGGCGTCACTGGGTGGTCAGCGTCACCGCCCCGGCGACCCAGGAGATGCCGGCGAGGGGGTGGCCGGCCGAATCGAGCGCCGAGTTGCGCGTGAAGGCGAAGCTGCCGGTCCCCGCCGTCCCGGCAGTGAACTCGAGGGTCATCACCACCCCCGAGCCGGTGGCCCCCGCGACGTTGCCGAGATGGGTGGCGCCGACGATCAGCGTCCCCGCCGGGGAGACCGTCGCCTGCACCGCGCCGGCGCCGAGCAGGGGGCCGGCGGTGGCGCGGACGAACTGCAGCTGGGCGCTCGGATAGGTCAGGTTGAAGGCGACCCCGTAGAGGTCGGTCACCGAGGTCGCCCGCACCTCGAGGACCAGGGTGGTCGCCGTGGTGGCGGCGCCGCTCGCCAGCGACAGGCTGTTCGCCCCCGCCACCCCGGCCGGGGTGAAGACGAAGCCCGGCGTCGGCGGCGGCGGCGCCGTCGGGCCGCCGCCGCCGCCGCTGCCGCCGCAGGCGGCGAGGAGCAGCATCAGCAGGGCGAGCAGGGCGAGGAAGCCGAGCTGCCGCCAGGCCGGACGGCTCAAACCATCACCTCCTGGTCGGCGGCGAGCTTCTTGAGCTGGCGGCGCGAGCGCTCCCGCCGCAGCCCGCGCAGATGGTCGGTGAACAGGATGCCGTCCAGGTGGTCGACCTCGTGGCAGATGGCGCGCGCCGTGTACCCCTCGGCCTCGAGCTCGAAGCTCTCGCCGTCGAGCCCCTGGGCGCGCAGGCGGATCGCCAGCGGGCGGTCGACCTTGTCGTTGATCCCGGGGAGGGAGAGGCACCCCTCGACGTCGGTCTCCATCCCGTCGCGGCGGAGGATCTCGGGGTTGACCAGGACGGTGATCGCGGCCGGGTCCTCCCCCACCGAGACGTCGATCACCGCCAGGCGGAGGTCGACCCCCACCTGGGGAGCGGCGAGCCCGACGCCGGGCGCGGCGTGCATGGTCTCGATCATGTCGCCGGCGAGCTTGCGCAGGGCGGCGTCGAAGGTCTCCACCCGGCGGCACTTCACGCGCAGGATGGGATCGGGGTAGATACGGATCGCGAGGATGGCCATCTGGAGTCGTCTCTCGGAGATGTCGATTCTTGGATGTCGATTCGGGTTGAGTTTCAGCTTCCGCTGCGCAGGCGCGCCACCGACTCGGCGACCGCGCGGTCGTGGCGCTGCTCGCGCAGCACCGCGAGGAAGCCGCGCGGGTCGGAGTTGCCGAGCAGGCAGCGCTCGAGCCCCTCGCGGGCGAGGCGTAGGGCGGTGAGGGGCTCGGTGACCCGGTAGTCGGCGGGCCAGGCGCCGCGCTCGAGCAGGACGCCGTCGCCGATCAGGTCGCCCGAGCCGAAGCTGCGCAGCGCCGTGGCCCGTCCGCCGTCCCTGACCGACACCTCGACCTCGCCCTGCAGGATCAACAACAGGAAGGGATCGGCGCTTCCCTCGGTGGCGAGCACCTCGCCGGGCTCGTAGCGGCGCAGCTCCATCGCCGCGAACAGCCGCTTGAGCGACTCGCCGGAGAGCTTCTGCACCAGCGCCCCCTGGGCGAGATGGCGCCAGAGGCGCTGGATCTCGAGCGCCGAGCTGGTCCCCTCGGTACCCCCCGCCGCGCGCAAGCCCTCGAGGGCGAGCTCGCGGGTGTGCTCCATGTCCTTGTCGCGCTGCAGCCTCGCCATCTTGGCGCCGAGCGTGGTGTCGAGCGGCGCCAGCTTCGCCGCCCGCGCGAGCAGCGCCAGCCCCTTGTCGTGGAAGCCGTCCTGGGCGTACTCCTCGGCGGCGTAGACGTACTCGTCGACCGCCTTGTCGAAGCGGCGCTGGCTGGTGTAGACGTCGGCCAGCTTGAGATGGGAGTGCAGGTCGGACGGGTTGGCCTTCAGGCGGGCACGCAGCTTCTCCTCCGCCTCCTCGTAGCGCTCGAGGACGATCAGGTCGTCGACGCTGTAGTCCTGCGGCTCCTGCGTCTTCTTGCCGCCGCGAAACCAGTTGATCGCCAAGGGCATCTCCCCCCACAATGGACCGAAAGCTCCGGACCGGCCCGCTCGTCGCCAGTTATCGCCAGCACTCCGCGGAGGACGTCCCCGACGCCTGGGATGGACACCGCCTGCCGGCCGATTGCGGCTCATTATAGCCGTGGAACCGATGCGGAGCCGCCGCGGACACGCGGGGAGACGGCCGGCGCGGGAAACGAAAAACGGGCTGGTCCGGAAGTTGCTGAAGCGGCGGATATCGTCCGACCGAAATGGAGATGATCGCAAATGAAAGCTCTCAGCAGGTCCCTGGTGTTCCTGGTGCCGGCCCTGGCGCTCGCCGCCCCGGCCGCCCCCGCTCGGGCCGACAGCGGGAGTTACGGCTATTTCCGCGTCGTCGAAGGCGCGGTCACCCTCACCCCTCCCAATCCCGACGCCAAGGCCGAGGAGGTCGAGGTCAACCAGCCCGTCCTCGCCGGCGACCGCATCGCCGTCCCCCCTCACGGCAAGGCAGAGATCGTGCTCGCCGACCGCAACCTCCTGCGCATCGACGGCGGCAGCGAGCTCCTCCTCGAACGGCTCGCCGGCTCGGCGGACCGCGACGACCCCGGCACGGTGATCCGCCTGCTGATCGGCAACCTCCAGCTCGTCGTCACCCCGGATTCGCTGGGCGACGAGCTCCCCCGCGTCGACACCCCCAACTCCGCCGCCCTCCCCCAGGACTACGGCGTCTACCGCGTCACCGCCAGCGACGGCTGGAGCCAGCTGCTGGTGCGCCGCGG
This sequence comes from uncultured Acidobacteriota bacterium, assembly GCA_963756595.1. Taxonomy (GTDB): domain Bacteria; phylum Acidobacteriota; class Thermoanaerobaculia; order Multivoradales; family UBA5704; genus DATARR01. Next base: position 120,030 of record CAVWOZ010000017.1, read on the forward strand.
CGCCGCCGAGCTGGCGGCCGACACCGGCCGCGCCACGGTGCGGGCGGACGAGGAGGCGATGATCGACAGCCGGGCGGCGCAGGACGCCGATCAGGAGCAGGCGGCTCCCGAAGCGGTCGAGGCCGGCGGCTTCGACTCGCTCGAGCGCTGGGCCCGCCTGCTCGACGACGAGTCGGCGGCGGCCGACCAGCCGGCCATCGACGACACCCTGCGCTACGCCGCCTCCCCCCTCGAGCGCTACGGCGACTGGATCGACTACGAGGGAGCCCAGTACTGGCGCCCGCGCACGGAGCCCGGCTGGCGCCCCTACACGCAGGGGCGCTGGGTCTACCTGCCGAGCGGCCTGACCTGGGTCCCCTCCGAGCCCTGGGGGTGGGTCCCCTACCACTACGGGAGCTGGGACTACCTGCCGGAGCGCGGCTGGGCCTGGCGCCCCGGCACCGTCTTCGCGCCGGCCTGGGTCTACTGGTACTGGGGGCCGAGCTACGTCGGCTGGTGCCCGGCCGGCTTCTACACCCGCTTCTACGCCAATCAGTTCGGCGGCGGCTTCGGCTTCCGCGACGGCCTCTATGGCTGGGCCGGCGGCGACTGGGACCTCTTCGACCAGTGGACCTTCGTCCCGTCGGACTACTTCGGCTTCGACCCCGGCTACCTCGACGGCTACCGCAACGGTTACTGGACCGGCTACTGGGACGGCCACCGCGACACCGGGCGCTACGCCGTGCCGATCGCCGGACGGGGGAGCCGTCCTCCCCTGGGGCGCGGCCTGATCACCACCTACACCAAGCCGCTGCGGCCGAACACCTGGAAGGACCCGGGCTCGGTGGCCGGCGCGCTGCGCAACGGCCGCGGGACGGTGAGCGACCTCCCCGACGTGACGCCGTTCATCGCCCGCAAGCCGAAGCCGAGCCTGCCGCCGGCGGTGACCGGCGCGGTGCGCGCCGACAACCCGAACGCCCTCGACGGCACCGCGTTCCGGCCGGGGACGCTCGGCGCGGCGCCGCCGCCGCGAGCCCCGCGCCCGCCGCGGTCCCCGCAGACGGCCGGCGGTGGCACCGGCAGCGTCAGCGGCGGTGCGACGGGCGGTGCGACCGGTGGCGGGGTCGGCGGCGGCGCGCCGAACCCGCGCCGCGGCGGCACGTCTCCGGGCACATCGCCCGGCAGCTCTCCGGGGACCTTCCGCCCCGCCGGCCCAGGGGCTGCTCCGGGATCGGCGCCCTCCGCGGGCAACCCGAAGCCGCGGGTCGACCGGCCTCGCGACCCGGAAGCGCGGCCGGACAAGCCGGCCTCCCCGCCGCCGGCGGTCGAGCGCCCGGTGCGCCAGGAACGCCCGTCGCCGCCGCCGGAGCGCCCTCGGGAGCAGCCCAGGGAGCAGCCCCGCGAGCAACCCAGGGAGCAGCCGAGGAGCGAGCCCGCCCGGGAGCAGCCGCGGAGCGAGCCCGCCAAGGAGGAGCACGAGAAGCCGGGCAAGCCGCCGCTGCGCGGCTAGGAACCACCCCGCCCGGGGTGGCGATCGGTGGACGGCCGGCGGGGAAACCGCCGGCCGTTTCATTTCGCGGCTACAATCTCCCGACTCATGCGCTCCTCGTCCCTGTTCCGGATCCTCTTCATCCTGTACTGCATCGAAGCCGGGACCTTCCTGGTGCTGGCGCCGTGGAGCCCGGTGTGGGACCGGACGCTGGTCCAGGTGATCCCCGGCGAGCTGCTGCGCACGCTCGCCCTCACCCCCGTCGTGCGCGCGGCCCTGACCGGCTTCGGCCTCATCCACCTGGTGTGGGGGGCGCACGACCTCGACGAGCTGATCTTCCGGCGCCACCTGCGTGCCCCCGACGTTTAGCCTCCTGGCGGTCAGCGACCGCCGCGCCGGCGAACGGCTGGGCCTCTCCTTCGCGGCCTGGCTCGACGCCCTGGCGGCGGCCGGCCTGGCCGGGGTCGCCGCCGTCCAGCTCCGCGAGAAGGAACTCGACGACCGCGCCCTCTGGGACCTCGCCCGCTTCGCCCGCAGGACGCTGCCGCCCGCCATCCCCCTGCTGGTCAACGGCCGCCTCGACATCGCCCTCGCCGCCGGCGCCTGCATCGGCGGCGGTGTCCACCTCCCCGCCGACGGCGTCCCCGCGGCGGCGTTGCGGAGGAGGTTCGCGAACCAAGGCAGAGACTCCTTGGCGGAGGCGCCCCCTCCTGACCTCCCCCAGGGGGGGAGGAAAAAAACCGGGGCTTGCCTCGACCTGGAATCCACCGCGGACCTCGAAGCACCGGTACAGCCTGTGGCCAATGGGGCTTTTCTCCTCCCCCGTACTCGGGGGAGGCCGGGAGGGGGCGCTCCGGCGGCCTCGATCGCCGATCCTCGCCCCCTCCTCATCGGCCGCTCCACCCATTCGCTCGACGAGGTTTTCGCGGCGCGCGACGAGGGGGTCGACTACGTCACGTTCGGCCCGGTCTGGGAGACGCCGGGGAAGGGTCCTCCCCTGGGGACGGCCGCTCTGGCGCGCGCCGCGGCGGCCGGCGTTCCCGTCTACGCGCTGGGAGGCGTTACACTAGAGCGGTTGGGCGAGCTGGCGGCGGCGGGAGCGGCGGGGGCCGCCGCCCTCCGGATGTTCCAGCGGCCGGCGGAGCTCGCCGGGCTGGCGCGGGCCGCCGCCCAGGCTTTTGCCCGCTCCGTTTGATCGCGTTCAGGAGGGAGGAGTTTTTGGAAACGGCAGACGTCCATCCCGCGGCGGCCCAGACGCTGGCCTCCCGGCTCCGCAAGCTGCGCTATCTGCTGGTCTCGCTCGCCGTCATGGTGCTCGACCAGTGGACCAAGTGGCTGATCGAGGTCCATCTCCCCCACCACACCACGCAGCCGGTGATCCCCGGCTTCTTCAACCTGACGCACGTGCGCAACCCCGGGGTCGCCTTCGGCCTCTTCGCGTCGGACGGCGGCGGCTGGATGCTCACCGCCCTCGGGCTCGGCGCGCTGGTGGCGGTGGGGCTCTACTTCTGGTTCACGCCGTCGCGCGACCGCGTCCTGCTGGTCGCCCTGGCGCTGGTGGTGGGGGGCGCGGTCGGCAACCTGATCGACCGCGTGGCGAGCGGCGCGGTGACCGACTTCCTCGACGTCTACATCGGCATCCACCACTGGCCGTCGTTCAACGTCGCCGACAGCGCCATCTCGGTCGGCATCGTGCTGATGGCGATCGACAGCTTCCGCCCCCGCCATCTGCCGCACGAAGTGGCCCACGAAGCCCCCGCCCCGGCCGCGGTCCCCGAGTGACCCCGGCTCCCGGGGACGCCGGCGAGGCTCCGGCGCTCGCCTGGACCGTCGACCCCGCCGCCGCCGGCGAGCGCCTCGACCGCCACGTCGCCGCCCGCCTCGAGCTGCCGCGCAACCAGATCCAGGGATGGATCGCCGCCGGCCTGGTGCTGCTCAACGGCGCCGCCGCCAAGCCCTCGGCCGCCGTCGCCGCCGGCGACCGCGTCGCGTGCTCCCCACCCGAGCGCCGGGAGGAGCGGGTGGTGCCGGAGCGCGGCGAGCTCTCGGTGCTCCACGAGGACGCGGAGATCGCCGTCCTCGACAAGCCCGCCGGCCTCACCGTCCACCCCGGCGCCGGCCGGCCGGACGGCACCCTCGTCCACCGCCTGCTCGACCGCTACCCCGAGATCGCCGGCGTCGGCGGCCCCGGACGGCCGGGGATCGTCCACCGTCTCGACCAGGGGACGAGCGGCGTCCTGGTGGTGGCGCGCACCGCCGCCGCCTACGCCCGCCTCTCCCTCGCCTTCGCCGAGCGCGAGGTGAGCAAGCGCTACCTGGCGATCGCCTACGGCACGCTCACCCCGGAGACGGGGACGATCTCGGCGGCGATCGGCCGCCACCCCGAGCGGCGCCAGGAGATGGCCATCCGCAACGCCGGCCGGCCCGCCGTGACCGGCTACCGCACCCTGGAGGCCGCCGCCGGCATCTCCCTCCTCGAGCTCGACCTGGCGACCGGCCGCACCCACCAGATCCGCATCCATCTGAAACACGTCGGCCATCCGCTGGTGGGCGACCCGACGTACGGCGAGGCGCGCTGGAAGGGGCTGCCGCGCGCCGTCCAGGCCCCCTTGAAGGAGTTCCCCCGCCCCGCCCTCCACGCCTGGCGCCTCGCCTTCCGCCATCCGGCGACGGGCGAGCCGGTCGCCTTCACGGCGCCGGTGCCGGCGGATTTCCAGGGATTGTGGGAGGGGGTGACGGGAGCGGCGTTGCCGCTCCCGCCTGGACCTAGAGCAACTCCTTGAAGGGCTTGTACGGCCGCCCCTGCGATTCGGCGACCGCCTCGTAGGTGATGTGCCCCTTGTAGGTGTTCACCCCGAGCTGCAGCCCCGGATCGGCCGCCGCCGCCGCCAGCACCCCCTTGTTGGCGAGGGCGAGGGCGTACGGCAGGGTCACGTTGTTGAGCGCGAAGGTCGAGGTGCGGGGGACGGCCCCCGGCATGTTCGCCACGCAGTAGTGGACGATGCCGTCGACCACGTAGGTGGGGTTCGAGTGGGTGGTGGCGTGCGTCGTCTCGAGGCATCCCCCCTGGTCGACCGCCACGTCGACCACCACCGCCCCCTCCTTCATCAGCTTGAGCATGTCGCGGGTGACCAGCTTCGGCGCGGCGCGGCCGGGGATCAGCACGGCGCCGATGAACAGGTCGGCGCGGCGCAGCGAGTTGCGCAGGTTGTACTCGTTGCTCGCCAGGGTGGTGATGGCGCCGTGGAAGAGGTCGTCGATCTCGCGCAGGCGGTCGATGTTGGTGTCGAGCACGGTGACGCTCGCCCCCAGGCCGTGGGCCATGTGGATCGAGTTGATGCCGACGATGCCGCCGCCGAGGATCACCACGTCCCCCGCCGGTACGCCGGGGACGCCGGCGATCAGCGTGCCGCGCCCGCCGTGCGCCTTCTGCAGGAAGGTCGCGCCGACCATCACCGCCATCCGGCCGGCGACCTCGGACATCGGGGTCAGCAGCGGCAGCCGCTTCTGGCGGTCCTCGATCGTCTCGTAGGCGACGCCGGTGATCTCCTTCTCGAGCAGGATGCTGGTGAGCTCCGGCAGCGGCGCCAGGTGGAGATAGGTGAACAGCGTCTGCCCGCGCTTGAGCAGCGGGTACTCCTGCTCGATCGGCTCCTTGACCTTGACCACCATCTCGGCCCGGCCGTAGACGGTGGCGGCGTCCGGCACGATCTCGGCGCCGGCTTCGACGTAGTCCTCGTCCGGGATGCTGCTGCCCAGGCCGGCGCCCTGCTGGAGGATGACCTGGTGCCCCGCCTTGACGAGCGCATGGACGGCGGCCGGGACCATCCCGACCCGATACTCGTGATCCTTGACTTCCGAAGGTATACCGATCAGCACGTTGTTATTTCCCCGCTTTTTTTCCAGGTTTCTCGGACGGTTTGTCCCTGACCTCGTCTGCGACGTGATCCTCGGCGCGGCCGGCCTTGTCGGCGCTGCCGCCCCGCATCTCCACCTTCCCCTTGAAGAACGCCCCCTCGGCGATCACCACCCGGGGGGCCGCGATGTCCCCCTCGAGGCTCCCCGAAGGGGAGACCTCCACCCGGTCGGTCGCCACCACGCTCCCCACCACCCGGCCGCTGACCCGCACCACCGGCGCGGTGATCGGCCCCTCGACGACCCCGTCGGCGCCGACCGTCACCGCCGCGTCCACCCGCACCTCCCCCTTGAGCTCCCCCTCGACGAGCAGCTCGGTCGCCCCCGTCACCTCGCCCGTCAGGCGGGTCCCCGGCGCGATGTGGGTGAGCCGGCGCTTGTGGACGGAATTGACGGAGTGGGAGGCTTCGGGGGAGCCGGCGGCGGAGGAGCCGGGCGAGGGAGGCGTGCTTTCGCGGCGAAAGATCGACATGGCTCCAGGCCCCGGGTCCTCTGCGTCTTCTGCGTATGACGGGCGGCGGGCGCTTCTCCGCGTCTCGGCGTCAGGCGCCGCCCTCGGTCTCAAGTCGACGGATGCAAGAACGATTGGAGCGGGCAACGGGACTCGAACCCGCGACATCAAGCTTGGGAAGCTTGCACTCTACCAACTGAGTTATGCCCGCTCATTTGGGTCGAGCGGAGTGAAATCTAGCGGACCCGCGAGGTGCGGTCAAGTAGGAGGGCGTTTTGTCGTGGCGTCCTTTGAAGAAACCCGCGAGACCTATATACTTCAGGCATGCATGGGCCAGGATCGGACCGCGGCCGCGAAAGCGTGGAATCTCAGGACACCCTCTACTTCTTCCCCGCGCAGAAGATCACCGAGGAGGAGTTCCTCCATCTCCTCCACCAGGGGACCCCGGAGCAGCGCGCCTGGGTCGTCTCGCACCTGCTGCGCTACGCCCAGTGGGACGACATCTGGACCTACGTGACCCGCGACGAGGTCAAGGAGATCTTCGCCGCCCTCGACCTCCCCGACAACCTCAGGAACGCCTGGGGGCGGATGCTCAAGGTCGAGGCCACGGTCGTCTGACATCGGCCGTTCTTTCCCCTTCCCATCAATCCGTACCCTCTACGATCTCCCTGCGGCGGAGGCGGTAGAGACGTGACAGGTCGTAACGAGAACCTCTCAGCGGCCACGGGGACGGCGTCACGTCTCGGCCGAAGGGTAGGCCGGCGGATTGTCCAAGGACATGGCAAGGCGCGACCAAGGTAGGTTCGATGCCTCTTGTGAAGGGCAGATCAAGGCCGATTGACCGGAAGGCGGTCCCTCCGAAGGGGTAGATCCGACGACCTGCCCTGCGAAGAGACGTGACGCCGTCCCCGTGGCAGTCGAAAGGTTCTCGTTACGACCTGTCACGTCTCTACACCCTCCGTCGCAGGATTTGCCCTCCTCATCGCTCCTCGCGCCGCCGCCCGCTCATCGCGCCGGGACGAGCTGGACCTGGAACATCTTCGGCCACAGCTTGCCGGTCAGGAAGAAGCTCTTGCTTTCCGGGTCCCAGGCGATGCCGTTGAGCACGTCGGTCTTCAGCCGCTCCTCGCGGGTGAGGAGCCCCGAGGCGTCGATCACCGCCGTCACCCGGCCGTCCTTCGGATCGATGCGCAGGATGTCGTCCGTCTGCCAGACGTTGGCGTAGACCACGCCGTCCACGCACTCGAGCTCGTTGAGCTGGTAGGCCGGCCGCCCGCCGACGGTGACGGCGACGCCACCGACGACGGCGAAGGTCTTGGGATCGCGGAAGGTCAGCCGGTCCGAGCCGTCGCTCATGATCAGCCGCGTGCCGTCCCAGCAGAGCCCCCACCCCTCCCCCTGATACGGCAGCTCGCCCGTCTTCTGGAAGCTCGCACGGTCGTAGACCAGCGCCTTCCCCTCCTGCCAGGTGAGCTGGATCAGCCGGTCGCCGACCAGCGCCAGCCCCTCGGCGAAGAACTGCTGCGGCACGTCGACCTTGCGCTTCACCGCCCCCGTCTTCGGGTCGACCTCGCGCAGGGTCGACTTGCCGTTCAGGCCGGTGCTCTCGAACATCGTGCCGTGGTCGATCAGCAGCCCCTGGGTGAACGCCTCGGGGTCGTGCTGGAGGACCGCCAGCACCTTGAGCGCCAGCCGCTCGGGAGCGTTGGCAGAGGGGGCCGGGCCTGGGGACGGCGCGGCCATCTCAGCGCGGGCCGGCGGCGTCTGCGGGGGCGGCGCCGGCGAGGACGGTTCGGTGTGGAGATACCAGACGAGGGCGAGGAGGGCGCCGAGCAGGATGCCGATCACCGGCGGCCAGCGGCTGACCCTCAGTCCCGGCGCGGTCGTCGTCCGGGGCGTGGTCGGTTGGCGGCTCATGCTCCTCTATCCTCCCCACGCGCAGTCTTCCATCATTCCGCCCAGCAGTCCTGAATCCGGCATGCCGATCGGCTGTCCGGGGGGCGCCGGCGGCGGCTCGGGGGGCTTGGCGGCCGGCTCCTGGAGGCGGCGGTCGAGGTGGCGCTCGATCTCGTGGGCGAGGAAGGCGTGCTGGGCCGCTTCGGCGTCGGCTTCCCCTGACTTCCCGAGCTTGCCGGCGAGGGCGCGCAGCTCGGCGTCGACGCGCGCGCGCACTCCCGGCGCCGCCTGCGCGTCGCCGGAGAGGGCGATCAGCCGGCGCACCACCACCCACTGCACGGTGCGGCGCACCTCGGCCAGCCTCTCGGCCTTCGGCGCCGGGCCGCCGAAGCTCTTCGCCTCGAGGGCCGCCAGCACCTCCTCGAGGCCGGGGAGCGCGGCGTCGCGGCGGTGGAAGTCGACCAGCCGCGCCGTCCGCTCGGGGCGCAGCAGGAGGCGCACGGCCATGTCGGCGCCGGTGGCCGCGGCGCTCAGCGGGTCGAAGGTGGGGCTGGTCAGGCCGGTGAACATCTCCTCGTTCGGCCGGTACTCGGCGGGGCGCGGCAGCAGCAGGTTCACCACCGGGTCCGGCAGGTCGAGGGTCTCCGGCGACAGCACGTCGAGGACGGCCGCGAGCGCCCGCCGCTGCGCCTCGCCGTCGACCGGCTTCCCCGCCCCCTGGCCGTCGCCGCGCAGGGAGTTGACGTACTGGAAGCCGCCGATCATCTTCGACGCCGCCTCGAGCTGGTAGCGGTGGTGGAAGTAGAGGGGGACCAGCACCTCCTGGAGAAGGGCGAGCGGCTCCCCCGGAGCGATGTTGTGCTCGCCGAAGCCGGCGAGGGCGATGCGGCGCACCGCGAGCTCGTGGCGCAGCTCCTCGGCGGCGTCCGCGCCGTTGTCCCAGAGGTGGGCGACGGGGCTCGCCGACCCTTCGGGGCGGGCGTCCTGGTCGGTGAGGTAGATCCGGCCCTGCGCGATCCCTTCCTCGAGGATGGCGTCGAGCCCCGCCTTCTCGGCCGCCGGCGAGGTCCCCGGCGGAAACTCCCCGTAGCCGTAGTGGATCGTCTCGAGGTCCCAGGCGCCCACCCCGCGGGCATAGGCCTGCGAGAAGTCGAGCTTGCCGTCCGCCGTGATCCCTACCTGCGGCGCCGGGTAGTCCATCACCGAGCCGCGCCCGTAGGTCGAGGCGGCGAAGTTGTGGGAGAGGCCGAGGCTGTGCCCCACCTCGTGCGCGGCGAGCTGGCGGATCCTGGCGAGCGACAGCACGACCGGATCGTCCGGCGCCCCGGACCCCGTCTTGTCCGCCCCTTCGAGCCCCTCGAAGATCAGGCGGTCCTGCCGTACCCTGAGCGACCCCAGGGTGACGTGCCCCTGCAGGATCTCCCCCGTCCGCGGGTCGATCACCCCGCCGCCGTACGACCAGCCGCGGGTCGAGCGGTGCACCCACTGCACGACGTTGTAGCGCACGTCGAGCGGGCTCGCCCCCGGCGGCAGCACCTTGACCTCGAAGGCGTCGATGAACCCCGCCTTGTCGAACGCCTCCTTCCACCAGCTCACCCCCTCGAGGAGGGCGCTGCGGATCGGCTCGGGGGCGCCGTTGTCGATGTAGTAGACGATCGGGTGTTTCACCCGCGAACGGGGCGCCGCCGGGTCGACCTTCTCGAGGCGGTGGCGCGCCAGGTAGCGCACGTCGACCGGCGCGGCGATCGGCGCCGCGTAGTCCTTGAATTCCACCCCGAAGTAGCCGGCGCGGGGGTCGAACGCCCGCGGCTGGTAGCCGGCGTCCGGCAGGCGCACCAGCGAGTGGTGCTGGGAGAAGGTGACCGCTCCGTTGCCCGCAGAAACCGCCGCCGTCTCGCGCACCAGGGGCCCTGGGTCGGCCGACTGGTAGGTCAGCGGCGCCTCGAGCTCGACGTTGTCCGGGAAGGCCAGGCAATTGTCGAGATCGACCAGGCTGCGCTTCTCGTCGAGCGACCAGCTCCCCTGCCCCGCCTCCTTCAGCCGCTCGACGATGCCGTGGGCATCGCGCACCAGGAACGGGGTGAAGTCGACCAGCGCCGTGCCGTCGCGGTCCTCGGCCGCCACCTCCCCCGCCCACAGGATCGAGGGGGCGAACGACTCGCGCACCGCCTGCCGCTCGGCGGCGTCGCTGGTCAGGGCGCGGAACTTGAGGTTCGGCGCCTCGACCAGCACCCGGCCGCCGATCCGCCGCAGGGTGACGATCCGCGCGTCGCCGAGCTGCCCGCGGTCGAGCCCCACCGGGTTCGAGCCCAGGCCGGTGGTGATCGCCTCCTGGTAGATGTAGCTCGCCACCTCGCCGTTCCTCTCCCGCGCCGGCGGCACGGCGAGCCAGACTTTCCCCTGCCGGCGATCGAGGTAGAAGGTGACCAGGCCGGCGCGCTTCTCGAGCTTCGCCACCGCCTTGGCGATCGCCGGCAGCGGCGCCGCCGCCCCGGGTTTCTCGCGGGCGGGAGGCTTCTCCGCCGCGAACGAAGGTGGAACCAGGAGCGCGGAAAGGACGGCCACCGCGAGCAGGGTGACGGGAGGCTTGAACGGCGTTGGAGTCATGGTTTCCCCGAAGAAGAAGAAAAGAGACGTCGCGGGCCGAGGGAGTTTACCATCGGGCTCGGAGGGGCGAACCTTCTGATCCCGGGAGCTTTTCTCCTCCCCCGTACTCGGGGGAGGCCGGGAGGGGGCGTTCGCAGGCCGGTACGCTTCCTTGGTTGGAACGCTGCGAACCCCCTCCTGACCTCCCCCGAGTACGGGGGAGGAAAAAGGCTCCGGACTCGCAAGGTTCACGACTCCGGCCGGCCCCTCCCGCTCGACAAACCCGGCGGCCTCGATAAGAATGCCCAGGCCGGCCGCGACGGCCGGCGAGCCTCGCCCGGTTCCTCCCCATGCCTGCCGTCTCCTCCTCCATCCCCGACCTCCAGCCCGGCGACATCGGACGCGAGATCCGCGACTTCGACCGCCGCCAGGAGCGGCGGCGGCGGATCGTGCCGCGGGCGATGCTGGTCGGCCTGCTCGCCGGCCTCACCGCCGCCGCCTTCCGCGGCACCCTGGAGGCCACCGACCGCTGGCGCGACGCCCTGTTCGCCTTCGCCCACCGCCTCCCCACCCCGCTCGGCCTGCTGCTGGTGACCGCCGTCTGCGGCATCGCCGCGGGCGCGGCGCTCTGGCTCGTCCGCCGCTTCGCCCCCGAGGCCGCGGGGAGCGGCATCCCCCACCTCAAGGGGGTGCTGCACCGCCTGCGCGGCCTGCGCTGGCGGCGGGTGCTGTGGGTCAAGTTCGCCAGCGGCACGCTGGGGATCGGCGCCGGCCTCGCCCTCGGGCGCGAGGGGCCGACGGTGCAGATGGGGGGCGCGGTCGGCCAGATGGTCTCCGGCTGGCTCCGGAGCAGCGTCCGCGAGCGCCACATCCTGATCGCCGCCGGCGCCGGCGCCGGGCTCGCCGCCGCCTTCAACGCGCCGCTCGCCGGGGTCATCTTCGTCCTCGAGGAGCTGCGGCGCGACTTCGCCCCCGGCGCCTTGACCGGCGCCTTCGTCGCCTCGGTGACCGCCGACGTCGTGGTGCGCACGCTGAGCGGCCAGTCGCCGGTCTTCCGCGTCGCGAGCCCCCCCGTGCCGCCGCTCTCCGCCCTCCCCCTCTTCCTGATCCTCGGCGTGGCGGCCGGCCTGCTCGGCGTCGTCTTCAACCGCGCCCTGCTCGCCAGCCTGAAGCTGTTCGAGCGCACGGCGCGCTGGCCCTTCGGCCTCCCCGCCGCCCTGGTCGGCGTCGGCGTGGCCGTCGTCGGCTGGTTCGCCCCCGACGCGCTGGGGGGCGGCGGCCGGATGGTGCAGGCCACCCTCGCCGGCCAGGTCGGCCTCTCCGCCCTCGCCCTCCTCCTGCTGCTGCGCTTCGCGATGACGATGGCAAGCTACGGCACCGGCGCCGCCGGCGGCATCTTCGCCCCCCTGCTGGTGCTCGGCGCCCAGGCCGGCCTCCTGGTCGGCCTGCTCGGCCCGCACCTCTTCCCCTCGGCCGCCGGCTACGGCACCTCGTTCGCCGTGGTCGGCATGGCGGCCCTGTTCACCGCCATCGTGCGCGCTCCGCTCACCGGCATCGTGCTGATCCTCGAGATGACCTCGAGCTACCCGCTGATGCTCCCCCTGCTCGCCGCCTGCTTCACCGCCTACGCCCTCGCCGACCTGCTGCACGACCGGCCGATCTACGAGGCGCTCCTCGAGCGCGACCTGCTGCGCGGCCAGGCGGCGCCGGCGACGGACCCCGGACGGGCCACGGTCGTCGAGGTGCTGGTCGAGGCCGGGGCGCCGTTCGACGGCCGGCGGGTGGCCGACCTCGGCCTGCCGCCGGGCTGCCTGCTGGTCACCGTCCAGCGCGATGACCGCGACGAGGTGCCGAGCCGCGACACCGTCCTGCGCGCCGGCGACCGCCTCACCGCCGTGGTCGCCCCGTCGGCCACCGGCGGCGTCGAGCGCCTCCGCCACGGCGCCGATTTCCGCGGCTGAGCGCCGCGGAGCGCCACTCGCCGGGCCGCCGGACGGCCCCGATCGTCGCCCCGGCGACATCGGGCGGAAAAATTACGAAATTTCCCTCTTTTCCCCCTTCCAATTTCGTAGGGCTGCCGTATACTCATTAAGCAGTTTAGTTCTTCTAGCTCTTTGAAATCGCATCAAGGTCTTTGGGAGGGCACCAGACGCGACTCGATCTCCACGAAGGAGGGGACCCATGAGGAAGATCGCAATCGTCGGTGCAGGGCAAGCAGGGATGGTGTTGGCTTTTGGTCTATTGCAGAGGGGGTACGAAGTGACGGTCTTCGAGGGGAGGCCGGCGGACGAGGTCGAGCGGGGGACGATGCTGTCGACGGCGATGGTCTTCGACCGCCAGCTCGATGTCGAGCGCAGCCTCGGAATGCACGAATGGGAGGGGAGGGCGCCGGTGTGCAACGGCATGCACGCCACGCTGCGCCTGCCGAACGGCGACATCATCCTCCAGGTGCAGGGTAGCCTCGACGAGACCTGTCAGGGGGTCGACGCGCGGCTCAAGGCGTCGACCTGGATGCGGCGCTTCGCGGAGAAGGGGGGGCGCCTCGTCAACGAAGCGGTCAGCCGGCAGCGGCTCGAGCAGCTCGCGGAGGCCTTCGACCTGGTGGTCGTCTCCTCCGGGAAGGGGGGCCTCGGCGAGGTCTTCGAGCGCGACCCGGAACGCACCCTCTTCGACGCGCCGCCGCGCCGGCTGGGGGCGGTGATCCTCAAGGGGGTCCGCGAGTGGGAGGAGATCCCCTACGTCACCCTGAAGTTCCAGCACTTCATCCAGATCGGGGAGTTCTTCTCGATCCCCTTCTTCTCCCACGCCGGCCCCTGCCGCGCCGTCGTCTTCGAGGCGACCCCCGGCGGCCCGATGGACCTCTGGGGCGACGTCGACAGCGCCGACAAGGCGCTCGCCACGGCGCTCCACCTGTTCCGCAACTACTCCCCCCAGGACCTGCCCAACTACCGCAACGCGCAGCTGGTCGACTCGCGCTCGTGGCTCAAGGGGGCGCTCACCCCGATGGTGCGCAAGCCGGTCGGGCGGCTGCGCAACGGCCGGGTGGTGATGCCGCTCGGCGACGTGGCGGTGCTCAACGACCCGATCAGCGGCACCGGCGCCAACGACGCCGTGCGCCAGGCCGAGCGGCTGACCCGCGCCGTCGTCGCCCGGGGCACCCGCCCGTTCGACGCCGGCTGGATGGAGGAGGTCTTCGAGGGGTACTACGCCGACCGCGGCCGCCACACCATGGAGTTCACCCGCCTGATGACCGGCCAGATCACCCCGCCGTTCTGGAAGGTCATCCAGGCGGCGGCGGTCTCGCCGGGGGTGGCCCAGGTCTTCGTCAACATGTTCAACGACATCAAGACCTCGCTCGGCTGGCTGACCCGGATGCCCGAGGCCGACGCGGTGCTCGCCGCCCATGCGCACGAGCTCACGGGCGCCCGTCTGCTCACTCTCGACGAGGCGATGGCCCGCTTCATGCCACCGTCCGCCGACAAGGCCCAGGCCGCCTGACGGCGGCACAACGCTCCCCTCAGGGCGGTCCGGCGCGAGCCGGGCTGCCCTTCTTTTTCCACCCCCGTTTTCTTCCGTCAATCGCCGCCCGTCCTTGCCTCGGCAGCCACGGATCGGCTATAAGCAAGAGTCATGCAGAGTCTGGCCATCCCACAGCACCCCGTCGAAACCATACAAACGACCACCTTCGACTCGCTGGGGCTCAGCCAATCGATCCTGCGTTGCGTTCGTCTGGTCGGTTTCGAGAATCCGACCCCCATCCAGGCCGCGGTGATCCCCACCGCGCTCAGCGGCCGCGACCTCATCGGCCTCGCCGAGACCGGCTCCGGCAAGACCGCCGCCTTCACCCTGCCGATCGCCGAGAAGCTCGCCCACGACCCCAAGGCGCGCGCCCTGATCGTCTCCCCCACCCGCGAGATCGCCCTCCAGACCCAGGCCTTCCTCGACGCCTTCGGCGGCGACTTCGGCCTGCGCACCGTCTGCCTGATCGGCGGCGTCAAGATGGGGCCGCAGTTCCAGGGGCTGCGCCGCAAGCCGCACGTCATCGTGGCCACCCCCGGGCGCCTGCTCGACCACGTGGAGCAGGGGACGGCGAAGCTCGACGACTTCAACATCCTGGTGCTCGACGAGGCGGACCACATGCTCGACATGGGGTTCATGCCGCAGGTCAACCGCATCCTCCAGGAGCTCCCCAAGCAGCGGCAGACGCTGATGTTCTCGGCCACCATGCCGCCGCCGATCGAGCGCATCTCGCAGCAGTTCATGAACGATCCGGTGCGCATCGACATCACCCCCGAGGGGAAGACGGCGCACGGCATCAGCCACCGCCTCTACCTGGTCGAGTCCGAGAACAAGAAGGCCTGCCTGCTCGCCCTCCTCCACCAGGAGCTCGGCAGCACGCTCGTCTTCATCCGCCGCAAGGTGGACGCCGAGTGGCTCACCCACGTCCTCGAGCGCGAGGGGCATCCGGTCGAGCGCATCCACTCGAACCTCTCCCAGGGGCAGCGGGTGCAGGCGCTCCAGGGGTTCCGCGAGGGGGAGCACCGCATCCTGGTGGCGACCGACATCGCCGCCCGCGGCCTCGACATCCCGCGCGTCGGCCACATCATCAACTTCGACATGCCCGAGACCGTCGAGGACTACATCCACCGCGCCGGCCGCACCGCCCGCGGCACCGCCACCGGCATCGTCTCGACGATCGCCACCTGGATCGACAAGATGCGGATCAAGGAGATCGAGGCCACCATCGGCGAAGAGCTCCCCCGCTGCACCGTCCCCGGCGTCGAGCCCTACGTCGAGATGAAGCCCCGCGTCAGCCTCGGCGCGCGCAAGGGCTCGCTGAAGACTAAGCGGCGGTAGGGGGGCGCGAGGCGCGCTCCGACTATTCGGGAGTCCACTCCATTTTAGTTCAACCAAACGGGAGCTGACTCCGCGATTGGCGCCAGCCCACAAGCGGTGGCGCCGGGAACTCAGGCGTGCCGATCGAGCCTGCGCACCCGGACGACCGTCGCCGGCAAGGCCAGGATCTCCGGGTCTCCAGTGAGGACAGGCGCCTTCTCCAGCCGCCCGGTAGCGACTGCGAAGGCGTCGGCATAGGAGAGAGGATGCCTCGCTTTGACCCGGGCGGCCTCAAGGACGAGTGCTTCGCGGGCCGGCACGATGTCGATCGGCAACGCCTTCACCTGCCCGAGGCGCTCCTCCGCCTGCGTCTCGCCGGTGAGTTGGAGGAGACGGTAAAAGACCTCGCCGAGGTTCACCACGTTCAGCAGGAGACGAAGGTTGCCGGCTTGGGCGCGGCGGAGATAACGGCGCATCGCCGTAGCACCGGGTTCCTCGGCGCGCAGGAACGCCAGGATCGCCCAGGAATCAGCGACCGCGACGTTGCCAGAGGCCATCCGCTTCGATCTCGGCCCGGTGCTCGGCTTCGAGGTCAGCGACCGGATCCCCCGGGAGATCCTTCAAGCAGCCAAAGAGGAGGTCGATGGAGTCCTCAGTCGCGAGCGGAGTCAAGCGCACAGCGCCATCACCCATGATCTCGACGGCGAGCGCAGTGCCCGAGGTCCAGTGGAGCTGCTCGCGAACGGGCTTGGGAATGACGACCTGCCCCTTGCTGGTCACCCGGGTAGCGGACTTCATGTCCTCATCTTACCACCCATGTAAGACAGTATTCAACGGCCTCCGACCATCCTTCACTTTTCCCCCTGCCGCGCAACCGCGCGCGACTCCTCCCTCCGTCGTGCGGCCAGGGCGCATGGTACGATGTGATACCTCGTAATACGGAGCTGACCCATGCCCAGGAACGCCATGATCTCGATTCGGATGCCTGATGAGACCCGGGAACAATTGGAGGCGACCGCGGAGGCTCGGGGAGAAACTCGGTCGGCTCTCACCCAGCGGTACATTGACGAGGGACTCCGGATGGACCGCCACTCCGGCATCGTGTTCCGCCCCGGCGCGGCCGGCCGCCGGCCCGGGTTGGCCGGCGGCCCCGACGTCTGGGAGGTGGTCCGGGTGCTGAAGAACGTGGAGACGCGCGGCGAACGGGCCATCGCGGAAGCGGCGAGTTGGCTGGGGCTCTCGGCCGCCCAGGTGCGAATCGCCGTCGAGTACTACGCGGACTATCCGGCCGAGATCGATGCCTGGCTGGCGAAGGTCGACGCCCAGGCGGCCGAGGCGGAGGAGCTGTTTCGGCGCCGGCAGGAAATGCTGCGTTGAAACTGCTCGTCGACGAGCACTACCCTCCTGCCGTCGCCGGTCAGTTGCGGAAACGGGGGCATGATGCCGTGGCGGTCCAAGAGGAGCCGGACCTCCGCGGGATGCTCGATCCCGACCTGTTTGCCGAAGCGCAACGGCGCAATTGTGCCTTGCTCACCGAGAACACGGTGGACTACATCGTGCTGGACGCCGAGTATCGAGGCCGGCGCCTGCCTCACTGGGGATTGATCTTCACCAGCAACCGGACCTTTCCAAGAGGCAAGGCGGCAACCGTTGGCGCTCTGGTCAAGGCGCTCGACGAGTTGCTGCGTAAGGCAGACTCGGAAGAAGCGAGCAGCCTGGTGATCTGGCTGCAACGGTCGAAGTGACCTCTCTGGATCGGGGTCGGAGACACCACTGGCCGATCCTCTCGTATTTGTGGAGGCCCGAACCGTAATCGTCCAGCCGCCTTGCGCGCAGAGGCGTGCTTGCATTTTGCAGTCAGCGGAGTCAGAATGCAGGCATGGGCGTACAGATCACCATTCGCGACGTGCCGGATGCGGTGAAGGATGAGCTGGCGGCGCGGGCAGCCCTCCAGGGGAAATCGATGCAGGAATACCTGCGCGCCGAGCTCGAACGTCTGGCCGCACGCCCGCCGGTCGAGAAGGTGCTCGAGCGGATCCGGAAGCGCAAGGCGACGGCAGGAACCCGGCTCTCCCCGGGGGAGATCCTGGCTCTCCGTGACGCGGACCGCCGGTGAGCGCAGTCGTCGACGCCTCGCTTCTGGTTGCCGCAACGTCGGATGCGGGCGCGGAAGGACAGTGGGCTGAGGACATGGTGCGCGCCGGCGGCCTGGTCGCGCCGCATCTGGCCCTCGTCGAGGCCACGAACATCCTCCGCCGCTTCGAGCTCGAGGGGCGGCTCAGCCGGAAGGATGCCGGTGCCGCGGCCCGGGATCTGCTCCTGTTCGACCTCGAGTTGGTGCCTTTTGCGCCCTTCGCGGAGCGGGTCTGGAAGCTCCGGGCCAACGTCACGAGCTACGACGCCTGGTACGTCGCGGTGGCCGAAGGGTGCGACCTCCCCCTGGCCACCCTCGATCGCCGCCTCGCCAGAGCCTCCGGCCCTCGCTGCCGCTTCCTTCTGCCACCCTTGGCCTGAAGGCGCAAAGACCCGAAGGCCCCAAACCTTCCCGGCCCTACGAGCCTGACGCCGACCGCGGGGGGCGCCCGCATGGCGACTGCAAAGGCGCCGGCGCGACCCGGATCAGGGACCCCCCAATCGACCGCCGTAGCACGACGTGCTACGATTGAAGAATGGCTGAATCCATCACCCAGCGCGAGCTCCGCAACGACAGCGGCGAAATCATGCGCCGGCTCGACCAGGGAGAGTCCTTCGTCGTCACCCGCAACGGTGTGCCGGTCGGCGAGCTGACTCCCCTGCGCCGCCATCGCTTCGTGCCGGCGGCGGCCGTCGTCGCCCTCTTCCGGAATGCGCCCGCGATCGACCGTGACCGCTTCCGCGCCGAGGTCGATGCCTGGGCCGGCCAGGACGTCCTGCCCGATGACTGATCCACGGCCGGCCCGCGGGCTCCTCGACACCTCGGTAGTCATCGATCTCGAGCGGATCGAGCCTTCCCGGCTGCCGGTCGAGGTGGCCGTCAGCGCCATCACGATGGCCGAGCTCGCCGCCGGTCCGCATGCCACGTCGGACCCCGAGGAGCGGGCGCGCCGCCAGGACCGGCTCCAGCGCGCCGAAGCCGCTTTCGACCCTCTCCCCTTCGACGCCGAGGCGGCCCGCGCTTACGGGAGGGTCTATTCCGCCGTGGTCGCCGCGGGACGCAAGGCGAGGGGGGCGCGCGCTGTCGATCTCCTGCTCGCCGCGACCGCGTGCGCCGCCGGCCTGCCGCTCTATACCCGCAACCCGGACGATTTCCGCGCGATTGGCGATCTCGTCACGGTCGTAGCGTTGTAAGCGCATTGCCGACGAAGTACCTGGCACTTCTACGGCACCTCCCCGCGGTTCAGCGCTCACTGGGCGCCGGCAGCCGGGATATTAGTGGTGCCGGATGGTCCGCCTCCCGGCACCGACGGCACGGGCAGCACTGCGTCCGTGGGCGAAGGCACCTCCTCGCGGCCCCACCCGGGATTACATCCGTAGCTCTCACTGACCTGCCCCTGGCCGTAATTGCAGCTAGCCCACTGTGCCGGGTGCATCATTCCCGACCAGTCACTCAAGGTTGCGACGTGACCGTAGGGACCCCGCTGGATCGTGATCTCGTGCACGACCGGGGGAAAATCCCGTGCGGCCGAGATCCTGCTCTTGAGGTCGGGCCAGGGCTTGGCCCATGCAACTCCGGACGCGGCCAGCTTGTCGAGCTGCATCATGACCCAAAGTCCTGTTTGAGCCGGGTCGGTCTCAACATTGCGCGGTGGTGCGTCGAGGCGGCCATCGAGCCAGGCGTGCCGGTTGCGCATGATGTCGCGCATGTCGGCATCCCCGTTTCCCGCCGGGCCGATCCAGCAACGTCCGTGCGGACCAACGATCGCCAGCGAGGGCGGCGGCGCCAGCAGGGCCGCCTCCAGGGCGTGCTCTCCCTCCTCCCAGCGCATGAGCTGCTCGAGGCGCTCCTGGTCGCCGTGGAACAGGGCAAACATCACTCCTGAGTCCACGGCCGAATAATAGTGCTGGCAATGGGAGTAGCTCATCAACTCGTTGCCCCAGAGCCCCGCGTCGATCGTCGCGAGCTGCTGGCCCAGGAGATCGCTACCCGACGGATCGTGGCCATAGGCGTTGCCCGTGATTTGGAGGCGGTGGTTGAGGGTTTCACCGTCGAGGGAGCTTGACGTGAGATTCGATTTCTCCAAGACCCAGCTCCCGGCGATGATGCTGCTGACGATCTCTCGCGTCTGAACGGCGTAAGTGTCTCCCTTAAGCATCAGGTAACCTCCCAAAGCCGGCCGAGGCCGGCAGATAAATGGTGAATGGCCGCTCCGTGTCCGATCGACGCCTCGCAAGGCACCCCGAAGAATCGCCTGGCACCTCCCCAGCTCGGGCTGCGGCGCTCCACCCGGCCTTTCTCTTGCTATTGCGGGGGCACGCAGACGCTGCTGTACAGCTGTGAGCCGTTGGAATCGGTGTAGGCCAGACAAAGACCAAAACCGGGGACCACGGCCAGAGCCGGCGTGCTGGTTTGTTGTCCAATCTGTTGAGTGTCTTGCCAGGTTACTCCGTCGCTCGTACGAGAGACCCAGATCTGAGAATTGTTGGAGTCGCTATAGACCATGTACAGATACGCTCCCCATGCCGCCAGAGCCGGGATCGAACCCGACTGCCCGTCGATCTTAATGGCAGCCGACCAGTTGATCCCGTCAAGCGATCTACTGGAATAAAACTGAGAGCTGCCAGAGCCACTATAGACCATATACACGTACTCTCCGAAGGCAGCCAACGCCGGCACATCCGTGGATTGATTCGGAATCTGTACAGCTTTCGAAAAACTAATCGTAGTCATGCGGGTCTCCTTCTGCGACGTTTAAGAACGAACGTCGGACAGCCGCGGGCCGTCCGATCTTTGTTGCTGACGTCAACCCTATAGAGCAACCTTCCTGCCAGGGGAGGCCGGCATCGGAAAAACGTTGACATTAAAGGATTTTCAGCCACTTTCCGGTTCCATGGCCGCCACTCGCCGAAGGCAGCCTCCTCCCTGAGATCTGCTCACGCCGGACCACCCCAGACGCCAGCTTTCCCCTCCTTTCAACAATTCCGCGAACAAATGAGTTAAGCTCTGTCTGTCCCCAGAGGCAGATGTCACTGATTGGAGGCAGGCGGAGTGCTATACGAGGATCTGTACGAGATCTCGAAGCTCCTGCTGGCCGAGGACGATGCGGAACGGGCCCCCGAGGTCCTCCTGCGGCGCCTCGTCGAGCACTGCGGCGCCGAGACGGGCTTTGTCGTCGTTCGCGAAGACGGTTCCTACCAGCAGAAGTTCGAGGTCGGCGACGAGCGCGGCCGGCGCAGCGACCTGGAGCGCCGGTTCAGCCGTACCCTCGTGCGGGAGGCGATCGCCACCGGCGCCCTCCTTTATCTGCCGAATCTGATCGAGGATCCCCGCTTCGCCGCGGGGGAGAGCGGCCTGGTGATCGGCCGCTGCTGCGTGCTGGTGGCGCCGCTGCGCCATGCCGGCGAGGTCTATGGCGTCGTCTACCTGGAGAACCGGGAGCGCGTCGACAGCTTCACCCCGGAGAGCCGCGCCTTTCTGACCGAGCTGGCGGAGATCGCCGGCCTGTTCCTCAAGCGGGCGAGCGACCGCGAGGAGCTGCGGCGGCGCAACCGCAGCCTGGAGCGCGATCTGTTCGCCCAGCACGACTTCGAGGGGATCGTCACCCGCGATCCCCGGATGCACGAGCTGCTGCGGGTCGTGGCGCAGGTGGCCGGCGCGGACGCTCCGGTGCTCGTGCTGGGCGAGACCGGCACCGGCAAGGAGCTGATCGCCCGCGCGCTGCACGTCAACAGCCCGCGCCGGGGTCGCTCCTTCGTCACCGTCCGCTGCTCGGCGCTGCCCGGCACCCTGCTCGAATCCGAGCTCTTCGGCCACGTCGCCGGAGCGTTCACCGACGCGAAAAAGGATCGTCCCGGCCGCCTCGCCTCGGCCCACGGCGGCACCCTGTTCCTCGACGAGGTGGGCGAGATCCCCGTCGAGGCGCAGGCGAAGCTGCTGCGCTTCCTCCAGTTCGGCGAGATCCAGCGCCTGGGCTCCGACCGTACGGAGAAGGTCGACGTGCGGATCGTCGCCGCCACCTGCCGACGAAGTACCTGGCACTTCTACGGCGCGACCGGCCTACCTCCTCGCCATGAAGTGTGCCGCCATGCGGCTGGGAGAGGAGTTCCACGACCTCGACGACGTCCGCTTTCTCTTGCGTTACCTGAACATCACCAGCGTCGAAGAGGCCCTGGAGATCGTCACCCGCTACTTCGATGCGGAGCGACTGCCTACCAAAACGCGCTGCGCCCTGGAGGAGTTGTTGCCGGGCTGAGCCCGGTCTCCGATGCGCAGCACGTTTCCCGGTGGTGAGAAGTGCCAAGCGCTCTGCCTGTCAGGAGTAAGCCACGCCTGCCCGTACTTTACCCGTCGACGAAGTACCTGGCCCTTCTACAGTGCGCCGGGAGCTCAGGCGTGCCGGTCGAGCCTGCGCACCCGGACGACCGTCGCCGGCAGGGCCAGGATCTCCGGATCGCCCGTGAGGACGGGCGCCTTCTCCAGCCGCCCGGTGGCGACCGCGAAGGCGTCGGCATAGGAGAGAGGATGCCTCGCTTTGACCCGGGCCGCCTCGAGGACCAACGCTTCGCGGGCCGGCACGATGTCGATGGGCAAGGCCTTCACCTGTCCGAGACGCTCCTCCGCTTGCGCCTCACTGGTGAGCTGGAGGAGACGGTAGAAGACCTCGCCGAGGTTCACCACGTTCAGGAGGAGACGAAGGTTGCCAGCCTGGGCGCGACGGAGATAACGGCGCATCGCCGTAGCGCCGGGTTCCTCGGCGCGGAGGAACGCCAGGATCGCCCAGGAATCAGCGACCGCGACGTTGCCAGAGGCCATCCGCTTCGATCTCGGCCCGGTGCTCGGCTTCGAGGTCCGCGACGGGATCACCCGGGAGATCCTTCAAGCAGCCAAAGAGGAGATCGATGGAGTCCTCAGTCGCGAGCGGAGTCAAGCGCACGGCGCCATCGCCCATGATCTCGACGGCGAGCGAAGTGCCCGAGGTCCAGCGGAGCTGCTCTCGGACGGACTTGGGAATGACGACCTGCCCCTTGCTGGTCACCCGGGTAGCGGATTTCATGCGACTCATCTTACCAGAGATGTAAGACAGGTACCAAGGCTCCCCTCCCCATCCATCACCCTCCAGGCTGGCGAAGGACATGGTTCCGGCAATCGGAGAAGGCGCGAACGCCCCGAAAAGATCCAGGGCGCTCGCTGGAGAGCGGTCTTACTTAAACAAGCCGGAGGATCTGGTTGACGATGGTCGGGCTGTCCGTCGCCGGATAGTCGAACGATCCGCCGATGACATAGGCCGTCTGCTGGAGAGGCGGCACCGACAGGACCTGCTGTGACGGCGTGAAGGTCAGCGTGAAGGAGCTGTTCGAGCCGTTCGACTGCGCTGTGCTGGAGTACACCCCCTCGCTGACGCTGCCGACCGGAATGAAGCCGAAGAGCGTCAGGTTCCCCGAGACGTTTTCCTGCCAGGCCTGCCGGAACGACGAGAAATCCGCGTTGGAGTAAGTAATCGTGACGGTCGGGTATTGGCTGATCAGCAGGTTGCTGATCTGTCCGAGACCCTTTCCATCGCTGCCGAGGATCGGGGTCGGGTCCGAGACGAAGTTGAATCCGGTGGGTTTCGTGCCGCTGTTCCAGTTCTTCCAAGCCTCGGCAATCGGGGCGCCGAAGTACCACCCGAGGTCGGTGGCCTGCTGCCAGGCGGACGCTGCGATCGGCACCATGGTGAATCCGCTGAAGTTCATCGCCAGCGTGGCAGTGGAGCTGGTCCCGGTGAAGGTGTTGAGATTGAAAGAGCCGCTTTCGGTGCCGCTGAAGGTCAGGCACTCACCAATATCGAAGGAGAACCCGGCCTCCTCTGCGGAGCTGACGTTGAGCTGCGACTGCGCCGCCTGCGTGATATCCATACTCACCTGGAAGTTCCGCGAGGTGTTGTTGAGATCGTTCTGGATGCTGGTGATCCCGCTGCTGATTCCGTAAGCCACCTGGAACGGTAGGATCGCGCCGGTGTTGGGGTCGACGGTCTGCATGCCACCGTTGGTGGCCGACGGGGTGGAGGTGTTCGTATTGAGCTGATTGCGAATCCAACTTCCCAGGTTGAGCTCGTCCTGGAGACCGATCGCCGACCCCATCACATTCAGGAAGACCTGCACGGTCCCGAGCACGGTCTCACCCGAAGCCGGCATGTTCTGCATCAGGCCCTCCAGGCTCCTCGCCCCCTTCATCGCCGCCCAGGTGAGTGGCGGAGTGGCTCCGCTCCACACCGAACCAAGAATGTAGCTGACCACGTAGTCGAAGCTGGTCTGCACCGCGGGCACCACCGTGTGAGCCTTCGCAATCTGGACTGGCGTGATCTGGCCGAAGATCCCTTCATACGTGCTGACGACCGAGGCCTGCTGGCTTGACGCGTTTTGTAGAGCCGTGTTGAGCGCCGTCTGATCGCTCGAGCTTAAGGTGAACACCAGGGAGCTGAGCAATCGGACGTAAGTGTTCGCAAACCCTCCCGCTGGCGAAAGCTTGACGGCACCTTGCGTAGCGCTCGGCGACACACCTGCGCTGACATAGTTGAAAGTCCCATTGTTGAAAACCTGGTTGGTGGTGTTTTCCCAGCTCCAGTTGAAATCGCCCTGGCTCGGATACTGGATCGGCGTGATCTGGGTATTATAGATCGGAAGGATCGCAGCGTTGGCCTGCTGTGCGAGAATGGCGTAGAAATCTTGTGCGGCATCCGCCGGGGAAACGAGGGTCGGGGCGTGGCTGAGGGGTTGCGCGGACATTTCGGTCTCCTGTGGATGCGCCCGGAGGCGCGTAGTGTTGCGTTGGTTGGCTGAGGTCAATGACCTCGCGTGATCAAAACTTGAAGGCTCTTCGATCGATCGATGCCAAGGTAAATAGCAATCGATATGCCATCCGGGCGGGCGCTCTGGAGCGGAGGAAAACGAGCGGCCGACCTGCCATCCGCCAGCGGCACGGCCCCTCGACGACATTGCAAATCCTCGGGTCTGTCGGTCCGCTGAATAGAGCGCCAGGCGCGGCCGCCCCCGCCTCCCCACCACCCAACACTTCGCCGCAAGAATCGGTTAAGCTCTGCCTGCTCCCAGAGGCAGATGTCATCGATTGGAGGCAGGCGGAGTGCTATACGAGGATCTGTATGAGATCTCGAAGCTCCTGCTGGCCGAGGACGACGTGGAGCGGACGCCGGAGGTGCTGTTGCGGCGCATCGTGGAGCGGTGCGGCGCGGAGACGGGGTTCGTGGTGGTGCGCGAGGAGGGGTCCTACCAGCAGAAGTTCGAGGTCGGCGAGGAGCGCGGGCGGCGCAGCGAGCTCGAGCGCCGGTTCAGCCGCACCCTGGTCCGCGAGGCGATCGCGACCGGGGCGCTGCTCTATCTCCCCAACCTGATCGAGGACCCCCGCTTCGCTACGGGCGAGAGCGGGTTGGTGATCGGCCGCTGCTGCGTGCTGGTGGCGCCGCTGCGTTATGGCGGCGAGGTCTACGGCGTGGTCTATCTCGAGAATCGCGAGCGGGTGGACAGTTTCACTCCCGAGAGCCGCGCCTTCCTCGCCGAGCTGGCAGGAGTCGCCGGCCTCTTCCTCAAGCGGGCGAGCGACCGGGAGGAGCTGCGGCGGAGGAACCAGAGCCTCGAGCGCGACCTCTTCGCCCAGCACGACTTCGCGGGGATCGTCACCCGCGACCCGCGGATGGTCGAGCTGCTGCGCGTCGTCGCCCAGGTAGCGGGCGCGGACGCTCCCATCCTCGTGCTCGGCGAGACGGGGAGCGGCAAGGAGCTGATCGCCCGCGCGCTCCACGTCAACAGCCCGCGGCGCGGTAAGCCGTTCGTCACCGTGCACTGCGCGGCGCTGCCGGGGACGCTGCTCGAATCCGAGCTGTTCGGCCACGTCGCCGGCGCCTTCACCGATGCCAAGCGCGATCGCCCGGGGCGCCTCGCCTCGGCGCACGGCGGCACGCTGTTCTTGGACGAGGTGGGCGAGATCCCGGTCGAGGCGCAAGCGAAGCTGCTGCGCTTCCTGCAGTTCGGGGAGATTCAGCGCCTGGGCTCCGACCGCACCGAGAAGGTCGACGTGCGGATCGTCGCCGCCACCCATCGCGACCTGCGGCAGATGGTGAAAGAGGGGCGCTTCCGCGAGGATCTCTACTTCCGCCTCAAAGTGCTCGACCTCGTGCTGCCGCCCCTGCGCGACCGCCGCGGGGACGTGCCGCTGCTCGCCGACCACTTTCTGCGCCGGTCGTGGCGGCGGCCGGGGGAACGGCCGCGCTGGACGGCGCGCGCTGAGCGGGCACTCCAGGGGCATGCCTACCCCGGCAACGTCCGCGAGCTCTCCCACGCCGTCGAGCGGGCCTGCCTGCTGGCGCGCGGGCCGGAGCTCGACGTCGATTTGCTGCCTCCCGAGATGGCGGGCGCCGCGGGCGATCCGGCGGCCGAGCCGGTCTTCTCGGCGCTCACCAACGAGGGGCTCAACGAGGCGCGGGACGCCGCGGTCGAGGCGGTCGAGCGGGGCTTCGTGACGGCGCTGATGGAGCGCTGCGACGGCAACGTCTCTCGCGCCTCGCGCGAGGCGGGGATCCATCGCAGCTATCTGCAGAAGCTGCTGGCGCGGTATCGCGAGGCGCCGGCCCGCACGGAGGCCCGCGGAGAGGAGTGATGGAGGCGCTCCTCTGCTCCTCCTGCGGCAAGGCCAACTCGGAGTTCGACAGCCGCTGCGTGGCCTGCGGCGCCGCGTTGCCCGCCTCTTCCGTGGCCACTGCGGTGGGGCTGCCGAGCGGCGCCAGCGCGGGCGAGCTGCCGCCGGAGCCACAGCGTCAGATCTCCCACTACCGGCTGCTGCGCCCGCTCGGCCGCGGCGGCATGGGGGTGGTCCACCTCGCCGAGGACGTGGAGCTGGGGCGCCAGGTGGCGATCAAGCTCCTGCTCGAGCGGCGCGAGGCGCGCCCGGCCGACGCGGCGCGCTTCCGGCGCGAGGCGCGGGCCGCCGCCAGCCTCGACCATCCGAACATCGGCACCGTCTACGAGGCCGGCGAGCACGAGGGGGCGCGCTTCCTCGTCATGGCCTATTACGACGGCACCACCCTCGCCCGGCTCCTCGCCGGCGCGCCGGAGCGCCGCCTGCCGGTCGCCGACGCCGCCGCGATCACCGGCCAGCTCGCGTCCGCCCTCGCCGCCGCGCACGCGGCCGGCATCGTGCACCGCGACCTCAAGCCGGAGAACGTCATGGTGTTGCCGGACGGGAGGGTGAAGCTGCTCGACTTCGGCCTCGCACGCTTCGTGGACACCCCCGCCATCACCGAGGAGGGGATCGCCATCGGCACCGCCGCCTACATGGCCCCCGAGCAGCTCCGCGGCGAGCGCACCGGGCCCGCGGCCGATCTCTGGGCGCTGGGGGTGGTGGTCTACGAGATGCTCGCCGGCCGGCGGCCGTTCGGCGGCGAGCAGCAGGGGATGGTACACGCGATCCTCCACGAGGAGCCGGCGCCGCTGCGCGAAGCGCGGCCGGACGCGCCAGCCGCCCTCGAGCGGATCGTCGCCCACTGCCTGGTCAAGCAGCCCGCGGACCGCTGGCCGGCCGCCGGCGACGTCCTCGCGGAGCTCCAGGCCGCCGGGCTCTGGGGCGGGTCGGGGAGCGGCGGCACCCTGAGCCTCCCCCGCCGGCGCACCCGCCGCCGCGCCTGGATCGCCGCCGCCGCGGGGGTCGCCGTCCTCCTCGCCGCCCTCGCTCTCGCGGCTTTCCTGCTGACCCGCAAGCCGGCGCCGCCGGTCTACGTGGCGGTGCTCCCCCCCGAGGTCACCGGCTCTCTCTCCGCGGACGACCAGGCGCGGGTCGCCGCCAACCTCCAGGCCTCCCTGCTGCGCACCGTCGCCGCGCTCGACGGCCTCGCCGCGATCGGGCCGGCGCAGGTCAACCGGGTGAAGGGCTCCCCCGTGGCGGTGGCCCGGGCGGTGGCGGCCGGCGAGGTGATCGCCTCGCGGGCCGACTGCGCAGGGGAGCTCTGCCAGGTGACCCTGCAGCGCCTCGCCGGCCGCGACGGCCGGGTGCTGGGCTCCGAAGCGCTGACCCTCCCCTCCTCGCAATCCAGGCTGTTCGCCGATTCCGCCGCCGCCGCCCTGCGCCACGTCTACGCCGACCGCCGCCTGCGCGTGGCGCGGCTGGGGCTGGCGATCGACGAGGCGGACTACCGGGCGTTCTTCGACCTGCGCCAGCGGGTCGCGAAGGGGGAGGTGAGCGAGGCCGTGCTGACCCGGCTCGACGAGCTGCGCGGCCGGGCTCCCGACTTCCTGGAGGCCTATACCCTGGAAGCGAAAGTCGCCCGCCGGCTCCACCACGACACCGGCGAGCGGCGCTACCTCGACCGCGGGCTCGCGGTGGCCCGGGAGGCGCTGCCGCGGGCGGAGGCGGCCGGCGACCCCGCCCCGTTCCAGGCCCTGATCGACCTCGACCGCGACGCCGGCCGCCTCGACGAGGCCGAGGCGGTGCTCGCCCGGCTCTACGAGATCGACCCGGCGGCGAGCCTCCTCCAGCGCGGCCAGCTCGCCAAGCAGCGCGGCCACGCGGAGGAAGCCCTGGAGCTCCTCCACGCCGCCCTCCGCCTGCAACCCTCGCGGGCGACCCTGATCACCGTCGCCAACGTCGAATACGAGCTGAGCCGCTTCGACGACGCCCGCCGCCACGCCGGGGAGGCGCTGGCCCGCTCGCCGGGCGATGCCGAGAGCCTGGGGGTGCTGGCGCAGATCGAGCTGCTGCGCAACCCCGACCAGGCGGTCGCCCTCCTGCGCGAGGCGGTGAAGAGCGATCCCGGCAGCCGGTCGCTGAACAACCTCGGCGCCAACCTGCTGTTCCTGCGCCGTTACGGCGAGGCCGAGGCGACCCTCCGGAAGGCCCTCGCCCTGCAACCCGAGGCCCTCGACCCCGCGCTCAATCTCGCCGACTGCCTGACCCTGCTCGGCCGCACCGCCGAGGCGCGGACGCTCTACGCCCGGCTCGACGCGGCGACGGCCCGCAGCGCGTCGCCGGGTTGGGACGTCCTCGGGGTCCGCGCCCAGGCGCTCGCCCACCTGGGGAAGACGGATCAGGCCCTCGACGCCCTCCAGCAGGCGCTCCGCCTGAGCCCCGACAACGCCCAGCTCGATTTCGAGGCCGCGGTGGTCTACGCGGTGATCGGCGACCGCCGCTCGGCGCTCTTCTACGCCGGCAAGGCCGCCGAGCTGCGGGTCGACCCCAACTGGTTCGCGCTCCCCTTCTTCGACCCGCTGCGCGGCGACCCCGCCTTCCGCCGCCTGTACCTGCCCGCCGCCCCGCCCGCTTAGCCGACGATCGGGTCCTGGACCACGGCGATGCTCGGGTCGTGGACCCGATAGTGGGTCGCATCGCCCTGCGTGTGCTGCAGTCCGAAGTAGTAACCGAGCCCGTCGGTCTGCTGGGAAAACGGCTCAGGGAAGGTGGGAACGGGCTGGGGCGGCAGGCTCTTGACTGGTATTCGTTACGGTTGCCCTCAGTGGCGCAAACAGGGATGCCGGGCCCGGACCCGGAGCAAAGCTCTGAGCTGATAGGAGCTTCCCGAGCTTCACCGATGACAAGGAGAGGCCCGTAAATTCCCAATACAGGGTCCACTGTTGCGCAGGAAGGGCGACCGGAGGAGCTTGCACCACGATGATTCCAGAAGCGTCTTGTGACACAACCACCGGAATGGTAATGCGATTTTCACCGCTCGGATCCATCAGATAGCTCACAACGAGTGTCGTCGCCGTCCCATCGATTTTTCCTTGAATGACGGCGAGACTCTGGTGGGCGTGAGCCGGCGGGCTTCCCGGGAGGGTCACCTGGACCCAATAACCAAAACCATTTGCGAGCCGGGCCCCAGACTCAGGGGGCGAAAGAACAGGCCCGACAGGACTTGCCGGCAGGAACGAGTTTTTCACCGTTGCCACCCATTGCAGGTCTGACAGCTGTGTGGGTTGCGACGTCACGCTGAGACCGGGTGTTTCGGTTGGCAGCTCCGAGATGGTGAAAGAACCACCGGGGGTGTTCACCAGATCCCAATACAAGGTCCAGGTTCCGATCGGTACGGCGACCGGGGGGAATTGCACGATGCCCTGGGATGAAACCGAGACCGGAATGCTGATCGTTCCGATTTCATTCGCCTCCACCGTGTACGTCACGTCGAAGGACACGGGGACCGCACTCGCGTCCCGCACCGACTCCACTGGTTCCAAGAGAGTTAACATTGACGTATCCTTTCTGAAGACAACGTTTTCTTGCAACGGCTGGAGAGGGGGCAGCGCAAGCTCCATGCCGGCCCTCCACGATCCCTGCACTCCCAGGAGAAACACCCAGGAACCTCGCCATTCCACGCAGGTCCCTGCCTCCCGCGGAGGGCGGCGCCACCCGGCCCGTGACGCCACAGGCGGGAGACAGGTGCCTCCGCGGAATGGCAGCGGACGGCGGCCACTGGCGAGAAGGGGCTGTCGCCTCGGCCTTGGAGACGCTGACTCTGTTCTGGGGCCGCTGACTCTGCGTTGGAGACCGTGACTCCGCGCTGGAGACGCTGACTTCGTCCTGAAGACCGTGACTCTGCCCTGGAGACGCTGACTTCGTTCTGGAGACGCTGACTCTGTCCTGGAGACCGTGACTCTGCGCTGGAGACGCTGACTCCGTCCTGGAGATGGTGACTCTACCCTGGAGACCGTGACTCTGCGCTGGAGACGCTGACTCCGTCCTGGAGATGGTGACTCTACCCTGGAGACCGTGACTCTGCCTTGGGGATCGTGACTCTGTCCTGGAGACCGTGACTCCGCGCTGGAGACGCTGACTCCGTCCTGGAGATGGTGACTCCGTCCTGGAGACCGTGACTCTGCCCTGGAGACCGTGACTCTGCCCTGGAGACCGTGACTCTGCGCTGGAGACCGTGACTCTGCCGTGGAATCTGTCGCCGGGGGGCGCGGGGGACAAAAAAGAGGAGCGTGCCGGAGCACGCTCCTCGCGGGAAGGTCAGGCGGTGGGATGACCGGCGCCGGCCGCGGGCGGCGGGGTCACCGGAACGGGGGCGGGAGCGGGCGCCGGGGAAGGCGCCGGAGCCGGAGAGGGCGCCGGGGTCTCCGGCGTCTTGGCCTTCAGCTTGCGGCCGCGGAACGGCTGCAGGCCGAACTCCGCGAGCTTCTCCGCTTTCGGACCGTAGTTCTGCTGCAGCGCCTTCTGCGCGCTGGTCGAGAGGCGCTTCCCCTCGGTCAGCAGGGTGCGCAGCCGGAGGGTGGCCTCCTGCTTGCTGGCGGTGAGGGCCGCCTGCTGCTTGGCGGTGTCCTGCGCGTCCGACAGCAGCTTCTCCAGGCGGGTGCGGATCCCCTCCAGATGGGGGAGGTCCGCGGCGTTCGCCGCCAGGGCGGTGGTCAGCCGCCCCAGATTGCCCAGCACTCCCGAGTACGACTTGTCGATGGCCATGGTCTTTCTCCTTCTTTGAGCCCTGAGGGCTCTTGAATCCGGCGCCTTCATGACGCCGGAAATCCGGTCACGCTGGAATTCCCGTCCCGCGGCCGATTCCCCATATCCTGCGAGTCGTACCCGTTGATGTTTCCCCCGATATGGCATTCCGAATGCGGTTTACTCGCTACAACGCCGTGAATTCTGCATACTCCGGAATCCGGTGTCAAGAGGTCAGTTGCATGAATCTCATCGAAATGCCATACTTTAGGCATACCCAGGGAGGTGAACGATGCCGATGACCCGGCAGAAGAAGCGGCGTCTGGAGGCGATCGGAGACCTGATCACCGAGTACCCGTCGATCGGCTCACAGGCGGAGCTGGTCGACCGCCTGCGCGAGATCGGCATCGCCGCCACGCAGTCGAGCATCAGCCGGGACCTCCAGGAGCTGGGGATCAAGCGGGTGAAGGGGCGCTACGTGCTGAAGCCGTGGCGGGAAGTGGGGGCCGGGGACTTCGAAGGGATCGTCGGCTTCATCCAGCACGTCCGCCCTTCCGGCCCCTACCTGACCGTGGTGATCACCAGCCCGAACGCCGCCCAGATGGTGGCGGATGCGATGGAGAGCGAGAACTGGCCCGAGGTCACCGGCATCCTGGCCGGGAGCGGCACGCTCTTCCTGGCCACCGCCCGCCAGGAGGACCAGAACACCCTCCTCGACCGCTTCCGCGCCTTCCTCAAACGCAGCGGCCCGCCAGGGGTGGACCACGCCGACCGGCCGCCAGAGCCGGAGGAGCCCGAGGAAGAGGTGGAAGAGGAGACAGAGTCCGATTGACCCGAACCGACCGACCCCGGGAGCCTTTTTCCTCCCCCGTACCCGGGGGAGGCCAGGAGGGGGTGTTCCGAAGTCCTGCGACGCTTCCTTGTCTGGAAGGTTGAGGCCCCCTCCTAACCTCCCCCGAGTACGGGGGAGGAACAAAGCGTCAGGCGAGTCAGGAACGATCGTACGGGGAAAAGGACCGTCAGCGCGCCGCGGGCACCGCGGCGTCCGCCGCCAGCCGGGCCTTCAGGTGGGCGACGATCTTGGGGCCGTGGTCCCGGGAGTTCTCGATGAAGATGCGGTCGGTCCAGCGGCCGGCCTGGAGGGTGCCGGCGACGTAGAGGCCGGGGACGTTCGACTCGCAGCTCTCGGGGTCGAACGACGGGATCAGCGTCTCGGCGTCGACGATGATGCCGCAGCGGCGCTCGAAGTCGGCGTCCACCTGGTAGCCGATCAGCACGTAGGCGGCCTGGGCGGGGAGCAGCTCGGGGCCGTCCGGGCCGGCGAGCTCGATCCCCCCCTCGGGGAGGAAGGCGCGCACCTCGGTGTTGAAGCGGGCGGGGATCGACCCCTCCTCGATGCGGTTCTCCATGTCGGGCTTGAGCCAGTACTTGACCCCCGGCTTCAAGGCCGCGCCGCGGTGGACCAGGGTGACCTTGACGCCGTTGCGCCAGAGGTCGAGGGCTGCCTCGGCGGCGGTGTTGCCGGCGCCGATCACCACCACCTCCTGCCCGAAGTTGGCGTACGGCTCCTTGTAGTTGTGGGCCACCCACGGCAGCTCCTCCCCCGGCACGCCGAGGCGGCGGGGGTTGAAGAAGTAGCCGGTGGCGAGGGCCACCGAGCGGGCGCGCAGGGTGCGCTCGCCCCCCTGCTGGCGGCGGGTGTGGACGGTGAAGGTCTCCCCCTCCTTGGTGACCGCGAGCACGTCCTCGAAGAGGGCGAGGGGGATCTCGTAGTGCTCGACGACCATGCGGTAGTAGGCGAGCGCCTGGCGGCGGGTCGGCTTGACGTCGGGGATCGAGAACGGGACATGGGCGATCTCCAGCCGGTCCCGGGTGGTGAAGAACTCCATGAAGGTCGGGTACCCCTGGATGGCGGCGGTCAACGGGCCGCGGTCGACCAGCAGCACGCTCAACCCCTGGCGGCGCGCCTCGGCGCCGATGGCGAGGCCGGTGGGGCCGGCCCCCACCACGATCAGATCGAGAATTTCAGTCATCGGGTCTCACTCCTTCTTCCACTTCTTACGCTTGCGGGTGGCCTCCGGGGAACAGCCGGTAGAGGTGATCCACCGGGCCGTGGCCGCCCGCGCTGCCTACAGGATACGCGGCGGCGAGGGCCCCCGCCAGATATTCGATCGCCCCCGCCGCCGCCCGCGCCATCTCCTCCCCCGCCGCCAGCCGCGCGGCGAGGGCGGAGGCGAGGGTGCAGCCGGTGCCGTGGGTCGAGGAGGTGGCGAGCCGAGGGTGGTGGTAGCGCTCGACGCGGTCGTCGCCCCCCGCCGTAGACGCCCCGGCGACCAGCAGGTCGACGATCTCCTCCCCTTCCGCGTGCCCCCCCTTGGCGAGCACGGCGGGGCCGCGCGCGGCGAGGAGGCGGGCGGCGTGGAGGCGGTCCTCCCCGGTGACGAGCGGCCCGCCGGAGAAGCCGAAGAAGCGGGCGAGGACTTCGAGCTCGGGAAGGTTCGGGGTGACCACGGTGGCGAACGGCAGCAGCTCGGCGGCCAGCGCGGCGACGGCGTCCTCCCGCAGCAGCCGGTCGCCGCTCTTGGCGACCATTACCGGGTCGAGGACGACCGGGATGCGGTGGCCGGTGAGGTGGGCGCGCAGCCGGCCGGCGACGGCGCGGGTGACCTCCGCGCTCCCCAGCATGCCGATCTTGATCGCGTCGGCGCCGAGGTCCGCGAGGACGGCGTCGAGCTGCGCCGCCACGATCGCGGCGGGGATCTCGTGGACGGCGCGCACCTCGCGGGTGTTCTGGGCGGTGACCGCGGTGACCACGCTCATCCCGTAGCAGCCGTGGGCGGCGAAGGTCTTGAGGTCGGCCTGCAGGCCGGCGCCGCCTCCGGAGTCGGAGCCGGCGATGGTGAGCAGGCGGAGGTGGGGCCTCATGCCGTCCGCGGCGACTGCGGCGACTGCGGCGACCCCGGAAGGGAGCGGCGGCGGCGCAGCCAGGCGAGGACGGCGAGGAGCACGAGCACGGAGAGGCTGATCATCTGCGCCAGGGTGAAGGGGCCGAAGAAGCGGTCGTCCTTGGCGCGCAGGATCTCGACCAGGAAGCGCTCGACGGCGAGGAGCGCCAGCACCACCATGGCGATCGTGCCGGGCTCGCGGCGGCGGCGGAAGAGCACCATCGCGATCCCCCAGATGGCGAGCGCCAGGGTGGTCTCGTAGAGCTGCGTCGGGTGGACCTTGAGCAGCGCCGAGTCGGGGATGCTCGCCGGGATCGCGACGTGGAACATCTCGCGCAGGTTGCCGGCGGTGGTCTCCGGCAGGCCGACGGGGAACGTCACCCCCCAGGGGAGGTCGGTCGGCCGGCCGTAGTCGTCGCCGACCAGGAAGCAGCCGATGCGGCCGATGGCGTAGCCGAGCGCCAGCGCCGGGGTGGCGGCGTCGAGCAGCGGCCAGGCGGGGAGGCGGCGGCGGCGGACGGTCCACAGCACCCCCGCGGCGCCGAGGAGGAAGCCGCCGTACCAGACCAGCCCCGAGCGGTCGAACAGCAGGTGCCAGTCCTTGAACAGGATGGCGTAGTAGACCTTGGCGCCGACGATGCCGCCGAGGCCGGCGGCGAACACCAGGGCGCTCGCGTCCTCGTCGTCGCCGATGGCGAGCCGCTTCATCCCCCAGCGCAGCTGGAGGTAGCTGGCGAGGAAGGCGAGGACCAGCGTCACCCCGAAAGGGCTGACGGAGAAGGAACCGATGTGGAAGAGCTCGCGGATCATGGTCTGGGACAGGCGGGTTTGGGCTCAAGCCGCCCGGGGCGAGAGGATAGCATGGCGGCGATCGGTGGCAAGCGGTGACGAGCGCCGGCCCGATGCCGGGGGATCGGAGTACACTTACCCGCGCCATCCACGCCATCTGCGCCATCCGCGCCATCCACGAGACGGGACGACATGCCAAAACGCGAACGGGTCGAATTCGAAGTCTCCCTGAACCCCGCCGACGAGGCCGGGCCGGTCCGGCTCTGTCTCTGGGTGCGCCGCTTCCTGGGCGACGAGGAGCTCACCGGCCGCTACGAGATCTTCGAGACCCTCGAGCGCCTCGACGCCTTCATCGCCCGCACCAAGGGCTCCGAGGAAGACCTCGCCCAGCTCCGCGCCGCCCGCGACCGCTTCGCGGCGAGCCTGGGGGCTGGTAAAGAGTAAGTAATTTAAGCAGTTCTCCCCTCTCTCCCGGCGGGACGGGTGGGAGGCTGGGAGAGAGGGGCCGGGGGAGTGAGGGACCGGCGGCACGGTCATCGCCCCAGCCCGGATGCTCCTTCGGATCGGCGAATCCGCCCCCCAAGCCTTCGTTCCTCCCACCGACTTCCGCGCCGCCGGGCCCTCATCACCCCGGCCCTCTTCTCCCCGCCTCCCTCCCGACCGCCGGGAGAAGAGGGGGGCCCTGCGATGGGGCGTTCCGGAGGCCGAGGGGTCACCCTCCCAGCCCCCCCCCTCCGGACCGACACCTTCGTCCAATAGACCCTCCTCACCCCTTCGGCGAAGATCGTGCCGGAGGGAGGGGCCGATGAAGACGACCCGCATCATCGCCACGGCGACGCTCATCGTAGGCAGCCTGGGAGGAACCATCGCCATGAGTCAGACCCAGAAGGAACCCCCGTCCGCGGCCGCCGGCGCCGCCGGCGCCATCCGCCCCTTCCGCGTCCATTACCCGGACGAGGCGCTCGCCGACCTGAAGCGCCGCATCGAGGCGACCCGGTGGCCGGACCGGGAACTCGTCGCGGATCAATCGCAGGGGGTGCAGCTCGCGACGGTGCAGAAGCTCGCGCGCTATTGGGCGGCGGACTACGACTGGAGGAAGTGCGAGGCGAAGCTCAACGCCCTGCCGCAGTTCATCACCGAGATCGACGGGGTCGACATCCACTTCATCCACGTGCGCTCGAAGCATCCGAACGCGCTGCCGATCCTCATCACCCACGGCTGGCCCGGCTCGATCATCGAGCAGCTCAAGATCATCGATCCGCTGACCAATCCCACGGCGCATGGCGGCAGCGCGGCGGACGCCTTCGACGTCGTGATCCCGTCGCTGCCGGGCCACGGCTTCTCCGGCAAGCCGGCGACGACCGGCTGGGATCCCATCCGCATCGCCCGCGCGTGGGTGGTGCTGATGAAGCGGCTCGGCTACCAGCGGTTCGTGGCGCAGGGGGGCGATTGGGGCAACGCGGTCACCGAGCAGATGTCGCTGCTGGGAGCCCCGGAGCTGATCGGCATCCACACCAACATGCCGGCCACCGTGCCGCCCGAGATCGACCAGGCGGCGTTGGCCGGCGCGCCGGCGCCGGCGGGGCTGTCGGCCGACGAGCAGCACGCGTACGAGCAGCTCG
This sequence comes from uncultured Acidobacteriota bacterium, assembly GCA_963756595.1. Lineage (GTDB taxonomy): Bacteria > Acidobacteriota > Thermoanaerobaculia > Multivoradales > UBA5704 > DATARR01. The sequence goes on from CAVWOZ010000017.1 coordinate 156,088, forward strand.
CGTACTTCTACAAGCACGGCCTGGGCTACGCCCAGGAGATGGCGAACCGCCCGCAGACCCTCTACGGAATCGGGGATTCGCCGGTCGGCCTGGCCGCCTGGATGCTCGACCACGACGCGCAGAGCCTGGCGCTCATCACCCGCGTCTTCGACGGGCATCCCGAGGGGCTGACGCGGGACGACGTCCTCGACAACGTCACGCTCTACTGGCTGACCAACACGGCGGTCTCCTCGGCGCGTCTGTACTGGGAGAGCAAGCTCCCGTTCTTCGCCCCGAAGAACGTCCCCATCCCGGCCGCCGTGAGCGCCTTTCCGGAGGAGCTCTATCAGGCCCCGCGGAGCTGGACGGAGAAGGCGTATCCCAAGCTGATCTTTTACAACAAGCTCGACAAAGGCGGCCACTTCGCGGCGTGGGAGCAGCCGCAGCTGCTGGTGGCGGACCTGCGCGCGGCGTTCAGGTCGCTGCGCTGATCGCAACGGAGGGCGCGATGCCGGAAGAGATCGATCGTGACCGCCGCCGTTTCCTGGGCACTACAGCCATGGCCTTCGCCGCCGCCGAGCTCGGCCTGATCGGCTCGCCCGCAGCCACGACGGCGGCACCGAAAAAGAACACCGCCCGGCCGACGGCGAGCGCCTCCTTCGCCCCCCTGAAGCAGATCGACGCGGGGGTCCTGAACGTCGGCTACGCCGAGGCCGGCCCCGCCGGGGGGCCCGCGGTGATCCTGCTGCATGGCTGGCCGTACGACATCCACAGCTTCGTCGAGGTCGCGCCGCGGCTCGCCGCGGCCGGCCACCGGGTGATCGTGCCGTACCTGCGCGGCTACGGCACGACGAGCTTCCGGTCGCAGGACGCGCTGCGCAACGGCCAGCCCGCCGCGCTCGCCACCGACGCCGTCGCCCTGATGGACGCCCTCGGGATCCGGCAGGCGATCCTCGCCGGCTTCGACTGGGGAGCGCGCACCGCCGACATCGTGGCCGCGCTGTGGCCCGAGCGCTGCCGCGGGCTGGTCGCGGTCAGCGGCTACCTGATCGGCAGCCAGGAAGCCGGCAAGGCTCCCCTGCCGCCCGCGGCCGAGCTCCAGTGGTGGTACCAGTTCTACTTCGCCACCGAGCGCGGCCGGGCGGGCTACGAGAAGTACCGCGACGACTTCGCGAAGCTGATCTGGCGGCTCGCCTCGCCGCGGTGGGACTTCGACGACGCCACCTTCGCGCGCAGCGCCACCGCCTTCGCCAATCCGGATCACGTCGCCATCGTGATCCACAACTACCGCTGGCGGCTCGGGCTCGCCGAGGGGGAGGCGAAGTACGACGAGCTCGAAAAGCGCCTGGCGGCCGCCCCCGTGATCACGGTGCCCACCCTCACCCTGGAGGGGGATGCCAACGGCGCGCCGCACCTCGATCCCGGCGCCTATGCCGGGAAGTTCACGGGGAAGTATTCGCACCGGACCCTGACGGGAGGGATCGGGCACAACCTCCCCCAGGAGGCGCCGAAGGAGTTCGCCGACGCCGTCCTCGCGGTCGCGCGCGCTTGACCGGGGAGGCCGAGGAGGCCGCGGCGGCCCATCGCCTCTTCGCTTGCTTCGATATGACTCAATATAGATAATGGCCCATCCCGCACCGCGGTGCGGCGGAGGCAGGGAGCAACGAGCCCTGGGACTGCGAGGTCCGCCATGACGCGATCGTCTTCGCTTCACGTTCGTTATCGAGAAGGCCCCGACGAGACCGCGGCGCTGCGCGAGCTGCTCGCCGCGATCGCGCACGAGATCACTCAGTTGCGCGCGCTGTTCAGCGCGGACGATGTCGACAGGGGCCGCGACGCGGAGATGCGGGCCCTGCGGAGCCGCTATGCGTCGCTCACCCCGCGCGAGCGCGAGGTGATGGCGGGGGTGGTTGCCGGACGGTTGAACAAACAGGTCGGCGGCGAGCTCGGGATCAGCGAGATCACCGTCAAGGCGCACCGCGGTCAGGTGATGCGCAAGATGAAGGCCGGCTCGCTTCCCGAGCTGGTGACCATGGCGGCGCGCCTGGGCCTGGCGGCGCACGCCTTCCATCTCTAGTCAGGGGAAAGAGCGGCCCTACTCCTCCCCCGCCGGCTGCAGCGCATACCCCACCCCGCTCACCGTCACCAGGTAGGCCGGCGCCGCGGCGTCCCGTTCGATCTTCTGGCGCAGGCGGTGGACGAGCTGCTTGAGGAGCTGGCGGTCGCCGGTGCCCCGCGACCCCCAGACGTGGGCGAGGAGGCGCTCGGCGGGGAGGGTGTGGCCGGCGTTGGCGAGGAGGAGCTGGAGGAGGCGCATCTCGAGGCGGGTGAGGCGGACCGGGTCCCCACCGCGGACGGCGACCGCCTGGTGCTCGAGGTCGAGGCGGAAGTCGCCGGCGGCGAGGGGGAGCGGCTTCTCCTCGCCGGCGCGGCGCAGCAGGGCGCGCACCCTCGCCAGCAGGGTGCGCGGGCTGAACGGCTTGGTCAGGTAGTCGTCGGCGCCGAGGTCGAGCGCCTGCACCTGGTCCTCCTCGGCGTTCCTGACGGTGAGCATCATGATCGGCGTCCGGGTCCCGGCGCCTCCGGAGGAGCCGGCGCGGATCTGCCGGCAGACCTCGAGGCCGGAGAGGCGCGGCAGGTTGACGTCGAGGATCACCAGCGCCGGCGCCTCGCGCGCGAAGGCCTCGAGGGCGGCGACGCCGTCCGCCGCCTCGGCCACCAGGTAGCCGGCCTGGCGCAGGGCGTAGCCGATCAGGTTCGCCAGCTCGAGGTCGTCGTCCACCACCAGGATCTTCACGCCGCCTCCCCCGCTGTCCCGCGTTCTTCGGCCGCCGCCAGCGGCAGCCCGATCCGCATCCGCGTCCCCCGGCCGCCGCTCCCGGGGCGCGCCTCCAGGGTGCCGCCGTGCCGCTCGACGATCGAGCGCACGATCCACAGCCCGAGCCCCATCCCGGCCGGCTCCGGCTCCCCTCGCTCCTCCGCCGCTTCGCCCCCGCCGGCGCGCCGCACGAACGGCTCGAAGAGCGCCGCGGCTCCCCCGCCGCCGGGCATCCCCGGCCCCTCGTCCTCCACCCAGAGGAAGACCCGCGACGGGTCGACCTCGCCGCCGATCCGCACCCGCGAGCCGGCGGGGGCGAACTTGTTGGCGTTGGCGAGCAGGTTGACCAGCACCTGGGTCAGCCGCGGCGCGTCGCCGCGCACGGCGGGGAGCGGGAAGGGGAGGTCGACCTCGACCGTCTGGCCGCGCTGGGCGAGGAGCGGGGCGGTCATCTCGATCGCCTCCTCGGCGACCTCGTCGAGCGCCACCGCGCCGCCGCGGATCGAGTCCTGGCCGGACTCGATGCGCACGCTCTCGAGCAGGTTGTCGATCAGCTGGGTCAGCCGCAGGCTGCCGCGCTCGAGGGCGAGGACCAGGTCGTGGCTCGCGGGGTCGACGCCGTGCGGGTCGTGGAGGAGACGCTCGCGCAGCAGCTCGATCGAGGCGAGCTGGGCGGAGAGGGGGGTGCGGAACTCGTGCGAGATGTTGGCGAGCACGGCGTCGCGCTGGCGGCGCGCGCCCTCGAGGGCGGTCTCGTCGCGCAGCACCTGGAACTGCCGCTCCTCGGTGGGCGGCGCGCTGGTGATCACCACCGTGCGCCGGGTGCCGTCCGGGCGCAGCAGCCGCTCGGCGGCGGTGGCGCCGCCGCGGAAGCGGGCGTGGACGATCGGGCAGCTCTCCTCGCAGGGGCGCAGCCCCTCCTTCCCGCGCGGCCCCTGGGGATTGAGGACGTCGCCGCAGAAGCGGCCGAGGGCCCCTTCGGGGGTGACGCCGAGGAGGGCCGCCGCCTGCGGGTTGAGGTAGCGGATGCGGCGGTCGCGGTCGACGCTGAACACCCCTTCGACGATGCCGGTGAGGATCGCCTCCCCTTCCGCCTGCCGCCGGCGCAGCTCCGAGGTCAGCCCGAGCAGGCGGCGGCGCATCTCCTCCATGGTGGCGGCGAGGGTGCCGAGCTCGACCCCCGGGGCGTGCGGCGTCGCCGTCGAGAGGTCGCCGCGGCCGATCCGCGCCGCGGCGCGGGTGAGCTCGGCGACCGGCCGGGCGAGCCGCCGGCTGATCAGGAAGCCGGAGAGGGTGGCGAGCGCCGCCACCAGCAGCGAGAGGAGGAGGAGCTGGCGCGACAGCCGCGCGAGCGATGCGGCGACGCCGGCGCGCGGCAGCGCCGTCTCGACCAGCGCCGAGACTTCCCCGCCGGGACCGCGCAGCGGGCGGACGGAGAGGTAGAGCCCGGCCTCCTTGAGGCGCCCCGACACCGCCTTGCCGCCGGCGAGGACGGCGGCGCGCAGCGGCCGCCGCGGATCGTCCGCCGCGATGCCGGCGAGCGCGGGCTCCGGCGCCAGCAGGGCGACCGGCAGCCCCACCTGGCCCGCGATCTGGCGGGCGAGGGCGGGGTCGAGCGCCAGCGCCGCCGCGGCGGTGGCGTCCGGCGTGGCGGCGAGGGGGGCGGCGGCGGCGAGGAAGAGGGAGCCGTCCGGCCGGCGGAGGATCGCGGCGGGCCCCTCCTCGGCGGAGCGCGGCAGCACCGCTTCCCAGGGGAGCGCCGGGCCGGCGGCGGTGCGGGCTCCGCGAGTCGCGATGGCGACTCCCGAGAGCGCGCTGGTGCGGCGGAAGCGCTCGAGGAAGGCGGCGAGGCCGGCGGCATCCCCTCCCTCGACCAGCCGCTTGACGGTGGGGCGCTCGGCGAGCAGGTGGGCCGAGGTGCGCACGTCGCGCGCCGAGCGCGCCACCGCCTCCTGGGCGGCGGCCCCCGCCAGGTTGACCCGCGCCAGCCCCTGGCCGTCGGCGAAGCGCTCGATCAGCCCCAGCGCCGAGACGGCGACGCCGACCACGGCGAGCAGGACGAGGCCGGCGTTGAGCCCGATCAGCAGGGTGCCGAGCGACAGGCGGCGCTGGAGGGAGAGGGGCGGCATCCGGCGATTCTACGGCCTGGGCAAATCACCGCGACGTCCGCCACTCGATCACGCTCTTGACGGCGAGGGTGGCGAGCGCCAGCAGGGCGAGCAGCGAGGCGACGGCGAAGGCGGCCGAGAACTGGTACTCGTTGTAGAGGATCTCGATGTGGAGCGGCATCGTGTTGGTCACCCCCCGGATGTGCCCGGAGACCACCGAGACGGCGCCGAACTCCCCCATCGCCCGCGCGTTGCAGAGCACGACGCCGTAGAGGAGCCCCCAGCGGATCTTCGGCAGGCTGACGCGGAAGAAGGTCTGCAGCCCCGAGGCGCCGAGGGTGAGCGCCGCCTCCTCCTCGTCGTTCCCCTGCGACTGCATGAGGGGGATCAGCTCGCGGGCCACCATCGGCGAGGTGACGAACATCGTCGCCAGCACGATGCCGGGGACGGCGAAGAGGATCTTGACGTCGTGGGCCGCGAGCCAGGGGCCGAGGTAGCCGTGGGCGCCGAAGAGGAGGACGTAGATCATCCCCGAGATCACCGGCGAGACGCTGAACGGCAGGTCGATCAGGGTGATCAGCAGGTTCTTCCCCGGGAAGCGGAACTTGGCGATCGCCCAGGCGGCGGCGAGGCCGAACAGGAAGTTGACCGGCACCGCGATCGCCGCCGCGGTCAGCGTCAGGCGGACGGCGGCGAGCGCCACCGGATCGCGGATCGCCGCCCAATAGGCCGCGAGGCCGCCGGCGAGCGCCTTGGCGAAGACCAGGGCGAGCGGCACGAAGAGGAAGAAGGCGAGGAAGGCGAGCGCGACGCCGAGCAGCAGGGCGCGCACCCAGCGCGGCTCGGTGAGCGCGCCGCTCCGGTTCTCCCACTCCCCGGCGGGATGCTCCGCCGCGCGAGCCGGACGCAGGAGGGCGGCGGGAGCGGCGCCGGCCATCAGGACTCCCCGTCGACGGCGCGCAGCCGCCGGCCGCGGCGCCAGGCGAGGAAATTGATCGCGAGGAGCAGGATGAAGGAGGCGAGCAGGAAGACCATGGCGACCGCGGTCGCCCCCGCGTAGTCGTACTGCTCGAGCTTGATCATGATCAGCAGCGGGACGATCTCCGACTTCATCGGCATGTTGCCGGCGATGAAGATCACCGAGCCGTACTCGCCGAGGGCGCGGGCGAAGGCGAGCACGAAGCCGGTGGTCGCCGCCGGCAGCAGCTCGGGGAGCATCACCCGCCGGAAGGTCTGCAGGCGGCTGGCGCCGAGGCTGGCGGCGGCCTCCTCCACCTCGGGGTCGAGGTCGGCGAGCACCGGCTGCACCGTGCGCACCACGAACGGCAGGCCGATGAAGGTGAGCGCCACCACCACGCCGAGGCGGGTGTAGGCGACCTCGACCCCCAGCGGTACCAGCCAGCGGCCGATCCAGCCGTTCTTCGCGTAGAGGGTGGCGAGGGCGATGCCGGCGACCGCCGTCGGCAGGGCGAACGGCAGGGCGACCAGGGCGTCGACCAGCCGCCGCCCCGGGAAGCGGTAGCGCTCGAGCACCCAGGCGACGAGGAGGCCGAAGACGGCGTTGATCGCGGCGGCGAGGAAGGAGGCGCCGAGGCTCAGGCGGTAGGCGGCGAGCGCCCGCGGGCCGCTGACGTCGGCCCAGAAGACCGACCACGGCAGCGACGCCGTCTTCAGGAAGACCGTCGACAGCGGCAGCAGGATCATCAGGCCGAGGTAGAAGAGGGTGAAGCCGAGCGACAGCCCGAAGCCGGGGAGCACGCTGCCGCCCGGGAGACGCTTGCGGCGGCGCGCGGGGAGCGGGCTCCCCGCGCCGGTGATCACCCCCTCGGCCGTCGTCATCGATCGATCCCCGCCGAGAGGGGAAAATCCTGCGGCGAAGGCGGTAGAGACGTGACAGGTCGTAACGAGAACCTGTCCGAGGCCACGGGGACGGCGTCACGTCTCCGCCGGAGGGCAGGCCGGCGGATCGTCCACGGACGCAAGCAAGACGCGACCAGGGCAGGTTGCGAGGTTTTTTTCGCAGGGCAGAGGAAGGGCGAACCGGCGGAAGACAACCCTCCGAAGTGGCAGTCCCGGGCGGCCTGCCCTGCGAAGAGACGTGACGCCGTCCCCGTGAACTCCGTCAGGTTCTCGTTACGACCTGTCACGTCTCTACCGCCTCCGCCGCAGGTTGATCGCAGATGGGTACTTACTTTCCAGCCCCGTAGATCTGATCGAACAGGCCGCCGTCGTCGAAATGGGCCTTCTGCGCCTTGGCCCAGCCGCCGAACGCCTGGTCGATGGTGAACAGCTTCAGCTTGGGGAACTGCGCCCCGTATTTCGCCACCACGTTGGCGTTGCGCGGCCGGTAGTAGTGCCGGGCGGCGATCTCCTGCCCCTCCGGGGTGTAGAGGAACTGCAGGTAGGCGGTCGCCACCGCCGTCGTCTTGTGCTTGGCGGCCACCTTGTCGACCACCGCGACCGGCGGCTCGGCGAGGATGCTCTCGGAGGGGGCGACGAGCTCGAAGTCCCCCTTCTTCCCCATCTCCTGTGTCCCCATTCCGTTGACCGCCAGCAGCGCCTCGTTCTCCCAGGCGATCAGCACGTCGCCGAGGCCGCGCTCGACGAAGCTGACGGTGGCGCCGCGGGCGCCGGTGTCGAGCACCGGCACGTTCTTGAAGAGCTTCGCCACGAAGTCCTTCGCCTTCGCCGGATCGTTGCTGAATTTGTGCAGGGCGTATCCCCAGGCCGCGAGATAGTTCCAGCGCGCGCCCCCCGAGGTCTTCGGATTGGGGGTGATCACCGCCACGCCCGGGCGGACCAGGTCGTCCCAGTCGTGGATCTTCTTCGGGTTCCCCTTGCGGACCAGGAAGACGATCGTCGAGGTGTAGGGGCAGCTGTTGTTGGCCAGGCGGCTCTGCCACCCCTTGGGCGTCAGCCCGGAGCCGGCCACGGCGTCGACGTCGTAGGCCAGGGCGAGGGTCACCACGTCGGCCTCGAGGCCGTCGATCACCGAGCGGGCCTGCTTGCCGGAGCCGCCGTGCGACTGGTCGACGGTGACCTCCTGGCCGGTCTTCGCCTTCCACGCCCTGGCGAAGGCGGCGTCGACGTCCTGGTAGAGCTCGCGGGTCGGATCGTAGGAGACGTTGAGCAGCTTGACGGGGGCCGCCTGGAGCGGCAGCGAGCCGGCTGCCAACAGGGCGAGCAGCGGCAGGAGATGGCGCGTTTTCATGATGTGACGTTTCCTCTTGATTGCAGGGTTGAGCCGGAGTCAGGACACCGCCTCCGGCGAGCGGACGATCAGCACGGGCAGGTTCGGGAGGGCGGGGAGCAGCCGGCCGACGAAGCCGCCGAGCTCGATCCGGCCGTCCCGCCCCGGCAGCGGCGCCCCCAGCACCAGCAGGTCGTGCCCCCCTTCGGCGATCTGGGCGAGGATCTCGTCGCGCACGGCGCCGTGGCGGATCGCGGTGGCGACCGGCACGCCGAGGCGGCGCAGGGTGCGGGCGCTCCCCGCCAGGAAGCGCTCGGCCTGGAGCTCGGCGGAAGACCCATGGGCCGCCGCCGGCAGGACGGTGAGGATGGTCGCCTCGGCCCCCAGGTGGCGGGCGAGGCGGCCGGTGAACGAGACGTCCTCCTTGCCGGGCTCCCCCACCGCGACGCAGATCAGCAGGCGCGCCGGCACCGCCGGGACGCGCCCCGCCGTCCCCGCCGCGCTCGCCGCCGGCGCCAGCAGCAGGTGGTGGTGGCCGGCGGCGAGCACCCCCTCCGCCAGCTCGACGCCGTCCTTGGGGGGCAGGGTGAGGATCACCAGGTCGCACGGGCGGCGCGCCACCTCCTCGGCGACCGCCGCCGCCGGCCCCTCGCCGGAGAGGCGGGTCTCGAGCGCCGCGATGCCCGCGCCGAGCGCCTCGCGCGCCTCTTGAAGCGCCGCCTCGCTGGCGGCCGGACCCTGCGCGGGCGCCGGGACCAGCACGGCGACGCGCGCCTGGACGCGGCGCGCCAGCTCGCCGCCGAGCGACAGCGCGGCGCGCGCCGAGGTGGCGGGGCCGCCGCCCGTCAGCACCAGGAAGCGGAGCCCCGGGTGGACCAGCGCGTGCACCCGCTCGACCCCCACCCAGGCCGCGTCGCCGGGCTTGAGCGGGAAGCGGCGCGCCTGGTCCTGCGGGCGGGTGGCTTCGACCCACACCTCGTCGCGCCCGAAGGGGACGGGAGGGGCGATCGCCCGCACCCCGGGGAGGGGGGGAGGCGCAGCCGCAGGCGCTCGAACGAGCCGACGAAGGAGCACTGCTCGACCACCGCCTCGCCGAGCCGCGGGCAGCCGAGGGCCGCCGCCGACTCGCGGAGGGCGACGTCCTCCGGGCGGAAGAGGACCTGCACCCGGCGCGGGGCCGCGGCAACCGGGGGCGCGGCGGCCGGCTCACCCCAGGTGCTCAGGGGGAATTCGACCGGGCCCAGCCGCACCCCGGCCGCCGTCGCCTCCCCCACCATCAGGTTGGCGGTGCCGAGGAAGGTGGCGACGAACTCGGTCTCCGGGCGCAGGTAGAGCTCGTCCGGCGGCCCGCTCTCGAGCAGGCGGCCGAAGCTCAGCACGGCCAGCCGGTCGGCCAGCTCGAACGCCTCCTCCTGGTCGTGGGTGACGAAGATGGTGGTGATGCCGAGCTCGCGCTGGATCTCGCGGATGGTGCGCCGCAGCTCGAGGCGCACCTTGGCGTCGAGCGCCCCGAACGGCTCGTCGAGCAGCAGCACCTCGGGCTGGTGGGCGAGGGCGCGGGCGAGCGCCACCCGCTGCTGCTGGCCGCCGGAGAGCTGGCGCGGCATGCGGCCGCCGAGCCCCGAGAGCCCCACCAGCTCGAGCAGCTCGTCACGCCGGCCGCGCCGGCGCTCCGCCGCCACCCCGCGCACCGCCAGGGCGAACTCGACGTTCTCCGCCACCGACATGCCGCGGAACAGGGCGTAGCTCTGGAACACGAAGCCGACGCCGCGCCCGGCCGGCGGCAGGCCGGTGACGTCGCGGCCGTGCAGCAGCACCCGTCCGGCGTCGACCTCCGAGAGGCCGGCGATCATCCGCAGCAGCGTGCTCTTGCCGCTCCCCGACGAGCCGAGGAGGACGAACAGCTCGCCGTCGCCGATCTCGAGCGAGACCGAGTTGACCACCGGGTGGCCGGCATAGCGCTTGGTGAGGTCTTCGAGGACGATCGACATCGCCCGCAGGATAGGGGCCGGCCGGTGACGCCGTCAGTCGAAAAGCGGTGACAAAAGCTTGTGGATTTGGAACCGCTGCCCCCGTTTTGAGCGGTCGGAGACGAACTTCCGCCCTTTTTGTTGTCCCCTTTCGGTGCCTTGCGGCAACTTATTCTTTGTAGGCGATTACATGATTCACTTTGAGGAGGAGTTGAGCATGGAGGAAAACAGGGTGGCGCCGCCGTTCGAGCGCTTCCTCCGGGGCGAGCTGCCGAGGATGGACAACCAGGAGATCGTGCGCCGGATGCTCGCCGGCGAGACGGCGGGGCTCGCCGCCGACGCCCGCACCCCCCAACCCGTGCAGTACGACGAGGCGTTCCGCCGGACCGAGCGGAGCCTCGCCGCCACCAACGAGAGAATCGCCCGCGAGCGCCAGCTCGCGGCCGTGCAATGGTCCGGGCTCGCGGGGCACCCGCCGGCCCGGCGGCTGGTGATGGTGCGCAACGACGGGCGCCTGCACCACTGGGGGCTGCTCGAGCGGCTGCTCGCGCAGTGGAGCGAGGCGGTCGCCGCCAACGACGCGGCGGCGGCGGTGGGGCTCGCCGAGCTGGCGCTGGCGGTGGCCGAGCGGCTCGACCCGGAGGTCTACGGCGAGGAGCGGATCTGCGACTTCCGGACCCAGGCGCTCGCCGCCCTGGGCGACGCCCGCCGCCTCGCCGGCGACTTCGCCGGCGCCCGCCTGGCGTTCAGCCAGGCGCGCATCAACCTGGGGATGGGGACCGGCGACCTGCTCGAGGAGGCCGACCTGCTGGGCGGGCTGGTCAAGCTGCTCTGCGACCTCGGCGAGTACGAGAAGGCCGGCCGCTCGCTCGAGCGCGCCGGCGCCCTCTACCGGCTGATCGGCGACCACCACCTCGACGGCATGACCATCCCGGCGCCGGAGGAGGGCGGCTTCAAGCCGGCCGCCGAGGGGGGACGCCGCGGCTGACGGCGGCCGCGGACGGCGGTGACGGTGCCGGTGAGCGCCGGTATACACTGCCGCCCGTGCGCGCCTCCCTCGCCCTGATCCTCCCCTTCGCCCTCGTCCTCCTGGCGGCGCTCGCGGGCTGCGTCTCGCTGCGCCCCTTCGACGCCGTCCGCCGCGAGGTCCCGGCGGCGCAGTTCGTCCAGGTCGGCGACCAGCTCGTCCACGTCGAGCAGGCGGGGACGGGCGAGCCGGTGGTGCTCCTGCACGGCTTCGGCGCCTCGGCCTACTCGTGGCGCAAGGTGATGCCGGGGCTCGCCGTGGGCCACCAGGTGGTGGCGATCGACCTCAACGGCTTCGGCTACACCCAGCGCCCGCGGGAGCGCGCCCGCTACACCCGGGAGGCGCAGGCGAAGCTGGTGCTCGACACCCTGGACGCGCTGGGGATCGCGCGCGCCCACATCGTCGGCCACTCCTACGGCGGCGGCCTCACCCTCTATCTCGCGCAGACGCACCCCGAGCGCTTCCGCACCATGATCCTGGTGGACAGCTCCGCCCCCACCTACGCCAACGACCGGCGGAGCCGCGCCGCCGCCTTCCGGCCGCTGACCACCTTCTTCGTGCGCGCCGTCGCGCTGCGCCGGAGCATGGTCCGGAAGGGGCTCCTGCACTCCTTCTATGACCACAGTCTGGTCACTCCGGAGCTGGTCGAGGCGTACTACGAACGCTTGGCGGTCGAGGGGGCGCCCGACGCCTTCTACGGCCTCACCGCGCCGGCGCCGGCCGGCGCCACGGTGCGCCTCGAGACGATCGCCGTCCCCGCCCTGGTGATCTGGGGGGCGCACGACGAGCTGATCGCCCCCGAGGTCGGGCGGCGGGCGGCGGAGCGCCTGCCGCACGCCGAGTTCGTGCTGTTCCCAAAGAGCGGCCACCTCCCCATGGAGGAGGAGCCGGAGGCGTTCCTCGCCGCCGTCCTCCCCTTCCTCGACCGGCACGCGGGCTGATGTCCGACCGATCGTCCGAACGCCCGCTCGGCCTCGTCGCCACCTGCGTCCTCGGCCTCGAGGAGATCCTCGAGCGGGAGCTCGTCCTGCTCGGCGCCCGCGACGTCGCCAGGCAGCGCGGCGCCGTCTCCTTCACCGGCGACTGGCGCGACTGCTGGCGCGCCAACTGGCGGCTGCGCACGGCGAACCGGGTGCTGGTCGAGATCGCCTCCTGGGACGCCGACGACGGCCTCGCCCTCGCCTCGGGGGCGCGGGCGCTGGTCTCCGGACGCCCCGGCGGGCCGTACCTGCGGCGCGGCGCGCTCGATCCCGCCGTCCTCTTCCACCCCGACCGCAGCTTCGCCGTGGCCGCGACGGCGACCGCCTCCGAGGTGCGCGACACCCGCTGGGCGGCGATGTCGCTCAAGGACGGGCTGGTCGACGGCCAGCGCGACCGCTGGGGGCGGCGCGCCGACGTCGACCGGGAGGACCCGGACCTGCCGCTGCGCCTGCGCCTCCACCAGGACCGCGCCACCCTGCTGCTCGACAGCTCAGGGGAGCCGCTCGACCGCCGCGGCTACCGCGCCGTGTCGACCGCCGCGCCGGTGCGCGAGCAGCTCGCCGCGGCCTGCGTGCTGGCCTCCGGCTGGGACGGCCGCGGGCCGGTGGCCGATCCGATGTGCGGCTCGGGGACCCTGCTCGCCGAGGCGGCCTGGTTCGCCCTCGGCTGGCCGCCGGGGCGGCTGCGCCGCCACTGGGCCTTCGAGCGCTTCCCCGGCTACGACCCGCGCGCCTTCACCGAGATCCTCCAGGAGCCGATGTTCGCCCCCGGCCCCGACGTCTCCCTCTACGGCAACGACCTCTCCGCCGAGGCGCTCGACGCGGCGCGGGCGAACCTCGAGCAGGCGAACCTCCTCGACCGCGTCACCCTGCGCCGCGGCGACGCCGCCGCCTTCGAGCCGCCGCCGGGCCCCGGCCTGGTGCTGATCAACCCACCGCACGGCGAGCGCCTGGAGACCGACGCCGCCCGCTGGCGCGCCGTGGGCGACCTCCTCAAACAACGCTACAAGGGGTGGACGGCGGCGGTGCTCACTGGCGAGGACCGCGGCAAGGCGGTCGGCCTGCGCCCCCGCCGCCGCATCCCGGTGATGAACGGCCCGACGGAGGGACGGATCCTGATCTTCGATCTGTTCTAGGCAGGAGGGGAAACAGGAAGGGAAAAGGGCGCGGATCGGACGATCCGGCGCCCCAAGGAGCTCCTCGAGAAAGGGAAGTGAGAACGGTACGGCTCAGAGGCTGCGCTTCTTGGCGCGCAGACCGCGGCGGCTGCCGCCTTCCTTGCGGGGCTTGAAGTTGCTGCCGCCACCGCTGGCGAAGCCGCCGCCGAAGTCGCCGCCGCCGCCGCCCCCCCCGAAGCCGCCACCGCCGCCCCCGAAGCCGCCGCCGCCGAAGCCGCCGCCACCGCCCCCGAAGCCGCCACCGCCGCCGCCGAAGTCGCGCCCGCCGCCGCCGCCCGCGTAGCCGCCCCGGCTGCCGCCACCGCCGGCGCCGGCGTAGCCGCCACCGCCGCCATAGCCACCGCCCCGGGGACCACCGCCACCGCCGCCGGGCGTACGCTCGCGCGCCTCGTTGACGTTCAGCGCGCGGCCCTGGAACTCATAGCCGTTGAACTGCTGAACCGCCTTCTCGGCCTCCTCGTCCGTGCTCATCTCCACGAAGCCGAAGCCCCGCGAGCGGCCGGTCGCGCGATCCATCATCACCGTCGCCGAGTCACAGGTCCCGGCGCCGGCGAAGAGCGTGCGCAGATCGTCGTCGTTGGTCTTGAAATTCAGGTTCCCTACGAAGAGCTTCTTTCCCATTCCTGGTTCCTTGTTCGTGGCCTCGTGCGGGGCCGTTGTCTGTCAGCCGATGATTGGACCGTCGGCCGTCACGGTTCTCGAGGACGATCCGGTCTCCGGCCGCGCAGCGACAAAGACGAACGCCTCCCTTTCTCAGGACTCACAAAGATACCAGAGGAGGCAAGAGGCCGCAAACGGGACGGCCACAAAAGCTGATGATAGAATCGCCTTCCCACCGGTTCCGAGCCCCGGAAGAGTCCCCTCGGCCCCCTGGAGAACCGATGCCATCCCCGCGACGAAGTCTCGCCCTGCCCGCGCTCGTCCTCCTGGCCCTCTCCGGAGGGGCCGCCATCGCCGCGAGCCATCCTGCCACGGCCACGAAGACCGCGAAGGCCTCGCCCGTCCCCGTCGCCAATGCCGAGCCGTGGGAGGGGGAGCCGTTCAGCGCCACCCCGGCCGCCCTCGCCGCCGCCGCCGCCAGGGTGCAGGGGGAGGAGGGGGACGACGCCGTGGTGCTGCTCGCCGACGCCTCCTACCACCTCGACGAGACGGGACGCGAGACCTACACCCAGCGCCTGGTCTACCGCGTCCTCACCACCGCCGCCCAGGAGTCCTGGTCGACCTTCGAGGAGAGCTGGGAGCCGTGGCACCAGGAGCGCCCCGTGGTGCGGGCGCGGGTGGTCACCGCCGACGGGGTCGAGCACCCGCTCGATCCGGTGACCCTGACCGAGAGCTCGCAGACCCCGGACGATCCCGACATGTTCGAGGACGGCAAGGTGCTGCGCGCTCCCCTCCCCGCCATCCGGCCGGGGGCGGTGGTCGAGCAGATGGTGACCGTGCGCGACACCGCGCCGTTCTTCGCCGCCGGCGTGGTGCGCCAGCACGGCTTCGACCTCGGGGTGCTGGTGCGCCACTCGCGGCTGGTGCTCGACGCCCCGGCGGCGATCCCGCTGCGCTGGGTGAGCCGCGGCCTCCCCGGGATGGCGCCGAAAGACGCCGTCGAGAACGGGCGCCGGCGGCTCACCTTCGAGGTGCGCGACCTCGAGCCGCTCGAGGACCCCGAGCCGGGTCTGCCGCCGGAGGTGCCGCGCACCGCCTACGTCGCCTTCTCGACCGGCCGCTCGTGGGAGGAGCTGGCGCGCCGCTACTCGGAGATCGTCGACGGGGCGATCCGCGGCTCGGACATCGCCGCCTTCCTGCGCTCGGCCGGCGGCCCCGCCGCCTCGCAGCTCGAGACCATCGACCGCCTGCTCGCCCGGATGAGCGACGAGGTGCGCTACACCGGCATCGAGCTCGGCGAGGGGGGGCTGATCCCCAGGAAGCCGGCCGAGACGCTGAAGCGCCGCTTCGGCGACTGCAAGGACAAGGCGGTGCTGCTCACCGCCCTGCTGCGCGCCGTCGACATCCCGGCCTACGTGGCGCTGCTCAACGCCGGCGACGACGAGGCCGACGTCGAGCCGTCGCTCCCCGGCCTCGGCCTGTTCGACCACGCGATCGTCGTCGTGCCGGGCTCGCCGGCGATCTGGATCGATCCCACCGACCCCTACGTGCGGGCCGGCGAGCTGCCGACCGCGGACCAGGGGCGCTTGGCGCTGATCGCGAGCGGCTCCGCCCTCGGGCTGGTCAGGACCCCGGAGTCGACCTCGGCCGAGAACCGGCAGAGCGAGAGCCGCGAGTTCTTCCTCGCCGGCTACGGCCCGTCGCGGGTGGTGTCGACCAGCGAGTACCACGGCGCCGTCGAGCGCGACCTGCGCGCCCTCTACGCCGGGCAGGACGGCCCGACGCTGCGCCAGGCGCTGCGCGAGTACGCGGCGGCCGCCTATCTCTCGGGGGACCTGACGGCGGTCGCCCACTCGCAGCCGGCCAACCTCTCGGCGCCGCTGGTGCTGCGGATGGAGATCAAGAACGCGCGCCGCGGCTTCACCGACGAGCGCAACGCCGCCGTGGGGCTCAACCCGGCCTCCCTGCTCACCCACCTCCCCGAGGAGATCACCGGCGGCGCGTCCCCGGGGGTGGCGGCGGAGCCGGCGACGCGGCGAAGGAGAAGGAGGAGAAGGCCGAGCCGCGCCGCGGCGACTACGTGTTCAGCCGCCCGCTCGCCGTCGAGCTGCGCTACCGGATCGTCCCCCCCGCCGGCTACGTGGCGCAGCCGCTGCCGGCCCCCCGCACCCGCCACCTCGGCACCGCCACCCTCTCCGAGGAGTACGCCGTCGACGCCGCCGGCGTGGTCACCGCCACGCTGCGGCTCGACAGCGGCAAGCGGCGGATCTCGCCGGCGGAGTTCGACGCGCTGCGCTCCGGCGTCCGCGCGGCGCTCCAGGAGAAGGGGACGCGGCTGATCTTCGACCAGGCCGGCGAGCTCCACCTCGCCGCCGGACGGGTGCGCGAGGCGCTCGCCGAGTTCGCGCGCGAGGCGGCCCAGGAGCCGCGCCAGGCGCTCCCCCACACCCGCATCGCCCGCGCCCTGCTCGCCGGCGGCATGGGCGAGGCGGCGCGCGAGGAGGCCCGCCAGGCCGTGCGCCTGGAGCCGAAGTCGGCGCTCGCCTGGCGCGCCCTCGGCCGCGTGCTGGAGGCTGACGAGCTCGGCCGCCGCTTCGCCCCCGGCTTCGACCGCGCCGGCGCCCTCGCCGCCCTCCGCCGCGCGAAGGAGCTCGACCTCCAGGACGCCGCCACCCGCGGCGACCTCGCCGTCCTCCTCGAGCACGACGCCCGCGGCCGGCGCTATACGGCGGGCGCCGACCTCGCCGCCGCCGTCGACGAATACCGGGCGCTCAGGAAGGAGCTCGGCACGGCCGCCGGCATGTCCGGGGAAGCCGTGGCCGACGAGGGGCTGCTCACCGATCTCGTGCGCTCCGGCCGCTACGCCGAGGCGCGGGAGCTGGCCGCGGGCTTGGCCGACTCGCCGGCGGCCGGCGTCCTCTCGCTGGTCGCCGTGGCGGCGACCGACGGCGTCGAGGCCGCCCTCCGCGAGGCGGACCACCGCTTCGACGACAACCCGCCCCGCGCCGCCGCCCTGCGCTCGGCCGCCCAGCTCCTGGTGCTGGCGCGCCGCTACCCCGAGGCGGCGGCGCTGATCGAGAGCGCCGGCCGGCAGTCGGACGACGCCGCCGCCCAGCTCGCGCTCGCCGACCTGCTGCGCCGCACCCGGCGCCACGAGGATGCCGCCGCGCCCGCGACGCCCGCGGCGCCGGGCCCGCCGCAGACGCCGGAGGCGGTCGCCCGGCAGCTGTTGACCCTCACCGCGGCCGCGAGCCCGGAGACCGAGCGCCTCCTCGCCGCCGGCAGCGCCACCGCCCGCCGCCAGCTCCGCCTCGGCGAGCTGCCGCCCGACGTAGCGCTCGACTTCGCCCTCGCCGCGCTGCGCACGAGCGCCAGCGGCGACGACGCCACGGGCTACCGCGTCCTCCTCTCCTTCCCCCTCGAGAGGAGCGCCCGCGACCTCGCCGTCTACGTGGTCCGCGAGGAGGGGGGCTTCCGGATCGCGGCGCTCGGCGACGAGCCCGCCAAGCTCGGCGACCAGGCTCTCCTCCGGCTGCGCCGCAACGACCTCGCCGGCGCCCGGCGCTGGCTCGACTGGGCCCGCGCCGACGCCGATGCCGCCGCCGTGGACGCCGGCCCGCGGAGCTCCGACGAGCCGGCGGACTCCTTCCCCGCCCTCTGGCCACCGGCCGGGACCCCCGCCGCCGGGGACGCCCGCTGCGCCGCCCTGGTGCTGCTCGCTCCAGACGGCCGGACGCTGCCGCAGCTCGAAGCCTGCCGCCAGGCGGCGCCGGAGGGCGAGCGGCGCCGGGCGTTCGACACCGCGCTCGGCCTCGCCTACGGCGATCTCCATCGCTGGAGCGAGATGCACGCGGCGGCCGGCAGACTGCTGGCCGCCGATCCGGCCTCCTCCGGCGCCGAGCGCCTGGCCGTCCGCGCGCTCGCGGGGTGGGGAAAATGGGACGAGGTGCGGGCGCTGGCCGAGCGCCGCCTGGAGCGCTCGGCGGACGACCCCTGGGCGCTCGAGCTGCTGGCTGCGGCGGCCCTCCACCGCGGCGACCTCGCGGCGGCCGAGGCGCCGCTGCGCCGGCTCGCGGCGGCCGGCCAGGCGACGGCGAGCGATTACAACTCGCTCGCCTGGCTCCGCCTCCAGCTCGGCCGCGCCGACGCCGAGGCGCTCGACGACGCCCAGCGCGCCGCGGCGCTCACCGACTACGCCCAGCCGGAATTCCTCCACACCCTCGCCGCCCTCTACGCCGAGCTGGGGCGCACCCCGGAGGCCTACCGGGTCGCCGTGCAGGCGGTCGCCGCCCGCGGTGGCGAGTCCCCCGCCGCCGGCGACTGGTACGTCTTCGGCCGGCTCGCCGAGGCCTACGGCCTGCCGGACACCGCGCGCGGCTACTACCGGCGGGTGGCCGCTCCCAAGCTCGCCGGCGAGGAGCCGATGTCCACCCACGCCCTCGCCGCCCGGCGCCTGGCGCTGCTCGGCCCCCCGGGTGCCCCCGGCGACGAGAAGAAGGCGCTGGCTCGCGCCCGGCTGTAGCCTCCGCTTGAACGTCCTCGGCCTCTCCGCCTTCTTCCACGAATCCGCCTGCTGCCTGCTGCGCGACGGCCGGCTGGTGGCGGCCGCCGAGGAGGAGCGCTTCTCGCGGGTGAAGCACGACCCCCGGCTGCCGGTGGCGGCCTTCCGCCACTGCCTGCGCGCCGGCGGCCTCGCCCTCACCGACCTCGACGCCGTCGCCTACTACGAATCGCCGGTCCGCAAGCTCTCCCGCCAGCTCTGGGCCGGGCTGCCGGAGGGGGGGGCGCCGGACCTGGCCTGGCTCGACGCGGGGGCTCCCGAGCGGGCGATCCGCGAGGGGCTGGGCTGGGAGGGGCCGATCGTCACCTGCGAGCACCACCGCTCGCACGCCGCCAGCGCCTTCCTCTTCTCGGAGTTTCCGGAGGCCGCCCTGCTCACCGTGGACGGCGTCGGCGAGTGGGCCACCACCAGCTACGGCCGGGGGCGCGGCGCCGCCGTCGAGCTATTCGAGACGGTGGACTTCCCCCATTCGCTCGGCCTCCTCTACGCCACCCTCACCTCCTACCTGGGGTTCGAGGTCAACGACGGCGAGTACAAGGTGATGGGGCTGGCCCCGTACGGCGAGCCGGCCTACCTCGCGGAGATGCGCCGGCTGGTGTCGGCGTCCCCCGGCGGCCCCGGCGGGCAGTACCGGCTCGACCTCGGCTACTTCGACTTCGTGCGCGGCCGGCGGATGTACTCGGACGCCCTCCCCCGCCTCTTCGGGGCGCCGCCGCGGCGCCCCGAGGCGGAGATCACCCGCTTCCACCAGGACGTGGCGCGGAGCCTCCAGGCGGTGCTGGAAGAGGTGCTGCTCGAGAAGGCCGCCTGGCTCCACGACCAGACCGGCCTCCCCGACCTCTGCATGGCGGGAGGGGTCGCCCTCAACGTGGTGGCCAACGGGCGCCTCCTGCGCGACGGCCCCTTCGACCGCCTCTTCGTGCAGCCGGCCGCCGGCGACTCGGGCGCCTGCCTGGGCGCCGCCGCCCTGGCGCACGTGGAGCTCGGCGGCGGCCGGCCGGAGCCGCTCCGCCACGTCTATCTCGGCCCCCGCTGGACCTCCGGCGAGGTCGCCGGCCTGCTCTTGGCGGCCGGCGTCGCGGCCGAGGATTTCCGCGGGCGCGAGGAGGTGCTGCTCGCGGCGGTGGCCGAGCGGCTGGCGCGCGGCGAGGTGGTCGGCTGGTTCCAGGGGGCGATGGAGATGGGCCCCCGCGCGCTCGGCGGGCGGAGCCTGCTGGCCGACCCGCGCGATCCCGGGATGCGCGACCGGCTGAACCGGCTGGTCAAGAAGCGCGAGGCGTTCCGCCCCTTCGCGCCGAGCGTCCTCGCGACGTACGCAGGCGAGCACTTCGACCTCGATCACCCCTCCCCTTACATGCTGGAGACCTGCCAGGTGATCTCGCCGCTCGACCTCCCCGCCGTCACCCACGTCGACGGCTCGGCCCGCCCGCAGACCGTGGACGACAGCGCCGCGGCGGTCGCCCCGCGCTACGCCGCCCTGCTCGAAGCGTTCCGCCGACGGACCGGCTGCCCGCTCCTGGTCAACACCTCGTTCAACGTCCGCGGCGAGCCGATCGTCGCCTCCCCCGTCGACGCCCTCTCCTGCCTCGGGGTCTCCGGCATCGACGCCCTGGCGATCGAGGACTTCCTGATCGACCGCGCGGCGCTCCCCGCCAATTGGGCCGATCTCCTCCCCGCCTGGCGCGAGCAGGCGCGGAGCGGCTTCGCCCGCGGATCGGCGGCGATCCCCGCCGACCTCTACACCTTCGTATGAAGCGTCCTCATCAGGAGATGGACGAGCTCGCGGCGCTCCTCGCCACCCCGGAGGGGCTGCGCACCGTCCGCCTCCTCCAGGCCGCCGGGCTGCTGGCCGAGCCATCCGGCACCTCGGCACCGCAACCGATCCCCCGTCCGCCGGAGCCGATCAGCATCTGGCAGCCGCGATCTTCTGAAGACATCGACGGCGAGGTCGTCTGGGTGCGCCCCGACCCGGAGCCGCTCGGCGACCAGCACGCGGCGGTGAAGACCCTGCGGCGGAAAGTGAGCGAGCTTCCCCTGCGGGTCGGCTTCTTCGGCGAGTCGGTGGCGGCGGGCTATCTCTACGCCCCGTACGTCACTCCCGCGCGGGTGCTCGAGGCGCAGCTGCGGAGCGTGGGCGGCGACGCCAACTTCGAGGTGATCGACCTCGCGCGCACCAACGAGACCCTCCCCTCGCTGGCCGAGACGGTGCGCGCCTCGCTGCAGATCCAGCCGGACGTGCTCGTCCTCTTCGTGGGGAACAACTGGAACCTGCTGGAGACCCCGGAGGTCTCCCCCTACGCACCGTCCGTGACCGCCCGCCAGCGCTACGCCCAGGCGCTGCGGGAGGGCGGGACGGCGGGGCCGGTAAGACGCGCGGAAGAGCGGCTGCGCCAGGTGGCCGAGGGGGCGCTCGCCACCCTCGCCGCGCTGGCGCGGGAGGTCGGCATCCCCGTGGTGGTGGTGATCCCCGAGGTCAATCTGGCCAACTGGGAGACCCGCCAGCCCCCCCTCTGGCTCCCCGGCGACGGCACCTCCCGCTGGCACGCCCTCCACGCAAAAGCCACCACGGAGCTGGATGCCGGCGAATTCGCGGCCGCCCTCGCCACCGCCACGGCGATGCAGGGGCTCGACGGCGGCGCTTGCTCGACGACCTGGCGCCTCCTCGCCCGCGCCCACCGCAGCCTCGGAAATTGCGATGCCGAGCGCGCCGCCTGCCTCGCCGAGGTCGACGCCGCCCCCTACGCCACCCTCGCCACGCTGAGCGCGCCGCTCGCCACCTCCGCGGCCCGCGGGCTGCTGCGGGAGGGGGCGCGCCGGCACGGCTTCCTCGCCGTCGACCTGCGGGAGGTCTTCGCCGAGCACACCGGCGGCGAGCTCCCGGGAAGCCGCCTCTTCCTCGACTACTGCCATCTCACCCTGGAGGGGATCCAGGTCGCCATGGCCGCCGTGGCGGCCCAGGTGCTCGACCTCTCGGGGATGCTGGAGGAAGCACCGGGCTGGCAGACCCTCCTCCCCGTTATCCTCCGGGGCCCCGCCCCGGGGATCATCCCCGAGCAGGAGGCGACCGCCCGCTTCGGCGCCGCCGTCCACACCGCCCACCGGCTGCTGCCGACCGGGGCGAAGCCGCCGCTTCTCGAGCCCTGGATCGCGGCGGCGCTCGACGCCTCCCCCGGCGTCGAGGCGGCGATGCGCGACCTGGTCGCCGCCCGCTGCTCAACCGCCCCCGCCGTGCTCACCGCGGCCCAGCAGCGGAACCTCGCCTCCCCCTACCGCCTCCTCCTCCAGCACGGCTGGCGCTGGGACCATCTCGACGCCGACCTGATCCTGGCGATCCGCGCGGTCCTCGCACGCCGCGGGCGCCCGGCGGGAGAATGGATCGACTCAGCTCTGCTGGAGCACCTCGCGATCCAACCGCAAGGGACCGAGCTGGTCGCGCCGATCTACCTCTGGGAGCCGCTCGCGCGCTTCTACCCCGAGGTGATGAGCTTCGCCGACCTCTCCCGCCGCGCCACCCTGCGCTCCCCGTGGCCGGAGACCGCCTTCTGCCTGATCTGCGACGGCGAACGGGATGTGGACCTCGACCTCACCCTCCGCCGGCCGGAGGGAGCGGGCGAGGTGCGGATCGCCGTCGACGGGGAGGAGCTCGGAACGATCGCCACGGCCGAGCGCTGGACCCGGGCGGCGTTCCGCCTCGAACGCCGCCACCTGCGCCGCGGCCTCAACCGCCTGACGCTGCTCTGGCCGCTGGCGCTGCGCGACGGCGACGCGGCCCTGGCCGCGGCGGCGGAACGGCTGGAGATCGGCGTCGCGGCCGACCTCCATCCGGTGTTCGGCGAGCTGTTCTCGCTCGTGGCGCGGCCGGCGGGCTGAGG